>CALSBI010000003.1:0-499580 GCA_943373145.1 Chitinophaga pinensis
GCCAGTTGCGAGTTGGTCCTTACGGCGGCCCAGTGGAAAACGCTATATATCCTGATCAATAAGAGCCCCGTCCTGCCGTCCGAACCACCGGACCTGTACCAGGCGGTTTTGTGGATCGGGCGGCTCGGCGGGCATTTGGGCCGGAAATCGGACGGCCCACCGGGACTGAAAACCGTTTGGCAGGGCTATCGGCAGCTTTGCAATGCGGCAAGTGTTTATGAATTGACGAACCCTGAAAATTTGGGTAAGGGATAGCTACCGTAGGCAGGGGTACCATATTAAAAGATGTCGCCCTCCTCCAATAACCCTATCTGTTGCAGTTTAATCCGCACGGCATTTTGGCCGCGGCCCAGCTCCCGGGCGATGGCCACCAAGGGTTTGTTGCCGAGATACAGATCGCTCAGTTGGGTGGTTTCCTCATCCGTCCACCGTTTGCCGCTATTGCCGGGTTTATGGCGTGGTGGGGCGGAACTTTTATCGTCTATCATGTGGCGGTTGTATATGTCCCAATCGTTGGCAAAACGGCTATTCCTGGCACTGCCCGTGGAGGGTGACGGCGGTAGGGTGGGCGTGGGGGCCAGCACCAAGCTTTGTAGGGGATTGATTTCGGGGGGCATGGCCAACCGGCTCTTGGCACGTGTAGCGGCCACATACAGCAGGTTCACTTCTTCCGACAAGCGGCCATAAGCCAATGCGGTGTTGGACGTTGCGGATTCCTGCGCAACCGCTTTTTGCAATTTATCTTCCGATATAAAATCGTTCAACAGGGTTACACTGTCGTACTCCATACCCTTGCAACGGTGTACCGTACTAAAAACCATTTCGGCTTCTTCCCTCGTGGCCGTATGCTTGCTTTTGAGATCGCTGATGAGGGCAGGCAGTTGGTTGCCGTACTGCTTTACTATTTCCACCATCAGCCCCATCGAATGGTCTTCGGTTTTTTCGATATAGTCTTCCAACTCCTGCATGTTTTTCATTTCGGCAATCAACTTGTCTTTTACCTGCGATTTTTTGCCGCTGTGCAGGTTCAGGATATCATATAAGGAAGCACCCTCGTCGGCAAAGGTGTAGCTATTGATATTGCCTTCAAAATGCAGTTTGCTCAACCCTTGCTGTACCTGTACAATGGCGTTCAGCAACAGTTGGAGGTTGGTGCGCCCCAAAGTGGCCTGCGATATGACCACGCCGGGTTGACCCACCCCAATTATTTTTTCGGCTGGCGGTAGTTGCAAATGTTTTTTCCAAGCCAATATGCGGTTGGCCACCAAGGCGATTTCTTCATCAAAACGAAAACTCTGGGTAAGGTACAGCTTATCAAAATCCACCTGTTGCAAACTGTTAATGGCATAGCGCCATCCATAAATTTGCTGGTGCACATCGCCCACAATGATTTTGGTAGCGGGCTGGTGCAAAAACACATCCAACATGGCGGCACTGGCATCCTGCCCCTCATCAAAAAGGATGTAATCGTAAGGCAATTGAGGCTTGGCCAGTTGCAATTTCTTTAAATAAAAATCATGGGTAATGGCAATATCGCCTTTTTCCATTTTGGCCAAGGCCTCACGGGTAAAGCGCTCAATGAGGCTGTAAAAATTGTTGACGAATGTACGGGCCTTGGGGTCGGCAATGGTAGCCGCATAATCCAGTTCTTGCACCTTGGCAGCCTTGCTGTTGCAAAAAAATCCAATGCATTTGTTGATGTGTGAGGCAATGATATAGTCGGTATGGCGGTCGCCTGTATCAATGTTCAACAAATCGAGCCATTCGTGGCTTTTATAACCCTGCACCACTTTGTAGCGGCTATACTTTACCACATAATCAAATGCCAGCGAATGGGCTGTTTCAACTTTTACATTGTTTAATTGGGCAGCGGCAAACTTATGCTGCGCCTCTGTTTTAACGGTTTTGTTAAAAGCCAAATACAAAATGCGGCTGTTGGCGGGGCGCGTTTTGGCATATTCCATCAAGGTAGTGGTTTTGCCACTGCCTGCCACCGCATTGATGACGAGGTTACCACTGGTTTGTAAAATGGCTTGCTGTTGTACGGTTGGTTGCATATTGCAAAGGTGCAAAAAATTATGATATTTAACTGCTTGGGTTTTTGTTTAGCGGTTCATGTCATAACTATTGCCAATGAGAGTTTGCAAATACCTCTCCCCCAACCCCCTCCCCAAAGTGGGAGGGGGACTCGAAGACCAAAGCGATGACCGCCCCGAAGGCTTCGCTACGGTCTTCGTAATTGCCCTTCTCCTCGGGAGAAGGGATAGGGTTGAGGTCTGCTAACGCAAGTAATCCCTGTCATTTCTTTTTGCTTGTTGCACATAAAAGAATTCCTTGATAAAGTATATCCATTCCTTCCTCAGCGTATAGGATAATAAATAGCATCAGCGCTTTATTAGACTTCTTGCATAATTCACCTTTTCCTCTCCTCGGGAGAGGAATCAAAGGTGAGGTCAAAGGCCAAATAGCGAATTATGCAAGAGGTCTACTGCACAACCGGTTAATTTTTCTTTTTGCTCACTTGCAGCTTTGCAGAAACACCCACGGCCACATACCAAGGCAGTACATAGTTGTTCAGGGCCTTACCACCGGAAAAATCAATTTTTACATCACTACTAGCATACCAAGCAATACCGGCATCCACGCTGTGCTGGGGCTTTTCATTTTTCATTACCGACCCAAAAGCTTCCACATACCCGTACCAAGTTTTGCCGATTTTAAAACCCGGTGCAAAAGTGTAAATCCAAGCGGGTGTATTGGTAAAGCCATCCCATTCGGCCCCCAGATTGTACCCAATGGCCATGGCATCGGTAATACTGTTTTGCATGGTAAACCTAAAGTTGGGCGCCAGCCGATTGATGCGTTTGGTAGGGGAAGCCATCCTTGGGAGCGCAAAATGAAATATCAAGGCGGTTTGTGGCCGCCAACCACTTGCCTCGGCAATATGCAGCTTGGCCCCAACTTCCACGGGTTGCAAACCCGTTTCCCAATAATTGCCTTTGGCTGGCGTGTAAGCTTTTACCGACTGTACGGTGGTAATCAGGCGCAACTCAATGTGTTTGTTGATGCCATATTTGCTCAGCAGGGTGGGCAACAGCCTTTCTTCGGGGAAGTATTGGTTGCTGCCATGTTTGTTGAACCCCATTTCAAACTGCAGCCATCCCTTGGGCACCAAAAAGGCGCTTTCCGTTTGGTCGGGGCGGTCGGTATCAATGGGCACAGTTTGGGCACACACCAGCATCGGTAATGCCAGCAGCAATAAAAGGGCTATCCGTTTCATTGCTATTACGATGTTGCTTTGATGAGGTGGACCAAATTAGCCTCTTCAAAAAACTTTTTGGTAATCAGTTCAGCTTTGTCCAATAGTGGTAAAATGCCCGGGGTTTTGTTGCCGCACAATTGGTGTGCTTTTTTGTAGGCTTCGGCCTCGTTCAATTTTTCGGTATGCTCCAGCGCTTCTTTTAAAGCCATGATCCGTAGGCCTTGGTCTTTTAATTTACCTAGTTCGGCAATGATCCAACTCAGGGCAAAAAAATGGTTTCTGTCCAATTGCAATATGGGCATGCCAAGGGGCGCTGGTGGCATTATATTGTAGGGCGATGTAAGAATGGGTTCGGTAAAATACTTTTCCAAGTATTTGGCTGGCTTTTTGGCGCTGCTCAATTGAATGCTTCCCAGCAGTGCCTTGGGGTAAATACTCAACCAACGCAGTTTGCGCCGCAATTCATGTACATCGGCTTCCATATTGTTAAAATGGAAGTTGGTATCCATTACAAACTCGGTAATCTCGGCTATTTCCTTTTGCAGTTCCTTTTGTATGGCATCTAAGTCGGCATTGGCATCCAACCAATCGGCATCAGCCAGTTTGGCACTTATTTTCTTGATGCGCTTGTGTTCGGTATCCAGCCAGTTCTTGTCTACCAGCACTTCGTTTAGGTAGGCCAGCTTGGCAGTGGTTTGTGCTTTTAAATATTTGATAACGGCCACCGGCACTTTTTTATGGGCCGCCAGTTCGGTGCTCATGGCCGTGTAATGGTCAATATGGCCCAACGTATCTTCTAGCAGTTTGAATTGCGCCTTCATTTTTTCAAAACGCTTTTTATTGTGGAGGTTGGCATATAGCCTGCTCAGTCCCTCCAACATAAACAGTGGGGTGCGTACATTGTTGCGGAAGAGCCATAGCGCCGGATTTTTTTGCTTGCCCGCTTTGTCGAGCAATGCTTTTAGCTCCGCTAAGTAATGTGCAAATTTGTCTGCTGCCATCAACCCATTATTCGTACTCATAATTAATTACACAGTTTAATTGTAAAAGCATCGCCAAAGGCAAGATACCGTTGGCCCAAGTTTGGGGTACATCAACTCCCTATACAAATGTAAGCAGCAACAGGAATAGTGTCATCCTTTTTTCAAGATATTAATTGGCCCTGTAAATAAAAGCTAATTGGCAACCACTGCCCCGACCGCTTGGTTCAATGCTGGCCTTTACAACACCACCTTACCCTTATCATTCTACAAGGACGAGCGGAACCGTTCTAATTTTACGCTTTGTGTTTAAATTTTACCCTTAAATTGTTTAACAATTAAATTTATTTCAATCCTATTTAGTGGCATAAAATATTGTATATCAATAATTTAATATTTATTTTCAATTTTGGCTGTTTATTTTTGTGCCACATTTATTTTTTTTCTTTAAACAAAAAAACATCAATCCTGTTAAAATATATCGACAGTAGCGCTACTTAAGAACATATTACCAGAAAAAACAGACAGGCTTAAGATTCACTTTATTGGCAGGAGTTAATGGACATATTATCCAAAGGGAAAACTATTTTCTATCAATAACAATTACATCATCTAAACTAAAAACGTCATGATCAAATTCAATTCAAAACATGTAGGATCCTTGCTTATTGCAAGTGTAATCGGCATTGCCGCACAAGCTCAGGTGTGGCTGCCACAACCCGGTTTGGAGTACAATATAGCCGGTAACACCAATACCTACCGTCTTAACCGCACTTCCATCGGCGAAATCTTGCCTGCGGCAGGTTTGAACGCTGGTGTGCTTCCTCAAAATGATTTTAAACTCCGTGTATCCGGCGGTGCCATCGCACAAAAACAAACGGGTATCTATGGCAACTTTACTGTAGCCGACCAGTGGATAGGTTTGGGCCAAAACCCAAGTGTGGCGGGCATTTACGGCATGGGCATGCACCGCAACGACCGTTACGCTTTTTACAACCTAGAGTCTGTTACCCGTGTAGCTCCTACCAAAGATTTGATTATCGGTTTGGGCTCAACCAGCAATGCAGGCTATGATGTGAACCAACGCATTTTGATGAAGGGCTTTTTTGGCTCTTTGATCAACAATTCAAGGGTATTGCTTTCTGCCGATCCTTCTAAAGGGGCTGTGGGCATTAACGACGAAAACCCCTTGTCTACCTTTTTTGTAAATGCAACTGGTGCGGTAGGCTCTCCCAGTTTTTCACCCTTCCGTAGCATGTTTATCATCAACAATGGTACGCCTGCCAATATCCCCTTCTCTACATTTTCGGCCATGGGCCAAGAGGGTAACTCAGTGTTGAACCTGCCTGTGCATGGTTTCCGTACACAAGCTGGTAATACCGCTGCTACAGCGCCTTTGATTGCCGCCAACTTTACGGTGAATACCACTAACCAAGCAACCAATGGTCAACAAGAGGCCGAAATACAATGGCAGGACCTGAATTACAATCCTGGGGCTGCTTTCCCTGCTGGCTTCACAGGTAATATACAGGACAGGTTGGCTTTTTATTTCCGTTCTGGTGCCAACAATATCAACCTGCGCAAAAAGGTAATGACCATGATTGGTGGTGGGCATGTAGGCATCAACGTTCCTACTATCCCAGTTAGCTTTGCTATTGGTAACTTTATTGCAGGCAGTGGCTTTAATACCGCCATCCGCTTGGATGTAAGGAGCGGCAGTGTATTGGCCGATAACTATTTCTGGATTTCAGATAGTTCGCACAAGGCAGATGTGGTGGATATTACCGATGCCCCTGATTTGCTGAACTCATTGAGGCCAAGGCATTATACCTTCTTGCAAAAAGATGCTGAAACCGGTGCTGTGATTAATAAAATACCACAGTACGGCTTTATTGCACAAGAAGTTTCCCGTGGTAAATTGGCAAACATCTCTTCCACATTAGAAGACAGGCGTATGGTAGTTGACTATGTGCAAGTAGTGCCCATATTGGTGGCCAATGCACAAAAACAACAAACTGTTATTGCTGCCCAACAGGCTGAGATTGACAAGCTGAATGAGATAGTGGCCGCACAGTCGGCTAGGATTGTAGCTTATGATGCTTGGAGTGCCAAGGTTTCTGAAATGCTGGGTGTAGAGGCTCCCAAAACACCCGTTACCACTACTAACCCCGTGGTTACCGGTGCCCGCACTGCCAATCCTGAAGTGGCATTGGCCGTAACTCCCCGTAATGATTTCCCCGGTACCAAATTGCTGCAGAACGTTCCCAACCCCAGCAATGGTTACACAGAAATCTTTTACGAATGCAACGATGCCGGTACAGCTAGCATTACCGTAACCGACCAACAGGGTAGGGTGCGCAAAGTGTTCAACAATGTGGCCAAGGGCTTGAATAAAGTGGTGGTAAACCGTGGTGATTTGGAACCCGGTACCTATGTATATACATTTGCCGTAAATGGCAAAGTTGCCGCTAGCAAACAATTGGTGATCGTTAAGTGATATAGCGCAAAATAATCGGTTCAAAAAAGAAAGGGCTGCTGTTGATTTTAAACAGTAGGCCCTTTTTTTATTGTCAGAATGATAAAAATCCCGCTTTCCCAATCGCCCAAAACACTCGGTAAAGGCTTGGTGGCAGTGGGGTGGACAAAATTTTTTAATTAAATTTTGTCGCAATTCAAAAAAAGTATAACTTCAAGTCCAATATTTGGAAAACTACATCTTGTAGATGATGATGAACTAGGTTTAAATGCCCGTGTAACAGGAAAAGCAAGCTAATACAAAGGCATAATGGTAATTACATACACCGTGTGATGTACCATACTAATTGTAAATGTTTTCTTTGGCTCGGGATTTCGCGGTTGCTTGATTGTATGGGTATTTTGCAATACGCCCTTCTATGGTGATGAACATGTAAATCGGTTAACTTAAAATACAAAACAATGAAAAAGAATTTGAACGCCAGGAAATTGCTCCTGAAGAAAAAAACGGTGTCTGTGCTTAAATCCCAAGAAATGGCAGCCATAAAAGGCGGTGCTGTAAACACATTAAGCGGTATTACCAATCCCCGTTCCGATAGCTTTATTCAATGTGGTTCTTGTTTTGGCGCCTGTGCCACCAACACAACCATCAACCAACAAGAAGCGTACTAAAATATTTCGGCCCCATACCATTGGGGCTTATTTATTATACTTAAACAAACCATCACTTTGTGTGGCTTTCATCAGCCGCTCAGCTAAAAACAAGTAAAATGAAACAAACAAAACAAATCAAAAAGCTCTTGTTGAATAAGAAAACGGTATCGGTACTAAAAGACCGTGAAACCTTGTACCTAAAAGGCGGTATCCAGGCTGCCGAAAAATATTGTGGTACCAATCAAGGCTGTACCAGCCAATATGCTATGTGCGGTGGGTCATGTTTTCAAGAATGCCCCGTAAGCTTGCCCAGCTATGTACAGGAGCAAGGTCCCGAAGCATTATAAACCGATTATTTCAGGCCATTTAGGGTTGCGGCAATATTGCCTATACTTTTTATCAATAAAAAATCACGTAAAATGAAACAGACAAAAGGAAACAAGAAACTTTCGCTTAAAAAGCAAACCGTTTCTGTGCTGAAAAGCAAGGAAATGGAGCATGTTAAAGGTGGTGTAAATGCAGCGGAATACTGCGGCACCAATCAAGCTTGCAATAGCAATTATACCGCTTGCGGTGGTTCTTGCTTCGCAGAATGTCCTTACAGCCTGCCCAGTACGGCTCAGGTTGAATGCTGATCTTATTTTGCAGAGCGGTTAACCAGCCGCTCTGCTTATTTTATTATAAAAAAAGGAAATGAAACAAACAAAAAAGCCAAAAAAATTGATATTGAATAAGCAGACCGTATCGGTACTGCAGGCGCATCAATTGCTGACAATAAAAGGCGGTGGAGCCAACTCTGATATTTGTAATAGCCAAGTAATTGCCTGTGGGGGTTCTTGCTTTGGTGGCTGCCAAACAAGTGTTGACGTTCCACCGGACACTGTGGCCTAATAAAACGGATGATCGCCATAATATGGCATGGTTCGATATATTTTTATCAAACAAAAAAGCAAAAATGAAACAAAATCAAACAAAAAAACTAGTACTGAACAAAAAAACGGTTTCCGTACTACAAGCAAACGAAATGGTTGCCGTAAAGGGCGGTGCGCTTATCGCCATCACTAATCCCCGTAGCGATAGCTTTGTGGCCTGCGGCTCATGCTTTGGCGACTGCGCCACCAACTCAACAGTTTGTGTACAACAAATGAATGCGCCCGATACGGCCAAGTTTTAAGCATTACCTGCCTAAAGCGAAGCATCTAGCGCTTGCTAGACAGCATATATAAAAACTTCTATTTTTTAACAAACAATAATTAAACAAAATGAAACAGAATCAAACCAAAAAGTTAGTACTGAACAAAAAAACAGTTTCCGTATTACAAGCCAATGAAATGGTGGCTGTTAAAGGCGGTGCGCTTATTGCTATTACCAACCCACGTAGCGACAGCTTTGTGGCTTGTGGCTCTTGCTTTGGCGATTGCGCTACCAACTCTACTGTATGTCCCAAGGACATGCCAATTTCAATAGCTCAATTCTAATGAAGTTATCTCGGTTGCCCTGATGGTAGTTATCTCCATCGGGGCAACCCCTTTTAATTAACCAACAAAACAACAGCATGAAACATCAAAATTCAAAAAAACTGTTGCTCAACAAAAAAACAGTTTCAGTATTAAAAACGGGAGAAATGGCAATGCTAAAGGGCGGTGGTACCATTATTACGGTTATTACCAACCCGCATAGCGACAGCTTTATTCAATGTGGCTCTTGCTTTGGGCCATGTACTTCCAATGGTACCAATACCACGCTGCAACCAACTATCATCGTCCGCCTGTCGTATTGGCAGCATATTTGCTGAAATGAATAACGCCTGGGTTCAAGCATCAACCATAAGGAATACGGTATGACCCCATGCAAGATGTGTTGTTAACGTAAATGATCGCAGCGGTGTAGGGTGCATGCTGATTATTTAACAGTAAAAAAAAGTAAAATGAAAAAGCAAAATTCAAAAAAACTGGTATTAAATAAAAAAACCGTTTCTGTATTACAGGCCAATGAATTGGCGATGGTTAAAGGCGGTGCAATTGTAGCGGTTCCCATCCAATTAAATGGTAGCAGGATTATCTGTGGGCCAAGCGATAGCTTTGTGGCTTGCGGTTCTTGCTTTGGTCCATGCCCCACTAATGGCACCAACACTACTTTTCAGCCACAAAATGTGAACATTTAATAAACAATTAGTAAAGGGCCGCCAATTACTTGTCGGCCCTTTTATCTTGCTATTAAAAAAACACTGCCGAAAAAACAGTATTTTGTTCATAAGCAAAGAAATATGAAAAGGACTTGGGAAATAAACATCAATGATAGCGCAATGATATGACGGGCCAAACACTTATAACATGATTAATAGGGTTGGTTCATCATGTAAATTTGCAAAAAGAACACACTTATAAAACCTACTAGCTTTCGCAATTCATTAATTCACTTAAAAAATAACGAACATGAAGCAACAAAATTCAAAAAAACTTTTCCTGAACAAAAAAACGGTATCAGTATTGAAGGCCAATGAAATGAATGCCATCAAAGGTGGCGCAGGTGGCGCTATTGCCCCATCCAGAACCATCAGCTGTTTTATCTGCGATTGGGTAACCACGAGCTTTATTGTTTGTGATGCCGCTGCCGTACGCTAGTATGTATGGAGCATTATCAAATGGTATTGTTCCAGGCCTTTCCGTCAAAGCCTTGGTATCTTTTCACAAATAATGGCGGAACGGACATTATATAATGTGTCACTTATTTCAAAACATATAAAAACGCAAAAATGAAAAAGCAAATTTCAAAGAAACTGTTGCTAAACAAACAAACAGTATCAGTGCTTAAGAGCAAAGAAATGATCATGGTGAAAGGCGGTGCAATTGGCACTTTTCAAGATCAACAACAACAGAGTGATAGCTTTGTGGCTTGTGGCTCATGCTTTACCGATTGTCGCACCAATTCCACTGTGTGTGGCGGCGACTCATTGGCTTTTTAATCATCGCCTACAATTGTTGCAGGAAGGCTACGGCTTTCTTGCAACAATTTTAACAAAAACGCAATGGTATGAAAAAAGAATTGACAAAAAAATTGACGCTTGATAAAAAAGCAGTGGCTGTTTTAAAGATGAATGAGCAGCGCAATATCAAGGGTGGCGGAAATGAAGCATGCCCCACTTTAACGGTATGTCCAGATGGCTGCCCTACAACCATAACAACTGTAAACGTGTAACATAAAATCTAAATACAAAAAATGAAAAAAGAACAAATTGCAAACAGGACAAAACTTCAATTTACCCGCAAAGCTGTGGCCAAATTGGGCAGGGTAGAGGCTGGTGGAGCCAATGTGGGTTTTCCTTATCTTACAACACTCGTTACCTTAACGCAGCGCTGCTGTGGTGGTGAAGATTCCTCTAGACCCATATCGAGGGAAGTAGCTTATTGATTTATTTTGCCACAGGGCAACAGTCCTGTGGCAATTTTAGTTCCACAGGTCCGCTGTACCACCTAATCCGATGCTACCCCTTTATAATAATGCCCCTACGCACCAGCTTAAACGATACCCACAAGCTATTTTCTAACTTTAAAATATGATGTATGAAAAAGAAGCAAGCAACCAAAAAACTGGTATTGCGTAAGAAAGCAATATCACAGTTAAAAGCAAGCAGCCAAAAAGCCATCAAGGGTGGTGCTTGTAGCGGTACGGCAATACCCGATAGCCCGCTATGTGGCCCTACGTATTGGAACACCTGCGATACTGGCGTTACCTATTAACTAGGATGCTGCAACAGGTAATCGCCAATTTTGATTATTTTTTAACCATTTAATTTTTGCAAAATGAAAAAACAAGCTGCGAAAAAAATCAAGCTCAACCGCAAAGCCGTTGCTTTGCTGAGAGGCAATCAATTGGCTGTTTTGAATGGCGGGGGCGTTGTTACTGTACAACCTAATGACAGTATAAGAGTGGTGCCCTGCCCCGCTAGCCCTCTTTGCATGGAAACTTTTTGGCAGAGCTGTAAGTGCGACGATACCATAAAGCTGTAAGGCCATGTACAGCTAATCATATCTTTCGAATGCCATCCGTTGCATATTGAATTGGGTTTGCACTTTATTGCTCACCATCCCGCCAATCGGCGGGATGGTTGTAGTACCCCTAACCCAACGTCAACCTATATTTTTAGCGCTATCAAGATTGTTTTTAGATGTAGCTCCTACCTGTGCAAGACTATCCCTTACCCAAATTCATTTTCGTCCTAACAACTGCCCCTATCACTTGGGGTACCCCGCCTGTCATACCGAGGCACGAGGTATCTGCACCTACGAGTAGCAGTAGGCGGCCTATTGCGGTAGATGCCCTGCCCGACTGCGCCATTCAGGCGGGCTCGCTGCGCAATCGGCCTGCCTTCCTGCGAAGTCAGGCAGGCATGACAGGACGAGTTAGTACGTCGTCTATAGCTACCATGCAAACAGGTTGGAGTCTGCAAAGCCTTAGCATTGTAATACTTTCAAAATTTGGGTAAGGTATAGCTGTACAAGGACAGGCAGCATTTCAAAGATAGTTGGTCAATGATAAGTACGGTTTCACCCTTAGCAAACAAGTGTACGTAAATTAGTTTTTGCCACTTGTAGCAACTCATATAATATTGATAACGATAGCAAACAATCTGTTGTTTGTGCTAAGTGGTAAAGCCTAAAGCACTTGGGAAAGGGTATTTTTTTAAACTAAAACAATAAACATGAAACAACGAAATTCAAAAAAGTTATGGCTGAACAAAAAGACGGTTTCCGTGCTCAAAGCCAATGAAATGACCCAGCTGAAGGGTGGGGCCTTAGATGCCGGGACTAACAATGGAAGTAAATTCATCTGCGGCCCCAGCGACAGTTTTATAGCCTGTGGTTCCTGCTTTGGCGCATGCCCTACCAATGGCACTGTGTCCAGCGATCGGCCCCTTACCATATAACCAGTTAGGGCGTTGCCTTTTATTATGGCGGCACCGGATTTAATGGCAGTTAGCCCTTGGTACTTCTACTTTACATTTCTAAAAAATACAAACATGAAAAAAGAACAATTAACAAAAAAATTACAGCTTAACAAGCAGGTGGTAGCAACATTAAAGCAGCAAGTAGTAGCACATAATGGCACAGGCGGTGGCCCTATTTGGATACCGCTCATTTCCATTTCATGTATTTGCCCCCCAGAATCAGTGGCTACCAACTGTATTTAGTACATAAATAGAGTGATACTTAATTTATTTATATGGGAACATGCTTTGTAGGTTGCTTGCACAAAAAACCTACCTGCCATAGCCAATAAGTCCATGAAGTGCCTTGGCAAATTCAGGCTGGTTTGATGGGCAGCTCGTCCTTAAAAATGGAGGATACCGGGGTTTGCTAGTAGCAATCCGGTATCCTTTTTTATTTTTTTCTGTGTTTTCGACATTTTTTTTCTCGAAATGACAATGCGGCTGTCTTTTTATTATCAATAATAATTATATTACGCATTGAAAACATATTCGTAATCAAAAAAAACAAAACAATGAAAAAAGATCAAACAACAGGAAGAACAAAATTGCAGTTTACCCGTAAAGCAGTAGCTAAATTGGGCAGATCCAACGAAGGCGGGGCCAATGGCTTGCCTATCATTACGATTACATTGGCCACACTTACGCAAAGGTGCTGTGGCGGAGAAGATTCCTCACGCCCCGTTCCATCCTTCTGCGGTGGTGCTAGCGTAGCCCAAGTGTAAGTTATTGCACAAAAAGCTTTAAAGGGGCCGCTTGCCATGGTTTATGGCAAGCGGCCCCTTTGGCTATTGGGGTAAGCAGTGCCATTTTAAACTTTATGAACCTTTAGGCAAACCCCCACCCAAATACCTGCCTCATCCATATCCCTTTATCACTCAAAACACAACGTTTGTATTTTGCAAAGGCTGGTACATACATCTTTTTGTGTAAGCTTTTTATATTAAAGTATCATTGTATTTATAAGGCTAAGTATGTTTGGTTGAGGTATCTGCCGTGGTGGGCTGTAGCCACTCTTCTTGACAATTTATGATTGAACATCATGAGCAACAGTTATTGCGGAGATTATCGGAAAAACAATCCCACGGGGCTTTTTGATTGCCTGAAAACGCTTTTTTAACACTTAAATAATCAATTATGCTAAATCGTAAAACAAAGAAGCTGGTATTGAACAAGCAAACCGTATCAATACTAAAGAAGAATGAAATGGCCTTGGTAAAAGGTGGTGACCAATGGCCAACCGTTGCCAATGGCAGCAAACTCTTTTGCGAGCCGGGTCAGAGCATGTGGGGGTGCCAATCTTGTATTGGCGGCATGGATGGTGTTTGGTGCCCCATCAACACCTACTGCGACGGTGGTATTACCCTCTAGTAGATGTTGAATATGCTGGCTTGATTCGGTAACTGCCTTATTTTTTATGGTAGCAGTGACGCTATTGGTGGGGCCGGCAATACAATTTTATAAAACGGATAGGCAAGTCGCCTATCCGTTTTAATGTAAAAAATAGCTGCTGAAGGGTAATGAATATAAGGAGGGCAAGGGCCCGTGAAAACAGTTGCCAGTAACAGTGGCGGTGATACAGGTTTTTAGATGGTCCGGTATATGGATGCAACGATGGGTTGGCTCCTCGCATTTATACAAAAAAGACAGTCGCAGGATGTATGGCAATCCATAAATATTGTATTATATTGCACAAAACAAACTTGTATAACCAATAACCTTTGTCTCCCTTTTTGCGAAGTGGGCAAGGACTTGCTAAAATTAAGATATTCAATGAGCGATATACCGTACAAATTTCACCCAGGGCTGGTAATGCGGACCCCTAGGTTTCCTTTGCAGGTGCAGATTTCAGACCTTTCCCTGTATGAATTGGCGGGAAATGCCATCTTTATGGAGGCGCTGTTTTTAGCATCGCCGGTATTGCACTCCGAACTGCGCAAATTTGTGCAAGAAAAGGGCGGGAACCCCAAAGAAGAAAAAAAGCTGTTGCGTTCGGTGGCCAAGTATTACCTGCGCATGAGCAGCCGCTGCACTCCCTTCGGCCTCTTTTCGGGCTGCTCGGTGGCCCAATGGAGCGAAGGGCCTACCCAATTGGTATTGGATGATAAACCGGCCGAACGCCATACCCGTTTTGATATGCACTATCTCTGTGCATTGGCCCAGCATTTGGCCAAATTGCCGTTTATCAAAGACCGGCTTTTGTACTTTCCCAATACCGGCTTTTATAAAATTGGCGACGAAATACGCTATGTAGAATACAAATACATCAATGCCAAGCGTTCCCATATCATCAGCTCCGTATCGGCTTCCGATTATGTAATCGCCTTGCTAGAGGCCGCCGCCAAAGGCATCCAATTAAACGAACTGGTGCAATTATTGGTGGCCGATGATATTGAAGAACAGGAAGCCGTAGAGTTCATCAACGAGATGATTGACGCACAATTGTTGGTAAACGAACTGGAGCCCGCCATCACCGGCGATGAATTTTTGCACCAGATCATCACCACCCTCACCCGTATCAATAACCCCGCACATGCGGATATTGCACAAATCATCGACCTGCTGCGGCAAACGGATGCCATCATCACACAAATAGATACGGGGCACAATTACCAGGTGGAAGCCTATTTTCAAATAATGGAAATCATCCGCCGCTTTGAGATACCCTTTGAAGAGAGCAAACTTTTTCAAACGGATATTTCCTTCCCGTTAAAGGAAAATCAGGTGAACCAAGCATTGCAAGCCGAATTGCTCGAAAGCCTCAACTTGGTAAACCGGTTGAACCGGGCAGCGGATAGCCCCAACCTAACGGCTTTTGCCAAAAGGTTTTATGAGCGCTACGAAGACAAGGAGATGCCACTATTGGAAGTGTTGGATACGGAAACGGGCATCGGTTACTTGGAGCAATACAACAGCGATATCGTTCCCTTGGTGGATGATATTGCCGTGCCCCCCAATGGGGAAGAGGATAACCGCATCCGGTGGAACAAGCGGGAGCATTTTTTGCTAAAGAAGTTGCAGACTGCCATGAGCGAAAATGCGCAGGTAGTGGAACTGACGGAAGACGAACTAAAAGATTTCAACAACGATTGGCAGTCGCTGCCGCCCTCGGCCGTTACCATGTTCCGGCTGCTGCCCAATGGCCAACTAGTGGTGGAAAGTGCAGGAGGCTCCAGTGCCGCCAACTTACTCGGCCGCTTCGCCCACGGCAATCAAGCCATACATCAAATCATCAACGAAATTGTGGCGGAAGAAGAAGCACAGAACGCCGGGGTGATATTGGCAGAAATCATACACCTGCCCGAAAGTAGGATTGGCAACATATTACTGCACCCCGCTTTTAGAAAATACGAAATTCCCTTTTTGGCCAAAGCCTCGGTAGATGCCGACCACCAGGTACTGCTGCAAGACCTGTATGTGAGCGTAAGGGGCAACAAAGTGCGGCTGTATAGTAAAAAGTTGGGCAAGCTGGTGGTGCCCCGTTTAAGTACGGCGCACAATTACAGCAACAATGCTTTGCCGGTGTACCAGTTTTTGTGCGACCTGCAATTGCAGGACAAACAGAGCGGCATCGGGTTCAACTGGGGCGCTTTGGAAAATTACCAAAAATTCCTGCCCCGTGTGGTGTACAAAAACACCATTTTGTTCACGGCACAATGGTCGTTCTTGCAAGCTGATATTGCCAGTTTGGTAGATAAGGAAGGCAATGCGTTGCTGGCCGCTGCCGCCGCATTTAGGCAGCAATGGAAACTGCCCGCCCTCACGGTGCTGGCGGATGGCGACAATGAACTGCTGGTGAATTTGGAAGATATATTGATGTTACGGGTATGGTTAGATGCCGTTAAAAAAAGACCCGGTTTTATACTCAAAGAATTTTTAGGGGCTGATGGAGAAGCGGTGGTAAAAGATGTAAAAGGTAATCGCTACACCAACCAGTTTATTGCTGCCTTGGTAAAAACGGCCCCTAGCTACGGACAAGACATGCGGCCTACCAATACAGTAGATAAAAAAGAAACCCAAGGTGTTTTCTTGCCCGGTTCGGAATGGTTGTACTATAAAGTGTACTGTGGCCTTAAATCGGCCGATCGGATCTTGGCAGAAGCCATACTGCCCTTGGTCAACCAACTAAAGGCCGATGGATTGATCGATAAGTTTTTCTTTATCCGCTACAACGATCCCGGCTTCCACCTGCGCATCCGTTTCCACGTAACGGATACAGTGCATATCGGCACCGTAATGCAACAGTTTTATCAGCAGATCAGCGATTTTGAAACGGCGGGTTATATTGCCCAAACGCTCATGGATACCTACAAACGGGAGTTGAACCGCTATAGCTACAATAGCATGGAATTGGCCGAGTCGCTGTTTTACCATGATAGCATGGCCTGCCTACAAATGCTGGAACTTACCTTTGGCGATGAAAGGGAAGAAGTGCGTTGGGTATGGGCCTTGAAAGGGATAGACGAACTGCTCACGGCTTTTGGCTTGAACCTGGCAGAAAAGTTGACTACGCTGGAAAAAATCAAGAATTCTTTCTATGCCGAGTTTAAGGCCGACAAATCCCTTAAGAGCCAGTTGAGCAACAAGTACCGTAGCCAAAAGGCCCGCATCACCGCTGCTTTGGAAAGCAAGGCTGAGGGGCAGGATGAACTGCTGCCCTTATGGCAAGTGCTTTACGACAAAACGAAAAACATGGCACCGGTAGTGGAGCAGCTATTGCATATGGATAAAGCCGGCCAACTGGATACCCCATTGACGGATATGATACCCAGCTATATACATATGTTGGTCAATCGGATCATTACCTCCAACCCCCGGCTGCACGAACTGGTGCTGTACGATATGTTGTTTACTTGGTATCGTTCATTAACTGAAAAAAACAAACAGTTGCAAAAAAACAATGCCGTTACAGCCCCTCAGGCTTAGGCGTTTACCATTTATAATTAGGAGTGGCTATGAAAGAATTGGCAAAAGAAAAAATAGAAAAGATCAATGGCATATTGGCGGCATCGCCACCCTTGCTTTTTCATGGGTTATTCAATGGCAGCCTAGGGTTGTTGCTGTATTATTACCATGCAGGCAAGGCACTGCAAAACGAAGCCTTATTGGAAGAGGCGGAAGCCATGCTGGGCCAAGTGTTTGACGACATGAATGAAACCGATGGTGGACTGATTGGCGCTGCCCTGAGCAGTGGTGGTGCAGGCTTGGGCTTTGCGGCCAACTATTTGCAGCAACATGGTTTGATTGATTTTGATACAGATGAAGAACTGGTCGATTTGGATGCTTATTTGGCCGAATCGGCCTTGCAACAAATGGACGAAGACAACCCCGATCCCCTGCATGGCGCAGTGGGCATCTTATACTATTTTACCAACCGCAATCAAACCCCGGCCATCAACGCTTGGGTAAATGCCATTGCCGCCAAAGTGGCCTCCAAAGCCATTGTTACCGAATCCGGCATTTGGTTCAAAAATGTTTTTTGGAAGGAGCCCAACGATCCCGAGGAAATCAACCTCAGCCTATCGCATGGCTTGGCCGGTATATTGATCGTTTTGTTAAAAGCCTATCCCTATTTAACCGATGCCGGGCCGGTAGAAAAGATAATCCGGGAAGGGCTCCGCTTTATACAGGGGCATGAATGTGAGTTTGACCTAGAGAAAAAATATTATTCGTTTTTCCCCGGTAATTATTTGATTAAAGACGGCAGAACCGAACATCCCACCGAAAGGCTGGCTTGGTGCTATGGCGATTTGAACCAAGTGCTGCTCTTTTATCGGGCAGGCAATGTATTAAAAGAACCGGCTTATACGGCCTTGGCCGAACGAGTGGGAGTGGCCACCCTTGCCCGCAATACCCTGAAGCAAACCTTTAACGAAGATGTACAATTTTGCCACGGCTCCTCCGGTTTGGCACAGTTTTACAAGGCCCTGTACACCGAATCCCAAAACCCACTTTATTGGGACCGCTACGAACATTGGATAAAGATTACCTTGGATATGATAGATGATTGTATCACCGAAAACAAGTTCGACAAAAGCCCCTGCGGCCTGCTCGAAGGCTGGGCTGGGGTAGGGATGGTGCTGGCGGAATATGTATCCGAAGAACCGATGGAGTGGGGGAAAGTGTTTATGCTGTAAAATCGTTGACCGTTGGCCGTTGGTCGTTGACCGGTGTTAAGGGTGTTACTTTTTACTTTTTTTGGCTGAGGCTTTTTGGTAGGCGTTGACCGTTGGCCGTGGACCGTTGACCGGTGTTGAGGTTGTTGGTGATTGCTTTTTTTGGCTGCGGCTTTTTGGTAGGCGTTGGCCGTTGACCGTTGGTCGTTGACCGGTGTTGAGGTTGTTACTCTTTGCTTTTTTTGGCTGCGGCTTTTTTTAGGCGTTGGCCGTTGGCCGTTGGTCGTTGACCGATTTTAAGGCGCTAGTAATTGCTTTCTTCGGGTGCCACTTTTGAGAGGTGTTGACAGATGACGGTTGACAGATGACAGGCCCTGGGTTTGGTAGTGGTTGCTTTATTTGGCTGCGGCTTTTTTTAGGCGTTGTCCCGACGCTGCGGTCGGGATGGCTGCGCCAACCGTTAGTCGTTGGCCGCAGGCATGGCATTATCAACTCTCCACTTTCACCTTTCAATTTTCAACAACGAGGGTGCGCTCGCTGCCCGCGGCTCTCAACTATTCACTATCCATTATCCACTATTCACTATTTGGCGCAGAGCGCCACCAAGCCGCAGGCATGGCATTCTTCACTATTCACTTTCCAAACTATCCATTATCCACTATTAACTATTCATTCTTCACTATTCACTTGCTTCCTCAGCAGCACAACCTGCCCCAAGTGATAAGCATCATGTTGCAAGCAGCCCATCAGCAATTCATAAAAGCTTTGACCCTCTTTGGGCGAAGGGTGGTGCAGGTGTTCCGGTTTAAAATGCAGTATGGCAGTACGCAGTTGGTGGTAGGCCGTTTCAAAATCCAACAGGGTTTGTTTCCAGTGGACTTCGCTCACTTCCACGGGCAGTAAAAAATCGGCAAAGGGGGGATAGTCCATACTGCCGTTGAGCCGGCTAACGGTAACCGTACGCCAATAGATCAGGTGGTTTACCAGTTGCCAGATGCTGTTGTTGCCACTATCCTTTTTGTAGGCAGCCTGGGCAGGGTCAATATGCGCCAAGGCCGTTTTGAAATTAACGCCAATCCAACAGTCGCCATGCTGTAGCGCTGCAAATTGATGGGCGATAAAAGGCAGTTCATTTTCCATATTGCGAATTTTAAGTAAACGGTAAGATGCTATGCGGGGTAAAGATACAACCTGCCTGCTTTGGTGCCATATCAAGCCCTATAATTAGCAATGCAATGTCGTTTAGGTAAGGATTTCTCCATGCCCCAGCGGGGCATCTCGTTGGTAGTATTACATTGAAAAGTGCCATTACGTTCTGTAGGAACGTTTGGTGCCCGGCTTTTGCAGCCCTGCCGAGTGGCGGGATTGCTATGGGACACTTGCCCCACTAGTTGGGTAGTACAAGCCTTAACTTAATGACATTGAATTCGCAATACCCATTTTATCTACCCTAAAGGTCTGTATACATATGGGGCGTTTTAAATGATAAAAATGTTATCTTATTTCCCACCCTAAATAGTAAACCTGTATTTTGATATTGCAGTTCTTTATCATGGGAGTCATATGTTCCCCACGAGGCATTGTAAGCGGTAATTGAAATATTATTTATTGCATGAGTGCTAGCGTTGTAAAATGAAACCTTTCTGCTCAACAAAGTATCAACTGGAATCAATTTGTGATTGACATGTTTTGCCAATATGGTAGCAGAGTCAGTACAATAGATTGAGTATAATGTATCTTCAAAAGGAAATACGGTAAGTGTTCTCGTTGTAAACTCGTCCGCATAGTATTTAACCCCTGGTGGCGTAATGGTATCAACGAGGTTCAAATTTTTCAGGCTGTCAACCGACCACCAGTTGCAAAATGTTTTTTGTCTTTCGTTTTTAAGTTCATAAAGTTTTGTAGGATCTTTTATTGAAAGATAGTCAGAAAATCCACTCATATGTGCCAAGAAGCTACTTACAATATAGTTGTCTTTAAACTTCAAAACTTGTTGAATACCAGTAGCATGATGGGAATAAGTTTTGTTGGTTTTTTTATCCCAAAAAAATACAGCACCTCCCCATTCTCCGGCAGAACAGCCATATATATAGTACGTCGAATCGCTATAGTATGGAAGTAGGTATTTAAAAGGCCGATTGTTGTATTTCTTTAAAAGAAAACCTGTATCAACATAAAAGATGTCTTTGCCTGTTAATAATAGAATCGTGTCGTTATAAGCATGTAGGAACTGAACTTTCAGTTTTGAAAATTGTGCAGTCAAGCTATCAACACGATTAAAAGCTGTGTCAAGTACAAATACTTTGCTGTCTTCTTGCAAGCATATAATGTGCCCATCATAATAAACGGCTGAACTAATAATAGTATCGCCTTTTATTGACTTAACAGCAACAGAAAATCCTTTCGCTTGTATATCTTGCTGTTGATTGGAGCAAGCGGTGAAAGCTGTTAGTAAAAGGAATATGGTCAGATTGCGTAGAAAGTTCATTGTAATAAAAGCTTAAGTCGAGCATTACCGCAGCAGGGACTTTATAATTACTTGCGCCCACCGTTCAAGCCCAGTTTGTGACTTATTTATAAAATTAGGTGAAAGTAGATTAGAAAATGTCCATGCGGCACCTAATGTACAGTAATGCCTTGTTAGCGCTTGTACACTTTAGTTCTGGAACCCTTTTCCGTGTCATACCGGATCACAAGTTGTTTGTCTGTCAATTGACGAATCTGAATGCGATTTAAAATTTGCGGCCCGTCAAAAATATCACTAGGGAAATTAAAATATTGCCTTTGCCCTGTAGTTATGTTATGTAAAGTCATTTTATCTTTTGGCCTAGGTACATTGTTATTGCTGTATAAAAGATACCCTTTCTTTTTATCAACATCAATCCAAGCTGCACCATTTTTTAAAATATTCTTGCCTGTAATTTTTTTAAGCAATTCAATATAATGAGGATTACCTGAACCAAAAGAGTGAACCAAAACAAAATAATCCTTAAAATCAGCACCGATATAGCCTAAATTCTTATAAGGCAAACCTCTAGAAGTGGAAGCCAGTTCCTTAATTGTTCTCTTACCCTTCTTAAGATACAGATATTGCAGGCTATCATCAACTTTGAATGTGATTTTGTAACCACCCGCTAAAGTGGTATCGTAGTCATAGGGTTCTGCTTTCTCAGTAGAACGATTTTGTGCTAACGAAGAAGCACTAATGAATATTGACAGTATGAGTAAGAAGTATGTTCGCATTTGTATAACAGCTAATGGGCAGGTATTGCCGATGGTAGGGAATCGGTATTCCGTCCATTGGGCAGAACTGCTGATTTTTTGTTTAGGTGAAGTTAAGCATTAAATCCCAAGTTTGTTTGTACAGCTCGGCTTTGCAACTGGCTGAAGTTTTTTTTACCAGAATTTCCACCAAGGGTTGGGTTCTGAAATTGCTGCTTTTGAAGTGCTCTTTGTTTTAACACTGGCAATCTCCGTCGTTTTTGACTCTTTAATAAAAAAAGCTTTTTCAATTATTTTAGAATCATCGTCATCAAAACCAAGTTTATCAAATTGCAATTGATCAAGAATTACTTGAGGGAGATTTGCTTCATCACATTCAAAACCTGTTTTCGCATTTTTTATTACCGTTTCAAACTCACCATCGCCAAGGTCAAATTTTTTAATTTCCCCACGCTGCCAATCTTTCTCAACTTCTTCTAATTCGCCAAAATCAATTTTAGTTTCGTAGCTCAAACTTCTAAATTGTCGCTTTAATTCCCCATGGTAAATTAGTGTATAGCTATAGGAGCCCCCACTATCATACCTTTCGTGAATAAAAATCAATTCAGGTTTTTGAAAATAGTCTATTAAATCTTGTAGACCTTTAGTCTTTTGTGGGTTATAGAAATTTTCAACAAATTGAGCGTTGTAAATAGTAATAACGTCCTTGGTCTTTTCTATATAATATTTATCTGGATAACGGGTGTCTTCATATTTGTCAGTTTGAACAAAATTTGGACCAATTAAGTCACTTACAATTTTGTTTAAATCATATTTTGTTGTGTCAGTTTTTATGGAAACGCCACCTGCTGATGCACCCATTTTTCTATGTTATTAATGATTGTTAAAATTTCAGCCAACAGGCAGGGCTTTACACTGGTGTGGAATTAGTATACCTCCCGCCAAGCCATTGCTGACAAATTTATTTTGATGAAGTTAAGCATTAAATCCCAAGTTTGTTTGTTCAGCTTGGCTTTGCAAACTACCTGCCGGTAGGCTGGTAGAAGTTTAGTTTGTCAAGCCATGTTTGCACTAAACCTTTTGTTGTATGCGGTACCATTTTTACTATTCGAAATACATGTAAAACGTCATGAATTGCGCTGTACCTACTATTTCAACAGACATTTTATATTTTTTATTATGCTTTTCTAATAGCTGATAATTGTATTTATCACCAGGTTTACTAAAATTTTTGCGAATTATATTGTTACTTTCAATAAATTCAATTTGAAATTCAGCATCTTTTAGCCAATGGAGTTTTAATCTGGAATAAGTGCCATCTTTAAAGTGGTCTTCCCAAAGGCCATTTTGAAGCGTGACTTGAACCGTGTCCCCTGAAGATTCTAAATAGTAGAATTTGCCAATTTTCATAAATTTACGATATGCCTCCTTTGTTAAGTGGGAAACAGGCTTTTTCTCAACAATCACCCAATCTCCTTTACCTGAGTCTATTCTATTTAATAGGGTTTTAAATTCTTTGCAAAGCCGTTGCGTTCTGTAGTAGACGAAATCCAATGCATTATTTTGTTCAGATTGGGTTAAATCCTGAAGCACAGGGCTAATATGTTTGATTAAGGCAGTTTTAATTCGCTCAACGTCAGTAAGGAGTTTACTCTCCTGTGAGAGCAAGGTGCTGCACATAGCGCTAAGGGTCGAATCAGTAATACCGTATGTTTGTGAACGAGCAGATAAACTTAGGAAAAGAAGCGTGGGAATCAAAAATGTCTTCATTTGTAGGATTTTTAAATTGTATTGCTTACAACTCATAACAAAACGAAAGTTCGCATAGCTGGAGCACATCCTTTATTTTTATTGATTATGAGGCAATTTAAAGATAAACTGCAATACGGAGAAATTTGATATCTAAATATTACGTAAAATATACCTACTGGTACAGGACTCCCGTCCTGATGCCCCCTGTTACTAAGCCAACAATAATTATGCTCTTACCTATTAAAAGCTTTAAACAGCCGCCACGGCCCATTTCTCATTCCCTAAGCAATATTTAAACCTACCTGTCCGCTAGGCTGGCGCAGTAAAGCTTCCATCAGTCCTCGAAACCTTTGTCAGCCGCCGATTAATCCCGAAGGGATGCCATTATTACTAGATGATGTCAAATAATAAATCAATCCCAACCAACCCCGAAGGGGTGACATTATTATTCGTTATCAATGTTTCGAACAGTTATGGACAGCGTAATGCGCCAAGTGGAGGAGATTTCTATTTTTTATTTTGTTCCAATCGTATTTTGTTCATTAATACGCAATATAAAATCAGCAATTTTTTGTGTCTCGTTAATTGAAAATATCGGTTTAAAATAGTTTAAATAACCAAAGAGCTCGTTAACAGTCAGAATTTTCACATACTGAAACTCCTCTTTTGGTTTTCTATTGGTCAATACAATAAGGTTTCTGATGGATATTTTTTTGTCTCCCCAATGATGTTTGTCTAAGTGTAAATGATAATTACCTATTCCTTTATGTAGTAGCTTAAATAATACAAAGCTTGTTCGCTTAATTTGCTGTACCGGAGAACGTAAGCTCAAATTTTCCAAGGATTGCTCACTCCAATTTTTGGTTTCAATGAGAAATATACCCGGTGGTCCTATCAGTATATGGTCAATTTGAACAGATTTTATGTAATCATGCGCTTGTCTGTTATAGATTGCAGGTGAAAATGAAACAGCAAAGTCATTAATCAAAAAATATTCGTCAGATAGGGTTTCTAATGTTTTAACTACTTGTTGTTCTCCTAACGCACCATAAATGAAATTGTTTACTTCGTCTATTGCCGCTTTTTTTCGGTCAAGTTCCGATAGAGTATGTTGGGCACTTTGCCTTACAGCTTCATTGCCATACGAAGTTATAAATTGATAGCGATCGTTTTTCACTTGGTAAGCGTCATTAAATATGCTAATTGATTTTTTTACAGCAATATCAAAATTGTGTTCTTTGTGTTTGATTTTCCTTTTATAGTTCCAATGTTTTAACTCCTTGGTAAGCTTTTGGAAAAAGTTTGTCGGGGCATAGCTTGTCAAAATACTCAATTGCTGTTTCAGCTTGCCAATTTCGGCGCTCAATTTTTGCTCTGTTTGCTGTCTTTGTCTTTCAATCGCTATGTCTAACTGCTGCAAATCCGTGGTGAGCATGTTTTTTTCTTGCTCAATCAGGTTTTCATGATGAGCAACCAATTGCTGTCGAAAAATCGTATAGGATTGTTGAAAATCAATAACTTCTTTTAATGACTTAAAGTCATGAATATTGTGCTTCTTTAAGTGTGATTTTAAAGTCGTGAGTGAGCCAATTGTGTTATAAGTCTTACACATGCTGTCTGCCGATTATTGATAGTTGGGTGTTGTTATTTATTGCCTGTAACGAACAGGGTTTTGCGATGAGGGGGAATTTCCCAACTTTCCACCCGGAACTTAAGATGAATTTATAACTAAAATTTGAAGTTGCACACAACTGCCTGAAGAAGTTTATCAAGCCCGTATTTGGGCAAACCCTATATTGAACGCAGCCGTTGGTTGGGTTGTCAATTTGCTGCATAATCAAACACTTTTATCTTTAGTTTAGTTGTAACCTCATTGTAGCGTCTATCAATCGAATAGTAAATGTCAAACTGAAGCCAGCCATTTAATAGTCTTTCTGTTCCACCAGCAATCCAGTTGCAAGACGAGTTTTTAATAACTGCTATTATTTCGTCAGTGAAGATCTTCTTTTTTGCCAATGTCACAGAAAGATCACTAATGCTTCCATCTTTCGCCACGATGAATTTTATTCTTGCAGTGTCGGTATATGTCCTTTCGTTTTGTGAAAGGTCAGTCACTAATTTTTGAAAACTAATATTGGTCATTAAGTAATTAACCAAAGAATCATCTCCGCCTTTGAAATGCGGTGTATGAAGCATTTTGGTGAAGACTTTCTCTTTACCCAAAGGTTTTTTGGAATAACATTTTGTAGACTTAATATTTTTTTGCGCCGATGCTGTTTGGCCAAAAAATCCAATTAAGGCACTCGTCAATAAGAAATATTTAATCATTGAAGGGGGGACTATTGTTTGCGTACAAAATAAGTATTGTAGGACACTCCTTCCGGTAGCCCCAATTCCTAACTTGCTCATTATTAATTGTTTCCGAGTTTTCAGCATCGCAAATACAAATTCCTCTTTCAAATATCTTCTTTTTTTCATAAATCATCAAGTGGGCTGACAATATTTATTAAAGTATCTTTCCGCTGACACAGCACTCACGTCCCGATACCCCTTTTTACTAAGCCAATCATACATATATGGGTTCCTTATAATTTTAAACTGCTCCACGGGTAATCTGTCCTGAACCTAGTTTGCCAAACCATACTTGCTCAAAATCCTATGTTGTATGCTGTTTACGTAAACTTAATTGCTCAACTTGTCTTTAGCGATGGAGTATTTAAGTTCATACGACTCTGGTAGATTACTCCTGTTCACTAAGTCTAAATATCTAATGAAATCTGAATAATTATTTACTGACCAAGCATTATCTGCGGCTTTTAGATTTTGCTTTTCAATTAATTCTTTAGAATATCGCATGGCCCGCTCTTCTCGGTTTCTTTTAAGCTCATTGAATTTTGTGAGGTCTCCATTAAGAATGTCAAGTCCTTTGGTACTGAAAAAGTTAATGAAAAAAGTAACAAACGGCTTTTTTATAAAGATTTCAACATCATATGCAAAAACATCTCTTAGATTGACTGCGTCAAGAGAAATAGAGTCATCAGTCTTACTTCCAATTAAGGTAAAGTAATTGTGGTCTCTGTTATCGTAGCCAACCGAAATTTCGGTGTGTTCAGATTCATACTTCACAAAGTCTTTATAAGTCTCTGCTATAAGGAAATCATATTGCCGTAGGAAAGGGGTTATCGTTTCTATATCCTTATCGAAATTTATCATTTAAATAACTTGTAGCGGGCAGGTATTGCTGCAGGTGGGATATTTTATAACGTCTAATCCGGAACTGCTGCCCAATTGAAAAATATAAAAATTGAAGTTAATAACAAAAAGCCAAATAGAGATTCGTCTGCAAGCATAACAGCAAATCCAATGTTACCCGCAGGTATATCTCTCGCCGATAATCTCTTTATACATAATTTCCGCTGTCTCTGTCGCCGAGAGTCCCGTTGTGTCAATTTGGAATTCTTTGTCACACTTGAACTTTAATACATCATCATTTAATTGTTTGCAAATTTTGAAATCCCGGAACTCTTCAATTTTACGGGACTCTAATCTTTTCTTTAACTCATCATCCGTTGTGAATAGTCCAAAAATTATTATAGAAAGCTCTTTGTTTAATTCATAAAGAGTGTCTAGGTATTTATCGATTTTATCTCCACTGAAAGTGTCAACCACAATTACTGGCCTGAAATTTAATTTGAGAAAGTTATTAACTAAACCTACCGATACTTGTAACATGTTAATGTGTTCTTGTTGATTAGTCCAGTCAACAGCAATTACCATTTGTCTTAAGGTGTCGACTTCCAACCTGACGCCTTTTGGAAAAGATTGAGATAACCTTTTTGCTGTTTGAGACTTGCCTGAAGCTGGGCAACCTCTAATAATTACTATGTCAATTTTCTCGTCATGCATTAGTTGAACAGAAGTGTTTGAGGTTTGTTGCATGACATATTCTTGCATGGGAAATCACAAGTCTTCATGATTTTAGAAATTTGTGTAGAACGCTTTGTTGAAAGTATTTCAATAATATCCTGTTTAGCAATGTTACCTAATGGCTCTTTTGCTAATGGAATTCTGCGATGGTCAAAACACTTTACCACATCGCCGTTTGGATAAACACAAATATTTTTTCGTGCTGCACATGGTGTATCATTATCATATTTGACTTCTTCGTTCGTAGTAGGATTATGCCAATTGTAAGCACCGAAATCCTGATAGAATTGAGTGTTGTGCTGAATGCCCTGTTGCTTACACCACTCAATTACTTTTGGAATTTCTGCTGCTGATTCTTTTGAAAGTACCGATTGTATTCTCAACTGGTCGCCTAAGATTGCTTTTGCAAGCATGATTTTAGGCATTACTATGTCAAAGTTTTTTCTGCCTCGAAATTCATTCCATTTTTCTCTTTCAACTGAATCAACTGAAATAACAAGAATGTGTCCTAATGCTTTATATCTGGTTAAAAAGTCTTCATCAAGAAACCTTGCATTTGAAACTATAACCATTGGTACATTTAACTTGTTTGCTTCCTCGGCAATTAGCATTACATCTTTTTTAAATAGTAATGGTTCGCCGCCCGTCAAAGTAACTTGATATAAATTGTGATGTAGCTTTTTTAGGCAATTAATAAAATGGGAAATCATCAAATGTTGGCTCTGAGGTTCTGGTTTTTCCCAAATTCCGCATTTAGGACAACGGTCATTACAAGCATTGGTAATCATGTAAATTAGTTCGTTGCCTTTTACTCCGTAAAATCTTCTTATTGGAGTTTTGTACCACCTGTAAATACTCCATTCAATTGTCTTTAGGAAAACCAATGGTATTAGTAAAAGCGGGTTCTTTACTCGTTTTGCGAATGGTCGTATCTCTCCAATGTAATCATAGATTGCGTGAGAAACCCCTTGCTTATTTTTTTTAAGACTGTATATTAGACTCATGGATGTTTCCTTTATAAATTGATTCTGATGCGTCCCACATTAAAACGGTATGTCCTTCGTAGACTGTGGCACTTGAACTTTTATATTTCTTAAACAGGTTTATGAACTTATTGAAACCTGAAATAGAATTTTTGTAACCGTAGTCGTGCCACAACTTTGCCTCAGGGCAAAAACCGATTTTGTATTTGCTACGCATACGTAAACACAAATCAACATCTTCACCAGCAGCAGTTGGAAATCTTTCGTCAAAACCGAATTGCTCCACAACAAAAGATTTGATACCGAAATTTAGTGAGGGCATGTACCACAACTCTTTTCTATCGGGGAGTAACCATTTACCTGCGAGTGTTCCGTTAATGTCGTGGTAATAATCAAGAAGGGTCTTGCCCCATGAATAAGTCATTCCTCCAACTGCCCCGAAATCGGTTGTCATTAGGAACGAAGTCATTTGATTATTCCAGTCTGTATCTAGTATACAGTCATGGTCGGTGAATAAAAGGTATTCAGCACCTGTGCTAATAGCTTTCTCAATTCCAAAATTTCTTGCTCTTGCAGGTCCACCATTTTCACTTAATAAAATGTATTCAACGAACTCGTGGCGAATTTTATATTTCAAAGGGCTTGCATCGTCAACTATATAAACGCTGTCAAACGGTTGTGTTTGTTTTTGTACGCTGTCAAGCAACCTATCGAGGCAGTTAATGTCCCACTCTGATTTGATATAACAAGGAATTATTAGCGAACTCATTTATCTGTTATTTTCTGTTAGTTGATGGAGTGTCCATAATGCATGCCCACAACAGTTTGAAGCTTGCCGCAGTGGGGGATTTTGGAGCGCTTCACTGTCAAACAAGCACAAATGTTGATAGAAGCACCGCACTTGATTTAACCACGTGAGCCACCTTTGTGGCAAGTGGCTGTTAGCGGTAGGTTTTATTTTTCCAACTTTTGCACTTTTGTTGTCCAATAGTTAAGTCGTATGAGGTAATACGTCACTGCGTCAGACATTAAAACTTCATGGTCTTGCCAAAATTGTTTAAGAGATATATTGTCTGCAACTGTTGACCCGCAGTAGCTATTTAATTTCCCAAAAAATTCTGTTAATACATCAACATTCCCGAAAGCCTTTCTCAATGAAGCAAGTTTGTCTTTATCCGCTTGAACATTGGAATTTCTAAGAGTATTCAAATACTTGTTAAGAATGTAAATTGCCAAGTCATTAATGGCTAAGCCCTTCTCAAGAGTTAAATTTCTATAATTGTCGGCACACCATTTATTGTCTATTGCAAATTTGTAAAACTCACCAGTAATAACTTTTCCAGAATTGTCAGTAAGAAAAAAATACCAATCTGGATTTAGAAAAGTGTATTTGCTATCTTTTGTGTTTCTAATTTCAGCTAGCCAATCAGAGATTTTTAATGGCTTCATTTTGTTTAAAGAGGGGTCAAGTATCAAAGTATCTGTCTTGTTACTTTTTGAGACCAACACACAAGGTGCGACATGATAGTTCCACTTAATCACGTCATTAGGAGCTAAATAGTTTTTATCATCTATTTCAAGTTTGCCTTGGTCGGATTGATTTAAATTACTTGGAGAAAATAGCCAAATCTTTGAATGACTTATTTTTAATTTATTGGAAAGTATTAGAGACATGGCGTGTGCCCTATTTTGACATCCTCCCTGCGGATAGTCAAATTGAATGTGTGAATTTAAGATAGTGTCAAATGCTGCTAAAATTGTTTTCTCTTCATATTTGGTTAATGAAGACAAATCAGTAATGTAAGAAGCATTAGTCGTGTTTGGATATTGGCTTCTCAAATTAAAGTAGGATTGAGAGTATGATTTGAGTAATATTAAAAATAAGACCGTTATTGCTGAAATTATTTTTTTCATGTGTTTAGTTTTTATGTGTTTAAGAAATTTTCAGATGACGGCCAAGCCTGTCCAGCAAGGCGGGGCGGTATGCATGGCGTCTGCAGTGTATATCGGTTTGCTCTTTTGCTGGGCCGTTAGTTTTATGCTCATAGTGGGATAAAGATAGTTTTTTTTTGAAATATAGGCAAGGGCCCAAATCATCTTGCCGACCGTAACGCTATCCGCAAAGACCATTTACAACGCAACAAACGCCATTGACAACGCCGCAAACGCCATTGACAACGCCGCAAAGCCCATTTACAACGCCGCAACGAACATCTACAATGGAGCAAAATCCATCAGCAATCCCGCTATTTCCTAGCCCTAGGCAGCCAATGTATATAGGTTGATTGGTTGATTGGTTGAATAGTTGAGTGGTTGAATAATACCAGCCGTAACCATGCCTCCGGCAGGCAGGCCCGCAACTCGCAACAAAAACAACCCGTAACAAAAACAACAGCGAGGTAAACCCGCCGCCTGCGGCCCGCAACTCATAACCCATAACTCATAACTCATAACTCATAACCCATAACTCGTAACCCGCAACAAAAACACCTCCCAACCTTAAACTTTAAACTTTGAACTTTAAACTTTGTACTTTCAACTACTTTTGTATTTCAACGATGCACAATGAATTTGGAATTTAACAAAAACGAAGATGCCATGAAAATGGCTTGGTCTGCCACCAACCAAAAATTGGCCGTGGTAGAACAGGGTGGGGGCAAAAAAGCCGCAGAGAAGCAGAAAGAACGTAATAAATTGACCGCAAGAGAACGCATCGCCTATTTATGCGATACCGATAAACCCTTTGTGGAAATCGGTGCTTTTGCAGGCTATGAAATGTATCCCGAATACGGGGGCTGTCCCGCTGGGGGAACGGTAGCCGGGATTGGCTATGTAAGCGGCCGCCAGTGTGTAGTGGTAGCCAACGACCAAACCGTAAAAGCCGGGGCTTGGTTTCCAATAACGGGCAAAAAAAACCTGCGCATGCAGGAAATTGCCATGGAAAACAAATTGCCTATTATTTATTTGGTAGACAGCGCCGGGGTGTTTCTGCCCATGCAGGACGAGATTTTTCCCGATAAAGAGCATTTTGGCCGCATCTTCCGCAACAATGCGCAGATGAGCGCCATGGGCATTACCCAAATCGCTGCCGTAATGGGGGCCTGCGTGGCCGGTGGGGCCTACCTGCCCATCATGAGCGACGAAACCCTGATGGTTACCGGCAAAGGCTCCATCTTTTTGGCCGGGCCCTACTTGGTAAAAGCCGCCATTGGCGAGGATGTGGACATTGAAACCCTGGGCGGTGCCGCCACCCATACCGAAATATCGGGCATTGCCGATTATAAATTTGATACCGAACAGGAATGCTTGGATCAGGTTAAAAAGATCATGGGCAAGCTGGGCGCTCCGGAAAATGCGGGCTTTAACCGGGCCGCCCCCAAGCAGCCCGCCCGAAAAATAGCCGATATATACGGCATCATGGCACCGGGCAACACCAAACCTTACAATGTATTGGAAATCATCGATTGCCTAACCGATGAAGGCAGTTTTGAGCAATTCAAACAGGATTATGGGCAAAGCATCGTTTGCGGCTATGGCCGGATAGAGGGCTGGGCCGTGGGCATTGTGGCCAATCAGCGCTTGGTTTTCAAAAACAAAAAGGGCGAAATGCAAATGGGGGGTGTGATATACAACGATAGTGCCGACAAAGCCGCCCGTTTTATCATGAACTGCAACCAAAAAAAGATCCCCTTGGTTTTTTTGCAGGATGTAACTGGTTTTATGGTAGGCAGCCGCAGCGAGCATTCCGGTATTATAAAAGATGGGGCCAAATTGGTGAATGCCGTGGCCAATTCGGTGGTGCCCAAAATCACCATTATTACGGGTAATTCCTATGGGGCGGGCAACTATGCCATGTGCGGCAAAGCCTACGATCCCCGCTTTATCTACGCTTGGCCCAGCGCCAAAATAGCGGTGATGGGGGGCGAACAGGCCGCCAAAACCCTCCTCCAGATACAAGTGGCCGCCATGAAGGCCAAGGGCCAAGAAGTGCCGCCCGAGGAAGAGGAAAAGCTGTTGAACACCATCAAACAGCGGTATGAAACGCAAACATCGCCCTTTTACGCTGCGGCAAGGCTATGGGTAGATGCCATCATCGACCCTGCTGAAACAAGGCGGCTTATAGCTGAGGGGATAGGTGCCGCCAATTGCAATAGCTATATTGCTCCATTTAAAACCGGCGTTATGCAGGTTTAGTGCGGTATGTGAGGTCTTGTTATTATAAGTGGGAATAATTTTAATTATAATATTGTAGAAAACCATTAATTTTACGCTAATTTTTTAAACTGCCAAACTAAACTTAGAAATTGATATTATGAGAAAAGCAATGTTGCCCAAACTATTGGTGTGCTCTTGCGCTGTTTTGATGCTAATGCAAAGTTGTAAAGACGACAGCAATCTAGTTACGCCAGTACCCATTAGTAACCAATCTTTTAGTGAGGAATTCGATACAGCATCTGCTGCATTTGACAGGGGCTGGGAGCCCATCAACGTTAGTGACCCCATCGGTCCAAGTGTATGGCAGAACGGTGGTAATATTTTCCCTTTCTTCAATGCTTATTCTAACAACGGTAGCAATGTAGGTTTCATTGGTGCCGAATATACATCTACCTCTGCCGGCGCCGGTACCATCAGCAACTGGCTGGTTTCGCCCAGGGTATTGATGCAAAATGGCGATAAGATCGTTTTTTATGCTAGGGCACAAACGGTTACCCCCGGTTATACTGCCACCGACATTACCGATTTTGGCAACAGGTTGCAACTTTGCTTGAATGTAACGGGCGACGATTTGGAAGTAGGCGAAGGATTTGATGCTGGCCACTTCAATACCGTATTGGTAGATATCAACCCTTCCATGACCGAGTGGCATGCAGCCCCCGGTGCTTATGGCGGCGTTACTTTCACCGCTGCTGATATCGCCAAAGCTTTCCCCTCTGAGTGGACCCGCTTTGAAGGTACCATCACCAGTTTGCGTGAGCCCGGTTATCACCGCTTTGCTTTCCGCTACTACTTGGCCGATGCAGGCAGCGCAGGTAGGGGTACAGGCGTAGGTGTTGACAAGGTTGATTATATCAGCATCGGAAAATAATATCACATCAATCTCATAACCAAAACTGATAAATATAGTATATGAAAAAAAATAAATTTTACACAATAGGTATAGCAACACTCATTGCTATGGCACCCACTGTTTTCTTCACTTCATGCCAAAAAGAAGACGTAGCACAAGCAGCAGCACCTGCTCCTGATGGTCCTGCGCCGCTTTCTTTTACGGAAGATTTCAACGATGTGTCGAAGCTTTCCACTAGGGGATGGGCTTTCCGCAACAATAGCAACCCCGTTGGCCCACAAGGCTGGCGTGTTGGCCGCTACGAAGCACTGGTAGCTCCCTCTAACAAGCCCAACATTCCTGCTATCGTAGGTTTCCCCGCATTCAATTCAACCAAAAGCCCTAACGATTTCGTTAGTTGCGACGTAGCCGCTGTTAATACCAATGGCGATATCAGCGCTTGGTTGATCACACCGCCCATGACCATCAAAAACGGTGATGTGCTTACTTTTTACACCCGTGCAATGGATGATACACAATTCCCTATCTACACCCGCGACAGGATGCAGGTAAGGGGTAATTTCACCGATGGCACTGCCAATGTAGGTACCTCCGCTTCATCTGTAGGTAGCTTTACTACTGTGTTGCTCGACATCAACCCCAACATTGTTGAAAACGATTTGGGTGGTTATCCTTACACGGAGTGGGAACAGTTCAGCATTACCTTTAGCGGTCTCACCGGTACCGTTACCAATGCACGTTTGGCCTTCCGTTACTTCATGCCCGATTCTGGTATCGAAGGTGGTTCATCAGCCGAGCGTTATGCCAGCTTGATCGGTATCGACAATTTGGTTTTCGAAAGCAAATAAGCAATCATAACATTTATTATAAAGGGGTATCTTGGTACCCCTTTTTTATTGAACCATTGGTTACAGGATATGCAAAAAATTGTATGGTTGGCAGGTATAGCCCTGTTGTTTTTGTTCACGGCCTGTGGCGGCGGCGCTGCAAAACCGCCAGCGGTAACGCTTACGCCCGAGCAGCAGGTATTGGCCGATGTGGATAGCCTAAAGGCAAGGGCCAAGGAAGGCGACTTGGTGGTAAGGCTTACCGACGATATTGTAAGCGATGTGATCAGGAACATGAACGATAGCGACAAGGTTTTTTCCCATGCAGGTATTGTGGTAATGGAAGGCAACCAAAAAATGGTTTGCAATATCACGCCCGATGATAAGGAAAACACAGGTGCCGATACCATCCGCTACGAACCGCTCGACTCGTTTATGAACCCGCAATACAGCCTCAAGGGCGGACTATTTAGGTATGCTTTGCAAGAGCCGGAAATGCGGGTGTTTATCGCCACATTAGACAGCTTTAAGCGGCTGCAACCCCGGTTTGACGAGCAGTACAATTATGCCACCAACAATAAAATGTATTGCTCCGAAATGATTGCCAAAGCATTGAGCCGTGCTACAGGCGGCGGCGTTCAATGCGGGCAGATTTACCTATCGGAAAAGATGGTGAAACTGTTTAAAATCTATTACAAAAAATACAATTATACCGAAGCGCAGATACGCAAAGTGCCGTACGTGCCCATTGATAATTTGTACCGGCTTCCCATTTGTACAGAGCTGATGCGCATCCAGCTCAAGTATGTTCAACAAGATGCCGGCTCTTAAGCCCTTCCCCTTTTACACATGACGAAACCTGTTTCCATAACAATTTATACCGACGGTGCTGCACGGGGCAACCCCGGGCCCGGTGGCTATGGCATTGTATTGATGTATGGCCAGCACAGAAAAGAGTTGAGTGCCGGTTATCGCCTCACCACCAATAACCGTATGGAACTATTGGCCGTTATCATTGCATTGGAAACGCTTAAAACCAGTGATATTCCAGTAGTTGTTTATTCCGATAGCCAATACATCATCAATTCCGTGCAAAAGGGCTGGCTCAAAAACTGGGTAGCCACTAATTTTAAAGGCGGTAAAAAAAATAAAGATTTGTGGCTGCGCTATTATCATTTGGCCAAAAAGTTTACCGTCAATTTTGTGTGGGTAAAGGGCCATGCCAGCAACCCCTATAACAATCGCTGCGATACCTTGGCCACCGAAGCCGCCGATGGCAAAAACTTATTGGTAGATGCGGTGTACGAAGAAGAAATCCATGGAAGGGAGTAGGGGGTATAAACGGGTGCATTTCAAATTTTCGCTTTCAATATAATCTAGTTATTAGGGTTTTCAACCTTCGCTTCGATACGGCCTCATAAAAAAGCCGTTAAGAAAATTGAAGCTGAGGGCGCAAAAGAAAAACAGTTGTTACTAAAGCTGGGCAGTGGTATTGGCCCGTAAGTCCTACTAAAGCTAGGTTTTGCACTACAGATTGAGCTTGTTTTTCTTTAGCCCGAGGGTTCAATTTTTAGGCTTTTTTATGCAGCCTTGATTTTTTGCTCCACTTTTGTATCAAGACAAAAGTGGAAAAAGCCGCCTTAAAAGGTAACTCCAAATTGAGATAAGAGCGAAAATTTGAAATACACCCGGCATCAACTCACTTGATAGCCATTTGCAAAACATCTGCAATAGAAGCATAAGTATTAGCAAGATACCCCGGTAGGCCATCGATATTGCCCCATTCCAGCCTTTCAATACCCTCTTCCGTTTGTGGCACCAAGCTTTGATCCGAATGGGTACGCATGCGGTACCAATGGGTTTCCTTTAAAATATGTTTGCCAAATTGGTCGTAGGTATGGTAGGTGCAACCGATTTTGTTGAGTAGCGCAAGCTGCCCCAGCCCCGTTTCTTCCTCCACTTCCCTTACGGCACAAGTGGCCAAATCTTCCCCCTCTTCCAGCTTGCCCTTGGGCAGGTCCCATTTGCCCAAACGGTAAATCATCAAAAATTCATCTTTTTCGTTCAATACCAATCCGCCTGCTGCCTGCAACAAAGTAAAATGCTTAAAAAAAGACTTACGCAACGCCTGTAAGTCAGCATGCAGCAACACGCCCGCATGGAAGCTTTCCTTTTTTATTTCGTGCAGCAGGGCATTAATGGCCGGTGTGGTCATTTCATCCACAAACACCGTGTCGGGATGGTGCAGTAGCTCCTGCAGGTGGGCGTCCAGCGCATCGCACAAGTACACCGGCTTATCGCCGAAATAGATTTTGATTTCCATGTACCAAATGTACGATTTTCGAACGAGAAGACGGGGGCGTGAACGGGGATCGTTGGCCGTTGACCGGGGATCGTTGGCCGATGACCGTTGACCGTTGACCGGTTACTATCGACCATGGACAATGGACCATCGACCATGGACCATTGACCATCGACCATAGTCCATCGACCACTTTCAACTTTCAATTCTCAACTTTCAACTAAGCATTATCTTTGCGGCATGACAAACGAAAAAGCAGTTGCAGAGAAATTGTTGCAGGCCCAAGCCGTAAAGCTGAGCCCACAGGAACCCTTTACTTGGGCCAGTGGCTGGAAAAGTCCCATTTATTGCGATAACCGCCGCGTATTGTCCTTTCCTTTTATCAGGGATTTTATCAAAAGTGAAATGTGCAACGTGATATTTGAACATTTTGAAGGAGCGGAAATGCTGGCAGGCGTGGCCACAGCCGGCATTGCCTGGGGTGCTATGGCTGCCGACCAACTCAAACTGCCCTATATTTATGTACGTCCCAAACCCAAGGAACATGGGCTGGGCAACCAGATAGAAGGGTTTTATGAGCCGGGCCAAAAAGTGCTGGTAGTGGAAGACCTGATATCTACCGGCAAAAGCAGTTTGCAAGTGTGCGAAGTGTTAAAAAATGCCGGGCTGGAAGTAATCGGCATGGTATCCATTTTCACCTATGGCTTTGAGGCGGCCGCCGAGGCTTTTGCCCAAGCCGGTATTAGCTATCGCAGCCTCACCAATTATCCCACCTTGGTGGAATTGGCCATTGAAAAAGGACAGGTTTCTGCTGAAATGCAGCATACTTTGTTAAATTGGCAGCAAAACCCCGCCAATTGGCCTGGAAATTGATAATTTTATGCAAAATAAAATGCAACGCATGAAAGCGATACAAATGACCCTGATGGGCCTTTTCATTTTGGTGGCCGGTGCCTTCGCCCAACAAAAAGCAACCGGCAAAGCTGTGATCAGCATACCCGCTGCCCAATGTGAAAAGTGCAAGGAACGCATTGAACTATACTTGCTCCGTCAATATGGTGTAGGTTCGGTAAATGTAAACTGGCGCAGGAAAAATGCCACGGTTACTTGGTTAACCGATCGAACCGATATCGAGCAAATCAAAACCCATATAGCCAACTGCGGCTACGATGCCGATGATGTAACAGCAGACGAAACGGCGCAAAAGAAATTGCCGCCCACCTGCAAGCATCCATTGCCCCCGCCGCCACCACAGGTGCCCAACAAAGAGTAAGCTTCGTTTAAAAATATATACAGCCCCGTTGCCAACGGGGCTTTTTTTATGCGCTGCAATTGCTATCTTTCCAGTTGTGAAAAAGAGCGCATATTACCATATTGTTTTTGCCCTGTGCTGCTGCATATCCGCCAAGGCCCAAATGCGTTGGCAGGATGTAACGGAGCGCTTTGGCCCCCTTCCCAAGGGTATACAGGTTTTTTACAGCAACGATAGCTTGGAAGGAAAACCTTTTATTGGCTATTATGTACAGGCCGATTTAAAAGACAAGTCACTGCACTTTACGGCACAAACCGGCAAGGGCAAGCGCTACCGGCCCAGCGAGTATTACAGCCAAGAGGGGCAACCTTGGGTAGTGGTCAACTGCACTTTTTTCAATTTTGATAAAAACCAAAACCTGAACCTGGTGGTGCGCAATGGCAAAATGATGGCCTACAATATACGATCGGTAAAAGGTAGGGGCAGGGATAGTACCAAGCAAATCAAAACCTTCCGTTCGGCCTTGGGCATCAACAAAAAAAGGCAGGCCGATGTGGCTTGGATTTATGCGGATACGGGCATGCGCAAACCCCAAGCTGCCCAGCACCCAGTGTTGCCCATTGACATGGATAGTTTGGACAAAATAAAAGCAGCAGGTTTTGCAAAATGGAAAATGCAAACAGCCGTGGGCGGCGGGCCGGTATTGGTACAAAATGGGGCAGTAAGGGTTACTAATAATGAGGAAATGTTATTTGGCGGAAAAGGCATACAAGACAAACATCCCCGAACGGCCATGGGTTATACGCAAGATGGCAAATTGATCATCATGGCCATACAGGGGCGTTTCCCTGGCGTGGCCGAAGGGGCCAGTTTGCCGCAGGAAGCCCAACTGTTGGTGCAGCTCGGCTGCCATGAGGCGCTGAACTTGGATGGCGGCGGCAGTAGTTGTTTGTTGGTGAACGGTAAGGAAACGATCAAGCCGTCGGATAAGGAAGGGCAAAGGCCGGTGCCGGCGGTTTTTATAGTGAATAGATAATAGTGAAGAATGAATAGTTGAAAGGTGAAAATTGAAAGTTGAAAGGTGAAAGTGGGGGGATTGAGTTATGAGTTATGGGTTATGAGTTATGAGTTGCGGGCCGCAGGAATCGAGTCGGCAGCAGCATAGCTTGCCTCGTTGTTGAAAGTGGAGAGCTTGCTTATTCATCAAGCTGCTTCTAGTGGAAGGAATCAGCACATTAGCATATTAGCAAATCAGCACATTGCATCTCTTTGATACGAAAATTACTATACAGTCTCCTAGTCTTGCTCGGCGTAGTCGTGCTGGTATTCGTCATGTTCCAAGGGTTTGGCGATCCGGCCCGGATGGTGGTGGGGCAAACCGGCGATAAAAAAACCATGGACAATATCCGCAAGGATATGTACCTCGATCAGCCCAAATGGCGGCAGTTTGTGTTGTACCTAAATGATGTGTCGCCCCTTTGTGTACACAGCAAGGCCGATATTGAAAAGAAGCAATTAAAGGGCCTTTTTATCGGCGGCGAAACCCAATTCGGTCTTAAGGTACCTTATCTGCGCAAAAGTTATCAAACCAAAAAAGATGTAGGCAAAGTGCTGATGGAAGCACTGCCCGGTACCTTGATGTTGGCTTTTGCGGCGATGGTGTTGGCTACCGTATTGGGTATTTTGCTAGGGGTATTGGCTGCGGTTAAAAAGGGCACTTGGTGGGATACCTCCGCCGTATTCGCCAGTATTGCGGGCATCTCCGCACCTTCCTTTTTTATGGCCATCGTTATTGCCTATTTGTTTGGCGTAGTGTTGCACGATTACACCGGGTTGAACCTAACGGGCAGTTGGTACGATGTGGACGATGTAACGGGCGAAAAATACCTCACCCTCAAAAATATCATCCTGCCTGCCTTTACATTGGGCATCCGGCCATTGGCCATCATCACACAGCTTACCCGTAGCAGTATGCTGGATGTATTGGGGCAAGATTATATCCGCACGGCCTACGCCAAGGGGCTGAGCAAAAACAAAGTGATCTTTCGCCATGGCCTGCGCAACGCCCTCAACCCCGTTGTTACGGCGGTAACGGGCTGGTTTGCCGAACTGCTGGCCGGGGCTTTTTTTGTAGAGTACATATTTGGCTGGAAAGGTATCGGCAAAGTAACAGTGGATGCGTTGGAAAAGCTGGATTACCCCGTGGTAATGGGTTCGGTACTGCTCAGCGCCTGCATCTTCATCATCATCAATATGCTGGCCGATGTTTTGTATAGTAGGGTGGATCCGAGGCTGAGGAAGTAGTTAATAGTTAATAGTGAAGAGTGAATAATGGAGAGTTGATAATTGATAATGGATAGTGGAGAGTTGAGAGTTGAAAGGTGAAAGTTTAAAGTTGAAAGTATTGAGCCGGAGGGCGACTTTGAACCTTAAACTTTGGACTTTAAACCTTGAACATCCTAACAATCAAATGGCGAGGCTTTGCTCGCCACTGCGAGCAAAGCCTCGCAGCATTGAACAACCAAACAATCGAACAACCCAAACATTGAACAACTGAACAACCAAACCCTAAACTTTGGACCTTAAACTTTAGACATTGAACATTGAACAATCCAACAACCCAACCATCAAACAACTAGTGGGGCAAAGCTACCGTACAGCGGGCATGGAGGCTGAGGCTTGGCAACCGGAGCTGGGTTTTAGGGCCAACAAAACCATCCTTTACAACTTGTACGATTATTATCAGGCGCTTTATTTTACCCATCCACAAGGCTTTTTATGGGCCGGATTGGCCCGGCTTACTGGCGGACAGGTATTGTTTGGTATGCAAAACCTGGTTAGGATTGCGAAAGACCCCTGTGCCCTTACACAAGGCATTGTGGCTACGGCCAAGGATATTTTTGAAAACATGGGTTGGCAGCACGAACTGTTTGTGAACGATAGGCCTGCCCTAATGCAAATTTGCCAACAATTGGACACGGAGCATCCGGCAGTGAATGCCTATGCACGGTGCTGGCAATTGGTCGCTACCGGTAATCCGGCTGATATGGCCATGGGTAATCAACTGCTGTTGCAAAACGAGCAGCAAACCACCATTCAGCCCCATTACGACACCATCAAAAAAGATGTGTACGCTGCCCGTTATTTTTGGTTTACCCGTTTTGTAATGCGCAATATCCATCCCTATCACCGCCGGTTTATCTTTTGTCTGCCTTTGGGCGATGTTACGCAATTCCATCACCGCTGGCAATGGATCACCCGCAGTATGTGGCCCAGTTGGTGCGCCCTGTCCCAAGCCGAACGTGACCGTTTGGTGGCGCTGCCGATTGCGGACTTGATAAGGCATCGGTGGAGGAGGGTAATGAATAGTGAATAATGAATAGTGAATAATGGATAATGGATAGTGGATAATGGGGAGTTGAGAGTTGAAAGTTGAAAGTGTTCGATGGTCCATGGTCCATGGTCGATGGCCCGCGGTCAACGGCCCACGATCCACGGCCAACGGCCAACGGTCAACGACCCACGCCCTCCAAAAGCTGCCCCAAAAAACCACCCACCCACATCCCGAAGGTCGGTCAACGGTCATCGGTCAACGACCCACGCCCTCCAAAAGCTGCCCCCAAAAAACCACCCACCCACATCCCGAAGGTCGGGCAACGGTCATCGGCCAACGGCCAACGCCCCCATTCTTCCGCCCAAATGTGGCTTTATCAGATTTTAGCCCTACTTTTGCGCCGCTTTATGCAACCAATCAACGAATTATATACGCAACTGACCGAACCACGTAGGGTAGTGGTTACCATGCACCAAAAGCCGGATGCAGACGCCATGGGTTCATCCCTGGGCCTGTACCATTTTTTGGTAAAACTGGGCCATTCCGTTACCGTGATTTCGCCCACCAACTGGGCCGGGTTTTTAAACTGGATGCCGGGCTGCAAAACAGTACTGGATTTTGAAAACCAAACCCATAAGGCGCAGGAAGCGGTTGAAACGGCCGATTGGATTTTCTGTCTCGATTTTAACACCCTCAGCAGGCTCAAGCGCATGGAACTGCCCGTGGCGGAAGCCCGTGCACAGCGCATGCTGATCGATCACCACCAAGAGCCGCAAACGGCCGTTTTTGCCTATGGCATCAGCGATACCGGCAAAAGCTCCACTTCCGAAATGGTGTATGATTTTATCATGGCCAGTGGGCACGCCAGTCTGCTGGATGCGGATATGGCGGCCTGCCTATATGCAGGGGTAATGACGGATACGGGCTCTTTCCGCTTCCCTTCCACCACGGCCAGCGTACACCAAATGGTGGCTACCTTAAAGTTGCAAGGCCTCAACCATAGCATGATACATGAGCAACTGTTCGACAATTTTTTGGAGAACCGCTTGCGCTTTATCGGCCATGTGCTGCAAAACAGGATGCATTTTTTTTATGAGTACAATGCGGTGCTGATTACCGTTACCCAAGCCGATTTGATCAAGTTTGATATCAAAACCGGCGATACCGAGGGGTTAGTAAACTACCCCTTGAGCGTACAGGGCATCAAAATGGCCGCTATCATCATCGATAGGGGCGAAGAGCGCAAAAGCTCGTTCAGGAGCAAGGGCGGTTTTGATGTAAACACATTTGCCCGTACCTATTTTAATGGCGGCGGGCACTTCAATGCAGCGGGCGGCCGCAATACAGAGTCATTGGATGCTGTAACGGCATTGTTTAAACAGGCCATTGCCGAAAACAAGGAACAATTAACAAGTTATAATTTTTAAATCATCAAATAATGAAGCAGGCTTTTTATTTAATGTTATTGGCACCCCTTTTTATTGCGGGTTGCAAAGGTGGTGGCGCTTTCAAAAAAACAGAACACGGCACCGAGTACAGGATCATTGCCAAAGGAAGCGGTGAAACAATGAAATATGGTAGCTTTTTTGAGTTTAGCCAAGAGATGCGCTACCGCGACAATAACAAGGACTCATTGCTGTTTTCTTCGTTAGATGCCAGCAACCGTATTGCCGCATTGGATACGGTGAGCACACCAGCTTATATCTACAAAATATTTGCGCAATGCCGCAAAGGTGATAGCGTACAAATGAAAGTGTCTGTTGACACCGCCTATCCCATTGCCAAAGGCGCAACTTTGCCCGAAGGTTTCAAAAAAGGCGGTTACTTCTTTTCAACCTATCGCATTGTAAATGTGTACAGCACCAAAGAACAAGCTGATAGCGCTTTTGCCAAGTTGAACGAATTGGCCCAGCAGAAAGCCGCTGCCAAAGAGAAAGAAGTATTGGTAAAAGACGACAAAACCATTTCCGATTATTTGGCAAAGAATAATATTACCGCTACAAAAACACCGGGCGGTACCTATGTGCAAATCATTACCCCCGGTACAGGCCCGCAGGTAGATACCACCGTGGAAGTAAGGGTAAATTATACAGGTAAAACATTGGCCGGTAAGGCTTTTGATTCCAATACAGACCCCGCTTTTAGCCATGTAGAGCCCATTGGTATTAAAATGTGGGCGCCACAAGTAATTAAAGGTTGGGTTGATGGTTTGGCTACCCTGTCAAAAGGCGCCAAAGCCAAATTTTACATCCCTTCAGGTTTGGCTTATGGCCCACAAGGTGCCGGTGCCGACATTAAGCCCAACGAAGTTTTGGTGTTTGATATTGAAGTGACCGATTTGTGGAGCAAGGCCCAATCAATGGCCGGTGAAAAAGAAGCGCAAAAGAAAATGGAACAGCAGCAAAAGCAAATGATGGAAATGCAAAAGCGCTACCAAGATTCTTTGGCCAAGGCCAGCAAGGATACCGTTAAAAAAACAAAGTAACACAACTTATTCTATCAAGGCCGGGCAATAGCAATATTGCCCGGTTTAATTTTTTAATACAACAATCATGAAAGCGATTATCACCGCAGCACTTGTATTAGGTTCACTATTTACACAAGGCCAAGACAGTTTAGGGTTTAAGCCCACAGAGCACGGCACACGCTATAAGATTATATCTACAGGCACTGGCGCCCCATTGGCCTACGGTCATTTTTTTGAGTTTACCTATGTGATGCGGTATAAGGATGCGCAAAAAGATTCGGTATTGCACAGCTCGGAAGAAACGAGTAATTCCATGGCCATTTTGGATACGGTAAGCACCCCTGCCTACATTTACAATATCTTCATCCAATGCCGCAACGGTGATAGTGTTATCATGCAGACACTGGTTGACAGTGCTTATTATGGAGCACCCATACCCAATGGTTTTTCCAGAAATGGCTACCTCAGTTCTGGTTACCGGATTATAAATGTATATACCGATAAAGCCAAGGCCGACAGCGTTTACCAACTATTGAGCACCATTGCACAGCAAAAAGCAGTAGCCAAAGCGAAGGTGCAGGCAGCGGCCGATGATAAAACCATAGAAGATTATTTGTCTGCCAAAGGGATCAATGCAGTAAAAGCCCCGATGGGCACGTATATCGAAACATTGGTGGCCGGAAAAGGCGGTAAGATTGATAACAATGTAGAAGTACTGGTAAACTATACGGGCCGCACTTTGGCGGGCAAGGTTTTCGACTCCAATACCGACCCAGCTTTTGGCCATGTAGAGCCTATTTCCGTAAAAATGGGCGAACCCAGTGTAATCCAAGGCTGGCTTGAAGGGTTGCCTTATTTCGCACAAGGCGGGAAAGGGCGCTTGTACATCCCCTCGAGGTTGGCCTATGGAACACAGGGTGCCGGTAGTGATATTGGCCCCAATGAGGTATTGATATTTGATGTGGAAGTGCTAAAAGTAATATCCCCCAAGGCCCCTGTTGCCCCAGTAGCACCCAAAAAAGCCCCTGCTAAAAAGCCAGTGGCCAAAAAGCCGGTGAAGAAAGCGGTGAAGAAAAAGTAATTGGGAATTGGGAATTGGGAATGACGAATGTGGAATAAAAGAAATTCGTGTAATCCGTGCGATCAGTTTAAATCCGTGGTAAAGGAATGTCGAATGATAAATGTTGAGTGACGAATGTCGGATAAAAGAAATCCGTGTAATTGGTGCAATTAGTTGTAATCCGTGGTAAAGCAAAGCGCAATCCCTGATCAACTTACACCGCCCACTTTCGCTTAAACCCCAACAACTCGCCCCACATATCAATATACAGCAAACCAGCGCCCAGTACACAATACACAGGGTGACTGGCCCGCAGGGAGCGGTTGCCTTCGCAGTGGGTATGGCCGATATGCGGTAAGCAATACCCGGCAAATATGGCAATGGGCAGCAACCAATAAACAGCTATTGCCAGCGATACCACCGTCAGCCCAATAAAGAGGGTAGCGCCCACAAAATGCAACCACTGATTGCGGCGGTTGCTATGGCATTGGCGGTAATACACCATAAAATCGGCAAAGCTTTCCTGCTTCATGGCATAAAACTACTATTTGCATGAATTACTGCAATACCGTCAGCAGGGTATTTCAACCCAAAAAAATCCCGGCCATTCAAGCCGGGACTATCTCAATAATAAATAATTCAATAATCAATCATCAACTCACGCCATTTCCGCAAAATGCTTATGGAAATAAGGGATGGTTTCGATGCCCTTGTAAAAATTGAACACATCGTATTTTTCGTTGGGACTGTGCAGGTTATCGCTGTCCAACCCAAAGCCCATGAATACGATCTTGATGCCCAATTCTTTTTCAAACAAAGCGCAAATGGGGATGCTACCCCCGCCACGAACGGGGATGGCATCCTTGCCAAATGTATCCTTAATGGCCGCTGCGGCCGCTTTATAGGCCTTGCTGTCAACAGGCGTCATATAAGGCTCGCCACCGTGGTGGTTTTCGGCCTTTACCTCCACACCCGCTGGCGCAATGCTGCGGAAATAGTTCAGCAGTTTTTCGGTAATCACTTCGCTGCTCTGGTTGGGCACCAAGCGGGCCGAAATTTTAGCGTAGGCTTTTGAAGGCAGTACCGTTTTGGCACCTTCGCCGGTATAACCGCCCCAAATACCGTTTACTTCCAGCGTGGGGCGGATGCCCGTGCGCTCGTTGGTGGTGTAACCCGCTTCGCCCCAAAGGCTGCTTACGCCCAGGTCGGTACGGTATTCGTTTTCGTCAAATGGCGCTTTGGCCATCATGGCCCGTTCTTCGGGCGTTGATTCTACCACGCCATCATAAAAACCGGGGATGGTAATATGGTTGTTGGCATCGTGGCAACTGGCAATCATTTTGGCCAGCATGGTAATGGGGTTGGCCACCGCACCGCCATATACACCACTGTGCAGGTCGCGGTTGGGGCCGGTTACTTCCACTTGGATATAGCTCAGGCCACGCACCCCAATATCAATGCTGGGGTTTTCCATGCTCAACATAGCCGTATCGCTGATGAGGATGACGTCTGCTTTTAACAGTTCTTTATTGGCCGCCACAAATTTGGCCAAGTTGGGCGAACCCACTTCTTCTTCGCCCTCGATACAAAACTTCATATTGGTGGCAAGGGTATCGGTTTTCACCATGGTTTCCAATGCCTTTACGTGCATGTAAAACTGTCCCTTATCATCGCAACTGCCGCGTGCAAAGATTTTACCATCCTTGATAACCGGATCAAAAGGGCCACTGTGCCACAAATCCAATGGATCGGGGGGTTGTACATCATAGTGGCCATACACCAGTACGGTAGGTTTGGAAGGATCGATTATTTTTTCGCCATATACCACCGGATGGCCGGCCGTGGAATAGATTTCCACCTTATCGGCACCCGCTTCCAGCAAGCGTTGCTTCACCGCTTCGGCGCATTTCACCATATCGTCTTTGTGTTCCGTTTTTGCGCTCACACTCGGGATGCGCAGCAGGTCCAGGAGCTCGTTCAAAAAACGGTCTTTGTGCTGGTCCTGGTAATCTTTCCAAACTTGCATGTTCAATTATTTGTTATGATAATAATGGGGCTATTCAAAGGCGAAATTAAGGTATTTTGGCGGCCGATGCAATTGTAAAATAAGCAGATTTTGTCATGTATTGGTCATGGGAAAATTAGTGCTGTGTTCTTCCTGTTAAAAAACAAAGCGAATAGGGTAATTATGGGGATCCAAATGCTAAAATTATCACAATTTTTTTCAATGGTATTGGGAAAAATCGAACCGCTGCATATATTTGCGTCAGATTGCTTGTCAGTTTATCAGCCTTTGTTCGGTTGTACCAGTCAACGGGGTACTTCGGTTCAAAGGCTGAGTCAATTATAGTCCACCCCATCCTGCCTTTTACCGCCAATCCCACCGCCAGCCTTTGCGCAATGCGAAAAAAATAACCATTATTACTAATAAACGATGTAATTTTGCCCCGCAAAAATCAACGAACTAAATTAAACAAGTCAGAAGCTATGGGTACAGTAAAAGTTGCCATTAACGGTTTTGGGCGCATTGGCCGCCTGGTGTTCCGCCAAATTTACAACATGCAAGGCATTGATGTAGTGGCCATCAACGATTTAACCAGTCCCGCCGTATTGGCACACTTGCTCAAATACGACAGTGCGCAAGGCCGTTTTGGGCAAACTGTTACCAGCACAGCCGATGCCATCGTGGTAAACGGACATGAAATAAAAATCTACGCACAAAAAGACCCGGCCCAAATTCCTTGGGGCAGCCACGATGTGGATGTGGTGATCGAAAGCACGGGCTTTTTTACCGATAAAGACAAAGCCGCCGCACATATTACCGCCGGTGCCAAAAGGGTAGTGATTTCTGCCCCCGCAACAGGCGATTTGAAAACCGTGGTATTCAACGTAAACCATGCTATTTTGGATGGCAGCGAAACCATCATCAGTTGCGCTAGTTGTACCACCAACTGCTTGGCGCCCATGGCCAAAACGCTCAACGACAATTTCGGTATCCTTACCGGTATCATGAGCACCATCCATGCATATACCAACGACCAAAATACATTGGATGCACCGCACCCCAAAGGCGACTTGCGCAGGGCTAGGGCGGCTGCTGCCAATATTGTGCCCAACAGCACTGGTGCTGCCAAAGCCATCGGCTTGGTACTGCCCGAACTGAAAGGCAAATTGGACGGTGGTGCGCAAAGGGTGCCTACCATTACGGGTTCGGTAACAGAACTGTATTCCATCTTGGAAAAAACCGTTACCGCTGAAGAAGTGAACGCCGCCATGAAGGCTGCCAGCAACGACAGCTTTGGTTATAACGAAGATGAAATTGTGAGCAGCGATATCATCGGTATTACTTATGGTAGCTTGTTTGATGCTACACAAACCAAGGTAATGACGGTGGGCGACAAGCAAATGGTGAAAACGGTTAGCTGGTACGACAATGAAATGAGCTATGTAAGCCAATTGGTGCGTACCGTGCATTATTTTGCCGGTCTGATCAATCAATAATCAATAAGCATTGTAATAAAACTGTTAAAAAGCGTTCCCAACAGGAACGCTTTTTTTGTTAGCTTTACAGCCAATAATCAATAATCGAATAATAAATAATTAACCATACACATGAGCCAATTTGCAACACACAATTTCAGCGGACAAAAAGTATTGGTAAGGGTAGATTTTAACGTGCCCTTGAACGAGGCGTATGAAATTACCGACGATACCCGCATTACGGCGGCCCTGCCCACCATTAAAAAGATATTGGCCGACGGCGGAAAAGTGATATTGATGAGCCATTTCGGTCGCCCCAAATCCGGCCCCGAAGAAAAATATTCATTGAAGCATTTGGTAAAACCCCTGTACGAGCTGCTCAACAAGGGCCTATCGCCCGAAGAAAGTACCCATTTGTTTTTTGCGGATGACTGCATCGGCGAAAAAGCTCTACTCACCTCAGGTATGCTGCGCAAGGGCGAAGTGTTGCTGCTGGAAAACCTGCGTTTTTACAAAGAGGAAGAAGCGGGTGATGTAGCTTTTGCAGAAAAGCTGAGCAAGCTGGGCGATGTATATGTAAATGATGCTTTTGGTACGGCGCACCGGGCACATGCCAGTACGGCGGTGATTGCCCAATTTTTTCCCGGCGATAAAAAAATGTTTGGTCTGCTGATGGAAGCCGAAGTGGCCAGCGCCGAAAAAGTACTGCACCAATCGGAAAAGCCCTTTACTGCCATCATCGGCGGTGCCAAGGTATCCGATAAAATATTGATCATTGAAAACCTGCTCGAAAGGGCTACCGACATCATTATTGGCGGCGGGATGGCCTATACTTTTATGAAGGCCCGTGGCGGTAAAATCGGCAACTCGCTTTGCGAAGCCGACCGCTTGGATACGGCGATGAGCCTGCTGAAAAAAGCCACGGAAAAAGGCGTGAGCATCCATCTGCCCGAGGATTCCATCATTGCCGATAAATTTGATGCGGCTGCCAATACCCAAACATGCCCCAGCGATGCCATTCCCGATGGTTGGATGGGCTTGGACATTGGTCCCAAGGCGGTGGGCATTTTTAGTGAAGTGATCAAACGCTCCAAAACCATTTTGTGGAACGGTCCCATGGGCGTATTTGAAATGGAGAAATTCCAAAACGGTACCAAGGCCATTGCCCAAGCCGTGGCCGATGCTACCGCAGCCGGTGGCTTTTCGCTGGTGGGCGGTGGCGATAGCGTAGCAGCCGTAAACGATTTTGGCTTCGCCGACAAAGTGAGCTATATCTCAACCGGCGGCGGTGCCATGCTCGAATATTTTGAGGGCAAAGTGTTGCCGGGGATTGCGGCGGTGAAAGGGAGTGAATAGTGAATAATGAATAATGAAGAGTGAATAGTGGAGAGTTGATAATGGATAATTCGCGTAAACGCATTGCCGACAGGCGGGTCGGTACAATCCGTGTAATCGGTGCAATCCGTATTAATTAGTGTGCCAAGTTTATCCGTGTAGCCGGTGCAATCCATTATTATTCGTGGCAACGCTAATTCGTGTAATCGGTGTAATTCGTATTAATTCGTGTGCCAAGTTCATTCGTCATTTGGCGCAGAGCGCCACCAAGTTGTAAAACCCGCTAGCAGCGGTGGCCGAAGGCATGGCAACATTCATCATTCAACATTCAGCATTCGTCATTGGCCATACCATAAAAGGGTGAAACCACTACTAGCTGCCCAAATAAGTATTACATTAGCCCACAATTAAACCGAAAATAAGATGAAAAAGATAATAATGGCCGCTGCGACTTTGCTGCTTTTGTCAGCCACTGTACAGGCACAAAAAGTAGTTGCGCTAGAGCACAAGGGTCAAAAATATGAAGTGCTGGATATGACGGCCCAGGGCAAAATCACTTGGGGCGGTTATGACGAAATTGGCGATGCCGTGCGCAGTGACGATAACGGTGCCGCCAATACCAAAGCTATTATTGCTGCGGTTGGCCAAAACAAAGGCTTTGATGGTAAACCCTATGCGGCCAAGCTTTGCGCCAACGCCCAAGACGGTGGCAAGGCCGATTGGTACCTGCCCGCCAAAGACGAAACTGAAATGATTGTGCTGCACAAAGACAAGTTTGCATTTGACGAAAGGGCCACCCTGTGGACTTCCACCGAGGCCAATGGCACCCAAGCCGTTACCAAATACATATATACCGGCGCTTTTTACAATAGCCAAAAAGTGGATCAGTACAATTTTGTGTGCATCCGCAAAGTGCAGTAAGGGGCATGGTCGTTGACCGTGGTTCGTTGGCCGTTGACCGAGGGCGGTTGACGGCTGACAGGTAAACCCGTAACTAAGATAACAGCCAGGCTCCGCTCGTCGCCTGCGGCCCGCAACTAAAATAACCCGTAACCCGTAACAAAAACAACCCGTAACAAAAACTACCTCGCTTCCACCACAATCAACTTATCCTCCTTATCGCCATTGCTGGTGCAGAGGTACACTTTGCCATCGGGCGAAATACAAATATCCCTAAGTCGGCCATATTGCTGTGCCAAAAATGTATTGGTTTGGGTGATTTTATCGTAGTTGCTATCCAGCGGTAACTGATACAAAGTGGCATCTTTCAATGTCGTCATCAGCAAGGAGTTTTTCCATTGCTTGATAGGGCCATCGCCATAATAATCCATGCCACAAACCGCAATGGTGGGCGTCCAAGCATATAGGGGCTCTTTTACGGAGTGCTGGGCACAAAATTTTTTTTCATCGTTGCCATCGCAAAAGCCCTTTACCTTGGGCCAACCATAATTGGCACCCTTCTCAATCAGGTTTACCTCATCATCTGTATCAGGTCCATGTTCGCTGGCATATATGCGGTTATGCGCCATAACCAGCCCCTGCACGTTGCGGTGACCGTAACTCCATACCGGATTGCCCGGCATCGGATTGTCGGCAGGGATGCTGCCATCCAAATGCAGACGCAGCAGCTTGCCATTAACGGCTGTTTTGTTTTGCGGCAGGGTTTGATTGGAAGCATCACCCGTACTAAAAAGCAGGGTACGATCGGGCAAAATCAGCAAGCGGCACCCATTGTGGATGTAGGCTGCCTCGATATTATCGAAAATCACCACCGGATCCGTGAGGGTGCTGCCATTGTAGGTATAGCGGATGATCTTTTCTTTATACCCCTTGGCACCTTCATAATTGCAGGCCACAAATAGGTGCGGCGTATCCGCAAAATGGGGATGTAGTACCATACCCAGCAAACCGCCTTCGCCCTTGGCAACCGTGCCCGGCACATCCAACAAAACCTCCTGCTTTCCGGTTTGGGGGTCGATCCTGCTGATGCGGCCCTCTCGTTCTGTCATCCAAATATGGTTATCGGGCCCCCACAAAATTTCCCAAGGATAGTGGAGCCCATCTTTTACCACCCGATGTACAATGGATTCATTGTCGCTGTTCTTTACCGGTTTGCGGGAAGCGCTGCTGCAATGCATGCCCAGCAGGGACAGTAAGAACAAGTATTTATATGCAGCCATAGATTTAATATTATTTATGCCAATCTACAACATTTGCGCCAGTAATCCGTCTACCTAAATACTTGCAGGGGTACAGATTTAACAAATTTTAAACAATTCAATACCGGTTAATGGGGTTACCTTTGCGAATTATTTGAATTATAGTGAATTGATTAAAAAAAGAGTATTTTTAACATCACAACACACTTAAAAAATTAAATTATGAAACGTTCTGGTATTATTGTATTGGTAATATTGGCCTTGCTGGTATTGTGGGGCATCACGGTGCGCAATGGCCTGGCTACTGCCGAAGTAGGCATCAACGGCAAGTGGGGTGAAGTAGAAACCCAGTTTCAACGTAAAATGAAATTGTACGAAAACGTTATTGCCACCATCAAGGGTTCAGCCAAATTTGAAGACACGGTATTGACCAATATCGTAAAGATGCGTAGCCGTATCCCTTCAAATTTTGACCAAAACAACCCACAGGCACTGGCTGATGCCAACAGGCAACTGGACCAAATGAAAGGTTCTATCCTCAATATCAATGTGGAAGCTTACCCTACTTTACAAACGACAGGTGCTTTCAGGGATTTCCAAGCACAGATTGAGGGTACTGAAAATAGGGTTACCACTGCCATTAGGGATTGGAACAATGAGATTACTACTTACAACAACAAGATTGTAAAGTTCCCCAATAACCTGATTGCCGGTATCTTGGGCTACAAACAAAAAGCCAATTACAAGGCCGATGAAGGGGCAAAAGACACAAAAGTTGACTTTAGTAAATAATACAATTTAACAACGTGGGCCTTTTTCCGTTTTTTAAAAAGAAACCATTTTTCGACGAAGCCGAGCAGGAGCGTATTGTGCAAGCCATACGCTCTTGCGAACGGCTTACCAGTGGCGAGATACGGGTGTATGTGGAAAGCAAAAATCCGCTGGTGAGTCCGTTGGACAGGGCGAAAGAGGTTTTTTTCGGTTTGAAAATGGAAAAGACCGACCTACGCAATGGGGTGCTGCTATACATGGCCACTAGCCACAAAGAACTGGCCCTGTTTGGCGATGAGGGTATTTACAAAGCTACCGGTGCCGAGTACTGGAATGCGGAAGTAAAAAAGATGCTGGACGCCATTAAGGCAAGCCATATTGTGGATGGGGTGGTAGGCTGTATATTGGATGTGGGCGAGGCGTTGAAAACACATTTCCCCTACATACCTTCAGAGGATAAGAATGAACTGCCCGATGACATTGTGTTTGGTAAATAAGTACCACAAAAAATTGAAATGAGGCTTTTACAAAAATTTTTACTGGTTGCCTTTTTGCTGTTGCAGGTATCTGCATGGGCGCAAAAGAATATACCAGATAGGCCCAACCCGCCCAAGCTGGTAAACGATTTTTCGGGCATTTTAGCACCCGATCAAGTGGCCAGTTTGGAGCAAAGGCTGGTAACTTTTGATGATTCCACTTCCACACAAATTGCCGTAGTGATCATGCCGAATACCAATGGCTATGATATTTCGGAATATGCGGTGGATTTGGGCAGAAAATGGGGTGTAGGTGGCAAAGAATGGAACAACGGTGTGGTTTTGTTGGTTACCACCGAAAAGGGCAACCGCAAAGTGTTTATTGCAACCGGTTATGGGGCAGAAGGTGCTTTGCCGGATATTACTTGCAAACATATCGTTGACGATATCATTATTCCCCGATTTAAGGACCAAGATTATTATGGCGGCATTAACAGTGGCGTAACAGTAATGATGAAAGCCCTGCAAGGGGAGTACAAGGCGCCAGCCGGTTACGGCAAGCGTGGCAAAAGTCTTTCGGGCGGCAAAATTATCCTCATCATTATTCTCATCATCGTTTTCTTGGCCATGTCATCCGGCGGTAAGGGTGGCGGCACTTTCATGAGCAGGCGTGGGCATCGCGGCGTTGGCAGCAGCCCCATTTGGTGGATCGGCGGTCTAGGTGGTGGCGGTGGTTCCGGCGGCGGTGGAGGTGGCGGCGGCTTCGGCGGCTTTGGCGGTGGTAGTTTTGGCGGCGGCGGCGCTGGGGGAAGTTGGGATTAGTTTTAGTTGAGAGTTGAAAATTGAAAGTTGAAAGTTGAGAGTGAATAAGGAATAGTGGATAGTTGATAATTGATAATGAATAGTGGCCGGAAACGGCAATCAATAATCAATAAGTAATAATAAATAATTAAAAAAGGTGGTGTCCGGTGGGATGCCATTTTTTTTTGGATACGGGTACTGGATGCTGGATACTAGGTACTTGATACTAGATACTTAACCACTCATTGCACCTGTCCTCCTGCCTTTCCCGTCAACTGTCAACCGTCAACCGTCAACCGTCAACTGCCCTCGGCCCACGGCCAACGGTCAAATACAAAAAAAGCCATCTTCTTGCGAAGACGGCCTAATTTTTAAAGCGGGTGGCTAACCGGGTTCGAACCGGCGACCCTTAGAATCACAATCTAATACTCTAACCAACTGAGCTATAGCCACCATTTAAGGGACGGCAAAATTATATAAAAAACCGGCTATCTACAAAAAAAATACATTTTGGGAGCCTTTTTTATTTTCCGTTATTTGCAAACCAAATCATTATTATGCACTGGACAAGCTATATCGTACCCGTTTTACTTTCTGCTTTTACCGGCTGGGTTACCACGTGGATAGCCATCAAAATGCTGTTCCATCCCCGCAATCCGGTGCGTATTTTCGGGTTTACCCTCCAAGGCATTTTCCCCAAAAACCAACAGTTGATTGCCGAGAAATTGGGTCAGGTAGTGGGCAAGGAACTCTTGTCTTTTGATGAAATAGAAAGCAAGGTGACCAACCCCGAAAACCTGCAAAAACTCAAACCAGAAATTGAAAAGCACATCGACAGTTTTTTACGGGAGCGCCTACCCAAGGTTTTTCCGGTTATTTCCATGTTCATTGGTGATAAAACCATCAACCAATTGAAAGCGGCTTTTTTAACCGAATTGGAAGAGCTTTTTCCTGTATTAATGAAAAATTACATGACCAAACTGGAGCAGGACCTGGATTTGGAAAAGATCGTGCGGGACAAAGTAGCGGGTTTTTCTTCCCGTAAGTTGGAGGATATTTTGGACCAGATTACCAAAAAGGAGTTTCAGTTTTTGGAATTTGTCGGTGCTTTTTTCGGTTTCATTATTGGCATCATTCAGGTGCTTTTCGCCTATTTTACGGCCTAATTCAACTGCCCCCCAAGCTATATCGCCATTCATCCCTTATATGCCTCCAAAGTGAACTTATGGGGCCAACTTTGGTTATCAATAGAAATTCAACAGCAAAATACATGAGCAATTTGATCAAGGTATCCCTCCTTACGGTAGTTACAATTTTCCATACAGCGTTATTTGCCCAGTTTCCAGGTGCGGGAGCAGGTGGCGGTAGGGACATGAATATGGGCCATTTTTATGGCAAAGTAGTGGATGCGGCCGGTAAACCCGTTGAAGCAGCTTCCGTACAATTGTTGCAAAACAAACTAGACTCTGCTACCAAGAAACGCAAGGAAGTAGTGGTGTCGGGTATGCTTACCGATAAAAAAGGCGAGTTCAGCTTGGAAAACTTGGCCATTATGGCTGCTTATAAATTGAAAATAACGGCCATTGGCTACAAAACACATGAACAAAAAGCCGCATTTGAGATGAATATGGGCGGTGGCGGTGCCCGCAACGGTGATTTCAGTGGTATGATGAGCGGGGTTGACAAAGACTTGGGCAATATCAAATTAACAGTGGATGAGCAACAATTACAGAATGTAACCGTATCGGCTACCCGTGGCCTGCTCACCATGAACATTGATCGCAAAGTGTTTAATGTGGAGAAGAACCTGAACAGCGTGGGCGGTACAGCGGTAGATGTGATGAAGAACGTACCCTCGGTAAGTGTGGACATTGATGGGAACGTAACCCTGCGCAATGCGGCCCCCCAAATTTTTGTGGATGGCAGGCCCACCACCATGAGCCTTGACCAAATTCCAGCCGATGCCATCGCTTCGGTAGAGATTATCACGAACCCTTCTGCCAAATTCGACGCTAGTGGCGGTGGTTCTGGTATCTTGAATATTGTGATGAAGAAAAACCGTAAAGCGGGCTACAACGGCAACGTAAGGGCCAGCATTGATAGCCGTGCCAGGCCTAGCATGGGCGGTGATATCAATGTAAAGCAGGGCAAAGTGAACCTGTTTGCCAGTGCCCAAGGCGGTTTACGCAAGTCCATCAGCACCGTGAGCACACAACGCATTGATTATTTGAGCAATGGTTTTGCCAGCCTCTTGCAAGAGAATGGGCCGATCAACCGTGGTTTCTTTGGCTTTGGCCGTATGGGTATGGATTATTTTATTGATAACCGCAATACCATTACGCTTAGCGGTAATATCGTTCGTGGCCGCTTTGCTACGGTAGATGAAATAAATATCAACAAGGATACGGTGAGTTTACTTTCCATTCCTACAGGCAGGGAGTATGGCTTGCGTACCAGCGATTTTGTGGGCAATTTTAGGAACTATGGCGCCACACTGGGCTACAAGCACAATTTTGCCAAAACCGGCAAGGAGTGGACAGCCGATGCCAATTTCAACGCCAGTAAGAACGACAATGGCGGTGATTTTTTAACACAATACACCAACTTGAATACCGGTACTAAAACACCCTTGTTTGCTGAGCGTACAGAAGGTGGCGGCACCAACAGGTTCTTGACCCTGCAAACCGACTTTGTCAATCCGCTTACCAGCACTAAAAAAATGGAAGTTGGTGTAAGGGCAGCTTTCAGAAATTTCACCAGCTTTAACGATAACTATTATAGAAATACAAGCGGCGACCTACAGTTGATACCTGGCGTGAACAACCGCTACGAATTTAATGATCGGGTATTGGCGGCCTACGCCACCTGGTCACAACAACTGAAATCCTTTACCTATCAGTTAGGCCTAAGGGTGGAAAGCTCGGAGTATACAGGCACGTTGACAAGTACTGGCGAAAAGTTCACCAACGAATTTCCGGTAAGTTTGTTCCCCAGTGCTTTCTTCACATATAAAATCAATAATAAACAAGACTTACAACTCAATTATTCCCGCAAAATCAATCGCCCGAACTTTTTTCAGTTGATACCGTTTATCGACTACAGCGATTCCCTGAATCTTTCCAAAGGCAACCCAGGGTTGATTCCGGAATTTACCAATCTGGTTGAGTTATCTTATCAAAACCAATATGGTACGGGGCATAGCTTTTTGGCAACCGCCTACATGCGCAATACCGATAATTTGGTTACCCGTTACCAGTACAAAGACCGCAATCCCAACCCAGCCAAAAATGATAGTGTGATCATTAATACCTATGCCAATGCCAACCGCAGCTTTACAGTGGGCTTGGAATTGACCGGTAAAAACAGGATTGCATCTTGGTGGGACCTTACTACCAATATCAACATATTTAATTCTGCATTAAAAGTAGGGGGCATTACAGGTGCTTCCAACAGCAGTTTGCTCAGTTGGTTTTTTAAGCTGAACAACAATTTCAAGTTGCCTAAAAATTACTCCATCCAATTGTCGGGTGATTATACCGCAAAAACCTTGTTGCCACCCAGCAGCAGTGGTGGCGGTGGCGGCCGTGGTGGTGGCATGATGGGCGGCGGTGGCGGTATGTTCGGCCAACAGCCTGCATCGGCCCAAGGTTATATCAAACCGCAGTACAGCGTTGATTTCTCTATTCGTAAGGATTTCTTAAAGAACAATGCCGCTTCATTAACCCTGCAAGTAAACGATATCTTCCGCACCAGGCTAAGTGCTTCTCATTCTGAATCTATCTATTTTGTTCAGGATAATGAGCGCCGCCGTGACCCACAAGTGGTAAGGCTCAATTTCAACTGGCGCTTTGGTAAGCTGGATATTTCCCTGTTCAAGCGCAAAAACCTACGCGGTGAAGCTGAGGGTATGCAGAATGGCATGAGCGGAATGCAGTAAGAGGGTAGTGGATAGTGGATAATTGATAATGGATAGTGAAGAGTGAATAATGAAAAGTTAAAAGTTAAAGGGTTACATGTATACATGTGACCCTTTAACTTTTAATGCTGTATAGTGAAATTGATTCGTGTAATTTGTTAACTCCTAACATTGGGGTTGTAAGAATAATTCGTGAAATAAGTGTAATCCCTATAATCCGTAGTATAAATAATTCGTGTAATCTTACTGCCGTCAGGCAGGTCTGAATAATCCTTAATATTGATTATAAGGGGGTAATTCGTGTAATCTGTGTAATCCTTATAATCCGTGGTATAAATAATCCTTAATATTGATCGTAAGGGGAGTAATCCGTGTAATCTGTGTAATCCTTATAATCCGTGGTATAAATAATCCTTAATATTGATCGTAAGGGGAGTAATTCGTGTAATCTGTGTAATCCCTAAAATCCGTGGTAAAAAACTGTACATTTGGCAACATTATCACCACCCTAAACCAGTGCTATTTCAATAAAAATTTCACCAACAGGATAAGCATAGCCGCCAAAAAAAGTAGGATAGAAATCCGGTTGATGCCGTGCATATATTTGAGCCATTGGGTGCGGGGCGTGTTGGCATCCTTCTTTTTGAGATAAAGGTATTCGCCTATTTGTTTTAATATGCCCATATCATTTTTTGTGCTAATTTAACAACTATTGGCGGCCATTGTTCACTCAATTTATTTACCAAACGGTAGTATGTCACTAAAACGGCCTTTTGTAAACCAATTTACCCAGCACTACGTATTTATAAAAAAGAAAACGATGAAAAGGTTGTATTGGATGCTTTTGTTGGTATTAGCAGGTTTTGCCGCCCAGGCACAAACAAAAAAATATGCAGTGGTTAAAACCGATGCCGAATGGAAAAAGCAATTGACGGCAGAACAGTATTTGGTAACCCGTCAAAGAGGTACCGAAAGGGCTTTTTCCGGCAAGTATTGGGATAACCATAAAAAGGGTACTTACCAATGTATATGCTGCAGCCAAGCACTTTTTAGTTCGGCACATAAGTTTGAAAGTGGTACGGGTTGGCCCAGTTTTTACCAGCCCATCAAGGCCAAAAACGTGGATACGGCTACCGATGATAGCCATGGTATGACCCGTGATGAAGTGGTATGCAGCCGCTGTGGGGCGCATTTGGGCCATGTGCTCAACGACGGCCCCAATCCAACCGGACTTCGGTATTGTATCAATTCTGCCAGTTTGAATTTTGTGGCGCAGTAGGCGATTGGCTGCTTGCTGGCGAATGTTGGCTGGTGTAAAAATATTATCTGCTAAAAATACCCCTGTTGTCAAGTATAAATTATTAGTCTTATTTTAGTGGTTTCAACCCACAAAAGATGAAACGGCAACTTGTACTCTTATTTGCTTTTTTCCAAGCACTAACATGTTTTGCACAGTCCGCACCCGCAATCGACAGTGAACTTAAGAGAGACCTTGCTGCTTTTCCAATAGGATATACGGAAATAGGTAAGATAAGTAATTACAGCCTGCCCCAACGCTTTGGTGGGATGCGATGGGTAGATTTTGGCCCTGATACGGTTACATTAGGGTGCCCGAAGTGGGATAAGGGCGAGTACACCCGAATTGCCGTAAAACAAAAGTTGAGTAGTGCTTTTAACGCATCGATGCGGTATAAAAAAAAGCCCAGTGGAACCGATAGTCTTATTATATACATTTTGGATTTTTGGCTATCGGAAAATCCCCCTTCATCGCTAGGTGAAAATGAACAAGAAACGCTAAGGTTAGGCACCGAAAAAAAGAGCAAATTCAGTACAAAAGACTATGGTTATATAACTGCGCTTATTTGTAGTAAAGACAGTGTTGGGCAGATGTATTATCACGGAAAACTAGATACGATGTTTATTCTGGCATACGCTGTAAAAGGCTGGTATGGCGCAGCGGCGGCAGATATTGCGGAAAAGGCTCTAGCGGTTTGTTTGCAAATAGCGGAAGCACCCGCCCGGCATGTTAGTGAAACTGCATTGGACGCAGAAATTAAACGTTTTTTGATGCTTCCTAATCCAGGTACACTCCCAGATGGGTTGTTTCTAAGCTTTAACGATTTTAAGAAAGGGAAGGTTTTACCCATGGGATTTAAGCTGCTGCCACGGGTGTATGCCTATGCGGTTGAGTTCAATTCGCAGGAGCATGTAGAAATGTACAGTAAAGATTATTGGGGGCTTTGCTACAATGGCAAGTTCTATATGAAGCGGGGCAATACAGTGGCAGCTTTGTATAAGATGGATAATACCTATTGCACATTGGCAGGGGAGAGACCCCTTGAAGGTGTAATGGGCAATAGTAATCGATTACTAAATAACTTGATCAACGAATTTAACAAAGGCCCAACCACCTACTCCTCCAAAAGAACCCATTTTTATCCTTTTTCGATCAATCCTGTCACGGGTAAAATTGAGTAATCAATCCTTCGCAATCTTATTATAACTGGTAGCAATACCCTTGATGAGCGAAGAACTAAACCCTTGGTGTTCCATTTCGTTGAGGCCAGCAATGGTACAGCCCTTGGGCGTGGTTACCTTGTCAATTTCCTGTTCGGGATGGCTGCCTTTTTGTAGCAATAGTTCGGCTGCACCCTTTACCGTTTGGGCGGCAATCAAGCTGGCGGTAGCCGCATCAAACCCTATTTCGATACCGCCCTGTATATTGGCCCGGATATAGCGCATGGCGTAAGCTGTGCCGCAAGCACCCAGTACCGTGGCAGCGTTCATCAATTTTTCATCAATGGTTACCACTTTACCCACGGTAGCAAAAAGATCATTTACATATTGTACTTGGGCGGCACTGGCATTGGTATAACTGATGCAGGTCATGCTTTCCTGTATGGCAATGGCGGTATTGGGCATGGCCCTAAACAGCGGCAGTTGCTTCTTTACCATTTCCTGCATATCGGCTACCAATACCCCTGTTATCACCGAAATAAGGATATGGTTGGTGGTGAGCGCCGTACGCACCCCTTCCAGCACCTCTTTTATCTGAAAGGGTTTTACGGCCAGTATCACTACCTGCGCCTGCTTAACAGCCGCTTTGTTATCCGAACTTACGGTAATGCCCTTGGCCGCTAAATGTTGCAGGGTAGCGGTATTGCGTTTGGTAACGGTGATGTCTACCGCTTTGGAAAATTTGCTCTTTAGCAAACCCTCTGCAATGGCCGAACCCAAATTGCCTCCACCGATAATGGCTATTTTTTTGCTCATACTTTAGTAATAACTTTTGTTGGTAAGATATTGCTGTACATAATCGCCCACACCGGCCTCTAATGAATAAAAAGGCTGGTGGTAACCAACGGCTTTTAACTTTTCCATCGTGGCTTCTGTAAAATATTGATATTTGTCCCGGATGTCTTCGGGCATATCAATGTATTCGATATTGGGCGAAAGGCCCAGCCCCGCAAAAGTAGCTTTCACCAAATCGTTAAAGCTGCGGGCCTGCCCAGTACCCAAATTATAAATACCCGATGTGGGTTGATTGTCCATTAACCAACAGCACACAGCCACCACATCTTTTACATACACAAAATCCCGCAACTGCTCGCCATCTCTGTAGCCTTCTTTATGAGATCGGAATAGTTTTACTTGCCCGCCTTGCTTTATTTGATTAAAAGCATGGAAAATGACGCTGGCCATCCTGCCCTTGTGGTATTCGTTGGGACCGTACACATTAAAAAACTTTAGGCCCGCCCAAAAAGGTGGATGGTCTTCTTGGTGCAACACCCATTTGTCAAATTCATTTTTTGATACACCATAGGGGTTCAACGGCTGTAATAGCTCAATCAAGGCATAGTCCGTATCGCTATAGCCCTTGTCGCCATTACCATAAGTAGCTGCCGAAGAAGCGTATACCAGCGGAATATTGTTGATGGTGCAATAGTTCCACATCATTTGCGAATACTCCACGTTCAAGTGCTGGTGGATACTATAATCAAATTCGGTCGTGTCAGTTCTAGCCCCTAGATGAAATACAAAATCTACCTGCGGCTTTTCTATCGTTAGCCAAGCAAAGAATTCCTCTCTTTCTATTTGGGCACTATATTGTTTACCTTGTAAATTAGGCGCTTTGGCGGTTTTGGAAAAGTCATCTACCAAGATCAGGTTGGTATAGCCCAATTGGTTCAAATGGCTTACGAGGCAACTGCCTATAAAACCAGCGGCACCGGTAACAACAATGGGTTTGCCGGTGTGCTGCGCTGTGTTGTTGTTACTGGCTCCGTTCATAAAAGTATTATTTAGCTGTTATGCCAATACGGCCGCTTCACCTTGCAGCAAAGCGCCAATGGCGTTGTCGTATTTTTCTTTCCAATTGGGGATGCTGCCCCAATCGTTACCATCCACCGATAGCGCCCCATCCGTAACCGTTCCCAAGCGCTCAAACACTTGCTGCTGCCCTTGCAAAAACTGTTCAAAGGCATCGGTTTGTGCAGCAGGTACGGTTACCACTACACGCCCTTGAGCTTCTCCAAACAAAAACGCATCTTTTCTAATGGTTGCATGGGTAGTGATGGCAAAACCCAAGTTGCGGTTGAAGCCCGCTTCTGTTAAGGTAACAAACAAGCCGCCCTCGCTCACATCGTGTGCTGCATTGATATGTTGCTTGGCAATCAATTCTTCTACGCTGCGGTGCAGGGCATACTCTTCGTCCAAATCAAAATAAGGCGCTGGCGAAAATTCTACGCCATGGATTTTGTGTAAATATTCAGATGAATGAATATCGTTGCGGCTTTGGCCTACCAGATAAATCACATCACCCGCTGCTTTAAAATCCATCGTCATTTTCTGTGATGGGTTTTCCAACAGGCCCACCATACCAATGGTAGGGGTGGGGTACACAGCGCCCTTGGGGTGTTGGTTGTAAAAGCTCACATTACCACCGGTAACGGGTGTGTCAAATTTTATACAAGCTTCGCCCATACCCTTTATGGCGTGTACAAATTGATAATACACTTCGGGGTCGTAGGGGTTGCCAAAGTTGAGGCAATTGGTAACACCCAAGGGCTGGCCACCGCTGCACACAATATTACGGGCCGCTTCGGCAACCGCAATCATGGCGCCTTTGTAAGGGTCGGCATATACATAACGGCTGTTGCAATCGGTAGTAACCGCCAGCGCCTTATCAGATGGCAGGGCCAGCACCACGGCTGCATCGGCAGGGGCATTGGTATTGGTATTGCCAGCGCCCACCATGCTGTCGTACTGTACATATATCCAGCGTTTGCTGGCAATATTGGGTATCTGTATCAATTGCTCGGCCACCGCTTTTAAGTCGCTGGGCTCGGCAATGCTATCGGCGTTGAATGCTTTTATCTGCGCAAAATAGGTCGGTTCTTGGTAGGGCCTTTCGTATTGCGGGGCGCCGCCGCCCAACACCAGCTCATGCGCTGGGATGCTGGCTTCCAACTCACCGTGCATGTAAAAATTCAGGATGCCGTCATCGGTTACTTCGCCGATATTGCTGCAGGGCAGGTCCCATTTGGCAAATACATCCAAAATCATTTGCTCCTTGCCTTTTTCGGCCACTAATAACATGCGTTCTTGGCTTTCGCTCAACAACAGTTCCCAAGTCTTCATGTCTTTTTGGCGGGTAGGCACTTTGTCCAAATCAATGCGCATACCGGCATTGCCCTTGGCGCTCATTTCGGCTGTGCTGCAAATGATGCCCGCTGCGCCCATGTCCTGCATACCGACTACGGCACCTGTTTTAATCACTTCCAAACAGGCTTCCAACAATTTCTTTTCTTGAAAAGGGTCGCCAACTTGTACGGCAGGCAGTTCTTGCACACTGTCGCTGCTAATATCGGCAGAAGCAAAGGAAGCGCCGCCAATACCATCCTTGCCCGTGGCCGAGCCTACAAAGAATACGGGGTTGCCCACGCCATGGGCCGTAGCCGATACCGTAGTGCCGTTTTTGAGTATGCCCACGCTCATGGCATTTACCAAAGGGTTGGTATGATAACAATCTTCAAAATAAATTTCGCCGCCCACGGTGGGTACGCCAAAGCAGTTGCCATAATGGCCAATGCCCCTTACCACACCGCCGAGCAAGTGCTGCGTTTTGGCTTCGGTCAAATTGCCAAAGCGCAACGAATTAAGCGAAGCTATCGGCCGTGCGCCCATGGTAAAAATGTCGCGGTGGATACCGCCCACACCGGTAGCAGCCCCTTGAAAAGGCTCAATGGCAGAAGGGTGGTTATGGCTTTCTATTTTAAATACTACACCATACCCGTCGCCAATATCCATCAAACCGGCATTCTCTTCGCCAGCTTTTACCAACATCTTTTTACCCTCCCTCGGCAGGGTCTTTAACCATTTGATGGAATTTTTGTAGCTGCAATGTTCACTCCACATGCCGCTAAAGGCGCAGAGTTCATTGAAGTTGGGCGTACGGCCCAGCTTTTGCTTTATCAATTCAAATTCTGCTGCCGTTAAGCGGAGCTGTTCCGCAGTTTTTACTGTTACTTCCATATTATTGTGAGCGAGTTGCAAAAGTACAACCCCAAATTGTATATCGGGTTTATTGCCTCTAAATATTTTAACTATCTTCCCACATCTAAAAATTTTGTAGTGGGCAATTGGATGGTGATACCTTACCTGGTTCTTTTTTGTTGGCTGCTGCCACGAATGGGCTTTGTTAAAAAAGCAGGCATGGACAGTAAGATGGTGCGGGGGCTTTTTTTGTTAAAGGCACTGGCCGGCTTTGCACTGGGCTGGTTATCGCTACGGTATACCAACTCCGATTATTGGCAGCAAAACGGCTGGGGCTGGGATGAATACCAGTTGTTGCTGCGCCATCCCGGCGAATATTTTACCAACCTCTTCCGTTCCGGCTATGCCCACGGCTTTGATGGGGTACTGGATTCTACCAATTCCTATTGGAACGACCTCAAAACCAATCTCATCGTCAAGCTGATTTCTATTTTCGATATTTTCAGCCAAGGCAATTACTATATTAATGCCATTTTTTTCAGTTTTATTGGTTTTATAGGCCATGTTGCCCTTTACCGGGTATTTATCAAAATCTATCCGCTGCGGCGCTGGGCGGTGGTTATCGGCTGCTTTCTGCTGCCTTCCATGCTGCTTTACTCATCGGCTGTGCACAAAGACCCCATCATGTTTGCGGCCATTGGGGTGCTTTGTTTGGCTGTGTACCAATGGCAGGCTAGGGGGCGTTTAACGGCCAAAATAGTATGTGCCATCTTGTTCACGCTGGCAGTGCTCTTCCTGCTGCGCAACCTGGTATTTTTGGCGGCTGTAGCGGCTTTGATAGCGGTTGCCGTGCTCTCCGTTACCAAATGGAAGCCTGCTTTCGTTTTTGCGGGTGTGTACCTGCTGGGCGCATTGCTTTTCTTCAACGCCAAGCATATACTGCCATTCCTTGATATACCGGCCCGCATGGCAGAGAAGCAGGGTTATTTTTTAGCCTATCCCGAAGCCAAAACGGTGATAGCGATGGACACCCTGCAACCCACGGCCCTGGGTTTTTTGCGCAATACCCCCCAGGCGATCAACCACGCCCTGATGCGGCCCTATATTTGGGAAGATGCCAGCCGGTTTTTGATACCCATTGCTGCTGAATTTTTGCTATACCAACTGCTTTTTCTGCTGTTGCTCCTCTTTCCCAAGCGGACTAAAATGGATAGGGCGGCTATGATTTTTCTACTTTTTGGGCTCTTTTTCGCCTTGGCCAACTTGTTGAGCATTGGTTATATTGTGAATAACCTTGGTGCCATTGTACGCTACCGAAGTCTCTACATGGGGCTCCTCATCACCCCTTTACTAGCGGGCATCAACTGGGAATGGATTAAAAATAAAATCAAATTAAAAAAATAATAATATGTAATATTTTTTATAATTGCCCCCATTTTTAAACCTGTGTTGGTAATTTTTTTTGTTTTTGAGCGGTATTTGTGTTTTTTTTGCTGCTTAAATTAAAAAAAATGTCTTCTTTACGATTTAGCGCATTGGATAATCTGTCTAGCAATCCGACAGAGGTTAAAGTGGCAACACCCACTAAAATCACAGCAATTTTCAATGAAAATGTATTTACGTTAAAAGTTGCCCGCCAATTTTTGAGTGACGAGGCCTACAAAAGCCTTTCCGCTTCTATAAAAGGGGGTAAAAAAATCGACCGTACCATGGGCAGCCAAATTGCCAATGGTGTACGGGCTTGGGCCGAAAGCAAGGGTGTTACCCACTTTACGCACTGGTTTCAGCCCCTTACCGGCCTTTCTGCCGAAAAACATGATTCCTTCTTTACGTTAAAAGGCGATGGCACCCCCATCGAAGAATTTGACGGTGGTGCATTGATACAGCAAGAACCCGATGCTTCTTCTTTCCCCAGCGGCGGCTTAAGGGCCACTTTTGAGGCCCGTGGTTATACCGCTTGGGACCCCTCTTCACCTGCCTTTATTATGGAGATTGGCCAAGGCAAAACCCTGTGCATCCCCACTATATTTGTTTCTTATACCGGCGAATCTCTGGATGCCAAAACCCCCTTGCTGAAAGCGTTGGTGGCGTTGGACAAAGCGGCCGTAGATGTTTGCCAATACTTTGATAAGAACGTTACAAAAGTTACCGCCACATTGGGCTGGGAGCAAGAGTATTTTGTAGTAGATGCTGGTTTGGCCAATGCCCGCCCCGACTTGGTACTTACTGGTCGCACCGTGTTCGGCCATGCACCTGCCAAGGGCCAACAATTGGAAGATCACTATTTTGGCTCTATCCCAGAAAGGGTATATGCCTTTATGCGTGATTTTGAGCAAGAAGGCTACAAGCTGGGCATCCCCCTGCGCACCAGGCACAATGAAGTGGCACCTGCACAGTTTGAGTGCGCCCCCATTTTTGAGGAAGCCAATTTGGCCGTGGACCACAATACTTTGTTGATGGACATAATGATCCGTGTGGCCAAGCGTCATAATTTAAAAGTATTGTTGCACGAAAAACCTTTTGCGGGCATCAATGGTAGCGGTAAACACAACAACTGGAGCATTGCCACCGATACGGGTGTAAACTTATTGGCCCCCGGCAAAACGCCCAAAACCAATTTGATGTTCCTTACCTTTTTTGTCAACACCATCAAAGCGGTACATGATTATGCCGATCTAATGCGTGCCTCTATCGCCAGTGCGGGCAACGACCACCGCTTGGGTGCCAACGAAGCGCCGCCGGCCATCATCTCCATCTTTACCGGTAAATATTTGGCCGATGTGCTCAATCAAGTGGAAACCCGTGTGGGCGGTAAGTTTGACGAGCAGGACGAAGCCATTTTGAAATTGGATATCCATAAGAGCATCCCCGAACTGATGCTGGACAATACCGATCGTAACCGTACTTCGCCATTTGCCTTTACCGGCAATAAGTTTGAGTTCAGGGCGGTAGGTTCCAGTGCCAACTGCGCTGGTGCGATGACGGTATTGAACACCATCGTAGCCGAAACGCTGAAGCAGTTTAAAAAAGATGTGGATGCCTTGATTGAAAAGGGTGAGAAGAAGGAAATTGCCCTGATGCAAGTGATACAACGTTATATCGTTGACAGTAAAAATGTACTGTTTGAAGGCGACGGTTATAGCGATGCTTGGGAACAAGAAGCAGCCCGCAGGGGATTGCCCAACGTAAAAACCACGCCCACTGCGCTGGATGCCTATGTTACCGAAAAGTCGAAAACACTTTTTGAAGGCAACCAAATATATACCCATGCGGAATTGGAAGCCCGTCATGAGATCATGCTGGAAGATTACATCAAGAAAGTACAAATCGAAGCCAGGGTTATGGGCGATTTGGCCACTACTTATATTTTGCCATCGGCCATTAAGTACCAAAACGTGCTCATCAATAATATCAAGGGCTTGAAAGAAGCCGGTTTGCCAGAGTCGGCCTACGCCAACCAAAAGCAAATTTTGGAAAGGGTATGCGAACATGTGAGTGTAATGAGCGATAGCGTGGAGCAAATGATTGAGGAGCGCAAAAAAGCGAACGAAATTGCCCATAGCCGCGAAAGGGCCATTGCCTATTGCGACAATGTGGTGAGCCGCTATTTTTCCACCATCCGCTACCATGTAGATAAGTTGGAGTTGTTGATCGACGACAATTACTGGTTGCTGCCCAAGTACAGGGAAATGCTTTTTTTACGCTAAGCAAATAAGGTTAGTAAAGTCAATAAAAGCCCGGTGCCATTGGTGCCGGGCTTTCTGTTTACCAATATCACGGTAAGGCGCTGTTTGTATGGTGCAACCACAATTCCACAAGGAATAAAGGCCTGTAATCATCGTAATCAAGGTAATCACACCAATCATGGTAATCCCCATTAAACTTTACCCCTCAGCCACCGTCTATCTTAAAAAATACAGCGATGAAAAGATTGATGATGGGGGCATTTTTTTGTTTGTGTGTGCTAGGTGCCATGGCCCAAATACGCAGAACGGTTGCGGCCAAGCCCAAGGCGGATTCTGTAGCGGTGGCGCCAGATATGGTTACCGAAGGCGAGGGCCGTAAGGGCAAAATAAAAGCGCTGGATTTGAACAAACAGCAAAAACGCAAACTGAAGGGGGTGATGCAATCCGCCAAGCAAGAAAAAGAGGCGATAGAAAACGATGAGAAGCTGAGTGATGCAGAAAAAAAGCAGCGGTTGCAAGCGTTGCGCAAGCGGCAAATGGCCAATCTAGACTCAGTACTTACACCCGAGCAAAAGCAGCAAATGCTAAAGATGCGCCGTGAAAAGGGCATACAAAAAAGAAAGGCTGCAAAAGGCAATTCACAAAGCGAACCCACAGTTGAAGCAGAAATGAAACAAGAATAATAGTTTTTTGATTTTTGGTTGAGCAAGATGTAGCAAGGGCCTCCAATTATTTGGGGGCTTTTTTTATGGTATGCCCGTTCATGGCATGGTAACACAAAGATAACAGGGAAGAATAGCGTAGGGCCTACTAGGCGTTCACCGTTTCGATAGTAGCACCAATGCCCCGCTCGGTAATAGCGTCGCACATGGGTTTCAGTATTTCGTAACTGCCCTCTTTAACGGCATATTTGCCCTTGGTATGGATAATCATGGCGCACTGTTCGGCCTGCTCCTGTTGATGATGGCAAACCTCCATCAACGTTTCAATTACCCAGTCAAATGTATTCACTTCGTCGTTCCATACAATCAACTGGCAACCCTCATTGGTGAGTGTAGCTGTATCCGACTCAAAAGCAGTGTCGGTTTTGGTGGAGGTATCAAAAATGTTGGCCATTATCGTAAGGCAAATTTAATACAAGTTTTTTGAATCAAAAACAAATGGGTGCAACATTTCAGGCATTATTATTGTCATATATATATTGCTTTTCGAATGCAGAAAATTGAAAACCAATAACATTTATGGGGTTGTTGAGCAAGAAAAAAAAGGAGTCGGTAAACCCGCCTGCCAAGCAGCAGGCCTTGGTACTCCCTTTGCATACAACCAACCGCAGTATTGCCTATTTAGCCGAGTTGATAAAGAAAATACGTCCTGGGAGGTCCCGCAATATTGAAGAAGCGGAGCTGAAGTTCAAAGCCCTTTTGTACCAATTGGTGCAAGATAAGAGCATGCTCTTCTCCATCCGAAAATCGCTGCTTTCCCAATTTTTACATGCCCAAATTGTGAATGCCCTTACCGAAAGTGGGGTGGTAAGCAGTAGGGGCTTTGTGCAAGAGCTGCAAGCAAAAATAAAACACAAGCTATTGCCCGCCCTCCAAAAGCCGGACGACTTTTTATATGTTATCAATAAGGTTTTTTATAAATCGAACGACCATTATTGGGTAGAGGGCATCGACAAAAGTTTGTGGGCGCAGTTTTTTGAGATTTTGGGCATACAGATCAATCTTACAGAACCCACGTTGATCAAACAATTCAAGCAATCCCTACAATTGCTCAGCTATCGGGTTACCACTTTGGGCTTGGAAAAAGAAATGACCGACCGGTACGAGAATTTTGACGAGGCCGTTTACCCTTTTTACGAGCAAAACCGGTTGGTAAACAAGTACCTGCAATTGGCCACCGATGGCGCCTCCAATGAAGAGCAGCGACTTTTATTGGACAATATTGCAGAATCGCTGCACAATTGCAACCAAACCATACAGTGGATCAAAGAGCAGCGCAAGGCATCGGGCACCAGTTTGGCCCAAACCTTTATCCTAACCCGCTTGAATCAACAGATAGAGCGGATGTTGTTGATATTGGATGTGTTGGATAGGGACAATGCTTTTAATACGGAGCGCTTTGTGGAGTATTTCCAAACCGTGGTGCGCAACGAAAACCGGAAGAATTCATTGTGGGAGTTTTTGAGTGAAAATACCGGTTATATGGCCTATCAAATTGCCGAGCATGGTGGCAAAACGGGCGAAAGGTATATCACCACTAGCAAAAAGGATTTTTGGCGCATGTTCCGCAGTGCTTTGGGCGGCGGTATTATCATTTCTTTTATCGGCATCATCAAAAGCCTTATTGGCAAACTCAAGCTGGCGCCCTTTTGGCAAGGGTTTTTGTACAGCACCAATTATTCTTTGGGCTTTATATTGATACAAGATACTGGTTCTACGCTGGCCACCAAGCAGCCTGCCTATACGGCCAATAATTTGGCCAGTTCTTTCGATTTAAAAAAGTATAGCGGTCAACCCGACCTTCGAAACCTAGCCATTACCGTTGCCAAAGTGAGCCGAACGCAGTTGGCTTCCTTTGCGGGCAATTTACTGGTGGTTTTTCCGCTCACTTATTTATTGGCCTGGCTGTTTTTTGGGACTACGGGTATTCAGTTGGCAGAAGGGGCAGCGGCACAGCAGTTGCTCAACGATCAAAAACCCTTTCACAGCTTATCATTGCTCTTTGCCTGTTTTACAGGGTTCTTCCTGTTTTTGAGCGGGTTGATCGCCGGGTATGTTGAAAACCATGTGGTGTACGGTAAAATCCCCGAGCGACTGCGCAACCTCCCTTCCTTTAAAAATACGTTCAGCGAAAAATGGCAATACCGCATTGCCCATTATGTTGAGAATAATCTAGGAGCCTTGGTGGGTAATATTGCACTGGGCTTCTTTTTGGGTATGGCGGGCTTTTTCGGTAAAATGTTTGGGCTACCCTTCGATATCCGCCACATTACCATTTCTGCCGCCAATACGGCCATTGGCTTTTTTGGGTTGGATCATGCCGTAGCCATTAAGGAAATGCTGTATGTGCTTTGTGGGGTGGCCAGTATTGGTTTTTTAAATTTTGCCGTTAGTTTTGGACTCGCCTTTTATGTGGCCGTAAAAAGCCGCGGCATCCATTTGCGGGATTATCAAGAGTTCTTGGGCATTTTATTCCGTTACATCAAAAAATATCCCTCCGATTTTTTCAAGGCCCATGGCACTGCCCGCCGCGCTGAAGACCTTACTTAGGCTTCTTTTTAAAAATAGTTTCAAAAAAATTTTGCAAAAAAGATTTAGCCCTTATCTTTGCACTCCTTTCGAAGGGAGCTTAGCTCAGTTGGTTTAGAGTATCCCGCTTATCGGCGGGAGTGGTAACAGGAAACTCCGAAAGGATATATAAGGGAGCTTAGCTCAGTTGGTTTAGAGCATCCCGCTTATCGGCGGGAGTGGTAACAGGAAACACCGAAAAGATATATAAGGGAGCTTAGCTCAGTTGGTTTAGAGCATCTGCCTTACAAGCAGAGGGTCACAGGTTCGATTCCTGTAGCTCCCACCAAAGCCTCGGCAATTTGTCGGGGTTTTTTTATGCCCTTACATCAACTGCTTGTTACAAGCAGGGGGTCACAGGAGCCAACGCTTTGGTCGGCATGCCGATCGCAGCATCGGCATGCGATTGCTGTAGCTCTCACAGCCACAGACAAGGGTTTCAAACGATTTAAGTTTAGAGCGCTTATCTGTTTGCACAGGATTTGCACAAGAAAAATTTTATAAATAGGTCGGCGTAGCGTCAATCTTTCTGTAAGTGATTAAGGCCGATTTAATAGTTCTTGCATCAGTCCGGCCAAAGAAATTGCCGTAATGTCTTTACCAAGCGAAAAGCTTTCGTTTCCGGCATAAACCACAAAGCGTTTATCCGGTTTGATATCGTCGCATGCAATATAAAATCCTTTCGATACTGTCGGGGCTGAACTCCGCTTGATTTCAATCGCCCATTTTTCAGTCATGGAAAACTCTAACACCAGATCTATTTCGGCACCACCGGGTGAACGATAGAAATAAGGTTGTCCATTAACCGGCAAGACCGACAGGATATTTTCAATCACAAAACCTTCCCAACTACCACCGACCACCGGATGCCCCAGCAAAGAATTATAATCGCCGATATACAGCAACGCATGTGTAATGCCGCTATCCCTTATATAAATTTTAGGCGAACGCACCAACCGTTTGCCGATATTAAATGTCCATGGACGCAACCGGCGAACCAGCAGCAAATCAACCATCAAATCAAGATAACGCCCAACCGTAACACCCGACACTTCAAGGTTTCGGGCCATTTGCGCAGCGTTGATAACACTGCCTTGATTGTGCGCCAGCATCATCCAAAAACGCTCCAGTGTTTCAGCCGGAATGCGGGGACCCAGTTGTGGAATATCACGTTCAAGATATGTTTTGATAAAATCAAGCCGCCAGTTCATGCTCTGCGGGTCTGTAGGCGCTAACAAGCTTTCAGGGAAACCACCACGCAGCCAAAGTTTATTCAGGCTGCCCCCATCTTGGCCAGGAAATTCCAGTATATCAATCGGGTGCAGTTCAAGATAGGCAATGCGCCCGGCCAGCGATTCACTGGATTGCTGCAACAAGTGCATAGATGCAGAACCCAGGAATAAAAACCGCCCGGTTTTATTTCCCTTCCGTCTTTCTTGGTCGATAATGCCCCGCAAAGGCGCAAAGATTTCCGGCAGACGCTGCACCTCGTCAAGAATGATCAGTTTGTCGCTGTTATCTGCATAAAAGGATTCGATGTCCCTAACCTTCTGCAGGTCGCGGCGGTTTTCAAGGTCGAGATAAACAGCGGGTATTGATTCAGCCAGGCCGAGCGCAAGCGTGGTTTTGCCAATCTGGCGCGGGCCCAACAAGGCAACAGCCGGATTTTCCGCCAGAGCCTGTTTAACCTTTATATCTAGTCGACGCTGTATCATCTATGCAAATATAACATTAAATGTTACATTTGCATAGATAAGTCGCTATAAAACTGCCTTTTTTGGTATTATTTTGCTCATATATGGTCAAATCATAAGCTGATTGGTGAGATTATTCGGCTGAAGCAAGCAAAATACCCATATTTTCATCTGAATCAATCTCCAAACTACTGCAAGAATGCAAAGAGGTTTATAAAATAATCCCTCCGCCATTACTATAGATACGGCCTAGGATTTTATTGAGTGGATAAGCATAGGCATGCATATCAACGGTGCCAATATTATTGATTTGTCTTTAATCCACAGCAAATTCGGCCATGTGCCAGCGAAAAGAAAAGCCATGGTTAATGCTATTATTCGCCATTCAGAAAACCAAAAACACCAAACAATAATTGAATGAATACAAAGGGCCAACTTTGCATCAGTACCGGCATCGTATGCTTTAGCTAGCCCTTATATAAGTCTTGTTTTCGTAAGCTCAAAGCGTATACAAACAAATGTTATTATACTGAAAAACTGGTTGTGGTTAGCCAATGGCTTAGAAATTTCATACAGTCATTCCTGCTTTTCGTCAGCAGAAAACGCATTTTTGCGTAAAAAACCATATCAAAACCGTAATTTCCAATATCTTATAATCTTTCAACAAAAACTACTTTTATGTTCAAGCAAAACAGACAAACAAAAAGGCCCCAATTATTACTCAACAAAAAAGCCGTTGCTACATTAACAATGAATCAGCAACAAATGAAATTGATTGCTGGCGGCTATGAATTAGGCTGTACTTCGCTGCCTGGGGGTGGTGGGGGCGGTACTTTTTGCACCACCAATCAACCCCCTACCACTATCACTATTGTTACGGTACTCACTACCGACGGAAAATTTTAGTGCAATCGTCCTATGGTAAAATTTTGATCCATGTCGATTAAACTAAGTTTCATCAGCAGTAACAGGGTATTGGTGTAAAAAGTAATTGGGTATTTTCATTCTCATTCATTAATTCAAAAACAGTATCTACCTTTATGCGTACAAAAGTTAAAAATTACAAGTCAACGAAATTGCATCTTAATAAAAAAACCGTGGCAGTTTTAACATTAAATGACCAGCAAGCCAAGTTGATCGCTGGTGGTGGAATTGATATCATGCGTACTACCACTTCTAGGGAAAGGCTTTGTACTACACTTACTCAGGCGTGTATGGAGAGTGACTTTTGTGAAACTTATTAAGGATTTGTTGTGCCATACATATGCATCTAGGTAAGGTTTAACAATTTTGCAATCAGCTTTGAAGTGCTTTAGAAGCGGAACAATCTGGGTATGGTCCATGCACCTTTTTTTGAGATACATTAGTTAACGGCTGAGTTAGATCGTATTCAGTCGTTAACTATTGCAATAGGTAATTTACCTGCTCAATCCCTGTAGTGTTAAAAGCATCTTGCAGTAAAATGTACATGGCTATGTTGATACACAATATATATGCGGTTTAATAGATTTCACATATTATTTTGGTTCTTATATACGGTTTTTATTCTCATTATTGATTATGTGGGATATCGGGAGTCGTTTCTTTTATCCCGTGAACTGTTTGTTATTAGTTTGCAGATATGGATATTCTATTCCTTTTTGCATGCTGTTTTCACCTTACTAAGCAAACAAAAATACGCTATTGTAAAGTCCATTGGTCTTTTCTGTATTTCCATGGCAGGGGCCTTGTATGGTAATTATCTGCGGGGAAGATTGGCGGCTTATTACGGTATTGTGCAGTTTCAAGATACACGCCGTTTCATTCACAATACTGTAACCTTTTACGTTCAAGCAAGCTTTTATGCCACAGGATATTTTTTTGCATATCGGTTTAGTTTGAAACAAAAACAGTTGTTGGAACTCGAAAAGAAACAAGCGGAACATGAAAAGTCGCAAGCCCTGCTTGAATTTAACAATGCCCGGTTGCAAGCAGATTTGATGCAATCAGAGAATAATTTTTTGCGCAGCCAAATCAATCCGCATTTTTTATACAACTGCCTCAATTTTATTTATTCCAGAACTTTTCGGGAACAACCACAGGTAGCCGATACCATTATGGCACTTTCGCAGGTAATGCGTTATTCACTGACTGATTTTTCGCTTACCAATGGGTTGGCTTATGTGGATGAAGAGATTTTGCACATCAATAATGTGATAAAAATCAATAGGCTACGTTACAACGACAGTTTGAAAATCGATTTTGATGTTTACGGCAACCCCACCAATAAAATGATCGCACCCATGCTACTGATTACTTTGGTAGAGAATGTTTTTAAGCATGGCAACTTGCAAGACAAGGATTTTCCGGCTAACTTGGTGTGCAGGATTGATGAGGAACGGAAACGGCTTTGCTTTTCTACACACAATAAACACAGTGATGTGCCCGCCACCAATGTATCTTTTGGAATGGGACAAGCGAATATCCGGCAGCGGTTAGCGGTTTTGTATAAAGATAATTTTACGTTGGACATCAAGGACGAGGACGGTAGTTATTACGTGTTATTGGAAATGCCTTATTTTGATGCGAATGAGATGAAGGACAATGATTTAAGGGTATAAATTATTTTACTATGATAAAATGTTTAGTTGTTGATGATGAGCAGCCTGCGGTGGATATCATTGCGGCGTATGTACAGCAAGTTCCCTATTTGCAACTGGCGGCCACCACTACCAGTCCGCTCAAGGGCATAGAAATCATGCAGGAGCAAAAGATTGACTTGGTTTTTTTGGATATCCAGATGCCGGAAGTTACGGGCATTGATTTTGTAAAAGCCATTGGCAACCGTAGTAAAGTGGTATTTGTTACGGCTTACAACCAGTATGCTATTGAAGGGTTCGATTTGGATGTGGTGGATTATTTGTTAAAACCCGTTTCCTTTGCCCGCTTTTTAAAAACAGCCCAAAAAGCCAAGGATATATTTGATAGCGCAAAAATGTATCATCCTGCGGTATCCAGTTCTATGGACTTTATCATGGTGCATGGTGATAGCAAAGGCAAACTGATAAAAATAGAATTGGATGAGATTGATTATATAGAAGGCATGGGCAATTATGTGGCCTTTTTCTGTGGCCCACGAAAAATACTTTCCCTTATGAATATGAAAGACCTAGAAGATAGTCTGCCCAAGGATAGGTTTATGCGGGTGCACAAATCCTTTATTGTTTCGGTAACAAAAATTGCCGGTGTAGAAGGTAATCTCATTCTGATAAAACAAAATGCCAAGGCGCAAATCAGTATTGGCAAAGCTTACCGTGATGTTTTTTTGGAGGTGATGAAAGCCAAGATGGTAAGTTGAAATTTTGTGTAAGTTTGGTAAATGTTTTAAAATCCAAACGATACAGCATCGTAACAAAATGGGCACTACCCCCATTGCCGACAGTTTGATAATGGGGAAAGGCTTTACGCGCAACCTTACCATGGTATTTCTTCCGTGGGCTCCAGCACTACCGACAGCCAATCTTGCACCAAGGTTTTAGCGGCACTGCGCAAATCCCTATCTTTATCACATGGAACCCCTCATTTTATTACACGGTGCCTTGGGTGCCGCTCCACAGTTGGATGCATTAGCGGCTGCTTTGTCGCAGCAATACGAAATGCATTCGTTCAACTTTGCTGGCCATGGCGGTAGGGAACTGCCCGCCGATGGCCTCGACATGCAAGATTTGAGCAATGAATTGGTGCAGTGGATTAGCGATAAAGGATTGGCTAAACCCCATGTATTTGGTTATAGCATGGGCGGCTATGCAGCAATGCTAGCCTGCAAACAACACCATGGCTTATTGGGTAAACTGGCAACCTTGGCTACCAAATGGCACTGGGATAATGCTACAGCAGAAAAAGAAACCAAGATGCTGCAACCCGAAATAGTTGCAGCGAAAGTGCCAGCTTTTGCGGCCAGCTTGGCCCAACGGCATGCCCCTACAGATTGGCAGGCATTGATGAAGGCTACCGCTAACATGATGCGGCAATTGGGCGAAGCACCACCCTTGAACCCCGCCGATTTTACAACCATCGAAATCCCTTGCTTGTTGCTGCTGGGCGACCGCGACAAAATGGTGAGTTGGGAAGAAACCAATGCCGTTTACCAGCAATTGCCCAAAGCGCAAATGGCCGTACTGCCCAGCACGCCGCATCCTTTGGAACAGGTTGATATAACATTGCTGGCATATATGCTGCAACGGTTTTTTGGGTAAAACCATAGGGCTAGCCACCAAGTAATATCTGCAGATAGAGAGCATCATTGCAGCTAATTCAAGTTGATTGCGTTATCCAACCATCAACAGCCATACGGTAAACTACAATAGGGTTACAGGCTGCCCTGCGCTTTTACCAAGTCAATCAGCGTTGTTATTTCGTCCACTACTTTTTGGTCGGTACCGCCAAAGCCCATAGCCTTAAACCGCACCTTGCCCTTGGTATCAATAACAAACTTGGTAGGTATGGCATCTATCTCAAAGCTATCCACCACCGTATTGTCGTAATCCATCAAAACATGAAAGGGGTATTTGTTTTTAGCAATAAAGTCGCCTACCATTTTATCTATTTGGTCGGGCTGTTTGTTCTCCCATGTATCTACAAACACAAACTTCACATTAGGGTCGTTTTTATATAAATCTTGGGCTTTTTGCATACCCGGAAAAGAAGCTATGCAGGGGCCGCACCAAGTGGCCCAAAAATCAATTACCACCACTTTGCCCGCTAGGCTCTCCAAACTTACTTGCTTGCCTTCCATATCCTTCAATGTAAACTTGGGGGCGGTATAATCTTCCATTTTTGTAGCCCAATCTTCCCGTATTTTTTGCTTAAAGGCTTTTTGCAGTTCTGCTGTATAGGCATCCCATCCGGCAGCACCGTTTTTTATCGTCCATGCTTCTTTTAACAGGGCCATTACATTTTTGTTGGCATTGCCTTGTTTGGCCATTGCCGCCGCTTCGTCTAAAATAGATGTAGCGCCATTTTGCTTGGCCTTGTACACCAGCAGCCTTTCCATTAGTGATGGGTCACCATTATTAGCATCAACGGCCATTTGTTGGTATTGTGTTGCTTGCTTCAAGTTGCCCTTTTTGTACAACAGTAGGGCATAGGTATCGGCAAACATGCCCCTGGTTCCAGCCAGTTCTTTTTTATAATGGCGCACGGTGCTATATGGCGGCACCGTTTTTTCATCCAATTTGTCAATTAAATCCGTCATTATATCAACCGAACGCTTTGATATGTCCAATGCCTCGGGCAGGTTGGTGGCCTTGTTGTCCAATTGCTCACCACTCAAGCGCCAAGCAATACTGTTGTAGGTATTGGCCAGGGACTTTTTTTCGCTAGACGATGTATATTTTTTGCTCATTTCTTTTACCAGCTTCCAATTGTTGGCATCGGCTGCTTTATTGATCACCATCCCATAAAAATTAACAGGAAAAGGTTTCTCTTTACTGAATTCGCTGGCATGTTGCTTTTTATAATCTTCCACCAATTGAAGGGCTTTGTCCGCATTCTTTTCTTGCCCTAAACTTTTATACAGTCCATTTAAGGGGTTGGGGATGTCCGCTTCTTTTTGCTCGGCTGCTTTAATAGCGGCATCCATCGCTGCCGCTTTGTCGGGGCTTTTCAATTGGCCGTACAGCTTTTTTATTTCCTGCAACTGATATCCGTTCAGGTCTTTTTTTGAGGCCACATAAGCATCTAGGTCTTGGAGCATCTTATCCCGTCCTTCCTGCTTGGTTACCTTTAGTTTCAATGTAATATAACTGGTAAGCCAGTTGTCTTTGCTTTTAGGATTACTTGCATTCTCTTCCTCATATAATAGGAGGGCTTGATTAAGATCAGTTTTTATCTTCCCAGTTGAGGGGCGAAACCGTCCACTAAGAATTAAAGCCATTAAAGCACGGCTATCGGGCTGCGGACTCCCGCTGCTATCGTACAAAAGCGACAGCACACTTTCTGTTAACTCTTCCCCGTCATTTGTTGTATAAAAATTCAGCATAAAAAAACGACTATCAGCTTGTGGGGATATGGAGCCGGTAATGGTGTTGCCTTTTTGTACAATGGTCAATTCCGTTAATTTAATGTCCTGCTCTGTCCATTGCATCAATTCGGCACCTACTGTTTTGCCATTAAGGGCAGTAGCTGATAAATCGTAACTAAAATTTACCTGTGCTCCTGCCACTGGCTTGGCAGGGCTAAGGCTTAAATTGGCATTGGGGTAAACTTGGGCCGCGGCTTTTAATGTTACAAAGCATAGCAGCAATGCAAATAACTTTCCCATAGTAAATGTTTGATTAGGCTGCTAAGGTACAGGTGAAGGAGGATGGTGCACAAATTTCTTTTGCCAAAAAAATGTTAAAATTTGTTAAAGTGGCGCTGAATGAGGGGTGAGGCCTTGCTACCCAAGCATGTTTGCCAAGCACCGCAGCGCAATAAGCATGGATGGATAACTTATTTTCAAGCTCACTAAAACATAAAGTTGAACGTGCATCGGCCTATTGTCGCATTAGCATATCAGCTAATCAGTACATCTCAAACCTACTTACACTACCAAGTTGAATTTTGCACATTTGCACCCGCCTGAATGATCCAGTCGGGCAGGCATTTGCATATTTGCACATCAATACAGCATCCTCACTTTAATACTCCCTTTCACCTCTCTTAGCAAGGCCAGCGCATTTTTGCTCAGGCTCTTATCAATATCCAGCACCACATAGCCAATGGCATCGTTGGTTTTGAGGGACTGGCCCACAATGTTGATATTGTTTTTGCTCAAAGTGGTATTGATTTCGCTGAGCACACCGGGTACATTTTTGTGGATATGCAGTATGCGGTGCGTACCTTCCTGCGGGGGCAGGGCCAGGGCGGGTACCGTATGGCTACCGGCGGTTATGCCTTTTTCCAAGTAGTTGTACAGTTTGGCACTCACATCGTCGCCAATATTCAGTTGGGCCTCTTGTGTGCTACCGCCGATATGGGGCGTTAGCAGTACATTGGACAGGCCCTGTAGGGGAGAAGTGAAGCGGTCGCCATTTTTTTCAGGCTCCCAAGGGAACACATCTATCGCCGCACCGCCGATATGGCCTTCCTTGATGGCTTTGGCCAGTGCATCCAAATCAACCACTTCGCCACGGGCATAATTGATGAGGATACTGCCTTTTTTAAAGTATTTGAGATTGTTTTTGTTGATGAGGTTTTTGGTGCTGTCCAGCTCCGGTACGTGCAGCGTAACAATATCGGCCTTGCCCAGCACTTCTTTAAGGCTGCGGCTGGCTTCGGCATTGCCCAAGGGCAGCTTGGTTTCCACATCGTAAAACACCACTTTCATGCCCAACCCTTCGGCCAGTACACTTATTTGGCTACCGATATTGCCATAGCCGATGATGCCCAAGGTTTTACCCCGCAACTCGTAGCTGCCGCTGGCTTCTTTTAGCCAAATGCCTTCGTGGGCGGCCCTGTTTTTGTCGATAATGCGACGGATAAGCATGATGGAAGCCCCTATAACCAGTTCGGCCACACTGCGGGTATTGCTGTACGGGGCATTGAACACTACCACGCCCTGTTGGGTGGCAGCGGCCAAATCCACTTGGTTTACCCCAATACAAAAGCAACCGATGGCTTGTAGCTTGGTCGCAGCGGTCAATACGTTCTTGGTAATTTGGCTCTTACTGCGGATGCCCAACAGGTGAACATCCTTTACCGCCTTGATCAATTCGGCCTCGCTCAAGGCCCCATTCAGCTTTTTGGCATTGGCATAACCGGCCTCTTTAAAGCGTTCTACTGCTACATCGCTGATGTTTTCCAAAAACAAAATATTGATCTTCTCTTTCGGATAACTGGTTATTTTTTTGTCTGCCATTGCTTTAAACGCTTATTTTGCGCAAATATATTTCTAAATATTGTATGAAACCGGCTATAAGCTCATTTACCTTATTTTGTTTGCTGTGTTTTGCGGCGCTTTCCCTTACCTTTTTGGCTTGTTCGGGCACCGACGCCAAGGGGAAGGAACAAGATGATGCAGCATTGCTTGCTGGGGATTCCGTTTCACCTATCCAGTTGCCTGCACCTGGCCATGTTGACGCAGCCACCGCCAACCGCATCCGCCAAGGTTGCCAAAACTTTTTTGATACCATGTTGGCCGCCAATGGCTTCAACGGCGGTATCATCGTGGCTAAAAATGGCAGCATTGTTTTTGAGGCGTATAGGGGCACCGGTTTTATCAACGGGTTTGATACTGTTACCGCTAATATGCCTTTTCACATCGCTTCGGTGAGCAAAACCTTTACGGCCATGGCTACCCTCCGATTGTGGGAACAGGGTAAGTTGAACATTGATGATGAAGTGAGCAAATACCTGCCGGGGTTCAATTATGTAGGCGTTACCGTTCGCACCTTGCTCAACCATCGCAGCGGACTGCCCAACTACTTACATTTTTTGGAAAAAATGGGTTGGGACAAAAGCAAGTTCATCAGCAACGAAGAATTGTTGCAGTTTTTGATTGCCCGCAAAGCGGAGATGGTAGACACTTGGGCGCCGAATGTTAAGTTTTCATATTGCAATACCAACTATGCCCTGCTAGCATTGATTATTGAAAAAGTAAGCGGCAAAAAATACGGTCAGTATTTACAGCAGCAGTTTTTCAAGCCGCTGGGCATGGCGCATACATTTGTATTTAGCTTGGCCGATACCTTAACAGCCACTACCAGCTTTGATTGGAGGGGCCGCCTGATGCCATTTAATTATTTGGATTCAGTATATGGCGATAAAAATATCTACAGCACCCCCCGTGATTTATTGACTTGGGATAGGGCGCTCAACAGCGGTTTATTATTCAAGCCTGAAACCTTGGCCCAAGCTTATGCGCCTTATAGCAACGAAAGGCCGGGGGTGAAAAACTATGGATTGGGCTGGCGGATGAACCTCTATCCTAATGGTAAAAAAATCATTTTCCACAATGGATGGTGGCATGGCAACAATGCCGTATTTATTAGGCTACTGCAAGATTCGGCAACCATTATCTTGCTGGGCAATAAATTTTGTAGGGCTACTTACAAAGCCATACAATTGGCCAATTTATTTGGCGATTATGGCTTGCCGGTAGAGGAGGAAGAAGGGGAGGGCAATAAAGCCAGCGATACCCTGAACCTACCGTTCTATAAACGAGACAGTTTGCAACTGATGCCCAAAAAGAAGCTGAACAAAAAGGATTCGGCATTGCTAAAACTCTTTCAAGATAAGCACCGGGCAGCTTTTGAAGAGCAGGCGAGGAAGATTGGGAATTAGGTATTGGGTATTGGGAATTGGGAATTGGGTATTAGGGTATTACGGTATTGTGGTATTGGATGAACATGTATTCCGTGTCTGTGTGGTATGCTATCAAATGTTTTGATGAGGCTTGCCGCTTACAATAGAGTAGAGAAACAGTAGCTAAAATAATCAGCATATTATAAACGCCAACCAGGCTTATTGCGGCTCGGTTATTCGCCATACATTAACTTCCCGTCATTGGCACATTTGCATATTGGCATATTTGCACATTATCTACCTTTGCCAACAATGAACAATAGCATTTCCGGCTGGAACGATACAATAGTGGCTTTGGCCACACCGCAGGGCATTGGGGCCATTGGTGTAATCCGCCTGAGCGGTAGCGAAGCCATTGCCATCATCAACAGTTTGTTTCCATCCAAAGATTTGATGCAGCAGCCCAGCCATACTTTGCATGTAGGCTTTATCAAAGAAGAGGAGCGGGCATTGGACGAAGTAGTGGTATCCCTGTACAAAAATCCCAAAAGCTATACCGGCGAAGATGTGGTGGAAATCAGTTGCCACGGCAGTCCGTATATACAGGAGCAGGTGCTGCAGGCATGTGTACGGGCCGGTGCCCGATTGGCCAAGCCGGGCGAATTTACCCAGCGGGCTTTTTTAAACGGAAAATTAGACTTGACACAAGCCGAAGCGGTGGCCGATCTCATCGCCAGTAATACGGCTGCTTCGCAAAAAACGGCCCTGCACAATATCCGTGGCGGTTTTTCGGCGGTACTGAAGCAACTGCGGGAAAACCTCATCCAGTTTTCGGCTTTGATTGAACTGGAGCTCGACTTTAGTCAGGAAGATGTAGAATTTGCTGACCGTCAAAAATTTCATGCTTTGTTGGATGATGCCTTACATACTACGGGCCAACTGGTTGATTCCTTCCAACTGGGCAATGTGATCAAGCAAGGTGTAAAAGTAGCTATCGTTGGTCGCCCCAACGCAGGCAAGAGTACTTTGTTGAATGCCCTGCTGAACGAAAACAGGGCCATTGTGAGCGATATTGCCGGCACCACCCGTGATACCATTGAAGAAGTACTGAATATCAACGGGATATTGTTCCGCCTGATTGATACGGCCGGCATCCGCCAACATACCAGCGATGTAATAGAGAGCATGGGCATTGAAAAAAGCCTGGAAAAAATTCAACAGGCCGATGTGGTACTGTACCTGTTTGATATGGTAACCACTCCCTTGGACACTTTGCTGGCAGATTTGCAGCAACTGTCCATCCCCGGCAAACAATTGATCCTCTGTGGCACCAAGCGGGATTTGTTTACGCCCAACGATGAATGGATGGCAACGATGGGCAGCATCCGGCAGCAATTTGGGCATGCTACCTTCATCGGTATTTCAGCCCCGCAGCACATCAATATCGAAATGTTGAAAAATGAACTGGCCGAGCGTTACAGCAACGATGCCAGTTTGCAAAACGATACCATTGTTACCAATGCCCGCCATTATGGGGCTTTGCAACAGGTACACCAATCTTTAACCGACATCAAAGCAGGGCTTACCAATGGACTGCCCGGCGACCTGCTGGCCCTTGATATCCGCCGCTGCCTGCACTTTATCAGCGAAATCACCGGCGATATCAGCAATGAGGATGTGCTGGATTATATTTTCAGTAAGTTTTGTATCGGAAAGTAGAGGAAATAGACCCTTTCGGGTATAAAATAGTTTGTAAATAGATAAATTATACCCTTTCGGGATTATTTTGCTAAAACTATTTATTACCTAAAACAACCCTTATTACGCTATCACCGTATCGGCAAAATGCATAATACCATTGGAAATTTTACCATCCCGCTGGGTGATATTGATTTCGCCCACTTGTACTTTACCATTTTTAACTTGTAGATCCAATTGTTTGCCGTTGATGGTAATCAGTTTGTCACCGTCTTTCAGGTCATCAAACTTAATTTTCCCGCTAACAATGTGGTTGCTGAGCAAGTTGGCCAATTTGGGACGGTTTTGTGGTTCCAATAGATCCTCCATGGTACCCTTGGCCAGCTTTTCAAAAGCCAAGTCAGATGGCGCAAAAAAAGTAAAGGGGCCGGTGCTGCTCAATATTTGGTCAAGGTCGGAAGCATGTACGCCTTTTTTTAGTGTTTTTAGGTTTTTTTCAACGTTTACAACCTGTGTGATATTCGACATGTGTTTAATTTACCTGCAAGCAGTATCGCCCGCAACAGGGGCAAGGTAGGCTTAAATGGCCAGCATTGCCGATAAACAATTTATCGCGCCCTCTCTTATACGCTAGCTCATTCAGCGGGACAGCTATTGTACCTGCAAATAAAAAGGGCCAACACTGCTGTGCTAGCCCTTAAAATGGTGGGCTTGATGTAAAATTCACCGGCCAACCCCTCATTGTAGCCTGCCGATCCGCCACAGAGCAGCGCTGCGCCATCTTCTTTGCCCCAATCGGTATAGCTCAATATCATTTGTACTGTACTTGGCTGGCCTGTTTATATCAAGCCGCCAATAGAAAATCCGGAGTAAAGAACTGGCAATACGGTACAGCTTTTACTCCGGATAATCAAAATAGCATTTAATTTTTTAAAAGTGCATATACTTTGCGATTTAAACCATTGGTGCATTCCATTGTATAAGTGCCGGCCGCTTTGCCACTTAAGTCTATACGTAACGTGTGATTGCCCTGTGCTAAATTCCTTGCTTCTTCCTGTACCAATTGGCCAGTGCTGTTGTATATTTTTATACGCAATAAGCCCGGTTGCTTTATATCCACTGCTGTAAAAATAATATCGTGGAAAGGATTGGGAAATACTGCCTGAATCCACTCGGAAGCAGCGGTATTCTTTACCAATACAATGGGGGAATAACGGATGCTTCCTGCTTCGCTGATGGCCAATCGGTAGTAGAATGTTTTTTGTTGCGGGAATAAGTTCAGCACATTGGCATCAGTGCAGGCATAGGTTTGTTGTATATAGGGGATACCTCTGTCATTTATGCTGTAAATCGTTTCAAACTGAAGGCCATTGAGCGAACGTTGTACATGGTATTGCGTATTGCTGTTATCCGATGCGGACACCCAGTTTAACGTTATATGCGGTGCATTTTTTTGTGCACGAAACTCAATTAACTGCACAGGTATCGTGGCCGTAAGGTCCGTTGCGGTAAACTCGGAAAAGCCGGTCTGACCAATCATGGACAATAGCTTTTCAGCAGTATTAACACTACTGCCCCCTGTGGGTGTCCAGGAACCAACAACGGCAGTTTGCTTTTTATAACCAATCATGGTGGCCTCCGATTGAATGGTGCCAAGCATACAGCTATCATAATTGAGTACAAGGTCATAGGCAAAACCAGTGCCACCGGTAGCAGGAAGGTCAAACCATTCGTTTAAATACTTGGCTCCGGTTACCGTATTGTTATTGGTTGTATCATTAGGCCATACACCCGTATAATGCTTCAAGGTGCCCAGGGTTGGTAAAGTACCGGTATTGGCCCATCTAATGGAGGCCAGTGTGCGCCCACCAAAAACATATTGTTCTGTACCACCGGGGGCATGTGTGCCGGTAGCCGTTATCGGTGGTGGTAATAACGCCGTGCTAAATTCATCACAACCAATATCGGTACTTCCGCCGGGCAGGGTAGTAGACCGGATATTGGATTGATCGTAATCATCGGCAATGGTAGCTAAAGGCAGCCCTTTGCCATTCACATACCAACAATAATCATAGTCGGTGCGTATGCTCAGGTTACAGGTATCCTTAAACGTAAACAACAGATCGGGGTTAAATGTAGCCGCCGGTATCATATAAGATGATAGGTCTCTTTTTGCAGCAGTCCAAGCTGTAAAATCTTCGGCCAAACCCGTGCCGCTGCCACGTTCAAAAAAGCTTACATTACCTGCCTGCCCGGTACCAATATAGAGGTTATTGGTTGCAACAAATTGCCCGGCACCATCTCTAATATCGCCAATAGCGTAGTGGATACCAGTACCGGTACGGCTATTGGCCATAATATTGTTACGAATAATATTGTTAGATGATGTACCGACAGATGCCCTGCGGAAACACCAGGAATTGAAAGTACCTGTATTGGCACCCGCTACGTATATACTATTGTTGTAAATCTGCCAATTGTTTAAGGTAGAGGATTCATCGGCAATGCCATAAATGGCCTGATTACCGGCTAATGTAGGCGCTATGGCTATTTGGTTGTTGGCCAAAGTTATATTAATAGGATTGCCACTGCTGCCGGCAAAATAAATACCATATAGGTTGCCGGTAGTGGAAGGGAAATCGTAGATCCTGTTTCGGGAAATGGTGGTGTTGGCCGCATTTTGTATAAACATACCTGCGATGGTTACATTGGCACCCGTTGCATTCAGGTTTTTAATGGTGTTGCCACTTACCACATTGTTGCCAATGCCACCAAGGTCTATTGCAATGGAAAGGTTAGTGGGGTTGCTGATGGATTGATAAAAACTATTTTTTGTTATGGTTAAGTTTTCATTGCCCTCGGCACATTTGAATCCATAACTGCCAAAATTGAATATCTGATTGTTTTCGAAAAGATTATTACTGTTGGGGGCGCTGGTTCTTCCGATAACATACACTGCGATATTGGTTGCGGCGGCAGTAGACAAGTTTCGGATATTGTTGTTGATGAAGCTATTGTTATCACAACCTGTGTTAATGCCTTGGCCAATGTACAAAGTACCTAATTGTGTGGTAGAAGTTGAGATGGTGCCTTCGATAGTAGTATTTTTTAACTGATTGTTGCTTGCATCATTTTGTAAAACGAATGTTGGCGTGAACCCACCGGTATTCGTATTGCGGATCGTAAGGTAGTTGCCCGAACCGCCAAAACTGCCGTCGAAGGTAATATTCTTCACTCCGTTAAGCCGAATCAAACCATTCCCGCCGTTATCGCCTGCAATTAATTTGGGTGCAGCATTTATCGGTACTATATTGATAGTGTAATTTCCAACGCCTTCTTCAATCCAAGGCGTCAAATCATGGGTACCCGTTTCGGTAGTTAAATCTGTGAGAACATAAATAGTAAGATTATCGGTCATCACACCGTTTTTAATGGTCTGGAACAATCCGCCATTATTAGTAAACGAATTATAGTCGGCCCCGGCATTGCCTACCTGCATTACCGTGGCTAATGGGAATACAATTTTATAAAAAGCCGGCGCAGTAGGTTTGGTACCGGCGGCAGGTGGGTTGGCCGTGTAGGCTGTTGCATTTACCGCATAATGTGCCAGTGTATTGGGTATGGTGGCCATATCTTGTGCTGCTACAAAATAGGTAATAGAGTCCGTTACGTTAACACCTGCACCAAATGTAAAACTGTAGGTATCGCCACCGGTATGTACACCGGTAGCAGGTGTGTAGCCACCATTGTTGATTTGCCAGTAAAGCACGGGTAATCCTATACCACTGGTGGCAACACCAGATGGATCGGTAATGGTTGCCGTTAAAGTTCGGGCAGTTAATAAAGTGGTATTGTTAAAGGGTGTATAACTGATATAAGGCCCGGTAAGGTCTTTGCTTATAAAGTTGCCCTCGTCGGCACCAATATCGACATAAGTACCCGCCCTGCTGTCGCCATCAAAATCGTTGGATACTGCAAATGGCAGGCTGATGACCCTACCGCCTTTTTCGCATTGGGTAGCGATGCTGGTATTTAAATGGAGGTTATAACTTCCACTCAGGGTACTGATGAATGGTGGCAATTCGGTTACGGAATGCCACTCCCGATTGTTCATCCTGTTTTGGTAGGCAAGCAAGGTCTGGTCGGCGTTAATAGCATCATAAAAAATTAAGTTTTTAGGAGATGGCGTGCCGGCATAATATAAATTATCATCGGTGGTATTAGTAAACATAGTTAGGGTAGCTGCAGCGCGGTGGTGTGCAACAGCCCTTAACCCATTGGTAACATCTACATTGTTTACAAAAATATTATTGCGCAAATTTACCGTGCTAGCGGCATTGGTAAATAGTGCCGCACTGCTGTTGTTTGTGCCTGCTGTGTAGGAAAGATAAACCGTATTATGATAAACATAAAAATTAGAAGTGGCGGTATTAAGTGCAATCCCTCTGGTACTGGGTGCTGTAGCGGTACTTACACCGCCTGTGTTTTTTATTTCGTAAATGTAATTATTATAAATGCGTGCATTGGTGCCACTAATATTCATGCCTGCGGCAAGGGAAGCACTGGTGCCATTGCTGAGGATATTGTAAATTTGATTGTTATAAATGTTGAGCGCTACATTGGCGCCGCTATTGGTAATACCATAGGCGCTGTTGGTTGCTGTAGTGCCACTGCAAGAAAGGCTGTGTATGGTATTGTTGTAAATATTATGAGTGGCATTGCTGTTGCTGGCTTCAAAACCATATGCGCCTCCGGTAGCCGACCCCATATTACTGATAATGTTATTGGATATATTTTGCACCGTACCACCACCGGTAATGCTGATGCCATAGGCACTGCCTGTGGTGGAAGCGTTAATACTCTGTATCGTATTGCCGGTGCAACTTCCGTAACTTGGCGTGCCCTGGTGCCTGATGCCATAGCAGGCACCTGTGGAGGTGGAAATATTATTGATTGTATAACCCGATATGGTATAGTTGGCAATACTGCTGAGAAAAATACCATACGTAATCAATGTAGTGTTATTGCCAATATTGGTAATGCTGGGTGTACCACCACTTACGGCCATGATCTCTATGTTTAAATCGGGGTAGGTAGTATTTCCGGTAAGGTTAAATCCATGATAGGCATTGGTTACACTCAGGTTATGAAACTTGGTATAAGAATTGGCACCCGCTGCCGAGGCAGGGGTATTGGGAACGGTAGAGATAACTCCTCTACTGGCTGTATTGGTTTTGTTGAGGGTAACTGTACAGTTCTTAATGGTATTGTATTGCGCTCCATTACTAGCGCTTGTATTGGCAATCCAAAAGCCATACTCTACCGCAGTATTGCCCAAAGGCACTGCAATGTCAATTCCATCGAATGTAATATAATCGGCACCGTCGATCTTAAAACCAAAGTCGGAAGTAATTGCACTACCGGTGGGTTGTAGTAATGGATTGCTGCCGCTACCTGCTTTTCGGAATACTACGGGATTGGCCGCACTACTAGTTATAGTATTAATGGCCAAAGGATTTTCGCTGCTTACAAAACCTGCATCCACATCAAAAATAACGCCGCCACTGCCAACACCATCACTGTTTAATGCAGTAATGGCAGCCGTAAAACTGGTATAATCGCCACCACTTGTTTTAATGGTTTTAATACCGGTGAGCGGCTGTGAGCAGACATTGAGTGTACATACTACTGCGCAAATAAGCGTAATAAATCTTAACATTTTCTGTTTTTAATAATTGAATAAAGGCCGGGTTTAAAAGGAGATTGGAAAAGTGAAACTATAACAGTTAGATGTAGCATAGCATAGAATTAATTCTACATAAATTGCAATAAGCAGGTATTTATCTGCACTGCGTAAATGGTGTATGAATTTTGGGCGTTTAAACCCGTATTGGGGTAGGGGATGTCGTGATAGATGTGTTAGTTGCAAGTCTACCGCTAAACAATAGACCTATCTCTAGGCCATAAACCATGCATCATCAACTCCAATGTACCAAGCACACAATAAAAAAGGGCGGCACTGCTGCGCCGCCCATGGATTGTATGGTTTTCAAATGCATTAAAAGAAACCCAACTTATTTTTATCGTAAGAAATCAACATGTTTTTTGCCTGTCGATAATGGTTCAGCATCATCTTGTGGTTTTCCCTACCAATGCCCGATTTTTTGTAGCCGCCAAAGGGGGCATGGGCAGGGTAGGCGTGGTAACAGTTTACCCACACACGGCCTGCTTGCACGGCACGGGACACTTCATACGCCTTGTGCATATCCCTCGTCCACACACCCGCACCCAACCCAAAACTGGTGTCGTTGGCAATGGCAATGGCTTCTTCCTCATCTTTAAAAGTGGTAACGCACAAGACGGGGCCAAATATTTCTTCTTGAAATACCCGCATTTTGTTGCTGCCCCTCAGTATCGTAGGTTTTATATAGTAACCACCAGCCAAACCATCATTGTAGGCTGCCGACCCGCCACAGAGCAGGGCTGCGCCTTCTTCTTTACCCAAATCGATATAGCTCAATATCTTTTCGTACTGCTCTTGGCTGGCCTGTGCGCCCATCATCGTTTCAGGGTCGAGCGGATGGCCCATCTTCACGGCTTCCACCCTCGCTACCAAACGCTCAATAAAGGCATCGGCAATGCTTTCCTCTACCAATAGGCGGGAAGGACAGGTGCATACCTCGCCTTGGTTCAGGGCAAACATGGCGGCACCTTCCAAGCATTTGTCAAAAAAGGCATCATCGGCTTCCATTACATCCTTAAAGAAAATATTGGGCGATTTGCCACCCAGTTCCAACGTAATGGGTACCACGTTTTTGGCGGCATATTGCATGATCAACTGGCCGGTAGTGGTTTCGCCGGTAAAAGCAATTTTATTGATGCGGGGGCTACTGGCCAAAGGTTTGCCCGCCTCGATGCCAAAGCCGTTTACAATATTTACCACACCCGCAGGTATAATGTCTTCCATCAGTTCGGCCCATACCATAATACCCACAGGGGTTTGTTCGGCAGGCTTCAGTACGATGCAGTTACCCGCAGCCAGTGCAGGCGCCAGTTTCCAAGCGGCCATCAACAAAGGGAAATTCCAAGGGATGATTTGGCCCACTACGCCCAAAGGTTCATGTACAATCAACGAAAGGGTTTTGGAATCCAACTCTGCGGCACTGCCTTCTTCGGCACGGATCACACCTGCAAAATAGCGGAAGTGGTCAATGGCCAAGGGCAGGTCGGCAGCCGTGGTTTCCCGGATGGGTTTGCCATTGTCCCAGGTTTCTACCTGTGCCAACAGGGCCAGGTTTTGTTCCATGCGGTCGGCAATTTTCAACAGCATATTGCTGCGCTCGGTAGCCGAAGTACGGTTCCATTTGGCAGCGGCGGCCCAAGCGGCATCCAAAGCCTTTTCAATATCTTCTTCCGTACTGCGGGCCACTTTGGTAAATACCCGCCCATCAACAGGGGATATCGACTCAAAATAATCACCACGGGTGGGCGGCACCCATTGGCCACCAATAAAATTGTCGTAATGCGCTTTAAACGCTGGGGGAGCAAGCTGAATACTGTTTGCGGTAATCGTACTCATAATCGTTACATATTTAATTAAACAATACGCCAAGTAAGTTCAATCCTTACATATATGGTTGTACATTTCTGCTAAGCCATGGCAATATTCTATCAAGTGATGGTACTTTTCTGCCAAGGCGTGTAACAATGCTGTTTTGCCCAACTTAATTATTATATTTACTGGGCAAAAGGTAACGATATGCTAGAAGTGAACGATCAGGTTTTGAGCCGGCGCAAGCTGGAGCATCATGTGGAGAACCGTACCTGTTATACATTGAACCATGCGGAACTCAACCTGTTTGAAACCCACCAAACGGCCACCAGCATTTTATTGAGCTTTCCCGAGCCGGTATTGGCCAGTATGATTACGGGCAAAAAAGTGATGCACTTGAACAACAAGCCGGCTTTTGATTTTTTGCCGGGCGAATCGGTGATTATGCCCTCGGATGAAATCATGTGCATCGATTTTCCGGAAGCCAGCCTCCACAACCCCACCAAGTGCTTGGCCTTGCGCTTTGATAAGGATAAGCTGCAACAAACGGTTGACCAATTGAATGCGGTGCAGGTGAAGCTGGATGGCAAGCCTTGGCAACTGACCGACTACAACTTCCATTTTACCAACGATATCGCCATCAACCAAATTATACAGCGGCTGATCTTCCTTTTTACCGAAAACCATGCGTCCAAAGACTTGTTTAGCGATATGATGATACAGGAACTGCTGATACGCATCTTGCAAATGGAGCAAAAAAGCAGCTATTTGGCCAAGAGCAATGCACAGGCCAACAGCGACCGCTTTAGTTATGTGATCAATTTTATCCGCCAGCACCTTACCGAAGACATTACGGTAAGCCTGTTGAGTGCAAAGGCCAATATGAGCGAATCCAGCTTTTACCGCTCTTTTAAGTTTGAGCTGGGCATTACCCCCAATGATTTTATTGTAGAAGAAAGGCTGAAAGTGGCCGAAAGTGCCCTCAAAAACCCAAAAATGAGTATCAAGGAGGCCTATTTGCTCAGTGGCTTCAACAGTTTTTCCTATTTCTGCCGCATTTTTAAGAAAAAGCACCAGATGCAGCCCTCGGCTTATAGAGAAAAATGCCTGATGTATGTAAGCTAAAGCGAACCTTGTCTTGATTATTTATTATTATGTATTGATTATTAGGTGCCTGAAGGGGCTTTTATGGAAATGATGGGGGGTAGGGTAGAAGCCCATAATACCCCTAAGTGGACATTAATAATTAGGCATTTATGAAAAAAACAATATATTTGTTCGGGAACTTGTATGAGTTCTTACCAAAACCTTAACTGTAGTAAACGATGACTTTGTCAAAAACCGGGCTTTCTGCCTGTAATCCATTTTTAATAAATCCCCCGTTACAAACGTTTTTTTTTGTTGTAAAGGCACTGCCGATTAGTGCTAGCGCCAATTGTTTGTCCAATAACCAATGTGATTTTAGTGTTTTTTAAGGTTCAGGTGTTGGCCTTCATGACTAAACATCCGAGCTTTGTTTTTTGAAAATCAGGTAATTCTACTGGGTAGATAGCCTTTTTTTATAGATAATTTTGTTTTTTGTTTAAACCTCATACTATGTTTATGAATCGATTCTGTACAACTGCACAGAAATTATTGCTCGCTTGTCTACTGGTACTTTCTGCCAGTTTTGGTAAAGCGCAAACGACCCTCGTTGCAGGGGATATAGCCTTTTCTGGCTATACGTCCAATACGGTTGCGGGAGACGAATTTTCGTTTGTACTGCTTAGGGCGGTTACTGCGAATACTTCTATTAATTTTACCGATAACGGTTGGTTAAGTACCAATGTGTTCCGCACCGGCGAAACTACCGTAACATGGACCAGTTCTACTGCCATGATTGCCGGTACCGAAATCAAAATCAACGGTACCACGGCCACACTGGTAGGCGGTGCCGCTGGCGGTACGGTAACAGGTACAGCGCTGAGCTTGAGTACATTGGGCGACCAAATATTAGCCTATCAAGGTAGTGCAGCAACGCCAACCTTTATCAGTGCCATCCACATGAACGTATTTGTAAATGGGGTGGACCCCTTTGGCTTAAGCACAACGGCTGCAGCTTGGGACGGTACGGCCAACTCGGTTAGTGGCAGTGCCCTGCCCACCGGCCTTACCACAGGTACCAATGCCATTTGGATTGGCACACAGGATGTGAGTGCCTCTGAATTTGACAACTCACATTTTACTGGTTGTGCATTGAACTTATCTACCGCTGCACTGGCAAGGGCAGCGCTGAACAACCAAGCCAACTGGACTTCGGATGTATCTAGCCCGCCGGGCTTTACATTGCCCACGGGGTGCTCATATATAGTAGCAGTAGCTGCACCTAGCTTTACCCTTAACCCCGTAAGCGGCAACGTTTGCGTAGGGGCCAATACCAGCTTTACTGTTACAGCTACCGGGGCCACCGACTATCAATGGCAGGTGGACAATGGCGGCGGTTTTGTTGATATAGCCGATGATGCCACTTATTCCGGTTCTTCCACTACTACTTTAACTATTACAGCGGCACCACTGTCGTTCAATACTTATCAATATCGTTGTGTGGCCAGCAATGGCTCGGGTTCTACCAACTCATCTGCCGCCACACTCACAGTAAATGCATTGCCCACGGCCCCCAGTTTATTGGCCAAAACGCCGGCTGCTGCTACAGTGGCCGATGGTACGCCAGTGAGCGCTACCTTCAACGCTGGCAGCGGTGGTACAGGTTGTACGGATGATTTTAGATATACGACCAATGGTGGCGCATCATACTTGCCTTACACCCCCGGTAGCAATATCAGCACCACAGGCCTGGCCGCAGGAACCGGTGTGGTTACCATTGAAGGCCGCAGGGCCAATTGCTCGGCAGGTTGCCAAGGCGTTTACACAGCATTGGCTTCATGGGTAGTAACACCTTTACCGGCAGGAGCTACCACGCTCAATGCGGGTGATTTGGCTTTCAGCAGTTATGCATCTGCCAACGATGAGTTTTCATTTGTATTATTGAGGAATATCGGCCCTGGAACAGTGGTTAACTTTACCAACAATGGTTGGTTGAGCACCAATGTGTTCCGCACAGGGGAAGAAACGGTTACTTGGACCAGCAATGCCGCCTACGGAGCCGGTACCGAAATCAAAATCAGCGGATTGACGGCAACCTTGGTAAGTGGTGCAACGGCAGGTACGGTAACCGGTACGGCTATTACCCTCAACGGAACAGGTGATCAAATTTTGGCCTACCGTGGAGCTGCGGCTACTCCCACTTTCATCAGCGCCATCCACATGAATGTGAATTCTACTTTGGCAGGCGATGCAGTGAGTACTACTGCCGCTGCTTGGGATGGCACTGCCAACAGCGCCAGTGCGAGTGCATTGCCAACCGGCCTGACCACAGGTACCAATGCCATTTGGGTTGGTGTGCAAAATGTAGTGGCTTCTGAGTTTGATAATGCCCGTTATGGTAATTGCTCCAATCCTGCTACTGGGGGATCAATCAGTGCGTTGCGTGCTGCATTGAACAACCAGGCCAATTGGACAAAAAATAACAATGTGGGTACGCCAGGATTTGTTATCCCAACCGGGTGCAATTATTTGCAGCAGGTTGCAGGCCCTAACATCACCGGCAACCCTGCCAATGCCAATATTTGCTCAGGTAGCAATACCAGTTTTACTGTAATCGCAACAGGTGCCACTACCTATCAATGGCAGGTGAACACGGGTAGCGGCTTTACCAATATTACCAACGATGCCATATATGGTGGAAGTGGCACAGCTACACTAACACTTACTGCAACGCCGCTTAGCTATAGTGGTTATCTGTATCAGTGTGTAGTAAGTAATGGTTCAGGCTCGACTACTTCTACAGCGGCCACTTTAACAGTTACTGCATTACCAGTTGCACCAAGCTTGTTGGCTAAAACACCAGCTACTGTTACGGTAGCCGATGGTACGCCTGTAAGTGCCACCTTTAATGCTGGCAGTGGTGGTACGGGCTGTGCGGATGATTATCGATACAGTACCGATGGCGGTGCAACCTATTTGCCCTACACACCCGGTTCTAATATCAGCACCACAGGGTTGGCCGTTGGTAGTGGCTGGGTATTTATTGAGGGGCGTAGGGCCAATTGTTCGACTGGTTGCCAAGGAATTTATACAGTATTGGCTTCTTGGTATGTAACGCCGCTGCCTGCAGCAGCCACTACACTGAATGCGGGTGATATCGCTTTCAGCAGCTATGCCTCTACTACAGACGAATTCACGTTTGTATTGATACGCAATATTGGTGCAGGCACTGCTATCAACTTTACCAACAACGGCTGGTTGAGTACCAACGTGTTCCGCACAGGCGAAGAAACAGTAACTTGGACGGCCCCTGCTGGTGGATTGACTGCCGGTGCTGAAATTAAAATAGCTGGTCTTACCGCAACCAAATCGGGTGGTGGTGCTGCTGGTACGGTAACCGGTACAGCTTTATCGCTGAATGGAACGGGCGACCAAATATTGGCCTACCGCGGTTCGGCAGCTGCACCTACCTTTATCGCAGCCATTCATATGAATGTGTTGGTAAATGGGGTGGATCCCTTTGGCTTGAGCACAACTGCCGCCGCTTGGGATGGCACTGCCAACAGCGCCAGTGCGAGCGCCTTGCCCACAGGTTTAACAACAGGTACAAATGCCATTTGGATTGGTACACAAGATGTGTCAGCTTCCGAATTTGACAATGCAGCTTATGGTACTTGTGCCGGTCCCGGTACACTTGGTCCCCTCACTGGATTACGTGCTGCCCTTAACAATCAGGCCAACTGGGTACGGAACAACAATGCCGTTCCAGGTTTTGCCACACCTACTTGTAATTTCTTGGGATTGCTGGCACCCGCCATTAATGTAACAGGTACGCCGCTTACAGCATTTACCGCTTGTGCGGGCACTGCTTCGGCAGAACAAAACTTTACCGTTTCGGGTAATAACCTTACCACGGGTATTGTTATCACAGCCCCAACCGGCTTTGAAGTATCTACCACCAGCGGCAGTGGCTTTGCAACAAGCCTTACTTTGCCCCATACAGGCGGCTCGGTAGCCAATACTATTATATATGTACGCATGGCGGCATCGGCAACCGGTACGCCTTCAGGAAATATTACACTTGCATCTACGGGTGTAACTACCATTAATACAGCAGTTAGCGGTACCGTTAATCCGGTGCCTGCTACGCCTACTATTACGCCGGGCGGCCCCACAACATTCTGTTCGGGTGGCAGCGTTACTTTAACCTCATCATCGGCTACGGGTAATGTATGGTCAACAGGTGCAACTACGCAATCTATCATAGCTTCAACGGCTGGAACATATACGGTTACGGTTACCAGTGGCGGTTGTAGCTCTGCTCCATCGGCAGGTACAACGGTTACGGTAAACCCAACACCACCCACGCCTACCATCACGCCGGGCGGTCCCACCACCTTCTGTGCAGGTGGCAGCGTTACTTTAACTTCATCATCAGCTACAGGCAATCTGTGGTCAACTGGCGCAACAACGCAATCCATTACGGTTTCTACTGGTGGAACATTTACTGTTACGGTAACCAGCGGTGGTTGTTCTGCTACCTCAGCAGGAACAACCGTTACGGTGAATCCATTGCCAGCTACGCCCACCATTACTCCGGGTGGCCCCACAACTTTCTGTGCAGGTGGCAGCGTTACATTAACTTCATCATCAGCAAGCGGTAATGTATGGTCAACCGGCGAAACAACGCAGGCGATCACTGTTACCACAGCCGGAACATATACCGTTACGGTTACCAGTGGTGGTTGCACATCTGCACCATCTGCCGGAACAACCGTTACTGTGAACCCCATACCTGCCACACCCACTATTACAGCAGGTGGTCCTACTACTTTCTGTACAGGCGGCAGCGTTACCTTAACCTCATCATCAGCAACGGGTAATCTTTGGTCAACAGGAGCAACAACACAGTCTATCACAGTGAACACAGCCGGAACTTATACGGTTACTGTAACTGAAACTGGTTGCACATCTGCACCATCTGCCGGAACAACCGTTACGGTGGATCCTTTACCTACCACTGCCAATGCAGGTCCAGATATCAACAATGCATGTATCAACCCTGGTACAGCTAATATGGCTGCCAATCTTCCTACAGTGGGTACAGGCGCTTGGTCGCAAATAGGTGGCCCGGTTACTACCAGTTTCGGGGTAAGTAATCCGCTTACACTTGTTGTGGGGTTAAATACTGCCGGTACCTATACTTATGTATGGACCATCAGCAGTGGTACTTGTGCCCCTTCAAGGGATACGATGACCATTACGGTGAATACCAACCCAGCACCGTTTACTTTGGCTGGCGGCGGAACCTTCTGCCCTGGTACAACCACCCTTACCGGTCCGGTTGACCCCAATTACACATATACATGGCAAAGGAGCCTTACCGGTATTTCCAGTCCAAATAGTTATACCAATTTTGGAGGAACGGCCTCTACACAGGACGTAACATTGTCCGGCAATTACAGGTTGATTGTTACTAACCAATTTGGTTGTTCAACATCCGATTCAACCCCGGTAAGCAAGGCTGACTTTGTATTCAACGGTAGCTTGGCTACAGGTGATGCACAACAAACAGGCCGCCTTAACCGATTTGCGACATTGAGTACTTGCGCAGCGCCCAAAGGCTGTCCGCTTACTTTCACTACAACAGGTGCTAGGTTCTACGACAGTTATAATATTACCAATCCCCGCAGTGTACCCGTTTGTGCTACGATTGGCCTCAGAAGTGAGTGCGGTACCAGTCTTTTCAATGTAGCTTACTTGGGCAGCTTCGATCCCACACAAACATGTACCAATTATCTGGCAGATCCCGGTTCATCTTTCCCCGGTACCGGATATATGGAAGTTACCATTCCTGCCAATGCCACCATTGTGGTGGTAGTACATGAAGTGAATCCGGGTACAGGCTGTGCCAGCTACCAGTTAACGGTAGATGTGCCCAGGGAAACAGGTGTTACGGCTAATCCCAGCACACCGGTTTGTTCTGGTACGCCGGTTACCTTAACGGCACCGGTTGCCAGCTCATATTCTTGGAACCCCGGTGGTAATACCACACAGGCCATTACCGTTTCGCCAACATCTACTAGTAAATATTATGTAACACTCGGATATGGTAACGTAGGATGTTCTACCGTTGACTCGGCTACTGTTATAGTTGATCAATTGCCTACGGTAGCAGTTGCCGGTAACGATACAGCGGTGTGCGGATTGACCATCAACAATTTGGCGGCCAATACCCCTGTGGTAGGAACCGGTACATGGACGTTGGTAACAGGTCCCGGTACGGTTAACTTTACCAATGCCAATGCGCCCAATTCAGCAGCTACGGTTTCTGTAAATGGTGTATATACTTTACGTTGGACGATTGCTACGGGTGCACCTTGCCCCAATAGCTCGCAAGATGATGTGTTGGTGAACTTTGCCGCAACGCCTTCTGTGGCAGATGCAGGGTTGGATAAACCAGCTTGTGTATCGCCCGGTTCTGTGGCCATGACTGCAGCAGCACCAACAGCCGGTACGGGTGTTTGGACGCAAGTAGCTGGCCCCGTAACAGCCAATATCATTTCGCCAAACGTGCCCAATACAAATATCACCGGTCTCAATACAGTTGGTACTTATACCTTTAGATGGACGGTTTCCAACAGCCCATGCCCTTCTAATTTTGATGAGGTAAATGTGGTGGTGAACGGCAACCCGGCCACCTTTAGCATCACAGGCGGCGGTACTTTCTGCCCCTCTGGCACTACATTAGCGGGACCAGTGGACCCCAACTATACCTATCAATGGGGTAAGAGCTACTTAACAGCTCCATTTGCCAATCTCGGCACTGGTCAAACACAGGCCGTAACAAGTTCAGGCATTTATCAATTGGTGGTTACCAACCAATTTGGTTGCAGCGCCAGCGCCACAACAGTTGTGAATGCTGCTGATTATGTATTTACGGGTAGCTTGGCAACAGGCGATGCCGTACAAACCGGTCGTTTGAACCGCTTTGCTGCGATTAGCACTTGTGCTGCGCCCAAGGCTTGTCCCGGTACCTTTACTACAACAGGCTCTCGGCTTTATGACAGCTATACGATTACCAACCCCCGCCCAGTTCCTGTTTGTGCCGTTATTGGCCTCAATTCAGGATGCGGTACGGCAGTATTCTCTGCAGCATACAGCGGTAGCTTCAATCCCACTGCGCTTTGTACCAATTACTTGGCCGATCCGGGTTCATCCCCTACAACCAGTATCTTCTACGAAGCTACGATACCTGCCAATGGCACCATCGTAGTGGTGGTACATGAAGTGAATCCCGGTACCGGTTGTGCCAACTACAGCCTTACTGTAGATGTGCCCAGGGATGGTGCGCCCATTGTGGTGAACCCGACCAGCGTTACTTGTGCCAGTACGGCTACCTTAACGGCCCCTGTAGCCAACAGCTATTTGTGGACCCCGGGTGGTGCTACTACACGAAGCATTACCACGCCACCTTTGTTTGTGGATACCAAGTATAATGTAACGCTTGGATACGGCAACAATGGTTGTACACGTTTGGATTCTGCTACCGTAACGGTTACCAGTTTGCCGCCTACCATTACATGCCCAGCCAATATCACTGCCAACAATACCCCAGGTATCTGCGGTAGGGCGGTAACTTATACAATAAGTTCTGGCGGTTTGCCTGCACCTACCATTACCTATGCCTTCACCGGTGCTACCGTAGCATCAGGTTCAGGCGATGGTAGCGGCTCTGTATTTAATGTAGGTACTACTACCGTAACATTAACAGCCACCAATGCTTGCGGAAGCGTTAACTGTTCGTTTACGGTTACCATCAACGACAATCAGGCTCCTACGGTAACAGTAGGTACCATTGGCAGTTGCTACCCAACCGTAGCAGCAGCACAGGCAGCTGCTTTTGCAGCCACATCGGCTACCGATAACTGCCCCGGTGTATTAACAGAAACCGCTTCTACAGTAGGAACCTGCAGCGCTGTGGTAACAGTAAGAACAACAGATGCGGCGGGTAATTTCACCGACGTAACTTATAATACAAGGATTGATAATACGGCTCCAACAGTAACAGTGGGTACCATCGGTTCTTGCTACCCAACCGTAGCAGCGGCACAGGCAGCAGCCCTTGCAGCCACATCGGCTACCGACAACTGCCCCGGTGCATTAACAGAAGTGGCCAGCACAGTAGGTACATGTAGCGCCGTAGTAACGGTTACTACAACCGACGGTTGTGGCAATGCCACAGCGGTTACTTATAATACACGTATCGACAATACGGCTCCAACCGTAACAACGGGCACCATCGGCTCTTGCTACCCAACGGTGGCAGCGGCACAAGCAGCGGCTTTGGCGGCCACATCGGCTACCGACAACTGTCCCGGTGCATTAATAGAAACGGCTTCTACCGTGGGTACTTGCAGTGCGGTGATAACCGTAACCACGCAAGACGGTTGCGGCAACAGCACATCTATTACTTATAATACAAGGATTGACAACACAGCACCTGTAGTAACAACAGGCACCATCAGCTCTTGCTTCCCAACGGTGGCAGCAGCAGAGGCAGCAGCCTTGGCAGCCACATCGGCTACCGACAACTGCCCCGGTGCCTTGACAGAAGTAGCAGCTACTGTAGGTACTTGTAGCGCTGTGATTACGGTTACCACTACCGACGGTTGCGGTAATGCAACAGCGGTTACTTACAATACAAGGATCGATAACACGGCACCTGTAGTAACAGTGGGTACCATCGGCTCTTGCTTCCCAACGGTTGCAGCAGCAGAGGCAGCAGCTTTAGCAGCCACATCGGCTACCGACAACTGCCCCGGTGCCTTGACAGAAGTAGCCAGCACAGTAGGTACATGTAGCGCCGTGATTACGGTTACCACTACCGACGGTTGCGGCAATAGCACATCGATCACTTACAATACAAGGATTGACAATACACCGCCCACATTAACCTGCCCCGTTCCTGTAACGGTAAGCTGTGTAGGTGATATTCCTGTTGTTGATATTACAACGGTATCGAATGTATCGGATAACTGTCCTGGTATAATAGCGGTAACGCACCAAGGCGATGTAATCAGCGGCCAAACTTGTGCAAACAGGTACACCATTACACGTACATACCGTGCAACTGATGGTTGTGGCAACTTTACAGAATGTACACAAATCATAACGGTGGACGATCAAACGCCGCCCACCATTTCTTGCCCTGCCGACATCACGGTTTGTGGTGTAGGAGCAGTGCCAACGCCTAATACTGCTTTGGTTTCTGGCGTAAGCGACAATTGCGCAGGTGTTGTTACCATTACCCACCAAGGTGATGTGGCCAACAGTCCTTCAGCAACTGCCCCTTATACCATTACCCGTACTTACAGGGCAACTGATGTGTGCGGCAACTTTACAGAATGTACACAGACTATTACGGTTAACCCCATACCTACGGTAAATGTGGTGGCCGATCAAGTAGTGTGCAATACGTTTAGCACCGCCGCTATCAACTTTACAAGCCCCGTAAGCGGTACTAGTTATAGCTGGACCAACAACAATACCGCCATCGGCCTAGCAGCCAGTGGCAACGGTAGCACCATTGGTAGCTTTGTAGCCACCAATACTACTAATGCGCCCATTACGGCCACCATCACGGTTACGCCAACGGCCAACAACTGTCCCGGTCCCGTTCGTACATTCACCATTACGGTTAATCCAACACCGGTGGCGAATACAGTGGCCAACCAAACATTGTGCAACGGCAGCGCTACAACAGCGGTAACCTTTAGCGGCCCTGTAGCAGGTACTACTTATAGCTGGACCAACAACACAACTTCGATTGGGTTGGCTGGCAGCGGCAACGGTAATATTCCTAGCTTCACGGCTGCCAATACGACCAACGCTCCTGTAACGGCAACCATCACGGTTACGCCAAGTGCCAACGGTTGTACAGGTGCCCCCATCACGTTCACCATTACGGTGAATCCTACGCCAACGGTAAATGTGGTGGCCAACCAAACATTGTGTAACGGAAGCCCCACAACGGCCATTAGCTTTAGCAGCCCTGTAAGCGGTACTACTTATGCTTGGACGAACAATACAACTTCCATTGGCCTAGCCGCCAGCGGTAATGGTGATATCACCAGCTTTACAGCCACCAATACAACCAATGCCCCGATAACGGCTACCATTACGGTTACGCCAACGGCCAACGGTTGTCCTGGCCCAGTACGTACCTTTACCATTACGGTGAACCCAACGCCTGTAGCGAATGCGGTGTCCAACCAAATTCTATGTAACAATAGCCCCACTACAGCAGTTAGCTTTAGCGGACCCGTTGCTGGTACTACTTATAGCTGGACAAACAATACGCCTTCCATCGGCCTAGCCGCCACAGGCAACGGTAATATTCCTAGCTTCACGGCAACCAATACTACCAATGCTCCAGTAACGGCCACCATCACGGTTACGCCAAGTGCCAACGGTTGTCCGGGTCCGGCCATTACCTTTACCATCTTGGTAAACCCCACACCTGTAGCAAATGCAGTGCTGAACCAATCATTGTGTAATGGTATCCAAACGGTGCCCATTAACTTTAGCGGTCCTGTAGCTGGCACTACTTATAGTTGGACCAACAGTAATACCACCATCGGTCTAGCGGCTAGTGGTACCGGTAATATTGCAGGCTTTAACGCCACCAACGCAGGTGCAACACCGGTAACGGCTACGATCACGGTTACGCCAAGTGCCAACGGTTGTACAGGTGCACCCATTACCTTTACCATCACGGTTAACCCCACACCGGTGGTTACCTTGGCTGCTTTAGCGCCTATTTGCGGCAACGCTCCGGCCTTTACATTAACAGGCGGTAGCCCAGCAGGTGCAGGCGGTATTTACTTTGTAAATGGTGTTCCACAAACATCGTTCAACCCCGCCAACTATGCGGCAGGTGTGCATACGGTATTGTATCAGTTTACCAATCAGTTTGGTTGCGCCAATACAGCGGTGCAGAACATAACGGTTTATCCAGTTCCAGTGAGCAACTTTACCATCAACAGCAGTGGTCAGTGCTTACAAAACAACCTGTTTGTATTTACCAATACCAGCACGGGAGCCGTAAGCTACGCTTGGAACTTTGGTGATGCCACTACGTCCACTGCAACAAGCCCCAGCAAGTCGTATACTGCAGCAGGCACTTACACGGTAACGCTCACCGTTACCAGTGTGAACGGTTGCGTACATACTTTCAGCAGAACGGTTACGGTTTACCCACAACCGGTTAAGCCTACTGTAGTGCCTGAGTTTGGCAACGGTATCCATAGCAGCATTGTAGAAAACAGCTATACTTGGTACCTCAATGGCAATGCCATCACGCCAAGCAATACACAGTATTTCTATCCACAAACTGCTGGTTTCTATCAAGTGCAGGTTACCACTTCATTCGGTTGTAGCACACGTAGCGATAGTTTGTACTACATACCAGAGAAGAACCTCACTGCCGGTACGGATAGGCAATTTGCATTCGTTTATCCAATTCCTGCCAAGGATGATGTCATCAACATACACTTCAACGTAGCAACCCGCTCGGCTGTGAACTTCACGCTGTACACGGTGAAGGGACAAATATTGTTGACAGGTGTTATCCCAGTAGGTACCCGCAATTATAAGATCGACGTAAGGCGTTACCCAAGTGCAACTTATGTACTGCGGTTAACCGATGTTGACAATATGATTAGGGGTGTAATGATACCAATGATGCGATAATAGGGCAACCTAACATAATCAAAACAGCCAATCCATTATGGATTGGCTGTTTTGTTGTAGGACAATGCAAGCATTACCATCATGGCGCTCATTAAATATTTATGTAATCAAATAGTTATCAAAAAAGGCCGGCAATATATCAGCTATGAATCATCAACAAAATCCGCTATTTTAACAGCCTAAAACCAAAATACATGAAGCACAAAATCGGCACGAAAGACAAACCCTTGGCATTAAAAACGCCGCCCTTGTCATCCGAATATACCATGCACACAGATGAAAAAGACGGTAAAGCAATATTGGTGTGCACGGTGGGCAAAACCATTCTACATTACGATGCCCGCTGCTTGGACGATTTGCATGCCATGCTGAAAAAACACGGCGATTGGATGGAGCTGGGCAGTGCAGATGAGCAAAAGCCAGCCAAAGAAGGGACGGTAGAAGCTTGGGGCCGCTCGGAAAAGAACCCGGTAGGGGGCTGGTATGGCCTAAAAAAGGGTTTCCGTGGCCGCTTTGGTATGTACATTCCCCCATTGATGGAGGCACTGGGCCTAGCCGAATTGACACATGAAGCCAAAAACAACAAGATGCGGGCATTGTAAGGATTATGTATGTGAAAACTAAAGCGATTGGGGCGAAATGCGCTGCTTTTAAGCCCATGTAGATGTGTTTGGGACAAAATGCGCTGCATTTGGGGCCATGCAGATGTGTTTGGGACAAAATGCGCTGCGTTTAGACTCCCGACTGAGGTTTTGAGGCAAAATGCGCTGCGTTTAGGCTCCCGACTGAAGTTTTAGGGCGAAATGCGCTGCGTTTGGGCTCCCGACTACAGTTTTGGGGTTAAATGCGCTGCGTTTGGGCTGCCGACTGAAGTTTTGGGCAAAATGCGCTGCAAGTGATACCAGATCTGGCGCAAGTCTAGCGAAGCGTGACCTGCCTTTGCCGGCAGGCAGGCTTGTGTCAGGAAAATCTGCCGGTTTGTAACCGGATTGCGGTAATTCTTCTGCTCCATACTTCTTGGCCTTGAATACATAGCCTTCTACAGATTATTACGCCTATCTATACAAATACATTTGTGCTACTCGGTAAGCCTGCGCTCATGTTCATCCCTGAACTTGCCCCGGATGGCCTTGATGATATAACTGGCACCCATAATGAATCCAAATAAAACACCCGCAATGCTGAGGAATAATAGCTTTACCTGTAGGTACGCTTCTTGTAGCTGCATCACCAATACAACGGTGCTTGCGATACCCAGTAATAAAAAAAGTACGCCATAGAGATAGCCGCCGCTGTTTTCTTTTTTAAACTCGCCGCCGTTGGCTTCAAACAGTTCTTCCAGTATTGCGGTAGATCGGGCTTCGGTCATGCCCCTATAATCGGCGGTGAGCATTTCAATGATATGCTCCCTTTTGGAACCATCCTTCACGGCCCCAATTGCAAAGTCAATATTGTCTTCGGTTACGCCCAAAGCGAGGTATTTGTTTTTGATGGTATCAAATTTGGCCATGATATTCGGGTTTAGTTTTGGTGGATAATAGTGTTTGGTGTGTCTTTTTTTCAAATATAGGGCATTTTTGTATATTCTTTTTCTTGCTAATAGGTTTGAATGCATGACTGGCGCAGCATAACCTGCCCTGTCTGCGGAACAGGCAGCCTTTGTCGACCGGCAGGCTGGTGTCAGGTAACTCCGACGGTTTGTAACAAGATTAACGCTGCATTTAAGGCAACATCTACTAAATAGAGGTAAAATGTACACTCATAACTCATCACTCATCATTCATAACCCATAACTCACCCCCATAATTCATAACTCAAAACTAATTCGCATACCTTTGCGCCGCCTGCAGCAAACAGGCGTATGATACGATGAAGTACAGCAACGAAATCAATAAACGCAAAACATTCGCCATCATCTCTCACCCGGATGCGGGCAAAACCACGTTAACAGAAAAACTGCTCCTCTTTGGTGGTGCCATCCAAACCGCGGGTGCCGTAAAAAGCAACAAGATCAAGAAACATGCTACCTCCGACTTTATGGAAATCGAGCGGCAGCGTGGTATCTCTGTGGCTACTAGTGTGATGAGTTTTGAATACAAGGGCAACCTCATCAACCTGTTGGATACGCCCGGTCACAAGGATTTTGCCGAGGATACCTACCGCACCCTTACCGCGGTGGATAGCGTGGTGCTGGTGATCGACAGCGTAAATGGCGTGGAAGACCAAACCCGCCGCCTGATGGAAGTGGTGCGCATGCGCAATACACCCGTGATGGTATTTGTAAACAAAATGGACCGTGACGGTAAAAACCGCTTCGACCTGCTGGAAGAAATTGAAAATGAATTGAAGATCAGTCTGCACCCCATGACCTGGCCCATCAACAGTGGCAAGGATTTTAAAGGGGTGTACAACCTGCACGACCGCAATTTGGTACTATTTGCCGCCCATACCAAGGCCGATGGGGAAGAGCAGGTGCAGATCAACGATTTGGCCGATACGGTGCTAGATGCCAAAATAGGCGACAAAGATGCCGCCACCCTGCGGGAAGATGTGGAGCTGATCGAAGGGGTGTACGGCGCCTTGAAAACGGAAGATTACCTGAGCGGCAAAATAGCCCCGGTGTTCTTTGGTAGCGCCGTGAACAACTTTGGTGTGCGGGAGATGTTGGATACGTTTATCCATATTGCCCCTGTGCCGCTGCCCCGCCATACATCGGTGAGGGATGTAACACCGGACGAAGAGAAGTTCAGCGGCTTCATCTTTAAAATCCATGCCAACCTCGACCCCCGCCACCGCGACCGCATCGCTTTTTTACGGGTGTGCAGCGGCCGTTTTGAACGCAACAAATACTACAAGCATGTAAGGCTGGAAAGGGATATCCGTTTCAGCAACCCCTATACTTTTATGGCCCGCCAAAAAGACGTGATTGAAGAAGCCTATCCCGGCGATGTGGTAGGGCTGTTCGATACCGGCAACTTTAAAATTGGCGATACGCTTACGGAAGGAGAACAATTTTATTTTACCGGCATCCCCAGCTTTAGTCCGGAGATATTTAAGGAAGTGGTGAACAAAGACCCGATGAAAACCAAGCAACTGGAAAAGGGTTTGTTGCAATTGACCGACGAGGGCGTGGCCCAGTTGTTTACGCAGTTTGGCGGCACCAAAAAGATCATCGGCTGTGTGGGCGAACTGCAGTTTGAAGTAATACAATACCGGTTGTTGCAAGAGTACGGCGCTTCCGTACAGTTTAACACCCTGCCGTTTTACAAAGCCTGCTGGCTCACCAGCAATAACAAACAAAAACTGGAAGATTTTGCCCGCTATAAGATGGCCAATATCGGCGAAGACAAAGACGGGCAGATGGTGTACCTGGCCCAAAGCGAATGGTACCTCAATACCGAGCGGCAGAACAACCCGGATATTGTGTTTGGGGAAACAAGCGAGATTCATAAGCAGTAATTGGGAATTGGGAATTGGGAATTAGGTATTGGGAATTGGGAATGGATGAATCCGTGTAATCTGTGCAATTTGCCTTCTAATCCGTGGTAAAGGAATCAGCACTCGTCCGAACGGCTTCAGCCGGGCGGGCATTATCCCATCAGCTAATCAGCACATTCCCTTGCAGCGGACACCCCAAGTTAAATTTTGCACATCTGCCCATTTGCAAATTTGCACATTTGTATTTTCCCCCTACCTTTGCACATGGCAACAAACATTAGCCCCCAGCCGGGCAAAAGCAATTCCAAAAAAATTTTAGGGGAAGGTCTCACGTTTGACGACGTACTGCTGCAGCCTGCATTTTCACAGGTACTGCCCAGGGATGTTGACATACGCTCACGCCTGACCAAAAGTATTATCCTCAACGTGCCCATGCTCAGCGCCGCAATGGATACCGTTACCGAAGCCCAACTGGCCATCGCTTTGGCTAGGGAAGGGGGTATCGGCATCCTGCATAAAAACATGAGCATCGACCAGCAGGCCGAAAAAGTACGGCGGGTAAAACGTAGCGAAAGCGGACTGATACTCGATCCGGTAACCCTGCATGTCGATGCCACCATTGGCGATGCCCTGCGGCTAATGAAGGAAAACAAAATCGGCGGTATCCCCATTGTGGATGCGGAGCAAAAGCTCTTGGGTATCCTCACCAACCGCGACCTGCGTTTTGAAGATAATATGAAGCGCAAGGTAAGCGAGGTAATGACCAGCACCAACTTGATCACCGCACCCGAAGGCACCGATTTAAAAGGTGCCGAGAAAATACTGCGCAGCTACAAGGTGGAGAAATTGCCGGTAGTAGACAAAAAGGGCAAACTGATTGGCCTGATTACCTACCGGGATATCCTGCAAGTGAGCAATCACCCCAATGCCGCCAAAGACAGTTTTGGACGTTTGTTGGTGGGTGCCGGGGTAGGTATTACCAGCGATATTTTAGATCGTGTAACTGCCCTCCACAAAGTAGGGGTGGATATCGTTTGCCTCGACAGTGCCCATGGCCATACCAAGGGCGTAATTGATGCGCTGAAACAAATCAAAAAGAACTTTAAAGGATTGCAAGTAATAGCGGGCAATGTGGGCACGGCCGCAGGTGCTTTGGCGTTGGCCCAAGCCGGTGCCGATGCGGTGAAAGTGGGCATTGGCCCCGGTTCCATCTGCACCACTAGGATTGTAGCTGGTACCGGTGTACCACAAATTACCGCCGTGATGGAGGCCGCTGCCGCCCTCAAGGGCAAAAACGTGGGTATCATCAGCGATGGCGGTATCCGCTACACCGGTGATATGGTAAAAGCCTTGGCCGCCGGTGCCAGTTGCGTGATGATGGGCAATGTGTTTGCAGGAACAGAGGAAAGTCCCGGTGAAACCATCATCTACGAAGGCCGTAAGTTTAAGCAATACCGTGGCATGGGTTCCTTGGGCGCTATGGCGCAGGGCAGCAGCGACCGTTATTTTCAAGATGTGGAAGACGATGTAAAGAAATTTGTACCAGAAGGTATCGAGGGTAGGGTAGCCTACAAAGGTTACCTGCGGGAAGTGGTGCATCAATACACGGGTGGTCTGCGGGCAGGTATGGGCTACTGCGGAGCCAAAGACATTGCGGCCCTGCAAAAAGCCAGCTTCATCAAAATTACCAATGCCGGTATGCGGGAAAGCCATGCACACGATATTGAGATTACGAAGGAAGCGCCGAATTATAGTCGGTAGGAACTGGATACTGGATAGCGGATACTTGATACTAGATAGCAGATACAAAATATTGAATGTGGACTTACTTTCATCTAGCATCAAGAATCAAGAATCCAGTATCTATGATCCAGCATCAAAAAATAAAACGATTGCATGTCACAAATCATCCATACAAACAATGCAGCTACGCCCTTGGGTGCTTATCCCCATGCACGGAGAGTAGGCAACCTATTGTTCCTGTCGGGCATTGGGCCACGCAGCGCTGCCGACAACAGCATCCCTGGTTTGGTGCTGGATGAGGGCGGCAATAAAGTACAGTACGATATCGCAGCCGAATGTCATGCGGTATTTGCCAATGTAAAAGCCGTGCTGGAAGCCAGTGGCAGCAGTTGGGATAGCATCGTGGATGTAACGGTGTTCCTCACCAACATGAAACAGGACTTCCCTATATACAATAAAATTTATGGGGAGTATTTTAGCGGTGTACAGGCCTGTCGAACTACGGTGGAGGTGTTGAGTCTGCCTACGCCCATTGCGATAGAGTTGAAAGTGATTGCTGTGCTAGTTGATTAGTTGAATAGTTGAAAGGTTGATTAGTTGATTTTGTTACGGGTTTCGAGTTACGAGTTACGAGTTGCGGTCAACGATCAACGGCCAACGGTCAACGAAACTGTAATTGGTTTTCATCAGTGGTTACGAGTTGCGGGTTACGGCCCACGCCTGTGGCGTGATGTCGGCAAAGCCTCCACAACGGCCAACGGCCAACGAAACTATAATTCGTGTAATCAGTGTAATTGGGTTACATCCGTGGTTAGGTTTTATTAATTGGTGTAATCAGTGTAATTAGTTTCTATCCGTGTACGAAATATAAAAATAAAAAATGCAATTCGAAAATACATTGGCTTTTGCCCAACAATTGGATGCCCAAGATGCCTTGAAATCGTATAGGGAGCAATTCTATATCCCCCTAATCAATGGACAGGATTGTATTTACTTTACCGGCAACTCCTTGGGCCTGCAACCCAAAACCACACAACACTATGTGCTGAACGAATTGGAAGACTGGGCCAATTTTGGTGTAGAGGGACATTTTCATGGCCGTGTACCATGGTTCAGTTACCACGAAATTTTTGCCGATAAGGTATCCAAAATTGTAGGGGCATTGCCCGAAGAAGTGGTGGTGATGAACCAGTTAACGGTGAACCTGCATCTGTTGATGACCAGCTTTTACCGTCCAACCCAAGCACGTTTTAAAATCATCTGCGAAGCCAAGGCCTTTCCATCCGATCAATATGCTTTGGAAACGCAGGCCCAATTGCACGGCTTTAATGCCAATGAAGCTATCGTGGAAGTGGCCCCCAGGGAAGGGGAACATACCATCCGCACCGAAGATATTGTAGCTGCGATTGAAGCCCATGGCAACCAAGTAGCATTGGTGCTGTTTGGTGGTGTAAACTATTACAGCGGTCAACTGTTTGATATGGCAGCCATTACAGCAGCAGCCCATTCACTAGGAGCTTATGCTGGTTTTGATTTGGCCCATGCTGCGGGCAATGTGGCTTTGCAATTGCACGATTGGCAGGTAGATTTCGCCTGTTGGTGCAGCTATAAATATTTAAACAGCGGGCCCGGCGGTGTGGCCGGTGCCTTTATCCATCAAAAGCATGTAGGCAATGCGGCATTGCCGCGGCTGGCAGGCTGGTGGGGCTATGATAAAGCCACTCGATTTCAAATGGAAAAAGGCTTTAAGCCAATCCCCACGGCAGAGGGTTGGCAATTGAGCAATGCACCCGTGCTGAGCATGGCGGCGCACAAGGCATCGGTAGATATTTTCGACCAAGCCGGTATGCCTGCATTAGTTGCCAAGGGCAAGCAATTGAGCAGCTATGCCATCTATGTGCTGCAACAGGTAAATGCCACATTGGGCCAATCCCTTATCGACATCATCACTCCGCAAGACGAAAACCAACGGGGCTGCCAAGTGAGTTTTAAAATACCGCATCGGGGTAGGGAAGTGTTTGAGGCGTTAAAGCAAAATGGCGTTATCGCCGATTGGCGGGAACCTGATGTGATAAGGATTGCGCCTGTACCGCTGTACAACCGTTTTGAAGAAGTATATTTGCTGGGACAGGTCATTGGTAATGAGTTGAAAGTGGAAAGTTGAGAGTTGAAAGTGGATAATGGATAATTGATAATGGATAGTTGGAATCCGTGTAATCAGTGCAATCAATGGCAATCCGCGGTGAAAAAATGACGAGTGTTGAATGATGAATGTGGAATGTTGGAATCCGTGTAACCTGCCTGCCGGTAGGCAGGTCAGTGCAATCAATTGCAATCCGTGGTAAAGGAATGGCGAATGTTGTCACGCAGAGCGTGATGTCTGAGCAAGTCCTTCCAAGTGATGAATGTGGAATATAGTAATCCGTGTAATTGGTGCAATCAATTGCAATCCGTGGTAAAAAAATCGAGTAAAAATCCCCAAGGGATGACATTATTATAGGCAGGACGAAATTTTTATAAAATGGCGCAAGACAAAATCATCATCATCGGCAGTGGCCTCGTGGGTAGCTTGCTATCTATTTATTTGGTAAAAAGAGGCTATACGGTAACCGTGTACGAGCGGAGGCCCGATATGCGCAAAGCCAAAATATCCGCAGGCCGCTCCATCAACCTGGCATTGAGCGACAGGGGCATTCAAGCCTTGCAAGAAGTGGGCATCATGCCCGATATTGAACCCATTGCCATACCCATGCACGGCCGCTTTATCCACAATGCCGACGGCAGCAATGCCTATCAAGCCTATGGCAAGGAAGGACAGTTCATCAACTCGGTTTCCCGTGGTACCTTAAATGCCAAGCTGATGGATTTGGCAGAACAGCAAGGCGTTATTATCCATTTTGCTCAAAAGTGTAATGATATTAACTGGGCTACCAATACGGTTACTTTTGAAAACACCGAAACCGGCGCTTTACAACAGATACAAGCCGATGTGATTTTTGGCTCCGATGGAGCGTATGCCGCTTCCCGATTGGCGCACCAATTGCAACACGACCGATTTGATTATCGGCAGTTTTACATTGATTTTGGATACAAAGAATTGACCATACCTGCCACCGAAGTTGGTGGTTTTGCCATGGAACAGCATGCCCTGCACATTTGGCCCAGGGGCAATTATATGCTCATCGCCCTGCCCAATACCGACGGCAGTTTTACCTGCACTTTGTTCTTTCCATTTGAAGGGGAACCTTCTTTTGCGCAATTAGATACCAAGGAAAAAGTACAGGCTTTCTTCGCTGCGCATTTTACCGATGCCTGCGCCATGATGCCCACTTTGGCAGATGATTTTTTTGCCAACCCCACTGCTTCTTTGGTAACGGTAAAATGTTCGCCATGGGTGAGGGGCGGGCAGTTTGCCCTCATCGGCGATGCGGCCCATGCCATCGTACCGTTCTTTGGTCAGGGGATGAACTGTGGTTTTGAAGATTGCCGCATTTTAAATGGATTGATAGATACCCATCAAGGCAATTGGGAAAAAATATTGGCCGAGTACCAACAGCTCCGCAAGCCCGATGCCGATGCTATTGCCGATTTGGCCCTGAACAATTTTATCGAAATGCGTGACAAAGTGGGTGCTCCTGCGTTTTTGTTGCAAAAAAAGATTGAAGCGTGGTTCAGCGGCAAGTATCCCGATAAATGGATACCGGCCTACTCGCAGGTAACGTTTAGCCCACAGATACGCTATAGCGAGGCATTGCGCAATGGGCAGCGGCAAGAAGCCATCATGCAGCAGGTAATGGCTTTGCCTGATATTGAAAACAATTGGAACAGTTCAGCGGTAGAAAATTTGATGCTGACACAAATTGCCAACAACCATGTTTAATGTAAAGCGCTATCAAGCAACGGACAACTCCCAAGTATTGGCTTTTATGCAGGCCCATCCCTTTGCCATTGTAACGGGTATTGGTGCTGATGGCTACCCCGTTGCCACGCATGTGCCAGTAGAAGTGGAGCAGCAGTCCGATGGCAGCATCGTTATTACCGGGCATGTGGCCCGCAAAACCGATCATGCACAAGCTTGGGAGCAAAACCCCAATACTTTGGTGATTTTTACCGGTCCGCATGTATATGTGAGCGCCAGTTGGTACACCGATACAAAAATGGCCAGCACTTGGAATTACATGACGGTGCATGCCAAGGGCAAAATACAATGGCTAGATGAGGATGGCACTTATAACATCATCAAAAAACTAACCGATCGCTACGAAGCCCAGTCGTCCCTACCGGCTTCCATGGAAAAAATGGGGGAGCAATATGTACGCAACAACCTCAAGGCCATTGTGGGCTTTTCCATGGTCGTGGAACAATTGGACCATGTGTTCAAGCTGAGCCAAAACCGGGATGATGAATCGCATCAAAATATCATACAACAATTGAATCAACTCGGCACCGATGATGCGAAGGCTATTGCAGCAGCGATGGAGGCCAATCGCTCGTAAGCGGCCAATCTTTTTTAGATAAAAGCCAAGGGCACCTTACCTTTGCAGTATGACAAGGGCAGCACTCATCGAACAAATTCGGCAAAAGCAATCATTTTTATGCGTGGGTTTGGATACTGACCCAACCAAAATACCCATGCATTTGCAGCAAAGGCCTGATGGGGTAGTTGCTTTCAACAAAGCCATCATTGATGCCACCAAGGATTACTGTGTGAGCTATAAAATCAATACAGCTTTCTATGAAGCAATGGGCAAGGCCGGTTGGGAAGCGATGGAGGAAACGGTAGCCTACATACCCAAAACCCATTTTACCATTGCGGATGCCAAGCGGGGCGATATTGGCAATACTTCCGCGCAATATGCCAAAGCCTTTTTTGAGATATTGGGCTTTGATGCCATTACCGTAGCGCCTTACATGGGTGAGGATAGCATTCGACCTTTTTTGGAGTTTGAGGGTAAATGGGCCATTGTACTGGGGCTTACCAGCAACAAAGGGGCGGCCGATTTTGAAATGCAAAAAATGCAAATGCCCGGCCTTACCGAACGCTATTTGTATGAGAACGTAATTGAAACCGTTGCCCAATGGGGCACTCCCGATAACCTGATGTTTGTGGTAGGTGCTACCCAGGCGTCCGAATTAACGAATATCCGCCGTTTTGTACCCGATCATTTTTTACTGGTGCCCGGTGTGGGCTTTCAAGGTGGAAGTTTGGCCGAAGTGAGCGAACATGGCCTGAACAAAGATTGTGGCCTTTTGGTAAATGCCAGCCGCGCCATCATCTATGCCAGTGAAAACGAAGATTTTGCACAAGAGGCAGCCATTATAGCACAGCAGTATCAACAAGAGATGTCAACAAGATTACTGGGATTACTATGATTTTTTTGATTATGTGATGGACATGATTAGAATTGAATAATCATAGTAACCATTCAATCACATAAATCACGGTTTAGAAGATAAGGGATAATATCAAGTAAAATGAGCAGCGCCAATCATATCCATCATATAATCACACAAATCACTGTTTGAGGTTAATGGTACGACGAGTGTATACAAACTCCGATCATGCCCATCACACAATCACATAAATCACTGTTTGAGGTTAATGGTACGACGAATGTATATAAGCTCCGATCATGTCCATCACACAATCACATAAATCATATTTAGAAGTGAGGGCATAATATATCTCCCTTTTCGCCATAATAACCCTTTTTGAGGATACTCAGCTCAGAAGCGCCGCGGCTATTGTTGAAGTTGCGCAGGGAAGACATGGTTACATCGTAGCTAAACGTAAACCGTACATTTTTCAGCTCCACACCAACCATCGGCACAATGGATTCACCCAAACGGTAATAAGCCCCAAAAATCAACTGCTTTTCACCCGCATCGGATAGGTTGTAATGGGCATTGAGGCCAAACATCAATTCGTAAGATTTAGCTTGGGTGCTAAAAAATACATTGGGGTTGATGATGATATTGTCTTTTACTTTTAACAGGGCATTTACAAAACCGATATGCCGCATGGGGATACGGCCATTGTTGCTACTATCGCTAAAGAATGTTTCTTGGGGTCTGTTGACGTGCTGTATGGAGTAACCGGCATTTACATACACTTGCTCCGTAGGGAAATAAGCATAGTTTACGCCAGCCTGCACATCCATGTAACTTACATTGGTATTGGTGAGTGCCACCGAAGTAGGCAGACCATTGTCAAAAAATTTACCGTCAAATTGGTCAGGAAATTTCAATTTGCTTACATCAATCCGTTTGTTGGCCCAGCCTACATTAAAACCTGCCGACAACAAACTGCTGTTGCCCAGCATTTGATGGTAGGCCAATGAACCATATATCTTGGTACTGCGCAAACTACCGCTGCCCGCCACATCGCTGAGGATGAGGCCACCCAAACCTAGCCAACCATTTTCCATCTTGTCCCTAAACACCTGCGCATCCGCAAAGAGGCTCATGGTTTTATAAGGCTGTGTCATTATCGAACTCCATTGGTTGCGGTAATTGCCACCAATGCGATAGTCGGCATCAGGGATAAAACCCGTGTTGGCCGGGTTGGTGCTGAGGGGTGAGTTAAAGAATTGCGAAAAATGCAAATCCTGTGCTGTTGCGGTTATACTGCAAAGCACCCATCCCATCATCAATATGCTTTTATTTTTTATCATGTCTTACCTTAAAAGTGATATGTCGCCTGTTTTCCTCAATTTTTTTCCATCAGTAAATATTACATCCAACGTATAAGCGTAAACGTCCATTGGTTGCAGTACACCCTTGTAAGTACCATCCCAACCTTGCCTGCGATCAGCAGTTTTAAACACCACCTGTCCTTGGCGGTTATAAATGGTCCAGCTCAAGGAGCCGATGCCAAAACCCTGCACATTTACTACACCATTGGTGCCAAAACGGCCCGGCGTAAAGGCATTGGGCACATCCAATAAAGGAATAATCAAAGCAGGTACGGCATCGCATATCGAATCCACGCAACCTGCTTCATTGCTGGCATACAAACAAGCGTTGAACAGGCCAGTGCTGTTGTATTGGTGCAAGGGGTTGATGGCCCTAGAACTGTCGCCATCACCAAATTGCCACAGATAGCTATTGGCGCCAATTGAAGTATTGTTAAACTGCGTGGGTTTGTTCTCCAATGCAGGATTGGGGGTAAAAGTAAACCCAGCCGTTGGGATAGGATATACCCTGATAGTAAACGTAGTAGAATCCACCTTGTTACAGGTAGTGGTATCTGTGGCCACCAACTTAATGGTATATGTGCCTGTATCCGTATATAAATGCGTAGGATCGGGGTTGATAGAAGGAGGGGTGCCATCGCCAAAATCCCACAAAAAGTCGGTGCCACCCAACGAGGTATTGGTAAATATGGCATTGTACTGCACACAACCCCTGTCTGGTGTAGTAAATTGGGCCTTCACCGTTTCGCTGATGCGGATGGTTTTTTCTATGGAGTCGGGCGCATTACAAAAATTGGTATCCACCACGTATAGTTTTACTTTGTAAGTGCCGGTAGAGGGATATAAATGATCCCTTGGTGGGTTTAGCCCGGCCGTATCCCTTGGCGAACCATCACCATAATCCCATACAAAAGATTTAGGGCCATAGCCGCTACTACTAGCGGTAGAATTATTGATAAACCGATAGGTGAGGTTGTTACAAGGTGGCAATTTAAAGGCGGTAAAGTCTAAGAAAGCCCTATTATTGCCCGCCCTGATAGTGGTATAGGCCGTATCCGCAATATTGCAGGTATTAGAATCGATAGCCACTAACATTACCTGATAATTGCCCGGTGCCAAGTAGATATGTGAGGTATCGGGGCTACCGGTAAGCACAACCGGGGGCGTGCCATCCCCAAAATGCCAGACAAAGGTTTTGCCCTTTAACAAAGTGTCGGTAAAATCAACTTTTAAGGGTGTACAACCCGCCGTATCATAGCGTACGCCATTGATACTGGCTTGCACACCAGCACCTACGCCCGCAAAGTTCATCTCTATTTTTACTGCGGCTTGGTTACAGCCATTTTGGTTGGGGGTACCATTGTTGGGACCAAAAACGCCGGGCGTGGTAGGGAACCTAACCCCGCCGCCACAATTGGCACACATGGCTTGGTAAATAACACCATTGGCATCAAAGCGGCTGGTCCCACCATCCACATGGTCGTCGTAAGCGCCATTGAGTTGTCCAAAAAAAGCGCCCATCAACAAACTGGCGGCATCTTTTTTCAACACCATAAAATAAAAATCATTGCCATCGCCACGGTGGCCGGAAAAGTTAATGGTAGTATCCATGCCCAATGTGCCCGCCGAAGGGAAGGAGCGGGTGCGGTTGGGTTCGCCACCCCAGCCCGATACATACACGTTTTCGCAACGGTCAACCAAAAACGCTACCGGAGAAATATTAGGGATGGAAGACGCCGTACCATAAGTAGTAGAATAAACAAAGTCGGACAGATCGGGCTGCAGCTTGGAAATAAACTGTCTGCTGCCGGCTGTGTTATAACCTGCATTGAGGATAGGCCAAGCGCCCAAGGAAGTGCCCATGATATAAGGGAATCCCTTTTTGTCGAACTGTATGCCATATACCAAATCCTCGCTGGGCGTACCCATATAACTCGCTTTGAGAATGGTGGTGCCCGTCGTATTTATATTGAATACAAATCCATCTACGGTACCTTGGTTGTTAGGGAACTTGGCCCCCACTTTATTGCCCGGCAAATCGATGCTATTGGTACCGCCTGCCACATAAATGGTATTGTTAATAGGATTGACAGCCAGCACAAAGCAGGCATCATCGCCACTACCACCATAATAGGTGCCGAACAAAACGGTTGATAAGTTGGAATTGAATTTCAATAATACACCATCCTGCCTGCCGCCGCCAAAAGTATTTTGGAAACAACCGGGCGAAACGGGGAAGTTATCGGACTGTGTGCAAGATGCGAGCAGGATATTGCCACTGCCATCCAAGATTACTTCGCTACGGGCATCGTCGCCATAATTTCGGCGCAGTACATCGATACCGTCTGGCGTTACATATTTGTTGCGGATGTTTACCCCATCGTCCTTGCTACCCCCAATTTTGGTAGAGCCGATAATGGCTGTGCCGGCCGCATTAAATTTGGTGAGCACTATATCATACTGACCGCCACCAATAAGTGGGGTAGTGCGGGGAAAATTGGGAGAAGAGCTTCGGCCAGCAACGGTTAAATTGCCTTGTGCATCGCAAACCATGCTGTGGGGCTGCTCGTTGCCGCTACCCCCTAAATAAGTGCCATATAATCTGGTGGTGCCATTGGATGATAATTTAAGTATGGCAATATCGTAGGGCAGGCCCAGTTGGTCGTCGTTTACACCGCCACCAAAAGTTGTTTGATAAGCACCTGTGGAAACGGGGTAGGAGCCATTGCCTCCAAAAACCACACCGCCAGCAAAAAAGCTGCCATCGGGGCCGGGTGTGGCCGTGTAGCCCCAGTTGTCTTGTGAACTGCCGGTAAGGGAAGAAAAGATCAAAGTAGGATCAATCACCAATGTAGCATTGGGATTACGGTCTTCCACATCAAAGGTTACTTTATTCTTGCGCACCACATAGCGGCAATTCAGTTCCTTGCGTTTGCTTTCGCCGATTTCGTATGTATAAGGATAGAGCTCCCTGATTTCGCCCACTGAAGTGGCAATAACGAGTTCTTTGTTTTTAACACTGAGTTTATCAACACCTTCATAAGCCATTACAATTTTGGAGGCATCGGCGCCGGGCTTTACAATGATATCGTATTTCAATCGGCCCGAAGCATCGCTATAGTAGCGCACATCTATACCGGGATACATGTTTTGATAGGTAATAGCACCATAAATTTTGCAATCGCTGGCCCACTTGCTGGCATCATCACCATAAAAGTAATTATTATAACCCGGCTCCTGTTTATCGGCGATGGCTTTTACCGACGGATTGGCCCCTTCAAATTTTACTTTGTAAGCATGTGAGTGCAGCGTAAAGGTTTTACCATCCCCAAAGGGAAGCGCTACCTGTTTGCCCTCGCTTTTGCCGTGTGGGTGCATCAGGTCGCTGAGCGTTTCCATCTCCTCTGCTTTGTGCATCAATACGGTAAAGCCTTTTTGCTCAATAAACAAAGCCCCATTTTGATAATCACACTTGTAATTAACCAAATTGTTCCACTGCCCTTTGTTTTGTACAAATTGCATTTGGGCGAAGCCGTTGTTAGAAGAAAAACTTGCCAGTAGTGTAAGGCAAAGGGCAATAGGTATGTGTTTAATATGTCTCAATCACTTTTTGTTTACAATGTACTAATATAAAACCATTTCATCAAGCGCTTTGTTCGTCACGTTTCTGTAAAACTTGCTGAGGTACTATTGTCGTTTTAATAAATACGAGATTTTGCTCCGAGCCGTTTTATCCTGATGCGCTGTTTCGTTTTTTAACAAATCTTTAACAAACCTTCATCATTCAACGCCTTTTCGTCATGGTTCGTGTCCTCACGAACCATCATCACGAAATCTTACTCCAAGCCGTTTTACCCTTCAATTGATCCAAATAGGTTTTCAATGGCAAATTTGCTGCCATTTTTAAATCGGGGTCCTCCTCCAATATCGTTTCCGCCGCATTTCGGGCCGCTTCCAGTATCGCCCTATCATTGACTATGTTTGCCAACTTAAAGTTTAACAACCCGCTCTGCTTGGTGCCCTCAATATCGCCGGGGCCGCGTATTTCCAAGTCTTTTTCGGCAATTTTGAACCCGTCGTTTGTCTCCACCATAATCTGTAAACGTTCTTTTGCCTCTTTACTTATCTTGAAAGATGTTAAAAAAATGCAAAAACTTTTTTCGCTGCCCCTGCCCACCCGTCCACGCAACTGGTGCAACTGCGATAAACCGAACTTTTCGGCACTTTCAATCACCATAATACTCGCATTGGGCACATTTACCCCCACTTCAATCACCGTAGTGCTCACCATAATCTGCGTGTCGCCCTTTACAAAGCGCTGCATATTGGTTTCCTTTTGCGCTGCATCCTGCCGACCGTGTACCATGCTTACCCAATATTTGGGCTCCGGAAAGAAGGATTTTACTTCTTCATAGCCCTTCATCAGGTTTTCGTAGTCCAGTTTGTCCGATTCTTCAATGAGCGGGTAGATGATATAGGCTTGGCGGCCTTCGGTAATCTGTTCCCTTATGAAATCCATCACTTGGGGCCTTTTGTTTTCAAAACGGTGGATGGTTTGGATGGGTTGCCTACCGGGCGGTAGCTCGTCCATCACGCTATAGTCCAAGTCGCCATAGGCCGTAAGGGCCAATGTGCGGGGGATGGGCGTGGCCGTCATCACCAACACATGCGGCGGTATCGTATTCTTTTTCCACAGCTTGGCCCTTTGCGCTACGCCAAACTTGTGCTGCTCATCCACCACGGCAAAGCCCAGGTTTTGATACACCACTTTATCTTCAATAATGGCGTGGGTACCAATCAATATATGTACCGTGCCATCGGCGCAGCCCTGCAAAATTTGTCGCCGTACCTTGGTACCCGATGAGCCGGTGAGCAGTTTTACACAAACCGGCATGTCTTTTAATAATTCCGTGATGCTGTTGTAGTGCTGTTGCGCCAATATTTCGGTGGGCGCCATCAAGCAGCTTTGAAAACCGTTGTCGGCCGCCAGCAACATGCACAGCAGGGCCACAATGGTTTTGCCGCTGCCCACATCCCCTTGTAAGAGGCGGTTCATCTGGCGTGCGCTGCCCATGTCTTTCCGTATTTCTTTCAGCACCCTTTTTTGCGCATTGGTGAGTTCAAAGGGCAGGTATTGACTGTAAAAAGTATTGAAAAAATCGCCCACTTTGCTAAAGCGTTGCCCCTGTGAAAAGCGGTGGCGGCTACTTTTGATGAGGTTGAGCCGCAGTTGGGCCACAAACAGCTCCTCAAATTTGAGGCGGCGCACGGCTTGGTTGTAAGCCTCGGCATCTGCGGGGAAGTGGATATTGCGCAGCGCCTCGTAATGGCCAATAAAGCGGTATTGTTGTATTAAGGAGGCGGGCAGGTTTTCGGGCAGGTCTTGCGGACGCAACTGGCTCAGCAACTGCTCGGTGAGCTTGGCCATGGCCCGTCCGTTGAGGCCCCGCACTTTCAACTTTTCGGTACTGGGGTAAACCGGTTCCAAAAAAGCCTTTCCGTCTGCCTTTTCCGGCGCAAAGGGTTCAATTTCGGGGTGGGAAACCTGGGGTTTGCCCATAAAATAGCTGAGTTTGCCAAAAACCAAGTAGGCATGGCCCTCTTGCAGGTTTTTTTGCACCCAGTTGATGCCCTGGAACCATACCAGTTCCATAATGCCCGTATCATCTTTTAGGTAGCCCACCAAGCGTTTGCCGCGGCCCTCACCCACCAAGGTAAGCTCCCGTAACACGCCCGCCACCTGTACATAATCGCTGCCGGGGGCGATATTGCCGATTTTGGTCACCTGTGTTTTGTCGATGTGGCGGAGGGGGTAATGCTCCAGCATATCCTTAAACGTAAAGATCTGCAGCTCTTTTTTGAGCATATCGCCCTTGATGGGCCCCACGCCCTTGAGGTACTCAATGGGATTTTGTAATATGGAAGCTGTTGCGCTGATGGGACTTTTCGACAAAGATAACTGTGGAGAGTTGAAAGTGGAGAGTTGAAGGGGGAAAGTTAGGGGGAGGGGATGCTGGATGCTGGATACTTGATACTGGGGGACTAGCATCTAGTTCCCAGTATCTGGTATTTATACTCCCGCTAATTGGATTTGCCTCAAATACTCGGTATTTAGGGTCCCGCCAACCAGATTTGCCCTAAATACTGAGTATTTAACCTCCCGCTACCTGGATTTGCCCCAAATACTGAGTATTTAGCTTCCCGCCGACTGGATTGGCCTTAAATACTGGGTATTTAGGCTCTCGCTGATTGGATTTGCTTTAAATACTGAGTATTTAGCCTCCCGCCAATCAGATTGACCTTAAATACTCGGTATTTAGGGTCCCGCTGATTGGATTGGCCCTAAATACTGAGTATTTAGCCTCCTGCGGTTTAGATTTGCCGTAAATAGTAATGCGAATTTTTTAATGAATGATGGTGCATAAACCCTGTCTTTTGGTGGATGATCCAGTCGGGGTCGTTAAAATGGGCTGCCAAGATGGTATTGAGGCTATTTCTCAACACGACTTCAAACTGGCTCAACAGGGGATGAAATGCCTGCGCCAAGCGGATATTGGCGTGGTACAGCTTTTTGGCCCTCTCCTTATCATGGGCGGTGGCCAGTAAATATCTGCCATACCGCGCATGGATAAATATTGGGTTCTTAATGCAAGTTTCATAATATTTGGTATTATCGGAAAATGGGTATAAATTTGTGGTATACAGACTTGGTAAAGCCTCTTTCTTTCGTAGAAACGTAATCAAGTAAAAGATTTTAGGGAGTTCTTTATGGGCTCCTTTTTTATTGGTGCTATATTACGAAACACATAGTCTCCAACCAGTAATGGCATGTTTATCGGAATTGATACAGGAGTATGGAATGCTGGCAGTAAAGCTTTACTTGAATGATACTTTGCGAACATGAGAACGGATTTATTTATCGCAAATATAATAAAGTTCTGTTTTCGAAATTCTGAAGTAAGTGTGTAGAATTAAGGGAAATTGGTGAACTTATATGGTTTGGTGGCTTTATGGGTTCCATTTGTTTTTTATTGGGTTTCAAAAATAAATTGCTATTTAACGAATAAGGTTTAACAATATTTGGTGTAGTTTTCCTAAGGAATTACAAAATCCGCTTTCGCAATGATCAAACTAATCTTTACTTTTTTATTCTCGCTCTTGAGTCTTATATCTTTTGCGCAAATATCATGTATTAGCCACTGGGGCAAGGATGGAGCTAGGAATAACCTGTTGGATACAATATTTTCAATGGTAAATTTTGAGAATATAGACTCGGTAGTTTGTGAGTATAAACAGCCAGATACTGATGAGTCCAATCTGCAAATAAGTTTCTTTAATAAACAAATGGGTAAATATTTTTCAAATGCCAAGGCGATTAATCTCGTCAAATTTTATGCAAGGGAAAAGGGGGATGAATATTTTAATGAGATTCATATTGCTCAGTTCGACTTGCCATAAGAAGATTTGAATAAATTCAAGAAAAAATATGGGGTAAAAATAAACGGCTATAGCTATTTCAATATTAGTGTATTTACACTTTATAGATATTTAGTGAAGGATAATAGCGTGTTTTTTATTTGTACAGAATCTTATGAAAGAGGCAATCCAAAAACAGCATATTTTTTTGACAGTATATTTGAAACTTTTGTGAGTTTTTAGCTACATCTTGGCATACCATTTTTAACATTTGTATAACAAACTAGCTTTTAAATTTAATGCAAATTTTTTCAAGTATGAAGCTGCTATCAACAACACTTGTAGCCTTTTTGTTTGTTTTGGCTAGCCCAGCGCAACAACAACAATTGTACAGCCAAATCTTTACCGATTCTGTGATGGCTACTATCCTGCTGCCATTGGGCCATGCCAGCCCTAGAACATATCAAATGCTTAACCGTACAGACACTTGGCAGCTCCGCCGCTTCTACTTTAAGCCGCCGGGCCCCGGTCAGCACCAAGAAGGAATGAACCCCAATGCCTATAATGATACATTGCTACAATTGCTGATTACCAAGGACGAATGGAATATGTTGGCGCATAGGGGCTTGGTGCAACAACCAGCCAAAATAAAGCGACCTCCTAGCAATGTGGTACTGGTGGACAGTACGCATACGCCTGAAAGGGATGTTTTTTTTAGTATCACAAAGCCGGTGTTTTATAAAAATTGGGCCTTGATAGACATGACTTATTACCAGCGGGATGAAGGACGGACTTTGCCTGCGCAGTGTTACCAAGGGCAGGCATTGTTTGTATTCATCAAACAATCGAAGCACAAATGGGAATTGGTAAGGGTGTTGAATAGGTTTGTATTGTAAACATGCCTTCTTACGTAGCCACTATCAACAATCCGCCCACTATCAACTATCCATTATCAACTATCAACTATCAATTAAAAAAAGCAGGGCCCGCATCTCTGCAAGGCCCCGCCCAATAATCAATAATAAAATAATGAATAATCAACCTACTGCTTCACCGGCACAATCTTTACCACAAACACCCGATTGCTTGCCCTGGTTACCTTGCCTTGGTTGCCCGCATTAAACGCATTTTCTACTTTCGACAAGATACCGCCGTGCAGATAGCCCACCGCACTGCCTTGGGGATTGGCCTTGAGGAAGGTATCGTAGTTCACCACACCATTGGGCATCATGCCGTTGGCAGGCGAAAGCGTCCACATCAACTCCGACTCTGAACCATTGTAGGGGCTAGAACCAATGGGCAGGGCCATGGTATCCAAGAAGGGATAAGGCACTTTGGTAGCAGGGAAAGAGTCACGCAGCAAATACTGACTGTAATTATGCTTTTTATCAATCATCACCGTGCTAAATTGGTTGCTAAAGGGAATCGTTGAAAAATCCCCTGCTTTGGAAGTGATGGTGGTATTGCTATCGGTCAATAATATAGGCAAGTTGTCGCTAGCCTTGCCGGTATAGATGGCATTCTTCATACCGCCCAGCAGGGTAGCATACGATTGCATGCGGCTGGGGCTGTACACTGGTACCACTTGGCAGGTATATACATTGGAGCGCATCACAAAACTTTGCTCGGCCGCATCGTCTTTGCCAATCCATACAGGGTTGTCAAAATTGATGTCGCCATTTTTGAACACACCGGCATAGTATTGCAGTTTCTCGCTGCCATCGGCGGGGTCAATCATGGGGCTCATGCTGCCATCCCGCCTGCGGTAATATCCTGTGTTGGAAGTATCGGGTTGGTTATCCCAGCAAGTAGCGCAAACCGTAACCGGGCTGATGCTGAATTTTTTGCCATCATCGGTATAGGTAAAGCTCCTGATTTGGTGGGTATAAAGGTCGCCGCTAAACGAAAAGTTCCAGCCAAATACCAGTTTTACCGCTTTGCCCATCAGTTCCAATTCGCCACCGGTTACGGCCAACTTGTCGTCTTTTACCTGACGGATGCTGCCCGCTGCGAGGGGTGCGTTGTTGTTGACGGTGTTGATAAGCGCCGGCAAAGTAACTGCCGTAATGTAAGGCAGTGTTTGCGGCACGGTATCGTTGTCGTTGCCGTTGCCATCGGCCTTGGTGCCGGGCACTAGCATCAGGCCGCTCTGTGGGTTGCCGGGCTGCTTGAGCTGGGTAGGCCTAGCAGAACCAAGCAGGCCACCTACGATGTACAGCACACTGTCTTCCGTAAAAAACTGCGCATTGTTGGCCTTGAACTGTTGCAAGCTGATACCAGCCGTGTTTGCGGTAAGCAGGGGGCTATTGCTGGGCAGGCTTTTTACCGTCCATTTGTCGGGTGTAGCCCAGTTGTTGGTGCTTATCACAAACACATCTTTATTGCTGAAACGACGGTGAAAGTCGTAGCTGCCGCCGTGTAGGCCGTTGGTACGCCCGCCGATCATCACAATCTTATCTTGGTAAATGGCATGGGTGTACGAATGTAAGTCGGGCAAGCTTTCGTTTACATATTCTTCCAGTTGAACGGTGTAGGGTGGGCCGGCGTAAGCGCCATTGGGGGCGGTGGTCGTGTTGTCGCCTCCATTACAGCCCCAAGCTGCAATTAGGCCAATAGCAAGTGCTGCATACAAAGATTTCCTTTTCATAATAAGATATTTGTTTTTTAAAATGATGTTTACCGTAAAATAGCCTAAAGCCAATGGTGAGTCGGTTGTTTAAGGAATTTTATGGGAACTGCAAATAAAAGGCATCCCGTTTATTTTTTTAGCAAGATTAATACGCAGTTTGTAAACAGGTATTTTTACGGGTATCGTTATAAACTGGGGAAAATTTTCTACGTAATACCTGCATCCTGACCTAATAAAGTGGTACTAGGGTGATTTATCATCCAGCCATGCGGCATATTGCGCAGTTTATCCAATTTGTAAATTTTTTTTTGTGCAAACTGCCTTAAATTTACCACTCGTTGTTTAGTATTAGTTATTGCCGCTGGGCCGTTGAGTACAAATGTTACCTTTTGGTGGCATATCCGAGCGGGCAAATACTACCCTTAACAAGACAATCTTTTTCTACAGCAATCTGCAATATGACAATTAAAATAGGAACGGTAGCAGCCTTATTCATTTTAGCTTCTTGTGGCGGAAAGGACAAGAAGGTGGGCCCCAACCCAACGGCTAAACCACCCGTAAGCAAGGCCACGGGCTATGTGGTAAAAACGGCTGCCATGTCGGATGATATTGAAGTGCCGGGTACTTTGGTGGCCAATGAGGCGGTAGAAATACATCCCGAAATTGCGGGCCGGGTGGAATATTTAAACATTCGGGAAGGCAATTATGTAGCCCAGGGAACGGTGCTGGTCAAGCTAAACGATGCCGATCTTCAGGCAAGGCTTAAAAAATTGCAGGTGCAACTGGCCATGGCGCAAACTACCGAAAAGCGGCAGGCACAATTGTTGGCGATAGAAAGTATCTCCAAGCAAGATTACGATATGGCGGTACTCAATATCAATACCATCAAAGCGGATATCGCTATTTTGTTGGTAGATATTAGCAGAACCACCATTAGAGCACCTTTTAGCGGTAAAATGGGACTTAAAAATATCAGCAAGGGCGCTTATGTTACCCCGGCTACCAATATCGCCACCCTGTACCAAACCAGTACGTTGAAACTGGATTTCGCCCTGCCAGAAAAGTATATTACATCGCTCAGAATGGGGCAATTGGTACATTTTACCACGCCCGGCAATAATAAAGATTATACGGCCTCGATAGCGATTACCAACCCTTTGGTAACGGAAACCAATAGGAGCGTAACCGTAAGGGCAAATGTGCAAAATGCGGATGCGGCTTTATTGCCGGGCGGTTTTGCGCAGGTAAACTTGCGGTTTGAGCCAGCGGCCCCTTCCTTAACGGTACCTGCCCAAGCCATTGTGCCCACCGCCAAAGGCAAAAGGGTGGTGCTGATTGAGGGTGGCATGGCCAAATTTGTAGATGTAACCACTGGGCTGCGGGATTCGGCTACCGTACAGATTACCGGCGGGCTAAAAGCTGGGGATACCGTATTGGTAACAGGGTTGCTGAGCATAAAGCCCAATGCCAAAGTGGTGGTGGATAAGGTGGTGGAATAATGTGCAAATATGCAGATGTGCAAATGTGCAAGTGCGGTGGAGTAGGGTAATTAGCTAATATGCTAATTCCTTCAAATTGTTAGTGTATTTGGTAACGGTAGACTCTAATGAGTTAAAAAAACGGCCAACGGTCAACGGCCAACGATAATCGGTTAACGGCCAACGGCCAACTGTAATCGGTCAACTTCTTTTACAACAACATGAACATATCTGAACTAAGTTTACGGCGTCCGGTATTGGCAATAGTAATCAATATTATTATTGTGGTATTCGGCGTTATCGGGTTTAAGTTTTTGGGGGTAAGGGACTATCCGGCCATTGACCCGCCGAATATCAATGTAAGTACGGCCTATGGTGGGGCCAATCCCGATATCATCGAAACACAAATTACCGAGCCGCTGGAAAAAGCCATCAACGGTATCGCTGGTGTTAAAAACATTACTTCTACCAGTAGCCAAGGGCGCAGCAATATCAATGTGGAGTTTGACCTGAGCGTTGACTTGGAAACGGCTGCCAATGATGTGCGGGACAAAGTGTCGCAGGCCTCCCGTTCGCTGCCTTCCGATGTGGATGCGCCACCGGTAGTGTCCAAGGCCGATGCCAGTTCCGATCCCATTTTGTCCATGACGGTGCAGAGCAATACCCGCAACCAATTGCAAATGACGGAGTATGCCAACAATGTACTGGTAGAACGTATGCAAACCATCAATGGTGTGAGCGGCATCCAAATTTGGGGCGAAAAGCGTTATGCCATGCGGATATGGTTCGACCCAAAAAAACTTGCGGCTTATAACCTTACCCCCGACGATGTGCAAACCGCTTTGCTGAACGAAAACGTGGAACTGCCCGGCGGCAAAATAACGGGTAACGCCACCGAGTTGGTGGTGCGCACTTTTGGGCGATTGAACACGGAGGATGAATTCAATAATATTACGGTTAAGAATATAGGCGGGTCCGATATCCGCATTAAAGACATTGGCGAGGCGGTGCTGGGACCCGAAAACGAAGAAACGGCCCTGCGGGAGAGCGGTATCCCCATGATTGCATTGGCCGTAATACCACAGCCTGGCGCCAACTACGTATCCATTTCCGATGAGTTTTACAAGCGGTTGGAGCAGTTGAAAAAAGAGATGCCCGAAGACATCAAACTCAATGTGGCACTCGATCAAACCAAGTTTATTAAAAAATCCATTTTGGAAGTGCAGGAAACATTGGCCATCGCCATTGTATTGGTGGTGTTGATTGTATATCTGTTCTTCCGGGATTGGTTGATCGCCTTCCGGCCTTTGATTGATATTCCTGTATCGTTGATAGGCGCCTTCTTCATCATGTACCTAATGGGTTATACCATCAATGTGTTATCGCTATTGGCCATTGTATTGGCTACAGGCTTGGTGGTGGATGATGGTATTGTAGTTACAGAAAACATCTTTAAAAAGATGGAGGCGGGTATGGACAAATGGCAGGCTGCCAAAGAGGGTTCCAAAGAAATTTATTTTGCAGTAATCGCAACCTCCATCACATTGGCCATTGTGTTTTTGCCCATCATCTTTTTGCAAGGTTTTGTGGGCAGGCTGTTCCGGGAGTTTGGTATTGTGGTGGCAGGTGCGGTGTTGATATCGGCACTTGTATCGCTTACCCTCACACCGGTACTCAACGTAAAGCTTACCCGCAAAGTGCACAAGCACTCTTGGTTCTACAACAAAACCGAGCCTTTCTTCCGCTGGATGGAGAACGGTTATAAAAGTGCGCTTACCGGCTTTATGAAAGTGCGTTGGTTGGCTTTTGTGGTTATTGCTGTTTGCGGATTGGTGATTTACCAAATTGGCGGCAACATGCAGTCGGAATTGGCGCCTATGGAAGACAGGAGCCAATTTAGATTGCAGGTAACGGCACCCGAAGGCACTTCTTTTGAGGCCATGGAAAAGTTCATCGAGCGGCTTACCAACCTGATGTTGGATTCTGTGGGCGAAAAGCGTACCGTACTTTCTGTAACGGCACCGGGCTTTGCCGGAGGTGCTTCCAACAGCGGTTTTGTACGGGTGGTGCTGGTAGAGCCCAACGAGCGGTACCGTACCCAAAAAGAAATTGTAGCGATGGTAAACCGCAATCTGCCACGATTTAATGAGGGCAGGGCTTTTGCCATTGAAGATCAAACCATCCAACAAAACCGCAGGGGTGGACAGCCGGTTCAATTTGTGGTGCAGAACAATAATTTTGATAAACTGGTCAAAGTATTGCCCACCTTTTTGGAAGAGGCTGGCAAGAGCAATGTTTTGGTTGGTGCTGATATTGACCTGAAGTTTAACAAACCCGAGTTACGCATCAATGTTAACCGGCTTAAGGCAGCAGAGTTGGGCGTAAGTGTGGAAACGGTTTCCAGCACCCTGAACCTAGCCCTTAGCAACCGGCGCTTGGGTTATTTTACCAAGGATGGCAAGCAGTATCAGGTGATGGGGCAGGTAAACCGGGGCAGCCGTGACGATCCATCGGACCTGCGGGATATTTATGTGCGCAACAAAAACGGGCAGATGATTGGGTTGGATAACTTGGTTACGCTTACGGAGTCTACCACGCCTTCCAATATTTACCATTTCAATAGGTTTAAATCGGCTACGATATCCGCCGGATTGGCACCGGGCAAAACCGTAGGGGATGGTATTGCCGAAATGGAGCGGATTGCAAAAAAACTATTGGACGATGGCACGTTTGCCACTTCACTCACAGGTTCTTCCCGTGATTATGCCGAGAGTTCCAGTAATATCAGTTTCGCTTTCTTCTTGGCGCTGGGCCTTATCTTTTTGGTACTGGCTGCCCAGTTTGAAAGCTTTATAGATCCACTGATCATTATGATAACCGTGCCGTTGGCCATCGCCGGGGCACTATTGTCGCTTTGGATATTTGACCAAACCCTCAACATTTTTTCGCAAATTGGCATGATCATGCTCATTGGCTTGGTAACCAAAAACGGTATTTTGATTGTGGAGTTTGCCAACCAAAGCCGATTAAAAGGCATGAACAAAAGGGAAGCAGTTATTTATGCGGCATCCATGCGGTTGCGCCCGATTTTGATGACGAGCTTGGCCATGGCGCTGGGTGCATTGCCCTTGGCATTGTCGCTGGGCGCAGCGGCCACCAGTCGCATACCCTTGGGTATCGTTATTGTGGGCGGCATTATATTTTCGCTACTGCTTACCTTGTTTGTAATACCTGCCATTTATGCGTACCTGTCCTCTTCTAAAAAAAGGAGCGAATTGGATAAGTACGACGCTGCACCCCAACCGGTTGCAGACAATCAACAAACAGCGCAATGAAGAAAATACAATTGATACCCGTTTTGGGATGCATTATTTTAATGGGTGGGTCGGTAAAAGCACAGCAATACCTGAGTTTGGAGCAGGCCATTGCCAATGCATTGAAAAGCAATTATAATGTATTGCTTTCCAAAAATGATTCGATAGTAGCCGCCATTGATTATAGCTATCGCAACGCAGCCCTGTTTCCCCGGTTGAATGCAACGGTGGGTACGGTATGGAACAACAACAATGTGAACCAAACCCTTGCCGATGGCTCCAAACGCTCCAGCAACGGCATCAAGTCGAATAACCTCACGGGGCAGTTGGCCCTTAACTGGACCTTGTACGATGGCATGCGGATGTTTATTGCAAGGGACAAAATTGATCAGTTCATGCAGTTGGGCCAGCTTGGTATCAAAGAGCAAATGGTAACCACCATTGCTGCGATAATGAATGCCTATTACGCCATTGTGCAACAAAAGCAGCAGTTAAAAGCAGTAGAGGAACAAATCAACATCACCACCGAAAGGGTAAAACTGGCGCAAGCCAAATTGGATATTGGCACAGGCGCAAGGCCAGATTTGTTACAAAGTAAGGTTGATTTGAATGCATTTAAAGCCGCCCGCCTTGCTCAGCAAACCATCATCGATCAACAAACGGAAGTATTGGCGCAACTGATGGGCAGCAAACCCGGCACCATCTATCAAGTGGGTGATACCATCCCCGTTAACCTTAACTTGGCGCAAACGGACATCATGGCCAATTTGGACAAAAACAACCCCAGCTTATTGTTGGCGCAGAAGAACTTAGACATTGCGGCCATTACCCTCAAAGAGAAAAAAGCGGAGCGTTATCCGGTATTGTCGTTTAACGCCAACTACAATTATAACCGTACCAGCAACAAAAAGGTAATCAATAATTTTTCTACGCTATTCAATCAAACGAATGGTTTTAACTATGGACTTACGGCCATCATTCCTATTTTTAACAATTACTCCATCAAGCGACAGATACAACAATTGGAGCAAAGTATTTCTTACAGCCAATTAGCTTACAATAACCAACGCTCTTTACTGGAGCTGGATATAGCCCGGGCTTTTAAGGATTACGAATGGCAAAAAAAAGCATTGCTATTGGAAGAGGAAAATATTTTGCTGGCCAAAGAAAATGAAACCATCGTAATGCAGTCGTACAGGTTGGGCGGTAGCACGTTGTTGCAATTAAAAGAAGCGCAAAAAAGTTTGGAGGATGCCCGCCGCCGATTGATTACGGCCCGATACAACGCAAAACTAGCAGAAATTGCATTGCTCCAAAGCAAAGGAGATTTGCTGAAATAGTTGATTTTACTGCATGTTCAGCCTACATTTTTTTTAAATTTTGCAGCAGGTAATCCAGTCCGTTTATCTTTATTTCATATAGGGTTTCCAATTGACGGCCCAATTTGCCTTTGGGAAAGCCTTTGCGTTTGAACCATTCCAAGTATGATACATTGATATTGCAAAGCAAAGTGCCCTTGTATTTGCCAAAAGGCATGGGCGTTGTTACCAAACTCGTTAATATAGTAGGATCCATCCCTTCCATCAAATGCTTTGTTAATATGTTGTTGAATAATATTTTGTATTCATGTATCCCATGCAAATTACGTTTTCTGTTGTAGGTATTCCCGATTCTATAAATGCTTTTTGCTAAATCCGTAAGTTATCCAAGTGTAACAGGGCCACCTTTGCAAAAAAAATAACAATGCATTCATATAAACTGCTTATCGTAACCTGTACACTCATTTTTAGTTGGACTTATATAAAAGCGCAAACAACCATACCCAACGACACCGCTGCCCCGGTACACAAGTCGCTTCCTGATATAACGGTGGTAGGCCGCAACAGCAGGATCGATATGCAACAATTACCTGAAATTGTGGGCACTTCCATTTATGCGGGCAAAAAAAATGCGCTGATTGTAATGGACAATGTGCAAGGGAATGTGGTGACGAATACCATGCGGCAAGTGATGGCCAAAGTACCGGGCATTCACATTTGGGAAAGTGATCCCAGCGGCATACAAATTGGCATTGCCGCAAGAGGCCTGAGCCCCAATCGGAGCTGGGAGTTCAATATTCGTCAAAATGGATACGATATTGCCGCCGATCCCTTTGGTTATCCCGAGGCCTATTACAATCCACAACTGCAGGCCGTACAGCGCATCGAAATAGTGCGTGGCCAAGGCGCCTTGCAATATGGTCCACAGTTTGGCGGGCTGGTCAATTATATTTTGCGCAATGGCAGCGATATCAATAAAAAAATCGAGTTTGAAACCCAGCAAACCCTCGGCAGTAATGCGATGTTCAACAGTTACAATGCAGTGGGTGGCAAAGTGGGCAAATGGCATTATTATGCTTTCTTCGATCACCGCAATGGTAACGGCTGGCGTGAAAACAGTCGCTATTATACCAATACCGGATACGCAACAGCTACCTATCACTTCACCCCTCAATTGTCCATTACGGCAGAAGTTATGCGGGCCAACATGCGCAGCCAACAACCCGGTGGCCTTACCGATGCGATGTTGGCCACCGATGCCCAGCAAAGTTTGCGTGGCCGCAATTGGTTCGATATTACTTGGACAACCCCTGCACTAATACTGAATTATCAAATAAACAAAAGCACCCGTTGGAATACCAAATTGTTCGCTACCATCGGCGACCGCAACAGTGTTGGATTTTTACAATCCATTACCATCAAGGATTCCATCAATACCGCTACTGGCGAATACAATAACCGGGTGTTGAATGGTGATACCTATCGCAACTATGGGTTAGAAAGCCGTTTGATTACCGATTATCGGTTGGGTAGTAAAGTTGCCACTTTATCAACCGGTGTGCGGTTATACACAGGCACTACGCACCGCTTGGCCGAAGGAAAAGGAACCACAGGTAGCGATTACGATATGACGGTACTGGGCAACTATGGAAGGGATATCCGTTTTACTTCGGCTAATATGGCCGCTTTTGCGGAGAACATTTTTAGGCTGGGTAAAAAGCTCATCATTATACCCGGCATCCGGTACGAGTGGCTGGAAGGAGAGGCTGCTGGCAGAAACGGTTATGCCGCCAACGGATCCGAAATTTTATTGCAAAACATCAAACGTAGCCGTGGCTTTGTGTTGGCCGGTATTGGTGCCGAATATCATATCACCAAAGAAACAGAATGGTACGCTAATATTTCTCAGGCTTACCGCCCCATACAATTTGCAAATTTGCAAGCACCGCCTACCACGGATGTAGTGGACGAAAATTTAAAGGATTCGAAGGGGTATAATATTGACTTGGGCTACAGGGGCAAAGTTAAAAATTATCTACGCTTTGATGTAAGTGCTTTCTACTTGCAATATAACAACCGCACGGGTACTATTACCGTTGCTGGTACGCCCAGTTACCGCTTGATAACCAATATCGGCAGTAGCACCAGCAAAGGGCTTGAGTCTTATGTAGAGTTGAATGTGTTGAGGGCATTGCGCATGGCCCCCAATGCCGATTTGCAAGTATTTGCCGCATACAGCTACACCAATGCGAAGTATGGCAGTGAGCACAAAGAAGTCAGTCTCCGTGGCAAGCGCTTGGAAAATGCACCCGAACATATTTTACGCACTGGTTTTACCGCCGGTTATAAAATGATATTGTTTACCACACAGCTCAGCCATGTAAGCAAAACTTACAGTGATGCCAACAATACCGAAGCACCTACGGCCAATGGCAATACAGGTGTGATACCAGCTTATACGGTGATCGACTTAACAGCTACTTGCAAATTGAACAAGGGCTTGAGCATAAAAGCAGGCATCAACAATTTGGCCAATACCCTTTATTTTACCCGTAGGGCAGGGGGCTACCCCGGTCCGGGTGCTTTGCCCGCCGATGGACGTACTTTTTTTGTAAGTGTTGGGGCTAAGTTTTAATGCCTTGAAAGAATTTGTGTAGCTTTAAAGTCATTAAACAAAGTATGGTATGAAGGCGTTTCTTTTAATATGTTTCGGTTGCGGCTTGTTGAGCATTACTACTTATGCCCAAGATAGTACTGCCCGTCGTGCTAAGCCCAACCCAGCGATGAAAATACAGTTGGTAGAAGTATCCTGCGGGATGTGCCAATTTGGACTGGGCGGCAATGATTGTAAGTTGGCGGTACGCATTAAAAACAAGGCCTATTATGTAGAAGGGGCGGGCATCGATGATTTTGGCGATGCCCACGCCGATGACGGTTTTTGCAATGCCATCCGAAAAGCAAAAGTGCAGGGAACGGTTGAAGGCAATTCATTCAAGGTAACTTGGTTACAACCCTTGCCTGCCAAGCAGCGCAAACAGCCAAAGACAAAAACTAAGCAGTAACTATATTATAAAGTGAAATCAAGCCAGCGATTTGGTAGAAGCGGCGCTACTGGCTATTGGCGTCGGTAGGGCGGTGTTGCCTCAGTACTTCATGCAACCTATCCACTTCTATGGGCTTGTGTAAAAAACCATTAAAATATTCAATATACTCTTGTTGTACATTGGCGCTAATATCTGCCGTAAGCGCATAGATGGGCGATTGTGCGTTGATACCTTTTTGGGATCTGATGATGACCGTAGCATCATAACCATTCATTTCGGGCATGTGTATGTCCATCAATATGATATCATACTTTTTTTGATTGGCCATTTCAACCACTTCCAATCCATCCTTGGCAATGTCGGCCGTTATGCCCCATCTCAACAGCAATTTAGATGCTACCAGAATATTGATTTTGTTGTCTTCAGCCAATAATACATGCATGCCGGCCAAGTCTGTATTTTCCTTTATGGGAGCTGCCGCTGGATGTACGCCCTGCTGCAACACCAAGTCGAAGCTAAATACAGAACCCTTGCCGATTTTGCTCTTGATTTTCACCTCACTTTGGTAAAGCTCTACCAGTTTTTTTACAATGGCGAGGCCCAATCCTGAGCCGCCCTGTTTCTTTGTGGTAACAGACTTAGGCTGGGTAAATGCGTCGAACATTTCATCCATAAAATCATCTGGGATGCCCATGCCGGTGTCTGCTATCGTAAACCGAAGTTGGCAGCCAGCAGGGGTATTCGTTATCCGCTCAACAGTAATGAGCACATGCCCCTTTTCGGTAAACTTGATAGCGTTGCTAATGAGATTGCCGAGTATCTGAACCAGTTTTACTTCGTCCAGCATATACACAGGGCCAACCCTGCTGTCAATTTCAAGGCCGAGCAGCAAGCCCTTTTCCTTGGCAAGTACATCATACGTGTTTTTAATATTGTGTAGCAGGCTACTAATATCAATGGGATGCTTTTCCAGCTCAACTTTACCGGTTTCCAATTTACTCAAATCGAGGATATCGTTAATGAGCATCAATAGGTTGTTGGAGGCAAATTTTAGCGATTCCAACAATTGCTCGTCTTCGGCATCAGCCCTTTCTTTTAGCAGGTTGGTGATGTTGATAACAGCATTGAGCGGGGTACGGATTTCGTGGCTCATATTCGAAAGGAAATCCTGCTTTGCTTTGGCCGCATACTCCGCTTTGTTTTTCTTTTCGGTTATATCGGCCCGCTCCAATTGCATCTTATCTTCCAAAGCCTTGGCTTCCATTTGGTGCAACATTTTATAGTTGTTTACCAATTGTTGCGTTTGATTATGCACATTGGCTGCTTGCTCCGCTTGGTGCAGTTCTAAATAATGGAGGGCTTCTTCAATATTATTTTGCTTCTTAAATACTTGATACAGTAAATAGCTCGATTTTGTTTTTAAAATAAGGCTGTTCAACTGCTCGCTCTTGTCAAAAGCCTTTAGCAGCATTTCTTTAGCGGCTGCAAACTTTTCTTGACGCAAATAAAGCACGCCCATCTTTTGCATCGTCATTACTTGCCCCAGTTGCTCACCCATTTCCTTGTGTATGGCAAGCGACTCTTTAAAAGCGGCCTCCGCTTTGTCGTAATCTCCCGTTTGTATAAATATCTTGCCCTGCCCGTAATAGGCAAAGGCAAGGCCCCTTATGTCACCCGTTTGCTTTTTAAGTTCAACGGAGCGCTCAATTAATTCGGTGGCACGGGCAATATCGTTGCGGTTGAGGTAAAGGCCGGATAGCGGGTTATAGGCGTTGGTGATGAGGTTGATATTACCAACTTCGGTGGCCGCTGCAACAGCCGCTTCATATGCTTCAATGGCATTGGTCTCATCATTAAAAAACTCGTAAATGGTACCAAGTACTTTGTACGATTTGGCCATATTGGCGTAATCGTTGTATTTACGGAAAATGGTCAGCGTTTCCACAAGGTACTTGAGCCCCAAATGGATATTGGCTGTTTTATAATGTACACTGGCAACGGTGTATTTTACATCGGCAAGGCCCCGCTCATCATTCAGCTCTTCATACAAAGCAATGGCTTCGGTAGCGGTGGAAAGCGAAAGTTCGTGCTCGCCCGTGATCATGTAATAAAAAGCACAAGCGGAAAGGCTTTTGGCCGTCAATTCTTTACCGCCGAGCTGTTGGCTCTTTTCCAAAGCTTGAAGGGCCAGATTTGTACTTAGCTTAGGGCTATGCACTTTTGCGGCTTCAGCTTCGGCGAGTAAATGCAATACTTGATCCGCTATTGCCGTTTCCGGTACATTCATTACATACGTGTTTGTTTGAGTATTACAAAGAAACTAAAAAAATAGCAACTGATCTGCCTTTTTTGCAAGAAAACAGGCCTGGTTCCCACAATACCTTTCGCTATATTATTGGATTTTTTGTTGAAAAATCTGAGACTGTGCGCTGATCAATTCTTTTGCCTCTTGCAGCATGGGCCTCAGTTTTTCGTAGAGGGGCCTTACATCATCCATCGAATTACATTGTTTACAAAGGGCATAAAATTCATCCACTTTTTTTTGTATGTGCGGCAGCCCGATAATACCAAAAATTGGTTTTATGGCATGCAGCGTATCTTTTAAAGCAATAATATCATTGTTGCTAAAACCGCTGACAATTTTATTAATATCCTCATCAAGGTTTTCGCTGATGATTTTAAAAAAAGCTGCAATAGAACTATAATCATCAAAGAAGTAGTTTTCAATTTTTACTACATCAAATGGGGGGAGAAAATCCTTGGATTGGGCCATACATTGTTCAATTACAAGTTCTATCATGCTTGACGACTGTTGTATTTCAGATAAAAGTTTTTGTTAAAACAAGTAGACGGAGCCATATCTATTGATTTTACCAATGCGATTGATGCGTCTGCCGATTTGCTTAAGGCAATGCAATGGATATGGAATTACTGTATTATTAACCTGTTAAGTATTGATAATAATTTTAATAACGGAAAACAATACACTTAATTGTGCTAACTGCATAAAAAATAGGGTAACGGTTACTGTGGGTCCGAGAGCAAGTCATAAAGCGATGGTTCGGCTGCACAGCAAACCTAGATTAGTGCAGAAAAGCTGGGATTATTGGATAGATACAACCTTGACGTGTACCTTGGGAAAAACAGACTGGGTATAAAAATTGAATCGACTGAGAATGCATTTGGAAGCTTTCTTTATGTCACGAGATGATAACTAACGGTTAAACCTGAGGAATTTGTAGAATAATGCGATTAATTTCCCCCCTATGATTTTCAATTTCCGCTTTTCTTATAATGTAGGTTATTGCAATTTTATGTGTATTTATTTGATAATCAGCATGTTGTAACGCTGTCGTTCTGCTGGTGTAATCTTTAATGTACTAAGCATATCATTAATTTGGACTTTTCATATTGTTCTTGGTGCTTGTAAACGATAGTTTTACGTGCTATTATTTTCTAACCAAAATCAAATCAAATCATGAAAAAAGTAATGCGTTTATGTGGTTTTGCTGTTTTAGCAGCATTAACCTTTGCAAGTTGTAAAAAGAGCACCGATGCAACAGCCACTGTTGAAGATCCTTTAGCAGGGGCTAAGGCTACCATCAAAGCCCAAGGTTTTGATGTATCCGACCTTAAAAAGGTAGAAGGCGGTTATTTGGTAGAGGGTGATATCTTCTACTCAGAAGAAAACCTGTTAACTGGCCCACAAAACAGTATGGTACCTGCTGCAGAGCAATATCGTACATTTAATTTGGTAAGCATCCCACGTACCATCACTATCCGTTTGGCCAGCAACCTCAACACCACTTTCTGGAATACGGTGTTGCAAGGTGCCGTTGATCGCTACAATGCGTTGGGCTTGCGTTTGAAATTTTCTAAAGTTGCCACAGGTTCTGCAGCAGCCATTACCGTTACAGGTGTTTCTGGCAGCGGCGGTTCAGCAGGCTTTCCTTCAGGTGGTAGCCCTTACAGTGCTATCAGCATGGGTACAAGTATTGCCAACTGCGGTACCAACACTGCCACTACGGTATTGGCACACGAAATGGGCCACTGCATCGGCTTCCGTCACACAGACTGGTTCAACCGTGCTTATTCTTGCGGTAGCGGTGGTTCAGAAGGACAACAAACAACTGGTGTAGGTGCTGTACAGATTCCTGGTACACCCTCTACCGTTGTATCTGGTTCTTGGATGCTGGCCTGCTATTCTTGCGGCGGCAACCGTCCTTTTGTTAGCTCCGATGTTACAGCCTTAAGGGCTTTGTACCTGTAAGATATTAGTCTTATTTTTTTAACCAAGCAGCCGATAAATAAGTATGTTTATCGGCTGCTTGTATTAAAGTGACGATTGACTACGCAAGCCATTACATGTGGTTTAGGAAAACACCTTTGTCAGCGTTATGTCATTTTGCAAATACCAAGGAGCACCACCAAATGATAACCTAGCCTATAGTAGATGCAATGACGTTGCAAGTTGAGGCGGTAACTGTCATATTTACCCCCTTTTTTTATATCTTTTATTTTGATAAATCATAATAACATAAATTGTCAATTCATTTATTGAAAAGCCAATGCTAAAGTTCTATTTGTTACTCATGATTGCCGTATTTACAGGTGTTGCTGTAAATGCGCAAAATCAACCAACTAGCTTTGCCTCCGCAGAAGACCTATTTAAAAAATTTGCCATTGCTGATAATAACTCCCAGCAGGGTGGTTTTTATGTTGCTATGGTAGGGCAAACTTGTAAGGCGGTAATACCCCCACCGTTTGCCCGTGAACTGGGTAAAGGTGTTTTTATTGTTTCCGCTGTACACAAAGAAGCATGGCGCCAATACGGTTGTATTGTAAAAATGAGCGTCGCCCATGATCTTTGGAAACTATCGCCCCAGCTTGAATGGGGGCAGCCAACAATGCGCAAGCAAGCCTCTCTACCCATGCTTTTTACCGTTACCGCAACTGATATCCAAACTTTATTGGATGCACTCATCGCTGCAAAAAGTCCCATCAAAATAATCACTAGCCATGTTGCATCACAAAGCGCCGTCATCCAGTGTACGCCCCAGTTTTTATTTAATCAATTATTGCCTTCCGACCAACTGCTTTTTGTAGATATCCATTATCAACCACAAACCGAAGTGTTGCTTACTGGCTATGACAAAAGTCATAACGGCATCAATACACTGGCCTATCGGTTGCCGTTTGCCAATGGCAAGGGTGTGGTTACAGGCATCAAGGAGCGCAGCATGGATGCACAGGATATCGATCTCCAACAAAGGATACAGCCCTCGGTATTGGCTGCAACCGAAGTGGAGTATCATGCAACAAGTATCGCCACATTGATTGGTGGTGCCGGCAATAGCTTTTACACCGGCCGCGGCATCGCCCCCCAATGTGCTTTTTTCCCTTCTTCATTCAACAATGTATTCCCCGACAGCAGTAACTTATTATTGCAAAAAAATATCAATCTTCAAAACCACTCTTACGGTACCATCAAGCAACTCTTTTACGGTGCAGAGGCAGCGGCCTACGATGCGCAGACATTTGCCAATAAAAACTTGGTGCATGTTTTTTCTTCCGGAAACAGGGGTACAGAAACGGCTCCGGCGGGCACTTACAACGGATTGCCCGGCTTTGCCAATATGACCGGCAATTTTAAAATGGCTAAAAATATACTTACCGTCGCGGCGTTAGATACCAATTTTGTACTGGCCCCGTTTAGCTCTTCCGGGCCGTTGTACGATGGGCGTTTGGGCCCTCAATTAGCAGCTTTTGGCCTTAACGGTACTTCGGATGCTGCTGCATTGGTAACAGGAACGGCTACTGTTTTGCACCAAGTGTACAAAGACAGTAATGCACAGTCTGTACCACCCGCTGCACTGGTAAAAGCGATCCTTTTCAATACCGCTGACGATGTAGGGGCAGCGGGTATAGATTATCGTAGCGGCTTTGGGGCTATTAATGTGTACAATGCAGTATTGGCTATGCTTAAAAAGCAATATAGCACAGCCAGTCTGCCACAAAATAGCAGTTGGACGCAAACGATATCCCTGCCAGCCCAGGCCGCCAATCTCAAGGTTACGTTGGCTTGGACGGATACTGCAGCTACCATAAACAACAATACGGCGCTGATCAACGATTTGGATGTAGAATTGATTGAGCTTGCCACAGGAACTGTTTATAAGCCATGGGTACTCAACCCGGCTCCCCATGTAGATTCGCTCAATCAATTGCCCGTTCGCAAAAGGGATTCGCTCAATACGGCGGAGCAAATCTCTATTGCCTTGCCCAATGCCGGACAATATCAAATATCGGTAAAAGCCACTCGGGTACAAACGCAACAGCCACAGGCCTTTCATGTGGTATGGGCTTGGGATACCCTCAACACTTTTGCCTTTACCAGTCCACTACAGGCTGTGGATATAAGCCTTGAAGAAAGAAATTGGCTGGCTATTAAATGGAAAACCACGTTGGCCAATCCCTCAGCCACAGGCAATCTTTCCATCAGTTACAACAATGGCAGTACTTGGCAAGCGATTGCTACGGGTTTACCATTGAGCAGTATGCAATATAAATGGTTGGTAAAAGATACATCGGCCTTTGCCCGTTTGAGAATGGAATGCCCCTTTGGCAGTTTTTTCTCCAATGATTTTTTGATAGCGCCTTTCACCAATATCAAAGTAGAATTTGTATGTCCCGATTCTGTGGGCATTGCATGGCAAAAGCATCCCTTTGCAACAGCTTATCAATTGTATGTGCTACCCAGTGATACAGCCTACCTAAAACCGTTGTCTTTGCTTAACGATACGGTGGCCACTTTGCGCAACGGACAACAACAGTATAATGTATTTGCCGTGCGGCCCATTTTGGCCAACGGCCTACCTGCCGCCCAAAGTTTGGCTATTAATATTAGGAACCAAGCGGTGCGTTGCTTTTACAACAGTTTTGGAGCTGTTAATAATGGGGCCACTGTTGATTTGCAATTGCTGTTGAGTACAGTAAGGGGCGTTGATAGTGTTGTTTTTGAAAAACTGAATTACGATAATACCCTACAGCGGATACTGGGCGGTTTTAGGGTAACGGGCACCCAGCTCAATTATACTAACACTGACGCAAGCCCCAATGCCGGCCTGAATGTATATCGGGTACGCATCCGCTTTATGGATGGCCGCTGGGTTTATACCGACAAGGTTACGGTGATAAATACGGGGCAGCGGCAAATTTATTGCTACCCCAATCCCGTAAGTTCCGGCGGTGTATTAAATTATCAACTAAAGGATACCGACCCTGGTTGGCAGTGGCAATTGGTAGATATGCAGGGTAGGGTAGTACGAACACAAATGCTTGATTTTGCAGGCACCATCCGTTTGGCTAATCTGCAAGCGGGTATCTATATGTATCGCTTATTGAGCAATCAATCAGTAATTGTTGAAACCGGAAAAATAATTATAAAAAACTAATTGTATTATGAAGCAACTGCTATCCATAGCCATTTTTGCACTATTACTCATATCCTGTAACTCATCCAACAACCCGGGGGGCGGTTTTAAAAAAACGGCCTCAGGATTTCAATACAAAATCATCAAGTCGGCCCGGCCAGGCGATTCCATTCACCGTCGGGATGTGGTGAAAGTGCATTTGTACCAATACATTGATGATTCGCTGCTCAACACCACGGTGGGCAAAATGCCGCAGTACGTGGTTATTGACAACTCGTTACGGCCATTCGATTACACCGAATTGTTGCCACAAATGCAGGTAAATGATAGCGCCGTATGTATATTTGCTACAAGCGATATCATCAATCGGGCGGAAAAAGGGGCTAGCGTACCCGATTATTTGAAAAAACGAAAACAGATAAAAGTGTTTTTCAAAATATTGGCCAGTTTTTCGGAGGAAGCTGAAGCGATGGCGGATATGGAAAGAACACAAAGTAGCCTAGTTGGTTATACCAAGGAAGACGAGGGGGTTGGTTTTAAAAGAGCCGCTACATCGTTTGACAGCCTAATAAAATCATTGCCGCAAACGCCCACCAAACTTGCTTCAGGGGTGTATGTACAAATAACGGAGAAAGGTAGTGGCGGAAAAATCAAGCAGGGCCAAGAGGTAGGCGTTATTTTCCAGGGCAAGTTAATGAATGGTACTGTTTTTGATGCATCAACTGCGGAAAACCCTTTTTTGATGCATGCTGGAACCCGGGAAGCCGTAGAAGGATTTGACGAAGCCATTTCAAGCCTTTCTATCGGTGACAAAGCCACGCTTTACATTCCAGCACCCTTGGCGTTTGGTGCAAAAAGAGCTGGCGAGTATATCCCCGCTTTTTCCAACCTTATATTTACTGTGGAAATTATTAACCCTTTAGAAAAGAAAAAATAGAATTGCGTTTATATGCACAACCCGTTTTTATTTGAGTACGAACTGAACGATCTTATTTCGTATGGGCAACAATTGGCCAATACCTTTGATGTCGCATTTAGTAATAACGAACTGATTTATCCTGAGGCCATCGCCTCGGGTGGCTCTAAGTTTTTTGTTATCAACGATTACATTTCTTTTCAAATTGCACAGTACACGGTAAAGGAAAAAATGATCTTTAAAAGAAATCCCAGTGTGGGTAGCCATGTGGTGGTTACCTTCCACGATTTTTGCTTTTCGCGGTGTACCGAGCATGATGCACATTGCAATGATATCATCCTCACCAATAATAAAATTGGCTCTATCCAATGTAAAAATACCCGTTTAAACGAAACCGTAGTCATTGAGCCCGGCCTTGAAGTACGGGTAATATTGGTAATGCTAAAAGAAGATTGGTTAGAGCATGTACTGCGGGACACTTGTAGCAAAGAGAAGTTTTATAAATACTTGGTGCACCAGAACGCCAATTTACGTAAGGAATATCTCTCTGTAGAGCAACAAAAATTATTCTGCGAAATATTAGACAAACCTGCTTCCAAAGTACTTGAGCATCTGTACTACGAAAGTAGGGTGCTCAATTTGTTGGAGAGTTTCCTAAGCGAAGTTTTACAAAAAGAAGAAGCGGCCGAGAACTATATTTTTTGCAGCGACGATGATATCAAGATGATGCAATTAGCGGAAAAAAATATATCCGATAATATCATGGAACCCTTTATGGGTGTTGATAAACTCAGTAGAATCTGTTGCATGTCCCGTACCAAATTTATCAACCTGTTTCAAAAATTATACGGAGTCTCCTCTTTTGAGTATTATCAAAAAAAGCGCCTTAGTATTGCTTACAATATGCTTAAAACAGGTAAGTATTCTGTAAAAGATGCGGCACAGGAGCTCGGCTATTCGGCCATTACCAACTTTACCCAAGCATTTAAAAAAGACTTCGGCTTTTTGCCCAGCGATTTACTGGACGAAGTGCGGAACTAATTGGGGTAACAACCCAATGACTTATCGCAGTAAAAAATGCTACACCACTACTTCTTGAATGGTGATTTTATTGCTGGGCATACCGCTTCGGTTTGCGCAGTTGGCCTTTCTTTCTTTTACTAACCAGCTTTTTCTTTACAGGGCTTGTTGTTTCTTTTTCAAACAACTCATCTATGGTCATTTGGATATTGATATCGCAACAGCGGGTCTTAATGCTATCTGGCGGACAACCGTAAAGCGGCAGTGGTTGCATTTGGAAATTTACAGTGGTGGGCAATGTCGTCCAATGCAGGGTTTGTGCCATGGTTTTCTTGCCAGGAGCAGATAGGCTCACCACATTGTAAGGCGATAATGATTGATGGGGGAGCGTAAAAGCAAAGCGGCCATCGGCATCCGTTACCGTATGGTGCTGGTTGTTGCCCAACACGGCCACGGCACCCCTTATGGGGCGGTTGTTTTGGTCAACAACGGTACCGTTTATTAAAACGGTTTGCGCCGTATACATTTGTTGCTGCCCTATTATAACACTGTCTGTAGCTGCTGAACGGATAAAGGTATACACGCTGGTATCGTAAGCTGGTAGCTGGGCAATACCATCCAAGGCCAGGCCCAAGCCCAGCAAAATAAATGCTGTACGTTTCATTGTAAATGAATTGATGAATGATGAAATAAAGCACATTACACAAGACCATGCTTTGCTTGGCAATGTTGATCGTTTTGATAGGTCAATTACCGGTAATGCCTACACTTATTAAACAGGTACACAGGTGCAAAGGGTTGGGTAGGACCTACGTATTGTTATCGGGCAAAAAAAAACAGCAGTGTAAAACTGCTGTTTCTAATCAACACCTATAATCTTAATTTACTCCGACAACGAAACCGGATATTCGTAAATACCATCATAGCCGGGATAAAAACCGCTGATGGTAAAATTGTTGTTCTTGCCTATTATTTTCATCAATTCTTCTATGCTTTTTACATCTGTATCATTTATCTTCAAAATAACAAAGCTATCCTTCATACGGGTTTGGCTGTCCAATGCACCGCCCTCTTTAATTCTTTTCACCACTACGCCACCGGGTATGCCATAGTCTTTGGCTTTTTTCGCATCTAAGGTAACCAAGTCGGCACCCAGTGCGCTGAGGGCACTGTTGTCTTCTTTTACAATCTCCAGATTGTGCATTTTATTTTTCAGGGTAACATTTACCGTATTTTCTTTGCCATTCCTGCTATAAATCACATTCACTTTATCGCCTGGTTTTAATTTGCCTACTATTTCTTGCAACTCACTCGAGCTGGATATCTCAATATTGTTTACTTTACGGATGATATCGCTTATGCGTAATCCGGCCGAATAAGCACCGCCCTCAGTGTCCATATCCACAATAACCAAACCTTCGCCATTTATAGTCAGGCTTCTTTGCCTACGATCCTGTTCGGTAATGTCGTTGCTGTGCAAGGTTGTAACGCCCAGAAAGCCACGCTGCACATTGCCATACTTAATCAAGTCATCCACTACTTTTTTGACAATGTTCACCGGTATGGCATAAGAGTAGCCACTGTAAAAACCGGTTGGTGAAAAAATGGCCGAGTTGATGCCAATCAGTTTGCCTTCAGTATTAATGAGGGCACCACCGCTATTGCCTTTGTTCACGGCAGCATCTGTTTGTATATAAGATTCTACGCCGCTGCCCCGTTGGCCGTTCCTTTCTTTATTTAGGCCGATGCTACGGGCTTTGGCGCTTACGATACCCGCAGTAACCGTTGCTTCCAAATCGAGGGGGTAGCCCAAAGCCAATACCCATTGGCCAATTTTTACATCATCCGAATTGCCGTACACCATAAAGGGTAGGCCCGTGGCGTCTATTTTTATTACCGCCAAGTCGTAGGCAGGATCGGAGCCAATCACTTTGGCCGTGTAGGTTTTCTTATTGTTCAAGGTAATTTTTACCTCATCGGCATTGTTAATTACGTGGTTATTGGTTACAATATAACCATCCTCGCTAATGATAACACCGCTGCCCGAAGCTTGCTGCTCCGGAATAACCATGTTGCGGTTGCCAAAGAATTGTTGGAACATATCGTCGTTGCCAAAAAAATCTTCCAATGGCGAACGCTGGCGGGGCAGGTTATTGCTCAATTGCTTTGCATTGGTTTTTGCCTTGATGTGCACCACGGTTGGCATCGCTGCCGTGGATGCGGTTGTAAAATCGCTGGTGGGTGCCGGCGTATCACCGTCAAAAAAACCAGCCCGGTGGTAATTGGATGGGATCACGCCTTTTTCTTGTCCAGCGTAAGAATTATTCTTTTTAACAATTTTTCCGTAACCCCAAATCACACCCACTGTGGTAAGCGCACTGATCAGCGCCGTGAATAATACTTGTTTCAATTTCATCTTTAAAAGGTTTTGTTTGTTAACAAAATTTCTGGCTACAAGGTTTCAATTTTCGTGCCTTGATATGCAAAATAACGTAACACTGACAAAATGAGATGCACCGTATGTCAACTTTAACATTAAATTAGGAAATTTTTCGTACTTAGTTGACAAAATTACATTTACCTGACCTTTTTTCACCTAAAAATGACAGTTTTTGGTCAGTTAAACCATAACCAGCCCCCTTTAAAATTGTAAAATGCTTTTAATGGGCGGGGCTAAAGGGTAAGTAAAAACTGCATGGTATCCAAGCCATCGGCATAGTCCATCAAGCTGGGCGTTTGTGCGGTTCCAAAGGGAATAAACCCTTGTCCCACCATACATTGCACATCTTCCCGCTGTTGTAGCTCGGCCACGGCCTCATCCCGGTTGGTATAAAACCGATAGTTGAGCTGACCGATAGGGGAGAAAAGTGCCTCATCTTCCACCAACAGGATACTATCATTGGTCATGTAAAAGCGGTTGTTCATGATCTGTATGGTCAGGTGGTAATCAAAATTGTTTTTGTACTTATGGTGGTGGGCAAAATGGTTGTACTTGCGCAGGGCATTTAAAAGGGCCTCAAAATTGTATTCCGCTGGCACCAGCAGGTGGGTTACGTTGCGGCAGCCCAAGCCAAAGTACAGGCCAATATCATCGGCCAGTTTATCCAGTTCCTCGGTTGTTTCTTCGCCGGTAAGAATGGCCACCGATGTGCGGTTGCGCCGGATGATGCTGGGGTAACGGCCAAAATAATAGTCGAAATAACGGGCGGTATTGTTGCTGCCCGTAGCAATATAGGCATCGCAGCCTTTGAGCATTTCGGCAAAGGAAACATAGTTCTGCACCGTTACTTCCCATCCATATAGCACTTGTATCAAATGTTTCAGCAATACATTGTCCTTGGCCGAAGCCTTGATGGTTTGGCTGTGCCCGCTAAGGAATACGCACAAAAAATCATGAAAACCCACCAAGGGGATATTGCCCGCCATTACAATGCCCACGTTTTTACCGCCGATATTGTCGTCTAACCGATAATGCGCCGCCCATTGCTGCAAAAGCTCGGGCTGCAAAAAAGCATGGGCAATATTGCCCGATGCCAAGTCGATAAAGTCGGGGGTAAACCAGCCATTTTGTACAGCGGCATTTTCTTTGGCAGCCCGCCAAGCCGGGCCATTTTCGTTCAAATATTTGCCCAATTCAACCAATAATTCAATTCGTTGTTGTAATTTCATGTAGTATTTATTACTTTGCAAAGAAAATCGAAAATTATAATAGATGGCTATAAAGATTACAGATGAATGCATAAACTGTGGTGCTTGCGAACCCGAATGTCCTAATAATGCAATTTACGAAGGTGGTGTGGAGTGGGCGATTGCCGATGGTACATCGGTAAAGGGCCTATTTACCTTAATGGATGGCAGTCAGGTTGATGCCGATGCCAAAAATGAGCCCGTTAGCATGGATACTTATTTTATCGTTTCCAACAAATGTACCGAGTGCCAGGGCTTTCATGAAGAGCCCCAGTGCGCTGCCGTTTGCCCGGTTGATTGCTGTGTGCCAGACGATATGTACAAAGAAACGATAGATGAGCTGATGGCAAAAAAAGAGCGGATGCACATTTAACTTTTTAATCCGCTGCAAGGCGGGTATTACAGGCAGGTGATATTTCCTGCTATATTGGCGAGGGTATTGCGATACTTTCGCCTTTTTTAAAATACACTATGATGTTACGATTTTTGAGCCTTGGCCTGCTTTTGGTAGTTTTTGCAGCCTGCTTGTTTAAGCGCAAGCCCCAGCCACCGCCCAATCTGGAGCGGGAAAAGCTGATACTGATGGATGCCGACAGGGCTTTTTCTAAAATGAGCGAGGAGGAAGGGATGAAAGCGGCGTTTATGGATTATATTGACAGCAACGGCGTATTGCTGCGTCCCGGGCGCTATCCGGTAGTAGGGGCCGATGCCGTTGATTTTTTAAGCCAGCTCAACGATAGGGACTACACCATGCAGTGGGAGCCTACCGGTGTGGAAATCGCCAAATCGGGCGAACTGGGCTATACGTACGGTACATATAAAGTGATTTATAAAACGGGCGCCAGCGACAGTGCTTTTTATGGCACTTATGTAAATGTATGGCGGCGGCAGGACGATGGCCGCTGGAAATATGTACTGGATAGCGGCAATGAGGGCGTTGGCGAACCCTTGGCCGAAGACAGCGCTAGCGTAATCAGCGACAACCCATAAGCTGCTGGATACCTATGATTATAACAAAATTTTAACAAAATTACTGTTACAGGGATACCGCAACATTGCTTGCGATGTATATCTTTGTCCAATCAACCAGTCCATCAATCATGAAACAAACAATAGCGCTTATTACCGGTGGCTACTCAGGCGAAGCGGTAATATCGTACAAAAGTGCCCAATGTATCGCCAGCCATATCGACACGGAGCGGTGGGACTGTTATCTAATTGATATACACCCCGATGGATGGCATTACCTTAGCCCCGCAGGCGAAAAGATATGGGTGGATAAAAACGATTTCTCCATTACGGTTGGCGGTCAAAAAATTGTATTTGAAGCTGTATTGGTGGGGCTGCACGGTACCCCCGGCGAAGATGGCAAACTACAGGGCTATTTCGACATTTTGAAGATTCCTTATACTTCTTGCGACTGTACAACATCGGCACTTACTTTTAACAAACGTTATACGGTGGCCGTGGCTGCCATGGCCGGTGTACATGTGGCAAAATCTTTGCATTTGTTTAATACTGCACCCATGGGCAGCGAAGCCATTTTGGCCGAACTGCGTTTGCCCGTGTTTGTAAAGCCCAATAACGGCGGCAGCAGCATTGGTATGAGCAAAGTAAATGAAGCAGGCGAATTGGATGCCGCCATTGCAAAAGCTTTTAAAGAAGATAGCCAAGTGCTGGTGGAAGAGTTTATAGAAGGCAGGGAATTCAGTATTGGTGTGTTTAAGCACAAAGGCGAAATCATTACCTTGCCCATTACCGAGATCATCAGTAAAAAAGAGTTTTTTGATTACGAAGCCAAGTACCAAGGTGCCAGTGAGGAGATAACCCCCGCCCATATCGACGAAAATATGGCTGGACAGATTAGGGCTACCGCCAAAAAAGTGTACGAAGTATTTAGGTGTGGGGGAGTGGTGCGTATCGACTTTATTTATCACCAAGCCAGTGGCCATCCTTTTATGCTGGAAATCAATACGGTGCCGGGCCAAACGGATGCCAGCTTGGTGCCACAGCAGATAAGGGCCATGGGGTGGACGCAACAACAGTTTTACAGCGCCCTGTTGGATGAATGCTTACAGGATGCCAAACGTTCTTAAAATCAACAACAATCAATAACGTGTTTAAATTCTTAACCAACCGGCCCTTTTGGGTAAACCTCCTAGCAGCAGTGGCCTTGGCCTTTTTGCTGTTTTATGGATTTTTAAAGATGCTGGGTGTGATAACCAAGCATGACGCAACCCTTACGGTGCCCGCGGTAATGGGCAAAAAAACGGAGGATGCCATCAAGTTGCTGGAGAGCAAGGGCTTTGAAGTGCAGATACAAGACTCGGTGTACACCGATACAGCGTCCAAGGGCATCGTGTTAAAGCAGTTGCCAGAAGGTAATAGCACGGTAAAGGTGAACCGGATGGTATTTATTACCATCAACCGGGTGGTGCCACCCTCTTTTGATATGCCCAAACTGGAAGGGCAGAGTTTGGGTGCCGCCCTCGACATTTTGGAGCGCAGCCACCTAAAGCTAGAGGATACCTTGTTTAAGCCCGACTTTATGAAAGGGTATGTGCTGGAACAGCAATACAAGGGCCGTAAAATTGTACCAGGCTCCAAAATTCAGTGGGGCAGTAGAATAACCCTCATCATTGGTGCCGGTGTTGAAAACGAGCGGATGATAGTACCGGATGTGATTGGCCTTACCTATGCCGAGGCCAAAGCGCAGTTGGAAGCCCAGGGCGTTATTGTGGTGCCAGCGCCCAATGCCGATGTAAGGGATACGGGCCGTGCTTTTATATTCGACCAACGACCGCCCCGCTTTAATGAGGAAAAACTGCCCAATTATATCCAGCCGGGGCAGGTGATGGACCTGTTTTTGTCGGTTACCAATGAAGCGGGCAGGGACTCGCTCAACGATAATAAAACAAAGTCAAAACCAAAAACAAAAAACAACAAATAATGGAAAATATTACCGCAGAAGCAGTAAAAGCCCGCTTGGATGCTGGCGAAAAGCTTAACCTGGTGGATGTACGGGAACCGCATGAGCACGCTGAGTTTAATATTGGCGGCCTGCTATTGCCCTTGGGTAAAGTACAAATGTTGCAAGTAGAAGAAATAGAAGACCTGCGCAAAGAAGAAGTGATTTGCTATTGCCGCAGCGGCAACCGTAGCGGTATGGCCGCCATGATGCTGGAGCAAATGGGTTTTGCCAATGTGAAAAACCTTACTGGTGGCATGTTGGGCTGGCAACAGTTGTACGGTAAATAGCGGTAAAAGGCGCACTTGGCATAACAATGCTTAAAAATTTGGTTGTTTTGCTACAAGGTACTACCTTTGCCGCCCCAAATAGTTCTTTATAATCTGTTAAGGCTCCGGCCACAGCAGTATTGGAATTGGGAGTTCCGCTATAATGGCGAAACGTTATCACCAAAAAACAAATTAAAATGGCAAAAGAAATTACTGGCTATGTGAAGCTCCAGTGTAAAGGAGGACAAGCCAACCCTGCGCCGCCAATCGGCCCTGCCTTGGGTAGTAAGGGTATCAACATCATGGAGTTCTGTAAGCAGTTCAATGCTAGGACCCAAGACAAACCCGGTAAAGTATTACCCGTTCTCATCACCGTTTATGCCGACAAATCATTCGATTTTGTCATCAAAACTCCCCCCGCAGCAGTTCAATTAATGGAAGCCGCTAAAATTACCAGCGGTAGCAAGGAACCCAACCGTGCCAAGGTAGGCAAGGTTACTTGGGCCCAAGTTGAAGAAATTGCCAAGGATAAAATGGCCGACTTAAACGCATTTACGCTTAACAGCGCCATGAGCATGGTAGCCGGTACTGCACGCAGTATGGGTTTAACCGTTGATGGCACAGCCCCTTGGGAAAACTAATTTATCACCTTAAATTTTAAAGACAATGATTACTAAAAAAAGAAAAGTTGCCAATGCAAAGGTGGATAAAGACAAGGTTTATTCCCTGAAAGACGCTGCTGCATTAGTAAAAGAGATCAATACAACAAAATTCGACAGTTCAGTTGATATTCACGTTCGTTTGGGCGTTGACCCCAAAAAAGCCGACCAAGCCATCCGCGGTACGGTAACCTTGCCACACGGTACAGGTAAAACCAAAAAAGTACTGGTGCTTTGCACACCCGATAAAGAAGCCGAAGCTACTGCTGCCGGTGCCGATTTTGTGGGATTGGATGAGTTCATCACCAAAATCGAAGGTGGTTGGACCGATATCGACGTGATTGTGGCCACTCCATCTGTGATGCCTAAAATTGGTAAATTGGGTAAAGTACTCGGTCCCCGTAACTTGATGCCCAACCCCAAAACAGGTACCGTTACCAACGATGTAGCCGGCGCTGTAAATGATTTGAAAGGCGGTAAAATTGCCTTTAAGGTAGATAAAGTGGGTATCATCCACGCTTCTATCGGCAGGGTAAGCTTTAGCCCCGAAAAAATTGCAGAAAACAGCACAGAATTGGTAAATGCCATCATCAAGCTGAAACCCAGCACTGCCAAAGGTACCTACCTCAGAGGCGTGAGCATGGCCAGCACCATGAGCCCCGGCATCACTGTTGACACCAAATCATTCATCAACTGATTCCTTACGGGATTGTAAAATAATTTTGTTATGACAAAACAGGAAAAGAACGAAGTGATCGAATTGCTGAAGGGCAAATTCTCTCAATACAACAACTTTTATATCACCGATACCGAAAGCTTATCAGTAGAGCAGATAACCCGCTTACGTAGGGAATGCTTTAGCAAGCAGGTAGAAATGAGGGTAGCCAAAAACACCCTGATTAAAAAGGCTTTGGAAAGCTTGGACGCTGAAAAATATGCAGGCGTTTTTGATTCTTTGCACAAAGTAACGGCGCTGTTGTTCAGCGAAAACCCCAAAGAACCTGCTGTAATCATCAGCAGCTTCCGCAAGGAAAAAAATGGCGACAAGCCTGAGCTGAAAGCCGCTTTCATCAATGGTGATGTATTTGTAGGCGACAAGCAATTGGCTTCATTGACCAAAATCAAAACCAAAAACGAGCTTATCGGCGAAGTTATTGGTTTGCTGCAGTCACCTATCCAACGTGTTATCGGTGCTTTGCAAAACAGGCCCGAAGCTGCGGAAGCTTAATAACTATCGGCAGGTGTTTTATATACCTGCTTATTGATAAAAACCCAAGCCCGAGGGCAGAAGGCAATTTTTTTAAACCATCCGGCGGATTCATTGCAATGGAAATGAAGTCGGAAAAAATTAAATTTTATGGCAGACGTAAAAGCATTAGCAGAAAGCCTAGTAGGCTTAACAGTAAAAGAAGTTCAGGAATTGGCTGAATTTTTGAAAACCGAATACGGTATCGAACCAGCTGCTGCTGCAGTAGTGGTTAGCAGCGAAGGCCCAGCCGCCGCCGCTGAAGAAAAAACCGCCTTCGACGTTATTTTGAAGAGCGCAGGTGCCAACAAATTGGCAGTTGTAAAAGTGGTTAAAGACCTTACCGGTCTTGGCCTGAAAGAAGCCAAAGATTTGGTTGACACTGCTCCAAAACCCGTTAAAGAAGGTGTTGACAAAGCTACAGCCGAAGACCTGAAAGCTAAACTGGCAGAAGCTGGTGCTGATGTAGAAATAGCTTAATCTTTTTGTAAGATAAAGGGGCCCCCAACTAGTTGGGGGCTTTTTTTTGCCCCAAAACGGACAAAATATTTGCATTTACGGAAAATTGTCCTAAATTTGGGTATGAAGAATTTTTCGGCAAAAGAGGCAAAGCCCTACATTATTGACGAAGATGAGAAATTGTCACTGGTTAATGAGGCGATGGAGGGGGTGTTTGCATCCACTTTTGACGATGTGGTAACCTTATCCGGGTACAACAAAGAAAACATAGCCGACATTATGGATACTTCTTACAAAACTTACAGCCGCTACAAAAAGGAGCGGAAACGCCTAGATGCCAACCAAGGCGAGCGCCTATTAAAGCTCAAAGCGCTATTTAGCTTTGGTACTGAGGTTTTCGGCTCCATCCGCAGTTTTCAGGCATGGCTGCAAAAGCCCGCTTTTGGCATCGGCCAAGTCATCCCCCTTCAAATCATAAAAACCTCTACCGGCATTGATTTGGTAATGAACGAAATCACCAATATTGCCTATGGCAACCTTGCTTAACCAAGCCTATTTTCATGGAAGTTTACCGTATTGCGCTTGCCCGTTTTGCCAATGAATTGGTATCGCCCGGCTCCCAAGGCCGCTGGAACGGATTGGGCAGTTATGTTATTTACACGGCTGGCTCTAGGGCCTTGGCCTGCTTGGAAAACCTGGTCCACCGCGACTCCGAGGGCTTGCAGCAATTGTTTAAGGTGATGATTGTGCACATCCCGGCCCAAGTGAGCATGGAAAAATTGGAAGTTGCGCTATTGCCGCAAGACTGGACAGATTATAAAAATCAATATTTGAGCCGCCGCTTGGGCAATGCTTGGCTGCGCAGCTTCAGCAGTTGTGTGCTGCAAGTGCCCTCGGCCATCATTCCCCGTGAATTTAACTATTTGCTCAATCCGGCGCACCCCGAGTTTAAGCTCATCCGTATTGCCAGCGTGGAAGATTTCTCCTTTGACAACCGCTTAAAAGGCGAAAAGCCGGCCGCAGGATAATATTTTGGCTCCAAAGCCTTGGGTTATCCACTTTGGGCCGATTTTTGTTGGCAAAAAATGCCTTTTCATTCAGTTTTTTTTGTACCTTTGCCCTCCTTTAATTTAGGAGTAGTGGCATTTACAATGTTTTTACCCCTTTTTTATAGGATTCTGCACATTAAACGTCTTAAAAATTAATATGTCTGTAACAAAATCAGCCGCTGCTAAACGTTTTAACTTCGGTAAAGTTGAGCATTTGGCGGAAACCCCCGATTTGCTAGGTATCCAGATTCAATCGTTTAAAGACTTTTTCCAGTTAGAAACTACCCCCGACAAACGTAATGTGGAAGGGCTGTTCCGTGTGTTTAAGGAAAATTTTCCCATCACCGACACACGTAACATTTTTGTGCTGGAATTTCTGGATTATTTCGTAGATCCCCCACGCTATACCATTGAGGAATGTATCGAAAGGGGCCTTACTTATGCCGTTCCATTAAAGGCCAAGTTGCGCCTGAGCTGTAACGATGAGGAGCACGTTGATTTCCAAACCATCGTGCAAGACGTGTTTTTGGGCAATATCCCCTACATGACCCCCCGTGGTACCTTTGTGATCAATGGTGCCGAAAGGGTAGTAGTTTCCCAGTTGCACCGTTCACCCGGTGTGTTCTTTGGCCAATCTACCCACCCCAACGGTACCAAAATCTACTCTGCCAGGGTTATCCCTTTCAAAGGCGCTTGGATGGAGTTTGCTACCGATATCAACAACGTAATGTATGCCTATATCGATCGTAAAAAGAAGTTCCCTGTAACGACTTTGTTGCGTTCAATTGGCTTTGAAACGGATAAGGATATCCTAGAATTGTTTGGCATGGCCGATGAGGTGAAAGCCGACAAGAAAGGATTGGCCGAATATGTGGGCAAGCGCTTGGCCGCCCGTGTATTGCGTACTTGGGTGGAAGACTTTGTGGATGAGGATACCGGCGAGGTAGTGTCTTTGGAGCGTAATGAAGTGGTATTGGAGCGTGACACGGTGCTGGATGAAGAAAATATCCAGATGATTGTGGACATGGAAGTGAAGAGCGTATTTATTCAAAAGGAAGAAGTGAGCGGCGATTATGCCATCATTTACAATACCTTGAACAAGGATACCAGCAATAGCGAACTGGAAGCGGTTCAGCATATCTACAAGCAATTGCGTGGTGCCGATGCCCCTGATAATGAAACGGCCCGTGGTATCATCGACAAATTGTTCTTTAGCGATAAGCGCTACGATTTGGGCGAAGTAGGCCGTTACAAAATCAACCGCCGCTTGGGTATGGAGTATCCTTTAACCAAAAAGGTACTTACCAAAGAAGATATTATTTCTATCATTAAATACTTGGTACTGTTAACCAACGGTAAGAGCGAGGTGGACGATATCGATCACTTGAGCAACCGTCGGGTACGTACCGTGGGCGAGCAATTGTATGCTCAATTTGGCGTAGGCTTGGCCCGTATGGCCCGTACCATCCGTGAGCGGATGAACGTAAGGGACAACGAGGTGTTTACCCCAGTTGATCTGATCAATGCCCGTACCTTGTCTTCGGTTATCAACTCGTTCTTTGGTACTTCGCAGTTGTCGCAGTTCCTCGATCAAACCAACCCACTTTCTGAAATCACCCACAAGCGCCGTATTTCGGCACTCGGACCCGGTGGTTTGAGCAGGGAAAGGGCGGGCTTTGAGGTGCGTGACGTACACTATAGCCACTATGGCCGTTTGTGTACCATCGAAACGCCAGAAGGACCGAACATTGGTTTGATTTCAACCCTTTGTGTACACGCCAAAATCAACGATATGGGCTTTATCGAAACCCCATACCGCAAAGTGGACGGTGGCAAGGTGGATATGAAGCGCATTACCTTCTTGAGCGCTGAGGAAGAAGATACCAAAAAGATTGCCCAGGCCAATATTGCATTGGATGAAAAAGGCAATTTTGCGGAAGATAAAATCAAGAGCCGTCAAACGGGTGACTTCCCCATATTGGACAGGGACGAAGTGGAATTCATGGACGTGGCACCCAACCAAATCGTTGGTTTGAGTGCTTCGCTGATTCCCTTCTTGGAGCATGATGATGCCAACCGTGCGTTGATGGGATCAAACATGCAACGTCAGGCTGTACCATTGATCCGCCCACAAGCGCCCATCGTTGGTACTGGCTTGGAAGCGAAAGCTGCCCGTGACGCAAGGATCCAGATCCATGCAGAAGGCGATGGCGTGGTAGAATTTGTAGATGCCAACGAAATACATGTACGCTACAAGCGCAACGAAACCCAACAATTGGTAAGTTTTGAAGATGACTTGAAAGTATATAGGCTCACTAAGTTTATCCGCACCAACCAAGAAACCTGCATCAACCTACGCCCTGCCGTGGTAAAAGGCCAAAAAGTGGTGGAAGGCGACTTCCTTACTGAAGGTTATGCTACGAAAGATGGTGAGTTGGCGTTGGGCCGTAACCTGAAAGTGGCGTTCATGCCTTGGAAAGGTTACAACTTTGAGGATGCGATTGTAATCAGTGAAAAAGTAGCCCGTGAGGATTTGTTTACGTCTATCCATATCAGCGAGTTTGAACTGGAAGTACGTGATACCAAATTAGGTGAAGAAGAATTGACGCCAGATATTCCGAACGTGAGTGAAGAAGCTACCAAAGATTTGGACCAAAACGGTATCATCCGCATTGGTGCCCATATCAAGGAAGGCGATATCATCATTGGTAAAATCACGCCAAAAGGCGAAAGTGATCCTACACCAGAAGAGAAACTGTTGCGTGCCATCTTTGGCGACAAAGCAGGTGATGCCAAAGACGCATCAATGAAGGCGCCAAGCGGTACCGAAGGTGTGGTGATTGACAAGAAATTGTTCCAAAGGGCGAAGAAAGATAAGAATGCCAAGGTAAGGGAAAAAGCGGCATTGGAGAAGATTGAAAAGACGCATGAGAAGAACGAAGCCGACATCAAGGAACTGCTGTTGAACAAACTGCAAACCTTGCTGAAAGATAAGGTGAGTGCGGGTGTGAGCAATAACTTTGGCGAAACGTTGATTGGCAAAGACGCTAAGTTCAACGCCAAAAACCTGAGCAATATTGATTACCTGAATGTGAATCCTTTAGGCTGGACGGGCGATGCCAAAACAGACGATTTGATCAACATTCTGTTGCACAACTATACCATCCGTTACAACGAAGAGTTGGGCCGTTACAAGCGTGAGAAGTTCAACATTTCTATTGGTGATGAATTACCTGCAGGTGTGTTGAAACTGGCTAAGGTTTACCTCGCTGTTAAGCGTAAGCTGAAAGTGGGTGATAAGATGGCGGGCCGCCACGGTAACAAAGGTATCGTTGCTAAGATTGTACGTGCAGAAGATATGCCTTTCTTGGAAGACGGTACACCGGTTGACATTGTACTGAATCCATTGGGCGTACCTAGTCGTATGAACTTGGGACAGATTTATGAAACCGTTTTGGGTTGGGCCGGTGAAAAATTGGGCTGTCGTTTTGCGACCCCCATCTTCGACGGTGCTTCAGTAGAAGAAATTGCCGACCGCATCAAAGAAGCCGATCTGCCGAGCTTTGGACATACTTACTTGTACGATGGTGAAACCGGTGAACGCTTTGACCAGAAAGCAACCGTGGGCATTATCTACATGATTAAACTACACCACATGGTGGATGATAAGATGCACGCCCGTTCTATCGGACCGTACAGCTTGATTACACAGCAACCGTTGGGTGGTAAAGCCCAATTTGGTGGTCAGCGTTTTGGTGAGATGGAAGTATGGGCATTGGAAGCCTATGGTGCCGCCAACATATTGCAAGAGTTGTTAACGCTCAAATCGGATGATATCATCGGTAGGGCCAAAACATACGAAGCGATTGTGAAGGGCGACAATATCCCTAAAGCAGGTGTACCAGAATCATTCAATGTATTGGTGCATGAACTGAGGGGCTTGGGCTTGGATCTGCAATTCGATTAAGCAATCATCGCAATATATTTTTACAAGGCTGTCTTAACGGGCAGCCTTTTTTTATGGGCTATGCTATCGCTGCTAATCCGGTCGCAACTTGTCCCGCATGGCGGGAGACTGGTGGGCCTGCCGGCAAAGGCAGGTTGTAAGGCACAAGAGGAACTCCATATCTGTTCGAAACATTTTAAATACATAATAATGCCACCCCCTCGGGGTTGCACTTGATTGATTTTTCTGCCCAAATCATACTATAATAATGGCATCCCTTCGGGATTAATGAACAATAGGAAAAGGTTTCGAACACTTGTGGAGGAACGCTTGCGCCAGTGTGGAGAGTCGACCACTTTCCAAAAGTGGTCGACTTTGGGAAATGTGGTAGCGCACTAGATGAATCAAACTGCTTTAATAATTTTGCCCAGTTTTACCAGCATGGGAAAACTCACTTCCCGTTGCGCAGCAGTGCCCCAAGCGGCCCGCAAATCATCATAGATCATATCAACTGGGTTTTGTTGATGCGTCTTGCTGTACTGTTTTACGGCCGACCAAGTTTGCAAATAACCGTACAGTTGCTCAAAAGTCCAATGGAGTTGATGGGCAAAGGCAGGCGTATCCACCAAAGGAAACGGAAAGGGGATGGTGTTGTATTGCTCGTCAATATACCGACGTTCTGCGGGCCAATAACCGCTTAAAATAGCGCTGTAAAGATGGTTGATCACAGCATCCAGCGGCTCGTTGATCATCAGCTTACCGTAACCAATGATGCTGATAATGGCACCGTTCTTAGCCGTGCGGATCGCTTCGGCATAAAAACGTTCAAAATCAAACCAATGGATGGCCTGGCCAACGATGATGAGGTCGAAAAAATCGGCAGGGAAGTTGGTTTGTTCGGCAGGTAGTTGGGAGTAGTGGATATTGTTCATGGGTACGGCATTGTCCAATTGCGATTGACTGATATCCGTAGCATACACTGCATCAAAAAAAGGGGCCAGTTTGGCGGCTACTTGGCCATTGCCCGTACCACAGTCCCAAGCTTTGGCAGTGTGGGGTAGGAGCGACCTTACAAACGCAAAAAACGCATCGGGATAGCTCGGCCTGTAAAGCGCATAGTTATCCGATTGATCAGAAAAATAATCTTTCATACAACAAAAATATGTGGCGTTAAAGATTAATGGATATCGTCTTACTCAAATAGTTCTAGCTTATTCTTGGGCCTACGCTTGTCCAGCCATTCAAAGCCCTTGAGTTTCCGTTGGTCTTCTGGTATCTTACCAATCGGGAACATGGTGCCGTTTACATCATTGATAAACTTCACCTTATTCAGCTCCTTATTTACAAAGTAAGCATCAATTACATCGCCACTGCTGCGGTTCATGCCCACGTAGGCACTATCATCGTCTTGCGGATAAAATATACTTTCTGCCGGCGAACCCTTTACCCGCATATAATCGATACTGCCTTCTTTAAAATAGCCGTTGATGGTACGTCCCCCAATTTGGTTGTACATCAAATCGTTGGATTTGTTGATGATGAGGCCATTGTAAAATACGTAGATACGCTCGGGATCTTTGTTTTTGGTAAATAGGTAAATGGTATCGCCGGTTACCTGGGTTTTGTCGTTCCATACCACGGGGTCGTCAAACATCCTAAAGGCCGAATCCTCTGAGGAATAGTAGAAGCTATCGCAAACGGCCTGTAGCGAATCGTTGAAAATGCGTACATGGTGAAAAGCCAAGAAATAGCGGATGGCTGTGTCCTTGGCATTTACAGCCGTGGGCTTGTCCAGCTTGGCTCGTTTGAGGGTATCTTTTTGCGGCTTATCAGTTTTACCCATTTTTTGGGCCAAACTATCTAGATCAGGTTTGCGTAACCCCGAAAAAAGGGTATCGGCTGCTATATAAGTACTGTCGTTTTTGTCGTACAAAATCATTACCGGCTTCTGGTAACCCAAAAACGATTCATCCCTTTTGTTGAATTCCAAATGGTTGCCAATCAAAATCACTTTGTTGGCACTATCGGTAAACTTGGCCCTACCTTCCATGAGCAAGATGCCCGTTTTTTCCTCAAAAATCATTTTATCGGCAATGGCCGTATGGGTACTGTCCCTAAATTGTGTCCGTTCAAAAAAAGCCGCTTCGCCAGTTTTAAGGTTGTAAGTACCACTTTTTGTTTCAATCACACCTTCTTTGCTCACAATACGGGTAGGGGCAATAAAAGTGGCTATTTGGCTTTGGGTATTGTACAGCAGGCTATCCGATCTAATGTCATATTTAGGGTCTACCAAGTGTACATTCTTTTTAAAATATACATCCTTGGTATCGGCAAAATATACCCCATCCGTGCTGGTAAGGATTGTTTTACCGTTAACGATACGGCCCCCATTTTTATATTGGCCGATATGCGTGCCCAGGTTGTACTCCAGTTCTTCGGTATATAAAATCCCTTTTCTATCGGTTAACTGCACTTTCTTTTTCAGGTAAGCTATCCTTTCGCCGCCCACATAGCGTAGGTATTGTGCGTATGTATGAATACTATCGTTGTCGTTGATGTGGATTTTGCCAAAAGCCTCCATGGTATTGGTACTGCGGTTGATGACCGCACTGTCGCAATAAAACAGGGTAACCCCTTCCTTGATGATTACATCGCCGGAAATGGTTTCCAGTATGGTGGCAGAATCCACCTGCATGTAGCGCAGATCACGGCCTTGTATTATTTGTATGGTACGTAGGGTATCGCCACCGCCCGTAGGAGGGGGCATAATCTGCTGTGCTTGCAAGCCTTGGCTGGCCAACAACAGTAAGCAGACCCATATAATATTTCGTGTAAATTGTTTCACGCTTGCGATAATAGTACCTAGTAACAGGCTGCAAGTTGTAACATTATTTTATAACCTAAACACAAAATTTTGTTAAAAATGCATCCGTAGGCGAAAAGGCTATTTGTAGGGCGCATTAACCGTATCGGGGAGCGGAATCATCAGCGGCCCCGATTTGTCTTTTCTGCCAAACACGGAAACGTTCACATACCGTTTGGGGTTGATGCGTAAATCGTCGAGTAATAAGTTGAGTTTATTGGTAGTGGCAGAAAGGTTATTGTACAGGCGGTTATCATTTATCAGTAGGCCCAAAGTGCCCTTGTCGTTACTGAAGTTGGTGATAACGCCCTTTAATTCTAAGATGGTACCGTTGAGGGTGTTCAATGTTTTTTCTACGTCCAATTTGGAAAAATTATCCGTTGTTTTTTCCACGTTGGTCAAAATGGTACTCATCTTTTCGTTGTTGGCCGCCAAGTTGCCCGTGAATTTGCTCACATTTTCCAGCGATTTGGCCAATGCGCCCGTTTGGGTATTCAGCAGGGTTTGCAGCGAAGCCGATGATACAGCCAAACTGCTCGTTGCTTTGTTCACATTTTCCATGGTGGCCCTCAGGTTGTTTCTGGCAGCGGGATCAACCACACTGTTGATGGTAACCAAAACTGAATCCAATGCTTTTACCGCATTCTTTACTTCGTACAAAACGGGGTCTAGCTTTTGCAACGCATCATCCATCAAGCTGGCGCTTGCTTGGGTGGAAATGGTATCATTATTGGCCAAATAACTGGGGGCAGAGCCCAATTTAATTTCCAGGCTGATGGTTCCTAGTAGGGATGCACTGATTACAGCAACGGAATTTTGGGGGATTTGATATTTACCGTTCATATTAAGGGTAACGATGATATTTTTCATATCCTTGCTGAACTCGGTAGCTAACACGGTTCCCACTTGTTTACCGTTGATTACTACCAAATTGCTATTGGTTAAGCCCTTTACATCAGTAAAAACAGCGTACAGCTTGTTCTCTTTACCGTTGAGATTTTTGCCCTTTAAAAAGCTAAATCCCAGCACCAGTAAGGTAATGGCAATGGCCGTAAGGGCACCCACTTTTGTTTCACTCGATATTTTCATTAAACCCTAAATATTGATTAGTAAACAAAAGTAACGAAATAAGTTGTTATCCTATTTTCGATTATTCCCCATATTGGCTACTTGCGGGGCGATTGCCTTGGGATTTTCGATATCTTCCTTGTAATGTTTGATGGCATTTACGATGGCTTGGGCCAGTTCCTGCTGCCCTTTTTCGCTGTTGAGGTAGCGTTCATCGTCATAATTGGTAATAAAGCCCGTTTCTACCAGTATGGCCGGCATATTGGTGGCCTGCAGTACCCATATACCCACCTGCCGTTGGTTGATGCCGAGGGCGGTACGGCCGGTTTGATCCACCTCATCGTTTACCAATTGGGCCAGTTTGGCACTTTTTTGTTGATATAATTTGGCGTAGATATTGGCAATCATCCTTTTTTCAGGACTGCTAAAGTCGATATTGTTGTAGGCCGTGTCCGAACTGGTTTCGGCATTGAACTCCTCTTCGTTCATGATGGCTTTTAGCTTGTCGGAGGTTTTGTGGGCGGCAAATATCCACACACTGGTACCACTGCGCTGGGTACCTATTTTGTAATACTCTACAATGGGCTTTTCCACTTGGCGGGGTATACGGGTTACTTTTTTATGTTTCTTTTTGCCTTTGCCTATCCATTCAACCTTGTTATCGTAAACCGTTACGGTACGGTAGCCGGTAATGCGGGAGCCGGTTTTAAGCGCAGCCGCATCGGCGTGGATACACACAAACAGGTTGGCCTGTCCGGGTGTGGCAGCCGCATTGGCAATACCGGCTTTTTCTGGAGGCGATTGATAAATATCCGTTGTACGGGTAGGCACCACTTTTACATCGGGCAATTCCTTTTTTAGTTGCGCAACCAGCTTGAGGCTAATGGCCAAGGTTACGTCCTTTTCACGTGAACGCAGTCCACCCTCGTAGCCACCATATGCGCCACCATCTTTGCCACCATGGCCCGCATCCACAATCACGGTACCCAATTTTTGGCGTGTCGGTTGGTTTTGGGCTTGGGCATAAAAACTACCAAATGTTAAAATTGCTGGTAAAGCAGCGTATACGATTTTATATATATCTAATCTCATTATCAATTGTTCAATTTATAGAAAATGTTAATTAGCATTTCTTTCACACTATAATATCTATTTTTGCTCCTGACTGCAATGATACATATTTACAAAGGTAAGGCAAAATACATTTTAGCAGGGTTTGTACCGCTGCTATTGCTGCTATTAACGTCATTCGGCAGCAATAAATTTGCGGGTTGGCAAAACTTTAACATATTTTTAACAAATGACACTTTACCCAAGCCAACCAAGAAAAAAATAGTTGCCAAAAGACCTATTATAAACGATATGGCCCAACAACTGCGGACTATTGCTCCGGCCCAATTGGATACCGCCATAAAACCCAAGCCGGGCAAGGATTCGGTGGCAACGGTTACCGTAATTGATACCTTTTCCATCAAATACTCCAAAGATACATTGGATGCCCCCGTTGAATACCATGCAGATGATTCGATGGTGCTGGATGTGCCGGGCAAAAAAATCATGCTGTATGGCAAGGAAAACAAAACGACCTATTTGGACAATGAGCTGGTGGCACCGGTGATCATGTACGATCAAAGAACCAATATCCTAACAGCGCATTTGCAAAAAGATAGTTTGGGCAATGTAATTTCCTACGCTTCTTTTAAACAGGCCGACTTTCAATCGGAAAGCGACACCCTGCGTTATAGTATACTTTCGGGCAAGGGCCAAACCAAGGGCACTTATTTTATGCAGAACGAAATGTTTGTATATGCCAAGCAATCCAAAAAGGTAGATTCCAATACGATCTATGCACAAAAAGTGCGCTTTACTACTTGTAATTTGGATACGCCGCATTTTGCCTTTGTGAGCAACCAAGTAAAGTTCATCAATCAAAAAATGGCTTTTACCGGCCCGGTGCACCCTGAGTTTGAAGGGGTGCCGATCCCTGTGGTACTGCCCTTTGGCATTTACCCATTGCGGCAGGGGCGCCACTCGGGTATATTGGCCCCTACTTTTACGGCCAACGAACAATTTGGGCTTGCTTTGGAAGGCTTGGGCTATTATAAAGTGCTCAGCGATAATTGGGACGTGACGGCAAGGGGTACCATTTATTCTTATGGTGGGTGGACTGCCAATGTAAGCCCTCGCTATTACAAACGCTACCGCTATCAAGGCAGTTTTTCGGTGGATGTGCAGCGTACCAATTTGGGCCTGCGCAGCGATAAGGATTTTGTGGCACAGCGTACCTTTTATGTGCGGTGGCGGCACAATTCGGATAACAAAGCCCGGCCCGGCGTTACTTTTTCGGCCAATGTGGATGCGGGCAGTAGCAAGTTCAACCAATTTGTGCCCAATAGCCCTACCCGTAACTTCAACAACCAATTGACTTCTTCCATCACCTATGCCAAAGTATGGAAGAACATGAACATTACCATTGGGGCCAACCACAACCAAAATACACAGGAGCGTAAGATTAACCTGAATATACCGGATATTGGTTTTAACATGAACACCGTTTATCCTTTTAGGCGCAAAGAAACCATTGGCGAATTGAAATGGTACGAAAACCTGGGCATCGCCCTCAACTCCAATGCGAAAAGCCTTACTTCGTTTATCGATACACTGGGCGATATAGGTGGACAGTTGAGCAAAAATTTCCAGTGGGGTGTACAGCACAATGTTCCCATCACGGTATCGCTGCCACAATTGGGGCCGCTGCAAATAGCGCCCAGCATTTCGTATAGTGAGCGCTGGTACCAGCAAAAGCTGCTGCGAAGCTGGAACGATGTTACCAAAAAAGTGGATACCACTTACAACAAAAACTTTTTCACCGCTCGGGAGCTTAGCTTTGGCTTTTCGTTGACCACCCGGATATTTGGCATGTTCGAATTTGGCAAAAACAGCAAGATACAGGCCATCCGCCACGAAATCCGCCCCTCTATTGGCCTTAGCTACAAGCCCGATATGAACGGCAAGTACTTTTACACTACGCAAATAGACACCAATAAAAATTTTGGCCGCTTTAATGTGTTTGATGGCAGTGTGTATGGGGGATTTGGCGAAGGCCGTTTTGGCGGTATCAACTTCTCTATCGACAACAATATCCAAATGAAAGTGCGCAATAAGAAGGATACCAGTGCCGGTGCGGTTAAAAAGTTGACCCTGATTGATGGGCTTAGCGTATCCGGCAATTACAATCTGGTTGCCGATTCATTCGCTTTTAGCACTTTCAATTGGTCGGCCCGGAGCAACCTATTCGATAAAATCAATATCACAGCGGGTGCCACTACCGATCCCTATCAGGTTAACAGCCGTGGCGAAAGGGTTGATACATTGATATGGCGCAAAAGGCCCTTCTCGCTGGGTAGGCTCATCGGTGGTAATGTATCTATCCAAAGCCAGTTTAGGGGCGGTAGCAATAAGGAAAAGAAAGAGGGCGACCGGCGTGACCTGAGCAATTACCAACAGCAGTACGATCCGGTAACCGGCTTGCCATTGGATGAGTATCAGCAGGAAGCTGCCTATATCCGCAATAACCCCGGCGAGTTTGCCGATTTTAGTATCCCTTGGTCGTTCAGTTTCTCTTACTCACTGCGTTTTCAACGGGACAGGAAGGCGGATTATAGCGGTTATGAAACCCGTTTCTTTCAAGATGTAACTTGGAATGGCGACATCAACCTCACCAGCAAATGGAAGATCGGTACCAATGGTACGTACAATTTTACCACCAAGGAACTGGGTACCATCAGCATGTTCTTATCAAGGGAAATGCACTGCTGGCAAATGTCTATCAATGCATCGCCCGTAGGCCGTTACCGTTTTTTCAATATCACCATCAGTCCCAAATCGGGTTTGCTCCGCGACTTGCGCATCAACCGTACTAGGTATTTTTATGATTTATAGGGAGGATGTTTAAAGTCTAAAGTTGAAGGTTTGAAAGTTTAAGGGTTGGTTGCGGGTTACGGGTTGATTTGGTTACGGGTTGATTTAGTTGCGGGTTGCTGCCTTCGGCCAACGGTCAACGGTCCTCGGCCAACGGTCATCGGCTCACGCCTACGGCGTGATGTCGGCAGAGCCTCCACATCGGCCAACGAAAAAGGCAACAATTCAAATGTCTGTCAACCGTCATCTGCCAAACTTCAACTTGCGAAAGATGATTCACTGGGTACATTCTCTGCCATTTTTGGAAATTTTAACCTTATTTTGCGATACAATTTTTTTAGATGAAGAACTTTAACTTCCGGCAGCTATTGCCGCATGTGATTGCAATAGTTGTTTTCATAGCCATTGCGGCTTTTTTTTGTAAAGATGCACTGAGCGGCAAAGTGCTGCAACAGAGTGATGTGAGCCATTGGAAAGGGGCCATCCAAAATTCAGAGCTGTACAAAGAAACACATGGCAAATACCCTTTATGGACCAACGGCCTCTTTAGCGGTATGCCGGCCATACAGGTAGGCGGTATTGGGGGCAATTATATCCATGCGGTAGTGCATACGGTACTCACGCTTGGCCTGCCCAAGCCCATGCAGTTCTTCTTCTTGGCCTGTATTTGTTTTTACATTCTGTGCATTACGTTGCGTATCAATCCCTATGTGGGTATTTTGGGCGCTTTGGCCTTTGGCTATGCCACTTACAACCCTGTAATTGTTGCCGTGGGACATGAAACAAAAATGTGGTCTATCGCCTATATGCCTGCCCTGTTGAGTGGGGTATTATTGTTGTATGAGAAAAAATATTGGCTCGGGGCCCTGCTCACGGCAGCTTTTACGGCCACTATGATAGCCATCAACCACTTGCAAATCGTGTACTATCTTTTTATAGCCATTGGGGTGATGACGGTTTTTTACATGATCCAATGGATCAAGGCCAAAGACTGGAAGCATTTGTTTAGGGCCAGTGCTCTAACCCTAATTGCAGTATTGGCGGGTGTGCTGAGCAATGGCGAAATGATGTTCGGCACTTATGAATATCAAAAAGAAACCATCCGGGGCGGCGCCTCTGCACTAACCGATACGGCGCAAAAGGTGAAAACAGCTCCCAGTACGGGCTTGGATAAAGATTATGCCCTTAGCTACAGCATGACGATGGCCGAGCCATTTGTAATGATGGTGCCCAAAATGTTTGGTGGCAGTAGCTCGCATGCCGAAATTGAGCAGGAGAGTTCCAAAGCCATTGAAGTATTGAGTGGCCCTCCTCCGCAGTTGCCCCCAGATATTCAGGCTAAAGTTGGCGATATAAGGCAGCAACTACCGATGCAATACTATTGGGGCGGTATGACCAAGGGCGGCGAAGTAGGCACATCGGGCCCGCCCTATGCCGGTGCCATCATTTGTATGCTGGCCATTTTCTCCTTGTTTATCCTCGGCAATAAACACCGTTGGTGGATATTAACGGCCGTACTTTTAACGGTTATCATGTCGTGGGGCAGTTATTTTGATGGCTTCAACGGATTCTTGTACGACCATTTGCCTTTTTACAACAAATTCAGGGCGCCTTCCATGATATTGGTGGTGCCGCAATTGTTGTTGCCCTTGGCAGCCGTGTTGTTTGTGCAATATGCCTTGCAATTGCCCGATAAAAAGGACTTGTTGCCGCTATTGAAAAAAGCCGCCATCGCCATCGGTGGTATATTGGTGCTATTGCTCATCATGTATTTTAGTTTCGATTTTAGCAGCGGTGCCGATAAGCAAGTAATGAAGCAGGTTAGGCAAATGAACATAGCCCCGCTGAGTGATTATGTAAAAACCTTTTATGATGGACTGCGGGAAGATAGGCAATCGCTGATGATGGGCAGTATCCTGCGCAGCTTTGGCTTTATGCTGCTGGGGGCGGCCCTGTTGTTTGGGTTCATCAAAAAAATGTTCAATGGCACGGTACTGGCCATTCTATTGGCTGCTTTTGCCCTGTTGGATGTATCGCTGATCAACAGCAAATATTTCAACAGCGATAATTTTCAAGAGAAAGACACCAACGAGGCTGAGTTTGCCCCTACCAAAGCCGATTTGGAAATCATGCAAGACAAATCGGACTACCGCGTTTTCAATGTGGCCGGCAGTTTCCAGGAAAACAATACCTCTTATTTGTATAAATCAGTGGGTGGTTACCATCCTGCCAAGTTGCGCATTTACCAAGATTTGATTGAGCGCCAATTTAGCAAACAAGATTTCAATACAGGTGTGCTGGATATGCTCAACACCAAATACATCATTCAAAAAGATAGGGTAGGGGCTACCCAGCAATATCAAAGGAATGAGGGTGCCTTGGGCCCTTGCTGGTTGGTAAAGCAGGTGATATTTGTAAAAGATGCAGATGCCGAAATGAAAGCCATTGATGACTTTAACCCCAAGGATACGGCTTTTGTGCAAGAGTCGTTCAAGGCTTCGGTTCCCTTTATGCCACAGTATGATAGTGCCGCCAAGATACAATTGGTTAAAAACGATAATGATGTAGTTACTTACACTTCTGATGCGGCTACCAACCAGTTTGCCGTGTTCAGCGAAATTTACTACAAAGCCGGTTGGAAGGCTTTGGTAGATGGCAAGGAAACCCCTATTGTAAAAGTAAACTATGTATTGCGTGGCTTGGCTTTGCCTGCGGGCAAACACAATATCGAGTTCAGGTTTGAGCCGCCCGGTTTGTTGATGGGTAAAAAGCTGGGCTTGGTAGGTTTGTTAGTGGGTATCCTGTTTTTACTGTTATGGTTGTGGAGTGTTTATCGCAAGGGAAAAGGTGCTGCCACTCCATTGGGGGCTAACGACGGATTGAAGTAGTACTGCAAAAATAATTCAATTTGAAGCCTTTAAGTTTTATAATCATAACCTATAACAGGCCCGGTGATATGTTGGAATTATTGAAAAATATTATCCAGCTAGACAGGGCAATGGATTTGTTGGAAGAAGTGATTGTTGTGAACAATGATTCCTCGGATGATTATACGGCTGTGAAAGAATACATTGCAGCATCAACCCCCTTCCCTTTTTACTATTTTGATGCGCCGGGTAACCTGGGTGTTTCCAGGGGGCGTAACTATGCCTTAGCCAAGGGGAAAGCCCCCATCTGCATTATGCTGGATGATGATGCGGTTATGCAAAACAAAGATTGCTTGGTGAAATTAGCGCAAGCATTTGAGCAACAAAGCACCGAAAGGCCGATTGCTGTTGTATCGTTCAAAGTGTTGTATTATGATACGCTCCAGATGCAAGTGAATGCATTTCCGCATAAAAATTTTGATGACTACCATACGAAAAATTATTTTGAAACCTACTATTATGCAGGTGGGGCGCATGCAATACGCCGCTCTGTAATGCAAGCGGTTGGCGGGTATCCCGAAGATTTTTTTTATGGGATGGAAGAGTACGATCTTGGTTACCGGCTGCTGGATGCTGGGTATGCAATTGTTTATAGCGATGCCGCCGTAATGTTGCACAAAGAATCGCCATTGGGAAGAAAACCAAAAAAAGAAAAGCTGCTTGAAATGTGGTACAATAAGTCCAAAGTAGCTTGGCGTTACCTGCCCAAACGCTATTTTTATTCCACCGCAATCATGTGGTCTTTTAATTTTCTAAAGGAAACCGGCTTTAATATCCGCTTGTTTTTAAAAGGTTGGCGAATGGTTGCGGGTATTCCCCGAAATGAGCAAAGAAAGGCCATCAATGCCGAAGCGTTATTGTATCTAAGAAATGTGAAAGCCCGCCTTTGGTATTGATGTAATTATCGTACAATGCTTCATGCTGAGTGCCCCTTGAAAAAATCCAGTATGGTATCGCAAACCCTGTTGAGTTCGTCTGTTGTTAGGCTATTGTAAAAAGGAAGTCGCAGCAAACAATCGGTAAAACGATCGGCATTGGGAAGTGGCCGGCCCTTGTGCAGGGGCGCATAAAACTTCGATTGGTGCAGCGATTGGTAATGGAATACCGCATGTATGTTTTTTTCCTTCAGGGCTTTTATCAAACGGATGCGCTGGTTGGCATTGTTGCAAACCAAGTAATACATGTGCGCATTATTGGTAGCATAATCAGGGATATGGGGCAATTGGATACCTAACTGCGTTAATGGTTGCAAGGCTTGGTTATAATAGCCCCAAATGGCTTTGCGTTTTTGTTGGATGCTTTCCAGCGCTTCCAATTGGGCATACAAAAAAGCGGCAATCATATCCGATGGCAAAAAGGAAGAACCCATGTCCACCCAACCGTACTTATCCACTTCGCCCCTAAAAAATTTGCTCCGGTCGGTACCTTTCTCCCGAATGATTTCGGCCCTTTCGTTGTATTGGGCATCGTTGATCACCAGCATACCGCCCTCACCAGCAATGATATTTTTGGTTTCATGAAAAGAAAAAGCGGCCAACTGACCAATACTGCCCAAGGGCTTGCCTTTGTAATAGGAGTCAATGGCCTGTGCCGCATCTTCTATCACCAGTAGATTGTATTTATTGGCCAGCGCCATAATGGCATCCATATCGCAGGCCACGCCGGCATAATGCACCGGCAATATCGCTTTGGTTTGTGGGGTTATCAGCGCTTCAATGGCCGTGGCATCGATATTGGGATTGTCGGCATAGCTATCCGCAAATACGATGCGGGCCCCACGGAGGATAAAAGCATTCACGGTAGATACAAAAGTGTAAGAAGGGGCAATCACTTCGTCGCCGGGTTGAATATTGGCCAAGAGGGCCGTCATCTCCAACGCATCGGTGCAAGATGTAGTGAGCAGTACTTTTTGAAAACCGAAATGCTCCTCAAAAAATTGATGGCATTTGCGGGTAAACTGCCCATCGCCCGATATTTTCAAATTGGCAATGGCATCGGCTATGTAAGTTAATTCATTGCCTGCGGTACACGGCTTGTTAAAATAAATGGGTGGGTTTACTGTACTGTCCATATATAATTTTGTATCTCATCCCAAGATACATTGGCAATCAAATCTACAATCGACACATATTGCTCAAACGGCTGGTATAATTGCTTGTATTCGGGATATTGATATGATTTATAGGTCAAAGTTATATTATTATCACTAAACAAGTGTTCGTGGTGCTGCAAGTAATCCTTGGCCGCTGGGCCGGAAATATAGGTAGTTGCGTTTAACTGCTTCAGTATGTTGATCAACCGCTCCACCCGATCGCCTTCCAATACAAGGTCGGCCGAGTTGATGATCTTTGTTGCACAACCCAACTTGGCACTTATCTTTTGAATGATATATTGGTTAAAAGGGGAGAGCTGCTGATGGCCTGCAAAATAAATATCCTGCATCAAATCGGCCAGTTGGGAAAAATGGGGCGCTTTTTTATAGGCCTGTTCCAGCTTGTTGATATGGTCATTGCGCCAATCCGTTTCGGGCAGCAATACCTCGCTGATCTTTTGCTTTACCGCATCCTTGTGTATGGGGATGGAAAGCCACTGCACGCCATCCTTGGTATAAATGCGGTTGCGGTTGCGCCAGTCGTTTTTGGTATATTTTACCTCATCGTAAAACACAAAAGTATCTGCATCGTGCAATAGGTCAAAATAACCCTTCCAAGGGATATAGTTGCTTTGTAAAATAACAACTTGCATGGCGGTTAATTTAGTTGGATGGGTTTGGTGAGTATTTTGAGGGGGTTGCCGATGCAATGGGTGCCATCGGGTAGGTTTTGGGTAATAATACTGCCAATGCCCGCTACCACTTGATTGCCCAGCACCACATTGTTGGCAATAACTGTCCCGGCCCCGATAAAACTGCCGCTACCCACTTGGGTAAAGCCGCACAAAACCACGCCGGGCGATAAGTAGGAGCAACCGCCCACCACCGAATCGTGGCTAACCGTTACCGTATTGTTGAGCAAAGTCCCTGCTTGGAGCACTACGTTTTTGTCGATATTGCATAGGGGGTACACATACACCGCCTCACCAATATGGGCCGTTGGCGCTACCCAAGCAGTAGCATGCACCAAAGAAGGTAATTGCCTGCCCACTGCCTGTAACTGTTGCAGCACAGCCGCTTTTGCAGTCAGTTGCCGATAACCCAAGCCAATGAAAAAAGCATGGTCGGCAAATTGTTCCTGAAGATAATCGTTAAAAGGAAAGGCGTTCAGCTCCTTACGTTCATAGCAACCATCGTCAAAAAAAACGGTTGATGCCGGGGCATACCTATCATTAATAAAGGCATGTAATTGCCTACCCAGTTCGCCGTATCCTATAATAGCACACTTCATTTTATTTGGTAGCAATAAAGCCTAAATACTTGTACAAGCACCTCGATACCGGCAGTATGCCCTGGAGCGTACTGTCCACAAGGGCAGCATTTTGCAAACGCTGGGCTTTATCGGCAATGGCTTCATCGTTTATCATGCCCGCTTGGCCGAGGAACCAATAGTAAAACACTTCCACATGGGTAAACCCAGCCTTGCCCAACGCATCCCGCAGCGCTTCTTCTTTAAAGCCGCCTTGGATATTTTTGCCAAACTCAGCATTGTTGAAAATGTCTTTGGATACACCAAAATTGTTTTCGATATCCTCGTCTTTATACGTCACCATTTCAATCTCCCGCTTTACCACAGCAGGGTAGCTGCCATTGCGGTCCAGTTGGTTGATTTGTTCCCAATAGTAATAGTTGGGGTCCAAATCGGCATAAAACTTACCACCGGGCTTTAAAGCCTTGTAGGCCGTATTGATGGTGGGCATAATGTCGTACAAATGGTGTAGAAAGGAGTAGCCCGTCACCACATCATAAAAACCTGCTTCGGCGGGGAAGGTACCCGTATCGTGGTTGTGCAGGTTGATGGTACAGTCGCCCGAGCGGTCCACTTTGTCCATCATAGCCTGGGTTACGTCCACACCATCAATTTGTTGCAGGTATTTTTTGGCAATATTGATCATAAAGCCGGTGCCGCAGCCCAAGTCGAGCATTTTGGTTGCTTGCACGGCATCAAAAATGCCCTTGAGCTTTGCTTCTACCTGCTGTACATTTTCGGGACGGAAATGCGGTTCACAGGTACTGTAATCGTCTGCCATTTTTGAATGAAGGGCAATATTGGCTGCTATAACCTGTTGATATGTTGATTGATTGTCCATTTTCTTATTCTGCTTTTTGTTTATATTTTCTTAATTCAGCCGGCAAATAGTATTCGTCATAACTGGCGGGCACTTGTGTATGAAAGCCCAGCTTTTGCAATACTTGTTCGCTGTACTTAGTGGTATCCAAATGTGCCATGGCACGGGGGATATCAATGCGTTGTTTCATGTACGAGCGGCCCATGTTGATGGTAAGTGCGTGGCGCCACTGATCGGTTAAGTTATTGCCGCCGGCATGCCATATCCGGGCATTAAAAAACCATACGGTACCCGCTTTGGCAATTACCCGTTTGGCGTTTTTATAAAAATATTCTTCCGTGGGCGGTGTTGCCAGTTCCTGACTTTTGGGCAAGAACCAAGTGGCCCCATTTTCCTCGGTAAAATCATCCAACAAAATGGTAGCGCCCATATTGGTTACATAGCCGGGTATGATGCGGGGGCAATCTACATGCACCCGGTTGGAGTAGTTGGAACTTTGCGGCGGCATGCTGGAAGACGTGTAGGCATACACGATACAACCACCGCCCAAGACGGCATTAAAAGGCAGCATCAATGTATTGTTGTTGAACAGTTCGGTAAACACCCCTTCGTACAAAGAACAAAGCAGTACCATGCCCGCATCCTTATGGTTGCTGCTGTGGTGGTATTCGTTTTCTTTTTGAATGGCTGCTGCCAGTTCTATTTTGGCTTGTTGGATAAACTCGGGCGACAACACATCTTCAATGATACAATAACCATCGGTATGTATTTGTTCGGCTATGAGTGCGCTATTGAGTTGTGCCATTGGTAATGCTGTTAAATAACTTACGATATTGCGAAATTTCTTTGCCGGGATCGAAAAAATCTTGTGCAAAGAAACGGGTTTTCTTCCGTAGTTCAAAGGCTTTATCGGGGGCTAACTGTAGCAGGGCCAGCAGGGCTTGGGCCATGGCCAAGCTGTTGTGGAGGGGGATGAGATGGCCTGTAACACCGTCTTGCACAATGTCTTTGGCAATACCGATGTTGTAAGCCAAGGCCGGGGTACCCGCCAAAATGGCCTCGCACAGCGTCATGGGGCCACCATCTTGCACCGAAGCCGAAACAAATACAGTGGAAGCTTGGTAAAGTTGGAATAATTCGGAAGGCGGCATTGAACCGAGTTTGGTATAGGGCAACGCCAGTTCGGCTGGCGGCAGTTCGGTATCGCTGCTTACAAATACAAAGGCTACCGTTGCCAACAGGTCAGCGGGGGCCATTTCCTTTACATGCGCCAATAGTTGTACGATCTCGGCAAAACCCTTGCGCTCTTCAAAAAAAGTACCGGCTACAAAAAGAACGATTTTTTTATCGGTGGGCAATCCAAAATGGGCCGCTGCTGCTGGTTGGCCTACAAACTTGAACCGGCTGCTGTCGATTGCCGGGAAAATCTTGTGGATTTGGGATAATTGGCCAATGGTGCTTTGCGAAATCTCCTCGTGTATTTCGGTGGTGCTGGCTACAAAAAGCAGCTTTATCTGTTGGAGGTATTGCTTTTTAAATTGGATGTTCTGGCTCGAAAGATCGTTGCTTCGTTGTGAGGCAATGGCCGGACAATTACCGCAGCCGCTTTGGTAACCCAAGCACCCATGGGTATAATGACAACCGCCGGTAAAGGGCGCCATATCATTAAAGCGCCATACTACGGGGCATTGGTAGTGCTGGGCAAGCTCGGCAATGTTTTTGGCGTTGACAAAGCCGCTGAGCCAATGTAGCACAATGATATCGGGTTGGCGCTTTACCTTTTTTATCAGCGATTTTGTATCGTAAAAACAAAACTGTTCATTGGCACCGGTAAAACAATAGGCGGGATTGATGGTAATGCCCCGCATTTTTCTGAAAAGCTCCAATGCAGTTTCTTGCCCCTTTTTTTTAAAGCGCTGCCAAAGCGATAGGGACATATCCGTAACCTGACTGTCTTGAATCGTAGGATCTTTTTTCAACAGCAACATTTCCGAGGTGTAGCCCGCCTGTTGCACCAATTGGTGAAAACGGTAGGCCGTAATGCCGGCACCGCCTTTATTGGTATAAGATATATGTAGTATGTGCGGCCCTGGCATCGCTTATTTTTTGATGGCTTCCATAAATAATGAAGCCGATTCTGTGGGGTTGTCTAGCCCGTAATCCGCCCAATGCGATAAGTAGCTGGTGGTGGCGGTACGCTGTGCTACTTGGTGAAAGCCATGCTGCTCCAACAAACGTTTCAGCGAAAAACGGTCGTACATCCATTGGTGTATTTCCCCACCCAAACGGAACTGGCCAATTTCAAGCGGTTTGCGGATGCTGCCGGGCATGAGCTGGGTAAAAATTTTGCGGATTTTCCGCTTGATGCCATTCCAAGTAATACGCTTGGGCTTATTGAGTTTTTGGTTTTCCCGCCACTTTAATATATCGGTGCCCACTCTTTTTAATACAAATGCCTCATTGGGTATCTTTTCTTGAAAAAGCCACTGGCCCATTTCGCCGCCAGATGTATTGCGGATGGTTTGGTCGTACATTTCCAGCATCATCCAATCGTAGTTGGCAGCGGCGGCCGTATCGCCTTCCAACGCTTTTTCCATATTGCTCAAATATTCCCTTACGATCACTTCCAAGTTAGGCAGGGCAATGCGGATGATACCGCCCGGCTTCAGTACCCGGCTGCAATGGGCAATCAAATTGGCGCCGTCCTTACGGGAAAAATGCTCCAGCACATGCGAGTGGTACACCACATCCATGCTGGCATCGGGCAGGGGTATGCCTTTTAAGAAATTGGCAATTTTCACTTCTGGTGAATCAGAAGCCATATCCATGTTCACCCAATCTTTGTGAAACTTGCTACCACAACCTATGTTCAGCATTTGCATAATCGCCTATTTTTAATCCGATGAGGGGGCGCTTTTTTTACGCCACAGGGGCAGTACTTACCGCCCTTACATATTTTCTAACTTAAGCTTTACTTTATATTTATACAACCACTTACCCAACTTACTATTCAGCAGATAGAATAATAGTTTGAGCCGCCACTGCCAAACCATCAATTTGATGGATGAACCAAAATGACTGATATACACCTGTTTGCTTTCTTCCAATGAGCGCAGGTAGTTGGCCGAGCTGATACCATCTGGTGCAAAGCGGGCCAAGGGGGAACTCAAGAAGGTGTATTTTTCGCCACTGATGCGACAGACATAATCGTAATCCATCGCAATCTTCAGGTTTACATTGTAGGCACCATATTTTTGGTACAGCGCTTTTTTCATGTAAATGGTTTGATGGTTTACACTGCGCATACCCCTGTACAATTTGCTTTTTTCAAAGGGCTTGCCAATGGTTACCCAAATATTGCCACGCAGCAAGGTAAACTTGCCATGTAGCCACTGCAAACTGTTGTCCGCTTCAAAAGCTTGGGTTACCGTTGCCAATACGTCTGGGTTGTCCAGTGTATCGGCTGAATTAAGCATCACCACTATATCGCCCGTTGCGTTGGCCACCCCCTTGTTAAAGGCATCCGAAATACCATTGTCCCTTTCGCAAAGCCATTTGCGGTAAGTGGGTTGTGCATGATTGTTCAACCAATCTTTGATATCGCTGTTAGATGATCCATCGATGATCCAATGCTCGTAGGGTGGGGCCGTTTGCGCATCCACCGATTGCAGGGTTTGCTGCAGCTCGGCCAAATTGTTAAAGCAAATGGTAACGATTGTAATGCGGTTATTGGCTGCCATCAAGGATTGTTTTTGTTGAGAAAATCTTGATATGCCCACTCAATACCTTGCCGCAGCGTAGTGCTATGTTGCCAGCCCAATGCATGCAGCCTAGCAACATCCATCAGCTTGCGGGGCGTGCCATCGGGCTTGGAAGCATCCAGTGTGATAGTGGCATTGCACCCTACCACTTCTTTTACCAAACAAGCCAAATCATAAATGCTGATTTCTTCGGCCGTGCCCACGTTTACAAACAAAGCCTCATTGTACTGCTCCATCAAAAACAGACAAGCACTAGCCAAATCGTCTACATACATAAACTCACGCAAGGGCTTGCCCGAACCCCAAATGGTTACTTCATTCACCCCGTTCAGTTTGGCTTCATGAAACCGACGGATCATGGCCGGCAGTACATGCGAGTTTTGTGGGTGGTAGTTGTCGTTGGGCCCATATAAATTGGTAGGCATGGCACTGATAAAGTTGCAGCCATACTGGGTGCGGTAATTTTCGCAAAGCTTGATGCCCGCAATTTTGGCAATGGCATAAGGCTCGTTGGTCGGTTCTAGCAGCCCGGTCAAAAGGTATTCCTCTTTCAAGGGCTGGGGCGCCATTTTGGGGTAAATGCAAGAACTGCCCAAAAAAAGTAGTTTGGTTACGCCGTGCAAGTAGGCCGCATGGATGATATTGGCCTCTATCATCAGGTTATCGTACAAAAAATCGGCCCGATAGGTATTGTTGGCATGGATGCCGCCCACTTTGGCCGCAGCCAAAAACACGTAGGCAGGCTTTTCCTTTGCGAAAAAAGCCTCCACCGCCATCTGGTTGCGTAGGTCGAGTTGTTGCGAAGTGCGTAAGAGCAGGTTGGTATAACCTTGCGCCTTCAAGCTGCGAACAATGGCCGAGCCCACCATGCCATTATGGCCCGCTACATATATGCTGGAATCTTTTTGCATTTGTTTATCGGCTGAAAAGTTCAATATCGGTATCCATCATCTCGGCAATCAATTGTTGCAGACTGTATTTGGGTTCCCAGCCCAGCTTGGTCCTGGCCTTGGTGGCATCGCCTATCAGCAAGTCCACTTCGGTAGGGCGAAAATAACGGGGATCGATTTTGATCACTGCTTGGCCCATCAAGTGTTTGTATTTGTCGGGGGCGGTGGTAACGCTCAGCACTTCATCCACACCCGAGCCGGTGCTGGACAGGCCAATACCGCAATGTGCAAAGCACTGTGCAATAAAATCTTTTACAGAAGTAGTAATGCCGGTGGCGATTACAAAATCTTCTGCCACCGCTTGTTGCAGCATCAGCCACATGGCTTCCACATAATCCTTGGCATGGCCCCAGTCGCGTTTGGCTTCCAGGTTGCCCATCCAAAGGCACTGGCTCTTACCGGTGAGTATTTCGGCAATGCCCCTGGTTATTTTGCGGGTTACAAAGGTTTCGCCGCGGCGGGGACTTTCGTGGTTGAACAAAATACCGTTGCAGGCATACATATTATAGGCTTCCCGGTAATTTACCGTAATCCAGTAAGCATACATTTTGGCTACCGCATAAGGGGAACGGGGGTAGAAGGGCGTGGTTTCGGTTTGGGGTATTTCCTGCACCTTGCCATACAGTTCAGAGGTGGAGGCTTGATAAATCCTCGTTTTTTCCGTTAAGCCCAGCAAACGCACGGCTTCCAATAAACGCAAAGTGCCCACGCCATCCACATTGGCCGTATATTCTGGGCTATCAAAGCTCACATGCACATGGCTCATGGCCCCCAAATTGTATATTTCGTCGGGCTGTATCTGTTGCACCAGCCGGATGATATTGGTAGAGTCGGTAAGGTCGCCATAATGGAGAAAAAAAGCCGTCCCTTTTTCGTGGGGATCGTGGTACAGGTGGTCCACCCGGGCCGTATTGAGCGAAGAAGCACGGCGTTTGATGCCATGTACTTCATATCCCTTTTGCAGCAGCAGTTCCGCAAGATAAGAGCCGTCTTGGCCGGTAATGCCTGTAATTAACGCTTTTTTCATCCCAAAATTTAAGTGGGCAAAAATACAGAACTTATCAGTACTTTAAAAATGTAACTAAAGGCCAGAACATTTCAAATTTTCGCTTTTAATACAATCGAGTTATTGGGGTTCTGAACCTTCGCTTCGGTACGGCCTCATAAAAAAGCCGTTAAGAAAATTGAAGCTGAGGGCGCAAAAGAAAAACAGTTGTTACTCAAGCTTGGCAGCGCTATTGGCCCGGTCTCACCCCTGCATTTAGCCCTTTTTCTAGGGTCCCTTGGCCAATGTCATTAAGTTAAAGGCTTGTGCCAGCGGCACAATAGGTGGGTTGCCCCTAACTGACTGTGGGCAAGTGTTCCATCGAAACACCTCGTGCTTGCAAAACGTAGGCACCAAACGTTCCTATGGAACGTAACGACCACTTTTCAATCCAAAACTACCAACGAGATACCCCGCTGGGGTATGTGGAACCCCTTAACTTAATAGCATTAGGCCCCTTCGCCCCAGAAAATCCGCCTACGGCGGACCGGTCTCGTCAGTAATGACGAGATGGTTCGCCTCGGAACTGGTGGCAGTTGACCCACTTTTCTGTTTGCAATCTTCTAATGAATAGGGTTATTTTCATTTGAATGAATTTAGGTGAGTTTACCCTTAGTGCATTTACATGCCCATCCATCATCCACCTATAGCTGGCCTTTCCGGTCTTTTTTTGTACGATTGGATGGATAGTAGTAATTTCCAGCCTTATCGCATCGCATGTCGCAAATACGCAAAAAGAGTTTAAAAGCATCGGCCTGGATATATGTAGGCTTCTTAATCGGGGCCATCAATACTTGGTTTTTTACAAAAGAGGGCTGGTTCGATCCCGGGCAGTACGGCCTTACCCGTGTGATGATAGAGATTGGGATGCTGTTTTTTGCCATATCCACCTTAGGTTCCACTTCTTTCTTATATAAGTTTTTTCCTTATTACGAAGACAATACCCAACCCGCCAACAACGATATATTGGGCCTCGCCGTAATGGTAGCCTTGGCGGGTTTTGCGCTCACAGCCTTGGGCGTATGGGTATTTGAGCCGATCATCATCCAAAAATTCAGTGATAAATCGCCGCTGCTGCTCGACTATTTTTACTGGTGCCTGCCCATGGCCTTTTTTGTCTTACTCTTTAATGTGCTGGAAGCCTACGCCTACGGGTTTAAAAAAGGGGTAGTCACCAGCCTGTTGAAAGAAACCGTTTTGAGGGGTTATGTGCTGTTGCTGGTGGTATTAAGGGTGATGCAGGTGATCGATTTTAAAACCTTCATGCTCCTGTTTGCCCTGCAATATGCCATCATCATGCTGATACTGGCGGGCTATCTCATCTATGAGAAAAGGCTTTGGCTGCATTTTAAACCCAGTAGGGTCACCATCAAATTCCGTAAAAAGATTGTGGCCATCATGGCGCTTACCTTTATTGTAATAGTGGTAGGCGTATTGCGGCAAAGCATCGACAGCTTGGTGCTGGCTGCTAAAAAAGACCTGATCAATGTGGGCATCTTTGGGTTTGCCGTATATATGGTATCGGTGCTGCAGGCCCCTTTTCGTAGCATTGTGGCCGTTACCATCCCCATTTTGTCGAGGGCTTGGAAGGATAAAAAAATGGATGAGATCGATCGCATCTACAAGCGTTCGTCCATTAACCTGCTGAGCTTTTCCTTGATGGTCTTCTTTTGTATTTGGCTCAATTATACCCAAGCTATCAACTTTTTCGGCATCAACCCCGACTATCTGGAAGGGCGTTGGGTGTTTTTCTTGCTGGGCATTGTTACCATCATTGAAATGGGTACGGGTGTTAATGGACAGATCATCGGTACCAGCACGTTTTGGCGCTTTGAAATGTGGACCAGCTTGCTGCTGACCCTGCTCATCATCCCGTTGAGCTATTGGTTAACGGTTGAGTACGGTATTTTGGGCCCTGCCTTGGCCAATATGGTTTCTTTCTTTATCTACAATACCGTGCGGATATGGTTTTTGTGGAAAAAATTTAACCTACAACCCTTCTCTATTAAAACTGCCGAGGTAGTGGTACTGGCCTTGGGCGTGTACGCCCTTGTTGCAGTTACCTTGGGTTCGGTAACGGGACTTACGGGATTGATAACCCGCTCTGTATTGTACCTCACCGTGTTTGTTGGCGGTATGTACTGGCGCAACATTAGCCCCGATTTAATGCCGGTGGTTAATACGGTGAAGAAGAAGTTGGGAATGCGGAAGAGGGAGTGAAGAGTTATGAATAACGAATAACGAGTGATGAATGACGAATGATGAGCGATGAGTGACGAATTTTGTTCACCAATTATAATGGATTACAGTGACCTGCCTGACGGCAGTCAGGTTACACCAATAACTTTTAACCACGAATTACTAACGATTACACTGATTACACGGATTTTTCTTAGTACGAATGTTGTTCACCAATTAGAATGGATTACACTGACCTGCCTGACGACAGTCAGGTTACACGAATTAATTAGGACTAAACAAACCAGCCTACCTCCGGCTACCACTATCAATTATCAATTATCCATTATCAACTACCCATTATAAACTTTCCCCTTTCAACTCTCAACTTTCAACTTGCTTAAAAAAAGTGTTAGCGCCTCCTCCTTCCTCGCATCCAAATGGTATTGGATATGCTCGGTATAATAGCGGTGCAGGTCGTAATGGGGTAGGGCATGGGCGGCCACGATTTCAGGTAAGTGTTGCAAGCCCAATCCCACACAGGCATCAAAGGCAGCTACAAAGTCGGGGGCTTGCGGGGCCGTGGCCACCCAAGCGGCAAATACAAAAGGCAACCCCGTGAGCGCCTGCCAAGCCAGTCCCAAATCATATACATAGGCAAACTGCCCCTGTAGGTTCAGGGCCCTATCGCCAATCACCAACCCGGCCGTGGTGCCGCTGATCTGCTGTTCGTAGCCGGGCGCCGTATCTAATAGTTGCGGCTTCACTTGCCAATGCTCCCGCAACAATATTTTCAGCAAAGCCACTGAAGTCCGGCTCTGGTAATCCATTAAAATGGTATCGATTTCTTCAATGGGTACTTCGCTGAACAGGCATACGCTGGCCACTTCGCCTTCGCAGGCAATGCAATGCCGCCCCACCAGGTAATGCTGCGGCAGGCGGGGGATGGCCGCCACGGGTATCAGCCCGATATCGATCTGTCCATTGATGAGCTGCTGCGCCAGTTGGGCCGGATAATCCAGCACCAGCGTGGCTTTGTCTTGCAAAAGGCCCTGCCCAAATCCGTAGATGAGGGGCTTGGTATTGAGGTAGTTAACGGCTCCAATCCTTATTTTTCTGTCCAATCCGTTTGGTTTAAATTTGCCGCAAAATTATACTACTCACTTCACTTATAAAGCATGGAATTAAATCCCCTTACGGCCATTTCCCCTTTGGATGGACGTTACCGCCACCAATTGGCCCATTTGGACGCCTATTTTTCCGAGTATGCACTCATCAAATACCGGGTGTGGGTAGAAGTGGCCTATTTTCTGTATCTGGGCGAAAAGAAGTTTTTTAAGGTAGATGCCAAGCTGAAAAAGCAGTTGCTGGCCCTGGCCAACGATTTTGCCTTGGCCGATGCCGAAAAGATAAAAGCCACCGAAAAAATCACCAACCACGATGTAAAGGCCGTGGAATACTTTATCAAAGAAGCGCTGGAAGCCGCCGGGGCCGGGCATTTGAAGGAATGGGTGCATTTTGGCCTCACTTCGCAGGACATCAACAATACCGCCGTGCCCCTGCTGTGGAAGGACATGGTGGAACAGGAATACCTGCCCGCCATCATCAACCTGCAACATGCCATCATCCAACTGGCGGAGCAATGGGCCAAAGTGCCGATGCTGGCCCGCACACACGGACAGCCCGCTAGCCCCACCCGCTTGGGCAAGGAGCTGATGGTATTCGCCGAGCGTATCGAAAACCAGATACAACTGTTTAGCTATATCCCCTTTACGGCCAAGTTTGGCGGTGCCACGGGCAACTTCAACGCCCATCAGGTGGCCTTCCCCAAGACGGATTGGAAAAAATTTGCCAATGGTTTTTGCGAAGACAAGCTGGGCCTGCAACGCCAGCAATACACTACGCAGATAGAGCATTACGATACCTTGGCGGCGCATTTGGATGCCATTAAACGCCTTAACAATATCTTGGTGGATTTTTGTCGGGATACTTGGACCTATATCAGCATGGACTATTTTACCCAACGCACCAAAAAGGGCGAAGTGGGTTCTTCTGCCATGCCGCACAAAGTAAACCCCATTGATTTTGAAAATGCCGAGGGCAACCTGGGCCTGGCCAATGCCCTGTTGGAGCATTTGGCGGGCAAACTCCCCATTTCCCGCCTGCAAAGAGACCTGACCGACAGTACCGTGCTGCGCAATATCGGCGTACCGATGGGGCATACCCTATTGGCCGTATTGTCCATGCAAAAGGGCATGGGCAAATTGGTGCTGAACGAAGCCAAACTCAAAGCCGATTTGGACAACAATTGGGCCGTGGTGGCCGAAGCCATCCAAACCATCCTCCGCCGTGAAAACTATCCCCAGCCCTACGAAGCGCTGAAGGAGCTGACCCGTGGCAAGGGCCCGATTGATAAACAGTCTATTCATACTTTCATTAATGGATTGAAAGTTTCCGCTGCTATTAAGAAGGAGTTGAAGGCGATAACGCCGCATAATTACACGGGGGTAATTAGCTGATTAGCTGATGCCCGCCCGGCTGAAGCCGTTCGGACAGGCCTGCCCCCAACTTGTTGGCGGGTGCTAATGTGCAAATGTGCAGATGCCTACGGCCGAGCGGAACGCACGGTGCAAATGGTTGAATGGAGTGTGTAAGTTGGATAGGGGGGCCTGCATTTCGAATTTTCGCTTTCAATACAACCAACTTATTTGGGTCCTCAACCTCCGCTTCGGTACCGTCTCATAAAATAGCCCTGACTAACCAGTAAGCAGCTGCAAAATGGATAATACTAAGTTGCTGATTATTAATACTTTTTTTGTATAACAGGTAACATCTAATATCATATATCTGAGTTAGCGGCGGCTTACGATCTACCCATTTATCAACAAACGGCCCTCTCAACAAAGTAAAATAGGACTTTAAAACAAAGTACCCCGTTTTATCACAGCTTACTTTTGTGCTAACAAAAATAAAAAATTATGTTAGACCACATTATTATCACAGTAAGTGATTTAGAACGTTCAGTTGCTTTTTACACCCAAGCTTTTAAACCTCTTAATATCTCATTGTCTATGGACTTCAAGGGTCAAGACGGACATCCCGATTTAAAAGGTTTTGGTGATGGCAATACCATCTTTTTTTGGCTAAAAGAAGGGAAGTCCAATTCCAATGGAGTACACATTGGATTCGTAGCGGAAAACCATGCAGCTGTTGAAACATTCCACACATCGGCTGTTGCAGCAGGTGCTACAACGATGTATGCACCAAGAGTTTTCCCCGAATACTATCCTGGTTATTTTGCAACGTGGATAATTGACCCGGACGGTTATGAAATTGAATTTGTACATAAAAGCTAATTATTTCTCAGCAGCAAACAGTCATTAAAAAATAGAAATGGAAAAAAGTAATTATCAAGGAGCATTACAACAACCAATTGGTTCAGGATTTAATGCTGCATCAACTACAAATAACGTAATAAAAGGAATTGACCTTACAGGAAAAACAGCTATAATAACAGGTGGCTATGCAGGCATCGGATTAGAAACCGTAAAAGCACTGACGTTAGCAGGGGCAACTGTAATTGTACCTGCCAGAAATACAGAGAAAGCAAGAAAGAATTTAGAAGGAATTGCAAATGTAGAATTGGAAACGATGGATTTAATAAACCCAAACTCCATTGATATGTTTGCAAAAAAGTTTTTGGCATCGGGCAGACCATTGCACTTGCTCATCAACAATGCAGGTATTATGTGGGTTCCGTTACAACGAGATCAACGTGGTTATGAATCGCAATTGGCTATCAATTATTTGGGGCATTTTCAATTGACAGCAAAGCTTTGGCGTGCATTGGTAAAAACCGATGGGGCAAGAGTAGTAAATGTTTCATCGTGGGGACATCACTTTTCGCCATTTGTATTTGACGACCCTAATTTTATCAATAGAGAATATGAAACCTTTTCTGCTTATGGTCAGTCCAAAACTGCCAGTATTCTTTTTTCTTTGGAATTGGATAACAGAGGAAAAAACTTTGGTGTCCGTTCATTTTCGATTCACCCAGGAATAATTGTAGAAACCGAATTAAACAGATACGTTTCAAATGAAACGCTACAAAAATTTGGTGTATTTGATGATAATGGTAATGTAATAAACGACCCATCAAAAGGGTTAAAATCACTTTCTCAAGGAGCTTCCACAACCGTATGGTGTGCCACGAATCCAACATTAAATAATATCGGTGGTGTGTATTGCGAGGATGTTGAAATAGCCGAATTGGATGATTTACAAGAAAAAAAGGACGGTGTAATGAAAAGGGTAATGCCTTACGCATTAGAAGAAGGCACAGCAAAAAAACTTTGGACATTAAGCGAAGAATTAACAGCGATAAAATTTGATATATAACTTCAATAGTAGTAATCTAAAAGAGGTATTTTCAATTACACCCATTTTAATGTGTAAATTTGTATTTTAAATTTTATGTCAGGAAAGCAACAAAGTGAATATGCTGAAATTCTTTTATCATGTATAGAAGAAAAATACTTTAAAGACGAAATTGTTTTGGAGCATCATTCGTTTGCCCGAATCATTTCGGGTGAAATGAAAGTGATACAAGCAGATAGAACGTACACTTTTGGTTCAGGAGACACCTTGTTATTTCCTTGCAACCAACTATCTACACTCATCAAAAGCCCAAAAGACGGACAGCCATATAAAGCAGTGGTTATATTCTTTACGCCAAAACGATTAAAAGAATTTTATAGCAATAATCCCATTCAACTTAAAGAACCGCATACCCATAAAATCACGACTTTTGAGAAACATCCGTTACTTGAAAGTTTTTTTGCATCACTCATTCCTTATTTTGATTTAGAAAGTGAATTGCCAGAAAAACTAGTTACCATAAAAGTAGCAGAAGCACTAACTATTCTTCGTTCCATTGACAAAGACATTGATAATCTTTTGGCAGACTTTTCCGAACCGTATAAAATCAATCTTACCGATTTTATGGAAAAGAACTATATGCATAATTTGACAATGGAAAAATTTGGCTATTTGACAGGACGTAGTTTAACTACTTTCAAACGTGACTTCAAAAAAACATTTAATACCACACCTCAAAAATGGATTATCCAAAAAAGATTAGAACTTGCCCATTATCAATTGTGTGAAAAAGGACAAAGGCCAATTGAAGTGTATCTTGAAACAGGTTTTGAAAATCTTTCACATTTTTCCTTTGCATTCAAAAAGTATTTTGGTTATGCACCAACAACCTTGCAGACCAACAAGCCAGCCGTGATGGGTATTGCTGCAAGTGGGGCTGGACCTTGAAACTTCGGCTGTTTGCATCGCTCTACTAGTACTTTTTTGCGGCAAGAGTATACGGGCAGACACCGCAGGAAGCAATTATACGGGGATGGTTTGATGTGCGGATATGCAAATGGTTGATTGGTGTGTGTAAATTGGATAGGGTGATGCTACCGGTCAGTACGGGCGATAGGAGCCTCCTGGCAAAGGCGGGGCAAGTACAAGCAGTCAACTAAAGGAATTTAGCGATACAGTTAGTATAGCGACAATTCTAACATTGTAAAAGGAGATGTGTTCGCCCTGTGCCGATGTGATGCCCAATAAAACTAAAATGATTATCTTAGTTGCATGTTACATACCAAGCTTAAGTACCTTTTTCTAATTGCCTTTTTATTGGGCGGACAGCTAGCCCTGTGTTGCATCAACGAATACAGGACCTTGTTGGATGGTAGGGTTGAAATGCGGGATGGGGAAGATGCGGCGCCCTCCGGCCGTTTCAATCAAACGGATAAGACTTATTTGTTACAAGAGCTACGGGAGGCCGACAGCATTTACAAAGCGACCGGAAAACTGGAGGATTACTCCGACTATGGCGCCATGCTGGTTTACAATGGCGAATATCTAAAAGCCAAGGCCATATTCATAGATATTGAGCACCAAAAGCCCGGCCTGTATGCTACCGCTTCCAATTTGGGAACCACCTATGAGTTGCTCGGGCAAAATGACTCCGCTTATTATTGGATTGACAAAGCCATGAAAATCAACCCACAATCGCATGAAGGCTCCGAATGGATCCATGTAAAGATATTGGAAGCAAAAATGCAAGCGAAAGGGGATGCCTCCTATTTTGCGAAGCACCACCTGCTTTCGCTGGATTTTGGAGATACGGAAATTCCACAAAACAAGCAGGGGATTGACTTAGATCGGCTAAGAAACCAATTGTACCATCAACTTACTGAACGCATGTCGTTCGTAAAGCCCCAAGACCCCATTGTAGCACAACTATTGTTCGACCTGGGGAATGTATCTGCCATTACGATGGATGTAAAAAGCGGATTGCAAGTGTACGAAGTGGCCCAAGCTTATGGTTATTCCTCCGATGTATTAACAAAAAGGAAAAAGCACTTTATATCGCTGCAACGCAAAGCCGATTTTAGAAACGGTACAATAGGTTGGGCAAAGAAAAACCCAAAAACAGCTTTGTTTGCGCTTTTGGCGTTGGGCATTGTATCTGTTACGGGGCTATACTTCCTCATTAAGCGTTTTAGAAAAAGGAAGCGCACCAAAATGAATGAGCAAAAGGGTAGCATGTGAAATCTTTCTTACCAGCCGTCTCTCTGCGATAACAGCTTTATGGTTAGTCGGGCGGCCAAGAGTAAAGCAGGAAAGGTATATTCATAACGTTTTTATACATTTGAAAATGAGAAGTTTACAAGTCGCCCTACTGTGTTTTATATGTGTTGTCAAAAGCTATGGGCAAACAGTTACTAACAGATCTGGGCAAATCATTGTAGCCATTACAAAGGAGAAGAAACCAAAAAATATTTATGCTAAAGTAGAAATTAAATCGAATTTTCTTGGTGGGGATTCCACTTGGATACAATCTCTTGAGAACAGCATAAACCGATCCATTCCATATTCCAATGGTGCCCCAAAAGGAAAATATATCGTTTCAGTTGCGTTTATTGTAGCTAAAGATCGTAGTATATCTGATGTTCGTTGTGTAACCGATCCCGGTTATGGCATGTGCGAAACAGTTGTACGGGCAGTTAAAAAAGCGACTAAGTGGGCTCCAGCGGACCCGCAGCAGGGGCTTCCAGTTCGGGCATACCGCCACTAACATACCAAGTTGAATAATCTACCCGCTGGCGGACCGCGCTGTCCTCTCCCCACCTGTTACCAAAGCCTACCAATCCCAAACCTTACAAATCAGGAATAGCGCAAACCCCACATCCAACACATTATAAAAAATCAATATAACGAAATCAGCCCCTGATATAAAGAAAGATGCTGCCGATATGCTATATCGATGCACCGATATGCTATATCGGCATGTCGATATAGCATATCGAGCCTTCGATATACGATATCGAGGCCTCGATATCGTATATGGGCTTACCGATATAAGGTATCGAACCATCGATATGGGATATCGCTCAGCCCATATAACATAAGGCGTTGCCCATAAGCGATAGCGATGTGGCCATATACTATAAACCCCATCCGATATAAGCCCAGCAGGGTAGCGGCAAGCAAATTTCATCTGCCATACTACGCCCATTTACATTTTAACAAAACTTTAACATTTAGCTGCGTGAAATTTAAAAATCACTGCATCATATTGGCAAGCACGCTATTGTGCAGAAAATAAAATAATATAAAAATGGCGAAAGACGAAGTGAAGCGCCAGTCGCAATCTACCCTAAAAGGAGACGTAGATTCCCTGAGCGCATTGAAGGAAATCAAAGATTACAGACCTTTTAAACCAGAGTATGAGGTGGCACCTTTGGCGTTGTTAAAAGACGACATGGAGAAAAAGCAAGAGCTGGAAACCCAGTTGGAAAAGGCCTGGAAAAACGCCCGAGACGATGCCAATGATGCCGAGTGGGCCTTCCACAACGGCATACTAGGTGCCAAGGACCAAGTAGTTGCCCAGTTTGGTGTAGACAGTAACCAAGTGCAGTCGATAGGTCTAAAAAAGAAATCGGAGTACAAACGCCCCGGCAGGAGAAAGGGTGAATAGTTGATTAATGGTTGGTTGTACATACCCCGTTTGCGTAAGCAGGCGGGGTTTTTTTATATAACCCCAATTATTTATCTTTACTACAACTATGACCATAAAACTAACAGCGCAGCAAAAAAGCAAACCGATTTACACGGCCCAAGATGTTTGGGACATCATCCATCCCATCCACATGCGGGAAAACAAGATGCGCCGTAAAAAGGAATATTTCTGGGCCTTTGGCATTGATAGGGAAAGGTACTTGCAGTTTGCCGAACTGCTCGCACTAGGCAGCGAAAACCGGGTGCATATCAAACCGGCGGAAGCTTTACGCCTAGCCATTACCAAGGAAGCACAGTACGTTATATACATCCATAATCACCCCGGCGGAACCCTCACGCCCAGTGCGGAAGACAAAGACGCTACCGACCGCTTGATCAAAGCCGCAGAAGTAGTGGATATTAAAGTGGTGGACCATTTTATCATAACCGAAACCAAATATTTCAGTTTTAACGAGGCGGGGTTGATGAAGCAGTTGAGGGAAAGCAGTACCTATAAGGTTCTACATGAGGATGAATTGGAACTGTTGAAGTTGCAGTTTGCAGCGGAGGGCAAGGAAGAAGGGTTGAAGGAGGGAAAAGAGATTGGCAAGGCAGAGGGATTAGTAGAGAAAGCTAAAGAGATGGCAGTTAAGATGCTGGCGAAGGGTTATCCGGTGGAGGAGATTATAGCGTTGACGGGGTTGGGGAAGAAGGTGGTGGGGAGGTTGGGAAAGAAAGCTAAAAATGGATAGCCGTTTGTAAGCGTTTACAAACGACTACAAACGGTTAAAAACGGATATTGCCGCAATAGGATTTGAATTGATAATCAACTATTTAATGATAAAAAGGTTCGCATATTTACGAGTTAGGCGCAATTTTTTACACCACCCTGTCATTGCAAAGGGACATTAGAAAGTCAGCTATTAAAGAAGAACAATTGACAAAATGAGCATAGAATTAAAGGCAGAAAATTTCGACAAGAAACAAAAGGATAAAGCAAAAATTCTTATAGCTCAACCTGCTTGGGAAAAGACTCAATTGGCAAGGGATGAAATACAATGTTACAAGCTTACTCTAACGGAAGAAAATGAAAAGTTTATTGAAAGTATTCTTGAATTAGCTAACGAAAAGGGAATTGACTTGATTGTTTTTCCTGAGTTTTCTATTCCAGAAAAATATCATGAGAAAATAAGAGAATGGACTTCACGTAATCAAGTTATAGTTGTTGCTGGAAGTGCCAATCTTGAAAGAGACTCAAAATTTTATAACACCGCTACTGTGTTTTTTGAGGGCAAACCATACAAAACTGAAAAACATGTTTTATCTCCATTAGAAACATCCAATCTTTCTGGTGGCTATGGACCATCTGCAGGAATAAATCAACTCTATTTTGAAAACACCTTTTTAGGAAAACTTGGGGTTATGATTTGTGCAGATGAGTTTGATAGAGAAACGAGGGATGAATTCTTGCAACTCAATTTTGACATTCTTTGTGTTATTGCATTTCAGCCAAAGGGTAAAGACCATCACCAATCTATAAATGAGATTGTTAAGGAGGCTAATGATGGAATTTATATTTCCTATGCAAATGCTTTGTGTTATTCATTGACCGATGGGCAGTCAGCGTTCTTTGGTAATGAATATAAAGAAGGGCGGGTTGAATATGTTGAAACAGGTTTAACTAAAGATGATGGACTAGAAATGAAATTAGCTGAAATGCCATCACAAGCTGGGTGTTTAATTGTTGAATGCAATATATTAACTAAAAAGCCAATAATCAGAAATCTTGACCCAAACCGTGCTTTGGTTAATGTTGAACTTCCATATGTTTTTGAGAATGGAAGCCTCCACCAATTCACAAAAGAGGAACTTATAAATCTCCATAAAAAGCCTACTAAAGATAAATCCGAATATCAGCCTTCTATCCCCCCAGTAAAATCATTTGTTGCTGATTATATTGGAAGGCTGACCGATATTGATTATCTAAGTAAATTTCTAAACAATCCGGAGAAACATTTCTTACTCTTGTTTGGAGTAGGAGGAATGGGCAAATCGCACCTGCTTTATCAATGTATAAAGGAATACAAACGAAAAACATTTTCTTATCATGTAGTTAGTCCAAATGAAGAATTTACATTAAATAAATTGTTTGAAGTTTGTCTACTTCCAAAGCCCCAAACTAAATTGTTACTGGAAGAAAAGCAAAATTTGTTTGTTGAAAAATTCCAAGAGAATAATACACACCTGATTCTTGATGACTATTATGAAGTTCAACTGGATGAAGTAAAATCTATTTTGCCAAAACTAACAGGTATTGGAAAGGGAAAGTTGTTACTTCTTTCAAGAACCATCCCTTCAAACATAAGTCATATTAAAGGCGATTACTTAAACCATAAAATACTTCCTTTATTAGAACCCGATTTCAAACAAGTAATTCAAAATTATATTCTTGATAAAAACATAACTCTGACAGACGAAGAAATCCATTTGATTTATGAAAAAGCTCAGGGTTATCCTCTCGGAGGCCAATTGATTATTGATGCCAAACCATACAGTAGAAACTTGCAGGAATTGCTAAACAACCTTGGAAAGTTTGAAGCAGAAATTGATCCTGATGGGAAAGCATATAGTGGTCGAATTCTTGACAACATTTTTAAAAAGGGTGATAGTAAGGAAATTAAGCTGCTTTGTGAATTCAGTGCATTGTTTGGGGTTTCAGATATTGAAACGGTCAGACAGTTGCCATCTTATAACTTGAATCTGTTCCTAGGTCTGCACAGCCGAAAAAGTTTTGTGGATATGGATGCTCAGGGAAAATTCAGCAGTCATGCGATGATTAGAGACTTTGCTTATCATAGATTGCAAAATAAGGAAGTATTACATCTTAAATTGGCTAAGTATTTTGAAAACAAAATAAACGGTAGAACAGATGATGACTGGAAATGGCTGAATGAAGCTATTTTGCATTATACTAAATCACCTAAAGCCGAACTTGATTTTTTCATCAATCGTGTTGAAAGAAATTTTGAAAGCAGAAATATAAAAGGACAGATTGATAAGAATGATAATCTCAAAACAATCCGCAATTACACTACACTTTTAAATCTTTATCCAGATAAACCAGCCTACTATAATGAACTGGGAATTGCTTATAGAATGAATAGGCAACAAAGGAATTCGATAGAAACCTTTGAGAGGGCTTTGGCGATTGAACCGAATAATGTGAAGGTCTTGAATGAATTGGGCATCACCTATCGGGAAAACAATCAGAAAACAAAAGCGATAGAAACCTTTGAGAGGGCCGCTGCCATAGAAACGTTTTATAGAAAGAATTCTGCATCAATTCAAAAACATGCAACTCTAAATTTACTAGTCAGTTATCTTTTTTTCTTTCCTGATAAGAAAAGTGCATCAGAAAACTATGCATTACTCATAGAACCGCCCTCTGTCCCTCATTTAAAACACAAACTCAAGGAATCATTGGCAAGCATAAACTCACTTGATGGCATTTTAAATTTGACAGTTGATGAATTTAAAATTTATGACAAATATTTAAATCAAGCTATTGATTCATATCACTCGTATCAGCTTGCTTTATTAATTTTAATAAAATTAGATGAAAGGTTCCCAGATAATTCTAAAATTAAAAGCAGGTTAGGCAAGACTCTAAGCAATCAAGAAATTGGTCAGTTTGAAAACGGTTGGAAATATTTGAAGCAAGCAATTCAGATATTTAAAAGGATAAACAACACAAAGTATTTACAGCAGCACATTCTTTATTATCTATATAACCTAAAGAATCAAAAACAGATGGAGATACTTGAAAAAGAGTTAAAGTATTACACTTTAGACTTGATTCAAGATGCTGACTATTTTAGATTTATGGCTCATTATTCATTTGTAAAAAATTCGAATATTGACGAAGCAATTGGTTATTTTGAAAATGCGATTGACATCTCCGAAGGTTTGATGGACAAGAGAGAATTTGCGGAATCTCTACTCAGATTTTTATCGGAAAAAAATAGCAAACTCTACAAAACCTATTACCTTAAATACGAGAACCTACTTTGAAACTAAAAGCAGATTATCACATCAAGCGACCGTGAATAAGACTACACATAACATGGGTATTGCTGGCAAGTGGGGCTGAACAAACGAACTTCAGCAATGCAAAGCCAAACTTCAGTTCGGGCCGGACAAGCAAACATCAACTTTAGTGTAAAATTTCAACAATAATATTTTAATTTAGCATTAGTATCAGGCAGACGGATTACTTCTATGATGAGTTTTTGCTGCATCAAGTTATTTTTTTGTATGGTGATACCTTTCTACATTTCTTCCAAGCAGTGTCTCCGCCACAACAGCTTTACGGTTATTATAAGCCAACTCAGCGGGACACTCCCGCCTGACCAGCCAGTCGGGCAGGGCGTAGGGCAGACAGTAACGCCCATCTAGCTGTAAAGCCCACCTACTGCAGTGTCTTGCCATGGTAGCGTTTTTTGGTAGGTAAGTGTAAGCGGGCAAAGACACAGCAGGGAAGCAACAAACAAATATATTTCGTTATCATACGGTTACAAATGGATATTGCAATAATGGATCTGGGTTGATAATCAGTCGTTTCAAGGCAAAAAGGTTTGTATATTTGCGATAATAGCGCAATTTCGTAACTCCGAAATCTCTAGAAAATGAAGCAACAATATTACTCATTCCCCCCTTTGTCAGTAAGATATAAAAGCACAGTAGCCGCAAGGAGCACATTTGTAATTTGCCTGCTGTTGCTTGTCAATGTTACTTTTGGCCAATCCAATGTGAAGCTACACCAGGTAAAAATCAAATGGAAATTGGGCGATCAGAAGATAGTGCATACCAAATCCAGTACTAAAATATTTATAAAAGACAGTCTTATTAATAATACGGAAGCAATAGGCAATTACCGTATAAAGGTGATTGACACTGTTAAATATTATACCTTATTATACGCAAGCGAACCCAATGCCCTTGATATTGAAACGAAATCTACTGGTCCAAAGGTCGATTCGGTCGTCACCTCCTTGACCAATATCATAAAAAAGATAGAAAAAGAAACCCAGTCATTTCAATACCAACTCCTCGTTGATAAAAAAACCGGTCTGGCGGTTAAAGTGAAAAACAGCGAGGAATTTTTGAAAACGGTTGAACAAATTACCGCTAGCATGATAGCGGAATTGGGTGAAAAGTTGCAGAAATCAAGCATGCAGATTGACAGTGCAAAGCAAAAAGTGAATGCCTATTTCAAATTGGCAGAACCTAAGATTTTGGAAACGATGATCAATCAATTCAATTACCTCATGCAGCCATACTCCTATGAATTTCCCTATAACGCCACCATATCCCAAAAGGCAATGGTACATGATGTGAATGGATTGGGAGGATTTGGCGGCGTTGAAATGCCTGCCACCCTAACCATCAGTTCAAAAAAAAGCAACAATATTTTAACGATTCAAACGGATACGGATTATGATAAAGAACTCGTACTAGCGCAAATAAAAAAGAAGTATAAAAACATGGGTACCCTTACCACTTCAGATATTTTTTTGAGCGAAAAAGCAGAAGCCACATTTACAGTAACCAGTGGTTGGATCATATCACACAAATCCGATGTTGTCTTTATCACAAAAGAAGTAAAAGTAGTCAATGAAACAGTCGTTAGTTTTCGATAAAACAGTCGGGCAGGCCCGCCTGAATAGCTTTCTTCCGAGCAATATCTCCGCCACAACCGCTTTACAGCTATTACAGGCTAACTAAGCGGGACACTGCGTAGGATAGGCCCGCCTGAATGACCAGTCGGGCAGGCTCTAACCGACATCTAACTGCAAAATCCACCCTGCCTACCGCAGGGAAGTTGAATTTCTAAAAAAATGCAAATGAAAAAGCGAAAAGTGATATTGTTTCTAGCGATAGTGTTTTTCATCTGCCCGACGTCATTCGGTCAGGATACAACAATGTTCGATACCTACACAATCGACACTTTTTATTTGACGCCAAAACAATTCAGAAAAACTGTAGCTTATGAATATCGATCGATTATTTTTTTTGTAGAATATTCAGCCTTCAAGGACGTAATTGTAAATAGGATTAAGGGCTACAACCCATATAGAAAAAGCACTTATGAAGCTGCACTTAAGAAGATAAAGGCGGACATTAAAGGTCAAGACACTATTTATTTTAGTCAGAGCGTATTTGATTCAGCTCAAATCATCCCGTTCGATACGTTTTTAATTAATCAGATTGAAAATAATAAGTGTGTAATACGAGATGCGGATCATAAACTCCGTCAAATGATAATAAGAATGAGAGGCACAAAGCATTACCATCCGGGTATATGGGGTGGAAGACTTTTTTATTTTCCGAGTGACACTAGAGACTTCATTCGGACTACTGACATCGTTTCTTAATCCGCCCTGCCTACCGCAAGCAAGGAACTGCTTGATTGATAACCACGGATAAATTTTTTTGATAGGTAATACCCAATATCATATATTTATGAGTGCTGCATCCCTTTGCAGCATCAATCAAAACTAAAAAATTGGAGTTATGAAGTATAGCAGAACCGTTTTAGCCTTTTTAATAAGTATCACTATATTTCATCCACTATTTTCACAAACAACCGCTAAGCCTGTATATGTAATTGTTCATGGCGCATGGGGTGGTGGTTGGGCTTTTAAAAAGGTGGATTCCCTACTTACGGCAACAGGCAATATCGTCTATAGGCCTACGCTTACCGGACAAGGCGAACGTGTGCATTTGGCAACCAAAGAGGTAGGATTGGATACACATATTAAAGATGTGGTAAACACCATACTTTATGAAGACCTTCAGAATGTTATCTTGATTGGGCATAGTTACGGTGGTATGGTAATTACAGGTGTTGCAGACGCCATTCCTGATAGAATTGCTAAATTAGTTTATGTTGATGCATTTGTGCCGGAAGACAATGAAAGTGTTCGGACAATTACCAAAAGTGATTTTGCAAGCTTTGAATTGGTAAATGGATATATCATTCCGCCATGGGTGCCAAAAGGGAAAACACCGCCTAAGGATGTGCCACATCCTATGAAAAGCTTCACAGATAGTATTTCACTAAAAAACCCGGATAGGCTGAATATTGCTACGACCTATATACTTACAGTAAACAAAGGACTTGACCCTAAGAAAGATGATTTTGCTTTGCAAGCAGATAGGGCCAATAAAAAAGGTTGGCCTGTATTACAGTTAGAGGCCGATCATAATCCACAGTGGTCTGCTCCGGAGGAGTTTGTTAAAATGTTAAAAGCAATAGAACTTAAATAAGTGAACGGCAGTAGGCTATTGGGCAAAAGCGGGTCTTTCCAGCAGTGTCTTGCCATGGTAATATTTTTTGGCAGAGAGCGTATAAGGTAAGACACCGTAGGGAAGGAGCAAGACGAGGAAAATGATAGTTAAAAAAAACTGCATATTTAAATAATAGAACAAAATTCAAATGGAAATCAAGGTAGATGTACCTAAGTATTCTTTAGATACAGGGATTACTTATAAATGGGAAGATGGTTTTGAAATAGAAACTAAAATTGAAAATGGTATTATAATGATTATTGCAAATAGAGCGGGTTTAGTTTCGTTAGCCAATCACTTGCTGAATTTAGCACAGAATGAAATCCCAGTAGGACATCATTTACATTTTGATGATAGTAATTCGCTAGAAGAAAATTCTGTAGAATTAATAATACAAAAAAGTTAGCGGGGCAATGTTCTCATTTTTCAAGCAGTGTCTCCGCTAGATCGGTTTTACGGTTATTATAAGCCAGCTAAGCGGGACACTCCCGCCTGACCAGCCAGCATGGCGCAGGGCAGGCTTTAACTGTCATCTAACTGCAAAACCCACCCACTGCGGTGTCTTGCTTGGGGTAGCGTCTTTTGCTAGGTAAGTGTAAGCGGGCAAAGACACTGCCGGGAAGGGGCATCAATCCTCTCACTCAATTCAACCACATTCCCTACTTTTGCCTTTTTAACACAACAAAGCAATGGCAAAACCCGCTATCATATTCCTATTGTGTATTGGTGTAATGGCAAATGTATTGGCTCAAGTCCCCAAAAACAAACTGTACCAAAAAATCACCCAGGCCGATTCGGTCATCCTCTTAAGCCATTTAACCACTTATGAGCTTATCGGTTCCCCAAGGCTGGTAGTTCAAAACAAACTGAACCAAAAAATAATAAAAGAACGGTACCGGCTCAATGCAAGCGAAATGGATACCATTGCAAGGATATTGGTCACGCCCAATACCGATAGAGAAATAAAGAACAATCGGTGCTTTATGCCCCATCACGGCATAGTCATTTATAAAATGGGTAAATGCGCCTTTCTTGACATTTGCTTCACTTGCCAACATTTTGTTACCTCTAAAGATATTCGCCTATCAGACGAGCTAAGCGAGCAAACATGGAAAATGCTAGAACAATTCTTTAGGATTAGGGGATTGCGCTATGAATTGCCGGGGGAAGTTTCGGATGCCAATGAGGTTGAATGAGTTTTACGGTTAACTCCACGGGCCTTCCCTTACCGCAACAGCAAAAAACTCCCCTTTTCCGTTTTAACCGGCCCCTCTTTTCCCTGATAGGTACATTGCCAGATATAAGCGCCCCTGTTTTGTGGCTGACCGCCATACAGGCCATCCCAGCCCTTATTGGGTTCGGTGCTTTGGAACAAGCGCTGCCCATAGCGGTTAAAAATGGTAAATACATAGCTTTTGAATAGGCCCCGTGCAACCGGTCGTAAATGATCGTTGAGGCCATCGCCATTGGGCGTAAAGGCCACAGGCACATATAACTGAGGGGTACATTTGATGGACAACACCGTTACTGTATCCCTGCCCACGCAATTGTTCTTATCCGTCACCTGCAGCCAAACCGTGGTCGGCGCTTGAATGTTGATGGTAGGTGTATTCGCTCCATTGCTCCAAGTGTAAGCGTTAATAGGGATGGCAGTGCCCAGCGTAAGGGTTTCCGTATCGCAAAGGCTGCTATCCGCAGGTAAAAAATTGCTCGGCGGCTTTGCCAAGGTCAATATGCGTACGCTATCGGTAGTAAAGCAAATCGTATTGTTGCCCACCGTTACGGTATACAATCCAGTATTCGTAATGGTGATGAGGCTATCGGTACTGCCGTTTTGCCACAAATAACTGGCGTAGCCACCACCGGCCTGCAATACATCGTTTTGGCCCACACAGCGCACCGCCGTTTTGTTCAGCGACACAAGGGGCGAGGGCAGCACTTGCAGCACTTGTAGGGTGTCTTTGGCCATACAGCCGTACTGATCGGTGGCCGAAATGCTATACATACCCGCTTGGTTGGCCAATTGCAGCGCCGCCGTATTGCCCGTATTCCACTGATACTGTACAAAGGCATTGCCCGCATTCAGCAACAAAGGTTTGCCACTGCAAATGGTGGTATCGTTGCCCAAGGCAATGGTGGGCGGCTGCTTTAATTGCACCGTAATGGTATCCGTTATGGTATTGCCACAAAAATCAATGGCCGAAACAATATAGTCGCCGGGCAGGGTAACCATAATGGCGCTATCGGTGCTGCCATTTTGCCAAGCATAGCTCGCATAACCCGTACCAGCTATCAACAAAAGGGGCTTGGAGCCGCAGATAAAACTGTCGCGGGCCAACCATTGCGGCGTAACAGGCAAAGAAAAGATATTGATCCATTGGGATACCGTATCTGTTTTAGGGCAAAGACCGCCCGAGGTAACTTTTAATTGTACCCGATAGGTTCCGGCATTGGCGTAAACATGTTGTGGGTTTTGTGCGTTGGCACTATCGCCATCGCCAAATTTCCATTGCCAAGCAGTGATGCTGCCGGGCAAGGGGATAGCAGAGGAATCGAGAAACTGCACGCTTCTGCTACCGCATACATTGCGGAGGCCGAATTTGGCCACGGGGCTGTCTTGCACCAAGATTATGTATTTTACAATGGTGGCGACGGCCCCGCAAATGGTATTGTTTTCCGCATGCAGGGTTACGGCAAAGTTGCCCGAATTGAGGTAGGTATGTGTGGCTACCTGTCCCGTATCCGTATTGCCATCACCAAAATCCCAATGCCAGCTTATATTGGGCGGCAGGGCCGTGGTGCCGCTAAACGTTACGGTGCGGCAATCGGCCGAGGCAAATGAAAAGTCAATATTGGGATTGATGATATCATCTAGTAAATAGTTGGGCAAGCAGCGGGCCGCCAAATGGTTGGGGCCTAGGTTGATGGCCTTGTAAGCAAAATTACAGCCGGGCCCATATTGGTTGGGGTTGTTGATCACATTAAGGGAAGGATCGTCTTGGTTGGGTACATATATCTTGCCATCGGGGCCCATCTGCATATCGCCTTTTTGCAATTGCGAACTATCTACCAAATAGCGGGAGCTGGCAATGGTAAGCGAATCATACACATCGGTTTTGTATTGGTACAAAAAGCTTTCGTTGTTGAAGCCGCATTCGTTGCTGAGGTACAGTAGCTTAGAATCGGGGGAAAACTGCAGGCCAAAAAAGCAGCCCCTTAATGCAATATTAAAATGGATGGGGTTGGAAATGCTGCCGGTGGTATTGTTGAACTGGAACAGCTCCCAACCTGTGTAGTAGGGGATATTGGCCAATAGGGTGCCGTTGGGGGATGCTTTGAGGGCGCCTACCCGAAGGCTGGTGGGCTGATCGGTGGACAGTCCGACATTGGAAACGACTGCATTGTCCGACACGCCATTGCAACCCAACAAATACACCCGATAGGCATTGCCCACATAATCCCGGGTGATGATCCATATATCCACGCCATTGCCATGCCGCACAGCCGCTAACTTTTCGGAACACTTGGCATACAGCAACACATTTTTGGTAACCACATCGCCCAAGCCGCCGTTGAGGTTCATATCCACGACTGAATAGCGATACCCATTGGAATATTCGTTCTCAGCCGCATCGGAGGTAAAAATATAGTACAAGGGGTCGTTGCCCGGTTTTTTCACAATCAAAGCGGCACTACTGGAAGAGCGGTGGCCCAAAAGACCGCTGCCATTGGCCATCACCTGGTGATTGCGGTTGTACACCAATTCACCATTGGTATAAAAAAGCAATTGACCGGCCGCATCGGAAATACTGGAGCAACCCTCTAGCGTGTACATTTGACTATTGAACAAGTTGGTAGGGGGCGATGTGGCAAAACTGATGGCCGCCTTTTTGCCAAAATACCAATTATTGCCGGGTTGGGCACTGAGGCCTAGGGCGGATAAGCACCAATATATGAATAGGGAATATGGTACAAGCCATTTTTTCATTGCTATGGCAGCCGGGGGTGAATTGTGTTACGAATGCTGTGTCTGCTATGAATGATACCTTACAAATATAAGTAATATTGGTTATAAAAGGTTAGGGGGGAGCCCTTGGATGTACTTCAAATTTCGCTCTTGTCCCAATTTGAAGTTACCTTTTGCGGCGGCTTTTTCCACTTTTGTCTTGATACAAAAGTGGAGCAAAAAATCAAGGCTGCATAAAAAAGCCTAAAAATTGAACCCTCGGGCTAAAGAAAAACAAGTTCAATCTGTGGTACAAAACCTAGCTTCAGTAGGACTTACGGGCCAATAGCACCGCCAAGCTTAAGTAACAACTGTTTTTCTTTTGCGCCCTCAGCTTCAATTTTCTTAACGGCTTTTTTATGAGGCCGTACCGAAGCGAAGGTTGAGAACCCAAATAACTCGGTTGTATTGAAAGCGAAAATTTGAAATACATCCAGGCCCTTAGATGAAAAACCGAAGACCCATCAATTCAACAACTTCATCGTCCTGCTATTGCCGCTTTGCGTGTGCAGCACCTGCAGCAGGTACAAACCCTTGGGCAGGTATGCTGTGTTGAGGGTAAACCAATTGCTGCCGCTGGTGGCCGTATAATTATAAGTCTGCAACAATTGCCCCGTATTGCTCAGCAGCCTTACCTGTATAGGTGAACTGAGCGGCGATACCACGTACAACAGTGGCCGACCGCTGGGATTGTTGAACAACTCTATCGAAAAGCCCTGTGTGAGTAGGGGTGTGTTAAAATCTACCGTGGTAAATTGGGTGATCGAGCTGCTACACTTGCCCGCATTATAATTGTATTGAATAACATGACTGCCCACGCCTGCCAGTTTGGGGTAAAATTGGTTGCCCACAATACCGGGACCGCTCAATTGGCCGCCCGGTGGGGTAACCGTCAGCAAGCTGGGGCCGCCACTGTGGGGGTAGTTGGCCGCCAAACCGCTGAGGGATACCTGTGGCTTGGGCAGCACCACCGCCTTTACAGCCGTACGGGTGATGCTGGCATTGCAGGCCTGCGGGGTGCCCTCCATCTTCCAGTTGTAGCAAAAGGGAAACAGCTTATCGCCCAACGAAGAGCCTACAATATTGGCCACGCTGTTCATTTTGTATGGATAGCCGATATTGGCAGTGGTAGTAGTACTGCTGTACAGGGCTGCCAAGGGGCTGGCGGCACCGAGGCCCAGTTGCAGGTTCAACCCAGCGGGCACAAAAAAGTCCAAATCCACTTCTTGCTCACCAGCTACCAAATTAACCTGTTTTTTGGCAATCACATCGCCATAAATGGTGCGCAACTCAAACAATCGGTTGCCGGCCGTGGAGGCGTTTACCGTTACTTTCTTCAGTTTAAAGGGCAAAAAAGCGTTGAAAATGAGGTATTCCGTTTTGGCAGTGGTAAAATTGCCCGCCCCGCTAAAGTTGGTGCTGGCAGGGCCGAGGCTTCCGTTCAGCAATGAGGGCTGATCGGCCACATAGAAAGTAGTGTTGCTCGTCAGGGTACCCGTTTCAAAATTATTGCCGATGTACACCAGGTTGCCGTTGGTAGGGGCATCAAACCAATGGGCATTACCGCTGGCAAACAGCTTGGCCTTGTCGCCGGTGCAAATGGTATCGCCTTTTATCTGTGCCGGAATGCCATTGGCAGCCGCATCGCTCACAATCAAGGTATCGCTGGTGGCCGTTCCGCAGGGTGTGGTGGCCCTTACCCAATACTTGCCGGGCACCGTAATGATGTTCTTTTGGGTGGTGGCGCCATTGCTCCATACATATTTGCTGGCGCCACTGGCTTCCAGCGTAAGGCTTTCGCCGGGGCAGAGGGCATTACCTTTGGGACTGAATATATAGGCATAAGGGCCTGTTCCGCTAGGCCTTTGCTTCACCAGCGGAATGGGGGCCGCCAACCAATTGTTGTTTTCGTTCATCTCCAAAAAGTGGTTATCGGGGTCCACCTGTACCATTACATAATAGTTGCCATTGCAGGCCTCGTATGGAATGCGCACAAAGCTTTCGTCGAGAGATTGGCTGTAAATATCCACTTTGCCCACGCTGATACCCTGTTTGGTATTGCCGCAACTATAGCCGCCGCCCAGCCCATAATTGGGGAAACTGGCATTGTTCAGCACGGCACCCGTGGGGCTAACACAGTCGCCTAGGCTGCCGGAGCAGGTGGTAAGGTCGATGAGGCAAAAGCTCACTTTTACGCCCGAATTAACGATGGGCCATTGCAGGGTATCCACCACAGAGGCGTCTTGGAGGCGGATGGTATATTGGCCCCAACCATCAATATGGATATGGCCATGGGAGGGATGGTATTGCATCCAGCCCGCATCCCGCAGTACAAAATCGAAGGTATTACCGTTTTTTTGATAGAGTTTCTGTTTGATCAACCGCTTGGGGAAGCTGCCATCGGGGCAGAGGAAATTGCCCGGCGGGGTAAAATTGTACAGGGTATCGCCGCCGCAAACATAGTCGTTGGTAGGCGATACTTCCAGCGGCCCCCAACCCACATTGGGGGTGGAAACATCAATCCGCAGCAATCCCTTGCTTACCCCCGAAATGGTTTGGTTGTATTCCGTCCATCCATTGGCGGCGTTCAGCGTTTTTTTGCCCGCTAAAATATCGGGGAGCAATAAACAGTTGGTAGCGCCGGGGGTAGGGCATTGGCAGGCGGCGGCATTGGCGGTGGTGCATTGGGCATTGGCCGTTGGACACCAAGGGAGGAGCAACAGAACAGAAAAGCACCATACAGTGAAGTGGGATAATAGTCGGTTCATGCCAGTTAATTTATGTATTAGCAGTTAGGTTAAACGCATCCAGTAGCATTACTAAGATACGGTTTATTTTTAATGTGTACCTGTTTTTTTGTCGACAAACCGTGCGGAGCAATATCCTTTTTAGTTCGGTCGGCTGTCCGTTCCAGCGTTCGGTATTTCCTTTTTTATGGAAAAGGATAAAGGGGCCGGTGAAAAGCTCACCCTCGGTAGGGAAGTCTATTTTCTTTTTTTTGGAAAATTGATTGGACGGCTGGGTACCGATGAGCTGTCCTTTGGCCGCTGTCCAGATTCCTAACTGAGGGGAAGGGCGGGGTTTAGCTTGGCGGGCAAGGGCCAGCCGCTCCTACGGGAAACTAGGTATGGTGTATGTAAAAGGCAAGCTAAAGATTAAATATTGCTACATATTTATTATACATATATGTCTATTGGTTCAGCTATGCCTAATCTGCAAACGAGTGGTTCGGTAATTATGGCAGTCGATAGGAAGAGCGATAGGCTGAGGCGATTGGTTGCCGGGCAGGGGAGTATTGAGGCCATTTTGTACAGTTGGGATCGGCGTATTTGAAGAAGGGGCCTGTTGGAGGGGCGAAAAAGGCAGCTAACTTTATTAGTATCTGGCCTTAAGAGGCTTTGGAATGAAGCGAAATTTAATGGCTATAAATAATAGTATTGGTAAATTATTATTTATTAATGATTATTAATTACTTATGAATGGCAATTATTATTTTTAAACTGTAAATATGGGGATATTATTTAGGTAATTTCATTGTTGAGTCGGATATTCGGAGGAGTAAAGGAATTAGTTCTATTATTATTTTAATTAGTTGATAATTAATTAATTATAATTTTTATATGCTAATTAAACTCATTTATTGGCATGTAGATAAATAAATTTAATTTGTTCATGAGCTCTAGACCCTAAATCGGTTGATTCAGTGGCCTGTTTCGTTGGCGCAACGATTATCCTCCCAGTAATGTTAAAGAGCGGTTTGTATTGGCGCAATAAAAGTAAGCAATTATTTTTCAAATACAAGCAAAAATGTCAGTTAATTATTGTTGAGCAGCCCAGCCTGTAAAGCCTGTGGGTAAGCAGAAAAGTTTAGGCCACTTGCCATTTAAGTCAGATATTAATTTAGATAATGTGTTGGGTGTTGCTCTTTTTGGATGGCTCGGTGGAGTTTTTTGCCCAGGGCGTTTTCCTCCCTGGTGGCAGGCTGGTTTCTTGAACATATGGCGCCTTGATGAAAAATGGGTGATTAGGTAAGCAATATTTCGAATAATTGAAATTTTTACAATTTGACTTTGAACCGCATGGCAGCATCAAGCTGCTCGCCTTTATTCTTAATATTTGTATTTTTAAAATTGAACTTTGCGGGTTGCAGATCGCATTTGCACAACCGAGCGGCGACCGAGGTAGGGAGTGGGGCGAGCCTGCCCGCTCCTACATATAGAAGAATGTGTAATGTAAAGAGGTGGCTTAGGCAAGTGGGCGTGGTGTGGAAGGGGCTATTTTGGAGTGGTACATATATGATATATTATATGCATTCGGTCATCCAACTTATCCATCCACCCGATTCAAGCTACCGGATACTGTATCATATATATATGTTGCACTTATATATGGTGTGGGTATCTGCCCTAAAATTGCATAACCAGATGTCAACAGCGGGTCATGCGCTTGGCTTGGTATCGGACCATTGCGAAGGGCTAAGTTTCGAGTTTAAAGTTTCAAGTTTCCAGCTTGGCCTTTATATATAATAGTATACAGAATCTCTTCGCCTCGGCGGATATGTGGAACAGCTTAAGTTAACAGCATTGGCCATTGCCTAGGCACGAGCCATTGCAAAGGAATAAGTTTCGTATCTACAGTTTCAAGTTACCAGCCGCGCCTGTATATATCTAGCATCCAGTCCCCAGCATCCAGCCCCCACCCCCCCAAAAATGAACAAAACCCATCCCCCGAAACCTCATTTTCGTCGACTTCAAGCTCGGCAGACGAACCGTATTTACCGATGAATGAGCGGAAAAACCCGCTGATTGGCCAAAAATGCCCTGTTTTGCAACATTTGGGCAAATATTTTTTGACGAAAAAAAGTGAGTGTTCATTAGATATTTTTCAATGGAATGGTTTTTTTAGGATAGGATATTGTTCATAGCTACATCAAACCCGCATAAACACCATAATTACAGTAAATTTACGGATGCGTGTATTTGCTATATTCAAAACAGTTCCTATGTTTGCAATGAAATAATTGATGATACATTATTACCTCGGTCATCCTTTATTTCAAATCCTAATTTCCAATTTCACTTGAGTAACCACAACAGTTTTGGCAAAACTTACCGTTTGTCAATTTTGTAAACTCAAAATCACAAGAAAAAAATGAAACAGATTGTAATTGCCCCCAGCAAATTAATTATTCTACTTACCGTCTTCTCCCTTACATATTTTGCTAGTACAGCACAAAATGCCCCTACTAACGCTATCAATGCTGCTACCGCTACAACAACTCAAAAATTACAGGCCATTGCAGTAAACAACAGTACTGTTACCATCAGTTGGCAAGCCAATACACAGGCTACCGCTAATATGGATATAGAACTGGAAAGGAGCTTTGATATGGTTGATTTTAAAACCATTTGCTATATCATGGCGCCAGAAAATGCTGAATTTGCTGTTCCCGTTTGCGGTTTTAAAGACAAGCAAGCCATGCAACAAAGCAAAATGGAGGCTTATTACCGCTTAAAGCAAACCGATAAAGCCGGTAATATCACCTACAGCGATGTGGTTACTGTGAAACTGAAATAATCGAGTCTACTTAAACAATCCATAAGTTATCAGCAAGCAAAAAGTGTAATACGGAGGCTGCTCGGTAAAACTAGCAGCTTCCACTTACCAATATAGTTCAGCATCTTAGCAAAAACCAACTGTAAAATCCTTTATTCATTGCCAACCCCCTTGGGGAAATAAAAATTAACATTTTTATCAGCATTCAAAGCAATGATCATGACAAAGTTTTTTTATTTGGTTGCCCTGCTTACGGCCCTGAACCTTACAGCAACAGCACAAAACAACAACAAGACAATTAATATTACCAATTTTACCGCATATGCAAAAGAAGCTAAAATCGTTATTGACTGGGCTACTGACGGGGCTTCGTCAACCAATTACTGGGAAATCCAGCGGAGCAGCGACGGGGTACAATTTGCAGCCATTGCCCTTGTACTTGGTCCCGATCCCCGCCAAACAGGGGACAAATATCAGGCAGCGGATAAACTAAAAGATTTGAAGGGGTTGCCTACTTACTACCGCCTGCGCCATGTTGGCACCGATGGTAAGGAGCAATTGAGCCATATTATTCAACTGGGTAAATAAAACGGCAGCTAGTACCCAACACAGCTACGCCGCAATCCAGTTAGCAACTCGTTTTCTTTGGGGGTTACAGAGCCTGGTTAAAAAATTAGGTTCTAATAACAATCGTCCCGATTTCTATCGGGACTTTTTTTTGTACCTACCTTAATTTGATTATTAACTATTCATTATTAATTATTTGGCGCAGATTGCCACCGATTTGTAAATCCCGCCAACAGTGGTGGACAACGGTATGGCATTATTCATTATTTGGCGCAGAGCGCCACCGAGCCAGAGGCACGGCATTATTCACTACTCATTTACCGCCATCGACTCTACCGTGGCAAACAACGTACTGATTTCAACGGTATTGTAAGCGCCCAGCTTGCTAAAATCCAGTACGGTATGGCTGCCCTCCGGACTGCTGTGGTACATCGGGATGAATTTGGCGCCCACAATGATTTCGCCAAAAGTATACGAGGTACGGGTTACCACCGTATTGCTGAACATATCGTCGAACGCTTTTACAAAAACCAACACTTCGCCCCGCAATGTGGCATAATCGGCGGGGGTGAGTTTGTACAAGGGGCTGCTTTCGGTAATGGGGTGTACAACTGTCCAACTGAGGGTAAGGGCATTTATATGGGACAATTCCAGATCCATGGGAAAGAAGCGGTTGGACATTTTGCCGTTCTCTTCCACGGCCATGCCCAAGGTGAGCTTGGCTTCGGCATCGGTGAGGTTGGCATTTTTAAAAGGGGCCAAGCGCAGCATCAGGGCAAGGCCATTTTTATAAGGTGCAATGATGGCATTTTCGCTGAAACGCAAGAAGGCCTTAGGTTTGCTAAAGCGGCCATACAGCAAACCAGTTACCAATGCAAAGCTGAGCAGGCCCAGCAGGGCTTCCAATGCGGCCACGGTACTGGCCATAAAACCAATGGGGTTGATGCGGCCATAACCCACGGTGGTAAAGGTTTGCGCACTGAAAAAATAAGCTTCGCCAAACTGCTCCAAAGGGGAATTGGTAACCATACCACCCAAATGCTCTACCCCAATGAGGTAATATATAGTGGCAAATAATAAGTTGATGATACCGTAAAACAAAAAGATAAGGCCCAAAAACTTCCAACGGGGCATGGCCAACATGGTATGGAACCAACTGGTACGCTCCAAAAAAGGAAGCCCCCTCTTTTCGATATTGGCCCGGCCATTTTTGTTGATGAAGCGGCCTCCATAATCTGCCGTGTTGATGCCAAAGCCGGTATTGCTTTCCGTTTTTGCCCTAGTATTGATTTTGCGCAGCAGTGCCATGACAGATAATAGAATTTTATGCTTTTATTTGTGGAATGTTGGTAAAGGTAGGGAGAATTGGGAATTGGGAATTGGGAATTGGGAATTGGGAATTGGGAATTGGGAATTGGGAATTGGGAATTGGGAATTGGGGTATTGGGTATTAGGTATTGGGTATTTGAGCAACCTTAAACCTTGAACCTTAAACTTTAGACTTTCAACTTCAAACTTTCGACCTTAAACCTTCAACATCGAACAACCAAACATTGAACAACTGAACAATCGAACAGTCATTGGCTTTCAAAAAACTACTATATCAAAGCGTATTTTGGCGGGGCATCAACCTCCTGTCATTCTTTTTGCTCAATGCGGGCATGGCCAGGTGTTTTGGTGCAGCCGCATCGGGGCAAATATTTTTTGTCCTGAATTTTTATGCCCTGGTACTATTGGTGGCCGGGTTTAGTGCCGAGTCGGGGCTGGGCTATTTTACGGCTAAAAAACAGTTACCGCCCATGGGGGCCGCTATGGTGGCGGTAGGGTGGACGGCCTTGGCAACCTTGGTGCTATGGGTGCTGCTCCCTTGGTTGGGCGGGCCATCGGTGCGGTTGCCGCTGCCGCAATACGGGTTATGGGCCCTGCTGTACCTATCGGGCTACCTGCTGCTGGTGTATTTTACCGCCCTTTTTAATGCCTTGCAACATTTTATACTGCCCAATTTGGTAGCAGTGCTGAGCAATATTACTTTGATAGCCCTGCTCCCTTGGCAGTCGGGCGGTGCGGCAACGGTGGATCCCTTTATGCGCTGGTACCTGCTGGCTTTTTTTGCGCAAGGGCTGGTTTTGGCGCTGGCCTATATAATATGGTATGCCCAAGGCCGACCGCTGCAATGGCCCAAGATGCCCTTACTGCGTCAATTGGTGCGCTACTCCTTACTGGCATTTGCGGCCAACCTCCTCTTTTTTATGGTTTATCGGGTGGATTATTGGCTGGTCAATTATTTTTGCGATGATAAGGCATTGCTGGGCAACTATATACAAGTATCCAAACTGGCACAGGTGTTTTTTATCGTGCCGGGCATTGTGGCCACCACTGTTTTTTCGGTAACAGCCGCCGGGGAAAAAGCGGCCATGAGCCAAACGGTACAACGGCTGTCACGCTTTATATTTACCGGAGCGGTATTGATTTGTGCGGTTTTGGCCGTGATTGGGTATTGGCTGTTCCCTTGGATATTTGGGGAGGGCTTTAGCCAAATGTACGGACCCTTTTTGCTGTTGGTGCCGGGCATTTTGGCCATCGCCACCCTGTATCCTTACACGGCTTATTATGCCGGCAAAAACAAAGTGCGGCACAATATCATCGGCTCACTGTTGGCATTGGTGGTGATTATAGTGGCCGATTGCCTATTGATACCCCTTTGGAACATCAGCGGTGCGGCATTGGCCAGCAGTTTGGGTTATCTTGTGTACGAAGGTTATATCTTGTGGCAGTTTAAAAAAGAATATGGTATCCGCCTGCGGGATTGTTTTATTTTACAGCAATCGGATTGGCAAATGGTAAGGCAGGCGGTACAAAACAAAGCAACATGAGTTTTGAGCAATTATATACGGATGGTGGTTACTTGCAACGCAACCCTTGCTGGTCGGCGGAAGACTCAGCTTGGAAGGCGGGCATGATTGCGGACATACTGAAAAAAAATGCCACTGCTTTTGATACGGTGGCCGAAGTGGGCTGCGGTGCCGGTGGGGTGCTGCAAAACCTACAGCAGCATTTTGGCGGCGCACAGTACAGCGGCTACGATATATCGCCACAGGCCATTGAACTGGCAAGGCCCTTGCAAAACGACAAACTCCATTTTTACAACGAAGATTTTACAGCGCAGGAATATGAAACGGTGGATTTGCTGTTGATGATAGACGTGGCCGAGCATGTGCCGGATTATTATCATTTTTTACAGCAGTTGAAAAGCCGGGCCAAGCAATTTGTGTTTCACATACCGCTGGATATGAGCTGCCGTACCTTGCTGAAGCCGCATGTACTGTTGCAGCAGCGCCAATCGGTGGGGCATATCCATTATTTTACCAAAGAAATGGTGTGGTGGGCATTGGCCGATTGTGGCTATACGGTGCAGGATTGGCAGTATACCAAGCCCCGCATTGATATTGACCCGCCCAAGGGAATAAAGGCAACGGTAAAAAAAATGCTGCGCAACGGATCTTATGCCCTTAACAAAAATGCCAGTGTAAAGCTCTGGGGCGGTTATTCGGTTTTAATTTTGGCAACATAACGCATGACAATATTGTGGTTAACAAGTTGGTACCCCGGCAGGACCCATGCCACCGACGGCGATTTTACCGAGCGGCAGGCCAAAGCTGTGGCCCAAGTGGTACCGGTAACCGTATTGTTTGTTACCAAAGATGCCAACCTGCCCTACGGTGCCAAGGAATGTGAAATTACCACCGAGGGTAACCTCACCGTTTATCGCATATACTACGGCAAGGGCCGCTGGGGCGGATGGATAGAAAAATTGCTTTCGGTAAAAAAGTACCTGCGCTTACAAAAAAAATATTATCAGCAAATTGTCCAAAGCAAAGGGCAGCCCTCGCTGGTGCATGTACAAGTGGCCATGAAAGCCGGACTGCTGGCGCTGTGGTTGAAAAAGCAATACCAAATCCCTTTTGTGGTAACGGAGCATTGGACGGGCTACTATCCGCAAAGCCAACCTTCCATCTACCAACAAAATCTACTATTCCGCAGGCTGAACAAAAAGATATTGCACCAGGCCGATCGATTTTTGCCCGTATCCGCCCATTTGGGGCAAACGGTCAATACCCATTTTGTGGCCAAGCCATTTACGGTAGTACCCAATGTGGTGGATACGGATTTGTTTTTTTACAAAGAGAAGTCAACGCCCACCTTTCGGTTCATCCATCCTTCTTATCTCAACTACCAAAAGAACCCCGAGGGCATGTTGCGGGCCTGCCAATTGGCGGTGAGCAAAGGTGCCCGATTTGAGCTATGGCTGGTAGGCAACCAAGATGAACGCTTGATGGCCATGGCCGATGAATTAGGTTTGCTCAACAGTACGGTATTTTTCAAACCCGCCGTTCCCTATGCCGAAGTGGCCCAACTGATGGAGCAAGCATCGGCGCTGCTGCTCTTCAGCCGTTTTGAAAACCTGCCCTGCGTGGTGCTGGAAGCCCTTTGCTGCGGACTGCCTGTTATCAGCAGCGGAGTGGGGGGCATACCCGAAGTGGTGAATGCAAGCAATGGTCTGTTGGTACCTTCCCAAGATGAAGCGGCATTGGCAGCGGCCATCCAACACATGATGGCAACCTATACACAATATGATCGGGCGGCCATTGCCGCATCGGCAGTGGCACAGTTTGGCTATGCGACAGTGGCGCAACAATTTGTTCAGGTATATCAACAAGTGATCCGCTAATGAAAGCCTGGTCAACCCAATATTACCGACCACTAGCTGCAGGCATTATAATATTGTATGCCATCATCAATGCTTACTGCACCACCCGCCTCAGCATCACCGGCGATGAACTAGCGTATTTTGCTTACGGCATCAATGTATTAAAAGGGCAGCCGCAAAAAGAAACCAATGCACAGGGCATCCCGATATATAATAGTCAAATGCCCATCAATGCCCTGCAGGCCCTGCCCCGTGCGGTACAACAAGTGTTTCAACCATCGCTCAAAAAAAATCCACAACAAGTAGGGCAAGATATTTATTGGGGACGGCTTTTCTCGGTCATTAGTGCGTTGTTGTTGGCCCTGTATGTGCTGGTGTGGGCCACGCAATTGTATGGCAAACTGGCGGGCATTCTTGCTTTGCTGTTGTATGCGAGTTGCCCCAATATCATGGCGCATTCGCAGTTGGTAAGCACCGATGTGTTCAGTTTTTTAATGGCCACGGCCACCTGTTACCATGCTTGGCGCTATGGCAAAGCAGGTACTTGGCGGCAGTTGCTATATGTGGCCTGTTGGCTGGGACTGGGGCAAATTGCCAAACCTAGTTTGTTACTGCTCTACCCCTTGGTGCTGGGCTGGTTGCTCATAAGGCTTTGGCCGCTGGCGATAAGCTGGCAGCGAAAATGGTGGCGCTTGACAAAGGAAGGTTTGTTAATCGGGGCTGTTTCTTTGTTCATCATCAACACAGGTTTTTTGTTTCAGCATACGGGCAAGCCTATCAAAGATTATGTTTTTGTATCGGCACAATACAAAGGCTTGCAGCAGCGCTTGGGCTGGGCCGCTTCCTTGCCCCTGCCATTGCCGCAGCCTTATTTGCAAGGGTTGGACTATATCAGCTTTAATGTGGAAACAGGGCCGGGTATTGATGGCAAATCTTCTTACGGCAGCAATTATTTCTTGGGCAAAAAAACAGATGGGCAAAAACTTTGGTATTATTATCCGCTTTGTTGGCTGTACAAAATGCCGCTGGTTTTTTGGTGCTTTTTTGTAGGGGCTTTGTGGATAGCGTTGCGCAAGCGGCGAATGCAGCATATCCGGGAAGGGATTGTTTACCTATTGCTGCCCGCCTTGTTTCTGATGATGATGTTCTGCCTATTCAACCATATGTACTTGGGTATCCGCAGCACCTTGCTCATCGCACCCCTGCTGTTTGTATTCGGCAGCAGTGTGGTAGCTTTTGTAGATACAAAGTTAAAAGGTATTGTCGTGGGTGCTTTGTTGGCTTGGCAGTTGATCAGTGTGGCCCGTTGGTTCCCACATTTTTTGCCTTATACCAACGAACTGGTGTGGGATAAGAAGGATGCCCATGCCATTTTTACCGACTCCAATATTTATTTTCAAGAAGCGGGGATATTGGTAGGGGAGTACCTGCAACAACACCCCGATGTACAATGGGAACCCGCAGCGCCCGTAAAAGGCCGGATACTCGTAAGTGTAGAAGCCTACTACGATTGGTGGAACCAGGGGCGTATGCAATGGCTACGCAACCTACACCTACAACCCGTGGATCATTTGGATAGTGGGGTTTTGGTTTTTGAAGTTAAATAATGGATAATGGATAATTGATAGTTGATAGTGGAGAGTTGAGAGGTGAAAGTTGAAAGTTGAAAGTTGAAAGTGAACGTTCTCCAGCTTGCAATATAAGCCATGCAAAGTATGATCATTTAGAAAGGGTCGCTTAATTCACTCACCCGGATAAGTTTTTTGTTTACAAATTCAGTGATGCCTAACTCAGCAAGTTCCCTTCCATAACCCGAGCCTTTGGTGCCACCGAAGGGCAAGTCGGCCTGTGTCCATGTGGGGTGATTGATAAAAACCATGCCCGTATCAATTTGGTCGGCTACCCGTTTGCCTCTTTCTATATCTTGTGTAAATACCGAGCCACCCAAACCAAAAGGCGAATCATTGGCCAAATCAATGGCTGCTTGTTCATTTTTAACTGTAAAAAAAACAGCCACGGGGCCAAAGAACTCTTCATTGTACACTGGATTGTCGGGCAACATGTTGGTGAGCACGGTTGCTTCCATATAGGCACCGGGTTGATCCACTCTTTTACCGCCCAATACTATTTTTGCACCTCCATCAACGGCCCTTTGTACTTGGTCGGCTATCTTAACCGCTGCTTCCTCACTGCTTAAAGGGCCCAATTGGGTGTTGGCATCCATCGGGTCGCCCACCACCAAGTTGGCCAACTTGCTTTTTAATTTTTCAAAGAAGTCATCTGCGATACTCTCAACCGCTATAAACCGTTTGGAAGCAATACAGCATTCGCCATTGTTGTTGATTCTGCCTACAACGGCCCAATCCACCGTTTTGTCAATATCGGCATCTTCCAATACAATAAAGGCATCGCTTCCGCCCAATTCCAAAACCGATTTTTTCAAGTTTTTACCTGCTTGGGCGGCAATGCTTGCACCGGCGGCTTCACTACCGGTAAGCGATACCCCCTTTATCCTTGCATCAGCCACTAGCATTGATGCGGCCTTGCCCGAAATCAATAAATTGGTGTACAATCCGGCCGGGGCACCCACCGCTAGAAAAATTTCTTCCATAGCCATGGCGCATTGCGGCACAATGGACGCATGTTTGATGAGTATGGTATTGCCCACCATGATATTGGGTGCAACAAAACGTGCCACCTGATAAAATGGAAAATTCCAGGGCTGCACGCCTAGCAATACACCTATCGGGCTATGCCGTATCAATGCCTGTCCGTGAACTGGGTGTAATACCTTGTCGGATAAAAATGCGGCTCCATTGTTGGCATAATAATCAAAGATTTCTGCGCTTAGTTTAATCTCGCCTTCGGCTTGCGATACCAATTTGCCCATTTCAAGTGTAATCAGTTGGGCAAGGACTTTCTTTCTTGTTCTTAATAAGCCGGCCACTTTGTGCAAGAGTTCGGCCCTTTCTGCATAGTCTGTCTTTTTCCAAGCGTCAAATGTTGCTACTGCTTTTGCAATGGATTGGTCTACTACAGCTTCGGTCATTTCTTCAAATGTTTTCACCACTTGGTTGGTAGCCGGATTGGTAGTTTGAATGGGCATAATTTTATTGTTGATTAAATGAATGCGAGATTGTTATAAGCTTCCCGAGTGTTGGGGTGCTTTGCCTGCCTCAATACACCACAGCAGTTCCTTTATAAAAGCAGCGGCGAGTGTGTCGGAAGTAGCTCTGTCCAATGCTGTTCCTGTGGCATCGTAAGCTTTATCTACATAAGGAACGGAAAACATCGCAGGGATGGTCCATGCTTTCATTTTCCATAGGGTAAATTGTAGCGATACCAAGGCTTGGCTACCTCCAAAGGGCCCTGATGAAACAGTGGCAATGCCAACAGGTTTGTGTTTCCATTCATCATACAGCAAGTCAATTGCATTTTTTAAACTTGCGGGGTAACCGCCATTGTACTCCGGCGTAACGATGATAATACCGTCTGATGATTTGATTTTTTTGGCAAAGCAAAGTACGCCTTCAGATGGGTCGGACAAGGTTTTAAGGGTGTTTTCAAAAATAGGAAATCCGTAGTACTTTAAATCAATCATCTCTGTAGTAGCCAATTGATTGTCGGTAAGGTAATGTTGAAAGTAGAGGGAAACATAATGGCTTTTACGCCCTTCCCTTACGCTAGATGAAATAATGGGAATATGCCGCATGTTTATGCTTTTTTAAAAATTTTATCAATGGCTTTGGAAAGTTGTCTGTCCTTTTCCGTAACGCTATTGTTGGCATCGTGTGTAAAAAGACTGATATCAACTTTGTTGTACACGTTACTCCAATTGGGATGGTGGTCCATTTTTTCAGCCACAAAGGCCACTTCGGTCATAAAACTAAATGCCTTGGCAAAGTCTTTAAACTCGAAGCTTTGTTTCAATTGATTGTTTTCTTCCTTCCACATACGGTTATTTTTTAGGTTTTTTAAGTGTTTCTGCTTCGTGCAATGCAATGGCAATGGCTTGTTTAGGGTTGGTAACGATTGTATCGGTTTTCCCTGAATGCAACTCGCCCGCTTTAAACTCATGCATCACTTTGGCCACTTTTTTTTCAGCAGCACTTGCTTTTTTCTTTTTCACATGCTTTTGTTTTAAGCTTGGCATAAATGGAATTTCGTAATTATTCCATCTATGCCAAGTTGTTAAAATGCTTATTCAACCGCTTCCTTCATCGATTTCATTACATCGTGGTCGGCAAGCAGTAGCTCATGTTGTTCTTTAATCATGTCTAATAGTTCGGCATTCAAATGTTCGGCATCATCTTCCAACACCTTTTCGTAGGTTCCTTTTGCTACATCTTCGCCATACTCACATGAGTTGATAATGAACTTGCGATCTTTGCCTGTAAGTGCCGCCTTTACATCCATCCACACACGAAAGAACTTACCTGTTACCCTTGTGCCTTCAGCAGGCGTACCGCCTAAGTTGATTACTTCTGATCTTAATTCCTTATTGCATTTTTCACTGGTTGAAATGAACTGTGCAAACAAGGTTTTTAAATCGGATTCTTCCGTTTCTTTTGATGCGGTTTCGTACCCTTCAATTCTATCGTTATTGATGGTAATCAGTTTGTTCAACACCTCAATTGTCTTTTCGTTTTGCATTTTGATTGTCTATTTAGTGATTATAAAATTATTTGAACAATGATAAGTTGCATTTTATTTGAGGCTATGCTACGGGCATTCCTTCCCTGCTCATAGCTCAGTGCCTCCTTTGATGACGTAGCTATAATAACTGTCTTTACATTGTTCCGCCCAGTTTCAACTACAGGTGGTCAAAGCGCTTTCGTTTTTTGAAACTTATGTTTGCCTCACCAGTTACCGATGGGGTAGCATCCACTAGGCCCTTCCGCATTGCTTATGTTGGATCTTATATGGTATTATTTCATTTTTGCGCATTCGGCTTGGCATTCGATCGATTTATTAAGGTGTGCTTGTAACGTGGGCACTGTAGCGCTTGCCCATGCCCTAATATCAGCATCTGTGCATTCAGTTGCTGCTTTTTCAAATAAAGCAACAGCATCTTTATGGCCTTTTACCATCATATCGCTATAATCTTTATCGAAATTATTTCCTGTTTTTTCGTTGAGCTTTTTATAAGCATCCTGTCCGTCCTCCGTTAGTGCGGTAGGCAATGAAATGTTTTTTGTTTTTGCCAATGCCGTTACATCGGTTAATGATTTGCTGTGTTCCACTTCCATCATTTTACCCAATTCTTTTACATGGCTCATGGTACCTTTTTGTTGGGCCAATTGACCTAAGCTGATTTCTTCACGGTTTATTTCAGCGGCAGCGACCAAAAATTCCGCATCTTTTTCATTGGCCTTATTGTCAAATTTCTGCTCGTTCTTTTCTTCCGCCACTTCTTTGGGATCCTCGGCTTTGTTGTTATCGCAAGCGGAGGCACCCATGATAACCGCTACTAAGATGGCTACATAGGCCTTTTTTGATTTGTATAAACTCATTTGATTACTTTTTTTGATTATGATTTAATTTTCTAACAATTGTAGAAATACAAATATGAGGCCATTAGCTTAGGAGGATGTTACACAATTTCACATAGGATTTGCATAATTCAGGATCTGATGCGCTACTTGCTATTATTAATAAGTGAGAAAGGGATGGGTAGAGGCGTTTTTGTGATAGGTAAAAAGCGCTTACTCATTAAAAAGAGAAGGGTATAACTATGCTCACCACTGCTCATTACGGGGAACTAGTTCTACAACAAAGCCATATTGGCCAATTCAGTTTCCAAGCGGTCAAAGTTTTCTTCGTTTTTGTCCACTACATAGGGCCTAAGTTTGGCACACTCCGCCGCCGTGGCAAACAGCATTTTAAAAACCAGCTTTGTTTTATGCTCAGTGATTGCTTCAAAAGTAGCCACGATATTAAAAAGCGGCTTTGAGTGCCGTTTCCATGCAATGATGTAAGGTGCTTCTATTTGGATAAACTCGCATTCATTTTCATAGTTGCCTTTGTCGGGCCCGTGCATGGTAAAGCGCCATATCCCGCCCACCCGAAAGTCGAATGTGTGGAAGGTATTGGTAAAGCCCGCAGGGCCCCACCAGTTTTGTAGATGGTTGGGATCCGACCAGGCTCTGTAAACCAGCGCTTGATGGCTGTTGAAAACCCTGGTACTAACGATTTCGCAGTCGGGTGTGGTAGTGATGATGGGGGTTGTCATTTGTTGTTACGATTGCTAATTTTCCAGTCAAGTCCTTTTCTCGGTTGACCTGTTATTAATGAATTTGTTGTGATGAAGATAGGTATTAAATAGCAAAATCGTCTGGCGCAAGTTTAGCGAAGCGCAACCTGCCTTTGTCGGCAGACAGGGTAGGCTTTGCTAAACCGTCGCCAGTGGGAGTAGGACTTTTTTATCCCGCATTGTCGTAGGCTTTTTTTATCCACTCTATCACTTCTTTATCAACCTCATTTAGGGTAGTTATATTAATTTTATGCGAACACATGGCATTCGCTTTCTCTGCTTCCAATTTTCCTTTCGGCTCTTGCCCCTTTAGATTGATTCCCACTTCAAAGCGTGTTTTTGTTGCGGGGTTTAATATGGCAAATTGCTTTTTTCTCCTTACACTTACATACGTGTTCTTGGGCGCTATTTCAACATCTTTACCAAACTTGGCTATTTCTTTTATGAGTTTGTCGTAAATCGGCTTGAAGTACTCTTTGCCCTGATATTGTTTGATTATCAAATCGTCTAGATTTTCTGCAGAACCGGCGTCGGAACCTTTGGATTTGTGCGCAATGAAGTTGGCAAAACCATGTGTTAATCCGTGTTGCTCCTTTAAGTACTTTATTATTTCTCCGTGTTTAGCAATGTTATGTTTGGTAACAATAGTAGTCCATTGCTCCAATGTTTTACCTGTATTCTTTTGCAGGTTTTCAATCATTGTTAAAGTTGCTTTGTCCATTTTTATTGCTATTTTATGTTTTTTATTTTCACTTATTTCCTAACTATTGAGGGGCCGCAGTCAATCTGCCCAGGATTGGTAATGTTAATAGACCAAACCATCTACTTACCGCTGCCAATTGGCCATAAAACATTGTAATACCGACGCCACTTATTAAATAGTCCAATCATTTCTGAGCTAACCCAAAGTGGGTCGGCCAAGAGGCTTTGCTCTTGGTCGGAGTGAAACCTCCGACATTATACCACAAACAGTTAGACTAATTCATATGTGTAATTGGTATAAGATAAAGTTAAGCAATAAACTGGAAAATTATATTTGGAAGTGGTTAGCGCTTACGAACCATTGCAGTCAGGTTTTATGGGGATAGGAACCGGGGCTGGATAGGGGCCTGTCAAGGAACGGCGGTAAAAGATGGGTTGTAAACACCCCACGGCAAATAACTTAGCGAAGCGTCCGGCGTTGCAGACACCGGACAGCATCGCAGCACTTAGCAAAGACCGTAGCAAAGAAGGCCCAAGAGAACGGGGGCTTGCGTTTATTTCAGGTGTTTCTTTGTCAGGAATGGTAATAGTCATTTCATCCACAAACTTTGATAGTTCGGGATAATTCCCTTGAATCTTACGTTTGGTTTCAAGTATTGCTTTGTTGAATGCTGATTTGGTTTTCATTGTCGAATTAAGCGCTAATGCGCTTGTGTCTAATAAATACTATTTCAGCATCTTTAGTAACTCATTTGCTGCTGCTTCAGAAGATGCAGGATTTTGTCCCGTAATAAGCATGCCGTCTTTTACAACATAAGAAGCCCAATCATCTTTTTTTGAGTAAATTCCACCCTTATTTTTTAGTTCATCTTCTAGTAAAAAGGGAACTACCTCCGTAAGTTTTACGGCTGCTTCTTCACTGTTGGTAAAGCCTGTTACATTTTTACCCTTTACCAATAAGTTTTCGGTACCGTCTTTTACATGCAATAAAACAGCCGGTGCATGACAAACGGCCACTACAGGTTTTTTGCTACGCCAAAAGTCCTCAATTAAAGTTATTGAATCGGTATCGTTGGTTAAATCCCATAAAGGCCCGTGCCCACCAGGATAAAATACCGCATCATAATCATCAGATGAAATAGTGGATAGCAATTGTGTTTCGGATAGCATCTTTTGTAAAATTGTATCTGCTTTAAACCGAATAACAGCTGGTGTTTGATTCTCGGCAGTATCGCTTGATGGGTCTATGGGTGGCTGTCCACCTTTAGGAGAAGCAATGGTAATGGCAGCACCCGCCTCTTGAAATACATAATACGGTGCCGCAAATTCTTCTATCCAAAAACCTGTCTTTTTTCCTGTATTTCCCAATTCGCTGTGCGAAGTAAGGACCATTAATATTTTCATTTTTATTTATTTTAAAAGTTATGCTTCAACTATCATTTTCCCAATATTATCACCTTCGAATAACCCCAGCAATGCAGCAGGTAATTTATCAAAGCCTTTTACAATCGTTTCTTTGTATTTTAATTTACCTTCTTTTACCCAGGTGGCTAACTGCTTGCTTCCTTCACCAAATTGACTTTGGTAATTGCCGATAATAAAACCTTGCATTAATACACTTCTGGTTAATAACATGGGTTGGAGACGAGGCCCCGTTGGTATTTCGGTACTGTTGTATAAAGCAATTTGACCGCATAATACAATTCTTGCATTAAAATTTATATTGCCAATAACAGCATCTGAAGTTTCACCTCCTACATTATCGTAATATATATCAACTGCTTTTGGACAAGCATCTGTAATCGCTTTCTTTAAATCTGTACAGGTTTTATAATTTATAACCTCATCAAAGCCAAACGCTTCTTTTAATAATTTCACTTTTTCATCGGTGCCAGCTATCCCCACTACACGACAACCCTGCATTTTAGCTATTTGACCAACAACTAGACCAACCGCACCTGCAGCACCAGAGACCACCACTGTTTCACCTGCAATTGGTTTGCCAATATGCAGTAAACCAAAATAAGCAGTGAGGCCGGGCATGCCTAATATGCCCAAATAATAACTTGCCGGTGCTATGTTTGTATCTATTTTTAGCAAGTCGGTTGCTGTTGCAATACAATGTTGCTGCCAGGGAAGAGTGCCTGTAATAATATCATTTTCTTTAAAATTGGTTGCCTTACTTTTTATTACTTTAGCTACTGTACCGCCAGTAATTGGCTTTCCCACTTCAAAAGGAGGAGCGTATGATTTTGCATCATTCATTCTGCCACGCATGTAGGGATCTACAGAAAAATACATGGCTTCCAGCAGTACTTCATTGTCTTTAATTGCTGCCAACTCAAAATCTTTAATAGTAAAATTTTCCAGCACAGGAATCCCTTTTGGCCTGCTGGCAAGTACTATTTGCTTTGTTTTCACTTTATTTTCTTTTTAGTTATCCGCTTTCTACATGTGCTTCAGCAATAATGGGGATGTTTAAGACCTTGGCAATCAAGTAATACCGACGCCACTTATTAAATAGTCCAATCATTTCTGAGCTAACCCAAAGTGGGTCGGCATTATACCACAAACAGTTGAACTAATTCATATGTGTAATTGGTATAAGAATTTGTACTTTTTGTAAAGTTGATAGTTTGATTACTAAAACACTTACAAAAACTTTAATAAGCGTTACATGATTCCCACACTTATACAATACATACTGGATAAAAAGTATGCCATGTATTGGTGGCCACTCATACAGCACTAATTTTTCAAATAGATCGTGCATGGGAAATAGTTTCCCCGTGGTGAGGTGTTTATGTGTCAAGTTGTTGCTACCTAGGAACGCCTATACCTGCCTGTCCCGTAGGCAGGCACAAGACAGCGTCCTGCGGCAGTGGGAGATAGGAGCCTATTAAGGAACGGCGGCAAAACGATGTATAGTAAACCCCCGTGGCAAAGAACGTAGGGAAGCGCCCGGCGTTGCAAACACCGGACAGCAGCGCAACACTTAGCAAAGACCGTAGCAAAGAAGGCTTAGGAGAACGTGGTGGGTTATTCGTCAGCCAGCATAGCAGCAAGCCAAATGTCACCTAGTGGCGTTCTTGTCTGCCATGGGTGATAATCTGAGCAGGTGTTCAATTTGTTTAGTAACCTATCTTGCTAAATCTTTATTATGCTTTTCTATTAGTAACGAACTTTCAGTACAATGTCACCTAAAGTTTTAATTTCTTCTTGATTGGTAAATATTGCCCGTCCTTTTTTAGAAATTACTTCCCATGCAATTTCACTTGATATGTCATCTATTACGTCTGTTTGTGTAACATCATCTACTAAATCAAATGAAAACTCGCCAGTCATTTTAACCGGCTGTTTAAAATCATTATGAGTAATTAATAAATCACCCCTACCTTCTTTTACTGCCCTATAAATATCAGATAAGTCTGTAATTACATTACCTTCTCCTACCGCTTCGTTCATTTCTATAATAGCATCTGTGCGGCTCTTTTTTTGTAAAGCATTTACAATTTTCCACGCTTCGGCAGCTATGGTTTTATCGGCAACATCATTATAATTGATATGAGCATTTCCATAATAAATGGAAGGTTTGTCTGCAACCTGCATCAGGCGATTATAATTGTCTTCAGTGCAAATTACAACGCAATTCATTTTAGTGTCATTATTCACTTTTACTACTGCCTTGTCAACAGCATTTAGAAATTCCCGAACCATATTATCAACTTGCTTGCCATCACTAAGTTTATCATGATGTGTTAAATAATGCAGGTTCTTACTAAAGGGGAAATCATCGTTTTTAACTTCTTCCACAATTCCGTCATTAATTGCATGAAGCATCTTAACACCTGACTGTGATAGTAATAATATCAAATAATTTTCAGTCCTGTTTAATAGCTTAATTAATGTTTTTATTGAAAACCTATCTGATATATGAACAGCATTCTCCTGTATTGGCCAGGGCGATTTTATGATTTCTTTCGTTGTATTGGAAAGGAAAATATGCAAACTGTCTAAATTATAGTTGATATCTATTTCATCGGCTACAGTATCGATTTTTTCAAGTAGCTCTTTTACCGGACGTTTGCCAAATTCAGCAATTACTCTTTCCTCTGCTTCTTTTAATAGCTTTTTAAGTTCTATCGCATCAGGGATATTATCAGGATGTGTGCGGTGTGTATTTAGTGAAATAGAAACACACGGATTATTTTTTTCTACAGCAAGTATTTCCAACTTATTTTGCATTTTCTTGATTTAAGGGAACTAAACATTCCCGTGCAAAGTTCGGTGTATTAATTCCGGAGATGTTACACAATTAATTGAGAAAATTATAGTATTCACATTATTCAACTTGAGCGTGCAAAGCACACGGATTACAGTCTGGTGTTATTTAGCAACTAAAGCGGTTCGTCAATTTCAACTCCCGTTTTAAGTGTCAGTTTGAGCCACAGAAAACCAATTGTACCAGCAATAAGAGAAGCGATAATAATTGCAATTTTGGAATTATTTATGATTACATCATCATCAAAAGCAAGAAGTGCAATGAAGATGGACATTGTAAAACCAATGCCACCCAAAAAACCTGCGCCAATTATATTTTTCCATTTCAAGTCTGTGGGCAACACGCAAAGTCCAGCCAGCCTCGCTGCAAACCCAATGTTAGCGGGACCTTAGCAAAGACCGTGGCAAAGAAGGCTTAGGAGAACAGGGGACAGCAGCGCAGCACTTAGCAAAGACCGCTGCGAAGAAGAATTAGGAGAAAGGGGAATACAATTATTTCCAAAGTTCAAAATTTTCAGCTTTTGAACGACCTATATTGGGAACTTCCTCTGAAAGAATTTTGGCAGCTTTTTCACTGAATTTCCCTTTGTGTTTTACATATTCGTCAACAAACTCTTGAGCAAGGTTTGCGAAAGAATCATCATCTACAGAAAGAATATCTGTGTCGGCACCAATAGAATGGAGAAAGTACTCGTCGTTTTCGAGGTGTGCAAATGGAACCCATATTAATCCAATTTCTTCAATAATTTCTAAATCTTTTAAGCTATAAAAATCGTCTGGCCTAAAGCCATTATAAATCATTCCAAAAGCCTCCTGCATCTTTGCTCGCTTTGCAAATTTATGATTTCTTAAATCTTCAATTAAACATCCTGCTTCTAATGCTTTGGCCACGTCTAATATAGCAATATTGCCACCCGCTGCTTTTTGTGAATGAAATACTCTGTTTGCTGAAAAAGCAATTGCTACTTTGGCGCTGGCAGTAAAGTCAAAGATTTGTGTAGGCAGTCCATAATGTTGAGCATATGCCCCTGCTTCACGTCCTTTTAATTCTTTTTTTGGAAAAGGCTGGTGCATTACGAATGCGGTAAGATCGTCAAGTTCATTATAAATTCCTTCATCTATTTCTGCAACATGATAAAGTCTGTCCATTGAAGTAAGAGTATCTGGATAGCCATCTCTTTCTCCTCTAAAAAGGTATCTAGGAAATCCGTTGGGAAGTTTAGGTATGGACTCGCATTCTAATAGTCTTTTATATACCTCGTCCAGTTTGCGTAACCCTTCAGGTCTTGTTGTGGTTATTGCCATAATATAACTATTTACTAAAATTATTTAGTCCAAAGTGCCTTGCTGTTCGTTTGGCATTATGCAAAACGAACAGTAAGTGTGGAATTCATAGATCTTCCTGCTTGGAACCGTTGCTGATTAAAGATATAAAAGTGCAAACTAACAAACAAAAGCCCAACAATGTATGTCCAGCCTAGATAAGGCAAAACACCGATAAAATGATCATTGCTCCAATGTCCAGCCAGCCTTGCAGCAAACCCAATGTTGGTAGCAGTTATTAGAAAGCTCGATATTTTATTACCACGAAAAAAAATTAAAATGCCGCAATTATTATTGGGCTCATGGTAACTTGAACTTGTCCAGGAAATACCAAACTCCCGGAAAAAGTTACAACTCCTTCACGTTGCAGAAATTCTAATTTGCCCGTTAATGTAATTGCTTGTCCATTAACATTGACATCATGTGTTAGGGAACGAAGGTCTAATTCAAAATCACTGTGTCCGACCTGTGTACCTTCCTGCAGGATTGTTGCTTCAACTATTATTATTTTTCCGGTTGCTTCAATAATCCTTGTATTAAAGATTGCGGAAGTCTGTACGGTATTTGTGTGTGTACCGCTGATGGTGGTTGAAAAAATTGCCATAAATTAAAATTTAATGATGAAATAAAAATATTTAAATGAGAAAACATAGAAACATATTACAACTATAAAAGGGATAAAATTGATATTAGCAATATGATAAATAAATCTAAAAAATAGTATTAATTGGAAAAGATTTAATAATTAATAAACCTTGTTAATGAAAATTTTATGATATGTCAACAGAGAAAATTCAAGTAAGCTCAAACTCGAATGCATGAACCTATTTAAAAAGCTATATAAAATTGCTGCTAACGTTTGTATTGCCGTAAGTTTATAAAACCTTAGTATAAAATACATGAGTCTTTAATTGATTATCAAACATGTATAAAAATTGTCGCCACAAAAACCTTTTGTGCCAATGTCCATTTTTAAATGTTTGTAGTCGTTTGTAAATGCTTACAAACGGTTTAACTATTACAAACCTACCCAAACTCACTTCGGTATACCACCGTTAAAACACCCCTTCTTAACCTCGTCAATCGCTTCACCTGTTCAACAGCAAAGTCCTCTGCCAGCATCGCCTTAGCAATCTCCTTTTTCCGCTCCGCCTTACTAATGTCCTTCCCCTTGGCAATGCCCTCCGCCTGCATCTGCAACTTTAACAATTCCACTTCATCTTCGCTCAACACTTTATAGGCACTGCTATTCCGCAATTGCTTTATCAACCCAGCCTCGTTAAAACTGAAATATTGGGTTTCGGTTATGATAAAATGATCTACTACTTTAATATCCACTACTTCTGCGGCTTTAATCAGGCGGTCGGTAGCGTCAGGCGGGGGCAGCAGGACTGCACTGGTACCCATTGCGAGGGCCAACATGCCTGCCCGACTGGTCATTCAGGCGGGGGCAGTAGAGACGTCCACACATCCCACTGCGCAATGCAACATGGGCAGTAATGACGTCCACACACCCCACTGCGCAATGCAACATGGGCAGTAATGACGTCCACACACCCTACTGTGCAATGTAACATGGGCAATAGTGACGTCCATACACCCCACTGCGCAATGTAACATGGGCAGTAGTGACGTCCATCCACCCCACTGCGCAATGCAATATGGGCAGTAGTGACGTCCACACACCCCACTGCGCAAAAAACACCGATTTTGTTGTGGCAAAAGTTGCCAATTTGGCATGAAAAAGAGGCAGGGTACTGGTAAGGGCATAGAAAAGGCCCTCCCGAATGATTTGGGGAGGGCCGGAGTATTCAAGTATGAGAAAATTACTTAGTACTGGTTCTTTTGAAATCCCCAGTCCCGCAGTTCACCTTTAAAAGTGGTGGGGTAGTTGCCTTCAATAATCTTGGCCAGGGAGTTGAGTACCATGACCAACCATTCTTTCAGTTCGTTTTTGCCGCTTACTTCTACACTTATTTTACCATCGGTACCTGTGGCGCTCTTCAGCAATGCTTCATAGCGGGCGGCCAGTTCTGCCCAAAATTCCTTACCATATTCTTTATCACTAAAGCCTTGCTTCTCTATCGATTCAATAATTTGTTTAAATACTTCCCTGCGTTTGCTGCGGCTATGCGGCAATCGCCAATTACGCCCATGATGTTCAATGCCAAACAGCGGATAATAATCCTTGGCATTTTCTTCATACTTGGCCAATAAATAGGTTTTTACTTTGCGGATGCCCCTTTCAGCATCGGCATCTGCCCGTTCCAAATCTGCTGTAATGGGGCTGCGTTCGCCACCCTTTTTCTTGCGCTTGTCCAACTTGCTTAAAAACAATTGCGACTTTGTGGCAAACTCGGGCTGCGTGGTGTACCGCAGTGCTAATTCGGGCACGGTGGCCCAATTTTGTGCTGCCCTTTCTGCCAACAGGCCAATGCCATAATCTGTACGGGGTATCAACGGTGTGCGGTTGGTACTGTCGTTAACAAGGGGTTCGGCACCCGCAACCATTTCGGCCGCTTCCGGTGCATAGAGCATGAAAGTTTTCATGTTTGTAAATTTTAAAAATTAAATAATACCCCTAAATTAAAGCGGCTTTTAATTGGGTACGCTTTTGCGATAGTTAAAGTTTTGTTAAAAAGAACCAAACCCCTTTTTGGCGGAACGAAACCCTGTTTTGGCGGTACGAAACTGAATAATTGATAATGGATAGTGGATAGTTGAAAGGTGAAAGTTGGTGCGAAGTGCGTAGTACTTGATACTGGATACTAGATACTAGATGCTGGATACTAGATGCTAGATACTGGATACTGAGGGCTTGATACTTTAGACTTTAAACTTTAAACCTTAGACTCGAAACTTTAAACCCGAAACTTTAAACTCCGCCATGGTTCGTTTACCCCACAAGCCATGTAGACTATGTCTCTTTCCTGTTTAATACCATGCCACGGGCAAGCGACAAAATATTAAACGAAAAAATAATATCGCCAAAACTTTCTTTTTTTAAAATGAGAATATTATATTTGATTCCGGTTGAGAATACGCGTTAATCAACCATGGCTCTACTTATTTTTTAAACATTAAAATGACTCACGATGAAAAAAACAATCACGCTCGCATGCGCCCTCCTTCTCTTTGGCGCAGTGCTTAAAATCAAACAAACCAGTACTGCCAATGTTTTTGTAGGCTATGCCTGGTGGATGGGTGCTGACACAGGTACTACTGTTGCTACAGGTGGTGCTGGTGCCGTAGCAGGCGGTGCGCTTGCCGGTGCCGGTGTTTTAACCGCTATCCAAGGTGGTGCTACTGCTGGTGTAGTACTTGGCCCCGGCGGTGTTATTGCCGGTGCTGCAGTAGGTGCCCTGTAAGGGTTTGATGCAATCAAAGTTTTCATCAAAAAGCGGCTGTTAGCTAGCAGGGCCCTGTTAATAGCAGTCGCTTTTTGTATGCGCACACTACAAACACGATATGTAATCCTGTTGTTGCAGGAATATTTTAGGTATCAATGAATGCTTCAATGCAAAAACAACAGGCGTACTTTCTAGGATTCCGGGTGCATCACATTATACTGTCATTGGTTTTTTGGCTGTTGGGCTTTGCCATCACTTTTGCCCTTTATGATTCTATTGGCCATACACAACCTGCCGCTACAGCAGATAAAACCCTTAACCTAACTGGTGTTTCCCTTTTTCATTCTGATAATATTTTTCTTTTTATTTTGGTCAACAATTGTATTGTGGCCCTCATTTTGTCGCTCGGCGGTTTCTTTACGGGTGGGCTGCTTACGCTCGTATTTAATATATGGAATGGTGTTTTCTTTGGCCTTATTTTTCAGGTGGCACTTCGTTATATACCCGGTAAGCTATGGGTTGTGTTTGTATATGGCCCGGCCGAATTGCTTGCTTTTGCCCTGTTCAGCGCTTTTGGGCTAGAGGGCTTTGCCCATGTAAAGCATATTATGAAGAGCCAGCCGCTGCAGGTACAATTGTCCCGGGCCGCCCTGCTACGCTTACGGCTTCCTTTTGTATTATTGATATTGGCGGCCATACTGGAAGCACTTACCACAAAAATGCGTTAATCACATGTTCAAGCTATCATCTGTTGGGCTCAAGTATCTTTTTTTGTTCATGCTGGTAGGGTTTGCCGCCAGTGCCTTGCGTATTGAGGTGGTACTAACGCGTATTGGCCCCGACTTTAAAAGTATCGTTCGCACCAGCGCTTATATTTCGCTTTTTATTGGCGGTTTGTTCAACTTCATCATCATACTGTTTGTATTTTATATCACCACACTTGCACAACCTGCGGCCTACAAAAGCGCCGTGGTGCCTTTTTTTACCTATGGCATCAAGTATTTTGCCATTGTAATGATGTTGGTTGAGATTGCTAAGATCGTCTTGGTATTCATTTTCCTTAAAAAAGAACTGTACGATGTGGAAGTGCGGGATTTAGAGCAACTGTTGAAGCAAACCACTTGGTATAAATTACAAGCCATTTTCAATTGGGTGGCCATAGCTGCGGGGGCTTATGTTTTTGCTGATACGGTACGCAACAAATCGGACATGGCAAAAGATTTAAAGGGCTTGTTGTTATTGGCGTTGCCGCCAGCTTTGTTGTTAACGATTGCTACTTTGTTACAGTTTTAGGGATGCTGGATGCTGGGGGCTGGATGCTGGATACTGGGGACTAGATACTGGATACTTGATACTGGGGACTTGATACTAGATACTAAAAACTTTATACCTTAAACCTTAAACTTGAAACCTTAGACTTTAAACCCGAAACTCCCCCTCAACCCATCCCAACTTTAACATTATTTTAACAATTCCCTCGGGTTTCCTTTTATCTGTTGCAGGTATTATTACGAGCAGGGCGGCCGCTTTTGCAATCCATTTTTTAACTAGTAATACCAACGTAATATGTACCACAAAACAATCACCGCCATAGCGGTGGCCCTTATGCTATTGGCTGCCTGTACCAACCAGGCCCCACAGTACGATCAATTGAGCAAGACAACTGCCCAAGCGGAAATACCCACAGCCGACTCTGCATCCATCCCCATTACTGCGGAACCAGCGTCCAAGCCGCCTGCCGCAAAGGGTAGCACCGGTGCTCCGGCCGTGCAGGAAGACTGGGACAAAAAAATCATCAAAACAGCGCAACTCAACTTGGAGGTAAAGGAGTTTGACAATTTTACCAAGCAGGTAAAAGCCCTGTTTAAAAACTATGGTGCCTATGTGGCGGCGGAGCAGCAGGTAAACGGTACCGATAGAATATCGAATACCCTTACTGTAAAAGTGCCCGTGCATTTGTTCGATGATGCCGTGACCGCCCTCTGTGGATTACCGGTTACCATCATCGACAAACAAGTTTCCACGCAGGATGTGAGCGCCGAAATGGTGGATACCAAGGCCCGCATAGAGGCGAAGAAGCACTTGCGGGAAAAGTACCTCGACTTTTTAAAGCAATCGAAAAACATGGAGGAAGCCCTGCGGGTACAGGAAGAAATCAACGACCTGCAAGAGCTGATTGAAGGGGCGGCCGGCCGGGTAAACTATCTGGGCCATGCAACGGCATTCAGCACCATCGCCCTTAGTTATTATCAGTTGTTACAACCGGGCACACCTACTACCAACCCCGAAGGCTTTGGTGCCAAAATGCAACAGGCCATGGGCTATGGTTGGGATATTATAAAAGGTATTGTATTGGCAGGGGTAACCGTATGGCCATTGATAGTGCTGGCCTTGGTGGGATGGGTATGGTACAAGCGACGGGCAAAAAAGCCGCAAGTAAAACAACCTGCTACAACAGATTAGTGTATCTCCACCAGCCCTTTGCCCGCAATGGCAAATATGGTATCGCCTTTTTGGGGTTCCATTAAGTATGTGCCGGTAAACTTGCCAAAGGCAGGTAGCACTGCATACTGTTGGCCAAAATAAAAGCAGGGCAGCCGCAGCGATTGCTTACCGCCGCCGCTGATTAAAATACCGGGGTGGATATGGCCGCTAAACAGATAACGGTCGGGTGGGGGCGGGGTAGTTGCCATATCGGCCATATCATGGGCAAACAAAAAAGGCGCAAGGTCCAGTGAAGGTTCATGTACGGTAATGCCAGCGCCTGCATAAAAATCTTGGTGCAAAATATCGTGGTTGCCCTTTACCAATTGTATGGGCAGCGAAGGGAAATCCTGCCGCCATTTTTCAAAATAGGTATGTTCCAGGTTGTTGTGGCTGTGGAAAAAGTCGCCCACCACCAGCAGCCCCGCCGGTTTAAAAAACTGTAGCAGGGCGGTCAGGCGCTGCATGTCTTCTTTAAACACATGTTGGGGTACGCCAATGCCCGCTTTGCGGAAATGGCCGCTCTTGCCCAAATGCAGGTCGGCCAGCAGGAGCAATTGCCTTTCTTCCCAATAGATGCACCGCTCTGGGCTCAGCCAAAGGGTTTGCTGCTGTACTATAAATTTAACGGGGGCCTGCAAATGCTTATTTTGGGGCAAAGGTAAGCCTTGGTAAATTGGGTTTTGAATAATGGGGGCGAAGTTTTAATTTGCATTATCAATTTTACCAAAACGCAACAAATATATGGAACAAGTAAGCAAGAATGAGTTATCAGCTTTTGAAGATGCCACCGGTGAAAAAAAGAACGGCACTATCAATGTGTTGACCATCCTCACTTTTATTGGGTGCGGCATACAATTGATCTTAGTGTTTTTGGCCAAATGGTTTATGTCATTTGCCATGAAAATGGCCGATAACCCCGAAGTGCTGGAGAAGATGTCGGCCAAGGAAAGGGAACAAATGCTACGTGGCAAAGAAGCCTTTGAAGTGTACACACAGTATCAAATACCGCTAATGGCGATCTCGCTCGTTGGTATCGCCCTTTGTGTATATGGTGCTATACAAATGCGCAAACTCAAAAAGCAAGGCTTTTATGCCTATGTGGTAGGCGAGTGGATGCCACTGATAGGTTCTACCGCTTTAATGGGTTTCAGTTTGCAATTCAGCGGCGGCGTCATGTCCATCATTTTAAGTTTGGCTATACCGGTATTATTTACCATTTTGTATGGCGTGCAATTGAAGCGGATGAAGTAGGAGGGAGTTGAAAGTTGAAAGGTGAGAGTTGAAAGTTTGGTTGTTCGAATGTTCAATGTTTAAGGTCTAAAGTCTAAAGTTAAAATGCCCATGGTAAATCGTAGATGTACCATGGGCATTGTTATGTAAAAGCAGTTGTAGGCATTCGGTTAAACCATTATTCGTTATTAATTATTCATTATTTATTGCAGCCTACTGCTAGGGCCGTCCAACTCAAGCTATCATTCATCACTCGTCACTCATAACTCATAACTCATAACTCATAATTCATAATTCGTCACTCGCCATTCGTCATTCACCATTACCTAATCTCCTTCAACCGTATCGTCCAGCCCAAATCCATTTTCACAATCAGCGGATAGGAACTGATGCCTTGCACCCACATTTGGTGGTGGTCGGAACCGGTTTTGTCATTATCTATTTTAAAAATATCCAGTTTTACCTCATTGCCCTTGTACAGCACCGTGTATTCTGTTTCCGCCTCGTCTTTGCGGTAAAAGGTTTCGGCAGCGCCATTGTCCAATTGCATCGTAGTTTGCTTATCGGGCATATCGGCAAAGTTTTGGCCCGATAACCACACCGTACAGGCATCGGTAAGGGTTAAATCGCCACCGTTGAAATAGTTGTTGTATTTTTTGCTATCGTAAGCCGCTTCCTGGGTAATGTTTACGTGGCCTTTGCGGTTTACAGGGGCCGTCATCTCCCAATTAAAAGCATAGCGGTATTTATCGGTTCGCGGTTGCAGGGTAACGATAAAGTCGTACACATTACCGCCGGCATTTACTTCGTACACCAATTGGTCGCCCGATTTTCCCATATACAAAAACTTATCATTCTCCATTTTCAGCAAGGGATTGTCATCTTCTACAATCATTTCCTGCACTTTTGGCACGGGTTTCTTTGTGGTGACTTTGCGGGTAGTGGCCCGCTTTTTGCCTTTCGTTGTTTTTTGGGCTACGGTGCTAAGGCTACAGCTTAGCAGCAGTACCAGGGCCATCAATAAACCTTTGTTCATGTTAATTTGTTTTTGGTTGTAAAGATGGGAAGCAAAAGAGGGTGGTACAATACCTAGTAGTGGGTATTTTGCCGCTTATACAATAAATGTGTGAATATTAAGTTAAAATTGGCGAACAAGGCAGTACAAACTATCTTTTTTACGTTAATTTTACGTCATGCTTAAAATGAAGGAGCTAATTATGGGTAAAAAATTATTACCAGTATTATTGGTACTGGCTGCCGCAAGTCTGTTTTTGGCGTTTAAATCGCTGGACAGTGGCAACTATAGGGGGTCAGATAACCCCAAATCCAAATTCTCGAGGGTATTGCGCAACGTGGGCATTTTGTTGGAAGAGGGCCATTACAGCCCTAAGAAACTCAACGATGATTTTTCCCGCACGGCATTCAACAAGTTTCAAGACGAATTGGATGGCGACAAAAATATCTTTCTGCAAAGTGATATCGATGGCTTTAAGAAGTTTGCCACTCGCTTGGATGATGAAATCCGCGGTAGCGAGCTGCAATCCTTCTTTGCCGTGTACGATGTGTACCAGCAAAGGGTAGCAGAAGTGGCCGAAGTGTACAAAACTGTACTGGCCAAGCCCATCGACTTTACGGTAAATGAGTCGGTGGAAGTGGATGGCGATAAATTGCAATACGCCAAAACCGCTGCCGAAAGGGCCGACAATTGGCGCAAACGTATTAAGTATATTGTGCTGGACAAATATGTTTCGCTGCAGGACTCCCGTGAAAAGAACAAGGGTACCAAAGATTTTGTGTACAAAGCGGATACTACCCTTGAGCGGGAAGCCCGTGAACTGACCAGTAAGCAGATCCAACGCTATTTTACCAATAAAATGAAGCGGGAGAACAAGGATGAGATTTTCAGCATTTTTGTGAATGCCATTACCAATAGCATGGACCCGCATACGGATTATTTCCCTCCCATCGACCTACGTTCTTTCAACGAGGGTATGAGTGGCCGCTTTTATGGTATTGGTGCGTTGATTAGAGAAGAGACAGATGGTAAAATAAAGATTGGGCCCTTGGTGCCGGGTGGCCCTGCATGGAAGAGTGGGGAGATAAAGGAAGGCGACGAAATTTTGAAAATTGCCCAAGGTAGCGGTGAGCCGGTTGATATTGCAGGCTATGCCAGTGCCGATGTGGTGAAATTGATACGTGGCTCAGAAAAGGGGTCGGAAGTACGGTTTACCATGCGCAAAATTGATGGTTCCATCAAAGTGGTAGCCATCAAAAGGGATGAGATTAAGATGGACGAGGTATTTGCCAAAAGCGCCGTTATACAAGGCGAGCATAAAATTGGTTATATCTACCTGCCCGAGTTCTACGCCGATTTTGAGCGTCCCGGTGGCGCTAGGTGTGCAGTGGACGTGGCCAAGGAAGTGGAGAAACTGAAAGCTGAAAAAGTAGACGGTATCGTGATTGACTTGCGTGGTAACGGCGGTGGTTCGCTATCGGATGCCGTGCAAATGGCGGGTCTGTTTATAGAGGATGGCCCGGTATGCCAAGTGCGCAGCCGCGATGATAAGCCCAATGTATTAAGGGATAAGGACAAAAATATTTTATACGATGGCCCATTGACCGTAATGGTGGATGAAACCAGTGCTTCGGCTTCAGAAATTTTTGCCGCAGCCATACAGGATTATAAGCGGGGTATTGTAATCGGCAGCACGTCTACCTTTGGTAAGGGTACTGTACAGCGCAATATATCCCTCAATCCCGAGCCTGAAAACAACTTGTTTAAAAACCCCAATACGGAAGATTTGGGTACAGTAAAATTGACCCTGCAGAAATTTTATAGGGTAAATGGCGGTGCTACCCAATTGAAGGGTGTTACACCCGATATCATCATCCCCGATCGGATGGAAGCATTCAAAATCAGGGAAAAGGACAATAAAGCCAGTCTTGCTTGGGATGAAATTCCGCAAGCTGAAATCAAGCCTTGGGTGAGCAATTACAGCATGGATGCCATTGCCGGCGAAGCCAACAGGCAAATACAAACCAATGATAAGTTTACCATGCTGCGCAGTACGGTACAGCAGTTGAGTCAACTCAACGAGAAACCTACTCCACTTAACATTACCAAGTACAAAGAGGAGCAAAAGCAAATGAAGGGTTACTATAAATTGCTCGACAGTGTGTACAAGCAAAGCACCGCCCTGAATGTAAAAAATACAGAAGTAGATGCGGATAAATTTATCGATGAAGACAAGGCCGCTAAAAACAAGCAATGGCTCAAAAGGTTAAGTGATGATATCTACATTACTGAAACCATTAAGGTAATGAACAATATGATTGGACAGGCTACCCGTTTTGCCAAAAAAGATTAAGGGCCAACGGAAATGCTAGCAATCACTGCCGCATACATTTAGTTTAACAACATACGCCCAAGACTTCGGTCTTGGGCTTTTAAATAGCCAACATGCCACAGCAATACCCACGCAAAGAGTTCTTAAAACTCGCCATACTGAGCAATTTGGCCCTTTTAGCCAAGCCGCTGGATTTATTGGCCCATCCCAAAACTTTGCCAGCGCTGCCCTTGGCCTCCAATAGCAATGTAACCTATTATAAAAAGGGGGAAGGCCCCTATGAAACGCTCCGCAAGGGCTTTAACAAACGCATCAATAAATACCCGGCGGTTATTGCGCTTTGCAACAATACCAATGGGGTAGCCGAAGCGGTGCAACATGCTGCACAGAATAATTGGCCCGTGGCCATCAAAAGTGGCGGCCATTGTATGGAAGGCTTTTCGGTTAACAACAACGGCTTGGTGATTAACCTTTCGCCCATGAAAACCATTGAATGGGTAGATAGCTATACGATAAAGGTGGGACCGGGCTGTACCTTGGCGGATTTGTACAAGGAGTTGTTGCCCAAGGGCAAGATATTGCCGGGTGGTTCCTGTGCGGGGGTAGGCATTGCAGGGCTGGTATTGGGCGGCGGGTATGGGTTAATGGCCCGCTTGTTTGGACTTACCTGCGATAGCTTGCTGCAAGTAACCATGGTGGATGGTAAGGGCCAAATACACAATTCTGCCAACGACCCACAACTGTTATGGGCTTGCAAGGGTGGGGGTAATGGCAATTTTGGTGTAATAACCGAACTGGTGTTCAAAGTGCACAAAGCACCGGCCACCTTGCAAAGTTTCCGTTTTAAATCATACAAGCTAAACAGTAAACGGGCCCTAGGCCTGCTACAGCAATGGTTTACCATTACCGAACAACTGCCCCCTGCCTGTTTTTCGGCCTTTGTGCTCAATGGCAAAACCGCCTATATATTGCTTACCAACAGCAGTAAACATACCGATGCTGTTAAAACGGCGGTAGCCCAGTTGGCGGCCATTTCCGATAAAACCACGCAAACCAAGCCCGTTGTACTTGCCAGTGCCTTAAAAGTATTTTATGGCCGTACGGAACCAATGTATTTTAAAAATGCTTCGGCCGGGCTGTACAAGGATTTTGCGCAAATAGCCCCATTTATTGAGCAGGCTATCCAAACCGTGCTAACCACGCCCGGCATGATTTATCAAGTAAATACCTTGGGCGGCAATATTGTAAATGCCACTTTTGAAGCAGGCTCGGCTTTTGCACATAGGGCCTATCCTTATTTTTCAGAGCTGCAAACTTATTGGGATACCGAAAAGCAGGGTGGTCGTTTACTAGAGCGATTCAAACAGGTACAAGGTATTTTTAACAGCAATGGTATTACGGCACAATACCGCAATTACCCCGATATGGATTTTGCTAACTATAACAGCCTGTACTACGGTAGCAATTATCCGCAATTACAGGCTGTTAAAGTTAAATATGATCCCAATAATGTTATTCGGCACGAGCAGAGCGTTACCAGTAGTTGACGGTTGACAGTGGACAGTGGACAGGAATCTCTAAGTCCATGGTCCATCGTCCATGGACCATGGTCAATAGTTTACAACGTAGCGCTCCAAATATACTGCGTAATCCAGTTTCTGGTAGTCTCCGAATTATCGCCCATTACCCAATCCTTGCTCCTTACCAACAGCAGGTCTTTCAACTCTTTGCTGGTGGTGGGTTTTTTGGCAGGCTCTGGTACAATTTTATTCTCATCCACACCGCTCAAGGTGAGTTTGGTGGCAATCCACGATGTGTAAAGCCTGGGAATGGTAATACCCATGATCATGCCGGGCAATCCGGTGATGCTGCAAGGGCCACCGGTAACCGTAATTTCATCGGTATAAAAGGCAAATACATATACACTGTCGTAAATAACACCAACTGCTTTGCGGCAATTAAAACCAGCAATAAGGCGGCTTTCGTTGGTATAGCGCCATTTGATATTCCGCAACGAATCGATAGTGTAGAAAGGGGTGCCTATCACTGTTTTCTTCATTTTCAATTCACCTTTGTCAAAGTCGCAATACCACTCATTCTCTTCATCTTCCTTCTTCAAAAAATCGGGTACTTTATCCTTTTCGCTAAAACGATCCAGTTTGTAAATGCTTTTGTTGTTGGCAAAACTCAAATGGTAATAAGCCGTTTTGTAAGTAGGCATATCCGGCATCATTTGCGTAAAAATATTGTCGCCACCACCAAAGGTTTTTTTCAAGTTTGTCTTTACTTCGTACTCAATCAAGCCCTTATGGATAAACTGTTGGGCATGTACGCCAAAACCAACGGATAGTAGCAAAGCTATGGTCAATATGTTCCTTTTCATCGTGTAATTATTTTGTGGCTTTTTTCGTTTTGTTTTTAAAATCCCACCTTACACCTACCAGCCAATATTGCTGCAGGCGTTGGTTACGTATTTCGCTAAAGCCATTGGCATTCAGGCTCCTGTCTACACCAATGTTCTGCCGTAAGATATCCCTCATGCTGGCAAATACGGTAAATTCATCTTTTTTAAATGAGCGGTCAAGGCGGGCATTCCAATTGGTGTTGTTCACATTCTGGTTAAAGTCCACCGTTTGTTGGCGGTAGTTGTAAGTGATATCCGTGGTAAGGTGCCAAACTTTTTTATAGTAAACACCGCCGTCGAAAATAATGCTATTGGTAATAAACGTTATTTTATCACGGGTTGATACCGTAGCTTTATTAATGTTATAGGCCAAATCATTGCGGAGCGCCAAGTCGTATTTCTTATCCTTGGTTTTTTGCAAACCGATACTCAGCATGGTGCCAAAATTGTTGTTCACGTTTTTCACATTGTTTACAAAGGTAATAGACCTGCTGTAATTGGTGCCCAAGCTAACGCTAGTGTTAAGGGCAAGTTTGCGCAGTTTTTTACCTATGCCCAACCAGCTTGTGAGGTTTACATTGCCGTTGGTATTAATGGGTTGAGAAACGGTACGGCCCGATGTTGGGTCGATGATCACACTGTTGGTAATGGCATTGTTGGTAAAGTCAACATTCACCGTTTTAAAAGTCCACTTATCTTTTGCAAAATCATAAGTGCTATGATTGGCGTTAAAGGTGTGGCGGAACGACTGCTTCAAGAAGGGGTTGCCAATTACCTCACTGATGGTATTGTTGTTGTTGCGCAACTGTTGCAATTGTGTAATAGATGGCTGTATGGTGCGGCCATTATAGGTAAAGTTGATGGCGTGGTTGGCCTTGTAAGTATAGTTAAAAGTGGCCGATGGGAATATGTTTACAAATTCACGCTTGTAATCCACCCTGTTGGTAAGATCCTGTAGGTCGAACTGGGTAAACCCGGCACCTGTGCCAAAACCGTACTTGATTTTCTTGTGTTTATAGCTGATCCTAAAGCCCGTTTTGTGTGTAAAAACCTCTTGGTCGAAATTGTTGGTAAGTGAGTCAACCAGCAAATCGTATTTACCACTGCCCGGAACGCTTTGGCTCATGGTATTATTGATGCTTTCGCCTTTGGTAAAGGCAAATTCATAATTTAACTCCAATGAGTATTTCTTGCCCAATGGCTCGGTATAGATGGCTTTTGAATTAATCTTTTTGGTAATGCTGTTGTTTTCTTTTTGTTGATCAACTAATTGGGCGAATGTTACGCCACCACCCAGGTTCAACAAGTTGTTGGCCAATAAACTACTGTTGGCCTTGGTATCCATCAGGTTCAAGTCTACATTCAACGATAATGTACGGCGGTCTTTTTTAAACTTATGGCGGTACAATACACTGTTGGTAAATGCAAACCTATCAGAACTGGCGTCGGTTAACTGATTGCTGGAGTTATTGAGCAGGCCAGCCTTACTGCGGTTCTCCGACATCCTATCGACCGTACTGCGGTTATTATAAAAATTGGCCTTGGTTGTAATTTTCAAACTATTGTTGCCCAATGAATCGAGTTTTACATCATACACCAGGTTGTTTTTAAAACTGCGTTTGTAAGAAAAGGTATTTTGTACGGCTGTATTGTTATAAGTAGAGTCGCCAAACTGCAATTGAGAAATATTGTTTTGGATATTAGAGTATTGCTGCCTGTTGAATTTGGGCGAAAAGTTTAGGTTTTGACGTTCGTTCCACTTATTGGTGTACTGCAAGCCAACATTGAAATTTTCGAAAAAGCCGTTCTGTGGGTCCACATAAGGATCTTCGTCGCTACCACGGGTAAAGTTGAAGCTTACGTTGCCATCTTCGTCCATGCCCATACCCGCCATATTTTCATCTTCGGTGCCAAATTTCTGCTGGTCTTGAAAACTGATACCATCTTGCCCCGTATTGCCTTGCAGCAGGTAACCGGCCAATTTGCGTTTGCCACGGAAACTATTGAGCAAAATGTTATTGTTGTAACGGTCGTCTATATCATTTTGCAAACCACCGGCCAGTTCAATTTTACCAAAGTATCCCTTCTTCTTGTTTTCCTTCATCTTCAAATTGATGGTTTTCTTCTTTACGCCATCATCTATGCCGGTAAACTCGGCCTGGTCACTCTTTTTGTCAAATACCTGCACTTCTTTCACGGCATCGGCACGTAGGTTTTTAACCGCCATACCGGGATCATCACCAAAAAACTCCTCTCCATCTACCAACACTTTCTCCACCACTTCGCCCATGGCCTTAATTTGGCCGTTTCTGTCCACCTGAATGCCCGGCAGCTTTTTCAGCAATTCCTCCACATTGGCATTGGCACTCACTTTAAAACTATCGGCGGTATAAGAAACAGTATCCCCTTTGATGCGCATCGAGCCGCCCGCCCTCACAATTACTTCTTGCAGTAGTTTGCTCTTGGGCGTTGCCGAAATAGTGCCCACATTCGTTTCTGCCTCAGTGGCCGTAATATCGTCCACGTAATCGGCAAAAACGGGCTGGGTAATCATTAAGATGTACTTGCCCGGCGTTACGTTTTTGATGCTAAAGCTACCATCGGCCCCAGAGCGGGTAAACTTATGAAAAATGGAATCTTTGGGTGTCAACAACGCCACAACGGCATTGGCTATAGGTTTTTTGTTGGTGGTATCCATCAGTTTACCCTTCACAATGGTAGTTTGGGCCATAGATATTGTACCGAAAAGGAACAAAGAGAAAAGTAAAAATGTTAATTTCCGCATGGAATGTTTTTTGGTATTATGTGCTAAACTAAATTTATAGTTAAAGATATAGAGTATTTTTAATACGGCTACGGCAGTTTTCTTAACCATTACGTTTTTATTGAAAACTAGGTTTGATAAAGCGTATTCATATTATCATACATCCAGATGCAAAAAAAGAATAAAATACTCACATTACAGTCAAAAATTGTACCACTGGAAAAAAAAATATCATTAGCGGGGAAAAAATACGAAGAGGAACATTTTGTGGATACAGAAAAGCCTGTATGGAACTATTCTTTGTTAACAGATGAAGACATCAGCAACTTTCAACAGGGTACTTGGTATGCCGCCTATACCAAGCTGGGCAGCCATTCCGTAAATGTACTAGGCACCGAGGGTTTCTACTTTGCCGTGTGGGCGCCCAATGCCACGGCCGTATCGGTGGTGGGTAATTTCAACGGGTGGAAAAAGCAATTACATCCCTTGTACGTGCGCCTCGACAACTCTGGCATATGGGAAGGCTTCATTCCATCTTTTGCAAAAGGAGAAAATTACAAGTACCATATCAAAGGTTATAAAGGGGTAGAAATTGACAAAGGCGACCCTTATTGCAACTACTGGGAAACAAGGCCCCAAACGGCTTCGGTGGCCTGGGACATGCAGTATCAGTGGGGGGATGAGCAGTGGATGAAAAAGCGCAAAAAAAACAATGCCCTTTCGGCTCCCTGGAGTGTGTACGAAATGCACTTGGCCAGTTGGATGCGCCCGGTAAAAGATGATGAAGAAAGCCTGAACAGCTATGCCCAAATTACAGAACGCTTGGTGCCTTATGTAAAGGGGATGGGCTTTACGCATGTGGAGCTGATGCCTGTAATGGAACATCCCTACGATGGCAGTTGGGGCTACCAAGGAACCGGGTATTTTGCGCCCACTTCCCGCTTTGGCACTCCCGAAGATTTTATGGCCATGGTGGATGCTTTCCATCAGGCAGGTATCGGTGTGGTGCTCGATTGGGTGCCCTCGCATTTTCCTTACGACATGCACGGCCTGTTTATGTTTGATGGTACGCATACCTACGAATATGCCGATATGCGCAAAGGTTACCATCCCGATTGGAACAGCTATATCTTCAATTATAGTAGGGGGGAGGTAAAGTCTTTCCTTATCAGCAGTGCCCGCTTTTGGTTCGACAAATTCCATATTGATGGCATACGGGTAGATGCCGTGAGCTCCATGCTGCGCTTGGATTATTCACGTACCGAAGGCCAGTGGGAGCCCAATGCTTTTGGCGGCAACGGTAATTTGGAAGCCATTACTTTTATCAAGGATTTGAACGAAACGATTTACCGCGACTTTCCGGATGTGCAAACCATTGCCGAAGAAGCAACCGATTGGCCGAAAATTTCCAAACCCACTACCGACGGGGGGCTAGGTTTTGGCATGAAATGGATGATGGGCTGGATGCACGATACACTGGACTATTTTGAGATGGACCCTTATTTTAGGCAGTTTCATCAAGATAAGTTCTCCTTTAGTATGATGTACTTTTACGATGAAAACTTTATGCTGCCCCTGAGCCATGATGAAGTGGTGCATGGCAAAAGCCCGATGCTATACAAAGTGCCCGGAGACGAGTGGCAAAAATTCGCCAACCTGCGCCTTTTGTACACCTACATGTACACCCATCCCGGCGCTAAATTGCTGTTTATGGGCAATGAATTTGGCCAAACCGGCGAATGGAACTACAAAAGCGAACTGCAATGGGAGCTACTGCAATTTGACTGCCACCGGTTATTACAAGATTGTGTAAAAGACCTGAACGGACTTTATAAGGACGAGCCTGCCTTGCACGAGTTGCAATTTGTGCCGGGCGGTTTTGAGTGGGTAGATTTGAGCCACCGCAGCGAAAGTGTGATTGTATATCGGCGCAAGGGCAAAAAGCCGGCCAACGATCTGCTGGTGGTGCTGAACATGACGCCCATGGTGCGCCGCGACTGGAAACTACAGGTGCGGGGCAAGGCGCAGTGGAAGGAAATATTTAACAGTGATGCAAAAAAGTACTGGGGAACGGGCGATGTTTTTAATCCTGATACTGAAGCGGTGCTGGTGGACAAAAAAAACAAGATTTATGAAATAAATATCCATCTTCCGGCGTTAGGAGCAGTGATATTCCGCTGATTGGAATAGTTTTTGCCTCAGAAACCATAAATAAAATTCAATGCTGAAGAACCTTTTTTATGCAACACTATTGCTGTGTGGAAGCGCACCTATTTATGCACAGCAGGACAGTGCGCAACATTATTTCAACAAAGGCAACGAGGAGAAGAATGCCAAGCGCTGGATGGTAGCGGCCAAGTACTACGACAAGGCCATCCAATTCAACCCACAATTTAAGGAAGCTTATTTGGCAAATGGTTACGCCAATTTGGAAATGCGGCGTACGGACGTGGCGAAAGGTCATTTTACCAAGGTACTGGATATGGAGCCTGCCAATGGCTCGGCGATCAAAGAATTGACGGAACTGTATTTCAGCTACCGCCAATACGAAAAAGCCATTGAGTATGCCCAAAAATGCGCCACCTGCCCCAATGCTGGGCGCATCATCGGCCAAAGCCAATATGAGTTGGAAGATTATGCCGCTGCGGTAAAGACATTGCTGGGGGTGATTGCCAAAAACCCGGCTGATGCCGAGGCGCAGTATGCCGTTGGTCGCAGTTATTTGGAAATGGAAGAGTATAAAAGTGCCATCCCATACTATGCTAAGGCCATTGAACTGGATAAAACCCGCAATGTGTGGATGTACGAACTGGGCCTGCAGTATTATAACATGAACGATTTTAAAAATGCGCTGGACCAGTTTACCAAAGCGTCGGAAAGCGGATACCCCAAGGGCAATGATTTTAATGAAAATGTAGGCTATTGCCAGATTTACACAGGCAATTTTGAAGCAGGGGAGAAGACCCTGTTGGAAATTTATGCCAAGAAGCCGGGCAATAAAGACATCCTACGGGATATTGCCGAGATTTATTACCAACGCAAACTGTACGATAAATCGCTCGATTTTTGCCAAAAGCTACTGGAAATGGACAAAAATGATGGCAAGGCACTCTACCAGGCCGGGCTCTGCTTTCAAAAGAAGGGGCAGACCGACCGTGGGCAGCAAATGTGCGACAAGGCGATTGAAATGGACCCTTCCTTGGCCAGTTTAAGGCAAAAGAAGATGAGCGCTGGTATGTAACAAGTACTATCCCATTTACAATACAACCAAAGGCCGGTGCAGTTTGCGCCGGTTTTTTATTGACCATAACCCTCGATTGTGCCAATTCCCCTGTTTATTAGGCCTATAATGCTATATGGGCAAGGAAGAAAGGCCAAAGGGCAGTAAAAACGGCGGTACCGTACCGTCTTTGGTTGTCCATTCCCCTACGGGTATGCATTGCCATACTTGGCCGTTGCAACGTGTGGCACAGGCCTCTTGATTGGGTACCATTAGCCAGGCGCTATCAAAATTGCATCGCACAACATAACCATCGCCATCCCAAAGTGGAAAATCATCGGAACCGCCTTTTATCTTTTTTTGCGCCGATTTGTCCAGCATTGGGCAGCTTTTACTGATTTGCAGCATCTTTTTCATAATAAGTATTTTTTTGTGAAATATTCGAATATGCCATAACAACACTTACCTACCGCAGGGTTAGGCAGGGTTAGGCATTTTTTGGCTTATGGCAATTTGTTTTATAACTGTTCGCAGTACTCAACCGCACCGCCGCAATAGTTGTGGCAGGCATTTTCGTCGCCATACACAAGGGCAATATCGTCAAAGCGGTAACACTTTACAAAATAGGCATTGGGTATCGGCCAGTCCTCGCCGCCCTTTACCTGTTTTTGTGCTTGTTTACTGAGTGGTGTGGCGCCCAATAAGGCTTTTAGATTCTTTTTCATACTTATGTTTTACATGTGTGAACAAAAGCTATTCGTGTGATCAACGAAATAAAGTTAGCTTTTTTTTGTGAAAATGAAAAGAGGGTGTATTTCAAATTTTCGCTAACTTAATAATCGAGTTAATAGACTTCTCAGCCTCCGCTTCGGTACGGCCTCATAAAAAAGCCGTTTAGAAAATTGAAGACGAGGGCGCAAAAGAAAAACGAATGTTACCAACGCTTGGCCATTTTCTTAGCCTGTAAGTCGTACAGAAGCAGGGTTTTGAACAAAAGATTGGACTTGTTTTTCTTTAGCCCGAGGGTTCAATTTTTAGGCTTTTTTATGCAGCCTTGATTTTTTGCTCCACTTTTGTATCAAGACAAAAGTGGAAAAAGCCGCCAACAAAGGCAATTACAAGTAGAAACAACAACGGAAATTTAAGATGCATCCATAAAAGGGATAGGGTAAAACCGATATTATTCACATCGATGTAAGATTCACAAAACTAGATCATGGGCAGGCGAAGCATAAAAGCGGCATATAACCTAGGTTTCCGCCCGTTGTAGCATTTATACAGTAATAAAAAAGGCAGGTACATTGGTAACCTGCTCATCGCAGTTAACCATGTACCCGCCTTTTTTTAAGCGTTAGCTGTAAATACTATACAGCGTTGAATTGACCCCAATTCATGCATTGGAAAACGCCTTGGCGACCGCAATGCATCAAACACGCATCCGTGGGATCGTCATAATAACCATCCGACGGAATCACTTCCCAATCACCATTAGCCTGACCCCTACCACATTGTACATATACAACATCTGTTTCCGGGTCTGGGGCTTCACCACCTTTGATCATTTTTTGTTGCGATTTGCTCAGGGGCATCATCCTTAAAGCATGTAGTTTCCTGTTCATATTGGTTTTTTTTTGGTTACTAATTTATTGAGCGTCCCGTGGGATACCCAGTGATAAATTTGATAGCGCAATGAAACCAATGTTTGTTAGTATGCGAATGGCTGTGTAGTAGCTGGTGCTTTATACATAGCATCTTTCATGGTTTATTAACGTATCATTTGGTATAGTATTGCATGTAACATGCCGTATTTATGCAATAAAACCATAATGTTATCCCCACATTTTTCACAACTATTTTGTATTAATAATAATTTGCATGCAATAGTAATTGATGCTTATTTATTTAGCGGCGACTTAGCAATAATATGTACCGTCGAAAAAAACTGAGACGGGTAAAAAAATATTGTGCCTAAATCGACCTGCTTAACCTAACGCTTCTTTTACTGTGTGAAAACCGATTATTTCCTGTCGTTTATAAATGAATATGTGGAAATACCTCATCACTTTATTATCGCTACTGATATGTTGTGCAATATGCTTCCCATTTGTTGTAGAACGAATGGGGTAGGGCTTTTACCTACCTAGTATCGCATTATTAGGATGGAACTAAAAGACCGTTTAACTGGAAGGGTAGTGTTCAACCTCTAAATGGTCTGCCTTTCAGAGTGTAATACTGTGCCAATAAAAAAGCCTGCGGCAAAAACCGCAGGCTCTCTATAATAAATCAATGAGTAATCAATAATCAACTCTTTGTTACCACTGCTTTGGCTGGCTTGCTGTCGCCACCGCCCAATAGGTCGGCTTTACCCAAGGGCTTGCTTTTAGCAAAATCCACCAAGATGGGGGCAGCCACAAATATAGAGGAGTAAGTACCGGTAACCACACCAATCAACATCGCAAAGGCAAAACCACGGGTTACTTCACCACCAAAGATAAACAGTACCAACAGGGTGAGGAACACGGTTAATGATGTCATGATCGTACGGCTCAGCGTATCGTTGATCGCTTTGTTGATCACGATGCCTTTTTCAACGCCAGGCATTTGCCTGCTATATTCCCTAACACGGTCAAATACAATAACCGTATCGTTCATGGAGAAACCGATTACCGTAAGTACGGCCGCAATAAAGTGCTGATCGATTTCCAGTGGGAAGTTCACCACATCTTTCAAGAAGGAGAACACAGCCAAGGTTACGAATACGTCGTGCAACAAAGCCACAATGGTACCTACTGAATACCTCCAGTCGCGGAAACGCAAGAAGATGTACACAAAGATGGCCAAGATGGCAAATATGGTAGCCTTCACCGCGCCTTTCTTCAAATCGTCGGAAATGCTGGGCTGTACCGTGCTATAGCTTTGCAGGTTGTTTTTGGAAAACTCTTCATACGTAGTATTGCCCAATACTTTTTTAAGACCTAGGTATAGTTTTGATTTTACCGTGCTGTCGGCATTGTCAACACTCTTTAAATAAGCAGTTGTAATGTTCAAGTGCTTGTTATCGCCAATGGTTTTGATAACGGGCACATCACCTTCAAAAGCAGCTTTCAGGTCGTCGAAAACTTCGCTGTTTTTAACCTCTCTGTTAAAGGCTATAGTGTAACTACGGCCACCCTTAAATTCTACACCTTGGTGGAAACCATTGAAGAAGGCTGCCACACCTACAAGTAATACTACGATAGAGATACCGTAGGCTACTTTTCTGTATTCGATGAATTTGAAAGCAGCATGTTTGAACACACGCTTAGAAATACCTGTAAAGTAGTTGAAGTGACGGTTTTTGTTCATCCACAGCTCGGTAATCAAGCGGGATACCAAGATACCGCAGAACAGCGACAACAGGATACCGATGATTTGCGTAGTGGCAAAGCCCAATACAGGGCCCAAGCCAAAGTAAGCAAGGATAACAGCCGTTAACAAAGTAGTTACGTGGGCATCAATAACCGGGGCCAATGAGCGCTTATAACCTTCGTTTACCGCCTGCTCATGGTTTTTACCTTTTACCAATTCCTCTTTAATACGTTCAAATATGATTACGTTGGTATCCACCGCCATACCAATGGTAAGTACCAAACCGGCAATACCAGCAGCTGTTAACGTAAAGCCCAAGGCTGTTAATATACCAATGGTAAACAGCAGGTTCAATATCAAGGCAATGTTGGCAACCCAACCGCCCGAGTTAAAGTAAACCAGCATCAGGACGAAGATGATGGCAAAGGATATGATAAAAGACATTTTACCACCTTTTACCGCTTCGGCACCCAGTGTGGGACCTACGCCTTGTTCAGCTACGATTTTGGCAGGCGCATCCAGTTTACCAGACTTCAATATTTGTGAAAGGTCTTGTGTTTCTTCCACCGTAAAGTTGCCAGAGATTTCTGAGTTGCCGCCAGTGATGGGGCCGTTTACGTTGGGCGCAGAGTAAACTACATCATCCAACACGATAGCAATGGGTTTGCCCACGTTTTTGGTAGTCAGCCTAGCCCATGTTTGCGAACCCTTGGGCGTCATTTGCATGGTAACTACGGGCTTGCTTTCGTTAAAGTCGGCAACAGCATTTTCTACCGCATCGCCTTCCATCGCCGCTTTCTCAGAACCGCTTACTTTTTTAACGGCGTATAAACTAAAGAAGCGCACATCGCCTTTTTCAGATTTTTGTTCTTTGCCCAATAGCAATTTACAATCGGCTGGGAGGTTATTGCTCACCGCTGGCTCCCGCATGAATTCGTAAAACTTGCTGGTATCTTTTAACAAAACGGTACCGATTTCAGCACCATAGGTAACATTACCTTGTTTGTCTTTATAACCTTGTGATGGGTTGATGATGCGGATAAAAGGGTTCATGTTGGCTGAATCCACTTTTTTGCCCCCCGTTGTATCGCTAAAGCGGGCTGCAAAAAGGGCGTCATCCGCTTTTTTAATACCGTTTACCAGTTGCTGGTCTTGGTCATCCAATTTGTAGGCTTCAAAAAATTGCAGGTTGGCCGAAGATTGCAAGAAGTTCCGCACCCTTTGGGCATCTTTTACACCCGCCAGTTCCACATTGATGATACCACGGTTCTTGTCCAAATTGATGGTAGGCTGTGCCACACCAAATTTGTCGATCCTTTTTTGCAGGGTAGTATAAGTAAGGTTAATCGCATCATCGGCAATTTTGCGGATTTGCGATATTACTTTATCGTTATCGTCCTGGGCTTTAATACCACTCCGGCCGGCGAAAAGATCCGATAGCCTGGCATTGGGGTTTTGGCTGCGGTAGGCATTTGCAAACAAAGTAACAAAATCGGCATCGCTGTTCACTTTTTGGGCGGTAGCAGATTTAATAGCCTTTTGCAGTTGTTGGTCTTTGGGGTTGTTGCTCAAAGATTCTATCAGTTTCTCCAAGCTCACGTCCATGGTAACGCTCATGCCACCTTGCAGGTCGAGGCCAAGGTTCAGTTCGTTTTCCTTACATTTTTGGTAGCTGGTACCAAAAACGGGGTAGGCCGGTTTGTCACGCAGGCTGTCCAACAGTTGCAGCTTCCTTTTCTCAACGGCTGCTTCCCATTCGGCGCTTTTGGGCGTCAACTGGGGGGCTGTTATTTTTACATATTTCTGTGCGGCGGCTTCTTGCTTGCCTTCAAAGCTGCGCACTGCCCAGGTGTATGACAGTTCCCATACGGAAATGACAATCAGCGCAATGGCAAAAAACCAGACCAAACCTTTCAATTTCATAACAATGTACTTTTAGTAACTGTTTTTAAATTTTTTTAGAAGTGTGCAAAGATAGGGGAAAAAGCAATTGGCCATTTAAGATTGTGTATATGTGCATATTATGGCCACAAAAGCCCTTTTTCCCCCTATAATTCAAGCGGTTACAGCGATAGGGCCAACGGGTATATTACAAATAACTAGTATTTGGAGAGTAAAGTGGCGTTTGCCCTCATTACTACCGTACGATTCCCCTACATTGCCTATTTTCGTTTTTAAATTGTAATTGATGATGAAGCTGGGCAAGCTCTTGGGCAGTATGGCTATCGCATTGGCCGCCTGTACGCCTGTTAAGAAAATGGAAAAAACGATACCACAACCCGCAGTAACCATTACCACGGCTGTTCCAACCGACTCTACCCGTACGGATGCTTTTTTAGAAAACCTATTGGCCGAACGCCCCGATTGGTTTACCGATGCACTAAAAAACCGCAAGGACTGGAACGTGCAGGTCATTTATACCCAAATTGACCGCGGTGCCAACGGTATACCGGCACTGAAGCACCATTATTTTAATGTAAACCCGTCCCGCTACTTTTACCCCGCTTCCACCGTTAAGTTTCCGGTAAGCCTGCTGGCCCTGCAGCGCCTGAACGAGCTGAAAGACAAGGGCATCAACAAGCAGACCACCATGATTACCGAAGCGGACCACAGTGGACAAACCCCTGTTTACAATGATCCTACCACACCAGATGGCAAGCCCCATATTGCCCATTATATTAAAAAGATATTGATGGTAAGCGATAACGATGCTTTTAACCGCCTCTACGAGTTTTTGGGGCAGGGGTACATCAATGACGAACTGCACAAAAGAGGCTACTTGGATGTGCAGTTGCTCCACCGCCTGCAAATTGCGCTGAGCGAAGAGGAGAACCGCCATACCAATCCCATCAATTTTTTGGGCGATGGCAATGCGCCTTTGTACACACAACCCCTCCAATACAACCCTACGCAGTATGTGGCCCGCACCGACAGCATGGGCAAAGCCTTTTACCGTGGCGGCACCTTAATTGAGGGGCCCATGGATTTTTCCAAAAAGAACCGCATCAGCTTGGAAGACCTACATACCATATTAATAGGATTGGTATTTCCCAACAAGCTAAGGGCGGCACAACGCTTTAACCTTACGGAAGAAGACCGCCGTTTTGTGCTGAAGTATATGTCGCAATTGCCCAGCGAATCGGTTTACCCGGCTTATGACTCGGCCAGTTATTGGGATGCCTATTGCAAGTTCATCCTCTATGGTTCCGAAAAGGGAAGCCTGCCCAAAAACATCCGCATCTTTAATAAGGTAGGGGATGCCTATGGCCATTTGCTGGATGTGGCCTATGTCGTGGATTTTGAAAAGAAGGTGGAGTTTTTTGTATCGGCGGTTATTTATTGCAACAGCGATGGGGTGCTGAACGATGATAAATACAATTATGACGATATCGGCCTTCCGTTTATGAAACACTTGGGGCAAACGCTTTATGAGTATGAGTTGAAGCGGCCAAGGAAAATAACACCCGATTTGTCGGGGTTGGTTTTTGGGTACGATAAATAGTTGAAAGGTGAAAGGTGAAAGTGGAGAGTTAATAGTTAATAATGAATAGTGAATAGTGTTGGGGCTGGATACTGGATGTGGCGGTATAATTGGAAGTGATTATTGGAGGAAGTGAGGTAGTCGCAGGCCAATAGGTTATGAATTTTGGCTATGAAATATTGATTTATATCTGTCGATAAATGAGCTACGGCAGTCAAGCCATAACCTGTGGCTGTCAAGCAATAACCTGTGGCAGTAAAGAAATGACCTGTGACGGTCAGGAAATGACCTGCAGGTGCGATGATCGTGAATCGTTGACCGTTGACCGAAAGCCGTAAATTGTAACCAAATCAACTCGTAACCAAATCAACCCGCAACAAAAGTAACCCGTAACTTGTAACCCTAATCCGTGTAATTGGTGTAATCCCTTCCAATCCGTGTACCCATCCATAATCCCCATCAGTATTTATACCCACTTATTTCAGGTATATCACGCAAACAAAGATGTGGCGGCTACCTACCCCATAACCAATGTAATGAGGCACATTTGTAGGACGCTATCAGCGATTGGAAGCCTAACCAATGTATGGTATAGGCCCCAATAATAGGGTTGTATATTATTTTTTTTGCCAAGAAATTATTACATTACATGGTAACGCATGTACAATGAACTTGTCGAAGCTTATTGACTATGCAACCGCAGACTTTATGCAGCGCCTGAACTGAACTGATTGTAAACTTAAAACCATTGTTATGCGGAAAATTTTACCCTTTCTTTTGGTGTTGTCCTTAATGGCATCATTTGCGCAAGCCCAATGTCCGCCTTGTCCCCTTTATTTTAACCTCACCGATAGCGTCAACTGTACCAGGGCTGAACTGAGCAAAAACTGCGGCAACAGCGGCGCTTATGTAAACTGTATCACCATCAATGCCTGTAAAAATACACGGCAGGTATATACCCTCACGCCGGTTGGTTTCGACCAGAGCTCGGGCGCACCTTGTGTATATCCGCCTTTTACTTATAGCAACCCCACCATTACCGGTGGTACCATTGTAAGTTATGGCAACAACCAAATTACCATCGACTGGGGCATTGCCAACTCGGGTGTGGTGCTTATCCCTTTTAGCACACCAGCGGGAGCGGGGGTACAAATTTGTAGGGATACCCTACGGCTCAACGTGAACCTGCTCAACAATCCGGTGGCAGCATTTACCGCCTCGCCCCAACCCGCCTGTTTTAACAATCCCACCAGTATCAGTTTCAACTCATCGGCCTCCGTAGGGGCTGTGAGCTATTTTTGGGATTTTGGCGATGGCTTTACCTCCACTTCGGCCAGTCCCACCCATCCCTATGCCAATCCCGGTACTTACACCGTTTGCTTGGTGGTAACGAGTAGTGCCACACAAGGTTCAGCGGTGGGCGGCGGTGTAGGCTTCCCTTGCCCTACCTGTGTGGATTCCGTTTGCCATACAGTGGTAATCGACTCCTTGCCGGGGCCGCCCATTGCCTGTGTGGCCACGGTATGCGCCGGGCAATCGGAAACTTATTGTACCAGTGCATCCGGCTGTAGCAGCTATGCATGGTCGGTAGTGGGCGGTACCATCACCGGCGGGCAAGGCACTTCTTGCGTAACCGTGCTATGGGGCAGTGGTAACCCACAGGGCAGCCTTACCTTGGTGGCTACGGGCTGCACAACCAATTATTGTCCACAGGGTACCACGGTAACCATTCCCATCATACCTACTACCACGGCCATTGCGGGCCCCAATCCCGTATGTGTGGGCACGGTGGCTGCTTATGCGCTGCCATCATTCCCCGGCACCACTTATAGCTGGAGCCTATCGGGCGGGGGCAGCATTGTGGGCAACAATACCAATACCAATCAAATTAATGTAAACTGGAACACCGTTGGCAGCTATACCATTACCTGCAACTATTACGATACCGCACTGAAATGTGGTGGGGTAGGTACCATTACGGTAAATGTGCTGCCTGTACTGCGCATTGCGGGCAGTACCAAGCAATGCCAAAGCACCAGTTCCATCCTGCAATCCTTTTTTGGCCCGCCCAATACGGGTGTGCCCAGCAACTGGACCATCAGTCCGGCAGGCGCAACCGTTACCAGCGGCAACGGTACCTTTACGGCTACCATCAACTGGGCCAGTCCGGGGGTATACACGGTTACGGCTACCCCTCTTTCAAGTAGTGTTGTATGCGGCCCCGCCAGTTATACGGTTACGGTATTTCCTTCGCCCATCATCAGTGCCATTAACGGCCCCGATAGCATTTGCCCCAACCAAACCTATGTATATGCGGCGGTATCCAATGCCAGCGGCCTCTTTAGTTGGAATGTAACCAACGGTACCTTTGTAAACCTGGGCAGCAACAACGATTCGGTACAGGTTACTTGGGGCAACACAGGGCCTTATAACCTTTCTGCGTTCCAAACATCATATGCCAATAACTGCCCCAGCAATGTATTTGTTAAAAATGTGTTCCCCTATCCCACACCGGTACTAACAGGGCCGGTAAGTGTATGCGCCGATGCCATTGTAAATTATACGGTTAGCAATATTGCCAGTGGCAGTTTTAATTGGTTTGTTACCCCGGCTTCATTTGGTACCATTTTGAGCGGACAGGGCACCAATACCATTTCCATCAAATGGCATGGCAATAATAGTCCCGGCGGATCCAATGTAGTTTATTTGCATTATGGTGTTTGCGGTACGGATTCGGTGGCCATCACCATCAACGAGCCGGTACCCGCCAGCATCACTGCATCTGGCACACTTTGCGCCGGTGGCATCACCCTTAGTACAGGGGCCACGGGCATCTTTAGTTGGAACTGTTTGGAGCATGCCATCACGCCCACGCAGCCCACCAATCTTAGCAGCCTCACAGGGCTGAACCAACCGGGCACATACACGGTACAGATACAGAACTACAACGGCAGCGGTTGCACGGTGTCGGCAACTTATGTCATTCCCAATATTGGTATGCCGGTGGCCAATATCACGGCCACGGGGCCGCTCGTTTACTGCTTGCCCAGCCTGCCCAATATGAGTTTGGTGGCTTCGCCAGGGGTAGGCTATACTTTTCAGTGGTATCAAAATTCGGTGCTTATCCCCGGTGCCACTACCGGTACCTTGGGCATCAACACGGGTTCGCCCTCCGTTAGCATTACCGCGGCCGGTTCTTATACATTTTATTGCGTGGTTACGCTGGGCGGTTGCGTAGTATTCTCCAATCCCATTACCATTACGGTTACAAGTACCTGCCCCACGGGTTGTACGGGTGCCATTGGCGTTACCAGTATTACTGGGTGTAATCCCTTTACCATTGGCATAGCGGCGTTAAGCCCCAGTGCCTACATCATACCCGGTACCACTACCATCTTACATTGGCTCAGTGGCATTACCGTATCGGGCAATGTAACCAATACCTTTAATGTAACGGGCTTTCAACCGCTGCGCATTTGCGCTACGGTAAAAAACAACGACAGCACTACCTGTAATGTATGTGTTGATACAACCGTGCTGGTAGCCGTGGCGGCCAACTTTATTGTAAACGATAGTTGCGGCATTGTAAAATTTGCCAACCTATCCACCGCTATTGCGCCGGTTACCATCAGTAGTTACAATTGGAGCGTAGGCACCAACCCCGGCAACCTGCCCACATTGGATGCCACATTTGACAACAATACCGCTGCCAGCCCCGTAATGACGGTAACGGCCTCGGGTTCGTACATCATTACCTTAACGGTTACGGGCAGCAACGGCTGTGTGGTTACGCATAGCGATACCATACAGGTTAATTTGGCCGATGCTACATTTGCACCGCTGCCTACCTGCGTGAGTACCCCGGCGGTATTTACCAACCCGCCTTCCTTTACCGATTTTTGGGACTTTGGCGATGCGGCCACTTCTTATGTAAGCCCAACAAGCCATGCGTATGCGGCCCCCGGTATATATGCCATAACGCATATTGTAACCAATGGCTTTGGCTGCGCCGATACCATGATAAAAAGCATTTTGATCTTTCCGGCACCTACCTGCACCATCATCCCCATGGGGCCCACTACCTTCTGTTTTGGCGACTCTGTTCAGTTGAAGGGATGCGCTGGTTATACCAATTACCAATGGTTCAACAACAATGTGGCCATTGCGCCACCGGCGGGCATACAAACCACTTATGCAGCATTGCAAACGGGCAATTATTATTTTACAGCAGTGGACATCAATGGTTGTATTGTGCGGTCGGATACGGTGTCGGTAACGGTAAACCAACCGCCCTCCACTTCCTTTGTGATATCACCCAACCGTTGTGCGGGACTGCCCTTTACCATTGCGGTACCTAACTGTGTGGGCTGTAGCTATAGTTGGTTGGTAGATGGGGTGCCCGATCCTACCTTTACCAATCAGTTGGGTTATACCATTGGCACAGCGCCTTTAACGGTGGGTACGCATTTGATAAAAGTGATCGTAACCAATAGTTTGGGCTGTAGTGCTGCCGATTCGGTATCGGTTACTTTCTTTGCCAATCCCACTGTGAGTATTGCCACAGCGGGGCCAACACCTTTCTGTAGCAACAACCTGTACACGTTTACAGCTACTACCAGTGCCGCCAGCCCCAGTTGGGTTTGGAATTACAACAATATTGGCATCAATCTTTCTACCACCAATACCTTGCTGGCCTCCTCTGCGGGCAATTATACGGTATATGTTACTGATGGCATTACAGGCTGTAAGGCCAATGCTACGCAGTCCATCAATGCCAGCCCCGAGCTGAACCTTTTCCCTATTGGTTGCGATAGCCTTTGCGATACTTCGCATGTGTTTTTGCCCTTGGGTTCGGTGGGCGGCAATTTAACGGGTTATACCATCAATTGGTACGACAACGCACCACCTTACCTAACGCCGGTGGGTAGCGGCCCAAGCTTTAACTTGAACAGCCTGTTGCCCGGCAGTCACAATTTGTCGGTGATTGTAATAGGCCCCAATGGTTGTGCCGATACCTCTAATGTGTACAGTCTTTATTCCTATAGTTGTATCATATTGGCGGTCAAGGACCTTAACTTGGGTGTGCGGCGTATGGGCGACTACGGTATGCTCAACTGGAGCGTAAACGAAGAGTGGAACAACGATTATTTTATGGTGGAATACAGTACCGATGGTACCCGCTTTACCGACATAGCTAGGGTAAACAGCCGCGGCAACAGTCAGTATCGGCAGTTATATGCCTACAGCAATTTGCTGCCTGCTGCTACGGGCATCGCTTTTTACCGCATTCGGGCGGTGGACAAGAACGGTTCCATCAGTTACTCCAATACAGTGCAGTTAAAGCCCGGCAAGGGTAATACGGAAAGCTTGTTGGTAGTGCCCAATATTACGTCGGGCAATGCCACGGTGAGCATCAACAGCAACCATGTTATGGCTACCACGCTTCGGCTGTTGGATGCGCAGGGCAGGGTGGTGCTGAGCAGGCCGGTAACATTGGCCAAGGGCTTGAATACTTTGTCATTGGACATGGCAAGCCTCGGCAGTGGCATCTACTATGTATCGGTTGTAGCAGGCGATGGAGTGCTGACGGGTGCGGTGGTGAGGAGGTAGTGTGCAAATGTGCAAATGTGAAGATGTGCAAATGGTTGCTTTGTTAGGGTTTGCGGGATAGGGTGGAGAAGGCTGGGGAATTAGCTAATATGCTGATGTGCTGATTAGCTAATTCCCTTGCTTTGTTAGGGTTTGCGGGATAGGGTGGAGTCTGCTATGGTCAATGGTCCATGGTCGATGGCCCATAGCCCTTTGCCTTGTTGGCATTCTCTGGATAGGGTGGAGTAGGCTGGGGCAATTAGCTAATGCCCGCCCGGACGACCCGGTCGGACGGGTGCTTATATGCTGATTAGCTAATTCCCTTGCTTTGTTAGGGTTTGCGGGATAGGGCAGAGTAGGCTATGGTCCATGGTCCATGGTCCATGGTCCATCGTCCATCGTCCATCGTCAAAAAATAACTATCTTACTCTTCCATAAACCGTCACGCCATGGTCAAATACTTTTTAATCCTGCTGATAGCTTTTAGTTCGGTTGCAAACACAATGGCCAACCTCAATGCTGAAATGCCCCAGCCGCTTCGGTTGTTGGTGGAACGGAGCCAATGCATCATCAGCGGGTATGTGGTAAAACTCTACCCACAAAATCAGGGTAATCCCTGGGGTAGTACGATAGCCCAGATCGCTGTGTTGGAAAAACTACAAGGAAGCATTGCAGCAGACACCATTGAAGTCATCTTTAATAGCAACATCGTTTGTCCGGCACCGCCCCGTTACACGGCCAACACACATATACTGGCCTTTCTAGATAGGGATAAAGAGGGGCACTACTATACCCACGCCTTGAAATATGGTGCCAAAACACTTGCTCCGGCCGATATCGCCATCTACAAGGCCCGTATTTTGGAAATGCAGCAAATAGCGCAACTCAAAAATAAAACGGAACGCTATACCCAAACGGTGGAATGGCTGGTAAAATGTGCCGAGCAACCCGCCACCCGCTGGGAAGGCGGTTTTGAACTGAGTCTGCAAAGCGACTTTATGGTGTATTATGATAAAAGGTACCAGGACGGATTTAGGAAAGGGCTTACCGAAGCGCATAAGGAAAGGCTAAAAACAGCTTTGTTGGCCACTACCGATATGGGGGCTGACGATCTTTTTTTGGTCGACATGGTGTATGCTGGCAATGAAAAGGTCATAAATGTGTTTATGCTAAACGGATTAAAAACCCAGCCTCCCAGCGATTGGCTGACTGGTGGTTTTATGCGCAGGCTGGCCCACCTCAGCGATACACCCGAAATGAAAAAATTGATGGACAACTATGGCAAACTACAGTTTGAAAACAACAAAGCGACCGAAATGAACAACTGCATCGCCGAGTTTATCAAATTGGTGGAGAAAGCTGTTGTGCCCAATAGCTAATAGCAATACAAACCATTACAGTCCGTCCGTTGCCCATACCCGGCTAACCCGTGCCCATTGATGCCCCAGACCAACCATTTTGCCTCATTTGTACCATATAGTTGTTATACCAATTACACATATCAATTAGTCCAATTGTTTGTGGGATAATGCCGACCTACTTTGGGTTAGCTCAGAAATGATTTGACTATTTAATAAGTAGCGTCGGTATTAGGAGCACAGTTGAACAGTACAAAAGACTGTTTACGACTGGTACGGGGGCATTTACGCTGTGCCAATGGGTTGGGTACAACTAGTACGAGGGCATTTACACAGAGCCAATGGGTTGGGTACAACTAGTACGAGGGCATTTACACAGTGTAAATGGGTTAGGTACAACTGGTACGAGGGCATTTGCGCAGTGCAAATGGGGTGGGTACAACTGGTACGAGGGCATTTACGCTGCGCCAACGAGGTAGGCCGGAAAGTTGACAGTTGACGGGAGGAAGGCATTCGCTGGCAATTCGTAACCCGTAACCCGTAACCCGCAACCCGCAACCCGTATCTCATAATGAGACGATAAAGCAAGTGAATGAGCAACAATAATCTACTAAAAGTCAAACACAATAATCCCAAGTAATCGTAATTTTTGGAAACGGGTCAATAATGGCCCCAAAAGCAACAATGCGTCATGATGTAGTAAAGATGCGTTTTGTATCTATTGAAAATCAATCACTTAGTATTTTTTGTTGAGGTGATGATGTAGTGTTTTTGCAGTCTTTCCCTGCATTTGTAATCTAATTTTACAGCAGCATTACAAAACAATTGCAAAAATTCTAAAACGATTGCGTATGAAGAAATTATTATCGGGCCTTTGTATGTCCGTGTTGCTATTGGGGCTATTACCCTCCATTTCCCAAGCACAAAACAGAACCATTAACGGTAAGGTTACCAACGAAAAAGGAGAGGCCATTTCCAAAGCCTCCATCGTTGTAAGGAACACCAAAATAGGTACCAGTACCAACGAATCGGGCGACTTTACCATTGTCGCTCCCCCTACGGCCAAAAGCCTTATGGTATCTTCCATCGGCTACGAACCCAAAGAAGTGTTGATTTCGGAAGGCAATTTTACCATTGCCCTTACCAAAATCGAAGCCAAAATGGACGAAGTGATTGTGGTGGGCTACGGTACGCAAAAAAGGAGCGTGGTAACGGGCTCCATTTCCAAGGTTACGTCCAAAGACATTGAAAACGTGCCCAACGGCAGGATTGAACAGGCCCTGCAGGGCCGGGTTTCGGGTGTAACCATCCTCCAAAATTCCGGCCAGCCCGGTTCGCCTTCTACCATCAGGGTAAGGGGTATTACCACTTTTGGCGGCGGCAACAACCCCCTTTGGGTGGTTGACGGTATTGTGGTGGATGCAGGTGGCATCGGCTACCTCAACCAATCCGATATCGAATCTATCGAAGTATTGAAAGATGCAGCTTCGGCGGCCATTTATGGTACCAGGGCCGCCACCGGTGTAATATTGGTGACCACCAAAAAAGGCAAAGCGGGCAAGTTGGCTGTAGCCTACAATGGTTTTTACGGCGTTTCGGCCCCGGCCAAAGTACTTAGCCTGCTCAATGCCACCCAATACGGCGCCCTGCTCAACGAAAGGTCGGTTGCGGGCGGCGGTAATGTTATTTTCCCTGATTTGGGCATCCTTGGCACCGGCACCGATTGGCAAAAAGCCATCTTTAATAACAATGCCAAGCGTTACTCACACGAAATTAGCTTGAGCGGCGGCAACGAAAAATCTACTTTCTATTTGTCTGCCGGTCTGCAAGACCAACAAGGTATTGTTTCTACCGAAATATCCAATTTTACCCGCAAGAGTCTCCGTTTGAACTCCGTACACAAAATTTCTTCCATCTTTACATTTGGGCAAACCCTCGGCTATACCTACCAAAAAGGGGTGGGCCTTGGCAATACCAATAGTGAATTTGGCGGTCCTTTAAGCTCGGCCATCAACCTCGATCCAACCACGCCCTTGGTGGTTACAGATCCCTTAGCGGCCAATGCAGCTCCCTATAGCGTAAACCCCGTAATCAGGGATGCCAATGGCAACCCTTACGGCATATCCAGCATCGTGGGCCAAGAAATGACCAATCCTGTTGCTTATGTGCAAACCAGGTTGGGTGCTTACAACTGGTCGGACGATATTGTGGGCAATGCTTATTTGGAAGCGGCCATCAATAAAGACATAAAAATCAAGTCAACCGTAGGTGCCAAGTTGGCCTATTATGGCAATATTGGTTTTACGCCAGTTTATTACCTCAGTGCTACTACCCGCACTAGCCAAAACAGTTATGGTAAGGGTGAAAACAAAAACTTTAACTGGAACATTGAAAACACCATTACTTATACCAAAAAGATAAAGGATCATGCTTTTACGGTACTATTGGGCCAAGGAAGCTATGTAGAAAATATTGGCGGCGGCTCAGGGCTTACCCTGTTTAACCTGCCCATATCCAACTATAAAGATGCATCCTTTGGTTTTGATATCCCACAAACAAGCCGTACCTCCAGCGCTTACGATTTTACCGAACACAAACTGTCATCGTTGTTTGCTAGGGTAAACTACAACTACCAAGAAAAGTACCTGTTTACGGGTATCATTCGCCGTGATGGTTCATCAAGGTTTGGTTTGAACAATAAGTTTGGCGTGTTCCCATCCTTCTCTGCTGGTTGGGTAGTAAATAAAGAAAAGTTTTGGCCCAGCAACGATATTGTTAATACCCTTAAAATCAAGGGTGGTTACGGTGTTGTGGGCAACGATGCCATCCGCGACTTTGGCTATCTGGCCACGGTGGCTGGCGGCTTCAACTATAGCGTAGGCAATGGTGGATTGGTGACTACAGGTTTTTCGCCCACATCGCTCGACAACCCCGATCTGCGCTGGGAAGAAACATCTCAGGGCAATATCGGCTTTGAAGCACAGTTGATCAGGAACCTGAACCTGAGCGTTGATTTTTACAAGAAAAAAACATCGGGCATCCTGCGCCCCATTACCATCCCCGGTTATGTAGGGGTGTCCACTGCACCGGTAGGCAATATTGCCGATATGGAAAACAGTGGTGTGGAAGTGGAACTGGGCTACCGCAAGCGCTTTGGCCAATTGAATGTTGTTGCCAATGCCAACGTGGCCCTGTTAAGCAACAAGGTAACTTATGTAGCATCGGATGCCAACTTCATCGCTGGCGAAGCGGCGTTTCAATCAATGGGCCCCGTTACCAGGATAAAGGTAGGCCAGTCGTACAATGCTTTTTACGGCTTTAAAAGAGCCGGTATTTTCCAAACAATGGCCGAAATAACCGGTTATAAAAACAGTGCCGGTACCGTGATACAGCCCAATGCCCGGCCCGGTGATTTCCGTTGGGAAGATACAGATGGTAATGGCGTGATCAATGATAACGACAAACAATTCTTGGGCAGCAGTATTCCCAAATACACGTATGGCTTTACGGTTAACTTGGAGTATAAAGGTTTTGATTTGATGGCTTTTGCACAAGGTGCGGCCGGCAGCAAAATCTTCCAAGGCCTGCGCCGCTTGGATATTGGCAACTCCAATTTCCAAACCGTGGCCCTGAGCCGCTGGACAGGTGAGGGTACCTCCAACGATTACCCTAGACTCGTAAGCAACGACCCCAATGGCAACTTTGGTAAAATGTCTGACTTCTATTTGGAAAGCGGCGATTACCTGCGCATCAAAGTAGTGCAACTGGGCTACAACCTGCCTTTGCGTTGGATCAATAAAATCAAAGCCACTAGGCTACGGGTGTATCTCACTGCCGAAAACTTGTTGACGCTTACCAAATATACCGGTTACGATCCCGAAGTGGGCGGCGGTGTGTTTGGTATCGACAAAGGGCAGTATCCCCAAGCCCGCTCATTTATAGCAGGTGTTCAATTACAATTTTAATTTTTTTAAAATACAATTTTATATGAAAAGGATAAATTATGTATTGTTTGCAGCGGCTATACTAGCAACATCGGCCGGCTGTAAAAAGAGTTTTGTAGATGTTTCGCCGCAGGGCCAATTCCTTTCCGAAAACTATTATGCCGATAAAGACCAAGCTTTTGGAGCCTTGGTAGGCGTATATGATGTATTACGGAAAAATGCAGGCGGTTTTGAAAACATGATTACCATGATGAACGCCGGTTCCGACGATCATTTTGCCGGCGGCGGCGGTGCCACGGATGGCGCTGGTATACAAGGGTTTTCCAACTATACGCTCAATAGTAATATCATACCCGGCAGCTTTTGGAACGACCATTACCAAGGCATTTTTAGGGCCAATACTTTGTTGGCCAAACTGCCATCCACCAATATGGATGCCACGTTAAAAACCCGCTTTGTGGCCGAAGCTAAAGCCTTGCGTGCCGATTATTATTTCAACCTGGTGCGCATGTTTAAAAATGTGCCCTTGTTATTGGATCCACTAACGGCTACCAATATGTACGAGGTAACACAGGCTACTCCTGCCGATGTGTATGCACAGATAGAAAAGGATTTAACCGAAGCCATTGCCGTACTGCCGCCCACCGTGCCATTGGCAACCGAAGCGGGCCGCTTTACCAAGGGCGCCGCACAGGCTTTGTTGGGCAAGGTTTATTTGTACGAAAACAAAGGGGCGCTTGCCGCAGCACAGTTTTTGGAAGTAAACGGTACACCCGGTGGCACCAGCCAATACGGCTACAAACTGTTGCCCAGTTTCGCCAGCCTTTGGGTATTTACCAATAAGTTCAATACCGAGTCTATTTTAGAAGCCAGCCATACCAGTGCCTCCAATTCCGATTTCGGCAACTGGGGCAGCGGCCGCGACGAAGGTAATATCGTAAACCAAATGGTAGGCCCCAGGAGTTACTCCAGGCCCGCAGGCTCTACCGCACCTGATTTGCCATCGGGCTGGAGCTTTAACGTGTTTACACAAGACTTGTATGATGCCATCAAATTGGATCCCCGCTTTGTGGCCACCGTTTTTGATATGAAAGCATTAAAAACAGCTGGACAGGCCGATTACATTGAAGGGTACCAAAACACAGGTTATTTCTTAAATAAATTTTTGCCCAGGCGCTCCGATGTACGCACAGGTGGCGGTGCTTTGGAAACCAATTACGGGCAAAACTGCTATGTAATCCGGTTGGCAGATAGTTATTTGATGGAAGCCGAAGCATTGGGCGGTACAGGTGCCCGTGCACAAGCTTTGTTGGATGCCGTAAGAGCTAGGGTAGGCTTACCTTCTGTGCCCGTTTCTTTGGCGGCCATCAAGGCCGAGCGCAGGTTGGAACTGGCTGGCGAAGGCCACCGCTTTTTTGATTTGGTACGTTGGGGCGATGCCGCTGCCAAGTTGGGCGGTAGGGGCTTTGTTGCAGGTAAAAACGAAATCTTCCCCATTCCTTTTAGGGAACTGCAGGGCACCAAATTGCAACAGAACCCAGGTTATAATTAATTAAAAAATACATTCACATGAAGAAAATACAATTCATTTTCAAATTCGTGTTGCCGCTGGCAATCCTTGCGGGTTGCGCAAAAAAAGACGGCATTGATGGCGATACTGGTTTTTTAAGTACCGCTGGCTCTGCCAATGCGGCCAAGATATTCGATATCAGCAATGATAATTCGGGCAATGTAAAGATTACACCTACCGGCGAAGGCGTTACCTCCTTTACCGTACTGTACGGCCATGGCACAGGTACTGCGGCTTCTGCCGTGGTATCGCCCGGTGGCAGCACCACACATGCCTATCCCGAAGGTAGCTATACCGTTACCATCATATCAAAGGATATTGCCGGTAAAGAAACCTCCAAAACCTATCCCTTGCAGCTTACGTACAGGGCTCCGGAAAATTTGGCCGTTAGTATCTTGAGTGATATGAGCGTAAAGGCCACCGCCCTATATGCCAATTCATTTTTGGTGTATTATGGCGATGTAGCCAATGAAGTGGGTACCCCAATGGCTGTGGGTGCTACTTTGCCAGCACATATCTATCCACCGGGCGGCCCCTACGACCTGAAGGTAGTGGCACAAAGCGGCGGTGCGGCCACCATACAAACCATCAAAACCCTTTTTGGTTTTCCACTCACATTTGAAAGCCCTACCATGGATTATTTCTTTGGCACTTTTGGCAATGTCGCTTTTTCCAAAGTGGCCAATCCCTCTGCTACTGGCTTAAACACCAGTGCTACGGTGGGCAGTTACACCAAAACAGTAGGCGCTAATACTTGGAGCGGCACTTACAGCCCATTGAATATCCCCATCAATTTTGCGCACGGCAATAAAATTAAGCTGCTGGTGTACAACCCCAGTGCTGCCAATGTTGGCAAAAAGATAAATGTAGAACTCGAATCGAGGGTTACGGCCAGCGGCGCACCTGCAAATGGAGTAGGGATACTCAAAGTGCCCATTACCACATCCGGTGCTTGGGAAGAGCTGGTGTTTGACTTTAGCACGATAGCAGCTATACCCGCCACATCAAGGTTTGGCCAATTGGTGTTTAGGTTTGATGATGGAGCAGTAGGGGCAGGGGAATTTTTTTATGTAGATAATATCAGGATTACTAACTAATTAAAATAATGATCATGAAAATAAAATATTTTTCGGCCATCATAGTATTACTGCTGCTTGTAAGCAGTTGTAAGAAAAAAGATTACAGCTTGGGCGATTTAGCGGCCCCGTCCGATGTGGTGATCAATACGGAAATCGTTGGACAAGATGCTACCCACCCCAATGGCGATGGCTCTGGCGATGTAAAGATTTCTATCACGGGCAAGAACGCCCTGTCGTACAAAGTGGATTATGATGCCAATACCGCGGTAGATTTGGTGTTTCTGCCTACAGGTAGTACCACCCGGAAGTATACCACACTGGGCACCAATACCTATCGGCTTACCGCAGTAGCTTATGGCAAGGGCGGCACCAGCACTACGGTAACAAAGGACATCATTGTGCGCAGCGATTTTACCCCCGATCCCACTTTGGTGGCCAATTTAACCGGTGGTACTGCTAAAACATGGATAGTAGAAAAGGAAGTGGCTGGCCATTTTGGCGTAGGCCCATGGAACACCACTTCGGTTACCCCCGAGTGGTATGCCGCTGCCCCATTTGAAAAAGCCGCTTGCTGCAATTGCTTCTACACGGCTACCTTCACATTTGCCAAGGTAGCGGCCACCGGCACGTACACCTTGCAGGTAGCTACACCCGATGGAGCCTTTACCAAAACAGGCGGCTTGGCTGGCGGTTTGCCCGGCATACCCGCTTCTGGTGCCGAAGGTTGCTATAGCTATGGTGGCGGAACTTCTGCGTTTAGCTTTATCCCATCGGGGTCGGGCATCGCCTCGGGCGCACCATCTACCAAAACAGCCATTTTATTGGCTGGCAACAATACATTTATTGCTTATGGCGCACAGTTAAAAGAATACGAAATCATGAGCATTTCGGCCACCAAAATGTACCTCAGGGTACAAGGTACCGAAACCGGCAATGCTTGGTATTTAAAACTGCGCACCCCCTAGGCATATAGAAAATAGTAACAGCCCATTTGGGCATTTATACCGACAATCGTGATAATAGCAAGATGCTAGCTGTGTTTTCACCGAGGGTTTATAGAGCAGTCGTTAAAAAAGTAAGCACGGGGCTGCAAAGTCCTGTGCTTTACTTTTTGTTATCGTTTTGGTGATGGCCAATGGTTGCGTACATACATATCCAACTGTCACTTGTGATAGGTAAGGATATACGGTTATATGGTGAATTCTCGCTTTGAGTAAAATCAAGTCTTTGGGTTCTCAACCTCCGCTTCGTTACGGCCTCATAAAAAAGCCGTTAAGAAAAATGAAGCTGAGGGCGCAAAAGAAAAACAGTTGTTGCCGAAGTTTGGCAGCGCTATTGGTCCGTAAGTCGCACTAAAGCTAGGTTTTGTACCACAGATTGAGCTTGTTTTTCTTTAGCCTGAGGGTTCATTTTTTAGGTTTTTTTATGCAGCCCCGTCCGACTGGCGTTAGCCGGGCGGGCTTGGATTTTTGCTCCACTTTTGTTTCAAGACAAAAGTGGAAAAAGCCACCACAAGAGGTAACCGCAAATAGGGATAAGAGTGGAAATTTGGATTACACCAGTAGTACATACATTCAGTTTACAATAACAAACCAATACAATTGTTATGAAAGGAAAATATGGATTTAGTAGCACGCTCGTTTTATTTTTTTCAATGGGGATCCTTTCATGTAGCAAAAAGGGCGCTACCGATCCTGCCCCTACGCCTGTTGTGCTGCCTGTGGTAACGGTATTGGATGTGGCCGAAGCGAGGCAAACAACGGCCACTATCCTGCGTTTTTATCTATCACTTAATAAAACCAGTACCAGCCCCATCACGGTAGATTATGCCTTGCTGGATGGTACGGCCATATCCCCACGGGATTATACCGCAAGCGCTGGCACGGCTACCATTGCGGCCAATCAAACACAGGCCATCATAGAAGTTCCCATCAAGGGCGACCCAACCAACCAGCGACAGAGTAACCTGCAGTTTTCGATTCAACTGAGTAATCCCAAGTTCTGTACCTTGGCCACCACTTCGGCAAAGGGCACCATCGTTACCGAGGATGGCACTTACCTTGTTGCCGACAATACGGGTTATACCACGCCCAACAGTTATCCCGGCTATACCTTGGCCTGGAACGATGAGTTTAACGGCGCCAACCTCGATCCCAATGTGTGGAACCAAGAAATAGGCAATGGCACAGGCGGCTGGGGCAATAACGAACTGGAGTATTATACCAACAGTACCAAAAATACATTCCTGTCCAATGGCAACTTAATTATCGAGGCCCGCAAAGAAGCCATCGGCGGGTTTAATTACACATCGGGCCGGATGACCACCCAGAACAAAAAATCATTTAAGTTTGGCCGTATAGACATCAGGGCGAAACTGCCCGTAAGCAAAGGGATGTGGCCTGCCCTGTGGATGTTGGGCGACAATATTACATCGGTTGGTTGGCCTTCCTGCGGCGAAATTGACATCATGGAACTGATAGGTACTTTTCCCAGCAGGGCACATGCCACCATGCACTGGAAGCCTGTGAGCGGCACCAATACCTCCAATGGCGGTAACTTCAATTTGCCTTCGGGCGATTTTTCGCAGGCATTTCATGTGTACAGTATTGTATGGACGCAGGACACCATCAAATGTTATGTGGACGATCAATTGTTCTTTACCAATACCTTGGCCAATGTGTCCCCAGCAATTTATCCTTTCAATGCCAATCATTTTTTTATCTTCAATGTGGCGGTAGGCGGCAATTGGCCCGGTCCACCCGATGGCGGTACCGTTTTTCCGCAGCGGATGTTTGTGGATTATGTACGGGTTTTTCAATAATGGTTTAATAAACAACGGATGTATTGAATGGGTAAACTACTATTTTTTTGTGCGCTACTAGGATGGCCGGTTTCGATGCAAGCGCAAGGGCTTATCACCAATGTGATGAACAGGCAGGTTACGTCGCTCAATGGAAAATGGAACTATATTGTTGACCCTTACGAAACGGGTTATTATAATTTTCATGCAGAAGTGTACGACCAGAAAAACCCAAGCTCCCCATCCGCTTATTACAACAACTACCATGCAAAAAACAAAGCCGAACTGGTAGAATACGATTTTGATAAATCACCTGTGTTGCAAGTGCCCGGCGATTGGAACACCCAACAGGAAAAACTGTTTTACTACGAAGGCACGGTTTGGTACAAAAAATCATTTGATTATCCTTTGCCCAAAGGCAAGCGGCTCTTTGTACATTTTGGCGCCGTGAACTATAAAGCGGAGGTATATATCAACGGTCATAAATTAGGTACCCACGAGGGCGGGTTTACCCCTTTTCAGTATGAGGTTACGGCACAGGTAAAAGAAAAGAGCAATTATTTGGTGGTTAAAGTAGATAATAAACGCCGTGTGGAAGCCGTACCTGCTATGAACACCGACTGGTGGAATTATGGCGGTATCACCAGGGATGTATTGCTGATAGAAGAGCCTGCCACCTTGGTACAGGATTACGCCTTTTGGCTCAAGCAAGGCAGTACCCATACTATTGTGGGATATGTGCAGTGCAACCAAGCCACCCAGCAAGAAAACATCACCTTGCAGATACCGGAATTGGGCATCAACCAAACCTTGCAAACAGTGTCCAACGGTTATGGCAGTTTTGAGATTACGAACCCTCACTTACAGCATTGGTCGCCCGAGCACCCCAAGTTATATGCCTTGTCGCTTACTACGGCCTACCAAATCATTAAGGATACCATCGGTTTTAAAACCATTGAAACCAAGGGCCCCGATATTTTGCTCAACGGCAAATCGGTTTTTTTGCGGGGCATTAGCATACACGAAGAAATCAATGGACGGCGGGCCAATAGCCGGACAGATGCGGTGCAGCTTTTAACATGGGCCAAAGAACTGGGCTGCAATTATGTACGCTTGGCGCATTATCCGCACAACGAAAACATGGTGCGCATGGCTGATAAACTGGGGCTGATGGTATGGGAGGAAATACCTGTGTATTGGACCATCGACTTTACCAATATGGCCACTTATGCCAATGCGGAAACGCAATTAACAGCCCTTATCAACCGGGATAGGAACAGGGCATCGGTCATCGCTTGGTCCATGGCGAATGAAACGCCCTTGTCGGAAGCCCGGAATTTGTTCTTGCGGCAATTGATCCGTCATGCCCGGGAACTGGACCCTACAAGGCTCATCAGTGCTGCATTGCTCACCCGCTGGGAAAATGGGGTAGGGATGATAGATGATGCTATTGGCGCACAATTGGATATTATTTCCTTTAACCAATATATGGGCTGGTACGGCGGTGATTTAAAAACGGCACCCCAAACAAAATGGGCCACGCCCTACAACAAACCGGTGGTGGTGTCGGAGTTTGGTGGCGATGCCAAGCAAGGGCTGCACGGCAACAAGGCCGAGCGTTGGAACGAAGAGTATCAGGCCTATTTATACCAACAAAATTTATTGATGATAGAAAAGATGCCCAACATACGGGGCATCAGCCCTTGGATATTAACCGATTTCCGTTCGCCCAGAAGGGTGTTGCGGGGCATACAGGATGGGTTTAACCGCAAGGGCTTATTATCGGACAAAGGCTTAAAGAAAAAAGCTTTTTATACCTTGCAAACTTTCTATAAAAAAGTACAACAACAATATTTATAAACCAATATTTTTAACCATGCGCATTTGTTGGGCCTTTATGCTTGTTGCTGTTCTTGCTGCTTGCAGTAGCACAAAAAAAATAGGCGGCATCCAAGGCTGGAACTTGGTTTGGCAAGACGAGTTTAACTACCAAGGTTTACCGGATAGTACCAAATGGCGCTACGATGTGGGCGGCCACGGCTGGGGCAATAATGAAAAGCAATTTTACAAGGCCGCTTCTTTGGAAAATGCCTATGTGCAAAATGGACACTTACATATTGTGGCCTTGAAAAAAACATACGAAGGATTAAACTATACCTCGGCCAAATTGACCACTTACCAAACGCTGGGCCTGCAATACGGTAAGGTAGAAGTAAGGGCCAAACTGCCAAAGGGCAAAGGCAACTGGCCAGCTATATGGATGCTGCCGGAAAGCTTGCTCAAAGGGCAGGAGGAATGGCCTTTTTGCGGAGAGATCGACATCATGGAGCATGTGGGCAAGGACCCCAATGTGGTACATACCTCCTTGCACACAGGGCTGTACAACCATATGAAGGGTACACAAATTACCCACTTCGATACATTCCCCCATATATTCGACGATTTTCATACTTATGGTATCGAGTGGACAAAGGAGGCGATACAATTTTATATTGACGGGAAATTGTTCTTTGCATCGCAGAAAGGGCAAAATGGTAGGGTAACCACCAACGATGGTTGGCCATTTGACAAACCTTATTACCTCATCCTCAACTTGGCCATCGGGGGCAATTGGGGCGGCGAGATTGATGATACCATCTTTCCCAATACCATGCAGGTAGATTATGTACGGATATATAAACAGAACGGGCCCATAGCGACACAATAAAGTCCATCAATATGATAAAGAAAATTGTATACCTGCTTTTATGCGTTTGCTTTGTTGGGCCATGTTTTGGCCAATCGCTAAAAATTATCACCTACAACATACGGTTGGATTTGGCCAGCGATGGCGAAAATGATTGGACGCACCGCCTCCCTTTTTTTACGGGGCAAGTACTGTTTTACGAACCCGATGTATTGGGTGTGCAAGAAGCCACCCCCAGCCAAGTGACCGATATGTCCAATAGCTTCCCGCAGTATCTGTATACCGGCGAAGGGCGGGATGGTATCGGCAAGGGCGAAGCATCGGGCATTTATTACAAAAAAGATCGGCTCACCCTTTTACAAAGCAAAACTTTTTGGCTTTCGGAAACGCCGGATACCATTTCAAAAGGTTGGGATGCCGCATTGAACAGGGTATGTACCTACGCCCTTTTTAAAGATAAGCATACCAAAAAAAAGTTTTGGGTTTTTAATACGCATTTAGACCATATTGGCGAACTGGCCCGTACCAACAGCATTGCGCTGATACTAACTAAGATAGCGGCATTGAATAAAAAAAATGACCCTGTTATTTTTATGGGCGACTTTAATACAGAGCCCGGCGCAGCAAGGCTGGAGCAGATAAAAAAGGTGATGGACGATAGCCGTGTGGTATCCATCGAAAAACCATTTGGCCCAGCGGGCACCTTCAATGGATTTAAACACCATGAGCCGGTAACCAAGTTGATCGATTATATTTTTGTGTCCAAAGGGACTGCCATCATAGTAAAAAAATACGCGGTGTTGAGCGACTCGGATCGTATGCGATACCCCTCCGATCATTTGCCGGTTTATGCAGAAATCACCATTAAAAAATAAGTATGCGCATAAGGATAGGTACTGCAATTTCTCCATTGGTTTTTTTAATAATGGCAGCCATTGGCGGATTGTTGACGCAATGTAAACCATCGGCAAGGGTAACGGATAGTGGCCGTGTTTCCAGTGAGCGGGGTATAACTTGGTGGCTAACCAAGGGTAACCAAACGGCCAAACTGCAAAAGCAACCAACGGCCCTGCTTTTTACACAGGCGGATAACCAATACCCCACCATCGAAACCGACGAGATGGCTACATTTCAAACCATTGAAGGCTTTGGCTACACACTTACGGGCGGCAGTGCCCAAGTGATGAACCAATTGGATCCGGCTACCAAAAAAGCCATTTTACAGGAACTGTTTGGCTCCGACAGCAATGCCATATCCATTAGCTATCTGCGGCTGAGCATTGGGGCGTCCGATTTGAACGCAACGCCGTTTACCTATAACGATATGCCCCTTGGCCAAACCGACCCACAACTAACAAAGTTTAGCCTTGCACCCGATATGGCCGAACTGGTGCCCTTGTTGAAGGAAATATTACACATCAACCCCACCATCAAAATCATGGCATCCCCATGGTCGGCCCCTGTATGGATGAAAGACAACGGTAGCTTTAAGGGCGGCAGTTTGCAACCGCAATACTATGAGGTATATGCGCAGTATTTTGTAAAATACATCCAGCAGATGAAGGCCTTGGGTATAAAGATTGCTGCGGTTACGCCCCAAAACGAACCACAGCATCCGGGCAATACACCCAGTATGTTGATGACGGCGGCACAACAGGCCGGGTTTATTAAAAACAACCTGGGCCCTGCTTTTCAAAAAGCCAAGATAGCTGCCAATATTGTCATTTACGATCATAATTGCGATAATCCCCAATACCCGCTCTCCATTTTAAACGACCCAGCGGCCAAGCAGTTTGTGCACGGTACGGCTTTTCATTTGTATGCCGGCGACATCCATGTACTTTCGGATTTGCACAACGCCCATCCCGATAGGGACATCTATTTTACCGAGCAGTACACATCTTCAACGGGCGATTTTGATGGCGACCTGAAATGGCATTTAAAAAACGTAATCATTGGCTCCATGCGCAATTGGAGCAAAAACGCCCTCGAATGGAACTTGGCCAATGATGCGGGTTTTGGTCCACATACTATTGGCGGGTGCAGCGTTTGCAAGGGTGCCATAACGGTTGATGGCAGCAGCACCATTACAAGAAATGTAGGCTATTATATCATTGCCCATGCATCCAAATTTGTACCGCCCGGCTCGGTGCGGTTGGGCAGTACCATATCGGGCAACCTGCACAATGTTTTTTTTAAAACACCGGCAGGCAAAAGGGTATTGGTGGTAGAAAACGATGGGGAAACCCCGGTAACCTTCAATATTAAGTACAGGGGTAAATGGGCCACTGCTGCTTTGGATGGTGCAGATGTAGCTACTTATATTTGGTAAGCCATAAGTGGTGGTGTCAATGATGTTTAGAAGCGGGTGTGATAAGGACGGGTTACTATATTTTAGGGTTATGTATTTAGTTCGCATACTCCTTTCCGGCCTCAGAAAAATAGCGTTAAGAAATTTGCGGTATGGAGCGTTAAGCGGCGAAAATGTTGATAATTGAAATAAAGTCGATGAGCGTATTGGCCAAATAGCGGCTAAGTGCCGATACTTAGCTTTTTCGCCGTAGCGCAATGCCGTAAATTTTAGCTATTTTTCTGTAGCCTTGAATTTTTTTGTTACTTTTTTGTTTCAAGACAAAAAAGTAAATAGAGGCTAACGAAAGCCTGTCTGGATCTAACGAACTAAATACATAGTCCTATATTTATTTAACAGAAGCAATAGTAAGTATAATATGAAGAGAAAAATATGTATCGGGGCAATGGCCATCAGTGCCCTAGCATTTGCGAATATGGCAACCGCCCAAAGCAAAAGGATCGCACAACGGGTTGATTCGGTTTTGCGGCTGATGACACTGGAAGAGAAAATGGGGCAACTGAACCAGTACAACGACGATTGGACGGCAACGGGCCCCGTAACGGTAGACAGTACCAAGGCCAGCCAATTGCGCAACGGACAAATCGGTTCGCTGCTGAACAGTTTGGGTACCGATAGGATCAGGCGCTGGCAAACCATCGCCATGCAATCCAGATTAAAGATTCCCTTGCTTTTTGGGCAAGATGTGGTGCATGGGTACAAAACAACCTTTCCCATTCCTTTGGCCGAAGCCGCCAGTTGGGATTTGGAGGCCATGACCCAATCGGCAAGGGTAGCTGCCACCGAAGCAAGTGCCAGCGGCATTCATTGGACATTTGCGCCGATGGTGGACATTGCCCGTGATCCACGCTGGGGCAGGGTGATGGAAGGTGCTGGCGAAGACACGTATCTCGGCAGTAAAATCGCTTATGCCAGGGTAAAGGGTTTTCAGGGCGATGGATTGGGCAATATCAATTCGGTAATGGCCTGTGCCAAACATTTTGCCGCCTATGGGGCAGCCATTGGCGGTAGGGATTATAACTCGGTAGATATGAGCGATAGGATGCTGTGGGAAAGCTATTTGCCACCCTTTAAAGCAGCATTGGATGCGGGTGCCGCTACCTTTATGAACTCCTTCAACGACCTCAACGGCGTACCGGCTACGGGCAACCGATACTTGCAACGGGACATTTTGAAAGGCAAATGGAATTTTAAAGGCTTTGTGGTGAGCGACTGGGGTTCTATCGGCGAAATGGTCAACCATGGCAATGTAAAAGATGGCTATGAAGCGGCTTTGTCGGCCATCACCGCAGGTTGTGATATGGACATGGAAAGCCGCAATTACAAAAACTATTTGGTACAATTGGTAAAAGATAAAAAGGTAGACATTGCATTGGTGAATGATGCGGTGCGGCGTATTCTCACAAAGAAATTCGAACTAGGCCTTTTTGATGATCCCTTTAAGTTTTGCAATGCGCAACGGGAACAGGCCGCTTTGAACAACCCCGCACATACGCAGGCGGCTAGGCAAATGGCGGCCAAGAGCATTGTGCTGTTGAAAAACCAAGGGAACGTTTTGCCCTTATCTAAAAGTATTAAAACGATTGCCTTTATCGGCCCCTTGGTAAAAGCCGTAAAGCAGAATAAGGGTTTTTGGGATGTAGAAGTACCGGGCGTGGACTCCAACTTTATTGTATCGCAATGGGAGGGCCTGCAAAATAAACTGGGCAACAGCACCCAGTTGTTGTACGCCAAAGGTTGTGATATTGAGGGTGATGACCGTTCGGGCTTTGCCGAAGCCGCCGCCGTAGCAGCCCAAGCCGATGTAGTGATACTGAGCATGGGCGAGCGGAGGGATATGAGCGGTGAAGCCAAAAGCAGGGCCTATATCGGCATACCCGGTGTGCAAGAAGAACTGCTGAAAACTTTGCTGGCCACGGGCAAGCCGGTGGTGGTACTCATCAATGCGGGGCGGCCCTTGGTATTTGATTACACGGCCGACAATGCCACGGCCATATTATATACTTGGTGGCTCGGCAGCGAGGCGGGCAATGCCATTGCCGATGTATTGTTTGGCGATTTTAACCCTGCCGCCAAACTGCCGATGAGTTTTCCCAAAGCCGTGGGGCAAGTGCCTATTTATTATAATCATTTGAATACGGGAAGGCCTGCCACCAGTGATGATAACCACAATTACAATTCATCTTACAACGACCTGTCGATTTTTCCCCGCTACGAATTTGGCTATGGGTTAAGTTATACCAGTTTTGCATACAGCGATTTGCAATTGAGCAGCAAGCAAATGAAAGCCAACGGGCAAATCACCGTATCGGTTACCATTGCCAATACAGGTAAGTATGCTGGCGAAGAAGTGGTGCAATTGTACCTCCGCGACAAAGTAGCTTCCATCTCAAGGCCGGTAAAGGAGTTGAAAGATTTTAGGAAAATAAAATTGGCTGTGGGCGAAACCAAAACGATTAGTTTTACCATCAATAAAGAAAAGCTTTCTTTTTACAACCCACAATTGCAATGGATAGCCGAGCCCGGGGTGTTTGAATTGATGATTGGGTCTTCCTCCCGGGATATCCGGCTTACTGGTAGTTTTGAACTGATAAAATAGGCAGAACGCTTTTCAGGTTTTCGCTTTCAATACAATCTGTTTTTCAGAGTTCTTAACCTCCGCTTCGATACGGCCTCATAAAAAAGCCGTTAAGAAAATTGAAGCTGAGGGCGCAAAAGAAAAACAGTTGTTACTGAAGCTTGGCAGCGGTATTGGCCCGTAAGTCCTACAGAAGCTAGGTTTTGTACTACAGATTGAGCTTGTTTTTCTTTAGCCCGAAGGTTCAATTTTTAGGCTTTTTTATGCAGCCTTGATTTTTTGCTCCACTTTTGTATCAAGACAAAAGTGGAAAAACCCGCAGCAAAAGGCAACTTCAAATTGGGAGAAGAGCGAAAATTTGAAAAACCTAAATTTTATGGCTCTGAAAGTTCAAAAAACTAAATTTGTTGCATGAAACAGTTACTATTGCTAATGACTTTACTGATGAGTGCTGGCAATCAATTATGTGCCACAGTAAGGTTGCCCCAATTTTTTACCCACAACATGGTATTACAGCGCAATGCACCGATACCGGTATGGGGCTGGGCAGCAGCAAATGAAAAGATTGTGGTGCAGTTGCATGGACAAACCAAAACGGTAAAGGCCAACAAAAACGGCGAATGGAAACTGTTGCTGGATGCCGAAAGTGCCGGTGGGCCCTACCAGTTGCAAGTAAAAGGCCAAAACACCCACACGTTCAACAATGTATTGATAGGGGAGGTATGGCTTTGCAGCGGCCAATCCAATATGGAATGGACCGTGGCACAATCATCCACGGCCAAGCAAACTATGGCAAAGGCCAGTAATCCATTTATCCGCCATATCAAAGTGCTGCGGCAAATCAGTGCCCTGCCACAAAATGATGCGGCTACCAGTGGTTGGCAACTTTGCGATAGTAGCACGGTTGGTTCCTTTACTGCGGTGGGTTATTATTTTGCCCAACGCATTTATGATAGCCTGAAAGTACCGGTGGGGCTTATCCATTCCTCTTGGGGCGGTACCAATGTAGAAACTTGGATCAGCCGGGAAGGCTTTGAAAGCAGTGAGGTGTTTAAAGCGATGATTGCCCGTATGCCCAAGGTAAACCTCGATTCCTTGGCAGAATTAAAAGTACGTGGTAAAAAACAAAGTATAGCGGCCCTGCAAGGCACACCCATTAGCGGTAGCGACAATGCTTTGTATAAAGAGTCAAGTTACGAAGATGCCCAATGGCCCGAGCTGTATGCGCCCCAATCTTGGGAAGAGCAAAGCATTGGGGAACTGGATGGGGTGGTGTGGTTGCGTAAAACCATTGTACTGCCCCCCAATGTAGCCAATAAAGCTGCCATATTGCATTTGGCCAAAATTGATGATGATGATATTGCTTATATCAATGGTATAAAAGTGGGGGCCACCAACCAATGGGATGCCAAGCGGGCCTACACGGTACCGGCAGGCGTTTTAAAAGCAGGTAACAACGTTATTGCGGTAAGGGTAGACGACCATGGCGGCGGCGGTGGTATATGGGGCGAGCCGGAAGATTTGAAATTGGTAATTGAAAACACCGTTGTTCCGTTGGTAGGCAAATGGAAGTTTCGGGTAGCTTCCATTTTACAGCAGGTAAACGAAAATGCGCTGCCCTCGCTTTGCTACAATGCCATGATCAACCCGTTGGTGCCTTACGCTATGCGGGGGGTGCTGTGGTACCAAGGCGAATCCAACGTGGGCAGGGCATTTGAGTACCGGCACAGTTTTCCTTTGTTGATAACCGATTGGCGGAAAAAGTGGGGTCAAGGCGATTTCCCTTTTTATTATGTGCAATTGGCCACTTTTAATAATGCCGGCAATAGCAACGAAGGCTGTGGCTGGGCCGAACTGCGGGAAGCGCAAACCTTAACGCTGCAGCTACCCCAAACCGGTATGAGCGTTACCACGGATATTGGCAATCCCACCGATATCCATCCCACCAACAAATTATCTGTGGGCAACCGCTTGGCGGCCATTGCGCTCAACAATACTTATGGGCGTTCGATGGTGTATACCGGCCCTGCTTTTAAATCTATGCAGACAAAGGATAATGAACTGATACTCTCCTTTGACCATATCGGCGGCGGCTTGCTTACCCCCGATAAATACGGCTACCTCAAGGGCTTCGAAATAGCCGGTGCCGATGGTCGGTTTTATTTTGCTCAGGCCTTTATCCGCAATAATCAAGTAGTTGTCTCATCCCCACAAGTGCCACATCCCGTGGCCGTTCGGTTTGGCTGGATGGCCGATGCCTCCGAATGTAACCTGTTCAATAAGGAAGGGTTTCCGGCAGTTCCGTTTAGAACGGATGATTGGAAAACGGTTACTAAGGCGGCGAGGTATGTGATTGAGGCAGTTACGGAGTAATGAATAATGAATAGTGAATAGTGAATAATGAATGACGAATAAAGACCAACGAATGCCGACCAACGACCAACGGCCAACGGTCAACGAAGAACGGCCAACGGCCAACGAATCATTGCCGCTTAGTATCGAAACAGGCAGCTTGGGTGTTTACCATCTCAAACGGTTATGGGCCAAAACCTTGACTGCTGGCACTTCCCCATCAGACAATGCCGAATGGCAGATGGACAATGCCCTATTGGATTTATTGGGTGTTGGTTTGCTCAATACATTTACTTATCTGCATAGTGAGCGCCCTAGTTTTGCCGCTTTTGAACAATGGGTGGCCGACCATCATGGTGGTAGCTTGCCTGGGGAACTGGTACAACAATGCAATGCCCTACAAGATGATAAGGTACCGCTTGTTCCTACCGAAACGATAACCGACGTACTTACAGCGGAAGACCTTTCTTTTTGGGAAACCAATGGCTATGTGATTGTGCGCAATGCTGTTTCGGCAGCCGATTGCGCCGCCGCAAGGGCCGCTATTTGGCAATATTTGGCAATGGATGAAAACGACCCAGCCAGTTGGTACCGGCCCAACGAAAAGCTGCAAGGCATCATGTTGCCCCTGTACCGGCACCCGGCATTGGACAAAAACCGGCAATCGCCACGCATCCGCAGGGCTTTTGAGCAGTTGTGGGGCCATCAACAACTGATTGTAACGACCGATAAAGTGGGTTTTAACCCACCTGAAACCGATACATACCGGTACCGAGGTATCGGTTTGCATTGGGATGTTAGTCTGGTGCCGCCCGTTCCTTTTGGGGTGCAGGGCCTTTTGTACCTAACGGATACGGCGGCCGATCAAGGTGCTTTTACCTTGGTGCCGGGCTTTCACCGTAACATTAACGCTTGGTTGGCACAATTGCCCCCCGGCACCAACCCCCGAACGCTGGACCTAACCGCTTTTAACCCACAGCCCATCGCCGCCAATGCGGGTGATTTCATCATTTGGCACCATGCCCTGCCACATGCGGCCAGCGCCAACCGTGCCGATAAGCCCCGCTTGGTGCAATACCTTTATTGGTACCCTGCGCAACAGGATGTGCGGCAGGAATGGATGTAGCAAAGAAGTTGAAAGTTGAGAGTTTAAGGTTTAAAGTTCAAAGTTTAAGGTTGAAAGCAGCGAGGCTGTCCGCCATGGTTAGTGTCCCACGAACCATCAACCAGCCAGGTATTAAATTCGCTCTTACAAGTCGGGGAACTGTACTGACAGGGTCGGGAACGCCATTAAAAGGGCAAGAAGACCATTGACAAGGTCGGGAAGCCCGCTGACAAGGCTGGTAGCGTTGCTGACAGGTAATTGTGTCATGCTGAAATGAAATTGTGTCATGCTGACAAGAACGGGAGCGACGCTGAAAGGCTGGGTACGACTGCTGACAAGAACAGGAACGTCACAGACAAGGCCGGGAAGCCCTCTGACAAGAACGGGAACGCCGCTGACAAGAACGGGAAGCCCGCAGAAACTTGTTGGAGCGACGCTGAAATGAAATTGTGTCATGCTGACAAGGGCGGGAACGATGCTAAAATGAAATTGTGTCATGCTGACAAGGGCGGGAACGATGCTAAAATTCGTTGGAACGATGCTGTCAAAGGCTGGAAGACCGCTGAAACTTATTGGAACGATTGTATTGCCCTCCAACTTTGTACTTGCCCAATCCGGTCACGACTTGTCCCGCATAGCGGGAGACCGGCAGATTTGATAGGCACGAGCCTGCCTGCCGGCAAAGGCAGGTTGCGCTTCGCTAAACTAGCGCCAGAGAGAGAATTTTGTACTTGTCTAATCCGGTCACAGACCGTCAGGTTTAATAGACCCAAGAGATCCTACGGAACTCTTGCGCCAGTGGAATATCGAGTGCACTATTCACTATTCATTCTTCACTATTCACTCTTAACTTTCCCCTTTCACCTTTTGGCGCAGAGCGCCACCGAGCCAAAGGCACGGCAACTATCAATTATCCACTATCAACTATCCATTATCCACTATCAACTCTCACCTACTTCTCATGATAATCCTCTTCCGTATTAATTTCCCAAAGAGAAGCTTTGTCCGAGTCGCCGTTTTTGATGAGTTGTACCGCTTCCATGGCCGTTAGCATCGAGTGGTCTTGGTTATTGTATTTGTGCATACCATTGCGGCCAATCAGGTACAGGTTGGCGTAGGTATTGAGGTGGTCCTTTACCGTATCAAATTGTTCGTAGGCACCGATATAGCTCGGGTAGGTTTTGGGCATACGGATCACCGTGCCGTCCAACACATCTTGTGCATCAATGATACCAATAGAAGCCAGCTCAGCTTTTGCAAAAGCCAGCATCTCCGCATCGGTTTGGTTCCATAGGGCATCGCCTTCGTTGCAAAAATATTCCAGCCCCAGCCATACTGTATTGGGGTCGGCCACCATGGCGGGGCTCCAGTTGTTGAACACCTGCAAGCGGCCCAGCTTCACGGTTTTTTCCTGTATGTAAATCCAGTTGTCTTTAATGGCGCCACCATCTGGATTTTTAACCATCAGTTTGCGCAGCAATAGGCCCACGGTAATAAAGTCGCGGTAAGCCAAGTTGTTGCTAACGGCGCTCACCTCCGCAGGGGCGGGCTTGGCAAAAGCCGCCACCAAATCCTTAACGGGCATGGTGGAAATAAAATAATCGGCTTCGTAGGTGGTAGCTTGGCCCGTAGCCTTGTCAATGGCCGTAACCGCTTGAATATGTCCTTTGTGATTGTCGATGGCCGTTACCTGTTGGTTATAATGGATGCGCCCCCCTTTTTGCAGGATTTTTTTGGCCACGGTTTCCCACAAATGACCGGGGCCAAATTTGGGATACAAAAACCGTTCGATCAAACTGGTTTCGGTACTGCTTTGTTGGATGTCTTGTTGCTTTTTCTTGCTTTTAAACAGGGCATGTTGGATGGTTTTGAGCAGCGACAAACTTTTGATGCGCTGCGCACCCCAAGCGGCGCTGATGCTATGGGTAGGAACGCCCCATACTTTTTCGGTGTAGTCTTTAAAAAAGATGCGGTACAGTTCTTTGCCAAAGCGGTTGATAAAAAAATCCTCCAAGTTGTTTTCTTTTTTACGGGGAAAACATTTGGACCACACATAGCTAAAACCGATGCGTACAATACGTACCAGCCCTAGGTTTTTGATGGTATCGCCATTGAGGCTGAGGGGATAGCCAAAGAATTTGCCCAAAAAGAAAATACGGCTCAGGCGGTTGCGCACCAGCATCACATCATCGGCATTGGCCGGAACGGTGTTGGGCTGCACCGTGGTTTGTTGGTTGTGATAGGTAATGGTCAGGTTGGCATCATCGGCCTGTATGGGCAATATCTGTTGCCACCAGTCCATCACCACTTGGCTTTTGGAAAAAAAGCGATGGCCGCCAATGTCCATCCGGTTGCCCTTGTACTGTACCGTTTTGGATAGCCCGCCCGTATCGGCCGAAGCTTCCAGTATAATGGGCACAATATCGGTATGCTGCAGCAGTTCATATGCTGCGGTCAACCCTGCGGGGCCTGCACCGATAATAATAGCTGTGGGCATAATGGGCGCAAATATAGCCTATCGGGTGGTCATAAGCTGGCGCAATTGGAAAAAATAAGCGGGGCTAAGCAGTAAGCGGCTGCCGTACCAACTGAACAGTTCACCGTCAACCAGCAAAATGCGGGTATGGGGTAGTTGTTCCTGTAGCTCGTCGATATGTTGTTGCTTAAAAGGGTAGGGCTCGCTCGACAGCAGCAGCACTTCGCATCCGGCCTCGGACAATTGCCCGGCACTAACTTGCGGGTAGCGGGGCAGGTGGGCCAATACGTTTTGGCAACCGCAGTGGGCCAGCATATCATCGATAAAAGTACCGCCTCCGGCTGCCATATAGGGTTTGCGCCAGATGAGGTAGGCCGTTTTGATGGGGTTTTGCCGTAGGTGGGCAATAGCGGCAAAACGGGCGGCAATGTCAGCGGCCAAGATTTGGGCCTTTTCGCTGGTGCCGGTAAGTTGGCCAATGTCGTGGATCATTTGTAGGGCTTCGGCCAGGTTGTTTACATCCGTGAGCCAAAGGGCGTAGCTTTCGGCCAATGCTTCCACCTGTTCTTTTACGTTTTCTTCTTTGTTGGCAATGATGAGGGTGGGCTGCAACGCATCTATGGCAGCCAGTTTCACGGTTTTAGTGCCGCCAATCTTGGCTTTGCCTGTTTTCCACTCGGCGGGGTGGATGCAAAATTTGGTAATCCCTACCGTTTCGGCCTCCAGACCCAAATAATGCAACAGCTCGGTTTGTGAGGGCACGAGGCTGATGATGCGTTGACGGTCGGTGGGGACACCGACCGTGGCACTGCCTGTTGATGATAGAATCATGGGGCAAAAATAAGGGAATGACGAACTACGAATGTTGAATGACGAATAAAGAATCCGTGTAATCGGTGCAATCAGTAGTGATTTGAGTTAAGGGTTACGGGTTATTTTGGTTACGAGTTGCGGGTTGGGGACACGGATTGTGGAGAATTACACGGATTACACGGATTTTTGGGTTACGGGTTATGTGTTACGATCCCCGGTCAACGACCAACGGTCAACGGTCAACGGTCAACGGCCAACGCCCTTGCCATTATAATCCGTGTAATCCGTGCAATCGGTAGTAATTCGTGGTCCATAGTAATCCATAGTCAAAATCATGGCAATCACATAATCACAATAATCCCAGTGATCATGGTAAAAGAAAAAACTTCCACGTGTTACCGTAGAAGTTCAATTTGTTTCAGAACCAACATTGGTTTTTTCAGGATGGAAATGGTCAATTAATTTTAGAGGGGGTTCGCCCTTTGGGGGAGTAAATTTTATTTACATAATAATTTAATCCTTGTTTGGTTTCAGTTTTTTTTCGTTAATAAAGGTTTCTCTGGCTCATCGCACAGGCCTGCAACTTGGTTTTTGTATTGGATATTAGTTGCGGTGGTGATACATTGGTTTTGCAACGCTGCCTAATAGCGACAGTGCTTGGTTCTGTTGGATATTGTACTTATGTCGCTTTCCCCAGGGTTGGGATTTTGGTTTTGTTGGATATTGAGGTCGTTTTTCCCAGGTTCGTTTAGGTGATTAGCATGGGGTTAATTCGATCTTGGTTTTTCCGTTCTTGGATATTACATTTTAAAACGGACAAAGGACTTTAAGAAAAAATAGAAGTTGACTGATATTGAATTTTCTGATCTTTCAACATATTGGATTTTTAAGAACTTTTGGTTTTTAACTTGGATATTTTGGACATGATTGATATTTATAATCTCTATCAATCAACTTCTGACACAAAGATGGGGAGATTTAAAGCCCTAAACAAGCGCATTACCGCCCTTTTATTGATATGCAGTATTTACCGTGCATCGCGTACATTAGAGGGGGGGTGGGTAGTGCGACTACGGTGTGTGGCTGCGTAGTTTTACGATACGGTTTCGTAAATTTCGTTATATGTTTAGGGGCATAAAAAAGCCCAAACCCTTTTTAGTAGCGGGTTTGGGCCGATATGGTTGTTGTAGGGCTTTTTACTTCGTCAGCCCTTGTATGATATCGTACTTGGTTACAATTTGATAATTGCCTGCTTCGTCTTTGCTTAAAACCGCACCATTTTCACGGGTGATCAAGCTGCTCAAACGCTCCAAAGGCGTATCAAAAGCCACCACAGGATAGGGTTTTTCCAACACCGTTTCCAGTTTTTGCTCTTTGATAGCGGGGTTGCTCAGTATTTGGCCAAATAGACCGCTTTCCGAGATAGAGCCCACCATGTCATTGCCCTGCATTACCGGTATATTTTCAATATCGTATTTCTTCATCAATTCAATGGCTTCGGCCACCGTATGGCCTGCCTCAGCGGTAATCAGGCGCTTGCTGCCACGGCCATTTACCAAGTCTTTAAAGGTTTTTACATCCAAAAAGCCCCTCTCCATCATCCACTGGTCGTTGTACACTTTGCCCACGTAGCGGCTGCCATGGTCGTGGAAAATACAAACTACCACATCGGTTGGTTTCAGGCGGTCTTTCAGTTGCATCAGGCCCTGCAAGCAGCTACCGGCGCTATATCCACAAAACAGCCCTTCTTCTTTGGCAATGCGGCGGGCCATCACGGCACCATCCTTATCCGTTACCTGCTCAAAGTGGTCAATTACGCTCATGTCGTAGTTTTCGGGCACAAAATCTTCGCCAAAACCCTCCGAAATATAGGGGTGCACTTCGTTCATGTCCTTTTCACCCGTGTTGAAGTATTTGGTGAGTAGTGAGCCGTACACATCGATGGCCCATATTTGTATATTGGGGTTCTTTTCTTTCAAATACATGGCTGTTCCAGTTACGGTACCGCCCGTACCCGCCGTACACACCAAATGGGTAATTTTCCCCTCAGTCTGTTCCCAAATTTCGGGGCCGGTGCTTTCGTAGTGGGCTTGGCGGTTGGCCAGGTTATCGTATTGGTTGCAATGGAAGGAGTTGGGCACTTCCTGCGACAGCCGCTTGGCCACACTGTAGTAGCTGCGGGGGTCTTCGGGCATAACATTGGTAGGACAAACGATTACTTCGGCGCCCACGGCCTTTAAAATATCCACTTTTTCCTTGCTCTGCTTGTCGGTAGTAACAAAAATACATTTATAGCCCTTTACACAGGCCGCCAATGCCAGGCCCATGCCCGTATTGCCGCTGGTGCCTTCAATGATGGTGCCACCGGGCTTTAATTTGCCCTGTTGTTCGGCCACTTCCACCATTTTAAGTGCCATCCGGTCTTTGATAGAGTTGCCGGGGTTGAAATAATCAACCTTGGCCAAGATGGTGCCCGGTAGGTCTTTGGTAATTTTATTCAGCTTGATGAGGGGCGTATTGCCAATCGTTTCTAATACATTGTTTAACCACATAGCAGGCTTGTTTTACTTTTTTGGCAAAGGTAGGGTTTTGTTGAGTTGATAGTGGATAATGGATAGTTGATAATGGATAATGGAGAGTTGATAGTGAATAGTTAATAATGAATAGTGAATAGTTAATCGGCGACTCTGCACTGTCCATGGTCCATGGTCCATTGTCCATGGTCCATTGCCCACAAGGTTATTCACAATACAAAGCCTTTGGCATTTTATTTGTTTTACCGCCAACAACAAAATATTTAGCACATACGCAGCTTTACTTGTCTTTAATATTAGGTAAATCATTTTAAATTAAATTTTATGCAATTAAATTCAAGGCCCTGGCGGCTTATAGGCGTAGCTATGTTCGCAATGAGCATTGCATTTTGGGGATGCCAAAAAGAAGTAGGTATAGCAGAAGAAACCATACCACCGGGTAATAGCAAACTCTCCATTTATCTCACCGATGGGCCGTTGGATTTTCAAAAAGTATTGATTGATATACAGGGTATTGAGGTGAAGCTGGATACCTGCCGCCGCAACCACGACGACGACCATGACCAACCGGGCTGCGACGACGATCATGACCAACGCAATAGCAACTGCGAGATTTGGGACACCCTGAACATCAATGCCGGTGTGTACGATTTGCTTACACTCAGGAATGGCGTAGATTCCTTGCTGGCAAGCGGTTTTGTGGCAAATGGCAAAATCCAACGGATAAAGTTCATCTTGGGCAACAACAACAGTGTAATGGTGGATAGTGTAGTGTATCCCTTACGGTTGCTGAACAACCAACGTTATGTATATGTAAATATCAAACGGGACCACTTGGATTCGCTGGCTGCTAATAACTTTCACCTCTACCTCGATTTTGATTTGATGCGCTCCATCAAGCTCATCAATGGGCAATATTGGTTAAAGCCCGTATTGAAGCCGTTTGGCCGCCACAGCACGGGTGAAATTGAAGGCAAAGTGAGGCCGGTACATGCTTACGGAACCATCAAAGCGTTTAATGCTACGGATACGTTTTTTGCCCGGCCAGCGGATGAAGGTGAGTTTAAGATAAGGGGCATCAGGCCCGGTACCTACTCCCTTTTTATCGATGGTATCAACGGGTATCAAGATTCTACCATAACCAATATTACCGTTTCGCAAAACAGGGAAACCGATATTGGCAGGATTGTATTGCGCCAATAACAAAACGTAACCTTTTTAGCGCTTCTCTTGGTCCGTGCTTTGCACGGGCCCTTTTTTATTTAATATTTACAAACCTAGCTAAAGAGTATTTATCAACTTCCTCCTATCCAATAGAAACTAACAAGCAGAATTTTGCACATTTGCATATTTGCCCATTTGCATATTCCGTTCAGCCTACAGCATCATCACAATAGCTAATCAGCTAATCAGCTAATCAGCTCAATTAAAGTTATCTCCGGCAAAATCCCAATCCTGCCCGGATAGCCGATAAAGCCAAAGCCGCGGTTGATGTAGAGGCGTTGGTGCCCCTCTTCGTACAGGCCCGCCCATTGCTTGTATACATATTGCACCGGGCTCCATTTAAAGCCAGGGATTTCCAGTCCAAACTGCATGCCGTGTGTATGGCCGCTCAAAGTAAGGTCAACGTTGGGGTAGTGGGGGCGTACCTCGGTATCCCAATGGCTGGGGTCGTGGCTCATCAATATTTGAAAGCAATCGGAATTCACGCCTTGGTAGGCCTTGGCCATATCGCCATAGCTGTGGAAACTTTTACGGCCACTGATATTTTGTACACCAATAAGCGTAATAGCTTCGCCGTTGCGCTCCAGTTGCACATTTTCGTCTAGCAACAAACGCCAACCCATGGACGCATGCACTTTTTTCAGGTTTTCCAAATTTGCCGCTTTGGCTTGGGGACTATCCCAAGATACATAGTCGGCATAATCGTGGTTGCCAAAGGTGCTATACACGCCCATCGGCGCTTTGAGGCGGGCAAACAAATCCGAATACTCATTCATCTCTTCGGCCAGGTTGTTTACCAAATCACCGGTAAACAGGATGAGGTCGGGTTGTAAGTCCAATATTTTTTGTACACCCTTTTCCACTGATTTTTTATCGGTAAAACTGCCGCTGTGGATATCGCTGATATGTACAATCTTCAGGCCCTTAAAGGCATCGGGCAGGCGATGGCTGGCCAAAGCCACTTTTTTAACCGTATAGCGGTACTTGTTGCTAAAGCCATAGAGCAGGCTGCCGAAAAGCCCCGTACCCGCTGTGATGCCCAGCCAACTCAAAAAAGCCGATCGGCTGATATTGCCATGCCCCACATCGGCCGAGCCGGTACCCTGTATAAACAGTTTACCCGCCAACCATTGTATGCCCCGGCGCAAATCGTCCATCAAAAAGAAAGCGCCGGCCACCAGTTTGCCCAAAAAAATACCGATTACCGTGGCAAACAAATAAGTACGCACTTTTTTGGGCATAAAATCAGGACCGGTAAACACAAATAACAAAAAGCCCAAAATGGCCAATATGCTGAGGGTCCAATACACCGTAAAAATGATATTGCGTGTTTTGGGGGTGGCCGATAGGCTCACGGTTCTGATGGCCATAAACATGTAGGTGTCCAACAACAACATACAAGCAATAAAAATAAAAGCACCCAAAGGAGACCGCATACAATGAATTTGGGCTGCAAGATATTGAATTATGGCCTTGCCCGTTGAACCGTTGGTGTATCAGGGCATAAAAATGATAACGCAATGCTTGGGGTAAGATATCAGGGCAAACACATCTAAATAAAATTGGGGGTAATTGCCCCATTTGGCTAGATGTAACGAGGCAAAAAGTGGGTCAACTGCCACCAGTTCCGAGGTGAACCACCTCATTTAGTCCGGTCCGCCGCAGGCGGATTTTCTGGGGCGAAGGGGCCCCCGAAAAAGGGCTAAATGCAGTGGTGAACCCGGAACGAAGCCCGCCGGCTTGAGGCATGCACAAGCAATCGACCAATAGCATGCAGCGATAAAGCTAGTACCCCAACAATTCGAACATTATAAAGTTAGATGCGTTTGCCTTGGGTAGTAGATAAACTTCTGCGTTAATTTGTTTACTTTTGTTGTGCATTAATAAACTTACAACATAAACTACTGTATATAGGTATGGCTATTTTACGCTTTCGGGTATATTGGGACGATGATGACAGTACCTACAGGGATATTGCTATCCGCCATACGCAAACCTTTTTGGATCTGCATGCGGCCATTTTAAAAAGCTACGAATTTGATAGTAAGCACAAAGCTACTTTTTACCGCAGCAACGATCATTGGCAAAGGGGCCGTGAAATTTCGTTGGAGCAATACGATAAACCCTACAAAGTACCGCCCATGCTGATGGAAGCCACAGCCATTGGTGCGGAAATAAAAGACCCCAATCAAAAGTTTGTATATGTGTACGACTTTAACAAAAATTGGACTTTTTTGGTGGAATTGATCAATGTAGATAAGGAAGAAAACAAAAAACTGAACTACCCCTGTAGCGTACGTACCGAAGGTATTGCCCCTTCGCAGTATGGTACCAAGGGCCTGGTGGATAGCCGCTTGGCCGAGGTGGAAGAAAAATACGATCTGCAACCCGAAGCCCTGCGGGAAGGTTTTGGCACCGAGGGTGAAGATGGCGAGGAAAGCGGTGCAGAAGAAAGCGATGAATTTGCCGGTGAAGAAGAAGGCAATGCCGAGTTTTAACCCATAGCGTTCGGTTACCCACTATACAAGCCCCATGAGTAATAAATGCTGTATTGTTATTGCCGGGCCAACGGCCGTTGGAAAAACGGCGCTGGCGGTGGCACTGGCGCAGCAATTGGGCACTTCCATTATTTCGGCAGATAGCAGGCAGTGCTTTAAAGAGCTGGGAATAGGCGTGGCCAAACCCAGTGCCGAAGAACTGGCTGCCGTTCACCATTATTTCATCAATACCCATCACATTACCGAAACGGTTAATGCCGCTAGTTTTGAGCAGGAAGCATTGGCTGCTGCCGAAGCTATTTTTGCCGAGCAGGATATAGCCGTAATGGTGGGTGGTACGGGCCTGTACATCAAAGCTTTTTGCGAAGGGATGGACGCTATACCTGCCATACCCGAAGCGGTACGTGAGGAGATTATAAACAATTACGAAGCAAACGGATTGCCATGGTTGCAAGCGCAGGTAGCCGCGGCAGACCCTGCTTGGTTTGCCCAAGGCGAAATACAAAACCCCCAGCGCTTGATGCGGGCACTGGAAGTGTTGCGCAGCACGGGCCAATCCATCCTTCAATTTCAGCAGGGCCATAAACAGCAACGGCCCTTCCGCATCATTAAAGTGGGCTTGGAACTGCCCCGGCCAGTTTTGTACGAACGCATCAACCAAAGGGTAGTACAAATGATGGAAGCTGGATTGGAAGCCGAAGTGCGGGGCCTATACGGGCAGCGGCACTTAAATGCCCTGCAAACCGTGGGCTATCGGGAGTTGTTTGATTATATCGAAGGGAAATATAGCCTGGCGGATGCCGTGGCCAAACTACAGCAAAACACCCGGCACTATGCCAAGCGTCAATTGACTTGGTTCAAAAAAGATGAAAGCTATATTTGGCTACCGCCAGATGAAAATGCAGTAGCCGCCATTATAGCGCTGGCGAATAATTAATAATTAATAATGAATAATTATTAATTACAAGTTATTGATTATTTGAAAAAGTACCCAAACTGCAAACTGAACATCCTGTTCTTGATATTCGTAGCATCATACTGTTCTTTGTTGTTGATACTGGATAGGCCATGATAATAAACCGCTTGGATAAACAGTTTTTTAAATTGATAACCCAAGCTGCCCGAAAAGCCCAAATCGAACCAACCGGTACCTTCAAATCCAAATTGTACTTTTTCGCTGGTGGTAACGCCGCCAATGGTTGTTTTTCGATTGCCAAAACTGGTCAGTCCCAATACCGGGCTGAAGCCAATTACAAAGGCATTGTCTTGCGGGGCCTGTAAATGCACACTTACGCCGGGTGCCAGGCTGAGGTAATGAAGGGTCGTTTGTACTTCGGCGCCCGTTGTTGCATATTTGGTGGAAGAAGCCATCATATTGTAGGCCGCATAAGGCGAAAAATGCAGCGGTCCATCAAAAGGTACATCAAATTGTACGCCCAATGAGGCTCCGGGTTTGTAAGAGGAGGATTGCTTTACACCGTTTACGGTTACTACTGCCGTACTATAAGTGGGGCCGCCCTTGATACCGATTTTCGTTTGGGCCGTGCTGTTGAAGCAGCAGAGGGATGCCGCAAAAGCAGCCAATAAAAGTTTCATACTCAATTTTAATGTGAGCAAATGTAGGGTTTTATTTTTTATTGAATTTTACGAACCGTTGACCGTGGTTCGTTGGCCGTGGGTCGTTGACCGTTGGCCGAAGAATAGGTGACGGTTGACAGATGACGGTTGACAGGAAGCAAGGGCCAAGCAAGTTCACCGATGACAGTTGACGGTTGACAGCCTTTCGGTTTGTTAATGCCTCCCCAAAAATAATAATTGTAACAAGCCGAAGAAAATAGCTAATCAGCACATCAGCTAATCAGCTAATCAAACCACCGCCTGCCTTACCCGCAACAGCTTTTCCAGCAAGCCTTCCAGCAAATGCAGGGGCAACATATTGGCACCATCGCTTTTGGCCACAGCGGGGTTGGGGTGGGTTTCGATAAACAGGCCATCGGCACCCGTTGCAATGGCAGCTTTGGCAATGGTTTCAATCAAATGGGGGTTGCCGCCCGTAATGCCGCTGGTTTGGTTGGGCTGCTGCAGCGAATGCGTACAATCCATGATAACAGGGGTGCCAAATGCCTTCATGGCAGGTATATTGCGGTAATCCACCACCAAATCTTGATAACCAAACATATTGCCGCGGTCGGTCAGCAATACTTGGTCATTGCCCGCTTGCCGTACTTTTTCAACCGCAAACTGCATGGAAGCACCGCTCAAAAACTGGCCTTTTTTCACATTTACAACCTTGCCCGTTTGCGCAGCGGCCACCAATAAATCGGTTTGGCGGCACAAAAAAGCCGGTATCTGCAAAATGTCCACATAAGCCGCAGCCATGGCCGCTTCCTCATGGGCGTGGATATCGGTAGTGGTAGGAACACCAACCGACTTACCCGCCTTTTGGATCAGTTGCAGGGCCGCTTCATCACCAATGCCCGTAAAAGAGCCGGCGCTGGTGCGGTTGGCCTTGCGGTAAGAAGCTTTGAACACATAGGGTATTTGCAAACGCTGGCAAATGTCGGCCACTTTTTCGGCCACTTCCATCACCAAGGGTTCACCTTCCACCACACAAGGGCCAGCAATCAGAAAAAAATGATCGGGGTTGTACGATTGGCCCTGGAAGAGCTTGCTCAAAAAATTTTCCATGCCGCAAAAGTACTCCATTGTTGGGGGATTGAAAAATGGAGGGGATTGGGGTGGTTAGGGTTATTATTATGTTTGGAAATAATAAATATTTTAAATTATTGATTATTAGATTATTGTATAATTAATGCACAATAAAAAAGCATACAAAGAACGCCGTTCAATGTATGCTTATGCAAGGTGATCCAGTAATACCAAAGCCCTTATTGCCGAGCAGGGAGCATGCCCCTTACGCCCATATCCACCACTTGGTCGCCGTTCAAGGGATCGTAAGTACCATTGCCGTCCACATCAATCCATTCAAAGCTTTTGTTGGTGCTGAGGGTAACCACTACGTTCACATCGGCGGTTTCGTTGCCCGTAATTACTAAGGGGCTGGCAAATTGGCCCGTTACCACGCAACTGCCCGCCGGAACCGGGGATGTGGCAAAAAGTGGATTGGGCACCGTAGTAGCACCTGCCGGAGCCTGACCGCTTTGCACAAAGCCAAAGATGCCTTGGCTGGCTTCCACCGCCCAGTAGCCCTGCTTACGGTTGCCGTTTACCATAAGGGTAGAATCTTTTACCTTATGGTTGGCGATATAGGTATTGAAACCCAAAAACGATGCTACCGTGGCATCAAACGTTTGCCCCAGCGCATTAATCTTTACATTATAATTCTGGTAGGCCAGTGATACCCGTAGCCATTGGTAAGTGCCCACTGCAACATTGGTTACCGGCACGCTCAAAAACACGCCATTGTTGCCGGTTAAGCGGGCCTGCGAAAAATCAATGGCATTGGCACCGCCCGTGGTCACTTCCGGGGCCCGGTACAGTACAGCGCCGCCGCCCAGCAGGGTAGTGGCCGTAGGCGCCAGTTCCAAGTAATGGGCGCTCATGCTGTTGAAACGGGGACTTTGTGCCGCATGGCCCGCCGCCAGTGCAACCGGTTGGCCCAGGTTGTTCAGCCTCGGCTGTGTGCTGTCGAATTTGAAAATAAAATTGACATTGGCCGTGCCGGTGCCAACAACCTCTTCATTCTTTTGGCAAGATGTCATCAATATGGCTCCCATGGCCATTGTTAGAATCGTTTGTATGTGCATGTTGTGTGATTTTGGGATGAACGCCGGTCGCTACTGGCTTATTTTATGGCAAATGTTAATTTTATGCCAAAAAAAATCGGGTTAGTGCAACGCTTATCATCAACAAAAAAATGATTGCATGCACCTACCAAATAAAATAACTAGCATGAAAAAAACGTATGCTTCATTTTACTGCGCTAAAACCCCTATCTTTGCCACGGCAAGTCTTATACGACCAGCTCCTATTGAACTCCCCCAGGGCCGGAAGGCAGCAAGGGTAGATGGTTGAGCGGTGCGATGTAAGTAACTTGCCATTTTTTATGCCCATAACCCAGCTATTTGTTCACCTCCATCGTTTTGCTCTTGTTTTAAAATAGGCCTTGCTTATCTTCGCCGTAAATAAATTCATTTACTTTTTAAATAAAGCCGCTCGGCTACCAATTACAGCATGAAATTTTTTATCGACACAGCCAACCTGGGGCAGATACAGGAAGCCAATGAACTGGGTATTTTAGATGGTGTTACCACCAATCCTTCTTTAATGGCCAAAGAGGGCATTAAGGGCACGGAAGCCGTGATGGCACACTACAAAGCCATTTGCGAATTAGTAGATGGAGATATCAGCGCCGAAGTGATTTCCACCGATTTTGACGGTATGGTGGAAGAAGGCAAGCGTTTGGCCGCTATCCACCCCAATATTGTGGTAAAAGTGCCCATGATAAAAGATGGCGTAAAGGCCCTGAAATGGTTTACCGACAACGGTATCAAAACCAACTGCACACTGGTGTTTTCGGCCGGACAAGCTATTTTGGCTGCCAAAGCCGGTGCTACTTATGTATCGCCTTTTATTGGCCGTATAGACGATAGCAGTTGGGACGGTATTGAGCTCATCAGCCAAATTTCGCATATCTACACCATACAGAATTACAAAACCGAAATATTGGCCGCTTCCATCCGCAGTGCGCTGCATATTGTAAAATGTGCCGAAGCCGGTGCCGATGTTTGTACCTGCCCGCTCAGTTCCATTTTGGGCCTGCTCAAGCATCCCTTAACGGATATTGGCTTGGCTACCTTTTTGGAAGATGCTAAGAAGTTCGCTTAATCATTTATAACATAGCCTTGTTCCAATAGATTTAGCAAGCGTGAAAACAAAATGGCCGGATAACCGCAAGGTTGCCCGGCCATTTTGCCATTACGATATGATGGGCTAATTACCTCCCTTACGCTTTTTCTTGTTGGCGTTTTGCATTTCGTTCAATACCTCCTGTGCCGATTTCAACTGTTCATCATCGCCCTTCTTTTTTATATAGATATCAAATTCTTTGTACAAGGCTTTGTTGCTGCGCAGGGTTACTTTAATATGTACTTTTTCATCGGCAAAAGCCTTGTCAATCCAAAGGCTATTGCCACTAAAGCGCCCCGCAGAAGCCTCAAAAAGAATATGGGTGCTGTCCAATGGCAGATAACGCCCATTGTGCAACAAACCATCCACATTAATATAATTGTAAGTGCCCTTTTTTAAGCTGTCGGTATATAGGTTTACGTAAATGCTGTCCACCTTTTGCGCTTTGGTAAAAATGGCTGCCAACAGCAATCCGGTAAAGAGTAACAATCGCTTCAAATGCTTTTTTTTGTAGTAGATAGAAAAAACAGTGCCAAGGTTGCGTTAAAATCCTGTTAAAATTACTGATATTGCGCCGTTTAAGGTTTGGTTTTGAAAAAATATATTGCTTCTCTTTTACGGATGTTCCACCTCAACAAGCTGGCCGATACGGTTCGGTTTGCTTGGCATTTTGCCAAAAACTATCCCGCCAACAGCCGTTATAAGCGGCAGCACCGGGCATTTGCTTTTCCGCCACCATACTATATTTACGAAACATACGCCATGGATTACCGGGCCTATGCCGAGGATGGGAAGCAAACGGCCGCGGAAATAAAAGCATTGTTGGATCCTTATTTGGCTTTTGATGCACAGTCGCTTACGATTGTAGATTGGGGCTGTGGGCCGGGTAGGATAGTGCGCCACTGGCCACAACTGATAGGGGAGCGGCATCACATTATTGGTTGCGACTATAATACCTTATATATTGATTGGTGCAAAAAGCATATACCGGTTGTACAATTTAGCCAAAATGGGCTGGAACCGCCCCTGCCTTTGCCCGAAGACAGTGCCGATGCTGTTTATGGGCTCTCCATCTTTACCCACCTGTCGGAAACTAACCACTATGCCTGGGCCGCCGAACTACAGCGCATTTTAAAACCGGGCGGTGTGCTGGTACTAACGGTGCAAGGCGACCAAAGCCGCTACAAACTGCTGCCGGCCGAATTGGTACTTTATGATAAAGGGGAATTGGTGGTGCGGGGCTTTAACAAAGAGGGCCATCGCCTGTATGCCGCTTTTCAGCCCCCGGCTTTTATGGTGCAGTTGTTCAAAGGGTTAGCAGTATTAAGGCATATCCCTGGCGGCCAGCCGGAAGGGTTGGACGGCATGCAGGATACTTGGGTGCTGCAAAAGCCAGCCGTTGACCGTTGGCCGTAAATCGTTGACCGCAAATCGCCCTTTGAGTTGCTACTGGCTGCCCGGGTGGCGGCATTTGCACATCTGCACATTTGCATATCTGCACATTAATTATCTTGCATTATGTTTACAGGCATCATAGAACAATTAGGAACCGTACAGGAAGTACACACAGATGGCGGCAATAAAACCTTTTGGGTAGCATCGAACCTTTCACAGGAACTAAAGGTGGATCAAAGCATTGCCCACAATGGCGTTTGCCTTACCGTGGAGGCACTGCAAAACGGCATGCACCAAGTAACCGCCATTGCCGAAACATTGGCAAAGACCAATTTGAATACATGGCAAGGGGGTACGTTGGTAAACCTAGAGCGTTGCATGATGCTGAATGGCAGACTGGATGGGCATTTGGTGCAGGGCCATGTAGATGCGGTGGCCGAATGCATAGCGTTGGAGGACAAGCAGGGTAGTTGGGAATACCGCTTTGCTTTTGATGCCCAGTTTGCCCCATTGGTCATCGAAAAAGGTTCCATAACGCTCAATGGCACCAGCCTTACCGTATTTGCTGTAACAGACAATCAGTTCTCCGTGGCCATCATCCCTTATACCTATCAACATACCAATATACACACGGTACAAATAGACACCCTGGTGAATATAGAGTTTGATTTGTTGGGCAAGTATGTACAGCGGCAGTTGTCGCTTCGATGACCGTGAATCGTTGGCCGTGGGTCGTTGACCGTTGGTCGTTGGCCGTGGGCCGCAAGCCGTGGGTGATAGTTGACGGTTGACAGTTGACGGTAGGCCCGTTGGTCGTGAATCGTTGACCGTGAATCGTTGACCGTGAATCGTTGGCCGTTGGCCGCAAACCGTGGATGACAGTTAACGGTTGACAGTTGACAGGAGGACCGAGGGTAGTAACCCGTAACTCGTAACAAAACAACCCGTAACTAAAATAACCAAAATCCGTGTAATCCGTGCAATTCGTAGTAATTCGTGTGCCAAGTCTATGCAATCCATAGCAATCCGTGTACCCAACCTACAACAAAAATAACCTTGCCTTTGGAAATTTAAAAACAACCCCCTACCTTTGCCGCCTTAAAAGAACCTAAAGGAGGTATATACAATGCTTATTATTGATTCTAAAGATTGCGAAAACATAGACAAGGCGCTCAAAAAGTACAAAAAGAAATTTGAGAAAAGCCGCACGTTGCTGCAATTAAGGGAAAGGCAGTCTTTCACCAAGCCATCGGTTAAGCGCCGCGGTGAAGTGTTAAAGGCTATCTACAAGCAGCAGTTGGCAAGCGGCAAGTTCGACTAAGCGCTGTTGTTCAACAAATATTTTAAAACTGATGCCCAATAACGTAATTTCGGGGATCAGTTTTTTTATGCCCACAACCGCCGAATCGCATATCGACACATTTTTGCAGTACCTCCGTTTTCAAAAGCGGTATTCGGATCATACGGTAGTATCCTACCAAAACGACCTCTCCGACTTCTTTGATTATCTAGCCGCCGAAGAAATGGGCAGTTTGCCGCTTACCGATATCAAGGCCACATTTGTACGTAATTGGCTCGCCTACCTGAAGGAGCAGGGGCGTACGGCCAAAACCATCAACCGCAAAATTTCGGCACTCAAATCTTTTTTTAAGTATCAGTTGAAGATGGGCGTGGTGGCCGCTAGTCCCATGGGCACGGTGGTAGCGCCCAAAATACCCAAGCGCTTGCCGCAATATGTAGAGCAGCAACAAATGGCCACACTTTTTGATCATGTGGAGTTTCCCGATGATTGGCAGGGCCGTACGCACCGTTTGATACTCCTCCTTTTTTATCATACGGGCATGCGTAGGGCCGAGCTGACCAACCTTACCGAAGCACAGGTAGATAAGGGCAATGGAGCGTTGAAAGTATTGGGTAAGGGCAATAAAGAACGCATCATACCGCTCAACAAAGAATTGATGTTGCAGGTACAGCAATATATGGCCGATAAAAGGGCAGCACTGGGCCTGATGGGCGGCGGCACTTTGCTTACAGGCGATAAGGGACAACCGCTCAAAGAAAGAAATGTATACGCCATTGTAAAGCATTACCTGTCGCAGGTAACCACCATCGACAAGAAAAGCCCCCACGTACTGCGGCACAGCTTTGCAACCCATTTGACCAATAATGGCGCCGACCTTAACGCCGTAAAAGAATTGTTGGGCCACAGCAGCTTGGCGGCCACTCAAATCTATACCCACAACACCATTGCCCGGTTGAAGGATGCCCATAAAAAAGCCCATCCGAAGGGATAAGTGTGGAGGAAAAACCCCATTTCAAAAGCGAACAGCCATTCATGTAAAAATAAGGTCACATTTATAAAATTATTGTTGGATAATTGCGTTTGTTGTATTAACTTCATGTTATCAATAAAACCGCAAAGATGACTTCAGTAACCCCCTCCGATATTTGCCTATGGTAAAAGTTTACCCGTCTTAATTATTATTATATTGATCACAGATTAAAATGAAATCGTTATGAACGTAAGCATTCAAACTGTACATTTTGTGGCAGACTCCAAGTTAGTGGAATATGTGAAGAAGAAGATCGAGAAGATTTCGCAGTACCATGACAGGATAACCAAGGTGGATGTATATCTCAAGTTAGATAATGTGGTGCACAACATTAAGGACAAAGTAGCGGAAATAAGTGTGCATATCCCACGCCACGACTTTTTTGTAAAACATTCTTCTAAATCATTTGAAGAGAGTTTCGACACCGCATTAGATGCGGTAGTGAATCAAATAAAGCGAAAAAAAGAAAAGCAAGCCGCTTAAAAATAAAAAACCCGCCGATCGGCGGGTTTTTTAATGTCCGCTTACGAAAAATGGCCTAGCGAACCACCGTTCAGTTTATCCACAAGCGCCCCGAAAATCTTAGTAAAAAAATTATGTTCAAAATTTTTGAATTACGCAAATTAGCTTACCTTTGCCTTCCCAAAAAAAGGGGTAGTTCTTTATAAATGGCATAATTGCCATAAAATAAGCCGAAATAGCTCAGTTGGTAGAGCAACTGATTTGTAATCAGTAGGTCGCTGGTTCGACTCCAGTTTTCGGCTCAGAGTTCTTTACAAGTAAGCCGAGTATGGATAGTCTAGTTGGTCGAGCATCCCGATTGCATCGGGAAGGTCGCTGGTTCGACTCCAGTTTTCGGCTCTATAGGTTTTTTCGGGCAGATGGCCGAGTGGTTAAAGGCGACAGACTGTAAATCTGTTCTCTCCGGAGTACGTAGGTTCGAACCCTACTCTGCCCACAATTCGATTTGATAATTAGCTGATGTGCTGATTAGATAATTGAAAAAGTTCTTTTTAACATGTAATAATCAGCTAATTATCCCATTAGCAAATTATCACATCAGCCAGCGGGAGTAGCTCATTTGGTAGAGCGGTAGCCTTCCAAGCTTCAGGTGGCCAGTTCGAGCCTGGTCTCCCGCTCAGTTAGTTCACAGTAAGTAACGATTAAAGCCGGTTGTTTTAGCTTTACCGCTGTAAACTTACAACGGTTAACTGTTACAAAGGTTTAACAAGCTGTTGTAGCTCAGGGGTAGAGCACTTCCTTGGTAAGGAAGAGGTCGTGAGTTCAATTCTCATCAACAGCTCATTAGTTATTTGAAAAGTTTTGAGTGCAATGCTTGTCCAAAAAAGTTCAAATAGGCTGTAAAGCTTGTTTCGTGCGAAGGGTAGAGCAACCCGCTTTGGGGCGGGAAGGTCGTGAGTCACGATGCGACGCAGCGATCGGGATGCCGACAAGCTGGGCTTCGTCGGCATTCAATTCTCATCAACAGCTCAAAACAACCCGTCCGGTACAGATGGCCCGGCAGGTTTTAAAAGCGAAGAGTATCAACGTAATCAATGCCCCAATCGGCAAAACATTGCATCCGGTACTGAAAAAAACAAAAATTAAATTTTTTTAGCTCCGGCTAAAGTTAAATTACAATTTAAAACAAAAAAAAATGGCAAAAGAGTCCTTCAAAAGGGATAAACCCCACGTTAACGTTGGTACCATTGGTCACGTTGATCACGGTAAAACTACATTAACTGCCGCTATTACCGATGTTTTGTCAAAAAGAGGTTTAGCGGAAAAGAAAAACTATGATGATATCGATGGCGCTCCCGAAGAAAAAGAGCGTGGTATCACTATTAACACTGCGCACGTTGAGTATGCTACAGCTACACGCCACTACGCACACGTAGACTGTCCAGGTCACGCCGATTATGTGAAGAACATGATTACCGGTGCTGCCCAAATGGACGGTGCTATCTTGGTAGTTGCTGCCACTGATGGCCCTATGCCACAAACAAAAGAGCACATCCTGCTTGCCCGTCAGGTAGGTGTACCTCAAATTGTGGTATTTATGAATAAAGTTGACTTGGTTGACGATGCCGAACTACTGGAACTGGTAGAAATGGAAATCCGTGAACTGTTGACTTCTTATGGTTTCAATGGCGATGCCACTCCTATTATACAAGGTTCTGCTACTGGCGCTTTGGCCGGTGAAGAAAAATGGGTTGCAAAAATCAACGAATTGATGGATGCTGTAGATAGCTACATTCCTTTACCTCCCCGTCCAATTGATCTGCCTTTCTTGATGAGTGTTGAGGACGTTTTCTCTATCACTGGTCGCGGTACAGTAGCTACTGGCCGTATCGAAAGGGGTAAAATCAAAGTGGGTGAAGGTGTTGAGATCGTAGGTTTGATCGAAGCTCCTTTGACTTCTACCGTTACAGGTGTAGAAATGTTCAAAAAATTGTTGGACGAAGGTGAAGCTGGTGACAACGCTGGTTTGTTGCTCCGCGGTATTGAGAAAACCCAAATCCGTCGTGGTATGGTAATCTGCAAGCCCGGTTCTATCACTCCACACACTGATTTCAGGTGCGAAGTTTACGTACTGAGCAAAGAAGAAGGTGGCCGTCACACGCCGTTCTTTAACAAATACCGTCCTCAATTCTACTTCCGTACAACTGACGTAACTGGTGAAGTAGAACTGAACGCTGGTACTGAAATGATCATGCCTGGCGATAACACTTCAATGACCGTTAAATTGATCCAACCAATTGCGATGGAGAAAGGTTTGAAGTTCGCTATCCGTGAAGGTGGTCGTACAGTAGGTGCCGGTCAGGTAACTGAAATTCTTAAATAAGCCCTTTCCCCGCAAGGAGATTGGAAGTATTAAGTATATTTGCAAAGTACCCGGGTATCATGCCTGGGTACTTTGTACTATTAAAAAAGTTCTTTTTTGTTGATATCCCTAGGATATTAATCAATACACGGGCATGGTGCAACGGTAGCATACGGGTCTCCAAAACCTTTGATCTGGGTTCGAATCCTAGTGCCCGTGCTGAATTGGTTGTAGGGCTGGCACAATTACCAGCTTTTGCAAGCAAATAATCGGCACAAAGCCATTGAGAAAATTAAACGTATGAACAAAGTTTCGGTTTACTTAAAAGATTCTTACAAAGAATTGGTGGAAAAAGTTACTTGGCCCAGTTGGAACCAACTGCAGCAAAGTACTATGATCGTAATCGGCGCCACTCTTTTTATTACAGCTATCGTTTGGGTGATGGATATTGTTTGCAACACATCATTCACTCAAATTTATAAATTATTAAAGTAAATGGATACCCCAACGCAAGAGAAGGAAAGCAAGTGGTATGTACTCCGGGTAGTGAGTGGTAAGGAGCGTAAAATTAAGGAATACCTTGATAAGGATATCATACGCAACGGCTGGACCAATATCATCAAGCAGATTTTTTTACCGGTAGAAAAGGTATATAAAGTACAAAATGGTAAAAAAGTAATGCGTGAGCGTAACTTTTATCCCGGTTATGTAATGCTGGAAGTAAGCGGTGCCGCCAAATTGAACGATGATATGGTGCAGCACTTGAGCAATATTACCAACGTAATGCACTTCTTAACCGACGGTAAAGGATCAAAAGGAAACGTTATTTCATTGCGCAAAGCCGAAGTAAATAAAATGCTGGGCAAAGTGGATGAAATGGGCGAAGGCGGCGGTATGATGATGAGCGAACCGTTTATCATTGGCGAAACCGTTAAAATCATCGATGGTGCCTTTAACGACTTTAATGGTGTAATTGAAGAAGTGAACGACGAGAAGAAGAAATTGAAGGTACAGGTGAAAATCTTTGGCCGTGCCACACCGGTTGACTTGAGCTACATGCAGGTAGAGAAAATAAACTAAGCCTGTTTAGTCATAAAATTAGAGCCGCCTCCAACTTGTTGGGGGCGGCTTTTTTATGGAGTGGACCAGTTTCCGAAACTGGTCCACTCCACGAAGAATTCCTTGTTACAACCTAATATCAAGTCCCACCATAAAATTGAAGGGTGCCATGGGGAAATAATAATTTTCGGTAGCCAATTGACCACCACTAAAATAGCTAAAGGTATAACCGTTGGGCTCGTACTGCCGGCTTAAGATATTGTTCAACTGCAGCCGTAAAGTGGCCGTTTTAAAAAGCTTATTGTACACCGTATAGCTCAGCAGTGCATCTTGCACAAAAAATGGACGAAGACTACGGGCTTTGTTGGCCGTATTGTCTAAGTATTGGCGGCTCACATATTTGCTGCCCAAGCTAATCGAGCCGTTTTTAACAGGGGTAAATTGAACGCCCATATTGGCTACTACCGCCGGTGAAAAAGAAATAGTGGTATTGCGATAAAAATTGGTCAACTGCCCGCCATTGTCATAATCATCTATATACTCCGTGAAGTTGCGCATTTTATTTTCACTCAAGGTTATATTGCCGTTCAACTGCAGCCAACTATTGGCTTTAAAACTGCCCTGTAGCTCAAGGCCCCAGCGATAGCTGTTGGGTATATTGGTACGGGTGTAAGCGCCCACATCATTCACTTTGCCGGTTAAAACCAATTGGTTGCGGTAAAGCATATAGTAGGCATTCATACCCACCATCCAACGATTGGTTGTTTTTTCCGTTCCCAGTTCAAAGTCGTGCAAGGTTTCGGCCTTGGGCCTATCGGTAACAGCGGCTTCAAAATCGTTGCGGTTGGGCTCGTTGTTGCCCATGGCATACGAAACATGACTTTGCCAACCACGATAGATATACGTAACGCCTAGACGAGGGTTTACAAAACCATATTTGTTATTGGTATAGAGCGTGGGGTTATCCCTAAAGCCATTGATGCGGTATTGCACATTACGCCATTGTACATCAACAAAACTTTGCCAACGGGGGGCCACTTGCTCCGTCCATTTTACAAACAGCGACACGTCCTGCTTTGTGGCATCCAAATCGTACCAGTGATAGTTTTCGGGGATGCTGTTGTGTACTTTGGCCCAAATAACTTCACCATAATGAACACCCTCGTACCTATTGTAACCGCCACCAGCAATCAACTGGCTTTTGTTCTTTTTATACTGCGATGAAAATACCGCACCATAAAAATCATTGTCGAGCCATAGCCGCCTCACCAAATCGGTTTTGGTAACCGTATTGCTGCCATCAAAATAGTTGGGGAGGTTGTAACTGGATAGTTTTGCATCCGCTTTGTATTGCTCATAATAACCACGCCCCTTGGTGTAAAAAAGGCTGGTGTTCCATTTCCAATATGGGGTAAATTGGCGGGTATAAAACAACTGATAATGGGTTTGTTGGTAGTTGTCGGTTTCATTTTCATAAGGTTGGCCGGGCTTTTCGGTACCGGCGCTGTTAAAAGTGCGGTCAGTTGCCAATAATGCTTCCGGCACACCATACCAAGCTTGGTACGTTTTTTCCTTGCCCGTAAAAATATTGAGGCGCAGGTTGTTTTTGCTATCCAAGTAAGCGATGCTGCCGTATGCCGAGTGCAGGTTGCTGGTCGCCCTGTCGATAAAACCGTCGGTAACAATGCGGGAAAACCTGCCTTCTATGATAACATGGTTGCCCAATAAGCCGCTACCAAACTGGAACGTATTTTTGAAGGTATTGAACGAGCCTGCACTGTTGTTCAGAGCAGCATAAAAAGTATCCACCACTTCATTGGTAGAAATATGGATGGCGGCACCAAAAGCCGCGGTACCATTGGCACTGGTGCCCACGCCCCTTTGCACCTGTATGCTACCGGCCGAGGAGGCAATATCCGGCAAGTTCACCATGAACAAGCCTTGGCTTTCCGCATCGTTGTAGGGGATACCATTGATGGTTACATTGATCCGGGTAGCATCCGACCCACGCACCCGGATACCGGTATAGCCAATACCTGTACCGGCATCGGAATTAACCACCACCGAAGGGGTTTGGTTGAGCAAGAAGGGGAGGTCTTGCCCTAGGTTACGGGCCGCAATCGCCTTCTTGGTAAGGGTGGTTTTGGCAAAGGGTGCCAAGGCCGAAGCCCTCACGGCTACTACTTCTAGCGGTTGTAATTGTACCGAATCGTTGAATGTGCTTTTTTGACCCTGTGCAGCCATTACTACAAGGCAAAGCAGGCAACTGAATGCAAACTTGTTCATATATCAATAAATTGGCTGAAAGTCCGGGCTAAGCCCCAGTTAAATCTGTACTCCCTTCGCAGGCATTACCCTGATCAGGTTAAAACGGGTATAATCTCAGCCTTGCTGCCCACTGCAACAAAGCACCCCGGAAATTCAGGTGTGAAAAAACGATAGTGCAAAATTAAGGGCAAATCTCCGTTCTGTACCTAATTTTTTTTAACAGTGTAACAAAAGCGGCTTTTTACCCGTATTAAATGGTATAAAAACAGTAAAATAATTTAACATTGTTTGTTATGAAAAAAGTATGGCTTGGTGTATTGGCTTTTTTGATGGCTTTTGCCGGCATGGCGCAGGAAACGAGGTATAACGACCCCAATGCGGCAGTTAGGGAGCTCAGTGGATTTACTGGCATCAAAGTGTCATCGGGAATTGAATTGGTACTGTCGCAAGGCAATACCGAAGCCGTGGCCGTAAGTGCCGATAAGGTAGAAGACCGCAACAAGATTATTACAGAAGTGAAAGATGGGATGCTGAAAATTTATTTCGATAACGGCCCTGCTGGCACCAAATGGAAAAGCGGCCGTAAGTTGAAAGCCTATGTTTCGGTGGTAAACATCCATTTACTGCATGCTTCTTCTGGCGCTGGCGTAAAGATTGAAGGTATGTTAAAGACAGGCCGACTTGCCGTGGAGCTTTCTTCTGGGGCCATTTTGAACGGGACCATCGATGCCGATGATTTGAAAGTGGACCAGAACAGCGGCTCGGTTGTAAAGCTAAATGGCAATGCACGGGTGATGGATGTGGGTGTTAGCAGCGGCGCTATGTTCAGGGGATATGATATGGTGGCCGACAAGTGCAGCATCGGTGCAAGTAGTGGGGGCAACGTAGAAATTACCGTGAACAAGGAGTTGGAAGCCAAAGCCAGTAGTGGTGGCAATGTGCGCTACAAGGGTACAGGCGTTATTACCAAAGTAAAAACCAGCAGCGGTGGCAGCATTAAAAACAAAGCGTAAGTTTTATAAAATGATGAGCATGAAAAAATTTACAACAGCCCTATTGGCATGCATACTTGTGGTAAATGCAGGCGCACAAACAACCATTATCAACGACCCCAATGCCGAATTGCGTACACTTAGCGGCTCCTTTACGTCCATCAAAGTATCGGGCGGCATCGATATTGTGCTTACGCAAGGCAGTGAGGAAGCGGTGGCCGTAAGTGCTTCCAAAGAAGCGTACCGGGATGCGATCAAAACAGAGGTGAAAGATGGTGTGTTGAGCATCGGTTATCGCAACGACGATAATTACAAACTCAAAATTGAATTTAAGTCCAAGAGCATGCGGGCCTATGTATCTTTTAAAGCGCTGGAAAAAATAACCGGCAGCGGTGCCTGCGATATACAGGTGAATGGGGTGATCAATGTGCCCAACCTGAGTATTGTGTTGTCGGGTGCTTGCGACTTTAAAGGCGAAGTGAAATTATCGGAATTGAAAGTGGATGTAAGTGGCGCCTCGGATGCACGTTTGTCCGGAACGGTTACCGATGCCACCATTTCGGCTAGCGGTGCCAGTGATATCAAAGGGTTTGATCTTGCTACCGACAATTGTTCGATAAAGGCCAGTGGTGCCTCGGATATCAATATTACCGTAAACAAAGAATTGAATGTGCATGCCAGCGGTGCCAGTGATGTGCGGTATAAGGGCAACTGTGTAATAAAGGAAATGCAGAGCTCTGGGGCCAGTGGGGTAGGCAAGCGGGGCTAAAACTTTCTCGTGTTGTTTTTTAAGGGCCTGTTAGCAATAGCGGGCCTTTTGTTTTAATAAGTTTGGTATTTAATTTGGTGGCTATCATATATCGCCTTACCTTTGCACCTCAATAAACCGCGAAGTAGAGCAGCGGTAGCTCGTCGGGCTCATAACCCGAAGGTCGGAGGTTCGATCCCTCCCTTCGCAACAAAAGAATTGGCTCGGAAGAGCCTTTTTTTATACAAGCAGTTTCTCAAAGTTGGCGGCTCATATCCGCCGATGGCGGACGGAGGTTCGATCCCTCCCTTCGCAACAAAGAAACTGGCTCGGAAGAGCCTTTTTTTATGAGGTAAGTCCCATTGTTTTGGGGCTGCAAAAGCCTCTCTTTTATTCGTTGCACAGCATGTTTTCTGCAACTGGATTTGATTACCTTCACTTCTCTTGCCCCTTGCTGTGCCTATCATTGTAAATACTGTTCATGAAATCTGGTTTTGTAAATATTTTTGGTAAACCCAATGCGGGCAAAAGCACATTGCTCAATGCCATTATGGGCGAAAAATTGGCCATTGTGTCCAATAAGGTGCAAACTACCCGCCACCGCATCAAGGCCATCTTAACGGAAAAAGATTATCAAGTCATCTTTTCCGATACCCCTGGCATCATTGAACCCAAATACAAGCTGCACGAAAAAATGATGCAGGCAGTAAAAAGCAGTTTGGAAGATGCCGATATTGGCCTACTGATTTCCGATTTGCGGGAAGACAAAGCTATCAACCACGAACTGTTTACCTCGCTCAAATTAAAAGTTCCCTGCATTGTGGTGCTCAACAAAATTGATTGCGTAAAAGCAGATGCATTGGCGGAAGCGGTGGCTTTCTTTAAAGAGCAGCCTTATTGCAAGCAAGTGGCCCCAGTTTCGGCACTCAACAAAAAAGGGATACAAGAGCTGCTGAAAATGATTGTGGATCTATTGCCAGAAGGGGCACCGTTTTATGAAGGCGACGACCTGAGCGATTTGCCTACCAAATTTTTTGTGGGCGAGTTGATCCGGGAGAAAATTTATGAGTTTTTACAAGATGAAATCCCTTACCACACCGCGGTAATGGTGCAGGAGTTCAAAGAGAAGCAAACCCTGATAAAAATTGGGGCCGATATCATTGTACAAAGGGATACCCAAAAAGGCATCATACTAGGTGAGCGTGGGCAGATGATCAAGCAAGTGGGCAGTGCGGCCCGTAAGGACATCGAAGCGTTTTTGGGCAGCAAGGTTTTTTTGGAACTTTTCGTGAAGGTTAGGCCCAAGTGGCGGGACAATGAAGTACAGTTGAAGGAATACGGTTATTAACAGTGAATAGGGAATAATGAATAGTGAATAATGGAGAGTTGAAAGTTGAAAGGTGAGAGTTGAAAGTGGAGAGTTGAAAATTGACAATGAATTGTTCCCTTGCATCCTGCTTTAGCAGGATGAACATTATCAAATTAGCACATTAGCAAATTAGCATATTAAAGAGATGAGTTTTACAGTAGCAATAACAGGTAGGCCCAATGTGGGCAAAAGCACATTCTTCAACAGGTTGTTGGAGCAGCGCAAAGCCATTGTGGATGATGTGAGCGGTGTAACCCGTGACCGGCAGTATGGCGTAGCCGAATGGGGCGGTAAAAGCTTCAACGTAATTGATACGGGCGGTTTTGTAGCCAATAGCGACGATGTGTTTGAAAAGGAAATCCGCAAGCAAGTGATGATAGCGGTGGAAGAGGCGAATGCCATCATATTCATGTGCGATGCAGCTACGGGCATTACCGAGCTGGACCAATCGGTGGCCAATATGCTGCGCCGCTCTACCAAGCCGGTATTATTGCTGGTAAACAAAGTGGACAACCATGAGCGTTTGATGGAAGCGACTGAATTTTACAGCTTGGGCTTTGATAAAATATTTTTTGTAAGCAGCATCAGCGGTAGCGGTACCGGCGAAATATTGGATGAGGTACTGGAACTGATGAAAGAAGATGCCAGTGCGATTGATGAGGATACGGAAAACCTGCCCAAATTTGCCATCATCGGGCAGCCCAATGTGGGCAAGTCCTCGCTTCTGAACGCCCTATTGGGTGGCGAACGCACCATTGTAAGCGATATTGCCGGTACTACCCGTGATACCATCCACACCCGTTACAACCTTTTCGGCAAGGATTTTATGTTGATCGATACGGCGGGTATCCGTAAAAAGACCAAAGTGCATGAAGACCTGGAGTTTTACTCAGTTATCCGGGCCATTAAGGCAATGGATGAAGCAGATGTGTGCCTATTGTTGTTGGATGCCGAAAAGGGGATTACGGCGCAGGACCTCAGCATTTTTGCCTTGGCCGCCAAAAAAGGCAAGGGCATTGTAGTATTGGTAAACAAATGGGATGTGATGGAAAAGCAAACCAACACCGCCAGGGATTACGAAAAGGAACTCAAAAGCCGGTTTGCCCCCTTTACCGACATTCCCATCTTATTTATTTCGGCCAAGGATAAAACCCGCATCCACAAGGCTGTGGAAATGGCTTTACAAGTGTACGAAACCAAAAACCGCAAAATCCCTACATCGCAGTTAAACGATGTGATGTTAAAAGCGGTGGAAGGGTACCACCCACCCATGGTGAGGGGCAATATTATAAAAATAAAATATGTAACACAATTGCCCACCCATACCCCTTCATTTGCCTTTTTTAGCAACTTTCCCGATGATATTAAAACCCCTTATAAGAATTATCTGGAAAATAAGCTGCGGGAAAACTTTGATTTCACGGGTGTGCCCATTCGGCTGTTTTTTAGGAAAAAGTAAAGGATTTCCCCCAAAATTGGGGTGTTTGGGTATAAAAAAGGCGAAAATGTTTGCATTTTTGGAACTGAAACAATACCTTTGCGCCGAATTTTAAAATTTTAAAACGATTACAATGAAAAAATTTTTTGCAATTTTAGCTGTTGCCGGTGCCATGGTAGCTTGCAACGACAATGCTTCTTCTAGCACTACTTCTGCTGCTGATTCTGCTAACAAAGCTGCTGAACAAGTAGCTGCTATGGCTGATTCTGGTAAGAAAGCTATGGAAAACATGGCTGACTCTGGTAAGAAAGCTATGGAAAACATGGTTGATTCTGGTAAAAAAGCCATGGATAAAATGGTTGATACTGCCAAAAAAGCAGCTGAAAAAGTTGAGAAGAAAGCGAACTAAGCTATCTGCAAAGTGAAAGAAAAAGTTAACAATAACTGATTTTCAGTAACTTATATAAAAAAACCTTCCCGTTTGGGAAGGTTTTTTTTATGCGTTCTATTGTGGAAATCTAATCTATAACTGCGCCGTATTGTAGCCCAACTGTTGGATCAAAGCCTGCGGCAGTTTGGGCAGTTTTTTCCGTTCGATGAGGTAGGTGGAGAGACCGCTGATGTCTTGAAATACAAAATGCCGGCCCAAGGCGCCTTCCAAATAACCGGCCCCACTGGTATTGCCCGTGCCTACCCGCATACCGATCATGCGGCGTACCATAACCAAATGTTTGTGCCGCCAATTGGCCATTAGGTGGTCAATCTCTACCAAGCTGTCCAATATTTGGTAAGAGGTTTGGAAAACCGGAAAATCGCGGTAAAGCATGATAAACAAGGCCGATTGCATGGCTGCGGCAGATAGCTGGGGCTTTGTGGCCAACTGCTGTTCTTCACTTAACTGATCGGTTGCACCGAAAAATACAAAATCGAAATCGTGGATTTTACCAGCTTCCCGCTCGGTTAAGCCGCTTTGATACAGTGCCCGGTAGTCGCTCCAAAAAGGGTGCAAACCATCGGTTACCGCATGCTGCGATTGGTATTGCAGCCAAAAGTCGGGTTCAAAAAAGGGCATGCGCTGTAGCCAATTATTCACCAATTGCAAAATGGTTTGTTGCCCTTCGATGGCATCAATCGCATTGTAATCGCCAGGATTAAAGCCCCCTTCGTTGGTGCGCTTATAATAATCTTTGTGGTGGCGGCGGTCCATTTGTAAGCCCAGCTTTGCTTCCAATTGCCTAAACTGCACACTTTGAAAACCGGAGGAAGGCGTAAGCAGGTTCCTGAACTCTAAAAAGTCGAGCGGCGTCATGGTATCCAATATACCCACCTGTTGGTTCAGCAGTTCTAGTATTTTGATGATGCGACTCAAGCGATGCCGTACCAGGTTTAGGTCTTCCGAGTTATCGTCGATGGCATCTTTGCTGAAAACACCGGCCACATAATCCAATTCAAACAGTATTTGTTTGAACCATAATTCATATGCTTGGTGAATGACGATAAAAAGCATTTCGTCGTGCGCTGGTTCATTGCCTGGCTTAAAACTTTCGGGTTCCTGTGCGTTTGTGATCTTATCCAATTGCAAATAACTACTATAATACAGCCCCTTGTGCATATCGTTACGTTTTATGCACAAATATACCACTTCTTTTACTGTATGAAAATGAAGGGGAAAAACACGGACTTTTTATTTTTAACAGTTTTTTATGCGCAGAAAAATTAACTGGCACAGTTTTTTAGATATTAAGTTTAAACGATATGTCAAACCCTTCAACCAGCACCGAAGTTATAAGTTAATGGAAGGGGTGCGGCATCATGTAGCGCTATAAGGATAAATGCAAATACCACTTTGTAATACAAGTGTGCTTTTACCAAGGGTAATCAAAGTAATATCAAGTGATATAAGGTAGTATAAACCGGCATGTTAACAACGCAAAGCGGGCAGCTCTAGGGCTGCCCGCATGTTTACATCCGTTTCATGGCTTTACTATGTAAACTTTAATTATTGAATAATGGCATTTTCTTGCAAAATGAGTTGCCCTTTTTGTTGCAATTGTTTGGCCATGTCTTTCTGCATATATACAATGGCGTTTCCGGTGGCTTTGATGGAAATACTATCAGGTACGTTTGATAGCTTATAATAAAAAGCACTCAAGTCCCCGATCGCTACCTGCAAATTGGCAATGCCTTTTTTTGCCTTTATATCGCAGCCCGACTCTCCTTTCAATTGCACTTTCAGCGTGGAAAAACTGTTACAATTGATTCCCAAATTGATATTATTGGTCAAAATGGTTTTTACAGATGGCAGCGCTAACTGTAGATCGTAATAAACTACCTGCGCATCTTTTTTTGGTTCGATAGTAAAGCTGAGTTTTTTACCCCCATCGCTAAATACGGTATCAATAGTTACTTCTCCGATACTATTCGCAGTGAACGCTGCGCTGTCGGAAACAAGGGTTTCGCCCCGGATATTTTTGGATGTTTGGATAACCAACTCCTCTACATTTTTGCATTGCGCAGCAAAGGCGATCATCTTGTCAATGGTTTTCTGTTTTGCTTCTGTGTTGTACTGCTTCTCCCTTTGTGCTTTCCATTCGGGCTTTTCCCTAAATGCGGTTAAACATACAATTACCACGCCTAATAAAACAAGGGCAATGCTTCCGATGATGGTATTACTTTTTTTCATTGTTGATAATCATTTGTTGGATGGTGGAAAATACGGCATTTGCATCAAGGCCCAATTGCTGTATCTTATTGGCAAAAGCGGGTATCTCCGTTTCGTTAAATAATTTTTTTCTTTTTTCTAGAATGATGTTGCGGGCACCGTATTGTACAAAATAACCCAGGCCCCGCTTGTTATAAATCAGTTGGTCTTCCTGTACCATTTCGTAAGAACGCATCACCGTATTGGGGTTTACTTCCAACTGTATGCCCAGTTCCCTTACAGAGGGGATACGGGCTTCTTCCCTCCAGCGGCCACTGGCAATCTCCTCTTCCATTAAGGCAGCTATTTGTACATATATGGATTGATGGTTGTTGAACTGCATATTAAACCTGCTTTTCTTTTAATCGGTAATATACGGCCAGCACGAGCAAAACGGGCAAGCACCAAAAAAATATCCTGAGGCCACTGAGTAGTACATAAGCACCTTCGGTAAATTGTGTATCCCAGCCATTCAACCCATTTTGGATCACTTGCTTGCTCAATGCCAAGATAAAGGGAATGGCCACAATGCCATTGAACGCTGGCAATACATTGAGGCATACCAATAAAGTGATGAACAACCCTACAATAACGGTAGTAAGCACCCAGTTGAGCTTTTTGAAAAAAGCAGCCCCTGTGAAATAAATACTGTTGAACAAAAGGGTGAGCAAAGTATAGTCGACCCAAGTGAAATTGCGTGCAAAGTATAAGCCCGGTTTCAACGCAGGGCTCATGTAGCGGGGTAGGTGGCGGGTATTGTAGATGGTGGTAAACAACCAATCTACCCCATACAGCACGCCCATTAACAAGAGCGGCATCAACACAAACGCAATGATGATATTGGCGGCTATCCGTTCGGCAAAGGTAACTGGCAACTGTAGATAGGTGATGCTGCTTTTGGGGTTGTGTAATTCATAAAAACATGCGGCCGATATGAGCCCAGTAACAATGATAAATCCGAAATTGCTTACCAAGATGCTAAAGAAGTTATACTTGCCCTTGTCCATATTGTCAACAAAGTAATAAAAAGCAAGGTTGAAAATAATTAGGCTTACCAATAGGCCCAATAGGCTCAGTAGGTAAAAACGGCGTTGTTCTAACAGTTGTTTTTTTAGCAGATGGGTTACACTTTTTATTCTGATGGGTATCATAAACAGTTTTTAAGCATTCATAAAATGTTGTGAAAAGGCGGTGGGCTCACTCAATACGGCGTTGAACAGTTTTTCCGTATCCAATGCGGAATGTTGTTGGCCATCGTTGAGCATGATTACATCGTGGCCACCCAAAACCGGCTCGCTGTACAGCAGGCCATCTGTAGGCAGGGTAGGGCTTTTGCCAAAATATAGCCGCTCTTGCAGGGCATCCACCGAATCGTACAACAATATTTTACTATTGTCGATGATTACAATGGTATCCATCAGATTTTCCAAATCCCTTACTTGGTGGCTGCTGATGATAACCAACCTTTCTTGGCTGATATAACCCGCCATTACCTTACGGAACTGCTTTTTGGAGGGGATGTCCATGCCATTGGTAGGCTCGTCCATCAGCAGGTAGTCCATATTACAGGCAAGCGCAAAGCTCATGAAGATCTTTTTCTGCTGCCCATAGCTGCACTCGTTTACCTTGCCGGTGGCCGGTACATCAAACTCTTTTAGGTAAGTGCGGAACTGCTCTCCGGAGAACTTGGGATAAAAAGCACCATATACGGCTTCATATTGGGCAAAATTCAGCGAAGGCAGATTGACTTCCTCCGGGATGTACAGCAATTGCTGCAATAGCGCCGGGCTGCGCAAAAAGCAATTGATGCCTTCTGCCTCGGCCGCTCCTTCGCTGGGCTGCAACAAGCCGCTGGCAATCCGGAGCAGGGTGCTCTTGCCGGCACCATTTTTACCCAACAGGCCATAGATATGCCCTTTGTTGAATTGTACACTCAGGCGGTTAAAAACGGGCTTTTTGTTTTTGTAAGTAAAACTTACTTGGCTTACTTTAATCATATAGTGTATTAGTTTATTAATACACTGCGAAGATAGAGGGATTTTCCAAACCACCAATTTTTTTTTAAAAAAAAGTGATGGGGGGTATTTTACGGGGGCTGGAATTGATTTAGAAATGGGCCATAGCATTATATTGTACTACATGCTTATTTGCCAAATGAAAGGATTGTCTATGACCCAGTAAAAGCAGCGCTTAATAAGCTTTGGGCATCTTGTATAAAAATGGTAATATGCGCTATTTAAGAAATAATGCTATTCTGTTAATGGTTGGTTTGTTTTGTATTGGTGTCTTATCCTGCAATAAAGAAATCCCCTGCAATGAGGCAAGCGCTACACTGAATTTTATTGCTTTTCCCGACAGTGAAACTGATACCATTATTGTGAAAAGCTATACCAAAGCAACCAATTTAACCCAGCTGGTGGATAGCTTTTTTATCGATAAAGCCAACAGCAGCTACCTATTGCTTACCGATACATTGCAGATTGGCAATACATTTGGTGGCGACAATGGGTTGAAAAGTACTTATGATTATGAAATTTTCCTGCCTCAGACAAATAGGGTTTTCACCATTACAGCAATAACGGAAGTACAGAAATCTACAAAAGGTGGTGGTCTGTTTTCAATGGACTCCAGAGGATGTTCAAATCCGATTACCTCGTATAAGCTGAACGGCCAAATGTTTAGCGGTGAATACAATTATTTCAGGTTTTATTTAAGGCGATGATGCTGCACCCTATAATTGGCCCGGCCCCGCATTGGGGCAAGGCAATCCAAAACATGTGATGGCACCCTTACACAATCCGGTTCTTCAGGCCATATTGGCCACATAATGCTTCCATCTTTTTGGCAAAGGGCAACTGGTACCAACCCGGCATTTGTTGGCCGCGGGCAAATTTTAATGCAACCCGTTGCCGACCTGTATATTCCCGTTATATTTGCAGGCCAAAAAAGGCGCAATATGTCGATAGAGCAATTTTACACCATCAAGGAGAACAGTATTTTTATTCCGGCCACGGCTTGGTTCAAGGAACGCTGTGTAGCAGCGATTACCGAAAGCAACAAGGAGTATATTGTAAGCTCATTGATTGACCGTTTTAAGGGCTTGGTAGAAAAAGTGGATGAGATAGAAGCCCGTTTTGCCCAAGAAGCAGATCCCTCCAAATTGAACGGGGTAGTGGCCCGCACCCGCACCTATATAGCTACGGCCGTTGCCATTGGCGACTATACCAGCTTGCTTACCCGATTGGATGCACTGGAAGCACAACTGAAAAACAATGTGCACCAAGCGCTTGACCAAAAGGAAGCACTGTGTACAACGGCTGAGGCCTTACTGGCGGCCGACGACTCCAAAGAAGCGGCGCAGCAGATGAAGGAACTGGTACAACAGTTCAGGGCTTTGCCAACAGGTTTCGACCCCCAATCGCTGGCGGTGAAACGGCGGTTTGAAGCAGCCAAAGATGGTTTTTTCAAAAGGCGGCAAGTAGCTTATGATGCGCAGGAGCAGGAAATGCAGGCCAACCTCGAGCACAAGATTGCCATTTGTGAGCGGGCCGAGTCGCTGCAAGAAAGCACCGACTGGAAAGTGGCTACGGAAGCCTATCAACAAATGAACGAGGAATGGAAAGGTATTGGCTTTGTGCCCAGGCACCGCAAAGAGGAGCTTTGGCTGCGCTTTAGTACGGCCAAGGATGTATTTTTTGCCCGTAAAAAAGCCAATTTTGAAACCCTCAAAACTGGGCAGGATGATAATTATGCAAAAAAGATGGCGTTGGTAGAAAAGGCCGAGGCTTTGCAGGATAGTACCGACTGGAAAAAAACCTCCGATGCCTACAAGGCTTTGATGGACGAGTGGAAGCAATTGGGCTGGGCGGGGCAGGAGCGGGGCGAAGCAATATGGCAGCGCTTTTTGGCGGCACAGAACCATTTTTATAAAAACAAAGACGAGCATTATAGCAAGGTAAAACTGGAGCTGGAAGATAATTTTGCCCGTAAGATGGCCTTGGTAAACCATGCGGAAACCTTACAGCACAGTGATGATTTTGATGGCGCTACCCAAGAGTTTTTGGATATGTTTGACGAGTGGAAAACCATTGGCCGTATTGCCCGTGAACATGGCGATGGGCCTTGGGAGCGTTTTTTGGCCGCCAAGCGCAATTTTTTCAACCGCAAAGATGCCTACCGGGATGCCAACAAGAGCAGCCGCATGCAGGAACTAACGGAGCGGATGGAGCATGAGCGGGGCCTATTGCACAAACTGGGCCGCCAACTGGGCAGCGATGAACAACTGATAATAGATGTGACCGAGCGGATGAACAACCTGCCTGCCAACCTGCGCAGCTACCAAAAAAAGGAGGAGTACGCCGAAACCTTGGAAGAGCTAAAAGCCAATGTGGACCGCCTACGCCAAGAAGTGGACGACCTACGCTACAACATACAGCAGGATGAAAGAGAACTGCGCTATTTGCAGCGGCCACCAAAGAAAAAGGAAGCGGATAAAGCAAGTGCTACACTCGATAGTGAAACCGAACCGGTTGCCAATGCCGCCACAACCCCTTTGCCTGAGGATGAAACAATGCCTTCGGATACCAGTGAGACAGATGGGGCGAATACTGATGCGGCACCCCAAGATTAATGGGTTAGCCGACGGGTTAGCGCAACCTTCCCTTTATCTCCTGCAATTTCAATAAGGCCTCTACGGGGGTGAGTTGGTTGATGTCCGTATCCTCCAATAGTTTCCTTATCTCATCAAAAGTTTGTGAGTGGGCATCGAATATGCTGAGTTGCATTTGCGGTGCCGCCATACTGCCCAGTGCGGCGCCTACTTTTTCGCTGCTGTGGTTGGCTTCCAATTGCTTCAATACTTCATTGGCCCTATCAATCAATTGGGGGGGCATACCCGCCATCTTGGCCACATGGATACCAAAGCTGTGCGTACTGCCACCGGGGGCCAGTTTGCGCAAAAAGATGATTTTATTGCCCACTTCCTTATTGGTAACATGGTAGTTTTTTACCTGCGGAAATTTGTTTTCCAGTTCGTTCAGTTCGTGGTAGTGGGTGGCAAATAGTGTCTTGGGCCGGTGTACCGATTTGTGCAAAAACTCTACAATGCTCCAAGCAATGGAAATACCATCGTAGGTAGAAGTGCCGCGGCCAATTTCATCCAGTAAAATCAAACTGCGTTTGCTGATATTGTTGATGATGCTGGCGGTTTCGTTCATCTCCACCATAAAGGTACTTTCGCCACCGCTGAGGTTGTCGGAGGCACCCACACGGGTAAATATCTTATCCGTTAAAGGGATATGCGCCTTGGCGGCAGGTACAAAGCTACCCATGTGCGCCATCAGCGTAATGAGGGCTGTTTGCCGCAAGATGGCACTTTTTCCGCTCATGTTAGGGCCGGTAAGGATGATGATCTGCTGCGCATTGTTGTCCAGCAAAATATCGTTGGCAATATAACTCTCGCCATCGGGCAGGTTGCGTTCAATAACAGGGTGGCGGCTCTCCGTTAGCGATAGGTCAAAGCCATCGTGCAGTACCGGTTTTTTGTATTGGTATTGGATGGCATTTTGCGCAAAGCAGGCCAAGCAATCCAGTATGGCCAACACTTGCCCATTGATTTGCATGGGACCAATGTATTCCTGTAGTTCGGCCAAGAGCAGTTCAAACAATTGTTGCTCTATCAGCAATATCTTGTCTTCGGCCCCCATGATTTTCTCCTCGTATTCCTTTAGTTCGGGGGTAATATAACGCTCGGCATTGGCCAAGGTTTGTTTGCGTATCCAAGTAGTAGGAACTTTGTCTTTATGCGAATTGGTTACCTCCAAATAATAACCAAACACATTGTTGAAACCGATTTTTAAAGAAGAAATGCCCGTGTTGGCCGTTTCTTTTTGCTGCATCTGGGCCAGGTATTCTTTGCCCGTTGTGGCAATATGGCGCAGGTCGTCCAGTTCGGCGCTGATGCCATCGGCGATGGTACCGCCCTTGGCCACGGCTACCGGCGGGTTTTCGGCAATGGTGCCCAGTATTTTGTTGCACAGTCCGGTACAGGCATCCAAGGATTTGCCTAGGCGTACCCAATACTCGTTGCCACCGGCTTCGGTAAGCTGTTTGATGGCTGCCACTTCCTGCAAGCCCTTGGCTATTTGCAACACTTCCCGTGGATTGATTTTTTTCAGCGGCACTTTGCTCACCAACCTTTCAATGTCGCCACAGTTTTTGATGTGCTGCGATAAAGCATTGCGGGTATCGGTATCTGTTATCAACCATTCCACAAGTCCCAACCGCTCATTTATTTTGGTCAAATCTTTCAAGGGCAGTACCAGCCAGCGTTTGAGCAGGCGGCCCCCCATGGGCGAAACGGTATTGTCCAATATCTTCAGCAGGGTAGCGCCGCCCGTGCCCAGCAGTTCCAAGTTGCGCACCGTGAAGCGGTCCATCCACAGGTAATCATCCCTGTCAATCCTTTGCAGCGAAGTAATGTGCTGCAAGTTGGGGTGCTCCGTATCTTTTAAATAATGCAAAATGGCACCGGCCGCTACAATGCCATCCGTAAGCCCCTCTACCCCAAAACCCTTGAGGCTATGGGTGCCAAAATGCCGTTGCAGGCTCTCGGTAGCATAAGTGCCGGCAAACACCCATTCGTCCAATGCATAGGTATAAAACCCGGTGCCAAAATATTCCTTAAAATGCTTTTGAAAATTGCGTTGAAAAATCACTTCCGCCGGTTTGAGGCCCTGCAACAGTTTATCGGCATACTCCCTGTCGCCCTCGGCAATAAAAAATTCACCGGTACTGATGTCCAAAAAAGCAATGCCATACTGTTCGCCCGAAACATGGAGCCCCGCCAAAAAGTTATTGCTGTTGTGTTCCAACAGTTTGTCGTTGGTGGCAACACCCGGCGATACCATTTCGGTAACGCCCCGTTTTACGATGCCCTTGGCCTGTTTGGGGTCTTCCAGTTGATCGCAAATGGCCACCCGGTAGCCCGCTTTTACCAGTTTGTGCAGGTAGGTTTCTAGGGCATGGTGCGGAAAGCCCGCCAATTCGGAAGAAAAAGCAGCTCCATTGTTGCGCTTGGTGAGGGTAATGCCCAATACGCCGGACGTGATGATGGCATCCTGCCCGAATGTTTCGTAAAAATCGCCCACCCTAAACAGTAGTATCGCATCAGGGTACCGGGCCTTGATGGCGTTGTGCTGTTGCATTAAAGGGGTTTCTGCCGCTGCTTTTGCCATAGGGCGCAAAAATAAGGTTTAACTGCGATTATTGTGCTTGCCGTGGATTGTTATGGTTGATTTGTCACCGTATTGGGATAAAGGGGGTGGAAGCGGACAATCTTGGCAATTTTGTAATGTGAAAAGTCAAGGGGTAGCTTTTTTGATACAGTTTCATTTGCGATTATATTTGCCCATTGAATATCAAAAATGAAAAAGAATATTTTTTTGACATTGTGTTATTTGGCAACTATTCTTTCAGCCGTTGGCCAACTGCCTGAGATGAAAATGGGTCAAACATTTCCAACCTCTGTTGTCTCAACTGGATTTGAAATCATATATGCTGATGATACTGGTTTTTATATAAAGGATGTTTATAACCATGAGAAGTATTTGGGAATGGGAATGCCCGGCACTGGGGGAAATGCCAGCCTAATTAAGCTTGATAAGGATATGCGCAGGCTTTACACTGCAAATTATGACAGCGTATTAAAGTTTAAAAATTTTTTACGTTTCTTCTTTTCAAAGACGGGAGCCTTTATGTTGGCAACCCACGATAACAAAAGTGACAAAAGCCGTGAAGTATTGGCAATTAGGCTTTCAAAAGAGACGGGCAAATTGCTAGGCGGCTGGCAAACAATTGCTAACTTGACATGTGAGCGGAAGGATGATATTATTAATAATGTCATTACATACACTGCCGACAGTAGTAGTATAGCTGCCATTAGTTTTGTGCGAGGTAAAGAAAATACAACCTGTCAAATCAATAAGATTGATGAATCTTTACAGCCAACCAGCGATCCCTTTTTACTGGGCACTGGTTTTGATAATAAAATGAAAAGAGTAATTGAAATTTTATACACACGGGAAAAGAATTTCCTAGTGGTGGCAATGAATTATGATTATTTGGAAGGGAAAAAGAAAAAAGATGATAATCTTTTTTGTACTGGTTATAGTACATGGCTATACAATAATAAGGGGGATTTAATTTCGGAGGGGCTGATAAAGCTGAACAGTAAATGGTTGGTCACTTGCAAAACAACTGTTATGCCCAACGATATGCTTATGCTTACATCCTTTATGGGTAACAAGAAGGAACCAAATGAAATTGCCGGTCTTGAAATTAAGAGGATTTCAATAAAAAATGGTAATGTTATTTCGGATAATACATACGATTTAGGAGAATGGCTAGAGCAATTGAAGCAAACAAATAATATCAAGAAGACGCCTTCTTTGCCAATATCATATTTGTTTAGGACCTGTATCCCTTCGGGCGATAGCGGATTTGTTGTATTGGCAGAAGAATTTGAACATAACCGATCTTATGCTCCCGGTCAACGATACATAAATATGACTCAAATTTTATACGGCGATATAATGACTATTAAATTGGACAAAACTGATAAAATCAGTTGGCTGAATCTGCTATCCAAAAAACAATATTTTTACGGTGAACAGGAAGATGAGCATAAATTTAAATTTAGGGATGGGTATAGAGATGGACATGGTTATTTTGATCCAGATTATGAAAAGCCTTTTTTTTCGGGAGTTGGTTCATTAATGGATAAAGAGCATCTTTTTCTTTTGTTCAACGATTGGAATAAAAATAAAGACATAACTGGGTTCAAAAGTAAAGTGTTGGAGATTTTCGATAACGGACAATACAAGAATACAACATTATTTACAGTTGCCATAAACCTCAAAACCGGTGAGTGTACAAGGCGTATTTATAAAGAAAATGAAAATAAGCAAATTTCTATGCCGCGGTTTATTTATCCACATAATGGTAAATGGTATATCATGTACCAGCAAGAAAGGCTTTATGCAAGGGAGAATGCTAGAATAGACGAATTTACTTTGCGGATGTTGTATTAGTAGGTTTTGCAAACATGGGCATTTGCCGTCTCAGCTTTGAGGGATAGCCAATCTAAGCTAGTGCCATGCCAATTTTCCTTAACTTGTAGTCAAATTATGAAACATGGAAATAGTTGTTTTTGGGGCCACGGGCCAAGTGGGATTACAATTGGTAAAGCAGGGCCTGTGGAAGGGGCATACCGTGAGGGCTTTTGGCCGTAATGTACATGAACTGTTGGATTTGGAAGAAGCCAAGGATAACCTCCACCTCATCAAGGGGGCTTTGTTCGACGAGGGCGATGTACTAAAGGCCGTTAAGGGTTGCGACGCAGTGCTGAGCGCCATTGGCGGCGGTGCGGATGGCACCGACAAAACCCGTAGCCTGGGCATGAAAAACATCATCAAGCAAATGGGCAAGGCGGGTGTAAAAAGGATTGTGGCCATTGGTGGTATGGGGGTATTGCAAGCGGATGAGGGGAAAATGTTGTTGGAAACCCCCGACTATCCTGCGGAGTACGTGCCCGTTGGCCTAGAGCACAAAGCGGCTTATGAAATGCTGGCCCAGTCGGGGCTTGACTGGACTTTTGTTTGCCCGCCCGATATTAAAAACGAGGAGCCTACGGGCATTTACCATACGGCGGCGGATTATCCCCCCAGTCCCAATCAATACCATATTGGTGCTGGCGACCTAGCTTTGTTTATGCTCAACGAGTTGGAGAAAAATGAGTTTGTGCAAAAGCGGGTGGGGATTAGTGGGGAGTGAGGAATAACGAATGTTGAGTGTTGAGTGACGAATGTGGAATGTTGAATGTGGGCGGCTCCTCCCAATGGCGAAAGATGCAATAGGGTGTGGCTAGCCCATGCAAATGTGTAAGTGGCTAATCAGTCCGATTTTCTTTTGCGAACCAATACACCATTGTGGCTGCTACTATCATGTATTCGCCCAATAGCAAATGCATGGGAATGATACCGCTTGGCAAAAGGGCAAGCAACATGCCTGCCACCAATAAAAAACGGGGCATCCACTTTAGCTGTTGCCAGCATGTTACCAGTAAGTATATCGGGAAAAGCAATTCTACAAAATAATAGGATGGCTTGGGTATTACGGCGAAGAACTCCAGCGAGTAGTACAAGAGGAAACCGCCCATCCATCTTTTTTCGAGGCTGAGTGTTGGCATTTGTACCCATAACCGTCTTATCAAAATTGCTATGTTAATAACCAGCAATACGGTATAACCCATGGCGCTTAGGAGGGGCTTGCCCAACAGTGCTTGCACCACCATGGGCAAATTGCCCATATAATCCGGCAACGGCGTGATGCTGAAATCTGATTGTCCCTCGATAACGGCCGGCATGGCATCGTTGCCCACTACACTGTAGGCGTTGGCCCCCCAAGCTGCATAGTATTTGCCCCACAGCACAGAGGATTTAAAGAAATCAATCCAATTTTGCCACTGGCCTGTTAGCAATACTTGGGCTATCAAAACAACAGCTGCCAGTACAAACACTTTTAAAAAATGCTTGCGCTGGGGCATGAACAAAAAAGGCAATATCAGTAAGCCACAAACGGGTCTTAACCAGCAGCTAATGGCCAATGCCACGGCGGCCCAGAGCCAAGGTTTTTGGGTATGCCTGCCCATCGCATAGCCTGCCGCCCATATTAAGGGAAATAGGAGATAACTCTGTCCGATATCGGCATTGCCCACCCATCCGGCGGTAAAAAGTGTAGCACCTGTTATCAATATGCTCAATAACCGTTGTTGCCAGTGCGTGGCACATTTATAAAACAACGATGCTATTAAAAAGAGAAAGACATATTGCAGCACCAGCCATACTTTTTCAATGGTGGGAAAAGAAAGTTGGGCCAGCGGTTGCAGCAGCCACAAGTACGCAGGTGCCAGTGTGGTAGCGTTTTGGGGCAGGGCGGGTCCTACTTCATACGGATTGGCCAATGTTTGGGGGTAGCCTGGTTGCCATTTAAAAAAATACGGCGAGTATCCCAAGGCTTGGTAACGGCTTCCCACAATGCGTTTGCGCAGGTCGCATGCATAACCATCTGCTAGGTTTTGGGTATCCCTTTTTATCGCCAGCAGCAAACTGCCCATCAACAATAGGATTGCTACTGCCAATAAGTATTTTTTATATGCGTCAATTTGCAAAAGCAGGTTTATTTTTTTGAGAACCGGTTACGCAAATAAATGGCCAAGGGTTGCTCCACCAATTTATAAAATCCAAAAGCAAAAGCAATCATTACCAAAAAACTCACCAGCAAGGAATGGCTAATGTATTTATGGATGAGCGCCAATACAAAACTGGTATGCAATAAGTAAAAAGAATAAGTGGCATTGCCCAAGGCCACCAGCAACCGGGTGCTGAGCAAGCGCTGCAATAGGCTTTGGTAATGTATAAAACTGTAAAAGATGCAGGTAATACCAATGGGCATCCCTATGTTGTTTAACAAAATGCCGGGCCAGGTATCGGCCGCATTGGCCACTGCATAGTGCCCGGCTACCCAGTATTGGCCTGCTACACAAAGGATTACTATTAGCAAACCGATGTATAATGTACTACGGCCCAGTTTTTCCAAAAAGGGGCTTTTTACAATACCTTTTAATAAAAGCGCCAAGTAGATGCCGCAAGCAAATTCGAAAACACGGCCAAAGAAAGTAGTATAAAAAGTAAATGTATAGCTGCCAAAAAAACCAGCGTTGGGAAACAGGCCAAATAAAAAGGTAAGCAAGCAGCCCAGCGCATAAAACAACAGCACAAAACCGATGAACTTACGCCCTTTGTTTACATACAGAAATACGAGTGGGGCCATCAAATAAAAAAGCTCTTCTACCGACATGCTCCAACTGGGGCCAATGCCGGTAAGGTGGTATTGCGATGAAAACCCTTTGAGCAGGGATACATTGAGCAGGTACAGTTTTACGGTTTCCCAAGCTGTTTCCAATCCTTCCCGATAACGCAATAGAAATGTAACAGTGATGAGTATAAACAAAACTGGGAATACCCTGGAAACCCTGTTGACGATATAATTGTAGATCGCCTTTTTTTGCAGGCCTTTGATATCATAATATTTATAACAGATAACAAAGCCACTGAGTACAAAAAAGAAGGTGAGAAATGTGTAAAACTGCCCGAACAACTGATGCCATTGCGGATGTTGCTCCGCCGTAAAAGGGTTGAGGTGGTAAAAGAATATGAAATAAACACAAATGGCCCTGATACCTGTTAAAGCGGGAATGATTTTCTTCTCGTTCATGGATGAATGGCTGGTGAAGGCGTAAAAGTAAGCAAAAGCGGTTATAATCTGTGCGGCTGCTATGCTTTGCGCCCAATGCCCAACATGCCTAAGGCCTTTGTAATACCCACTGCCGCAAAAAACAAAATATAAGGGAATAGCACCATGATGAACCGGCTATGGTAATCATCGCACTGCATGGCAATGGCCACCGCATATACCAGCAACAGGGCACCCATATACAAGCGGCCGCCGGGCTTTATCTTTTTGGCAAAGCCGATGATGGCAAATAAGTATATCGGCAGCATGGTTAGGTACAAAGCCATATTGTGGAGGGTAGAGTAGTAGGGCCGTGCCAAATTTACAAAGCCCCATAACCGCAAGCCAAATAGCCGTAAAAAGTGGGCGGGATTGTGCAGCATATAATACCAAAGGTCGCCGATGGGCTGCCCGGTTTGCACCAATTGCAAATGGCCATTGGGCTGTGGTGCCGGCATAAAACAGATGATATGCTCTTCAATATAGGGCTTCATCACATCCAAATCGCCGCCACCAGTGCGGTACAAATAATTTACAAAAAAAACCGTGATGGCCCCGGCCCCCGCAAGTATGGCCAAGCGCTTGGCGATGGCGTACCTGCCCACGATCAATTTTTGTAGCAAGTATATAAAAGTAGGTACCACAAACAAAATACCCGACGGGCGGGTGAGTGTTAGCACTACCAACCCACCCAGTACCAAGGGCAAAAGGGACAAACGCATATTGCTCCGTAGCAACCAACTGCTAAAGATGATGCCGAGGCTGATGAATAATGATTCGGTGTATAAATAGGTATTCCATATTTGCAGGGGAATAAATACCATGAACAGCCCTGTGGCAATATTGGCCGTTTTGGTATTGTCTGATAAAAAATGGGCCAGTTTGTAAAAGCTAATGGTGGCCAAGCCATTGATCAACAACTGTATCAACACAAAGCCTGTATAGCCGATACCGGTTTTGATACAAAGGGCCAGCACACCTATCGGCACGGAATAGAACAATGATTTGGAGGCTTCGTAATAGCCATGCTCCAGCAAATGGTTGGCCACGTTGGTATACACCTGCCCTTCCATATCGGTGGTAATGCCCTTGGCAACCAGCATCCCCATTTGCACCAACAGCCAAATGATGGCCAGTAGCCATGTATTGCGATGGATGGTATTGAAAGTGCTACGCATTGAGGGCATGAAGATAGGAAAATTAATGTGCTGATTAGCTAATGGGATAATGTGCTAATTGCTAATATGCAGATATGCAAATGGGCAAATATGCAAAATTTAACTTGCTAGATTAAATGGGGCTGGGCTATAGCAAGCAGTGCGATGGAAATGATTTGCAAATTTCCTAACTAAATAAATAATTGCCGCTGCCTATTCTACAATTGGCTCCCACGCTAAGGAATTAGCACATTAGCACATCTGCACATTTGCACATTATACCTTGCTTCCCTTCATCGCCTGCCCAATGGCCGCATCCATAATCCTTTCGGCATAGGGGCGGGAAATATCGTTGAGCTCGGTTATCTTTTTCTGCAGCAGGTCTTTGTCTTCCATGGTAAGGGCCAATTGCAGGGCCTGCATGGCGGCGGCCGTTTGCATCAATTCGTCTTGGGTAAGTAGGGCCGTATTTTTTTGGATAAACTTTTCCGTGGTATCCAGCAGTTGTTCCCCTTCGGTGCGGGCCTCTACCAATGCCCGGATGGCGATATCGTCTTTGGCATGGGCAATCGAGTCCATCAACATCGTTTCTACATCAGCGTCAGAAAGACCGTATTGCGGTTTGATGTCGATCTGTTGTTCTACACCACTGCGCAGCTCCTTGGCATTTACCGTAAGGATACCATCGGCATTGATGAGGAACTTGATTTCTATTTTGGGCAAGCCTGCGGGCATGCCCGGTATGCCGGTGAGGTTAAACTCGGCCAGCTTGCGGTTGTGCTGCACCAAATCCCTTTCGCCTTGGTACACCGCTATTTTCATACCGCTCTGTCCATCTTTTTGCGTGGTATACTGCCGGGCCGCACTGGTGGGTATCTTGGAGTTGCGGGGTATCAGCACGTCCATCAGGCCGCCCATGGTTTCCACGCCCAAGGAGAGGGGCGTTATGTCCAACAGTAAAAAATCTTTGTTGTTGCCTGCCAATATATCGGCCTGCACGGCGGCGCCGAGGGCCACCACTTCATCGGGGTTCACGCTGTTGTTAACGGCCTGCTTAAAGAACCCGGCCACCGCCTGTTGCACCAGTGGCACCCTGGTACTACCGCCCACCATTACCACCGTTTCAATGTCGGCCACCGCCAACCCGGCATCTTGCATGGCACGTTCGCAGCAGGCAATGGTTCTGGCCACCAAGGGCTGTATCAGGGCTTCAAACTCCGTCCGGGTAAGGGTTAAGGCATAATCTGTCACCTGCCCGTTATAACTGTCGGCGCTAGAAAGTTGCTGTTTGGCTTTTTCCGCTGCCAGCCTGAGGCCCTGTGACAATGATTTGTTTTCTTGTAAGGTGGCAGGAGCAATGTTCAAGGCTGTTGCCCAATGTTTTACGATCGCTTGGTCAAAATCGTCGCCCCCCAAATAGGTATCGCCATTGGTGCTCAGCACTTCAAATATGCCGCCGATTACCCGCAGAATGGAAATATCGAAAGTGCCACCGCCCAAATCGTACACGGCAATGGTTTTGTTGGCATCCTTGCCCAAACCCATGCCGTAGGCCAAGCTGGCGGCCGTGGGCTCGTTGATGATGCGCAACACATCCAGCCCGGCCAACTTGCCCGCATCTCTAGTGGCTTGGCGCTGGGCATCGTTAAAATAGGCCGGTACGGTAATCACCGCCTTGGTAACCGGGGTTTTCAATATATGTTCGGCCCTGTGTTTCAACTCTTTTAATATCAACGAAGAAAGTTCGATGGGGGAGTAGAAGCTATCGCCCACCTGTACTTTTACGAGGCTTTCGGTATTGTCGTCGATTATTTTATAACTAAACAAACCTGCCGTTTGCTTCACGTCGTTATAGCTTTTGCCCATGAGCCGCTTGGCCGAAAAGATGGTGTTTTGCGGCTCGGTAATCAAATAAGCTTTGGCGGCATCGCCTACGGTAACGGTGCCATTGGCATCAAAATGTACCACGGAAGGCACTAGCGATGAGGCATCAAACTCCCGCAGTACGGTGGGCTGCTTGGTATCGGGGTGGATAACGGCCACCAAACTGTTGGTCGTGCCCAAGTCGATACCCACGATCATTTCTGCCTGTTGCAGACTGCCGGTAGCTATGTTGATTGCTATTTTTGCCATCTTCGGTTTAATTATTCATTATTGGTTATTCATTATTAGCAACTTTTTAACCACGAATGGAACTGATTACACGAATTACACTGATTGGTTATTAATTATTGATTATTGCTTATTCTTTCAACAGCGAGGCCTTTCTCGCTGCCTATGGCTCTCAACTTTCAATTTTCACCTTTCACCTTTCACCTTTCAACTATCCAGTATCCAGCATCCAACTCATCGCAAAGTAACAAAGAAAACAGGCTGCCCGATGAAAAGCAGCCTGTTGATATTTTGCGAAATGGGCAATTTTTTAGCGCATCAGGTACATTTTACCATACCCCTTGTTGAAGAACTGGTCGGTTTTTTCGCCCTTATCGGTATTGGTAAACTTATCCAGCGATTTGCCATTGAGGTTGGTGATTACCCGATACAGATAAACGCCATTGGCCAGTTTTTGGCCGTACATATCCGTACCGTCCCATTTATATTCGGTTATGTTTTCACCTACATGGATGGGCCCTAGCTCTTGCTGGGTAATTTCCCTTACCACTTTACCCGTAATGGTCAAAATTTGTATGCGCATGTTCTGCGGCGGCTGCGTGCCGGTTACAGTAAACACAAAGGCCGTAGAAGTGGTAAACGGATTGGGGTAGTTGAGCAAATTGGAAATCATGGGTTTGTTGATTACCTTAAAATTCACCCTGTACTCCAATTGTCCTGCTGTATTGCCCACCACATCTTTGCCCGACACAATCAACTCATATTCGCCATCTTCGGGGAAGTAGGGCATAAAGTCGATAGAAGCCGTATTGTCGGCACCGCTCAAGCTAGCGGGGGTAAAGCGCATCGTATCATTGAACCGGTAGGTACGCAAGCTATTGTCGGGGAAACGCACCTGTACTTTCAGTAGCGCTGTATCGGCTAGCAGCAAGAAGCGGCTTTCGTCTTTCAACTTAATCAATACCCTGGGCTTGGCCGAAACGATGTCGCGGTTCAGGATATGCACCCCATCAAACGTAACATCCAGCAAGGGGTTGTACTTGTCTTCTTTTACAAAGAAATCCTTGTACAGCACATTGTTGTAGTGGTACTGCTCGGGTTGGTCGTTATCAGGGTTTACATCAAGGAACAGCGTATTGTTACCTGCTAAATTACGGGTATCAATATTATACGTAACCATTAAAGTATCGCCCGCTACCAACGCTTTGCGCTTGGGGATATCAACGGGTACGTTATTGTTGTTGCGGTCTGTAACCATGAGCTTCACTTTCAGCAAGCTGTCGAAAGCGGCCAAACTGATATTTTTAAAGGCCACGGCAAAGTCGATGGTTTCGCCCTGCTCTACCGTATCCTTCATCCTAAAGGCAATATTGGGGGCCACGGCACCTTCTGGTACATAGCTGGCATTGATGCGCCAGTAGCGCAATTGCTCAGGGGTAGCATAGAGTGAGTCTGATGCCAACATTTTAAGTTTGATATAAGGATATACTGCCGCATCAATAAAGGCCAGACTGGTATCCCTTGCCGGGGCCACCGTGGCCAATTTTTGCGAACTGCCATCATTTTTTACGCCATACACTTCTACCTGCGATAGATCCGACGGGCCTAGATCCAAGGTTTTGCCACGCCAGTGCAGTTCAGACCAAGTACGTGCCGGGCCAAAGGCAGGCGACTCGATGGTGCCCTTGTTGTTGCGGGTAATCAGGTCAATGGAGGCATCCAAATAGGTTTCATCATTGGCACCCATAAACTGCCGGGGCGTAAAGCTGGGCGTATTTTTGCGATATACATACACAAAGGCCCTGTTATTATAAAAACTATCTATTTGCGTAAATCCGATATTTTTTAGTGTATGGTACAAAGATTTATTAGAGCCATTGGTGAGGGTATCGTTCTTCCACTGGTCGATGAAGGTGGTATTGAAATTGCCAATTAGATTTTTCATGGCCACATACATACCCGGGGGGATGCTGTCTTCCAAGAAATGCCTTAAGCGGTCCCGATACACTTGGTTATCGAAGGGGAACTCAAAAAATTTGCGGATGGCGGGTTGCCCAGCTGCTGGCGGGCATACGGGCCAACTGCCAAAGCGACCATTGGCCCCTACATTGTAGTTATCCCAGGCCTGTAGCGAAGTACTGTCGAACACATATACCTGTATGTTGTTGAAAACACAACCCCAGAACTCTACTTGGTCAAAATCCATGTTCACATTAATCCGGTCAAAGGAGTAAAAGGGGTACACACCGTTACGTAAAATGAGGTTACGGGGTGCTGTGGTAAAATTGAATATCCGGTCGTTGCCCAAAACAATTTTATCATAACTGTTTTTTTGGTATTGGAAATAGTGCGACTGGTTAAAGCCGGGCGAACTATTAACCAAATAAACAAAGGAAGAATTGTTCCAAATATAATTGCCACTTACATTTGTGGGTACCATCGCAGTACGCCAGTAATACACCGTGCTATCGGTAAAGTTGGTATTGGTAGCTGCAAACTCTATCACACCACCGCTGCCGCTGGCATTGTATGTTTTTTTGGCGGGCGAGTTGAACAGCTCTGTTGTATCCATTTCCATAACATACTGCCGGATGCCGCTGAGCGGGTTGGCCGTAGAGGCAATGAATTTGATATTCTGCTGGCTTACGATTGAATAGTTGTAAGGTGATACAGGGCGCAACTCATCTTCAAAAATGAAGAAGTTTTTGATGAGTAGGTTATTGGTTTCCGATAGTTCGGCTACCTTATTGTCCACATCCAGTTGCACAATCAATTGATTGGCACCCTTATCGGTAAGGGGGTTGATGGGGATGGTGAGGTTGATGGAATCTATTTGGCGGATGCCGGGGATAACTTGATCGTACAATACCCTGATGCTATCGTTGGGCAATTTACGCTTTACGGTTACCCTGATGGAGTCGCTGCTGGCCTTACCGATATTCATCATTTTAATGGCGGCGGTAAAGTTGTTATCGGCCACAGAAATGATGGTGGGGCTCAACTTCACCAACTGGTCTTCCACCACATAATCCGGTTGGGTAAAAGCGTTGATTTTAATAGCAGGGTCGCCATGGAGTGTTAATTCTTCCAAGTGAATGCGGGTAAGGTAATCCAGCCCCGTTGTGTTGCCACCAAGCGTTTCTATTACTTTTTTTATCTGGTTGCCTACACTGTTACCGTACATATTGCGGCAAAACTCATGGTAAAAGTCCGTGTTGTAAAAATCGAGGAAGGGCGGTACACCCAAGTGGGTACTGGCCAAAAAGCCAATACTGCCCCTATTGGGTGCCAGTACATATTTTTCCGAAAGGGTTAAACTTCCGTTCAAACGCAAGGGATCGTACACAAAGAAGTTACCCGCACTACAGCCGCTTACATTAAAGAAGGGGTATTTGCCGGGGTTTGTATACACGTCTGGGCTGCTGAGGTTAAACTCCAGCAGGTTGGCCGATGAGTGGCCAAAATAACCGATAAAGCTCAGGCCCTCACGGAACAATTCATCAATCCGCTGGCTTTGTATCTGTTGCACCGCAGCCACACTGGCCTTGGCAAAGGTTTCTACATGGGCACCGTACAAACTATCTTCCGCAGTGGTTTTGTAGGTATTCATATAATTCCTGAACACGGCATTTTCCGAACTGTCTTTACCACCCACTACATGCATAAAGTTCTTCATCCAAGCCTTTTCTTGCAAGGTTTGCACCGGCGACTGTTGGGCCTGCTCGTACTGCTTTACTTTATCGAGGTATTGTTTTATCTCGGTGCCATTGATGGCAGCCAAACGGCCAATGGGGGTTATCGGCACTTGCGTATGGGGTTGTGCGGCCAATAAGTTATCGGATGCTGGCCAGCCAAAAGTGGGTATCAACCCTGTTTTGGCGGTAACCGGACTCGATTCATTGCTCCTAAAATCCGAATATGTCATGCCACGGCCCAGCAAGAAAATATATTGTGGCTTTATGGCAAATGCTTGGTCGGCATGGCGTACAAAGTCGCGGATAGAAACGGGGTTGTTCCTTACACCAAAGCCATATTGGTCCAGCAGTTCTTCAATGGAAACCACTTTGGTATTGAAACTGCCGCCCTGTACGCTGTTACGGTATTGCCTATACTCTTCTACATAGTTGTTACCATTGCCATCGTTGTACAACTGTGGGTGGCTGATGATGAAATAAGTGCCTTGGTTGGCCGTTTGCGCAAAATTGGTAAAGTTCCGCTGTGTGAGGCTGGTAATATTATTGATATTGCTGCCCGCTTGGCTTACCAAAATATATTTACGTACCGCATCGGTAGAGGGGGGGAGTACCACCTGCACTCGGCCCGGCGTACTCACAATATCGCACTGATAACGCTGACCCGTGTTCAGGTCATACAAAATGGGCGATACGTTGCCGTGGTTGAAATTTTCAATAGATAAAAAGTTGCCGGTAGCCGAAGCCGCCAGTTCAAAATAAAAGCTCGTTTCGTTGTTGAAGTTAAACCGGGCAGGGTAGGTTACCGTAAAATAGCTTACCACAATCCTGTCGGTAGGGCTGGGGTTGCTGCCATTGATTTGTACGGGCAGGTTGGTAGGACTTTGCAAGAGGGTGAGCGGTAAGCCCGTCCTTGTTTCTTTTACATAGTTGAAATAAGGCATAGGTACATTGATAACGGTATCATTGTACAGTTTCATTACAACTTCCCTACCATTGAGCGAATTACCACAAGCACCCAAACTTACCGATACACTGTTGGGCGGCCCTGCTTGGTACACGTTCATTCTGTCTAAATCCCTTGCCAAAGCGCAGCAATGAAACACGTCGCCACTGGTCCAGCCTTCACCCGCATCAAAAGCCGATGAATACACATATTCGCCCAAAACAGCCGCATAGCCCCTGTTTTGGATACCTTTGAAATAATATTCATACCGGCGCATAAAATAGGGGTCGGGCGTGAGGCCCACCGTACTGCCCGATGTGCCAATGCTGTAACGCAGGTTGGGTGAAGCACTGTTCACCGTTAAAAAGTAAGCAGCCGTATCCGAAAAAAGGCTGAATTTGTCGTGCATTTGAAAATCTATATCCCGGTACAGGTCTTTCTCCTTTTTGCCATCGTTCATTTGGCCCCAAAACTCAATGTAATCGGCGGCACCCAAGGGCCCCGAAGCCACCGAAGTGTACAACCGCACCTGCTCACCGTTGCGCCACAGTTGAAAATGCTGTGCAGGCACACTACCCAACCCCGCTGTATTGAGCGCCGATTGACTGATACGGGCAATACCATCGCTTACCAGCTTAAACTTATAGTAGGTTTTATTGTAATCAATCCAGCTATTGCCCAACTGTGCCTGCCCGGCCAAAGTGGCCAGCAGCAAAAACGGTATCAATAGTTTTTTCATCATATCAGTTTGTATTGCAGTAATATTTTTAATCTTCTTTCTTTTTGCCCAAGTTGATCAACAACGAAAAAATGTGTGAATACAAGGGGCTGTTTTGGTTGGCTAAATTGGAAAAAGCATAGTCCAATGTAATATTGCCCACTTTAAAGCCTGCCCCGGCACTGGGTTGGTAAATCCATACCTTTTTTTGGTTAACGGTATCCTTATCGGCCAATGCCCTTTGAAAGTTGGTAATGCCCGCCCTTACAAAAAACACGTCCTTGATACTGGCTTCCAGACCCAAATGGGGATCGATGCTGATGGGGTTGCTGCTGATAACGGTATTGCGTTTGCCGTCGAAAGTAAAGTCCAAATTGGCTTCGGCCAATAAGTTTACCGAGTTGCCCAGCTTAAAATCGTATCCGCCGCCCAAGATGAGGCGTGGGGCGGTAATTTCGGTTGATTTAACGGGGATATCGTTTTTGGTGAGGTAGAGGGCCTCTTTTTCCCGGTCGGTGAATTTAAAGGACCAAGCATTGAAGGTGGTGGTAATATCACGGGCCACCAACCCAAGATGCCATTTACCGCTTTTTATTTGTACACCGGCATCTAGTCCAAAGCCCCAAGCGGTAGCAAAACTGCCCACTTTGCGGTGGATGATCTTGGCATTGGCGCCAAAACTGATGGTACGATTATCGGTTTCCTTTACTTTTTGCGCAAAAGAAAAAAGAAAGGCATAGTCGGCCGAAGAAAAGCTTTTGATATTGTTGTAATTGATGCTGCCATCGGGTTCCACCAAAAACAAGGTATTGGGGATATCATCTACGGCAAAGCGTAGTAGCGAAAAGCCCAGCACCCGCTTATTGTCTTGTATGGGCATGGCCAGCGTGGCATAATCATACTTGGCAATATCGCTGAAGTAACTGGCGTGCATGAGGCCCAGGCTTGGGTTGTCTTTAAGGGCGGTAAGACCGGCCGGGTTCCAGTAACCGGCGGTAGCATTGTTTACAGACGCTACTTGGGCCCCGCCCATGGCCAATCCCCTGGCACCCGCCCCAATGTTCAAAAACTCGTTGGAGTACTTTCTGAATTGTGCCAAGTTGACCAGCGGAAAAAGCAGCAAGATTGTTAATAAATTTGCCGGGTTACGTGCCATATATACGAGCAGTTAATTGAATGATTGATATTAATTACGTTAAAAACGCATTTTTTGTTTCCAAATTGCCCAGTTTTTGCCTTTGGGGGCCCTGAACGTCCTGCAAATTTAGTTCTCCTATGCCCAATATCGGTCAAAACCGGTGGGTATTTTACTGTTACCCCTAATTAGACCTGTTGAGATGGGAAAAGGCTGCACAAATTAGTTGAAAGTTGAAAGTGGAGAGGGGAAAGTTAATAGTTAATAGTGAAGAGTGAATAGTTAATAATGGATAGTTGATGCTGGATACTGGATAGTGGATAGTTGAGAGGTGAAAGGTGAAAGGTGAAAGTTGAAAGTTTTGGGTTCCTGGTTGATAGTAGGCAATGGCTGGTTACAGGTGTGCAGGGGTTATTGGCCAGTATAAAATGCTTATTGACTGGTAAGCAGTGGTTTTTGACCAGTACAAAATGATTGGTGACCAGTACGCAGGGGTTGGTGACCAGTACAAAATGGTTGGTGAGCGATACGCAGTGGTTTTTGACCAGTGCAAAATGATTGTTGACCTGTGCGCAACGGTTTTTGACTAGTACAAAATGGTTGGTGACCGGTGCGCAAGGGTTTTTGACCAGTGCAAAATGATTGGTGACCAGTACGCAACAGTTTTTGACCGATGCAAAATGGTTGGTGACTGGTACGCAGTGGTTTTTGACCAGTACAAAATGGTTGGTGACTGGTGCGCAAGGGTTTTTGACCAGTGCAAAATGGTTGGTGACCGGTAAGCAAGGGTTTTTTACCAGTGCAAAATAATTGTTGACCAGTGCGCAAGGGTTGGTGTCTGCTGCAAAACGTTTGGTTACCCATACGCAGTGGTTTTTGACCAGTACAAAATACTTGGTTATCGGCACGCAGGGTCATCGGCCTTCCTCCTGTCATCTGTCAACCGTCAACTGTACTCGGTCAACGACCAACGGCCAACGAACCCTGGCCTTCCGCCTTCCCCCTGTCAACTGTCATCTGTCAACCGTCAACTGTACTCAGCCTTATCTGCCCGTTAAAGTAATATTCGAGCCCGTTTGTACCGTTACACTGCCGCCGCTGCTGAGCGTAAGACTGCGGCAGCTCACATTCAGGTTTACCAGCGGGTAACGGGGCGACCCAGCCGCAATGGTTACATCCGTGTATTGGTCGGGCACCGAGCCACAGCTCCAGTTGCCGGCCGTTTGCCAGTTGTTGTCCACGGCACCTGTCCAACGGGCGCCAAACTTAAGGGCATATTCGTCGCTGTAATAGGTATTGGCACCTTCCGTTACAAAACAACGGTACTTATAGCCATACCAACTGGTGGGCGGATTTACCAGCCGGATGGAATCGCTGGTTACGTTTTGGTAAACGGCCCCATTGGTAAGGTTGGTGTAGCCGCTGCCCGTATTTACCTGCCACTGGTAGGTATAACTGCCGTCCTTGTAACCAGAGCTAAAGTACACATTGGTGCCGGGACAGGGCAGGGTAACCACCCAGAAATTGCGGAACAGCACATTATTGAAATGGTACTGTTCGGGCTGGTCATTGTCGGGGTTTACATCCAAATATAATTGGTTTTTACCGCCGTAATTCAATACCGGTATATCGTACGAAATAATCACACTATCCGTGCCGGGCAATGGCGCTATCTTATACGTAGTGCTGGCGCCATTGGCATTCAGCACATGGGCATTGCCGTAATTGTCCTTAATCGTTAAGCGCAACAGCAAACTGTCAAAAGCAATATTGGTAACGTTTTTGAAAGCCAGTTTCAGCTTTAACGTATCCACCGGACTGAGGGTATCCTTGTACTGGAAGTTGAGGTTGGGTGCCACGGCCCCTTCGGGGAACATATCCGCCGTGAGGTACCAATACTTCAACTGTGTGGCTTGTGCAAACTTGGTATCCTCATTGTTCATCGTCAATTTCAGGTAAGGGTAGGTGGCTGCATCTATAAAGCTGATGCTGGTATCCTTATTGTCATACACGGTTGCCAACGTGGTTTCGTTGCCAAACATGTCTTTACCAATAATATTGAACGAGCGGGTGGCCGCAGAATCGTTATTGCCCGTTTTATCCCACTTAAAGTTTTTCCAAGTTTTTACAGGTCCCAGCCATGGGGTAGTGATGGCGCCCGCCACATCTTTGCCCGTCAATTGGAAGGTATCTACCACATGCTCATTGATGAGGTTGGCCACATGCTGGCGTACCTGCGAACCGGTATTGCCTTCTTTTTTGAACACAAACAGAAACTGCCGGTTTTGGTTAAAAGAATCAATTTGGTGCAGCCCCATTTGGTGGAACTTGTGCCAGAGCGATTTGCCGCTGCCCAAGGTAGCCGTATCGGCCTTCCAAGTATCCACGAAGGTATTGTTCCAGTTGCCGAGGAGGTTGCGCACCGCTACATACATGCCGCTAGGGATGCTATCAAAAAAGTCCATCGCCCGCTTACGGTAGGTGGCATTGTCGAACGGAAATTCAAGAAAAGCACGTTGTCCGCTACATCCCGGCGCCCACCAACTACCATAGCGGCCATCTGCACCGATTAGGTCATTGCGCCAAGGCTGGTGTGTAAGGCTATCTAACACATAAAATTGTAAACTGTTAAACACGCATCCCCAATAATCCAATTGATCGGAATTGAGGTTGATATTGTTCCTATCCCAGCTATAAAAAGGATATACCCCTGCTCTTACCTGTAGCTTTCTGGTTTGTGCACCAAACTCAAACTTGCGGTTGATGGCATTGATGGAAAGGCCGTTGATGGCATCGTCGGTATATTGATAATAATGCCCTTGGCCAAAGCCACTTTCGTTGCCGCCAAAAGGGATAAAGGAACTGCCGAGCCAAGGGGTACCGGCATTAACAGGCCCAATGGCCAAGCGCCAGTAATACACCACACTATCTATTAAGGTTACACCCGGTACAAATTTTATCAAGCCACCCGTGCTGGTAACACTGCGGGTAACTTTAAAAGGTGAATTGAACAAGCGGCTGGTATCCATTTCCATGATATAGGTTTTGCTGGTAGCCGTGGGGTTGGCAGTAGAGCCGTACAGCACCAGACTGTTCTTGTTCACCAAAGAATAATTATAAGGATATACCGGCCTGATCTCATCTTCTACAATGGTAAAGTCTTTGGTAACCGTATTATTGGTTTCCGACATTTCGTTTATCTCGCCATCGGGGTCGATGGTGATAATAATTTGGTTCAGCCCTTTATCGGCCAAAGGATCCAATATCAGCGGTACTTGCAAGGTATCTTCAAACAACGTGGCTTTGATGCGCCTAGATGCAATGGTTTCGATGGAATTATTGGGCAATTTGTGCTGAAACCGGATGGTGAGGGAGTCGTTGATGGCTTTGCCAATATTGACTATTTTGGCATTGATGACCATCTTTTCATCTGCTACACTGATTACGCTGGGGTTAAAGCTGATAAAATCGTTGGTGATGGTATAATCGGGCTTGTTGCTGGGGTTCAGCCGGATGGCAGGGTCGCCATGATAGGTAATTTCCTCGCAATGGATACGGGCAATAAAATCGAAAGCATAGTTGTTAGACACCTGTTCCATACTCGCTTTCATAATATCGCCAACGGTACCGCCGTAGAGGTAATCGGCCAAGTTGCGGTAAAAAGCCAAGGTTACATAATTCAATTGCTGTGGCAGGCCAAAATGGGTACTGGCGATAAAGCCGATACTGCCCTTTTGATTGGCAAACACATATTTTTCCGAAAGGGTACCCTTGCTCACGGGGCGCAACGTATCAAACAAAAATAGGTTGCCGGTATTGCAGCCGTTTACAATAATCAACGGATACTTGCCCGTATTGCTGTAGTTCTGCGGATTGTCTAAGTTAAACTCCAAGGTATTGGGCGATGAGTGCCCAAAATAAGTCAACAAGCTAATGCCCTCGGTAAACAGCGTATCCACAATTTTATTGGTACCCAAGGCCGCTTGGCCAATGTTTTTGCTAAAGCTATACACTTTGCCACCAAAAGCGGTATCCCCAATCACTTGCTCGTAGCCCTGCATGTAAGCGGTAATCAAGCCGTACAAAGAGTTGTCGTCGATGGCGCCAGTAATTTGGGCCACATTCTTCATCCAGCCCTTGTCGCCAATGGTTTGCGGCGTGGTTACCTGTGCCAGCTCGTATTGCTTCACTTTGTTCAAATATTGCCCTACTTCTGTACCACTGATGGCCGAAAGACGGCCGATGGAAACACGGGCAGTAACACCGGTACGGGTAGCCGTAAGCAGGTTGTCGGAAGCCGGGAAACCAAAAGTAGGCACCAAGTTCAGCCCCGCTGTATTGGGGTCGGTTTCGTAGGCCCGATACTCATTATAGGTAAGGCCCTTGCCAATAAGGAAAAAATGCTTGGGTGCCACTGCAAAGGTATTGATGGCATAACTGGCAAAGTTGCGGATGCCCAAAGGATTGTTTTTGATGCCATAGCCAAATTGGTCAATCAGTTGATTGATATCCACCACTTTGGCATTGTAGCTGCCACCTGCCGTGCTGCTACGGTAAATGCGGTATTGGTCTACATGGTTGTTGCCCGCCCCATCGTTGAACAAAAGCGGATGGCTGATGATGAGGTAATCGCCTTGGTTGGCTAACGTAGCGTAGTTAACAAAGTTGCGTTGTACCAAGCTGCTTACGGTCTTGGGGTTTTCAGCGTTCATCAGCACCAGGCTGCGGGCCGTAGCGGAAGCGGGTAGTACATATTTAAGGGTGCCACCGCTGATATCGCCGGTAATGCGCAAGTGGTTGGTCATATCGTACAAAACGGGCGGTGTAGTACCATAATTAAAAGCATCGATTACCAAATATTTGCCAACAGCACTCGACGGCAATTCAAAATTGAACAACGTGGCATTGCCAAAATTAAACTGGCGGGGGTAGGTAAGCTCATAAGAAGATACCACAATGCGGTCGCCGCCGCTACCACCGTTTACAATTTGAACCGTGGCCACATTGCTGGTGAAACTGCTGGCCAAAATACCGGTACTAGTGGTATGCTGTATATCGAACCCGGTTACAAAATTGGTGGCCAAATCGGTGCCATTCAACCGTACGGTAATATTGCGGCTGCTGCTATAATTACCCGCAACCGTAGTGGTAAGGGTAGCCGTGGGGCCAGCGGTATATACGGACAAATCGTAATTGCCTTCGGTTAAAACCGCCCCGGCATCCACGTTATTGCTGGTCCAGCCTTCGCCTTTTTCAAAAGAGGAAGAATGCACCAGTTCGCCAAAGTCGATACCATAACCCTCGTTGATTTTGTCCTTAAAATAGCGGCCCAATTTGTGCATAAAATAAGGCTCGGCGGGCAGTAGGTTACCGGCCACATTATTGGCGGTGTTTACCATGCGCAGGTTGGTGCCCGTGGTTTGCACCGTTAAAAAATAACTGGCCGTATCTGTGAGCAGGCTCAGTTTATCGCTCATTTGCAAATCGTCGGTTTTGTACAGGCTTTTCTCCGCTTTGCCGTCGTTTAGCTCGCCATAAAATTCAAGGAAGCCGCCCACCGGCAGTACACCCGATGCGGCAGATGTGTACAAAGCCACTTCCTGCCCATTGCGGTACAGCTTAAAATGCTGGGCTTGCACGCTGCCCAAACCGGCTGCGGCCAGTACGGGTTGGTTGATGCGCCATAACCCGGAAGCACCCACATTGAAACGGTAATATGTTTTGCTGTAGTCAATCCACTCGTTATTGTAGGGCTGGGCCAACGTAACCATGCCTGATAATACTGCGAACAGTACTAGTAAAATTTTCCTCATACTATAATTGTATACGCTTAATACTTACGTAAGAAATCGATTAGATGGCTTTAAACCAGGATATTGAGTATTGGATAGAACGTAAAATAACCCGTGTAAGATAGGGAAAATGTGTAAGTGGTTGCAAACTTAGGGCTTTTTCTCAGATTTTCTAAGCAAATTTGCAAAAAAATAATAGAGCAGTTGAAGGATTGCTCAATACAAAGAACAATTTATTAAACAGTTGAAGATGAATAAGTTAATAGAAGAACTGCAATGGAGGGGGATGGTACAGGACATGATGCCCGGCACCGAGGAACAGTTAAACAAGGGGGTTACTACCGGCTATGTGGGCTTTGACCCTACGGCCGATAGCCTGCACATTGGCAGTTTGGTACCTATTATGCTGCTCCTGCATTTGCAAAGGGCCGGCCATAAGCCGCTGGCCTTGGTGGGTGGCGCTACCGGTATGGTGGGCGACCCCAGCGGCAAGAGCGAAGAACGCAATTTACTCAACGAAGATACCCTGAACCATAACTTGGACTGTGTAAAAAAGCAATTGGAAAAGTTTTTGGATTTTAACCCCGCACTGCCCAACTGTGCCGAAATAGTAAACAATTACGACTGGTTCAAGCAAATGGGCTTTTTGGAGTTCATTAGAGATGTGGGCAAGCACATTACGGTAAATTATATGATGAGCAAGGACAGTGTGAAAAAACGCTTGGAAGGCGAAACCGGTATGAGTTTTACCGAGTTTACCTACCAACTGGTGCAGGGATACGATTTTTACTGGCTGTACAAAAACAAAAACTGCCTGCTGCAGATGGGCGGTAGCGATCAATGGGGCAATATCGTTACTGGTACCGAACTCATCCGCCGCAAAGCCAGTGGCGAGGCTTTTGCCTTTACCTGCCCACTGATGACCAAGGCCGACGGGGGCAAATTTGGCAAAACGGAAAAAGGCAATGTGTGGTTGGATGCGGGCAAAACATCGCCCTACCTGTTCTATCAGTTTTGGTTGAATGCCGCGGATACGGATGCCGTAAAATACATCAAAACCTTTACGCTGCTGGATAAGGATACCATTGATGCCTTGGTGGCCGAACATGCCCAAGCACCGCATTTGCGCCAGTTGCAAAAAACATTGGCCAAGGAAGTAACCTGCTTTGTGCACGGCGAAGACCAGTACCAGTTTGCGGTAAAAGCCTCCGAAATATTGTTCAGCAACGATACGGCCGATATATTGCAACAATTGAACGAAGAACAACTGTTGCAGGTGATGGAAGGTGTGCCCACGGTGGAGTATGCCAAGGCGCAATTGGATGCCGGCGTTGACATCACCAGTTTTTTGGCCGATACCAAAATCTTCCCCAGCAAGGGTGAGGCCCGCAAAATGTTGCAGGGCGGCGGTATCAGCATCAACAAAAACAAGGTAGACGGTGCCGATGCCACGGTAACCAGTGCCTTATTGCTCAATGACAAGTATTTGTTGGTACAAAAAGGCAAGAGGAATTATTATTTGGTGAAGGCGCTATAAACTATGATTTTTTTGATTATGTGATGGTCATGATTAGGGCGTTTTTGCCGAGGGGCTTGTTTTTTTCAACCAGTGTGATAAATGTACCCATAATAGTTGCAAAGTGGGCATCCTTGTTATAGCCATACGCCGCTTTTGCTATAAAGTTACCAAGCTATGTTGGGGCCATACCCATTTGTATTACAAAGGTTTCAACTGGTGTTATTAGCGAAATAACTTGTGTTACAAAGTAACCATTTTGTATTACAAAGGAAGCAACCTTGTTTACAGGGTAAACATGTTGTGTTACAAAGCAACCATCTTGTATTACAAAGGAAATAACTTGTGTTACTAAGTAACCAACTTGTGTTACAAAGGAACCAACCCTAGTTACAGGGTAATCATCTTGTGTTACAGCGTAAACATCTTGTGTTACAAAGGAACCAACCTTGGTTACAAAGTAATCAACTTGTATTACAAAATAATCAAGTTGTACTACCAACCACCCTTAGCAAAATCCACCAACTAAACCCAGTCTGTAATCATGACCATCACAAAATCACATAAATCCCAGTACCATGTCCATCACAAAATCACAAAAATCTCAGTCTCATGCCCATCACATAATCAAAAAAATCCCCGTCAAAATTTTGCCAGTAACCATTTCTCCCCCATATTTGTACCACAAATGACAAATAACAAAGTAAATAACAATGGTTGGTGGTGGAGCATAATCCCTTGATTGTGCCATTAGCTGTTGTATATACTTATACCAAATAACAGGAACCCGGCACAAGTTGCCGGGTTTTTTATTGCGGCAACCGCACCGGGATCTTCCAAAAAAGCAACAATGAGCAGTAAAAAAATAAGCATCGAAACGGTTTGCAAGGCCATGTTGGCCGATGTGTACACCCCCGTGGGCATTTACCTAAGGTTGCGTGACCGGTTTAGGGATACCATTTTGCTAGAAAGTACCGACCACCATGCGGCGGAAAACAGCTACTCTTTTATTGGGGTAAATGCCATTGGCGGTATCGAAATAAAAGACAATACCACGGTAGAGTACAAACTGCCCGGTGGGCCTGTGGAAAAAACATCGATAGCCCAACCCAACTTGGTGCCGCAGTTGTTGCAACAGTTCATGGAGCGGTTTGAGGTACAGCCCGCAGAAAAAGAAGCTGCATTGGCACAAGGCCTCTTTGGCTATGCCAGCTTTGATGCCGTGCAATTTTTTGATACGGTTAGCATGCCCCGCAAACCCGAAGCCGCCGATACGGCACTGCCGCTGATGCGTTACCGCTTGTACCAATACATCATCATCATCAACCATTTTAAAGACATGCTGTACCTCTGCGAAAACAAAGTAGCGGGGGTAGAAAGCGAATTGGCCGTGGTGGAATCCCTTATCAAAAACCGGGACGTGCCCTTGTTCCCCTTTGCCTCGGTAGGGCAGGAGCAAAGCAATATGGATGATGGAGCTTATATGGCCATGGTGCAGCAAGGCATACAACATTGCCACCGCGGCGATGTGTTTCAAATTGTATTGAGCAGGCGTTTTGCACAAGGCTTTACGGGCGACGAGTTCAATGTGTACCGGGCACTGCGCAGCATCAATCCTTCGCCGTATTTGTTTTATTTCGATTATGGCGATTATAAGTTGATGGGCTCCTCTCCCGAAGCACAACTGGTGATTAAAAATGGACAGGCCATCATGCACCCCATTGCGGGAACCTTTAAACGCACGGGCGATGATACCACCGACCACGAACTGGCCGAAAAACTGCTGAACGATGCCAAGGAAAGCGCCGAGCATGTGATGTTGGTAGATTTGGCCCGCAACGACCTCAGCAGAAAATGCGACAATGTACAGGTAAGCCATTATCGACAAGTGCAATACTACAGCCATGTGATTCATTTGGTAAGCGAAGTGCGGGGCAATATACAGCTCGGTAGCAATGCCTTTGAAGTGCTGGCCGTTACTTTTCCCGCCGGTACCTTAAGCGGTGCGCCCAAGATAAGGGCCTTGCAGCTCATCAACGAATTGGAGCCCACGCAACGTGGCTACTATGGCGGCTGTATCGGTTTCATGGGCTTTAACGGTAGCTGCAACCAAGCCATCATGATACGCACATTCTTGGCCAAGAACAATACCCTATACTATCAGGCAGGGGCAGGGGTAGTGGCTGCCAGCGACCCGGCCAGCGAATTACAAGAAGTACACAACAAGCTGGGCGCTTTAAAACAGGCCGTGGTACTGGCACAACAATTAACAAATAGCTAAACCCAAATAGCAATACAATGAACCCGAGGATATTGGTTTTTGACAATTACGATTCTTTTACCTACAACCTGGTACACTTGGTTGAAAAGATATTACATACCAAGGTGGAAGTTTACCGCAACGATAAAATAGCGTTGGAAGAGGTGGCTGCTTATGATAAAATCATTTTATCGCCCGGCCCAGGTATCCCCGAAGAAGCGGGGCTGTTGCTTCCTTTGATAAAAGCGTATGCTGCCAGCAAATCCATACTGGGCGTATGTTTGGGCCATCAGGCCATTGCAGAATCTTTTGGTGGTCAACTGCATAATCTCTCACAAGTATTCCATGGTGTGGCTACACCTGTAAACATACTCAATTCAAACGCACCCTTGTTTAAAGACATGGAACCCACGATAACGGTTGGCCGCTACCATAGTTGGATCGTAAGCGAAACGGGTTTTCCTGAGGAGTTGGAAATAACGGCCCGTGATGAAGCCGGTAGCATCATGGCCCTACAACACAAAACCTACGATGTGCAAGGCGTACAGTTTCACCCCGAAAGTGTGCTGACGCCCGAGGGCGAAACAATTTTACGTAACTGGTTAAAGCAATAGCGATGAAAAAAATATTAAATTATTTATTTGAACACAAAACACTCGATCGGCAGCAAGCCAAAGAGGTGTTGGTGAATATCGGTCGCAGTCAATATAATGATAGCGAGATAGCCGCTTTTATCACCGTGTTTATGATGCGCAGCATTACCATTGATGAACTGCAAGGCTTTAGGGATGCGTTGTTGGAGCTTTGTGTGCCGATAAACATGAATGGCTATGCCAGTATGGATATTGTGGGCACGGGCGGCGATGGCAAAAACACGTTTAACATTTCCACACTCAGTTGCTTTGTGGTGGCGGGTGCGGGGCAAAAAGTAACCAAGCACGGCAATTACGGCGCTTCCAGCATCAGCGGTAGCAGCAATGTAATGGAGCAGTTGGGGTATCGCTTTACCGCTGATGAGGGCCAGTTGAAAAAACAATTGGAAACAGCGGGTATTTGTTTTTTACATGCACCGCTTTTTCACCCCGCCTTAAAAGTGGTCGGCAGCACCCGAAAAAATTTAGGGGTACGCACTTTCTTCAACATGCTGGGGCCGATGGTAAACCCCGCCAAGCCACAGTACCAATTGGTGGGCGTGTACAATTTGGAGATGGCCCGTATTTATAATTATTTGTTGCAGCAAAACAGCGGCGCATTCACCATCATCCACAGCTTGGATGGGTACGATGAAATCTCGCTCACCAACGATACAAAAGTAATTACACAGCATGGCGAAAAAGTAATGACCCCCGAAGCCTTGGGCAAACGCATGGTGAGCCCATCGGATTTGTATGGCGGCACCACGGTGGAAGAAGCGGCCAAAATTTTTACAACCATTTTAGAAGGTAGGGGCACTTGGGCACAAAATGCAGTGGTATTGGCCAATGCGGCGATGGCGCTGCACAGTACGGGCCAGTACGGTGATTATGAAGACGCCTACCAAGCAGCGCTGGAGAGTTTGGAGAGTGGGAAGGCGCTGAAGGCGCTGGATAATTTGCTCGAATAATATGCAAATATGCAGATGTGCAAATATGCAAAATTCAACTCGATGGTTTCATTATACACCTCCCACAACTCATAATTCATAACTCATAATTCATAACTCAATTGAACATTTTAGATAAAATAATCACACACAAAAAAGCCGAAGTAGCGCAAGCCAAAGCAGCGACCAGCTTGACAGAATTGCTGGCGCAACCCTTATACAGCAGAACATGCTTATCACTCAAGCAATCTTTGTTAGACCCCGGCAAAACCGGTATCATCGCCGAGTTCAAGCGGAAGTCGCCCTCAAAGGGGATCATCAATGGTAGTGCAACCGTTGCGGCAGTGACGAAAGCTTATGCTAAGGCAGGAGCCAGCGGTTTGTCGGTATTAACGGATACGGAATTTTTTGGTGGTAGCGCAGCGGATTTGGAACAGGCGATGGCGAACAAAATACCCATCCTGCGCAAGGATTTTATGATTGACAGCTATCAAATAGTGGAAGCCAAGGCCATGGGCGCCGATGTGATATTGCTGATAGCCGCCTGTTTGTCGCCGATGGAAGTAGCGGAATTGGCGGGCTATGCCAAGGATTTGGGGTTGGAAGTGTTGTTGGAAATACACAACGAAGCAGAATTGGCGCATATTTGCACAGCGGTAGATATGGTGGGGGTGAACAACCGGGATTTAAAAACGTTTACCGTGGATGTGAACCGGTCCATCGAATTAGCCAAGCAGATCCCCGGCGATAAGCTTACCATTGCAGAAAGCGGCATTGGCGATGTGGCCACGGTACGGTTATTGAAGCAACAGGGGTTCAGCGGATTTTTGATAGGAGAGCAGTTTATGAAGCAGGAGCGGCCGGGGGAAGCGTTTGAGGCGTTTGTGAGGGAGTTGAAAGGGGAAAGTGGGGAGTTGATAATTGATAATGGATAGTTGATAGTGGATTGTCCATGGACCATTGACCATGCTCCATGGACAAAAACAACTCGTAACTAAAACAACTAAAATAACTCGTAACTAAATAAAAAATGAATATAAAAGTTTGCGGCATTACACAGTTAAAACAATTGGAGCAGTTGGACAAACTGGGCATCGACTTTGCAGGATTGATATTCCATCCGGCATCGCCTCGTTATGCACCCAATACGCTGAAGGGCAGTGAGGTAAAGCACAGTGATTTTGATTTGAAGAAAGTAGGTGTATTCGTGGATATGGAATACAAGGACATCATGAAAATAGTGGAGGCCTATTCGTTGGATGTGGTGCAATTGCACGGTAACGAAGAACCACTGCTTTGCGAAAGCCTGTCGGATAATGTGGAAGTGATCAAAGTGTTTCACATAGATGCCACGGTAAAGACAGTGGATGAACTGTTGTTGGACTTTGATGAGGTATGCGATTATTACCTGTTTGATACCGCATTGGCTGATGGTACCAAAGGCGGTACGGGCAAGCAGTTCAACTGGAAAGTGCTGAAGGACAGCGTTATCGAAAAACCTTTCTTTATCAGCGGTGGTATTGGCATGGAGGATGCGGCCAAGCTGAAAAAATTCAAGCACCCGGATTTTTATGGGGTTGACATCAACAGCAAGTTTGAGAAGGAGCCGGGCGTAAAAGATATGGTGCAGGTATTGCAGTTTAAGCAGGCTTTGAAGAAGTGATAGTACCATCAATGATAGAGATCTGCGTAAAGTGATGCAGTACAAGAGTGCGACGCCAATGCAGACCCATAGCGGAAATAAAGCTGGGTTCATAGGCTGTATTTTTTGGATATAAAGGCATTACAACTTCGATTGCCCCAGACTTTAGTCTGGGACTTGAAAAAAAGCAGGGCTTGCGCCCTGCCAAAAATAAAAACATGAACACAACAACATACCAAGCCCCCAATGCACAAGGCTATTATGGTAGCTTTGGTGGGGCCTACATACCAGAGATGTTGCACCGCAATGTAAGCGAGTTGCAACAACAGTATCGTGCCATTACCGATAGTGCCGATTTTCAGCAGCAGTTTGCGCAGTTATTGCAAGACTATGTGGGCAGGCCAACGCCCTTGTTTTTGGCCGAGCGGTTGAGCGAAAAATATGGGGCGGCTATCTACCTCAAACGGGAAGACCTTTGCCATACCGGGGCACACAAAATCAATAATACGATTGGGCAGATATTGCTGGCGGAACGGCTGGGAAAAAAACGCATCATTGCCGAAACAGGAGCCGGACAACATGGCGTAGCTACAGCCACCGTATGTGCGCTCAAGGGGCTGGAGTGCATTGTGTACATGGGCGAAAAAGACATTGAGCGGCAGGCCCCCAATGTGGCCCGGATGAAGATGTTGGGTGCCACGGTGGTGCCCGCCATCAGCGGCAGTAAAACATTGAAAGATGCTACGAACGAAGCCATTAGGGATTGGATCAACAACCCAGACGATACGCATTATATCATCGGCAGTGTGGTGGGGCCGCATCCTTACCCCGATATGGTGGCCCGGTTTCAAAGTGTGATCAGCCAAGAAATGCGGCAGCAATTGCAAGCCAAAACGGGCAGCGAATTGCCTACGCATGTGCTGGCCTGTGTGGGTGGTGGCAGCAATGCCGCAGGGGCTTTTTATCATTTCTTAGAAGAAACCACTGTTCAGTTGGTAGCGGTGGAAGCCGCCGGTGAAGGTGTGAACAGCGGCAAGAGTGCAGCCACTACACAGTTGGGTAAGCCCGGTATTTTGCATGGCAGTAAAAGCCTGCTGATGCAAACCGAGGACGGGCAGGTGGTAGAACCCCACAGTATTTCCGCAGGGTTGGATTATCCGGGCATTGGCCCCTTACATGCACACTTGTACGAGAGTGGTAGGGGGCGCTTCATGAGCGCTACCGACCAAGAAGCCTTGACGGCCGCCTTTGAGCTCAGCCGCTTGGAAGGCATCATCCCCGCATTGGAAACGGCCCATGCCCTAGCTGTGTTGGGCCGCATGGATTTGCAGGCAACCGATACGGTAGTGGTATGTTTGAGTGGTAGGGGCGACAAAGATTTAGCCACTTATATAAAATACATAGCATGATAAAGTACATTTCAGTGTTTGCCTTACTGTTATTGGCCAGTTGCTTCGATGACGGTGATTTTGTAAAACATACATTGGCGGCTGTCAAGGGCGGTAACTGTACCGGTAAGGAAGGCGAAGTGAAGATGGTATCCAACACCAATGGTGAGCGGTATCAGTTTGACCAATGCCTGCCGGAAGGTTTTACCGATGCCGATTGCAAAGTGAGCAGGCAAGGTGATACGGTTGTGGTAAGTTTTCCGGAAGCAAAGGGTAAAACGGCCAGTTTTGCGCTTACGTTAGATGTGGATGCCAAGCCCCGTTACAATTTTATACGTTTGGGCAAACAGTTGATGACGGTGATACCTACTACAGCTTATTGATAGTGAATGATGAATAGTTAATAGTGAATAGTTTATTTAATATTCGTCACTCAATGTCGTCTAGTTAAGACTTAGCTTAACCCGCCTACGGCGGGGTGCAAGTATTCTAGAAGATGCAACAAATTGAGGGCAGAACCCCGAAGGGGTGACACAATTCAACCGCCATAAAACGTTAACTAAACGATATTGATTCATCACTCATCACTCATCATTCATAAATCGTCATTCATCATGAGTCGCATAAAAAATGTATTTGCCCAAAAGCCCAGCCAGGTTTTGAATATCTACTGCACAGCGGGCTATCCGCATTTGCACAGCACGTTGGAAGTGATGACGGCCTTGCAAAAGCATGGGGCGGATATCATCGAACTCGGCATGCCCTACAGTGACCCTTTGGCCGATGGGGAAGTGATACAGGCCAGCAGTGCCAAGGCTTTGGAGCAGGGGATGGGCATTGCCGTACTGTTGGGGCAACTGGCTGGTTTTAGGCAACAGGTACAAGTGCCGGTGGTGTTGATGGGTTACATGAACCCTGTACTGCAATATGGCTTTGAAAAGTTTTGTGCCGAGGCAGCGGCGGTAGGGGTGGACGGACTGATTCTGCCCGACCTGCCCCTGTACGAATACGAAACCGAGTATGGGGCGATTGTAAAAAAATATGGATTGGATTTTATCTTTTTGGTAACGCCCGAAACCTCGGCCGAACGCATCCGGCAGATAGATGCGCTGGGCAGTGGGTTCATTTATGCCGTATCCTCTTCTTCCACCACGGGAAAAAATAAATCCATTACCGAACAGGCCCCTTATTTTGAACGCTTGCAACAAATGCAATTGCAAAACCCGGTATTGGTCGGTTTTGGCATCAAAGACAAAGCCAGCTTTGATGCCGCTTGCCAGTTTACCAATGGCGCCATCATCGGTACTGCGTACATCAAAGCCTTGGAAGGTGCGGAGGATGTGGAGGCGGCAACAGCCCATTTTTTAAATAAAGTCATCGGTTGATAGGGTAGTGATTGTCGGTAATTGTGGATAAACAATTACAGCATAAAAATTCCCTTGGGTACATTTTAGTTATATATTTGTTAAATACCTTTTCAGCGCTGATTCTATAATTAAAGGTTACCCCTAATAGTAATACCCACTAGCGAAAAGCGGTAGCCGAAAAGCTTTGTAACAGAGTAGGCAAGTAACAAATAAAAACGCAAACTAATTATGAACGCAGAAATCTTGAAAACAAAAGAAATCGCCTTATTTGAAAAACGCACTGTTGCAGAACTTTCAGATTTAGAAATGTCTCAAGTTGATGGTGGTACTACTACTGTTTGTGTGCTGGCTTCATCAGAACCATGTGGACTGCTCCTTGCCGCTGCATTGGTACACATTGCTAGGTCATTGTAATGCCTACAATTTTTTTATGATTTAAATATAATGGAAGCGTCCATGTATTTGAACCTGTCTGAAAAGGCATGGTTTCTCGTTTTAGAAACCATGCCTTTTCCGTTATATACCATCAAGCAAACTGGTAATAAGTAAAAATAGAAAGTGAAAAATTGAACATTCGTGTAACCTGACTGCCGTCAAGTAGTTGCGTATAATTCTATATAATCTGTGGTTACGAGTTGTATTTCCGGTCAACTGTAAACCGTCAACCGTCAACACCTCTTTATTCGTGTAACCTGACTGCCCTGAGGCAGGTCCATGTAGTTGTATGTAATCCGTAGCAAAAAAATCACATAATCACCGCAATCACCTCCAATCCTAGTCAGCAATCCGTGTAATCCGTGCAATCTTATATAATCCGTGGTAAGAAAATCCATAACAATCCCCATCAAAAATCATACAATCACCGTAATCATACCCAATCCCCGTCAAAAATCCGTGTAATCCCCTCCAATCCGTGGTACATGTCAAAAATCCAAATCAGCCAAAAACTCCGTAAATTGCAACATCAAATTGATATATGAAGAAATTCTTGTTTGCGATACTGATGCCTTTGGCCGTTGTGGCCCAGCCGGTTAAAAAGACCAAACCTGTTAAACTGGCCCCGGTAGTTAAAGTGGGCAAAGAACTGGTCATCAATGGCACTTTATTAAATTTGGCCGATAATGCCACGGTAAGCCTGCTATCCTCCGATGGCAGGGGTGGGGTAATGGGCACAGCCAAGGCAAAAAAGCAAAAATTTGTCATCAAGGCCAAATTGCCTGAGCCAGCGGTTTATTTGTTGCAACTGCCCACCCAGGAAATGGTGCCGCTCTTTGTGAGCAATGATAAAATTACCGTTACAGGTGATGTGAATAAAATAGATGATATCAAGGTAAAAGGCTCTTTGTTGCACGATGAGTTTACCGAATACACGGGCCTGGTGCAGCCCTACTTGGAAAAAAGTGCAGCCCTTAGCCAGCAGGCTTCCACCATGGGTGTTACCGATTCCTTGCGTACAGCTTATACGGCCAACAATACGGGTTTATTAACGGCAGCCGATGCCTTCTTGAGCAAAAAGCCAGCTTCGCCCGTAAGCGCCCTGATGTTGCTGGTGATCAAGCGCTATGCGCCTTCCGGCGATTATATCGAGCAACGCTACGGCCGTTTGCAGGCAGCCGCACAAAACTCCAGCTACGGCAAGATTTTGGGCAATGAAATCCTTACAGCCAAGAGCGGTCCAAACCCCATTGGAAGCCCGGCACCCGATTTCAGCCAAAATGATGTAAATGGTACGCCGGTTACCCTTTCTTCCTTCAAAGGTAAATACGTGCTGGTTGATTTTTGGGCCAGTTGGTGCCGCCCATGCCGCGAAGAGAACCCCAATGTGGTACAAAACTTCAACCGCTTTAAAAGCAAAAACTTTACTGTACTGGGTGTGTCGCTCGATAGGTCCAAAGACCCGTGGATACAGGCCATTGCCGATGATAACCTCGCTTGGACCCATGTAAGCGATCTTAAATTTTGGAGTAATGAAGTGGCACAGCTTTACAAAATTAACTCCATCCCCAAAAACCTACTCATAGATCCCGATGGTAAAATTGTGGCCAAAGACCTCCGTGGCCCGGCTTTGGAGAGTACGCTTTGCCAGTTTTTGGGCTGTAACTAGTACTGTTACATCTTCAATACTAGGTAGGGAATAATCAATAATTATTAATTATTAATTATTAATTAATTGATTAATGGAATATTCGTACCGGCTTAATCGGGGTACAATGTTCAGCAGCAATCCAAACCCGTCCTTTTTCTTTTATCACGGTAATGCTACAGCGTTGATCTTCGTCAAACGGCACTTCCTTGTACATGCCCTTGCCCCGCCAACGGGTACTTACAATGGCGCTGCTGCCATGCAGTTCTACCGCAAACTCCCTGCGGCTCATGGTATCCAATGTATAATTGGGCGAGCCGGCCGTTTGCACCACACTGTCGCGGCTGAACAAACCGCCCGATTGGGTAAAATAGATATAAGCCGGGGCCAGCACCGAATCTACCGTGCCTAGGTTTTTCTGCCGCCAGCCTTCATCAAATTTTTGTATCACGGCAATCACTTCTTCCTGTGTAAGGGGCTTTTCTGCCAGTTTGCAAGCACCAAGGCAACATAAAAAACCGATCAATAGTGGCGCATTTTTTTTCATAAGCGCAAAGATAAATTATAACCTGCATCCTTCAACCCAGATATTGCAGTAGAAATCGTTATGAGAGTCGAAAGTCCAATAAAGACGGGTATTCCCGCAAGATTTTTCTTTGAAAGCGTAGCAACACCTACGATGAAAAGAAAAATCGAGGAAATGCCCGTGTTTGCAGGAATTTCGGCTTGCAATAGATTTTCTAATGCAAAATCTGGGTTCAATCGCCAGCCGATAACTAAATAAACCTGCCCCAAAATGAACGATAACTAAACGTCCATTGTTTGTGGCCGATAATCCCATTATGTTTGTGTGGTGAGGCGTTTGATTGGCTTTGTTAACCTTAACAATCCATATTTGGGTATATTTTGGCTGATCCAAAGCACAATTTTCCGCAGCCCCTGTTCCGTTATTCCCGAAGCGGAACCGATCGCAAGGGATTAACTTATTAAACGCATAAATATGAAGCATTTAATCAAAATTTCTTTTGCCTTTTTATTGGCCATCTATGCACTGGCAGCCTGTAAAAAAGGCAACGACACCCCATTGGCCACCGTTCAAAAAGATGCCGTAGATGCTGATCCACAATTGGCGGTACCGGTACCGGCCGGTCACTTTGCCCTCGGCCCCTTTACCGGCGTGGGTTACCGTTTTTTTAGGTATGCTGGCGGCCCCAATTATGTAGGCGTAATAGGTGCTTTGGGCGATAATTACCTCCGCAATGCTGTGGGCGGCGCACCTTTGCCCAATGTTACCGGAATAACGGTGATTGGCAATACCGGTTTTTGTTTGTCGAGGCCCGCAGCAGGGGTTAACTGGCAGATATGGCGTTTCCCTTCCGGAAATCCGAATGGGGCCAGTCTGTGGTCAACAATTGGCGGTACGGCCGCTTTTGCGCTGAGCGATATTGAAAAAGATCCCACGGCCAATAGGGTATTTATTTTAAACAGAACCACACAGCAGGTATGCAATGTGCCCTTTGTGGCCGGTGCTACCGGTGTTGTAGCGGCAGGCGCTTACGGCGGACTGGTGCCCAATGTGAGCGGTTTGGCCATGGTGGGCGCTACGGTGTTCATATTGGGCCAAAATGGGGCTACTGGGTACCTCATGCGCTGCACCGCCGGGTTGGTACCCGCTTGGGCTTTGCCAGTGGCTGCCTATACACCCCCCGGTGTGCCTTTCGCATTTACCGAATCTGGTTGTTTTTATGATGCTACCATCAGCAATAGTTTTATTGTAGGTTCGCAGGCAGCAGGCCTCAATTGGACGCAAGCCGTGCCCTTGGGCGGTCCGGGTGCACCCGTGGCCCCAGCTTGGTTGCCTTCCAATATCCGCATGATTGATTTTTCACCACTGTAAAGGGGGACAAGCATAATGATGGCTTAACGGGCAATCATCACCTATCCATCTCACAAGGGCTGTTTTCGTAGGAAAACGGCCCTTGTTTTTGTAACAAAAAAAATTTTTTCTTTAACCCGGCACACCTAAATTCGCAACCCTTATAAAAATTTAATCACAGGAACAATTTATCTATATGTCGTTTTCCCAGCCCATCGCTCAACTGCTCAACATCAAGCCCAACCAGGCCCAAGCCGTTTTAGACTTGTTGGGAGAAGGCGCTACCATCCCCTTTATTGCCCGCTATCGCAAAGACAAAACCGGAGGCTTGGATGAAGTGCAAGTGCAACAGATACAAGAGGAAGCACAGCGGCTGAAAGAATTTGCCGACCGGAAGGCCTTTATTGAAAAAACCATTACAGAGTTGGGCAAGATGACGGAAGCACTACAGCAAAAATTGGACAGTGCCGCCACGCTGAACGAACTGGAAGATATTTACCTGCCCTATAAACCCAAACGCAAAACAAAAGCGCAAACGGCCAGAGAAAATGGATTGGAGCCCTTGGCCCTGTTGCTACTGGAGCAAAAAGATATTTTGGTGGAAGCAACTGCGGCTACTTACATCAATGAAACCGTAAAGGATACAGAAGCTGCACTGCAAGGCGCCCGTGATATCATTGCCGAAATGATGAGCGAAGATGCACAGGTAAGGGCCCGGATGCGCAGGCTCTTTGAACAAGCAGCTACGGTGCAAACCAAAGTGAATACAGGCAAAGAAGCGGAAGGCATTAAGTATAAAGACTATTTTGATTTTAGCGAACCGGTAGGCAAAATACCTTCGCACCGCATCCTTGCCGTGTTGCGTGGCTTTTTGGAAGGGTTCCTGCGCTTAGCCATTGAACCAGCGGAAGAAAATGCTTTGGCGGAGATAGAAGACTTGTATGTAAAAGGAGGCATGAGCCCATGTACACCGCATGTAAAAAAAGCGGTGAAAGACGCTTACCGCCGCTTGTTGCAACCCAGCTTGGAAACCGAATTCCGCACGGCCCTTAAGGCCAAGGGCGATGAGGAAGCCATCAATGTATTTGCCGAAAACCTGCGCCAGTTATTGTTGAGTGCCCCCTTGGGCAGTAAAAAAATATTGGCCCTCGATCCCGGCTACCGTACCGGCTGCAAAGTGGTTTGTTTGGATGAGAAGGGCAACCTGCTCAAAACGGGCCTCATCTTTATACACGAACCCGGCAAATTGAGGGATGCGGAGTATCAGATAAGGGCCTTGGTAAAAGAATATGGCTCCGAAGCTTTTGCCATTGGCGATGGTACTGCCGGGCGGGAAACCGAACAGTTCATCAAGCAATTGCAACTGGGGCTGCCGGTGTTTTTGGTAAATGAAGATGGGGCTTCTGTTTACTCGGCCAGCGAAATTGCCAGGGAAGAGTTTCCCGAGCAGGATATAACGGTAAGGGGCAGCGTAAGTATTGGCCGTAGGTTGATGGATCCTTTGGCCGAGTTGGTAAAGATTGATCCCAAGAGCATTGGGGTAGGGCAGTACCAACACGATGTGAACCAATTTAGGCTGAAAGAGCGGCTCGATCAAACTGTGGTGAGCTGTGTAAATAGCGTGGGCGTAAACTTAAATACGGCCAGCAAACACTTGCTGGCTTATGTAAGCGGCATCGGGGCTACCTTGGCCGCCAATATCATTCAGTACCGCAACGAAATAGGACAGTTTACCAATCGGCAGCAACTGCTAAAAGTGCCCCGCTTGGGCGGCAAAGCCTACGAGCAATGCGCCGGTTTTTTGCGCATTAAAGAGGGCGAAAATGTATTGGACGGCAGTGCGGTGCATCCGGAAGCCTATCCCATTGTGCAGGCCATGGCCACCGATTTGGGTGTGCCCATCCAAGAGCTGATTGGCGAGGATACCCTTTTGAAAACGATACAGCCTGCCAAATATGTAAGTGGCGAAACGGGTGAGCTTACCATCAAAGACATCATCAACGAATTGAAGAAGCCGGGCCTTGACCCACGCAGCGAAGTGCAGCAATTTGAGTTTGCGGCTATTTATAAAATGGAAGATGTAACCGTGGGCATGGTGGTGCCCGGTGTGGTAACCAATATTACCCGCTTTGGTGCATTTGTAGATATTGGTGTTAAGCAAGATGGATTGGTGCATGTATCGGAAATAGCGCACAAGTATATCAGCGATCCTGCCGAAGTGCTCAAACTTAATCAGCAGGTTATGGTAAAAGTGGTAGAAGTGGATGTGGCCCGTAAGCGCATTGCACTCTCCATTAAGCAAGCATCCACACCGCCCAGCAATACGCAGCACAAGCGGCCACAACAGCCACAGGGCAAAGCAAAACCTGCACCTTCCAATACAGAGCGGCCCCTTGGGGATGCGTTGGCCATGTTGAAGGCAAAGTTTGGAAAGTAGGAGGGAAGGGGATAGTGAATAGTGAATAATGAATAATGAATAATGCCGTGCCTTTGGCTCGGTGGCGCTCTGCGCCAAATGACGAATGATGAATGCATCAACTGTAGCATAGGCTGAACGCTAGCCATATCCCCCTGATGAAAAAAATATTTTTTTTCATCATTTTTTTATATATTTACATACACAAAAGAAGGACACATAATTTATCAGCTAGGCACTAAAGAACACATTACCAAAACAACGATTAGCTAACGAATTTGCTATTTGTTTCCCAGCAAACAGAATCATTACTACCATCATTTACTTATGTAGTAGTATGTAGACATGTAACCAAAAAATACGCATATGAAAAAGTTCAAACACTTATTGTGGGCGGCCTTATTATTGGTCAGCCATCTAGTTTCTGCACAATTTTCCGTCACGTTTAAGCCCAATGCCGCTGTGGGGCAAGATGCCATGATACACCGCAACAGCGTTTGTACCAATTGGGTGAACACCAACTGGGGCAATCACCCCGAATTGGATGCCTATGCATGGACATGGTATGCCAGTGGCTGTGGTCCGGGTGCCGGCAGGGGTTTGGTACGTTTCGATCAGTTAAACACCTTACCCGCTGGGGCCGTAATCACTTATGCCGAGCTCCGGTTGTTTGGTGTAGCTACCAGTGGCAATTCGCAGGGCAATTCCCATTATCCCGGTTCCCCTTATCCCAATAACAACAATGCATGGGTAAGAAGGATTACTTCGCCATGGGGCGAGGGTGCGGTAACATGGAACACCCAGCCTGCTATTACTACGGTAGACCAAGTGGCGGTACCGGCTTCTACTACCCAGTGGAATTACAATGTAGCGCTCAATGTAACCAATCAGGTAATTGCCATGATGGCACCCACTGCCAACAATGGTTTTATGCTGATGTTGCAAAATGAGAACTACTATCGTTCCTTGCTCTTTGCATCTTCCGATCATCCCGATGCCAATCGCTGGCCTGAATTGTACATCAAATACGATTTGCCTTGCGATGCGCATTTTACTTATTGCGTTTCTACCCAAGCACCCGGCCTGTACAATTTTAAAGTGGATAATCCACAACCGGGCTTTACTTACAAATGGGACTTTGGGGATGGCACCAGTGGATTGGGTACTTCCGTTTCGCATACCTATGCCAGCGGTTCTTATCAAGTATGCCTGTATGCCGTTAATGAAGCTACGGGTGCATCATGTAAGGAGTGCATCAAAATTTGTGTAACCAATAATGTGGATACTACTTGCTTTGTGAATTTTCGGTTTCAAACAGAAAATGGCTATCTGTATTATTTTTATGGCATACCCGTAGGCCCATCGCCGGTTGTAAGTGCCGAGTGGGATTTTGGCGATGGCACCACTTCTTCCGATTGGGCCAATACCAAGCATGAATACACCGAGTCGGGCGTGTACAAAGTTTGCCTAACGGTGAAATATGAAAATGGCTGTGTGGCCAAGTATTGCTACGAAGTAGTGGTTAAAGTGCCGTGCGACGTGAAGTTTGATTACAAAACCGAGGATGGGTATTACTTCAAGTTTGAAGGCATCCCGGTTGGGCCATCTCCCGTGGTTGCTGCGGATTGGGATTTTGGTGATGGCACTACGGCATCCGGATGGACAACAGTAGATCATACTTACAGTACACCCGGTACCTATATTGTTTGTGTAAAAGTGAAATACGAAAATGGTTGCGAAGCGAAATTCTGTAAAGAAGTAGTTGTGGGTTGCACCGTGTCGTTTACCTCGCAAACACCCGATGGCTCCCTCTATTATTTCACCGGTATCCCCGCAGGGCCATTCCCCGTGGTAAGTGCCGAGTGGGACTTTGGTGATGGTAGCCCCATTACGGCTTACAATACTTACTGGCCCGATACCAAACACCAATACACACAAGCAGGCACTTATGAAGTATGTGTAACAGTGAAGTATGCCAATGGCTGTGTAGCCAAGTATTGCAAAACCATTCGGGTTACGTTTGTTTGTGATGTAAGCTTTACTTCAGAAACAGCAGACGGTTACTTGTACTATTTCCATGGGGTGCCCGTTGGCCCTTGGCCTGTGGTTTCTGCCAAGTGGGATTTTGGTGATGGTGCTACAGGAACAGGTTGGTCTACAGTGAAGCATCAATACGACAAACCGGGTATTTATACCGTTTGTGTAGAGGTAACTTATTCCAATGGCTGTGTGGCCAAGTTCTGCAAAGATATCAAGGTGGATTGTGTGGTAGATTTCAAGTTTGAAACCAACGATGGCAGCCTTTACTACTTTTACGGTATTCCGCTGGGCCCTTATGCAGTAGTGAGTGCCGAATGGGATTTTGGTGATGGTAGCCCCATTACGGCTTATAATTATTATTGGACGGATACCAAGCACGAATACCTGCGGCCAGGTACTTACGAAGTGTGCGTAACCGTAAAATATGACAACGGTTGTGTAGCCAAACGCTGTTATAAAATAGATGTTACTAGTGGTGATTGCTCCGTTAAATTTGATTACTATGTAAACGGGGATGTACACTATTTTGACGGTATTGAGGATGGAATCAGTGGTGGCGTAATTTCTGCCGAGTGGGATTTTGGCGATGGCAGTCCCTTTACGGCTTACAACACCTATTGGCCCAATACAAAGCACGTATATGAAAGGCCCGGAACTTACCGTGTATGCGTTACCGTAAAATACCGCAATGGCTGTGTGGCAAGGTACTGCACCTACATTGTAGTGGGCAACCCGCCAAGGGTGAGTGGTAAGCAGCTTCCTATTGCTGCTACAGACTTTATCAAAGTGCTTCCCAATCCGGTAAACGTATCCGCCATAAAAGTGAACTTGGATGTGCAAGATGCAGGAAACTACACTTACACGTTGTTCAATGCCAATGGCAAAGGGGTGCGCAGGGGCAATAGCCTACTGGCCAAGGGTATGCAACAGGTTACCGTATCTGTGGCTGGCATAACACCGGGCAAATATTGGATTGAATTTACCAATGGCAAAAAACACCTCCGTGCAGGATTTGTAAGGCTATAGGTATTTGCATTCACAAGTTGTGTTCATATAGCAAGCGGCTGTCTCGATTTATTGAGACAGCCGCTTTGCATTTAATAGATTGTCATTTATTTATTGGCTGTTGCATTCGAATGCTAAGCACTGCAACCATTCATCGCCTCCATGCCTTTGACATTAGCTAATCATCGCATTAACTAATCAGCTAATTAACTCAACTTCCCTCCCTGTCTTTCAACTCCTTTATTTTGTCCAATGCCCCAGCCACCACATCGCACATAATGGTATAGAGTGCCCCAGTTTGCGGATTGGCATAAATATGTTCCAGTGCTTCATTTTCATTGGCAATCACCAAGGTAGGTACATTCGGGTTTACCTTTTCAATACCTTCTTTCAAAAGGCTGATGATTTCTTCTGCTGTTCGGCCACGCAGGTTTTTATCGCACCGGATGATGATTTCGTCAAAATACGCAGCCGAAATTTCACCCAGTTCCCTAATATCTTCATCCCTTCTATCACCGGTGCCACTAATAACGCCAATGCGCCGGGGATAATCCAATTTACTCACAAAATCGCACAAAAGCCTTAGCCCATGGGGGTTGTGGGCAAAGTCGGCCAGTATGGTAAAGTTTTTAAAATTAAAAAAGTTCAACCTGCCCGGCGTTTGTGTGCTAGAGGGCACAAAAGTGGTAAGCCCTTGACGAATATCGTCAATGCTGATGTCGCGGTACAAATAAGTGGCCAATACCGCAGGCAAGGTGTTGGCAATATTGTGTATGGCCTTGCCTTCGTAGGTTAGCGGTATATCTTTGGCCGCCATTACCCGTATCTTCCAAGTGCCTTTCAGCAGGGTGATATAACCATTTTCGTACACCGTGGCCAAGCCGCCGTTTTCGCAATGCGCTTTGATGCGGGGATTGTTTTCGTCCATGCTAAAAAAGGCCACTTTGCACTTTAGATCTTTGCGCATATTGTACACCAAATCATCATCTGCATTTAAAATGGCATAACCATGGGGAAATACCGTTTCTGGTACCACCGCCTTCACCTTGGCCATCTGCTCCAGGGTAGTAATGCCACCAAGCCCCATGTGATCGGCCGCTACATTGGTTACAATGGCCACATCGCAGTTTTGAAAGGCTAGACCGGCTTTTAAAATACCGCCCCTTGCACATTCCAACACCGCAAAATCTACGGTAGGATCTTTTAGCACAAAAGTGCTGCTCACCGGTCCAGTACAATCACCCCGCATCATCAGTTGGTTTTGGATATACACCCCATCGCTGGTGGTGTAGCCTACTTTTTTACCCGCACTTTTGGCAATATGTGCCGTGAGGCGGGTAGTGGTGGTTTTACCATTGGTGCCTGTAATGGCAATGATGGGGATGCGTCCTTCGCTGCCCTTGGGGAACAGCATGTCTATCACCGGCTCGGCCACGTTGCGGGGCAGGCCCAATGCTGGCTCAATGTGCATCCGGAAACCTGGCGCTGCATTCACTTCCAAAATAGCGCCACCGTTCTCGGTAACGGGTGTACGCAAATCAGTAGCCATGATATCAATGCCGCAAATATCCAACCCAATGATTTTGCTGATGCGTTCGCACATAAAAACATTGGCAGGATGCACTTCGTCCGTAACATCGGTACTGGTGCCGCCCGTACTCAGGTTGGCCGTGGGTTTTAGCAGTACCAATTCATCTTTGGCCGGTACCGTTTCCAAGGTGTAACCCTTATCGTTCAGCATCTTCCAAGTAAAATCATCCACGGTAATTTGGGTCAATACCTTTTCGTGGCCATAACCACGGCGAGAGTCTTTGTTCGTTTCATCAATCAGCCATTGTATGGTATGCTCCCCGTCGCCAGTAACAGCGGCTGGGGTGCGCAAGGCGGCGCAAATAAACTTATGGTTGATAACGAGTACCCTAAAGTCGAAACCCGTAATAAAGCGCTCTACAATTACACTGCGGCCATATTTTTGTGCCCCTTCCAATGCCTTCACCGCTTGCTCCCAATTGGTGATATTGGTAGTGGCCCCTTTACCATGGTTGCCATCTACTGGTTTTAATACCAATGGATAACCATATTTATCTATCGCTTCTTGTAAACCTATTTCTGTGCGGATGATGGTGCCGCTTGGTACCGGTATCTCGGCCGCTTCCAACAGGTTTTTGGTTTCTTCCTTGTCGCAGGCAATATCCACGGCAATATTACTGGTAGTACTGGCAATGGTGGCCCGTATCCGTTTTTGGTGTACACCATAGCCTAGTTGTACCAAGCTCTGTTTGTTGAGCCTGATAAATGGAATGTTGCGCTTGCTGGCTTCTTCCACAATGCAACCGGTGCTGGGCCCTAGGCGGGTATCTTCCCTTATTTCACGCAACTGTTGAATGTCTTCCTCCAAATTATATTCGGTGCCAGCGATCAATGCCTCGGCCACCCTTACGGCAGCCCTGGCCACATATACACCGGCATCTTCTTCCATATAAGTAAATACCACAAAATACACACCGTCCTTTTCATTGGCGCCGCGGGTACGCCCAAAACCGCACATCATGCCTGCCAAAGTTTGCATTTCCAAGGCGATATGCTCAATCACATGGCCCATCCAAGTGCCTTCCTCCACCCGCTGAAAAAAACCGCCGGGTTCGCCCACACTGCACCGGTGTCCATACATGCTGGGGAACATTTTTTCCAAACGTTCCCGAAAGCCTTCAATGGTATTGGTAGGGCGTTGTTCCATTTCCTCAAGATCCAATTTCATTTGTATCAGCTTGGTACGTCGCACACTCCAATAATTAGGCCCCTTTAATACTTTGATTTCAAGAATCTTCATAATGCAGTTTGGTTGAGATTTTGATTGATATAGCCCCAAGGCATTGAGCAGCTAGCAAACGGTAGGTAAACCGCTCCTAACATTCCGCATACCGTATTTGAGGCCAAAAATGGAAATTACAAAAAATTGCTTACCAAATAAACAATGGCTATCAAATTGTCGCCTTTTTTGATATATATTTACTTTCAATCCATCATCAACCCCTGGTAATGACAGATAGAAGAAAGTTTTTGAAGCAAATAGGCATTGGGGCTGGAGCCACCTTGGCTGCGGGCTTGGTGCAAACGGCGGCACATGCGGCACTAGACGGTACCCTACAACAATACCAACAATATACACCAGCCGAACTGGCCGATAATGAAATTTTTTGGCATCGTATTAGGAAGGGCTATACAATGGGGCCTGACCGGTTGATCAACCTAAACAATGGCGGCGTGTCGCCTGCCCCCCGAGTGGTGCAGGAAGCAATGAAAGATTATTACGACCAAAGTAATTGGGCGCCTAGTTATTATATGTGGCGTAGGCTCGACCAAGGGCGGGAGCCGCTGCGGATGCAACTCGCTGCGATAGCGGGGTGCAGCCATGAAGCAATAGCGCTGCAACGCAATGCCTCCGAAGCATTGGAGACGATTGTTTTTGGCCTTACACTCAACCGGGGTGATGAAGTGGTGTTGAGCAAACAAGATTACCCCAATATCATCAGCGCTTGGAAACAGCGTGAACTACGGGAGGGGATAAAACTGGTATGGGTGAACCTTGAGTTGCCTTCGGAAGATGAGGAATGGTTGGCGAAATGTTATACAAGCCTTTTTACGCCCAAAACCAAAGTGGTATTGATTACGCACATGATCAATTGGGTGGGCCAAAAAATGCCGGTGAAGAAAATTGCCGATGTTGCCAAGGCCCAAGGCATTGAGGTAATGGTAGATGGTGCCCATACTTTTGCCCAGTTTTCTTTTGCCATACCTGACCTGAACTGCGACTATTTTGGCACCAGCCTACACAAATGGTTGGGCGCACCCATTGGCACGGGTATGCTGTATGTACGGCAGGAAAAAATTGCGGCCTTGTATCCGTTGTTTGGCAACGGTAATGCGCATAGCCCCGATATCCGTAAGTTTGAGCATTTGGGCACCCGACCTTTTTTTATCGAGCAGGCTATTGGCAAGGCCATCGAGTTTACCGAAAACATCGGTTTGCTCAGAAAGGAAGCCAGGCTGCACTACCTTAAGAATTATTGGATGGAACGGGTGAAGGAGGTACCTAGCGTACAATTGCACACATCCCTCAAGCCCCAATTTGGCTGTGCCATCGGTATGTTCTCGATTGATGGCGCCAAACTCTCCTCCATCGACCGATATTTAATGGACAATTATAAAATACATACAGTAGGTATTGAGTGGGAAAATATCAAAGGGGTAAGGGTTACGCCCAATGTATATACTTCCATCAAAGAATTGGATAAACTAGTGGAGGGAATAGAAGGGTTTGTAAAGGATGGGAGCCGGTAAGTTTTTAGTAGAAAGTAGTTAGTAGTTAGTACTAGCACTTTTACACTTCCTACTAAAAACTCTGTACTAAGTACTCTGTACTAACCACTCAATACCAACTATTTCTTCGCTTCCTTTGCCCAAGCATCCTTCAACGTAACCGTTCTGTTGAATATCAAGTGACCATTGGTCGCATCGCTATCTTTATCCAAACAATAATATCCCTTCCGCATGAATTGAAAACGATCGGCCAAGCTCACATTGGACAAGGCCAGTTCTGCAAATCCCTTCACAACAGTTAAACTATTGGGGTTTAGGTATTCCTTAAAATCGCCATCCTCGCTGGTAGGGTCTTCGGCCCTAAACAAACGATCATATTCACGCAACTCTACCGGCACGGCATCGGCGGCGTTTACCCAATGCAGCGTACCTTGTACCTTCAGGCCACTGGTATCGCTGCCACTGCGGCTTTCGGGGATATAGGTACATTGAATCTCCACCACATTGCCCGCATCGTCTTTCACCACATTTTCGCACTTGATGATATAGGCACTTTTGAGCCGAACCATATTGCCCGGCGACAAACGGAAATATTTTTTGGGCGGATTCTCCATAAAATCTTCCTGCTCAATCCACAGTTGGTTGCTAAAGCTAAGCGAACGATGGCCCGCTGTTTCGTCTTCGGGATTGTTTTCGGCAGTTAATGTTTCGCCCGATGCGGTATAGTTGGTAATCACCAGCTTAACCGGATTGGCCACTACCATGCGGCGCAGGGAGGTTTTGTTCAGGTCTTCGCGGATAAAAAATTCCAACAGGCTCACGTCGGCCAGATTTTCCCTTTTGGCCACGCCGATTTTTTCGCAAAAATTGCGGATGCTGTTGGGGGTATAGCCCCTTCTGCGCAAGCCGCTGATGGTAGGCATGCGGGGATCGTCCCAGCCGCTTACATGCTTTTCGGTTACCAATTGCAGCAGTTTACGCTTACTGGTAACGGTATAATTGATGTTGCGGCGGGCAAACTCATATTGGTGGGAAGGGTAGATCTCCAGTTTCTCAATCAACCAGTCGTACAGCTCCCGGTGGGGGATGAACTCCATGGTGCAAATGGAATGGGTAATATTTTCGATGCTATCGCTTTGGCCATGCGCAAAGTCGTACATGGGGTAAATGCACCATTTGTCGCCCGTGCGGTGGTGGTGCGCATGTTTGATGCGGTACAAGATGGGGTCACGCATCAGCATGTTCACATGGGCCATATCAATTTTGGCCCGCAGGGTACGGGTGCCATCGGCAAACTCCCCATTTTTCATGCGGGTAAACAGGTCGAGATTTTCGGCCACGGTACGGCCACGGTACACACTGTCCCTGCCCGGCTCCGTGGGCGTGCCTTTCAGGGCGGCCATTTCCTCCGATGTGGAATCATCTACATAAGCCAGATCCATTTCTATCAATTTAACGGCATAGCCATATAAAGTGTCAAAATAATCGGAGGCATAACGTTCATGCTCCCAAGTAAAGCCCAACCACTGTATGTCGGCCTTGATGCTGTCCACATACTCCGTTTCCTCGGTGCTAGGGTTGGTATCGTCGAAGCGCAGGTTGGTATAGCCGGGGTATTTCTGCGTTAAACCAAAATTGAGGCAGATGGAACTGGCGTGGCCGATATGTAGGTAGCCATTGGGTTCCGGAGGAAAGCGGGTAATGATGCTGGTATATTTGCCCGATGCCAAATCGTTTTCTATGATCTCTTCAATAAAATTCAGGCTCTTTTCTTCGCTCATGATGATGGTTTGTTCTAAAAGGTGCAAATTTAGGCTATAAAGTCTAAGGTTTAATGTTTAAAGTTGCGGAAGTTCGTTGGCCGTTGGTCGTGGTTCGTTGACCGAGAGTAGTTGACAGTTGACAGGTGACGGTTGACAGGCTTTCGGGTTGTTGGTGGTCGCTCTTTTTGGATGCGGATTTTAGGGGAGTTGATGGCCTGCTGGCAAAGGCAGGTTGACAGAAACCTGCAGCATTCATATGCCTTCCCCAGCCGCAGCCAATAATCAATAACCACTAATCAATAATTAAAGAGGCCATCAGATTGATTACAGCATTCAATACCCAATTACAGCAACAAACCGGAAAAATCAGCACATCAGCACATTCGCCTATCCCCAAGGTCTTAACAAGTTAAGCATTTGCACATTTGCACATCTGCATATTTGCACATTCGCCCATTCATCTCCCTATCCAGCCAATTCCATCAAATTGAAAAAATTAGCAAATCAGCACATTAGCAAATCAGCACATTAACTTTACCTTTGCCCCATGTTAACAATCAGCCAACGCGGCCAACAGATGCCGCCATCGCCCATACGCAAACTGGTGCCTTATGCCGAAGCGGCAAAAAAAAGGGGTACCCAAGTGTACCACCTCAATATCGGGCAGCCCGATATTGAAACACCCAAAGCCATACTGGATGCGGTGCGCCATGCTGATTTTAAAGTGCTGGAATACAGCCACAGTGCGGGCAACGAAAGCTATCGCCGTAAGTTGGTTGAGTATTACCGCAAGGTGGGCATCAACGTTACCCATGAGCAGATCATCATTACCACAGGGGGCAGCGAGGCCATCTTGTTTGGTTTTATGGCCTGCCTCGATCCCGGTGATGAAGTGATTATCCCCGAGCCTTTTTATGCCAACTACAATGGTTTTGCCGTGGCGGCCGGTGTGGTGGTAAAACCCATTACGGCTTATATCGAAAATGGTTTTGCCCTACCGCCCATTGAAGCTTTTGAAAAAGCCATCACGCCCCGTACCAAGGCCATCGTTATCTGCAACCCCAACAATCCCACGGGTTATCTGTACAGCCAAGCTGAAATGGAAACCCTCCGTGATATCATCATCAAACACAACCTTTACCTTTTTGCCGATGAGGCTTACCGCGAATTTTGCTACAGTGGCGAGCATTTCAGCGCCATGCAGTTGACGGGGGTAGACAACCATATTGTGCTGATGGATACCATTAGCAAGCGCTACAGTGCCTGCGGGGGGCGCATCGGGGCCTTTATTACCAAAAACCAAGCCCTGCTCAATGCTGCCATGAAGTTTGCCCAAGCAAGGCTAAGCCCGCCTTCGTTTGCACAAATTTTGGGCGAAGCCGCCGTTGACCTGCCCGATGATTATTTTGATACCACCAAGGCCGAATACCTGCTGCGCCGTGATACGATTGTGGCCCGCCTCAACCAAATGGAAGGGGTATTTTGTCCCAACCCCGGCGGTGCTTTTTATGCCATTGCCCGCCTGCCCATTGATGATGCCGATGCTTTTTGCCAATGGCTGCTGGAATCCTTTAGCCACAATGGGCAAACCGTTATGCTGGCACCCGCTACCGGCTTTTACGGTACCCCCGGACTGGGCAAAAACGAAGTGCGGTTAGCTTATGTGCTCAACGTTACGGCCATTCATGCGGCGATGGACTGCTTGGAAGCGGCACTGAAGGAATATCCGGGAAGGGTAGAGGGTTGATTGGTTGATTAGTTGAATGGTTGATTGGTTGCTGAGGGCAATAGGTATTGGGTGTTTGACGTACTGGTTTCATTTTGCTAGCAGCCCATAGCAAATAAACTAACATGTCAAACGATGAAAATCACATAATCAGCACAATCCCCGTAATCACCTTTATCCGTGTACCCATCCAGCCTACATATTTGCAACACTGTTTTAAACTGTATGCACATAATAGGGGCCTGATCGGGTAAATTATAAACATTTGAACCTTGCGGCATACAAACCGGCACCAATTACACAATAATCCTTAATTTTACCGCCATAACCAAATCAACAATAATGAGAAAATTTGCAATTTGCCTCTTGGCAATGTTGTGCTGTGCAGCAGTAAGTTTAGCACAGACCGTTATCAAAGGAAAAGTGTTGGATCGCAATGGGCAACCTGTTGAAGGTGCCAGCGTAAAAGAAAAAGGCACCAGCAATGGTACCGTTACCGATAAAGACGGTAACTATTCTTTAAAGGTAGCTGGCAACGAAGCGGTACTGGTATTTTCCGGCGTAGGCTTGGCCGAGCAGGAACGCAGCGTTAAAGGCAACAGCTACATCGAAGCTACCATGGCCGCTGCAAACGTAAGCTTGGGCGATGTGGCTGTAGTAGGTACCCGCAGCATCAAAAGGTCGGCAACGGAAACGGCTGTGCCCATCGACGTGATTCCCATTTCAAAAATCACCAATACCTTGGGGCAGGTTGACCTGAACCAAATTTTGCAGTATGTGGCCCCCTCTTTTAATAGCAACAAGCAGAGTGGTGCGGATGGTGCCGACCATATTGACCCCGCTACCTTGCGTGGCTTAGGCCCCGACCAAACTTTGGTATTGATAAATGGCAAACGCAGGCACCAATCATCTTTGGTAAACCTGTACGGTACCCGTGGCCGTGGTAATAGCGGTACGGACTTGAACACCATTCCCGCAGCCGCCATCGAACGCATCGAAATTTTGCGTGACGGTGCTGCCGCCCAGTATGGTTCTGATGCCATTGCAGGCGTTATCAACATTGTATTGAAATCGGCCAGCAAAGGCGGTTCGGCCAATGTAAGCGCCGGTACATATAAAACTGGTTATGGTAGTTCATTAAAGGTAGATGGTACCAAAGTATTGGGCAGCATCACCGATGGAACCACCCTCAATGCCAGCGTTAACTACGGCTTTAGCTTAAAAAACAATGGGTTTATCAATTTAACAGGCGATTATTTCCGCAAGGAAAAAACTTTCCGCCCCAATTACGAGCCCTTGTTCCCCGATAACTATCGTAAAAAGTTTGGCGAAGCAGGAAGCAACAATTATGCTTTTTATTTCAATACCAGTTTCCCTTTAAAAGGCAATGCTGAGTTTTATGCTTTTGGCGGTGTTAACCAACGCAAAGGCGATGCGTATGCCTTTACCCGTGACCCCGGCAGCGAAAGGAACGTGCTTTCTATCTATCCCAATGGCTTTGATCCCCGCATTTTGTCGGACATTTCCGATAGGTCGGTAGCTTTTGGTATCCGTACCAAATGGTGTGGCTGGAGCAGTGATTTTTATGCCAACTTGGGTGGCAACCGTTTTGCTTACGATGTAAAAAACACGGTGAACGCTTCTTTGGAAGGTGCTTCTCCCACGCAATTTGATGCAGGTGGTTTTCAATTGAACCAAAATGCGATTGGCGCCAACTTTAGCAAATCTTTCAGCAAAGTAGCCAAGGGTGCCAACGTGGCTTTCGGCACCGAATTGCGCCAAGAGCAATACAAAATATTTGCAGGCGAACTGGGCAGCTACAAACAATATGGTCCTGTGGTATTTGCTATTGATCCCATAAGTGGTGATACTACTTTCCGTCCCGGTGGCTCACAAGGCTTTCCTGGCTTCCAACCCAAAGACGAAACCAACCGCCAACGTGTGAGCGGTGCTTGGTTTGTGGATGGTGAATTGGATGTAACCAAGAGCTTTTTGGTAAGCGCTGCGGTAAGGGCCGAAAACTTTAGCGACTTTGGTTGGACAGTGAATTACAAGTTGGCCAGCCGTATCAAGTACAGCGACCGTCTTTCTTTCCGTGGTTCATTCAGCACGGGCTTTAGGGCACCTTCTTTGCCACAAAAGCACTTTAGCAGTACGTTCACCAACGTAGCTGCCGGTAAAATTTACGATATCGTAATTGCGCCCAACGATGGTATTTTGGCCAAAACCGTGGGCATCCCTCAACTGAAGCAAGAAACATCGGTAAACTTCAGCTTTGGTTTTACTGCTAAGCCTGTTAAAAACTTGGTGTTAACGGTTGACGGCTATAGCATCGACATCAAGAACAAGGTCGTATTGACTGGTTTGTTTGGCAATGATGATGATGTTATCGGTGGTATTTTAACTGACTTAAATGTAGGTGCTGCACAATTCTTTACCAATGCGGTGGGTACCAAAACAACTGGGTTGGATGTAATTGCCACTTATGGTATGAATGCTGGTAAGGGCAAGTTGAACTTTACTTTTGCAGGCAACTTTAATAAAATGGAGTTGGGCAAAATTACTACTACACCCGAACTGGCTGGTAAAGAAGATATTTACTATGGCCGTAGGGAGCAATACTTTTTGTTGGCCAGTGCGCCCAAGCACAAGTTAAGTTTGACCACTGATTACAAAATCGGTGACTTCAACATCAACGTAAGGGCTACCAATTTTGGCGGTGTAAAAATCATCAACTTTGGAGATGAAGAAGATGTGTTCAATGCAAAAACTACATTGGATCTGTCTTTCAACTATAATATTAAGAACAAGGCCAGTATTACATTGGGCGGCGCCAATATATTGGATGTTTACCCACGTATCCACGACGCAGGTTTGAGCGAAAGCGGTGGCATGTGGGATGCAGTACAAATGGGTTTTGGCGGTGCGTTCTTCTTCGCCAAGGTAGGCGTTAAATTGAAGTAAATCAGTACCAGAATACGTTAAATGCGCCCTCAGTTTGAGGGCGCATTTTTTGCTTTTAATACGCTGATGGCGATGCTATCGGTACCCTTGGGGGCAAAATATTTGCTTTTAAAGTTGGCAGCAGTACCCGGCTGCAGGGTTTCATAAATCACTTCGGTATCTTTTTCCAGCAAAGCGCCCGTTTTGCTATAGAAAGCTAATTCTAGCTCAATATCTGTATACACGGCAACTTTGGCCTTACTCTGCAAATTGCCCTTGATAACGGTTTGTCCAATGAGGTTGTGTTTATCCTTGCTGCTCACCGTAATGAAGGCTGCCGGATTCTTTTGCTCTTTTTCGGCCAAGGTTTCCTTGGCTACTTCATAGCTTTCCTTTTCTTTTTTTTCGTTGCTGCTGCCGCTTTTGCAGGCAGGCAATGTAATGGCAGCTAATGCAATAATGCTGATATAACTTTTCATGCGAGTAATTTTGTAGGTTAAAAATACTAAAACAATCGTTGGTGGCAAGTTTTGTAGGGTTGTTTATAAAAAGTACTAGGTAAGCAAATTGTATTTTAAAAGATAGCGGCAGTGAAATATTTTGATATTTTAGGCATTTGTTTTAATTTTAGCATACAAATTTAACCGTATGTCAGTTACAAAAGAAAGCAATTTATTGGGCAGTAAAGGCAGCTCGCAAGTGTATAACCCGCTTACAGATAATTATATCCTACGGGATGGCATTTCAGGGAAGTATACTAAAATTAGCCATGGTAAACCCTTTAAAGGTATCCGGAAAGAATTAACTATTATCCAAGGAGTTGGCTTCCCTATTCCCAGACGCACTGCCCTCAAAGCCGAAAAAGCAGTTATCGCATTAAGAAATGGTGAGCTGTAACCATTCATAGTGCAAATTTTCCGTACCCAAAAAGATTATATATGAATGAAAACTATACACGAAGTGTATTTTACAATTGCCCTTTTGATGATGCCTATCAATCAACTTTTGAAGCGGTTTTATTCACCATTTATCGTTGTGGCTTTGTACTTCGCTGTGCCAAGGAATTTGATGATAGCGGTAAAATTAGGATCGAAAACATTGTGAAACTTATTGCAGTTTCCAAATATGGCATCCATGACCTTTGTAGGGTAGAGTTGGACAGCAATTTAAAGCTGCCTCGTTTTAACATGCCGCTAGAGTTAGGAATTTTCATAGGGGCAATTAAATTTGGTGATACGGTTATGCATGGGCAAAAGGAATATCTTATTTTGGATAATGAGGACTTCAGGTTTAAAGCTTATATATCGGATATTAGTGGACAGGATATCAAAAGTTATCATTCAACTGTAACAATCATTAAACGTATCAGAGATTGGTTGTCTAATAAAACTGCGGCAACATTGCCATCGGCAAAGTTTATCCATGCCGATTACAATCGCTTTTTGAGGGATTTACCGAAACTGTGCAAAGCAAACAAGTGGATAAAAGAGGAATTGACTTATAAAGAACTTACTAGCCTTGCCATGAATTGGATCTCGGTAAATGAGTGAACCTAAACTGTCGCAATCATTTCTTTGCCGTAAAGCTGCGTTTATTTCTTTGCTGCGTTTTTTTTGCCCCCAATAGCACATTTCTCAATTTTACCTTATAGATTTGCCCTATAATCAAACAACAGCCATGGTAATCAATTTAAGCGAGCAGCATTCTCTGATAAGCAATTGGGTAGGGGAGTTGCGCAATATGGACGTTCAGGCCGATAGGATGCGGTTTAGGCGCAATTTGGAGCGTATTGCCGAAGTAGCCGCCTACGAAATCAGCAAATCGTTGGAATGGGAGAATAAAGAGATTACCACCCCACTGGGCATGGCCAATTGCAAAACGCTCAAATACCAGCCTGTACTGGCCACTATTTTAAGGGCCGGGCTGCCCATGCACAACGGCTTGCTCAACTATTTCGATCAGGCGGATAATGCTTTTATCAGTGCCTACCGCAAACATAATCCCGATGGCAGTTTTGATATTGCCCTGGAATACATGGCCAGCCCTGAAATTGAAGACCGTATCGTCATCATCAGCGACCCCATGTTGGCCACCGGTGCTTCCTTGGTAAAGACCATCAAGTTTTTGCGGGATGAAGGTGAATTTAAAGAATTGCACATTGTGTGCGCCATAGCCTGTACTGTGGGCATCGAATATGTTTCCCGTGCCGAGCCCAAAGCCACCATTTGGTGCGGCGATATAGATGATGAACTAACTGCCAAGGGCTACATCGTTCCCGGATTGGGCGATGCCGGCGATTTGGCCTATGGGGTGAAGTTACAAGGGTAGGGATGTTGAAGGTTCAAAGTTTAAAGTCTAAAGTTTGAGGTTTCAAGTTGCAAGGCTTACTCCTTGTATGTACCCGCAGTGGCAAGCTTTGCCTCGCCATTTAAAGTTTAAATGTTGGGCTTGGTAGAATGCCCAGCAGCGATCATATCGAACACTTACGATTCCCGAAAGATTATATTTCGAAACCACTTGGTTTGACCAGTGTTGGATTGAACGCAGTTGTAATCAGTTGCTTACAGCGCCTTTAATTGTGCTATCGTTTCAACAGGGTTGGCCGACTTAAATACGGTATTGCCCGCCACCAGCACATCGGCACCGGCAGCAATGATATCGGGTGCATTGACCAAGGTAACGCCGCCATCGATTTCAATCTTCACATTCAGGCCCGCTTCATCTATCATGCGACGCAACTGCTTTATTTTGTTGAGGGTATGCGGTATAAAAGCCTGACCGCCAAACCCTGGGTTTACACTCATCAAACATACTACATCAATATCGGCCAAAATATCTTTCAACCCATCCACTGGGGTGTGCGGGTTTACCGCTACACCTGCTTGCATGCCCAGCCCTTTTATCTGCTGTATATTGCGGTGCAGGTGGGTACAGGCCTCTATATGCACCGTTAAAATATCGGCACCCGCTTTTTGAAAAGCCTCGGCATACCTTTCCGGCTCCAAAATCATCAAATGCACATCGCATACCTTAGTGGTGGTTTTGCGGATAAAATCAATGATCATAGGGCCAAAGCTGATATTGGGCACAAAACGGCCATCCATTACATCCAAATGGAACCAATCGGCCTGGCTTTCGTTGAGCATATTGCAATCTTGCTGCAGCGCTAAAAAATTGGCAGACAATAAAGAGGGGGCGATGAGGGACATGATATGAGTTATGAATTATGAATTATGAGTTATGAGTGGGCTTGATGCTTGATACTGGATACTTGATGCTGAATACTTGATACTTGATACTGGATACTGGATACTGGATAGCGATGCCATTTAGCATTGAACTACAAAACATCGAACATATAAAAAGCTTTGAAATTTGCATACTACACCGAATTGAAAAAATCAGCTAATCAGCACATCAGCTAATTAGCACATTAATTGAGCTGTACCGCTGGCAACCGATACGTTTGCCCATCATACACAAACAGTTCGTCAATTTCAAAAGTCCAGTAGGGAAATAGGGGCGAGTTGGCCAAATACTGCTCCACATCTAGTTTGCTCATCGCATTTACAATCATCCAAGTGCGCTTGCTTTCCATGCTCACCGCATAATAATCAATCACACCATCATCAATCAATTCTTTGATGTACATCCGGTGCTTGGGAACATGCCCCATAAAATGATCATCCATGTTAAAGTGGATGGTTACTTGGTATTTGTTCAGTTCCATTGTTACAATTTTAATTAGCCAATTTGCTAATTAGCTGATTAGCTAATTAAAAACCAGCCATTCTGATATATTGTTCACCTTAGTTGCTTGATAAGGCGCTGTAATTTTGATATAATTGTCTGTGTAGCCTTCCATCATGCCGTTTTTGTTGTAGGCCTCAAACAATACTTTGCGGTGCTGGCCGCTGAACTGCTGTGTAAAGTACTGCATTTTTTGATACGACAAATTGCGCAATACTTTGTTCCGCTCATGGCGCACCTGCATGGGTACTACGGGCTGTATGTCCAGTGCCGCCGTATTGTCCCTTTCCGAATAGGTGAACACATGCAGGTAACTCACATCCAAGCCATGCAAAAACTCAAAAGTCTCGTTAAAATCGGCCTCCGTTTCGCCGGGAAAGCCCACAATCACATCCACACCGATACAGGCATGGGGCATCAGCATCTTGATCAATCCCACCCGCTCGGCATAGAGCTCCCTTTTGTACCGCCTGCGCATCATGCCCAAGGTACGGTTGCTGCCGCTTTGCAAAGGGATGTGGAAATGCGGCATAAAACGCTGGCTATTGCTTGCAAATTCAATGATTTCGTTGGTAAGCAGGTTGGGTTCAATAGAAGAAATGCGGAACCGTTCAATTCCCTCCACCTTGTCCAACTCCTGTATCAGGCTAAAAAAATCTTCTTCATGTGTTCTGCCGCCGCTGGTAAAGCCTTTGCCAAAATCGCCCAGGTTTACCCCGGTAAGGACCACTTCCTTTACCCCATTGGCTGCCAAGGCCCGTACATTGTCTACCACATTGGCGATGCTGTCGCTACGGCTCTTGCCACGGGCCTGCGGGATGGTACAAAAAGAGCAATTGTAATCGCAGCCGTCCTGCACCTTTAAAAAAGTACGGGTGCGGTCGTTCACCGAATGGGCGGCCGTAAACGTGTTCACGTCCTCGATATCGCAACTGCAAATTTTGGCACTATCGCCCTTGGTTATTTCCTTTAAATGGGCCGTAATATTGAATTTTTCCGCGGCTCCCAAAACCAGGTCAACACCCGGGATGGCCGCAATTTCAGCGGGTTTCAACTGGGCATAACAGCCCGTAATCACCACCATGGCCTCGGGGGCCTTGCGCTGGATGCGGCGCACCAATTGGCGGCATTCCTTATCCGCATTATCGGTAACAGAGCAGGTATTGATTACATACACATCGGCCACTTCATCAAAGCCCCGCTTCACAAAGCCATCATTTTCCAGCAACCTCGCAAGGGTGGAGGTTTCCGAAAAATTCAGCTTGCAGCCCAATGTATGTAATGCTACGGTTTTACTCATGCGCCGCAAAGATACAAAGCCCGGCATAAATCCATGTTAAATCATGTATTACCCCTTAGAAATGATATAAACATGATCAAATTTTGGGAGCGGCATTACCAATCCCGCTTTTGGCCTATCGTGCGGACACATTTCTAGCAGCTACTAATTCTTAGGTCATTTTTGTATTCAACTTGTTAATACCTGCTTGCCTCCGGGGCCGGCGGGCCCCGTTCCTGGCTCCACGCTGCTTTTCGCCTTTTAATTGGGTCCCTGCCCAATTAATCCCGTCTTACGACGGGACCAGCCGAAAAGAGGCGTGTCGCTCAGGAACTGATGGGAAAGTGGCTTCTTTTTGCTTTGTTGGCAAAAAGCGAATAAGTATTAGCCTATTTTTCCCCTTAAATGTTGAAAACTGATCTTTTTAAAGATTGTTGCTCCCAATTGCATCAAAAATGTGTCCACACGATAAGCATGGCGGGACAGGTTCTAGCCTTCAAAACCACCTTCGGTATGTTTTTCAGGCTGAATTGGTATAATTTGCGGCCATGAATAAGAAGTATTTGCCATATCTGCTCCTGGCTGCCATGTTCGTGGCCCTGCTGCTGATACGGGAGTGCAATAGCCGCCCGGCTACCGATAAGGGCAAAAAAGAGACTTCCGGTCGTGGTTTTAACCGGGATATTGGCCGGATTACCTATAGCAAGCATGCCCGCTGCCGAATGGGCTGTAGGCATATCGACGAGAGCGAAGTACAGGAAATCATGCAAAAAGGCGAAGTCAACTACCGCAAAAGCGAGCTGAACGGCTCTCGTAGCCCCGAATATGCCCTAGAAGGCACTACCCACGACAACCAAAAGGTACGTATCGTATTTGCCCAAGAAGCCAGCCGCACCAATGTGGTAACGGTGATTGATTTGGATACGGATTGGGAGTGTAAATGCGAATAGGTTATGAGTGATGAGTTATGGGTTATGAGTTATGAGTTGCGGGGCAGCTTTTTGTGGTTAGATACTTTCGGTTACGGGTTGATTTTGTTGCGAGTTTTTTTAGTTGAGGGATTTAGCAGTTTTTCGAAGCGGCAAACAACTCGTAACAAAAATAACTAGCATAACTCGCAACCAAGTATATATAACCTTTCAAAGTCCAAACAAACTCGTAACAAAAACAACTAAAATAACCCGCAACGGTTTTTGGCCAAAGGCCAAAAAATTCCACCTCCGGTAAGCCCCTAAACGTAATTTGCGTTAATTTCGGGTTTGGCTTTGGAAAAAACACCGCAAGTTTTATAACGAGCGTAAAAGCAGGACACAAGCGAGTAGGTATGAATTTAAAATCTTTGTTGGCAAAACCATTTGCCGGTTATATATACAAACAAATCAGGAAAAGTCGCAATACGGCATTGGCCGACCAACAGGCCATTTTAGCGGCTTTGTTAAAAGTGGGCGCAAAAACGGAGTTTGGCAAAGACCATCACTTGGCCGAGGTAAAAGACTACGAAGGCTTTAAGCAAGCCGTTCCCTTGCGTGACTATGAGCAACTAAAACCGTATATCGACAAAATAAAAGAGGGCAAGCACAACATTCTTTGGAAGGGCCAGCCCATATATTTTGCCAAAACCAGCGGTACTACCAGCGGGGCCAAATACATCCCCATTACCAAAGATTCCATTCCCAACCATATCAACACGGCCCGCAATGCGCTGCTATGCTATATGGCCGAAACGGGCAATTATAAGTTTGCCAACGGCAAAATGATTTTCCTCAGCGGCTCGCCCGAACTGGAAAGGGTGGGGGGCATCCCTACGGGGCGGCTCAGCGGTATCGTCAACCACCATGTGCCCAAGTACCTGCGCACCAACCAATTGCCCAGTTATACCACCAATTGCATTGAAGAATGGGAGGAAAAGCTGGACGCCATTGTGGGCGAAACCATCAACCAGCCCATGTCGCTCATCAGCGGCATACCGCCATGGATGCAGATGTATTTCGACCGCTTGATAGAAAAAAGCGGCAAAACGGTAGGCGAACTCTTCCCCGATTTTAGCGTAATGGTACAGGGCGGAGTCAACTTTGAACCTTATAAAACCAAGCTGTACCAAAGCATTGGCCGCCCGGTGGATTGCATAGAATTGTTCCCCGCCAGTGAGGGTTTTTTTGCCTTTCAAGACAGTCAGGAGCAGCCAGGCTTGTTGCTCAATACCAATAGCGGCATCTTCTTTGAATTTGTGCCTGCGGGCGAAATCTTTGCCGCCAATCCCACCCGCCTCAGTTTGGCCGATGTGAAAGTGGGCGAAAACTATGCCCTCATCATCAATAGCAATGCCGGCCTTTGGGGCTATAATATTGGCGATACGGTAAAGTTTGTAAGCACCGATCCTTACCGCTTGGTGGTGAGCGGCCGCATCAAGCATTTTATCTCTGCCTTTGGCGAGCATGTGATTGGCGAGGAAGTGGAAAGCGCCATGTTGCAAGCCCTGCAGCAGCAGCCCAGCGTAAGCGTAACCGAATTTACCGTGGCGCCCTATGTGGCCCAGGGCGAGGGCAAGAGCTACCACGAATGGTTTATTGAATTTGAGCAGGCCCCCAGCGATATGGCGGCTTTTGCTGCTACGCTCAACGAAAGCATGCGGCAAAAAAATGTGTATTACAACGACCTCATCAGCGGTAATATTTTACAACCGCTCAAAATATCCCCCGTGCAAAAGAACGGCTTTATCGATTACATGAAAAGCATTGGCAAATTGGGTGGACAGAACAAAGTGGCGCGGTTGAGTAATGAGCGTACGATTGCTGAAGGATTAGCTGATTGGCTGATTAGCTAATGTGCTAATGATTGCTTTGTTAGCGAAGGCAGATATGGAACACAGCAGAGGCCAGTTCAAGCGGGAATGATTACTTTTTCGCCTAAGAATTTAGGTTTGATACCAAATAAGTAATCAACAAATACTTTTACCCTGGCCATCTTTTCCCGGATCTGCGTTTTAAGTCCTTGCTTTATACTTACATCGGCAGCATTAAAACCAATAGCTGAAATGCCTTCCCTCGATGCGATATAAATAGCCCTTTCGTTATGAAATTGCTGTGAGATAATGGTTACAGAATCTTGTCCAAAGATTTCTTTCAGACGCTTTATGGAGTCGAAGGTTCTAAAGCCAGCATAATCAAGATAAATGATGGTAGAATCAATACCCGCTTTAACAAGGTCAGCTTTCATCATCTCGGGCTCATTGTAATCATTCCTACTATTATCGCCACTGATGATTAAGTATTTTATTTTATCATCTTGTATAAGGCTTAGTGCAGCTTGGATACGATTGTCGTAGTAAGGGTTGTTATTGCCATTTCTACCAGTTTTAGCAGTGCCGAGCAAAAGGCCAACCCGGTTGTAAGGGATAGATTTTGAATCTGCGTATAAATGCCCTTGGGAAGCACGTTTGATCGCACGATTACATAAATAGGTTATTGAAACACTAGCGATAACGATTCCTAAAAGGGTCCTGCTTAAAATCTTTTTTTTGTTCATACAGTTACTAACTAATGATGCTCAATCTGTAAATTGCTGCAAGGGCAAATAATTTCCAGCATGTAATCTTTTTGCTATCCCTTGTTATTTAGCATTTGTTTAAATATCCTCATTGTTTTTGAAGCACTTAAAAAGGCGGAAAACGAAAACAAAAAGGCTAGGCCAAAAACGAGGTTGCCTATTATCAATACGGTATTGTAAGAAACGAATATAGCCTTTTGATTGGTAACAGAAGCATAAACCATTGCCGCATTAAATGCAATCCACAAAAACAAGGCGATGATATAATCCATCCTTGGTTTGCCGTAGATTTTATTGGCAGTATTGTCTTTTATAACAAAAGCTACATTATCTGAAGTTAAGGCAACAATGTCGGTGTTGGGGCGTATGTGCTTGCCAATTGTTTCCGCCACCCTAAATCTTTTATCGGGCAACACAATGGTGTAGTTCACCACTGTCCTTGAATTGGTGCTGTAGGAAGCGAAGGAGGATGTGCCCTTGTTCACTGTAAACGATTCCCTCCTTTTTTCGAGTACCCTACCTGCCATCAATTCAAACGCATCAGCATCTGTAATATGGCTTTTTAACGTGCCTGTATTGCCCCATTTTATGTTCTTTTTGGGGCATAAACCAGCTAGCGCTTTGTTGTTTTCATCCACCAACAGCACTACTTCAAACTGGTCTTCAAAATATACATCCGAATTTTTGCGTAGGCCGACCGTGTACTTTTCTCCATTTATTTTTATCCAATAATTGATGATTTTGATGCCATCGTCATCATAGCTATCGTATCTATTGTGCTCCTCGATACTACCTTTGATTATCCTGTTTGACATAAACTGATTTTAGTAAATCCCCCTCTTAGTAGGTATTAAAAGTAGTATATTTTCGCATTTAACGGTTCAATTTAAGGCGTCTTATTCGCAGCAATGACATCCACACATTTCTGTGCGCCCGTTGGACCCTACTTTGCGCCGTGTCCCGCTTGGTTAGCGTTTATTAGTTTCAATACTTTTCTGGCGGAGACACGGCTGGAAAAGTATTTCCCGTCCCCTTATTTTTCACATTGTTGTTTCAGCAGGTCAAGCCATTTTTGCATGCCTTTTTCTAAATTCTTATTGAATGACTTTTTTAAAAGTTTCGCCAAAAAACCTTCCATGCTTTCGTCAACTGATACGTTGGTTTGTTCCTTGGTTGCTGTTAATGTCCAATTGTGTATGGCGAACATACCAAAAGTTTTTCCCGTCCAACCAAAATGTTTAAATGGTTCAACCGTATGAAGTGTTGAATGGATTTTTGCCCCACCCGTTTTCCAGTCAAATGTTGTTGCTGGTTGTAGCGCTCCATTCAATTTTGGCTGGCTGATATCCGTTTGCCAAGTTGCCCAATCGTTAATATTGGTCATTACTGCCCATACTTTTTCCTTATTGGCATTGATGGTGATTGTTTTACTGCACTTTACGGGTGCGTTGTTGTTGATAGCTCTCATTGTTGAATTGTTTTGTGCAAATGCGCCTGCTATAATTGTCAAGCTAACTGCGGTTTGAAAAATTGATTTTGTGAACATTGTCGTTTTTTGTTCATCAACGATACAAAGGTCAACACAAAACCAAGGCCTGCGCTTGACAAAAATCAAGAAGTTTGGCCAGCCGCTTTTTTTCTTAACCTGCTTAATGTTTCAGGCGTCATACCCAGCATCGAAGCCAAGTATTGCAAAGGCACTTGATTAAACAATTCTTTATTAAAACTGAAAAGTTGATGGTATCTTTCTTCTGCTGTCATGGAGAGGTGCTGCAAAACCCTGTCTTCTAAAACAGTAAAACATTTGGCGATAAAAAGTTTTTCCAATGTCGTCCAACGGGGGATTACTTGTCCGATTTTTTCATAGTCTTTGCTGTCAATAATATAGAGTTCGCAATCTGTTAACGCTTGGATGTTCCAACGGGCTGTGTTATGAAATACAAAACTGGATAGGTCAACCACAAAATAGCCTTTTGTCGAAATCCATTTGGTTACTTCCTTGTCGTCAATCAAAACAAACTCTCGCATTATACCCGTCTGAACAAAACCAAGTCTGTCGGAATGCCTACCGGTTTTAAGAAAATAATCACCCTTTTTCAAGGTGGCAGGTTTAAAAAAAGAACTGATTTTTGTTAGGTCGTCCTTGTTTACCCCAAAGTAAGTTTGTATGTAGTTTTCGAGTTCTGTCATTGTTATGGTTTCGCCCTCCAAGGCTTATGCTGTCAATACCGTTTGTAAGGGCTTATAAATCACTTTATGTTTCAACAAACCTAAGCAAACTGCCCAATAATGTCTCCGAAATCCCGTTTTTTTTATTGGTCACCCAGCTGTCACCATTCCATTTGCACTGTGCCGAACTGCTCCCGCAGGCTGCGGCTATCCATTTTCGTTGTGCCGGACTGCCCCCGCATGCTGCGGCTGCCCATTTTTGCTGTGCCGGACTGCTCCCGCAGGCTGCGGCTGCCCATTTGTGCTGCGCCGGACTGCTCCCGCATACTGCGGTTGCTCATTTTTGCTGCGCCAAACTGCTCCCGCAGGCTGCGGCTGCCCATTTGTGCTGCGCCGGACTGCTCCCGCATGCTGCGGGAGCCCATTTGTGCAGCGAGACAGTGCTCCCGCCAGCTGTCACCCCCTCATTTGCGCAGCGAAACAGTGCTCCTGCCAGCTGTCACCCCCTCATTTGCGCAACGAAACAGTGCTCCCGCCAGCTGTCACCCCTCATTTGCACAACGTAAATGCCCTCCTTATAACTGTAAGCTCCCCCATTGGCATAGTGCAAAAGCCACCGTACCGGCAGTATCCTGTGGAACGATATCCCCAGTTTGTAGGCTTTTTGGTATGGCTGGCAGCTAGAAATAGGGCATTTTAAAGGCCCACCCCACCTACAAAAGCCCCCAAGAAGCCATTTTGCTCCCACTTTCACCTTTCACCTTTCAATTTTCAACTATCAACTATCCATTGCGAATTAGGCATTACTTTTGGCATTTAATAGCAAGGCGATAAGCATTAGGATGAAGAAAATAACAAACTGGGAGCAATGGCCTTTTAAATTGCTGTATGCGCCCATCGGCATATTTTGGTTACTCTATATTATCCGGGCAAGGGCGGTATGGTTTTTTACGCCCAGCAACCCCAAACTCACATTTGGTGGCATGGAGGGGGAGCCCAAAAAGGAGATGTACGACCTGTTGCCCAAGCATTTGTACCCGGCCACTTGTAATGTGCTGCCGGGCGAGCCGATCGAAAGTATCCGCCAAAAGCTGGCCGCCAATGGCATCCAGTATCCTTTTGTGGTAAAGCCAGAAGTGGGCGGGCAGGGCGTGCTGTTCCGGAAAATTGATAGGGAGGCTGAATTATTGCACTACCATAGCAAAGTGCCGGTGGAGTACATCATGCAGAACCTGATCTATTACCCCATGGAAGTGAGCGTGTTTTATATCCGTCACCCCAAGGAAGCCAAGGGTATGGTTACCGGGTTTTTGCACAAAGTGCCCCTGCAGGTATTGGGCGATGGGGTACATACCTTGGAAGAACTGGTATTGGAGCATCCCAAGGGCCAAAAAAGGGTGGAGGAACTGCAAAACAAGCACAAAGAAAATTGGGGCCGTGTATTGGCCCAAGGCGAAAAATATATGTTGAGCTATGCGGCCAACCACAACCGGGGCGCCCATTTTATTGATTTAAAGGAACATATTGATGATGACTTGGTAGCGATATTCGACAAAATCAGCCATGGCATTGACGATTTTTTTTATGGCCGCTACGATATCATGTGCACCAATGTACAAGACCTAAAGGCGGGCAAAAATTTTGCAATTTTAGAATACAATGGCTGTGGTGCGGAACCCAACCATTTTTATGATACCGGTTATACGCTGATGGGTGCCTACAAAGAAATATTGAAGCATTGGAAGGCGCTTTTTACCATCAGCATGTACAACCGCAAGCATAAGGGCATCGAGCCTTGGCCGCTTTTAAAAGGCCGGGCATTTTTGAAAAAGGCCCGAAAGTATCTACATGATATGAAGGCGGTGGATGCTACGATATGATTAGGATTTGGATAAAGTGCAGCACAAATAGGTCAAACACATCCAAATTGAATTCAGGATAAGTCGACTTATTTGTTTAATATAACAAAGCGAAAAGTGGTTCACCTTCCACCAGTTCCGAGGTGAACCACCTCATTTAGGCCGGTGGCGCCTTGGGCGCCATTTTCTGGGGCGAAGGGGACCCAGAAAAAGGGCTAAATGCAGTGGTGAACCCGGAACGAAGCCCGCCGGCTTGAGGCATGCACAAGCAATCGGCTAATAGCGTGTAGCCGCATAGCTTGTAAAACAACATTTCGAACATTATAAAAGCCCTGGACTCATGCCAAGGTTTGCACAAAGCATCACCATAATTCCCTATTTTGCAACACAATGACCAAACTCATTAAAATATTCGGTTGGGGCTTGCTCATCAGCTTTTTGGGCTCGCTGCCCTTGGGTACGCTCAATGTGGCGGCCATGCAAATCGGTTTGCAAGAAAGCATTACCAATGCCATCTACTTTTCCCTCGGCTCTTTGTTGGTGGAAATGATCTATGTGCGCATATCGCTGGTGGGTATCGATTGGGTGCGCAAGCAGAAAAAGCTGATGCAGGTAATGGAATGGATAACCTTGGGCATTATTGTGGCCCTGGCCGTGGGCAGTTTTGTAGCGGCCATGAAGGAAAGCCCCGAATCCAAGAATGTGTTTTTGTCGAACAACATGCACCGTTTTTTGCTGGGTGCCTTTATGTGCGCCATCAACCCCGTACAGATACCCTTTTGGTTTGGCTGGAGTACGGTATTGTTTACCAAAAAAGTGTTGGAACCCGTTACCAGTCAGTACAACAGCTATATCGTAGGCATTGGCATTGGTACCTTGGCGGGCAATTGTGTGTTCATTTTCGGCGGACAATGGGTGGCGTCCCGCATCAGCAACAGCCAACAATACATCAACTGGTTCATCGGCGGCATTTTTACCCTTACTGCCATCATCCAATTATGGAAACTGCTGCGGAAGAAGGATGCGATACATAAATTTACACACGAAAGCTGATAGCTAACCACGAATGGAAACGAATTACACCGATTACACGAATTAACAACAAGCAACCAAAACAAGAGCGAGGTAGATTCGCCGTCTGCGGCCCTCAACTAAAATAACCCGTAACCAAATCAAGGAATCCGTGTAATCCGTGCAATTCTATTCAAAATCCGTGGTCCCCAATCGCAACCAAATCAACTCGTAACCAAATCAATCCGTGTAACCTGACTGCCGTCAGGCAGGTCCGTGCAATCCTATTCAAAATCCGTGGGCCCCAATCGCTACTAAATCAATCCGTGTAATCCGTGCAATTCTATTCAAAATCAGTGGTCCCTAATTCGTATTTAAAAATAACCCTCCAACTTCTCCCTCAACGCCCCCGGCATATCACACCGCTTCATCGTTTTGGCATCCACAAAAAACAGGGTTACATCGCCGGTGTTCAGCAATTCATCTTGTTCATTATAAATGTCTGTATGAAAAACAATCCTACTGTTGGTGGGCATTTCCCTTAAGGTAGTCTTTACGGTAATCAGGTCGTCGTATTTGGCGGGCCGCAAAAAACGGCTATGGATATCCACTACCGGCATGATGATGCCCATGGCTTCTATTTCCTTATAGGTATAACCGATTTGCCGAATGGCTTCGGTGCGGCCGATTTCGTAAAACTGGGCATAATGACCGTAGTACACTACCCCCATTTGATCGGTAAGGGCGTAGTGGATGCGTATTTGTGTTGTAGTAATGAACATATAAAGTTTATTGCACATCTGCCCCGTCGGTGGTGCTGATATTGTCTATATTTTGTGTTATGCTGATAGGGGCTTCATCTAGCTGCTTCGCAAAGAAAGCTGATAATGGTTTGGATAAGCCCATTGCCAGTGCCGCCAGTACCGTTTGGATAATCAAAAAGAAGCGGTTGGCTACTACATTGGGCCGTCCCAATACATCAATGCCGTTCTTCTCCCGTAGGCTATCGAGTAGGTCGTTTAGCAACAAAGGCAAGGATGATATAATAAAATAGAGTCCAATGCTGATAAACAATATTTGGAGCAATGTAGCGGGCCGAATGCTGATGCTTAATTGGGTGCCTATATTGCCCTTGTCAATAATATACCCTGCAATTTTACCTGATTTTATGATAAGCAACCAACACAGCAAGGTCTTTAAAAGCAGTGAAAGGAGATCCAGTAAACTGGGTAAATAACCGCTATCGCCCCTTCCGCCATCCATTACCCAACCTACCAGACTTAGCAGGATAAATAAATAGGACTGTACGAGTTGATAACTAAAGATGATACCGGTTATCGCCACCGCATATTGCAGAACGTTGTCTCTTTTCATGTATTGTATCTAGGACTTTATTTCCCAATCATCCCGTCCACGCTTATTTTACCCGGACCGGTGAGGAACAGTGCCACATAACCTGTAAGGTAAAGGGCCGCCATTTGGCCATCGCCAAACACTTCGGCATTGTGCGCTTTAAGCAGGGCCACGCACATGGTAATGATGAGCGGAATAGTGGCCAGGCGAGTAAACAGGCCCAATATCAAAAACAAAGAGCAGAAAAACTCGGCAAACACTACCAATGCCAAGCTCATGCTTTTGCCCATGCCCATGAAATTCATGAACGTATCCTGCTTAGCGCCAAAATGTACCAGTTTATCATATCCATGGTAGATCATCAAAATACCCAAGCCCAAGCGCAGCACTAACATGGCGGTATTAAATGCGCCTGCCGAGTAGCTGGTAGAAAAAAGTTTCCTCATAATAAAAAATTTATGAAAATTTTAACATTCTAGTAAAGATACAATACGTTTACTTTACGTGGTGATAGGCAGTTATCCACTTATTAACAATCGCTTTGGAACGGTGTTTGCAAAAGAAGCATAATAGTTACTTTTACAACTAGCAAAAAAATGACAGCATTCTTTAACATGACGAAACAAAAACTACTGTTGCTACTGGCAACTTCTCTTTTTTCGGCCGCTACTTTTGCGCAAGCTACTTTTGCGGTTACCGATGTAGATAGAAAGTACAAAGAGGCCAAGGAACTATTTGTAAAAGAGCAATTTGCACTGGCTTATCCCTTGTTGCGGGACCTTACCCGGCAGTATCCTGCCAATATGGTGGCCAACCACACTTATATCAATGAAGATGTGGCTTATTACTATACGGTTTGTGGGCTTAAGCTGGAGCAGCCCGTGGCGGTGGAAGAGGCCGAGCAATACATAGCTGTGGTAAACAACGAGCCCCGCCGTCAATTGATGAGTTATCATTTGGGCAAATATTATTTTACCAAAGACGAGTTTTCCAAAGCGCTTGAAAACTACGACCGTGCGGGGTTGGACAACCTGAGCAACGATGAAATTGCCGATGCCAAATTTGAAAAGGGCTACTGTTATTTCAACCTCAAGCAGTTTAACGAAGCCAAGCCCTTGTTTGATGAAGTACACCAATTGCCTGCCAATAAGTATTATATCCCCGCCAATTATTACTACGGTTTTATTTCCTATTATGAAAGAAGGTATGCCGAAGCTTTAAAAGCATTCAAACTGGTAGAAACAGCGGATGCTTACAAAGGCGTGGTACCTTATTATATAGCCGAGATTTATTATTTCCAAGGTAAAAAAGACGAGTCGTTACGCTATGCCGAAAGTGTGCTGGCCAAGGGCGAATATCTCTATTATGCCAAGGATTTAAAGTTGCTTACCGGGCAAATGTATTTTGAAAGGAAAGAATTTGCCAAAGCCATGCCCTTGCTAGAAGAGTATGTAAACAGCAGCGATAAGGTTACCAAGGAAGTACTGTACGAATTGAGTTTTTGCTACTACAATGCCAATCAACTCACCAAAGCCATTGATGGTTTTAAGCAGTTGAGCGGACAGAAAGATTCATTGGGGCAAAACTCCATGTATCTATTGGCCGATTGCTACTTACGTACCAATCAAAAAGCCAATGCCCGTACGGCTTTTCAATACTGTGCGTACAATAGCAGCAATGCCGTACAGCAAGAAATTTCCCGGTTCAATTATGGTAAGCTCTCTTACGAGTTGGGTTACCAAGATGTGGCCCTTACCGAGTTGAAATCGTTTATTGCGGATTATCCCAATTCAACTTATGGTACCGAGGCGAGGGAAATATTGGTGAATCTTATGGCCAATACCAACAATTTTGCAGATGCCTTATCGCTTTATGAATCGTTCAATAATCCCACGCCTGCCATGCAACGGGTATACCCCAAAATATTGTATGGCCGTGCCATTGAATACATCAATGAACAACAAATGGATAGAGCCGATGAACTGCTCACCAAGGTATTGAACAATACCAATGTGGCGGCCATTACGCCTTATGCCCAGTTTTGGAAAGGCGAAATTGCCTACCGCAATAATAAATACGATGAAGCCATCCGCTATTTAACGGCTTACACACAGTCGGGCGCCAGTCCGCAAGGCGAAGCAAACGCCGTTACCGCTAAATACAACTTGGGCTATAGTTGGATAAAGAAAGAAAATTACGGCCAAGCCTTGGGCTTTTTTGAGCAAGTAGCGAACAATGTGTCGCCCACTTCTACACCGATGCAGCAGGATGCTTTTGTGCGTACCGCAGATTGTTATTACATGACCCGTGACTTTGCCAAGGCCAATACCATGTATGATAAAGTGCTGAGCAGTGCCTTGCCGCAAAGCGATTATGCCCTTTTGCAAAAAGCCATGATTGCGGGTATCAAGAGCAGTGCCGATAAAATCAAAACGCTCAACAACCTCACCAAGCAGTATCCACAAAGTAACTTGGTGCCCGACGTAAACATGGAAGTAGCCAATACCTATATGGCAGATGAGAAGTTTAGGGAAGCCATTCCTTATTTGAATACGTTGTTAACCGCCCCGGGTGCAGAATCGCTGCGCCCCAAAACCTACCTGCGCTTGGGTCTTTGCTGGTACAATATTGATAAGAACAAAGAAGCGTTGGACAACTATCAGGCATTGGTGCAAAAATATCCAGAGAGTGCCGAGGCGGATGAGGCATTGGACAATATCAAAACGATTTTTGTGGAGGAAGGTCGCCCCAATGATTATGTAGAACTGATGCGCCGTAGCGGTAAGAACATTTCGGTAAGCGAAGCCGATTCACTTACCTACAATGCCGCTGAACTGAAATACAATGCCGGTGATTGCAGGGCGGCCATTGCCGGGTACAACAATTATTTGTCGCAATATGCCAACGGGGCCTTTGCACTGGAAGCCAATTACTTCCGTGGCGAATGTTATACCAAGCTGAAAGAGTGGCAAAATGCCGTAAACAGCTTTGATTATGTAACAGCGAAGGGGCAGAACAAGTATTTTGAGAAGGCTACACTATCTGCGGCACAGACCAGCTACTTTGAACTGAAAGATTATGCCAAGGCCAAGCAGTTTTTTGAAGCCCTGCGCATTGGTGCGGTTAACCAAGACAATCAATTGGAAGCCCTGCGTGGTTTGGTACGCTGCTACTATCAACTAAAAGATTATGCACAGGCCAATGAAGCGGCCAAGCAATTGGTTACCAAAAAAGGCATTAGTACGGATGATAAAGCCATTGGTTACTTGGTGTTGGGCAAATCGCAGCAACTGGCCAATAATTGCACAGAGGCCATTGCTTCGTTCAAATCCTGCGCCGCTATTAGCAAATCCTCGTGGGGTGCGGAAGCCCGTTACGAAATTGCCAATTGCCAGTTTGGGGCAGGTAATTTGGCCGTAGCCGAAAAATCGGCACTGGCCGTTATCAAAGAAACCGGCTCTTACGATTATTGGGTAACCAAGGCTTATATTTTGCTGGGCGATATTTTTATGCAGCAGAAAGATTACTTCAATGCCAAAGCTACTTACGAAAGTGTAGCGGTAAACTCCAGCATTGCAGAACTGAAAGCCGAGGCACAACAGAAATTGGATAAGGCGATAGCAGAGGAGAAGGTGGGGAGTAAGGTAGGGGGGTAATGTGCTGATTAGCTAATGGGATAATTAGCTAATGCCACCACTCTCGTACTGGTTGTTAGATAGGAAGACTGCCGGAATCGGGGTAACCTTAAACTTTAAACCTTAAACTTGAAACTTTGAACAAAGGAACATTGAACAACAGAACAAAAAATACGATGAAGAGTATAATCAAATATGTTTTAACAGCAGCAGTGGCGATGGTAACCTGTGTTTCGGCTACGGCCCAGGTGCCTGCGGATACGAGCAAAAAGCGGCCTTCGGTGGATATTACATCTAGCTATAAGCCCGTGCTGCGCAATGCGGTAAAAATCAATTTGGCAGCATCGCAAATGCCAGCGGACACCAACCGCTCCGTGGCCAAGTACAATGTGCCATCGCAAAACCTGTTTTTTAGTTATCAACCCATTAGCCTCAAGCCCTTGGCCATCCAGCAGGATACCATTTTGAACCTCGGACTCCGCAATTACATCAAAGCAGGATTTGGTAATCTTTCCACGCCTTATGTAAGTGCAGGCTTTAGTTTTGGCGATGGCCGCAAATCCTTGTTAAACCTGTATGCGGATTATATTTCCTCTAAGGGCTTGATCAAAAACCAAGATTATGCCCAACTGAACATCAAGGGTACGGGCAGCTTCTTTACGGAGAAGAACGAGTTTTATGCAGGGGCGGCATTGAGTAGCAACGATTATTATCAATATGGCTACGATCATACGCTGTTCAATTACAAGCGTGACAGTGTAAGGATGCGTTATCAAGATATCACTTTGCAAGCCGGATTGCGCAACTTAAAAACCGGTGATGTAAGGGTGAGTTACAGTCCTAATTTGCAAGTAAATATTTTCAACAGTGATAAGCGGGCTTCCGAAAGTAACTTGGTGCTTACGGCCCCTGTAAAAGTGAAGTTTGGCGATGCCTTTGCCCTCAACATCGAAGCCAAGGCAGATATCACCAGCTATACCACCAAGAACCAGCCCAGCAATGTGAAAATCAGCAACAATGTATTTTCCATTGCTCCTTCATTGATCATAGAGCAGCCCCGTTTCCGCATCAATGGCGGTATCATTCCCACATGGGACAATGGCAAACTGGTACTGCTGCCCAATGTATATGCGGAAGGTCAATTACAAGAGAAAGTATTTTTGATACAAGCCGGTTGGGTAGGGCGCTACACCAAAAACACCCTGCGCCATTTAACTGCCATCAACCCTTGGATACAAACCATTGCCACACAACAAAATACCAAGGAAGTGGAGCTGTATGGTGGTATCAAAGCAACGGTGGGCAAGCATTTCAACTTTAGTGCCAAGGCTGGGGTAGTTACTTTCGACAATATGCCACTGTATGTAAATGACTCGCTGGCGGGTAATAGTTTTTATGTGGTTAACGAAAGCAGGGCAGGGGCCTTGCGCATCCATGGCGATATGAGTTATATCAACCAAGACCGCTTTACCCTTACGGCTGGCGTTACCTTTAATGGCTACGCTGGGTTAAGGGACAATGCCAGGGCTTGGGGCACGGTGCCCATGGAGCTGAATGCCTCGCTGCGCTGGTGGGCCTTTAAGCAAGTGTTACTGAAGAGCGATTTCTATATGTTCACCGGTGGGGCTTACAAACAGAAGAATGTAACGGGTACAGGCAGTGGCGGTACCGATCTGGGCTTGGGTGCTGAGTTTAAAATCAATAAAATGTTCAGTGCTTGGCTGGATGTAAACAATGTATTCAGCAGCAAGTACCAGCGTTGGCATAATTATGAAGTGTATGGCTTGAACTTGTTGGGTGGTGTGCGGGTAAATTTTTAGGACGTATTTCAATTTTTGCTTCGATTAGCGAAGCTACTCTTTTTGCTGAGATGTAGAATTACCAAAGCCGAAGCTACAGTAGTATTGAAGCTTAATCAGGGAACCCTCCGCCGCCGGGGTGTAATCGGCGGCGGTGTCCTTTTTTGCTTACTTTTTTTGACAAGAAAAAAAGTAAGTCAGAAAACAACCGAAAAGAGTGAACTATAACAATAAAGTAAAATTTAAAATGTATACTATTTTTTAGGTTTCATAACCCCCAAAAATCATTTACATTTGCCCCGTGCAATCCCTCATCGCATCATATTTGTTTCAGCATAAAAGCATCAGCCTGCCGGGTTTGGGCAAGCTGAGTATGCATACACTGTCCGCACAATCGGACTTTGTAAACAAAACCATGCTGGCACCACATCCCAGCATCAGTTATAGCAGCGATTTTACAGCAGGTGATGAAGAAGGCTTTATACAATACTGTCGCCAAAAAGCCGGTATTGGCTGGCAGGCCGCTTCGGACATGTTGGCCAATTGGGTAAAAGAAACCAAGGCCGTACTGCAACAGAATGGACAGTTTTATTTGGCTTATACAGGGACCTTTTTTCAAAAAGGAACACAGTTGAGTTTTACACAAGCCAGTTTGCCTGCTGCTTTTTTCCCTGCGGTAAATGCCGATAGGGTGATCCATCCCGAAGCCGATCATTCGATGCTGGTAGGCGATAAGGAAACCACCACCGCACAAATGACCGAGTATTTTGCCGGGGAAACAGCACCCAAGCGCCGCTGGTGGGTGGCGGCCTTCATTATCGGTTTGGCATCCTTGGCGTTGATAGCTTTTCATATGGGTAAAACAGATTTCAAGGGTCTACATACAGGCAATGGCACATATATAACCCCTGCCGATGTGCCGGTACTCTATCAAATTATACCATAGTTTACGCCGATTTGCTTTTCTTTGCAGCAGCAATACAATTTTCATGATTCATTACCAACATTGCCCAGCTTGCGGCAGTGATGCCATCGTTCCACAGTTTACAGCCATAGACTATACGGTTTCCAAGCAAAGTTTTCCAATATGGCATTGTAACCATTGTTCGCTTCGGTTTACGCAAGACGTGCCTGAGCAGGAAGTCATCGGACCTTACTATCAATCGGATGCCTATATTTCGCACAGCGATACCAAAAAGGGATTGGTCAACCATTTGTACCACATGGTACGTAAGCGTACCCTCAACAATAAGCGGCAAATGGTGGTTAAAGCCAGTGGCTTGCTCAAAGGCACTATTTTGGATATTGGTTGCGGCACAGGGGCTTTTTTAAACGCTATGAAAACTGCAGGATGGGCCACTACCGGGTTAGAGCCCGATGCCACGGCCCGTGCCAATGCGGCTACCTTATACGGCATCAAGGCCGAAACGCCAGACCGCTTGTTTGCGTTAAAAGCAGGCAGTTTTAATGTGATTACCATGTGGCATGTGTTGGAGCATGTACACGATTTACAGGGCTATTTACAGCAGATACATACTTTGTTGGCACCGGGCGGCTGTCTCATTATTGCCGTCCCCAACTATACGAGCTACGATGCCCAAGCATACGGGGCCTACTGGGCCGCTTGGGATGTACCCCGCCACCTGTATCACTTCTCGCCCGCCAGTATGCAACAATTGCTGGAAAAAAATGGTTTTGGGTTAAAGCAGCAAAAACCTATGTGGTACGACAGCTTTTATGTAAGCATGTTGAGCGAGAACTACAAAAACGGCAAGGGCAATTTGGTAGCTGCCTTTTTCACCGGCTTACGCTCCAATATCAAGGCTATCGGCAAGCCATCCGCCTGTAGCTCCGTTATATATATTGCCAGTAAAAACTAGTGTAGATGGGGGGTTATTGTGTGCTGGTGCGTTGTACCTGAATGCGAAGGCTATCCAAGCGCAGCAGGGCCGTATCGATGAATATGGTACGGGAAGTGGCCATCCACTTAGGCTCTAGCACCCAATTGCCGTTTTTCAGATGCAGTACGAAGATTTTGATGGTCTTTACACCAGTGCCTGGCATTTCTTCTTCCACCATAAATTCTTTCTCTAATTCCCCTTCAGTAAAGGATACATTTTGTAATCCTACGGGGTAAACCAACGTCGGACCTACCATGTCTTCGGTAAGCTTGGTCAATTCCTTTGTATCGGGCTTGGGGCTGATAGGTTGTTTGCTAATGAGCGCCGAACTTTTCAGCGGGTTGCGCTGCGGCAATTCAGCGATGGCCATGGGCGCTTCCGCATTGTCCACCAGTAAAATATCATTGGGGTTATACATCGGCAGCAGATTAACGGCTGGGTACAGCGCAGCCAAGCTTTGTTTTTTACCCGATAGGGCATTGCCATTGTACAAAATGCCCACAAGCGCTGTTGTAACAAAAAAAGCCAAGGCCAATAATATTGGGGCCAATACCTTGCACATGCCTGTTCCTTTGGTTTGGGTGGCCTCATCTCCGGTAAAAAATAAAATACGCTTTAGCAATTGTTGTTTATTGCTAACAGCGGCCATTTGCCAACGGATATTTTCCTGTTGCAGTTGGGCAGCCAGCAGCAATGTTTCGGCATATACCACCGGATGTTTGCCAAAATGCAGCACGGTAGTATCGCAGTACTTCTCTCTTTCCAATTGTGCTTGTTTACTGAGATAGCGCACAGCAGGGTTAAAGCAATAAATCGTTTCGGCAAACGACAATAGCCAGTTGAGGAGATAATCGTTTACTTTAATATGCGTCAATTCATGTATCACCAGTGCCTCAGCTTGTTGCAACGAAACTTTGTTCACCAGTGCCACCGGCAGTAGGATAATCGGTTTGATATGGCCAAAAGTAACGGGTGTATTGATATTGTTGCTCAGCCATATTTGCACCTTTTTTTTGATACCGATACGGTCTGCTGTTACCTTGGTAAACAACCTTAAGTCGATGGGCGCCGTTTGCAAGCCCGTTTTGTAAAGTACAGAAAAACGCCGCCAAGCCATCACCAGATGAATCGTTTTGGCAGCGAGCCAGATAAAATAGCAACCTATTAGCCAAGGGGCTACACTGTATAAATAAGGCTTGAGTGGTGCGCCGATAGCGGTGTAATACTGTACAAAACTTTGCAATTGCCCATCGGGCTGCATATAGTATAAAAAGAAAGTAATGGCGCTGATTATCACTTGCATCCCTATTTGCAGTAACAACAGGTTGCGCTTTGCAACGGCAGAAGTAGTGTGCAGGATGGTTTTTACCGCTGTAGCGTACAACAATGCCTGTATACCAGCCTGCCAAAGGCTGTGTAGCAAGGTCATCAACAAGCAATAGGTAAAAAGCATACGCCCGGTCGTTTAAGCCTGTTTTTTCAATTGATCAATCAATGCTTGGATCTTGTCCAGTTCGGCCGTTGTAGCCGTATGGTTGCCCAAAGCTTGCATCACCAAGTTGGTGGGCGAACCTTCAAAAAGACCATTGATCATTTTGTTTAAAAATTGCGATTGTGTACTGATACGGCTAACAGCGGGTTGGTAAATATGCGTTTTGTGGCTGTCGTCGCGGGTTACCAGCCCTTTTTCGTACATAATCTGCATCAATTTCAAGGTAGTAGTATAGCCCGAATCCTTGGTTTGGGAGAGCACTTCGTGTACTTCCCGTACCGTGGCCTCATCCCGGTTCCAAAGCACGTGTAGTATCTCCAATTCGCTCTCGGTAGGCTTCGTTGTCTTTGTTATTGTCATATTACGACTTATTTCGTACACTAAGTTAGCATTTTATATGTAACAACAAAATTTTGGCGGTAAAATTTGCTTTTTTTTATATGAAAGGCGGGAGGGGGAGTTGGGAATTAGGAATTAGGAATTGGGTACTTGATACTGGCTGCTGGATTCTTGATACTTGATGGGGGGCAGTCAACGATTTACTGTCAACAGCCAACGATTTACGGTCAACGGTCCCCGGCCAACGAACCTCGGTCAACGGCCAACGGTCATCGGTCAACGGCCAACGGTCATCGGCCAACGATCTACCGTCAACTGTCATCTGTCAACCGTCCACCTTTTCCTCCTACCCCTCAAACAACTTAGCCACCCCAAATGCGGCTGCTGCTGCCAAGGCCCCGATCATGGTAACCCTTAAAGCGCCCATCAATGGGTTGACGCCCGTTATCTTGCTTTTGAAATAGCCGAAAACGAATAGACAAGCCAGTGTGGCTATAGCGGATATTTTGAGCGCTTCGTTGGAGTCGGCAATAAAGAAATAAGGGCTTAATGGAATAATGCCGCCCGCCACATACGATAGGCCGATGTTGAGGGCGCTTTTGGTGGCACGGCGAGGATCGGGTTTTTCAAGCCCCAGTTCGTATTTCATCATAAAATCTACCCAACGGTCTTTGTCCTGCGAAATCTCCTCGGTAGCCCTGTTTTGCAGTTCCTCGCTCAGGCCAATATTGGCAAAAAACTCCTTGGTCTCTTCAATTTCACGGTGGCGCAGGTTTTCAACCTCATCATATTCCCGCTTTACTTCGCTTCTGTAATGGTCCTGTTCGGTTTTACCGGCCAAATATCCCCCCAATCCCATAGCGATGCTACCGGCGGCGATTTCGGCAATACCGGCAATCACAATAATATCGCTGCTGCTTACGGCACCGCTGAGGCCCGCCGCCAAAGCAAAAGGCACGGTGAGGCCATCGCTCATGCCAATTACAACATCGCTCAACATGGCACTGCTTTTTAAATGCGATTCAATATGGTCGTGGTGAAGATGTGTGTCCATTATATAAAATTAGTTGATTGATTGCTTTGCTTTTGTGCGAATGGTGCAAAGCTATATTTTTTTGACATGAAATAGGTGTTCATTATAGCGTGTTGGAGCATAGGGCCAACGATGTTTTTTGCAAGAATAGGATCTGTGGTTTATTTCCCCCAATATTGAAGCAGGTAGTACATAAAATAGGCGCACCCTACAATCGGGTGCGCCCAAAATATTGATCCGCTTTACCTAATCGCTTAGGATAAGCACATAAAGGCTACCTTTTTGCTGTTGGTAAAAGACGATAGCAGAAAATCGTCTGCACCATTTACGGGTGCCGTCCAACAAGTGGCGCTGTTATGCCCGTTCTTTTTTATCGACAGGGTGATTTTTTGTGCAATGCCCGTGGCTACATGCACTTTTGCGCTTGTATCGCAGAAAGATACATCCCCGGAAAAAATTATTTTTCGGCTACTGTAGGTTTTACCCTGTCCATCGGTAAGCAAAAAGCCGTCTTTTGTGCATACCACTTTTTTTACCTGCCCATGTGTAAGGGTAGTAGCTTGTGGCCCGTTGGCTAGGGCTTTGTTGGTAGCCAGTCGTTCAGCTACTTGTTGCGTAGCGGCGTCTGAACCAACAAGGATAACAGCAGCTTCCTGCGCACTGCTTTGGTTACTGGCCAATAAAGCTTCTGGTGCAATCAGCGCCACCGGTAGCGTAAAGGCCGCGTTGCGTAAAAAATTTCTTCTCTGCATAAGATAAGTTGGTTTAGTTTCAGTTTAAATGTTAATGTATTCATGGAATCAGCAACAGGGGCAAAAATCGGATCAGATTGATTATCCGGGGAAAATCAATTGTCTGCGGTTGCCAACGCAGTGTCATAAAGGTTATTTTTTGTTGATATAGCCATAACCGGCATTGTAAAACCGGTCGGAACTGTCAAAAAAAACGGCCCATTGCTTATTTTTTGCAAAATGGGACAAGCAGTTAACGGATACCGAGAGGCTTTTGTTGTATGAAACAACCGTAAGCGTTAGTCCGTTCCGCCAAAGTTATAATAAATTGGCAAAAATCCTAATAAAATAATTCACAGCCCATAAATAAGGGCGATTTTATGGAACTGATGCAGGGAGGGTACAAAAAAAGCAGGTCGGATGACCTGCTTTTACTATAATACCGTATTGTGTTATTTGATAAACTTGGTAACCGAGGTTTCGCCTGCGTTGCTGATTTTGAGGAGATAAATGCCTTGTGCCAAAGCCACGGTTTCGGGCATATTGATGGTGGTATTGCTACCAGCCGTTACCTGTACGCTGCGTGTGGCGTAAATTTTGCCATTGATATCCGCCAATTGTATTTGTACGGTACCCGCATTTTTGCTGGCCAATGTAAAGCTCAGGTTGTTTTTAACGGGATTGGTTAGGTTGTCCACCACCAAGCCAGCACCTTTTTTGTTGCGGATGCTTACAATTACGGAGTAACTGAATTTGGCATCCAAATCAACGGATTTAAGACGGTAGTAGATGATGGCCGCATTATTTTTAAGACTTTCGAAATCACTATAGCTGTAGTTGATATTGCCAGCACCTGGTTTTGCGAAGATGGTACCGATTTTATCAAATGTTTTGTTGTCGAAACTGCGTTCTACTTCATAATGACTCAGGTTTTGTTGGTTGGTTACCTGCCATTGTACATCCACACTGGTGAAATTGTTTTTAGCACCAAAACTGATCAATTGTGCTGGTAAAGGGCAGGCGCGGGGCAAGGTATAGGCTGTAGCATCTTGATTGTCCCAATTAGCTTCACCATTCACCTGGCTTAATGCAGTTGCCTGATTTGTAGAAATAAGTAGGTTACATTTATGGGCCGCATTGTCAAATTCAATATTAGCCCCGCGGGGGAAATAAAGTGCATATGTACCGTTGGTTAAACAAGCCGGGCGGTTAGATTGGGTTGAAAGTGTTGTAGCTACATTGTCCCAATTAGCGGCACCTGTAGTTGTTTCTGCGTTTAAGTGTATACCTGCAATCAGCGTAGGAGTTGTCCTTGCACCTGTGAAAGCAAAAATTTGATCGCCAGTAGCGGATAAATTCAATGCTGTGCCAGATACTGAACCAGCAGATGCAGTTAATCCAATTATACGCACTTGAGTTCCATAAGCCAATAAAGAGGCTGGAGAGGTCCAACTAATATCAGTTTCAGACGTTCCAGAAGTGGCATTAAACCCCGCTGAGCCGCAAGCAACACCATTATTCCAGCCACAGTCTGTAAAATTGATAACCGAACTAGCTGGCAGGCCACCCGGCTTTAAAATAATAAAGGTAAAATCATCGCTTCCGGCTACTGGGCTAGTGTTCACGCCTGTAAAGGCAATATCACCTATTAATACCTGTGATTGGGCCTGTTGGCCTGCTGCAAATAGCAGCATGGTAAGACAAAAGGTTAATTTGTAGAAAATTTTCATGATAAGTGGTTTATATTTACAATTAAGTTATAAGTTGCAAAAGTAAGGTAGTTTAGCTGGTAATATATCCGTAAAAATACCTGATTCTGAAAAAACAGATTAAGCAAAGCAATCACCTACTTTTATTCCAAATTCAGCCAAACGCCAACCGCTTAAAAATCCTTCCTGTAGATAAATGATGTTAATTTTCAGTATTTTATCATCCTTTGTTTTTACAAGAAGGCCATTTTCCTTATCAATTACCATAATCGTACCGGATTTATCCGTCTCACTTGCAGCTATGTTGCTAATCTCTACTTCCGTAATGCCCAAAAACCAGTTGCTGATACTACTGCCTGCGGCTTTGTTCCAAGGGTTGCAGGCATTTACCGTTCGGATGATTTGGTGGCTATCCATCGTTTGCCAATTGATGGTAAGCTGTTGCGCCGTAGGGTTTTTATAGTAAGCGGCCTTTGTTTCATCCTGTGGTGTGGAGGGAATAAAACTGCCAAAAGAAAGTATTTTAAGTAAGGTAGCGGCTGATTTGGCTCCCAAATGCGCCAGTTTGGATTGTAACATGCCATAGGTATCCGTTGCACCAATCGGCAGTTTTTCCTGTAGCACAATCGGGCCCGTATCAATGCCATCATCCAAACGGTGCAAAGTTATGCCCCCTTCGGGATTATTGTTGAGAATATGCCACAATATAGGTTGCGGCCCGCGGCATTGGGGCAACAGGCCATAATGGAAATTGATGAAACCCTTTTCGGGCAGTTCAAGAATGTTTTTGGGCAATATAAAAGGAAAGGTCATGATGAGGCCTACCGTTATTTGGTATTTGTCTATGGCGCTTTTTAGTTCGGCAACAAAGTTTTTTTTATCTACATGCAAAATCGGCACACCCGTTCCTGCCGCTAATTGGGCAAGCAGGGCCTGCATTTCGGCGTTTTTACTAGTTGTAACCAAGGCACCCACTTTGCCATAAAACAAAAATTCTTTGATGCCGGGCAAGGCTATGGGATTATTGCAAAGTATGATGGCTTTTAAATCAGACATGTTCGTTTGTGTAAAATGGTATTAAATGCACAAATAGGTATTGCGCCAGGCTGAAGACGCTTCGGCGGACGGTAGCATTATCTCCTCCTTAAAACTTTTCCACTCGGCATCTATGTCCAAGCTATTGTTTTCTTCTACTGTTAACTCGAAGTGGTTACTGGCCTTTACCAAATAGGCCGGCCCGTATATATGATTAGTAAGGGGATCTAGCTTGATCCAGCCACGGGGACTGGGCAATGGGGCTGCTTCGCCCATGGCTTTGATGGCAGCAGCCGTATTATTGTTGTGCGCAGCCAATGCTGTGGCAAACCGATCCAGCAATAGGGCTGTATCCCATCCCAGCAGGGCAAATATATTGGGGCTTTTGCCCTGTGCAGCTTGGTAAGCACCTACAAAGGCTTGGTTGTTGGCATTGGTAAATGTAGATAACCAAGGGGTGTAGCCTTGTACATTTTTTAGTAGCACTTGTTGCTTGAGGCCGCTGGCCAAGGATTCTTCCAGCATCATGGGCGACACAAACAGATTGGCTGCTTGTTCTTGCTGTATTGCTGCAAGGGCTTTGTAAAAAAGCTCGGCCATATCGGCACAGAACAAACAAAGCAAGTTGGGCGTGCCATTTTCGCTGGCCATAAACTGTTGCAGCGGTTGCAACGTAAAATGCTCGTTCTTTAGATGTGTTACATGATTGTATAAAATGCGACCCCCTTTTTGTTGAAAGCGGGTTAATATGGTGTACACCTGATTGTAGCCTGCATCGTAATAGGAGGCTGCCAGTGCGCCGGTTCCATTGGCGGCTGCCAAGGCCCCGGTGAGGCTGGTATTGAAACAGAAATTCAGCGAGTGGGTGATGGTGGTGGGGTGGGGCTGCCAGTCTTCGGGCAGGTTGGCCCCCATGTTGGTTACCATCAACAGCTTACCTGCTGCGGCAAACAAGGGTTGTAACATGGCGGCAATGCGGCTATCACAACAAGCAATAACCACATCTACATTATCGCCCAATATCAATTTTTCGGCTTTGGTGTAAATTTCCGGTTCATCGGTACCAAACCCTATGTTTTCTGTAAATAAAGAAACATCACTCAAGTTAAATTGGGCAAAACCCGCTTTCAGTCCATTGATAATATCAAAGCCAATGGTGGGGTATAGGGTAGAGCGGGGGGTGAGAATACCTATTCGTAGCATAGTTGTAAAATCGGTTTTATATTTGGATTGCAAGTTATACCAATTCGACTTTCAAAACATACCGGAAGGTAGTTTTTATAGCCAGTCCTAATAGCTATCGGGATGGTAATGCCGCTACTGACTTTCAATTGGTATTATATTATTATACCCAAACGGTAATAACTAAAAAATATCCCTCTTCTTTTTACAGAAGAGGGATAAAATATATATCAGCCTTTGCTTAGTTCCTGCTGGGGTAAATACCTTCTGAACAGATGATATAATTCATGCCTAAGTATGGCTGCATGATGCCCACGGGCGAATTGCTGCCTGAAATGGTGGTTGGTAAACTTACCGGTATCGGCTGCATGTTAGTATCGGCCGTAGCGCTATATGGCTTTGTATTTGAGCCTGCAGGGAAAGCATTTTCGGGGCTATCCGATAAGCCTAAATCGATACTTGCCCTAGGTGTAACATTGCCTACCACTTGGTGGTTATGCGCCGGTAAATTGATGGACAATAATGTAACATTATTGGTACCTGCCATTTCGCCCAGTTGAACAGCGGGCAAGCCGGGCCCTTGGCTAAACTGGGCACCAACTGCCACCCGTCCCCTCAAGTCGGGAACAGCAAAGGTAACTTGGCCATCGCCCCCGTAGGTAGTGCCAAGCAGTGAAAAAAATGCTGTATTTTGCGCAATGGATAACAATGCTCCGTTGCAAAAAAGCCAACCCCGAGGGTTGAAATTGCCCGCAAACATGCGTATTTCCGCTATTGTTCCTTCCATAATAATAATGTGTTTAATTGTTAATAAATGGGAACATTAGTTCCTTGACGGGAAAATACCAAACTGGCAGATAATATAGTTCATACCCAAGTAAGGTTGCATGATGCTGATGGGTTGGCTATTACCAGCAACCGTGGTTGGCAAGTTAATCGCAATGGGCTGCATAGTAGAATCTGCTGTTGAACTATACGGCTTGCTGTTAGAGCCTGCGGGGAAAGCACTCTCGGGGCTATCCAAAGTGCCAATATCAAGATTAGCCCTTGGCGTAATGTTACCCACTACTTGGTGGTTGTGTGCTGGCATTTGTGCAGAAGTAAGGGTGGTAGTAGGGGTGCCTGACATTTCACCCAAAGTTACGTTGGGCAAGCCGGGGCCTGTACCGGTACCTACGGCTACACGGCCGCGGAAATCGGGGATACCGAAAGTTGTTTGGCCATTGCCGCCATAGGTAGTGCCCAATAGCGAAAACATAGCCGTGTTTTGAGCAATGCTCATGGTTTGGCCGTTGCAAAACAACCAGGTCCTGGGTGCAAAAGTTCCTGCAAACATGCGTATTTCTGCAATAGTTCCTTCCATAAAATAAAAAAGTTTAAGGTTTGAAAAATTTAATTACGCAACAAATTAGGTTTTATTTAAATGATTTGGCATTTTTTTTCCGCTTAAATATTCGCAAAATGCAAAATCAGGTATTTCTACCTGATTTTGACTAAAGCTATCGTAAAACTTCCATACTCTTTTTGATGATTTCCACACACTCGTGTACCTGTTCGGCTGTAATGCAAAGCGGTGGCGCAAACCTGATTTTGTCGCCGTGGGTGGGTTTGGCCAGTAGCCCGTTTTCCTTCAAAGCCAGGCAAAGTTCCCAAGCGGCTTCGGGGTTGCTATGCGCTATCACAATGGCATTGAGCAGGCCCTTGCCCCGCACGCTGGCGATAAAGGGCGATTGGAGGTTGCGCAGCTCCTGCCGCAACAATTGGCCCATGGCTTCGGCATTATCGGCCATCTGCTCATTTTTCAATACTTCCAGCGCTGCCATGGCCACGGCGCAGGCCAAGGGGTTACCGCCATATGTGCTGCCATGCTCGCCGGGTTTAATGGTCATCATCACCGCATCATCGGCCAGTACGGCACTTACGGGGAGTACACCGCCACTGAGGGCCTTGCCCAATATCAAAATGTCGGGCCGCACACCTTCATGGTCGCAGGCCAGCATTTTGCCGGTACGGGCCAAGCCGGTTTGTATCTCATCTGCAATCATCAACACATTGTATTGGGTACAGAGATTGCGTATACCCGTTAGGTACCCCGCATCGGGCACCACCACGCCTGCTTCACCCTGTATGGGTTCAAACATAAAGGCGGCCACATTGGGGTCTTGCAAGGTTTTTTCCAAAGCGGGCAAATCATTGTAGGGCACCACTTCAAAGCCGGGCATAAAGGGCCCGAAATTGGCGTAACTGCTGGGATCGGTACTGCTGCTGATGGCGGCCATGGTACGGCCCCAAAAATTACCAGCGGCAAATACAATCTTGGCTTGGTTATCGGGAATGCCTTTAACGGTATAGCCCCAACGGCGGGCCAGTTTAATGGCCGTTTCGCCACCTTCAACACCCGTGTTCATGGGCAGTACCTTATCGTACCCAAAGTATTCGGTAATGTATTTTTCGTATTCGCCCAGTAGGTTGCTATGAAAAGCCCTACTTGTAAGGGTGAGGTGCTGCGCCTGCTCCGTAAGGGCGGCAATAATGCTGGGATGGCAATGGCCTTGGTTCACGGCAGAGTAACCGCTCAAAAAATCGTAATAACGGTTGCCATCTACATCCCACACAAAAACGCCCTGTCCTTTGTTGAGCACAACGGGCAGTGGGTGATAGTTGTGGGCGCCATATTTTTCTTCTAGGTCTAAATAGTATTGCGTACTGGCAGACAGCTCTATTGTTGCATGCATATAATTGGTATTATAAGTATTATAAAATGTTGAAAATATTGGACAGGTGGAGGTGGACTCCCAGCAGGGAGGCATGGCTTACTTAACTTCGATGATTGAGCAAATCGAGGTTGGAAGCGAGTACTGTTTGTATGGTTTTGCTATATTGTATGGTTGTACAATTTTTGCGAAGGTAGGGATTTTTTGAATGATGAGTGGCGAATGTGGAATGACGAATGATGTGACTCAGTGACCCGCAGTACAATTCCCGATTTCCTTACCACGAATTAAGACCGATTGCACAGACCTGCCTGACGGCAGTCAGGTTACACGGATTGCCTTGGTCACGGATTAATACGAATTACACTAATTACACGGATTGGTCCATGGACAATGGACCATAGACGATGGAAAAAAGCCGGTTACATTTACTTCAAGGATGTTTTGGGATTACCCGCATTATGAATAAACCGGGGTCATTCCAAATTCGCAATTCCACATTCCTAATTCCACATTTGGAAGGTCTTGCCCCAAACACCACGCCCTGCGCAGCCCAATACCTAATCCCCAATACCCAATTCCCAATACCCAATTCCCAATCCCTAATTCCCCCAAAACCCCTACCTTTGCGACCATTATGACAACAGAATATCTTAAAGATATGAGGGACCGTGTTCTTGTCCTGAGGAGGTTTCTTTGACGTCGAGAACAGAACGGCCAAAATAAACAACGACAAGCAACTATCCCTGTCGCCCGGCTTCTGGGACGACAATCAGCGTGCCACCGGCATCCTGAAAGAAATTAAAGTAAATGAATACTGGGTAAACCTGTACCATGCCGTGGATACGGCCGTGGAGGATTTTGCCGTGCTCTTCGACTTTTGGAAAGAAGGCGAAACCACCGAAGAGGAGGTAAAAGAAGCTTACGACAAGGGCCTCGAACGCATTGAGGAAGCCGAGTTCAAAAGCACGCTCAACGAGCCGGAGGACGAACTGCCCGCTGTGCTGCAGATCAACTCGGGCGCTGGCGGTACCGAAAGCCAGGACTGGGCCATGATTTTGGCAAGGATGTACCGCATGTACGGCGAAAAGCAGGGCTGGAAAGTAACCGAAATGGATTGGCAGGACGGCGATGGCGCAGGCATCAAAACCTGTACCTACCAGTTTGAGGGTGATTTTGCCTATGGCTTTTTAAAGTCAGAGAGCGGTGTTCACCGCTTAGTGCGCATTTCACCTTTCGATAGCAATGCCCGGCGGCATACTTCTTTTGCATCAGTCAACGTATATCCTTTGGTGGATGATACCATTACCATTGATATCAACCCTGCCGATGTAAAGATGGAAACCTCCCGCAGTGGCGGCGCTGGCGGCCAAAACGTGAACAAGGTGGAAACCAAGGTACAGTTGACGCATATACCCACCGGTATTGTGGTGGTGTGCCAGCAAGACCGTAGCCAATTGGGCAACCGGGAGCTGGCCATGCAGATGCTGAAAAGCCGCTTGTACGAAATAGAGATACAAAAACGCAATGCACTAAAGGATGCGGCCAATGCCAATAAAAAGAAAATCGAGTGGGGCAGCCAGATACGCAGCTATGTGTTCCATCCATATAAAATGATCAAGGACCACCGTACCGATTTTGAAACCGGCAATGTACAACCGGTAATGGACGGGGAGTTGGATGGGTTTGTGAAGGCGTATTTGATGAGCGAGAAGGATAATGAGGCCAATTAATTAGCTAATGTGATGATATGCTGATTAGCTAATTTTTTCGAGTTGGTGGGGCATTATCGTTACAAAATCTATTAACTGGGTAGTTGATTTTCAAATACTTGATTATCTTTAAGATGGCAATAGGATTATGAAAATATGTAAAATCTATATTAAAGGCTATCAACAGTTTCAGGATGTAATATTGGACTTTACACACCCTGAAACAGGGGAGCCATTGGATAAGATTTGCTTGATTGGGAGTAATGGGACGGGGAAAACGACATTGTTGCGTTTATTCGATGATTTGTTGGACGTATTAAAGTACGGAGATCGTACTTTATTCAACTTTTTTGGCAGTCAAGTAGGAATGTTAGCTGTAGTTTTTTCTTTTAAAAACAAGTATTACTATTTCTTCACTGATGGGTTCCTTCTCAAAGACTACTTTATTTCAGGCGAAAGTGATTCAGAGTTGATTAATGATGAAATTTTTTCAAGCCTTAAGTCACTTTCCGATTGTACTAAGTTCTTCAACCTATTAGGCGTAGACGATAACCCTAATATTTTGGATGAGAGGCTGTCCTTCATCGAGTCAATTGAAAGAAGTCCTTTTTTTCAACTTTTTTCCTCTCATGAGGGTGAAAGTAATGGTTATTCTACTATAGATGATGTGCCAAAAACGAATGTGAATGAGGCCATCAAGTTATTTAATAATCTGCCTAGCGATGCCATAATTAGCCCTGATACAGTTAATGATTTTTGGAAACTGCTGGTTTACAATATTAAAAAGAGGGAAGATGACCGCAATGCATTTGAAGAAACGGATATAAATATGCAGCGCATTAAAGCCGATTTAATAAAAGAATTTAATAGCAAAAACCCGAGTGTTTTAGAAGGATTGGCGACCTTATGGGATAAAATATTGGATAAAGCAGGTTTATTTTTTAATTATAAAGTAGCCAAAAACCCCGTACAGCTTAACGAAAATCTGCGTGCTTACATCTGTCTCAAGGGAACCGATAAAGTGGTTCCGTATAGTCAATTGAGTTCCGGTATAAGGGATTACATTTTCAGGGTAGGCCATATTTTTGCCATGTACTTTAACCGGGAAGTTGATAGAGGTATTTTGCTGGTGGATGAGCCGGATAACAGTCTTTTTCCCAGCTTTGTAATGGAACTTTTACATATTTACAAGCAAATCACCACCGATAAAAGAGGCGAAAACCATACCCAAATGATATTTGCTACGCATAATCCGCTTTTTGCAGCACAGTTTGAACCCTATGAACGGGTGATTTTAGATTGGAAAGACGATGGAAGTGTAATAGCTCAAAAAGGGACAGCTCCAGTTGGGGACGACCCTAATGATTTGTTAACGGAGGATTTTGGACTGATAAACTTGATGAGTGCTGAAGGGCAAAAAATGTGGGAAAAGTATGTTGAGTTGAAAAAGAAGTTAATACGCTCCACTGACATGCGTGAAAAAGAGGAACTCGTTGAAGAAATAAACCAGATTGCAACCCTGTATAAGTTTAACCTGTATGAAATTCCTGTCGAAAAGTAAAGCGTCTGTAATACTGACTGAGGGGGTTATGTACCGGGAAAATTCCTCAAAAAACAATGAGCGGCTAAAAAAAATGCTGATGGCCGAACAGAAGGGGTATTGTGCCTACACAGAAAAGTATTTGCAACCGATGGACGCTGTAGAAGTGGAACATTTAGATGCGACAAAGAAATATGCGGATGATTATTATAACTATTATGCTGTATTAAGAAATGCCAATCTTTACAAACAGGATGAAAAATATAGAGGAGCATCTTTTTTAGAAAGTTTATTCTTTCATAATGCGGTGGCTGTAAGTGAAAGGATTGGATTTAGGGAGAATGTATTTTATGAGTTGGATGAAAATGATACTGAGGCAAGAGCCTTTATTGATTTTTTAAACTTGAATCATCCTGCTTTGTCCGGACAACGTGCAACACATTTGGCATTGCTTCAAAGTACTTTTAATGATGCAGGGTACGATAGCGAAGCAATTATAATTTATTTTAAAAAACACCCCGAGCAACTGAGTTTTGTTACAGCACTTGAAGCTGGATTAGGAGTACATTTATTTGAACTTTTGATCAATATAAACGATTGATTATGCGATTTGGCAATTTTTATTATCCTTTACCGGTAACAGGCAGGTATTGAAATAAGCCTGTAGTTTTCCACTCTGTCCAAAAGTAAATCCCCATAAATCATCCAAAAGAACGAGGCAGGCAGCGTAAATTCCACTTACTTTTGATAAAATAAACAAATGCCTGCTTGAAACTCAAAGCTACGATACTGCTATGCGTCATCCTTTTGGGTTGTGTGTACACCCGTGCGCAAGTTTCAGAAAAAGATTCGCTGCTACAATTGTTGCGTAGCCCTGCACACGACTCGGTGCGTAGCGATGCCCTGAATGAACTGGCTTTTTTCATGTTCGATTACAATGTGGACTCTTCCATTGTACTGGCTCATCAAGCCCTGCAATTGGCCAAGCAGGCAAACAACATACGTCAGCAGGCAAGGGCCCTCAAAAATATTGGTATTTCTTACGATATCAAGGGCAAAACCGACAGCGCCCTTTTTTTCTTAAACAAAGCCTTGGGCATAGCTGTAAACAATAACTTTCACCCATCCCAAGCCAATATATTAACCGATATTGCCAATGCCTATTATGCGGCAGGCAATTACGAACTTGCCATCCGCAACCACTTTACTGCTTTAAAGCTGCGGGAAGGATATGGAGAAAAGAAATTCATTGCCCAATCTTACAATAATATTGCCTTGGTGTATAGGGCCAGAAAGGATTACGCCAATGCATTGCGGTACAACCAATTGTCTTTACAAATAAAGCAGGTACTCAACAATCAACAGGGCATTGTGAATTCTTACATCAACATTGGGGCCTGTTACCAATACATGAAGCAATACGATAGTGCCCTATTGTATGCCCAACTGGTGATAAAAGAAGCCTTTGTACCGCAAGACATACACGAAGGGAAAATAAATTATGCCAATGCGCTGCAAGGGCTAGGCCGATATGCCGAGGCTAAAAAAATAATGCAGGAAGTATTGCCCAACTTGAACAAAGCAGAAGAGCAAGCCTCATTTATCAACTGCCACCAAGGGCTGGGCATGATTGCACTGGCACAGGCCCGGCCCGATACCGCCCTTTACTGGATAAGCACTGGCCTTAGCTATGCCAAGCAATACAACGATAGGGAAGCCGTGGCCACTTTTTACAAACTGGCAGCGGCCTGTTACGAGGCCAAAAAAGATTACCCCAATGCTTACCTGTACAGCAATTATTATCATGAACAACAAGACAGTTTGCTAAACGAAGAAAACCTGCGGCAGATAAACGAAATGAATGCCGTTTATGATAAAGAAAAGCAGCAGCAGCAAATCGGCAATCTTACCACGCAGGTAAAAACAACGGAAGCAACCGCCCAGCAAAACAAGCGGCAACGGAACATGTACATTATTGCCTCATTGGTGCTATTGGTTTTGGCCGGAACCGTATTGGTGGCCTATGCCAACAACAGAAAGAAAAACCTGTTGCTGGCGAAACAAAAAGCCCTCATTGAAGCAGCCTTACAAGAAAAAGAAGTACTGATGAAGGAAATCCACCACCGGGTAAAAAACAACCTGCAAGTGGTAACCAGTTTGCTCAACCTGCAATCGCATTATATCAGCGATGAAAAAGCCTATTCAGCCGTGCAGGCCGGTAGGAACAGGGTGCAATCCATGTCGCTGATACACCAGTTTTTGTACAGGGAGTCCAGCAACCTTACCTCCATCAAAATAAAAGATTACATCACCGAACTGATGAGCCATCTGGATGATACTTATGCGAAAGAAGGACTAGCCGTGGAAGTGTCGCTGAACGTGGATGATGTGGAACTGGACATTGACACGGTAGTGCCTGTGGGCCTTATCATCAACGAACTAGCAACCAATGCTTATAAGTACGCCTTTATCGGCCGTACACAAGGAACCATTCGGGTAACTTTTGTGCACCATGGCAGCAACGGCGGTTTTTTGTTGCGGGTGGCCGATAATGGTATTGGGATGGCACCAACAGCAACCGGCAAAAACGGGCATTCTTTTGGTTACCGCATGATCAATGCCTTTGCCGAAAAACTGCAAGGAAATATCACATTCGATGTGCAAGAAGGCACCACGGTATCTATCACCATCCCATACGAACCCAATTCAACACCATGAGCGAAATCAATATTTTGATTGTAGAAGACGAACCGATGGTGGCCGAAGACATTGCCACAGCATTGAGCAATATTGATTTTAAGATATCGGCCGTTGTGTATAATGAAAAAGCGGCATTGGAAGAGTTGCAATACAATACACCCGATTTGGCCCTGTTGGACATCAACCTCAAAAACGGCGAGGAGGGCATTCGTATAGCGGAAATCATCAACCAAAAATACCGCATCCCTTTCGTATATCTCACCGCCTACAGCGATAAGGTTACCTTGGCCATGGCCCAGCATACCGAACCCTATGGCTATGTGGTAAAGCCTTTTACCGAAAAAAACCTGTTTGCCACCCTGCACTTGGCCTTGCTGAACCATGGGCGTAAGATGAAGGATAGTTTTTTGCTACCGGGTTTGGACAAAATCAACCAAAGCCTCCTAGTTGGCCTAAGCGATAGGGAATACGAAATATTGCAACGCATATTTGATGGTCACACCACCAAGCAAATCGCCGAACTTTCTTTTATAGCCGTAAGCACCGTAAAAACCCATATCCGTAATATTTACCTTAAACTGGATGTAATTTCACGTACCAGTGCCATTGCCCGTATCAGGGAGCTGGTGATCAAGTAAACTTTCATCCTTTTGGTGGATAAAACCTACCTGTTTATACTGGATTTTTACAACCGTAATAACAGCAAAAAAATAATCAGGTATGAAAAAGGGATTGATAATGGCCGCTTGGTTACTGGTTTTTTCAATAGCCAAGGCCCAGCAAAATGTAGGCATTGGTACCAGCACGCCCAACGCCAGTGCGCTGCTGGAACTCACATCTACCAACAAGGGCCTTTTATTGCCACGCATGACGGCGGCCCAATTGGCATTGATACCAACGCCGGCAACCGGTTTGTTGGTTTATCAAACAGATGCCACAGCGGGCTTTTACTATAATCAAGGCACGCCTGCTTTACCGGCATGGGTACTGTTGGGCGGCGGCGGCTCCGGTTCGGGTTGGAATATTACGGGCAACAGCGGAACCAATGCGGCCCTGCATTTTTTGGGCAATACCGACAATGTGCCCATTAGCTTTAGGCAAAACAATTTTTGGATGGGCCGCTGGGATGCCAACTTGGGCAATTACTGCATCGGCGATAGTGCCGGGGCCAGGATTGTGCCCACCACTACTTCCAACGGCCGCAACAACGTATCCATTGGCGACTCTACCTTGCTCAATACCAGCACCGGCAGTTTTAATATTGGCTTTGGCACCAGGGCGCTAAAGCTCAATACCACTGGCGACCATAATACGGCCTTGGGCCACCGGGCCTTGTACACCAACAATGGAGACAATAATACCGCCATTGGCAACGAGGCTTTGTTTGCCAATAATACAGGATTTAGCAATGTGGCTATTGGCCCCTTTACACTGCGGCAAAACACAACGGGCGAAAGCAATATAGCCATCGGTGAAGATGCCCTGTACAATACCACCACAGGTAGTAACAATGTGTCGTTGGGTTTTGAAAACATGCGCAGCAACCTTACCGGCTATGGCAATGTTTCCTTGGGTTTTCAAACCCTTTCGTTCAACAATGCGGGCCATAGCAATGTGGCCATCGGCACGGCCGCCATGAACTTTAACACCGTAGGGCAGTACAATGTGGGCATTGGTTACACCGCCTTGCGCACCAATACCACCGGCAACGACAATGTGGCCATTGGGCATAACGCCACCAATGGGTTGAGCAATTTATCCAATACCACCGCATTGGGTGCCTATGCCATTGTAGAAAACAGCAATGCCATGGTACTGGGTTCTGTATCGGGTTTTAATGGGGCCACCAGCGACGTAAATGTGGGTATTGGCACCATCGCACCGGCCTACAAGTTGCATGTTGCCAATAACGATGCCGCCGATGGGGGCTGGGCATCAGGCATTGTGGTAGAAAATACCGCTGTAGCGGCCGGGGAAGCAGCCCTGTCGTTCAAAAACCGCTCCCTGCCCGCCACCCGGCAATGGATAATGGGGCTAAACGAATCAGCGCCCTTGGCATTTGCTTATGGCGGTTCATTTAGTGCCGCCAATACGAGGATGGTGGTTGATACCCTGGGCAATGTGGGCATTGGCAAAACGGCACCAGCCGCCAAACTGGATGTAAATGGAACGCTTGCCATTGCGGGCACTGCGGCCATCGGCGGGGCGACTACCATTGCGGGCGATATCACCATACCGGCTGCCAACGACTACTTGTACGGTGCGCCCAAATCGCAAACGCTCAATATTCCCTTCAATGCTTTTAGCCTAACCAAACGAGATGGCGTTAATACCGCCGGTATCGGCCTTACTTCCATCAGTAATGGTTTATGGATAGAGGGAGGGGTGAACACGGTTGACGCCTACATTGATGCGCCCGTTTATTTACCTGCCGGTGCTATTGTAACAGGGCTTACGCTTTGGGTACGGGACAATTCGGCCACTTATGAAGTAAGTGCCGGCTTGGTAGAAATCAATGGGGCGGCCAATAGCACCATTGCTTCAGTGCCAGGCACCGGCACAACGGCCACACCGGGCGATACCTTTATAACGGTAAGCGGATTAAGCGTGGTGGTGAGCAACTTAAAATCATATTATATCCGTCTTTTTACCAGGGAAAACAATGGAAACCTGCGTATTTACAATGCTAGGGTAAATTATACCATCGACAAAGTCAATTGAGTGGCAACGGGTAAGTGCCTTTATAATATATCGTGTGGACACATCTTTTAAATGCTGCTCTGCAACAGTCATTCAAAGGCTATAATATTATTGAAATGTGGGTAAAGTTGCAAAGGCATTACCAAGCTCTTTAGTTTAACAATCTAAAAAGAGGCCACTCTTCCATCAGTTCCTGAGCGACACGCATCTTTTCGGCTGGTCCCGTCGCAAGACGGGATTAATTGGGGGAAGGGGCCCCAATTAAAAGGCGAAAAGCAGCGTGGAGCCAGGAACGGGGCCCGCCGGCCCTGGAGGCAAGTAGGGACTAGCGAGTTAAATATGGAAATGATATTAAATCATTTAGTTATACCAATTACACATATGAATTAGTCTAACTGTTTGTGGTATAATGCCGACCCACTTTGGGTTAGCTCAGAAATGATTGGACTATTTAATAAGTGGCGTCGGTATTATTCAACAATATCAAAAATGTGTCCACACAATAGCTCTATAATAGGGCATTTTTTATACCAATTATATGGGCTACCTTTGCACTTCCAAAAAAATAATTTATGCAATACGGCGATTTTTATTACCCCTTACCGATCAACGAACCGGTATTGAACTATGGTCCCGGCAGCGCCGAAAAAAAGACCTTGAAAGCCACATTGGCCAAGCTGAAAAGCGAAAAAATAGATGTGCCGATGTATATTGGCGGCGAGGAAGTGCGCACCGATAAAAAAGTGGAAATGCGCCCCCCGCACGAGCGTAAGCACCTATTGGGCCATTTCAGCGCAGGCGACGCAAGCCATGTAAAAAAAGCTATAGCGGCCGCTTTAAAGGCCAAAGACAAATGGGCTGCCATGAGCTGGGAAAACCGGGCGAATATCTTTTTAAAGGCAGCCGATTTGATTGCCACCAAGTATAGGCCCTACATGAATGGCACCACCATGCTGGGCCAAAGCAAAAATGCTTTTCAGGCAGAGATTGATGCAGCCTGCGAAATCATTGATTTTCTCCGATTCAACGTACATTTTTTAAGCGAAATATACCGCCAACAGCCCATCAGCGGCGCAGGCATGTACAACCGCATGGAGTACCGTCCGCTGGAAGGGTTTGTACTGGCCATTACGCCCTTCAACTTTACGGCCATTGGCGGCAACCTGCCCACCAGTGCGGCCATGTGCGGCAATGTGGTGGTATGGAAGCCCGCCAACACACAGGTGTACAGCGCCCAAATGTTCATGCGCATTATGCAAGAAGCGGGCCTGCCCGACGGTGTAATTAATTTGATTTATGTAGATGGGCCTACCATCGGCCAAGTATGTTTTAACCACCCCGATTTTGCAGGTGTACACTTTACCGGTAGCACGGGTGTGTTCAACAATATGTGGGAAACCATTGGTAAAAACATGGGCATGTACAAAAGCTATCCCCGCATTGTGGGCGAAACAGGCGGTAAGGACTTTGTAATTGCCCACAAATCGGCCAACCCCGATGTGGTGGTGGCGGCACTGGCCCGTGGCGCTTTTGAGTACCAAGGGCAGAAATGCTCCGCTGCTTCAAGGGCTTATATCCCCTCTAATATTGCGGCAGAAGTAAAAAAGAAATTGGTGGCCGAAATCAAGACCATGAAAATGGGCACGGTGGAAGATTTTACCAATTTTGTGAATGCGGTAATTGACGAAAAGAGTTTTGACAAGTTGGAAGGCTATATCAAAGGCGCTCGTAAGAAAGGTTCCGGTGCTAAAATACTGGTGGGCGGTAAGTGCGACAAAACCGATGGCTTCTTTATTGAGCCTACGGTAATTGAAGCCGAAGAACCCCGCTATGTAACGATGTGCGAAGAACTGTTTGGCCCCGTGCTTACTTTGTATGTGTACGATGCCGATAAGTTTGAGGATGCCCTCAAGTTGGTGGATACCACTTCTGCCTATGCGTTAACGGGCGCCATTATTGCGCAGGACCGTTACGCCGTAGAACTGGCTACCAATAAGCTCCGCAACAGTGCCGGTAATTTTTACATCAACGATAAGCCCACGGGTGCGGTAGTAGGTCAGCAGCCATTTGGTGGTGCCAGGGCCAGCGGTACCAATGACAAGGCGGGTTCTTTGCTGAACTTGTACCGTTGGTTGAGCGCTAGGACCATCAAGGAAACCTTTAACCCGCCTACGGATTATAGGTATGCGTTTTTGCAGGAAAAGTAAACGTGGTTGACAGTTGGCAGGTGACAGATGACAGGTTCTTTGTTGTAGGCAGGATGATAGATAACAAGCAACTGACCGGAGGGACTACTTTTGAATGATACAATTTGTTTGTAAAATAGTAAGGGGCAGGGTAGTGATACTTTGCTCTTTTTTTATTTGGTATTTTATATAAAGAGAATGATATGCTATGAGCGTTTTGGAGCTTTACGAAGGTGGGGTATTAGGATTACTTCTGCCCACCAGTCAACCCCAATTTGTTGCTTGATAATAAAGTTAACGAAAAAGTGAATTAGAATATGTCCACCCAATAGCCACTGATAAATATTGTACGCAATGATGAAATTACTTGGTTATGCCCTGCTTTTGCCAAATCCTTCTTGGCTGCCGGGCTATCCCGTTGAGGTTTATTGCAACCCCAATTCCTTATCCGTAATTTTGTGTTGGTAGCCTGTAGGTGTTTTTTCTTCTTTTTTTAATCTCAAACGAACGTCTTTAAAAATAGATGTGCTTAGCCTTACGTCCTCAATAGAAAATAGGGTGTCTAGCCTTCTGCCGAGGAAAGTCTGAATATCAACCGTTGTATTTGCTAAGTCGTACAAGCTCTCAAAATTACCGTTATTTGTTGCGTTCATTACCGGCGAAATAGTTAATTGAATATAGCCTGTTGAATCAGCGAAATCAAATATGCAATATGATTTATGAGCTATATCTGTATTATTTACCCTTCGTGAAAAACGAATAACAAGAGAGTTCCCGTTCTTTTGAGTTGTATCTGGAACATTTTTTTTAAAAGTGAAAACCATTCCTGGTTCAAATAGTGAAAAGATATCACTCAAAGTATCACCTTTTGATCTAGACCCTGATGCAAACATATTCGTAAGCGTTAATCTTGAAACCTTCTTCTTAAGATTATCTGCATAACTCAAAGACCCTTCTTCAAATCCCCCAGCTTCAGATATTTTTTGCAAATTCCAAAATCCTATTTGTTGCTCAGAACGCATTTCGCTAATCTTAAAATGCATTGTAACCGCCATCTCGAGCGGGAACAATGGAGACAATAATTTCTTTTGGATACTATCTGTATTGGTAGTTATCTTACTGATATCCGAATTGTAGTTTTTCAAGAATTTGAATCCCACAACAACAAACAATGCCAATATTATTGCCGTTATTGCCATTTTCCATAAAATAATATTGCTCTGTTTTTTCCTAATTGTAGAAACAAGTTTGGTTATATCATATTGCCATCGTGTATCGCTTAAGTCGATAGCATGAATATCTGCAAGAGGCTTCAGGTCATCCGGTAAATCCCTTCCTCCCGGCATTTTTGTGCCTTGTACCAAAACAGGTATGATGGTAATTTTAGCCGCCAAAGCAATTAGTATTTCTCTTCTTACAAGGTCTTGTGGATTGTCCAGCCGCCTTTGCCCATTTTCACCAATAGTAAGCCATTCATTACCAATAACAACAAGCAACACTTTTGCCGATTTTATTTCATCTTCTATAATTTTTATATAGTTTTCGCCACCTTGTATTTTATCTACATCCATAGTCACAGCGCTTTTTCCAAAAGCTGTCACCAGGTCATCAAACATTCTACCAGTATGGCCACTACTATCCTGTCGTCGGTAACTTATAAAAATTTTGGGAGGGGTATAAAAAAACTTTTTTATCATTTTGATTTAGGTTTTCGAACCTAATTTTGTATAAGCAATGAGTAAATTAATTTAAGTTTATATAAGGAAAGATTGTTTTAAAATCGCATTCTCTGTACGCCTATACCGAATCTACAAAGATACGCGCCTTCTTAATGTTATTTAATTGATTATCAACACAAACCTATTTCGCCAATACCCGGTGATAAAGGTTTGTAAGCATTTGTAAACGCTTACAAACGACTGTATCTACTACAAACTTAACAAAACCCCTGCAAATACCATCGTTAAAAATCATTTACCCTGCCACTTGTCCACCCCGCTCAGTTTCTCATCACTCTTACCTCCTTGGTCGGTGTCCCACCGAACGGGATTATGATACAACTGCATAAGCCTGATGGGGTTTTTCAGAACTTCACCTGTAAGCACAAGAGCAAGTAATAGCCTCAACATTCCGTTCGGTGGGACACCGACCAGGGTATTAATCTGTTTTACACTTCCCGCCGCTCTTCGCTAAGTGCTTCGCCGCTGTCCGGATGTCTCCGACTCCGGATAAACAAAACACAATCAATCAACCCACAAAACGTACCCTCTTTTCCTCGGCCTAGGCTCCAAATTTGCATGGCAAGGCTTATAAACACCTTGGCGGGCCTGCTTTGACGGCAGTCAGCCTACATTAACGGCTTGGCACGCCTGCCTTGACGGCAGTCACGCTTCATAAATGCCTGCGCACGCTTCATAAACTCTTGCGCACGCATCATAAATGCCTGCGCACGCATCAAAAACCCTTTGGCAACCATCATAAACCCCTTGGCACGCCTGCTAACGGCAGTCAGGGTCAAAAACTTTAACAAACCTGTGAGGTTTTGCCCAATAACCAATAAATTCGCCTATCAAAAGCATATCATTGAAGACGATTTTAGATAAACAACAACTACAACTCACCATCCGCAGGCTGGCACATCAACTGCTGGAAAGCGAGGGCACCCCGGCCGAAACGGTGTTCATCGGCCTACAGCCCCGTGGCGTGAAGGTGAGCGATAAAATGGTGGAGCAACTGCGCTTGCTTTGTCCGGATACCCCCGTGCAGTACGGAAAGCTCGACATTACTTTTTACCGCGACGATGTGCGCAGCGAACTCCATATGGCCAACCAAACGGATATCCCCTTTAGCATCGAGGGCAAAAGGGTGGTACTGATTGACGATGTGCTGTACACCGGTCGCACCATCCGTGCCGCCTTGGATGCCCTGCAAGATTTCGGCCGCCCCCGCAAAGTGGAGCTTTGTGTACTGGTGAACCGCCTTTTTAACCGGGAACTGCCCATACAGCCGGATTATTGCGGCAAAGCCATTGATACCATTACCAGCCAAAAGGTAAAAGTAGAGTGGGAAAGGGAGGAGGTGGTGTTGTATTAATGTGCTGATTAGCTAATGGGATAATGTGCTGATGGGGGCAGCCTGCAACTGGTAAGTATCTTCTATTAGAAGCATAGCTTTTGGGATTGAAGGAATCAGCTAATCAGCAAATTTGCTAATTAGCTAATTTTCCCCTAGCTTCGCCTTTTAATGCAACTATCCACTCCACATTTACTCGGCATTAAAGACCTCAACAGTAACGATATTTCCCTTATTTTAAGTACGGCAGCACAATTCAAGGAAGTTTTGCAACGTCCGGTAAAGAAAGTACCATCGCTGCGGGACGTGACGATAGTGAACCTGTTTTACGAAAACTCCACCCGCACCCGCATCTCTTTTGAGTTGGCAGAAAAGCGGCTGGGTGCAGATACCATCAATTTTACCACCAGTTCATCCTCGGTGTCCAAGGGCGAAACCCTGTTGGATACCGTCAACAATATCCTCAGCATGAAAGTGGATATGGTGGTGATGCGGCACAGCGCCAGTGGGGCACCGCATTTTTTGGCCAAACATATTTCTGCGGCGATCGTGAATGCGGGCGACGGCATCAACGAGCACCCCACGCAGGCCCTATTGGATGCGTTTTCCATCCAAGAGAAAACCGGCGGACTGGCGGGTAAAAAAGTGGTGCTGGTGGGTGATATCATGCACTCTAGGGTAGCGTTGAGCAATATTTATCTATTGACCAAAATGGGCGCCGAAGTAATGGTGGCCGGGCCGCCGACCTTGATACCCAAATACATAGCCGAAGCCTTGGGCGTAAAAGTGGAATACAACCTGCAAAAAGCCCTGCAATGGTGCGATGTGGCCAATGTGCTGCGCATACAATTGGAGCGGCAAAACCAAGTGCTGTTCTCTTCTTTGCGGGAATACAATCTGGCATACGGTGTTAGCCGGAAAATACTCGACAGTCTGGGTAAGGAAATCGTTATCATGCACCCCGGTCCCATCAACCGCGGCGTGGAAATCGACAGCGATGTGGCAGATGGCAACGAATCCATTATCTTGCAGCAGGTAGAGAACGGGGTAGCGGTAAGGATGGCGGTGCTGTATTTGCTGGCAGGGAGAGGTAATTAGCTGATTAGCTAATTTGATAATGTGCTAATTTCTTCAAATTGTTAGTGTATCTGATTTTTGAGGGCTTTAGCGAATTTGAAGGGCTGTCATCTGTCAACCGTCAACTGTCAACATGTTAACGGTTATAAAACCTCTAACAAAAGAACATTAAACAATCGAACAAAAAAACAGTTACACATGCAACGGATCTGTCTTTTTCCCGGAACATTCGACCCTGTGACCTTGGGGCATACCGATATCATCGATAGGGCCTTGCCGCTGTTTGACAAACTGATCATTGGCATTGGCCGCAACTCCAGCAAAGTGCCCATGTTCAGCGAAGAGCAGCGCTTGCAATGGATCGATGAGATTTATAAAGACAATCCCAAAGTGGAAGGCATTGTATATGAAGGGCTAACGGTGAACTGCTGCAAAAATGTGGGGGCGCAGTTTATTTTACGGGGCATCCGCTACGTAAACGATTTTGAGTATGAAAAAGCCATTGCCGACATGAACCGCAGCCTCGACAATAACATCGAAACCGTATTCCTCACTTGTCTGCCGCAATTCACTTCCGTGGCTTCTACCTTGGTAAGGGATGTGTTGAAAAATGGCGGCGATGTGTCGCAGTTTTTACCCGCAGCGGTGGTGAAGACGATTAGCTGATTTGCTGATTAGCTAATGTGATAATGTGCTGATGGAGGAGAACGCAGTAATGTGCAGATATGCAAATGTGCAAATGCCCGCCCGGATGACCCGGTCGGACGGGTGCAAAATTTGACTAGTTAGCTTCTAAGTGATAGTGTGTTTCACATAAATTAAAGTTCTCAAATACCCAATACCCAATACCCAATTCCCTTTACCACGAATTATTACTAATTTCACTTATTACACGGATTTCTTATTCGTCATTCATCATTCTTAATTCTTCATTCCCCGAGGCAACCTTTTTCTTGTAAACTGCATTTATACAATTATACCAACCATAATCGCTGATTGTAAATGGACATAGCTGCACTGATAAAAGAAGCCAAACAAGGGGATCCGGCGGCGCAGCGGTGCCTGTTCGATCGATTGGCCGGTAAAATGGAACTGGTTTGCAGGCGATATGTTAAAAACAAGGAAGATGCAGAGGAGATTATGTTGGACGGTTTTTTTAAGTTCTTTAAAAATTTATCGGCCTTTTCTTATCAAGGTGAAACAGCATTGGAGGCATGGCTCAAAAAGATCATGGTCAATGAATGTTTGATGTTCCTGCGGAAAAAAAAGGCCTTTATTATCGTAACCGAATCGGCGGCGGAGACGATTGCTTTACAAGAAGAAGCGTTGGACAATATGTCGGCTGCGGAAATATTCAAATTGATCGTGCAACTGCCAGTTGGTTACCGCACTGTTTTTAACTTGTACGAGGTAGAAGGGATGAACCACAAGCAGGTGGCGGCATTGATGGGTATTTCGGAAGGCACATCCAAATCGCAATTGAACAAGGCTAAATCACTATTACAAAAAATGTTACAGCAAAAAGGTATTGAACATGGCAAACAAAAAGCCCAATGAGGTTTCCGGTTGGAAAAACAAGCTGGCTGCATTAGACAGTTTGCCAGATGAAACCCTGTTGGATAAAAACGAACAATGGCAGCAACTGCACAGCCGTTTGCAGCAACAGCAAGGCCGCAAAAAACTGCTTTGGTACTGGGCCGCTGCGGGTATCTTGCTGCTATTCACTTCATTGCTTTGGACCATCCAATCAAAGCAATCCGGCGAGCACCCCTCAGTTGCGGTTGCGCAGCCTGATAAAAAAGCGTTGCTGCCCCAGGTATCAACGGAGGCCATGGATACACTCAATGCGGTGGCTGATTTGCCTACCAAAGCGAATACAAAGCCTGCGCATGTGGCAGCCCCAATGCAAAGGGATACGGTTGTAGGCCCTATTCGAATGCCACAGCCGATAGTAATTGCAGAAACCGTGGCTATAGCTAAAGCATTACCTTCTATACGGCCTGCCGATACCCAGTTGGTTGCGGCTGTAGCAACGCCTTTACCAGCTAAGCAAAAACTAAAAGTGGTACATATCAATGAATTGAACAACCCTGTTTTGCCAAGTATTAAAATATATACGGGCGAAGATTATATGGTAAAGCAAATCCGGTTCATCAACCAGTCGGTCTATTCTACCGCATCGCCTGCCAACAACCATATCCGTTTTGCCATTTCGTCAACCAAAAAAATCTCAACAAACTAATAATACATGAAAAAGTTAGGTGTAATTACAATGCTTTTAACAAGCATTACGGTAAATCTTTGTGCGCAACAGAGCGCTTCGGACAAAGCTTTTGAGGTGCCGGAAAACATCATCATCCACCGTAAATTTGAGTTCAATCTCGATAAAGGGAATAAGGTGGTACTGGAGCTATCAGCCTTGGAAGACCTTGAACGGGTAAGCAATGTGGACTCGTTGCTGCGCATTTTTTTACAGGACATTGCCCCCTTAAAAGATTCGATGGCAGATGCCTTGGCCAGTAGGCGTATTGATTATGTAACCGATGCGCAGGGCAGAAAAAAAATGCGCTTCCGCCAATTTACTGAAAAAGGGGCCAGTTTTTTAATAAAAGATGGCGAACTGGCTTCCCTGCGCACCACGCAAGATACGGTACACCTCATTGGCATTATTACCAATGCCGCCCCAGCCAAGAGTGAAAAAGTAAGCCGCTCCCTTCCCCGTTATTACCATTTTACTTTTTACCTCAACGATATCGATGACCTCAATGCTTTGGTGGGCGGTCCACTAACCGCTAAAATCAATACGCTGCAAAACAATATCAATGGCAAGTGGCCGCTGGTAATGGGTACCCGCTCGCATTACCTTAAAGCAGATAAAACCATTACCGCCGATGAACGTAGGGGAACCACTATGCAATCGGCAGGTGGGGGCGACTTCATTACTTTTTTAGGGTCGGTGAATGTACAGAATTACAAAAATTATTTTGTGCCTTCCCTTAGCTTGGGTGCCCAGTTCACTTTTACCAACGCCCAGAAAACCTTTAAGTGGGTACCGGGCATTTATTGGGAGCCCCATTTTCTTTTTGGTAGGGACAGTGCCAACAAGCTCCGCACTTTCCGCAACGATTTTTTAACGCTTACCTACGCACAGGGTGGTACCACAGGTTATGACTCCAAAAAAGATTTTTCCTTCAGCACGGCCTTCTCGTTGGGTTATTTGATTCGCCGCAAAGGGGAGTATTTTGAGAAAAACACTTTTCGGTTGGGTGCTGGTAGTATTCAAATGAAAAAAACCAATGTGGAGCCATTTATCTATTTTAATAACTTTTTTAAAGGGGTAACACCTGCCATACGGATTACGCAGTTTTTTTAAGTGATGTGGAGATTAGCTGATTGGCTGGTGAGCTGATTAGCTAATCTGCTGATGGGGGAGCGAGCAAGAATGTGCAGATATGCAAATGTGCTAATGTGCAGATATGCAAATGTGCAAAATTTGATTAGTTAGCTTCTAAGTGATAGTGTGTTGCATATAGATTGGAGTTCTCAAATACCCAATTGGAGGCACTGCCGACATCACGCCTGCCCGACTGTGCCATTCAGGCGGGCCACAGGCGTGAACCTAATTCCCAATTCCCATCACAGCCCATACTTCCGCTTCACCTCCCGCTCGGTATCCCGCTGCTTCAGCGTCTCCCGCTTATCGTACAGTTTTTTGCCCTTGCCAAGGCCGATTTCCAGTTTGGCGATGCCTTTTTCGGTAAGGAAGATGCGCAGCGGTACAATGGTATAGCCCTTTTCCTGCATCTTTTTTTCCAGCTTGAGCAGTTCTTTTTTGTTCAGCAGCAGTTTGCGCTCCTGCATGGGCTCATGGTTGGCATAAGTACCGTAAGCATATTCGGAAATGTGGAGGCTTTTTACAAACAACTCGCCTTTGTGGAACTGGCAAAAGCTATCGTTGAAACTGGCCTTGCCCAATCGCAATGATTTGATCTCGGTACCGGCCAGCACCATGCCCGCAATGTATTTTGCTTCTATGAAAAATTCGTGATATGCTTTTTTGTTGTTTATGTCCACCTTTAATAATGTGCTGATTAGCTAATGTGATAATGTGCTGATGAATGTGCCAAAAAATATGCAAATGTGCAAATGAATAACTTGTTAGGGTTTAACTGTTTGGTTGTTCAATGTTCAGTTGTTCGATTGTTCAAAGTTTGCGATGTAACGAATATTGTAAAAAACTACAATCCCAACACTCATAACTCATAACCCATAATTCATAACTACCCAAGGTGCAAACTTGTAACCAAATCCGCCCCTCACTATTCATTATTAACTATTCACTATTAACTCCTAAACAACGTTAAGACTTGCGCCATCTTAACCTTTAACTGCTTTCGGTGAACGATGAAATCCAAAAAGCCGTGCTCCAGCAAAAACTCGCTGCGCTGAAAGCCGGGTGGCAAATCCTTGCGGATGGTTTCTTTGATAACCCTGGGCCCTGCAAAACCGATGAGGGCACCCGGCTCGCCGCAAATGATATCGCCCAACATGGCAAAACTGGCCGTGGTACCGCCAAAAGTAGGATCAGTGCATAAAGAGATATAAGGTATCTGTGCATCGCTCAACTCCGATAGTTTACCCGAGGTTTTGGCCAATTGCATCAACGAAAAAGCACTTTCCATCATCCTGGCACCACCGCTTTTGTTGATGATCATAAACGGTATGCGGTGCTGGATGCAATAGTCGCAGGCCCGGCTGATCTTTTCGCCCATCACACTGCCCAAACTACCGCCGATGAATTCAAAATCCATACAGGCCACCACCAAATCGTTGCCATGCACTTTGCCATGCGCCACCGTTATCGAGTCGTGGATGTCGGTTTTGGCGTAGGTTTCCTCCAACCTTTTGCCATAGCTCTTCAAATCCACAAAACCCAAGTAGTCTTTGGACTTTACGTTGGCAAACAATTCGGTAAACTGTCCTTCATCAAACAGGATGTCGAAATATTCATCGCTTCCGATGCGGTGGTGATGCTCGCATTTAGGGCACACAAATTTGTTTTCCCGCAAATCGGTAACCGTACAAGTGTATTTGCAATTGGGACACTTGGTCCATAACCCATCGGGCGCTTCCTTTTTATCTTTGGTAGAAGTAAGGATGCCCTTTTTGATGCGTTTGAACCAACTGCTTTTCGTTTCCTCGCTTTCCCCTTCTTCCCCGGCCAAGTTGGCATCGAAATCTTCTTCTTTCAGCATGCTTTTAGTAATTATTAATTAATAATTATTAATTGATTACGCATTCCGGTTGATGCAATTCAAATCGTCGAAAGCCACTTCCAAGCGCTTGATGAAAGCTTCTTCGCCCTTGCGCAACCACACACGGGGGTCGTAGAATTTTTTATTGGGTTTGTCGACCCCTTCGGGGTTGCCCAACTGACCTTGCAAGTAAGCTTCGTTTTTGATGTAAAAATCTTTCACGCCTTCCCAGAAGCTCCATTGCAAATCGGTGTCAATATTCATTTTGATGGCACCGTAGCCAATGGCTTCCCTAATTTGGTGCTGGGGCGAGCCGCTACCGCCATGGAACACAAAATACACAGGCTTGGGGCCGGTTTTCAGTTCCCTTTCAATATAATCCTGACTGTTTTTTAATATTTCGGGGCGCAGCTCCACATTACCGGGCTTATATACACCGTGTACATTACCAAAAGCAGCGGCCACGGTAAATAGGTCGCCCACTTTGCTCAGCTCTGTGTAGGCATATGCTACGTGCTGGGGCTGGGTGTACAGCTTGTCGTTTTCCACATCGCTATTATCCACGCCATCTTCCTCGCCGCCGGTTACCCCCAGCTCAATTTCAATGGCCATGCCCAAGGGTTTCATCCGCTTATAAAACTCCACCGAAGTGGCAATGTTCTCTTCAATCGGCTCTTCCGACAGGTCGAGCATGTGCGAACTGTACAGGGGTTGGCCCTTTTCTTTAAAGTATTGTTCACCAGCATCCAGCAAACCGCTGATCCAAGGCAACCATTTTTTGGCCGCATGGTCGGTATGCAATACCACGGGCACACCATAGTATTTAGCCACATTGTGGATGTGCAGGGCACCCGATACGCCGCCACTGATATTGCCCTGCAGTTTATCGTTGGGCATGCCCTTGCCAGCAATAAACTGGGCACCGCCATTGGAAAACTGAATAATAACTGGAGAATTTACTTTGGCAGCCGTTTCCAGCACCGCATTGATGGTATTGGTGCCGATGGTATTTACGGCCGGTAAGGCAAAATTGTTGTCTTTGGCATCTTTTAACAGTGCTGCTAGTTCCTCGCCATGTAAAACCCCGGCTTTATACTTTCCCATGTTGCTTATTTGGTTTTGTGAATAATGTAGGGGCAAATATACGGCGCAGAGTTGAGAGTTGAAAGGTGAAAGTGGAAAACGGGTGGCAGTTCTAGGTGGAGGGAGTCAATGGTCCATGGTCGATGGTCCATGGACGATAGCCGAAAGCATCCGGTACTTCGCATAATATCACGTCTGTCAACAGTCACTTGTCAACCGTGCCCCATCCACTTTCAACTTTCAATTTTCCACTTTCAACTGTTATTTAGTTCCCCTCAACCCCAAAAAATACCCCCAATTACTATAACTTCACGCAAATTTTTCAAGTATGAGTGTACGTTCGCAATTGGCGGGCACCGGTGTGGCGCTGGTTACGCCCTTTGCCGCCGATGGGTCGGTGGATTTTGAGGCATTGGGCCGTTTGATTGACCATGTGATGGATGGCGGGGTCAATTATTTGGTAACCCTGGGCACCACCGGCGAAGTGGCCGTGCTGGAGGAGGCCGAGCAACTGGCCGTTATTGATTTTACCTACAACAAAGCGGGGGGCAAACTGCCGGTGGTAGTGGGCATTGGTGGCAACAACACACAGGCCGTGGTAAAGAAACTGCAAAACTATCCCTTGGATAAGGCGGTGGCGGTTCTCAGCGCCAGTCCGTATTATAGCAAACCCTCGCAACAGGGCATTTACGAGCATTATAAGGCATTGGCAGCGGCATCGCCGAAGCCGATTATTTTATACAACGTGCCGGGGCGTACGGCCAGCAACCTTACGGCCGAAACCACCCTGCGCTTGGCCCAAGTGCCCAATATTGCGGGCATCAAGGAAGCCAGCGGCAATATGGTGCAGTGCATGCACATCCTTAATAATCGTCCGGCGGATTTTTTGGTTACGAGTGGCGACGATCATTTGACCTTGCCGCTGATTGCCTGTGGCATGGACGGGGTGATCAGCGTAACGGCCAATTGTTTTCCCCAAACCTTTGCGCAAATGGTGCAGCATTGTTTGCAGGGCGATTTTGCGGCTGCCCGTCCGCTGCACTACCAATGTTTGGAGGCCAACGATCTGTTGTTTGCCGAAAACAATCCCGCAGGGGCCAAGGCATTTTTATCAGAAATGGGCATCATACAAAATGTGTTGCGCCTGCCCTTGGTACCATTGAGCGAAGCTGTTCACCAACGTGTAAAAAACAACCTCAAAAAATAATACCATGCGCAAAGGCCTGTTGCTGTTGGGTTTACTGTTTGTAATGGCCGCACAGGGGCAATACAAGGTAACATTTTTCTTAGGCGGCAAACCGATTGGTGGGGGAGAAACCGTATGGGTAGCGGGCAGCTTTAATGGCTGGAACCCCAAGGCTGATTCTTGTGCGTTGATAACCACTTATGCCGATGCGTATATTACGCTGCGTTTACCCGCAGGCCCGCATCAGTTTAAATGTACCCGTGGCAGTTGGGAAACGGTAGAAGTGGCGGCCAATGGCAATGATGTGGCCAACCGCACCATTTTGGTTAGCAGCGATACCAATATTATACTGGACATTGCGGCTTGGAAAGACGATTTTGCGCCGATGGACAAGCAACATACCGCATCCCCCAACGTTAGCATATTAACCGACTCCTTTTTTATACCGGGCCTGAACCGTTACCGCCGCATTTGGTTGTATCTGCCGCCGGGATATGCCACTAGCGGTGTACGTTACCCTGTACTGTACATGCACGATGGTCAGAATTTGTTTGATGAAATAGCAGCACCCTTTGGCGAATGGGGCGTGGATGAATGTTTGGATAGTTTGGCGCTGCCGGGCAATGCCAAACCCATCATTGTGGGTATTGATAATGGGCAGGGCAAACGGATGAACGAATACAATCCTTATGCGTTTGCGGATTTTGGTAATGGCGAGGGCGATGTGTATGTGGATTTTTTGGCAAAGACGCTCAAACCGTATATCGACAAGCATTACCGCACCCAAACGGCTGCATCGGCTACCACGGTGGCGGGCAGTTCCATGGGAGGGCTGATATCCTTGTACGCTACACTCAAGTACCCGCAGGTATTTGGCAATGCCGGTATTTTTTCCCCTGCGTTTTGGACAGCCCCGGCTTTGGATCATTATATTGATAGCCTGCCCGGCAAGATCAATGCCCGTATGTTTTTTTATGCGGGTGAACAGGAGAGCAAAGACATGGTGCCTGATATGGAGCGGATAGCCGATAAAGTGGCTTTGAAATCGCATTACTTTATGTACAGTGTTGTTGACCCCGATGGAAAGCACAACGAACCTACTTGGCGAAAGTGGCTACCGGCTTTTTTTAGGTGGAATTATGGGAACAGAGTGGATAATTGATAATGGATAGTTGATAGTGGAGAGTGAATAGGGCCATGCCTGCGGCTTGCTTTACCACGAATTATTTACAATTGCACGAATTACACGAATTATTTTATTTCATTATTAACCATTCAATTTCACCTTTTGGCGCAGAGCGCAATCGGTGCAATTAGCCGTAATCAGTGGTAAAAATAATCTATGGTAAAACTAATCCGTGTAACCTAGCTTCCGGCAGGTCCGTGCAATCAGTCTTAATCCGTGGTAAAAAAGAATAATCCGTGTAATCTGTGTAATTAGTCTTAATCCGTGGCCCAAATAATTCGTGTAACCTGACTGCCGTCAGGCAGGTCCGAGCAATCCTAAGTAATCTGTGTAACCAAATTAATCCTTGCCTTCAACCAACTGTCCTTCACCGGAACCAACCATTGCTGTTCCAATTCTTTTTTGGTGAGGACGGTATTGTTGCAATAAAGCGTGTCTGCATGAACGGTACCGTTTTGCAAGGCTTCGTTCAACTGTGCAAGTGGTATCAATTGAATGGCTCCATCGATCATAAAAGCCAATAACTGTCGGTTGAACAAGTCAACGCCCAACTGTTGCTCAATCGCTTTGATGAGCCGAACCGAGCTATCGGTACTACAGCCGCCAACCGAGGTTTGGGTTTCATCGGCCATCAACACAATGAATTGGTTGTACAGCACCGTACCAAAAGCTTTTACAGGTGCACCATGGCTCAACCAGTTTTGCGCAAAAGCTTTTACTTCTGTTGTGATGGCAGCCGTTTCCACATCTGTAAAAGGACGGTTGCTTTGGTAAATCCAAACCCTGGCCGCATCGGCAAAATGAGTGGGCAATATGGTAGATAAATCTTGTAGCATAGTTTGTTTTATTTACAGTGCTGCCGCCACAATCTCGGCAATATCCAGCACTTCAATGGATTCTTCTTTTTCCTTGGTTTTGATACCGTCCGTCAACATCGTATTGCAAAAAGGACAGGCCGCTGCAATGATGCTGGCATTGGTATCGATTGCTTCTTCGGTGCGCTCCCAGTTGATACGGGTATCGCCTTTTTCCTCTTCCTTAAACATTTGGGCACCGCCCGCACCGCAGCAAAGCCCATTGGACCGGCAGCGCTTCATTTCTACCAAGGCCATGTCCAGCGCTTCCAACACTTTGCGGGGCGCTTCGTAAATATTGTTGGCCCTGCCCAAATAGCAGCTATCGTGGTAAGTGATTTTCTTGCCCTTGAACTGACCGCCTTCGGTCATTTTTATCTTGCCCTCGTCAATCAATTGCTGCAAAAAGCTGGCATGGTGCAGCACTTCGTAGGTGCCGCCCAGTTCGGGGTATTCGTTTTTAAATGTATTGAAGCAGTGGGGACAGGTCGTTACGATTTTTTTGATGCCATAGCCATTGAGCACCTGAATGTTTTGGTAGGCCATCATCTGAAACATAAACTCGTTGCCGGCGCGGCGGGCAGGGTCGCCGGTGCAAAGCTCTTCCTTGCCCAATATAGCATAGTCGATGCCCACTTTGTGCAAAATGGTGGCAAAGGCCTTGGTAATCTTCTGCGCCCGTTGGTCGAAACTGCCTGCGCAGCCCACCCAAAACAATATTTCGGGGGTTCTGCCTTCGCTTGCCAATTGTGCCATGGTTGGTACCGTCATATATATCGCAATTTGTAGGGGCAAAGGTAGGGGATTTGGGAATGACGAATGATGAATGACGAATGTGGAATTGGGGTGCGAAGGGAAGAGTGTGTTGTTGGGGCAAGTCCCTTTAAGTGTGTAATTGGGAATTTGGAATGGGGGAATAGGGAATTTGGAATTAGGAATGGGGAATTGGGAATGACCTCGGTACATTTATAATGCGGGTAATCCCAAAACATCCATGAAACAAATGTAATCTTCTATTGTCCATGGTCAATGGTCATTGTCCATAGAACAATCCGTGTAATCCGTGCAATTCGCCTTAATCCGTGGTCAAAAAGAATAATCCGTGTAACCTGACTGCCGTCAGGCAGGTCCGTGCAATCCGTTCCCATCCATGTGCCAATAATCAATAATCCGTGTAATCAGTGCAATTCGTTCCCATCCGTGTCCCTAATAATAAATAATCCGTGTACCTAATCTTAATCCGTGCCCCGTAATCTCCCCAAAGCTTCCACCACCCGCTGCTCCGTCTCCGCATCCGTCAATTGCTCCGGCACAAAGGGCTGACCGATTACCTTTTCATACAATTCAATATAGCGCTGGCTGATGGTGTTCACCCAATCGTCGGTCATTTCGGGTACGGTTTGGCCCTCTTTGCCCATAAAATCATTGGCAATCAACCATTCCCGTACAAATTCCTTGCTCAGTTGCAGTTGCCTTTCGCCCTTTTGCTGGCGCTCGGCAAAGCCATCGGCATAAAAGTAGCGGGAAGAGTCGGGTGTATGTATTTCGTCCATTAAATAGATGGTATCGCCAATTTTACCAAATTCATACTTGGTATCCACCAAAATCAAACCCCGTTCGGTGGCCAGTTGGCGGCCCCTCTCAAATAGCGCCAAGGTATATTTTGCCAATATCTCCCATTCTTCGGCCGTGCAAAGCCCTTGGGCGATGATGGCTTCCTTACTAATATCTTCGTCATGCCCCTCGGAGGCCTTGGTGCTGGGGGTGATAATGGGCTGGGGGAAATAGTCGTTTTCCTGCATGCCTTCGGGCATCGCCACACCGCAAAGCTCCCTTTTGCCAGCGGCATAGGTACGCCAGGCATGGCCCGTGAGGTTGCCCCTTACCACCATTTCTATGGCAAAGGGGGTACATTGCTGCCCAATGCTTACATGGGGCGCCGGTACGGTAAGTAGCCAATTCGGACAAATATCCTTTGTTTTGCCCAGCATATAAGCAGCAATCTGGTTCAAAACCTGTCCTTTATAGGGTATCGGCCGGGGAAGTATTACATCAAAGGCAGAAATGCGATTACTTGCAATCATTACCAACCATTTGTTGTCAATCGTAAATACATCCCTTACCTTGCCGCTGTAAAATCGGGTTTGCCCGGGAAATTGAAATGCTACCATGGCGCTAAATTAACTGCCTTGAGGCAAATTGTTCTATCCCGCTGCAATAAAGATTTTAACAGGTGGTAATAAATTAAATTTTCACAAAAAAATAACAATGCTTATTTTGCTGCATATTTTAAAACAAAAAAACCAGGTAATGAAAAAATTTACGAGCTTTTTGGTTGTATTACTTGTCGCCAACCTGATTTCGGTTGCTGCTATGGCGCAGGGTGCAACCATCAGTGGTAATGTAAAGAACAGCAGTACGAAGGAGGGGGCCTCGGCCGTTTCCATCACTGTTAAGGGGGGGAATACGGGCACTTTTACCGATGACAAGGGTAATTTTAGATTTTCGGTTAAGAGCCTGCCAGTAACATTGATTATTTCATCAGTAGGATACGAACTACAGGAAATTACGGTTAGCAGCGCCGATCAGGCTGTGATTGTTGATTTAAAGCCCTCTAATTCGTTGGGCCAAGAGATTGTGGTATCGGCTACCAGGGTTGCCCAACGCATCCTGGAATCACCCGTTTCGGTAGAAAGGGTGAGCAGTGCCAATATCCGCAATGCACCGGCCGCTACTTATTATGATGTGGTGGGCACCTTGAAAGGGGTGGACGTAACCACGTCTTCGCTTACTTTTAAAACACCCAGCACAAGGGGTTTTAACGGTAGCGGTAGCGTAAGGGTTAACCAATTGGTAGATGGTATGGACAACCAAGCCCCCGGTTTGAACTTTTCTGTGGGCAGCGTAGTAGGCCTTTCAGAATTGGATGTGGACAATATGGAACTGTTGCCGGGTGCTTCTTCTGCCCTGTACGGTCCCGGTGGTATGAACGGTACTTTGCTCATCAACAGCAAAAACCCTTTCAAATACCAAGGCCTTAGCTTTCAGGTAAAAGCGGGCGTTATGCATTTCGACAAGCGCCAAAGGGCACAAGCTTCTCCTTATCACAACTGGAGCATGCGCTGGGCCAAAAAGATAAGCGAAAAATTCGCCTTTAAAATTACCACCGAATTGGTGCAAGCCAAAGATTGGGCAGGTGTGGACGAACGCAACTACCTGCGTGCCGGTACTGCCGGTACCATTATTGGCGGCGATAGGGCCAGCGACCCCAACTATGATGGTGTAAATGTATATGGTGACGAAACGACCATCGACCTGATGCGCAACGTATTGTTGCCCATCTCTAAGCAAGCACCGTTTTTGGCACCTTTCATCTATTCATTGGATACCAACAAGGCCATCAACGTAAGCCGCACTGGTTATACCGAGCGTCAAATTGTAAACCCCAACACGGTTAACTACAAATTGGGCGCCTCTTTCAACTATAAGATTACGCCTAAGATTGAAGCCATCCTTTCTGGTTACTGGGGAACGGGCAACACCGTTTATACCGGTAGCGAAAGGTATTCACTCAAAGGTTTGAAAATGGGCCAATACAAATTGGAACTGTTGAGCAAAAACTGGTTGTTGAGGGCTTACACCACGCAAGAAAATGCAGGTGAGTCGTTCAACGCTACGGTAACAACTCGTTTGTACAACGAAAAATGGAAGGCTTCACCCACTTGGTATGGCACTTATGGTCAAACTTATTTGGCTGCGCTGTTGGGTGGTGCTGTATCTTATAACGCACATACTGCTGCCCGTGCCGCTGCCGACCAAGGTAGGCCCGCTGCCGGCAGTGCCCAGTTCAACAAATTGTTTGATGAAGTACGCAAAGTGCCCATTTCAAAAGGTGGTGGTTTGTTTGTAGATAAAACAGACTTGTACAACTTTGAAGGCCAATACAATTTAACCGAAGCGTTAGACAATAAAGTGGAAGTATTGATTGGTGGTAACTATAAAAAATATGTACTGAATTCAGAAGGTACTTTGTTTGCGGATAGCGCCGGTACCATCGGTATCAGCGAATACGGTGGTTACCTGCAAGTAGCCAAAGAGTTTTTGGATAGGGTTAAGGTGACAGTTTCTGGTCGCTACGACAAAAACGAAAACTTCAAAGGCCGCTTTACGCCAAGGGCTACTGCGGTTATCAAACTGGCTAAAAACAACAACCTGCGTTTGTCTTATCAAACCGCTTACCGTTTCCCCTCTACACAACAACAATGGATCAACTTGGACATTGGTAGCAACGTACGTTTGTTGGGTGGTAACGCAAACTTTAGGAACTTTTACAACATGATCAGCAATCCTGTTTACACCTTGGAATCTGTTACAGCAGGTGCCGGTGTTAAATTTAACTTCGACGACTACAAACCAGAATCGGTGGTGTCTTTTGAAGTGGGTTACAAAGGGTTGGTGCTGCAAGACAAACTGTTGATTGACTTGTACGGTTATACAGGCGAATACACCGATTTCATTACCAGAAGGGTAGTCGTACAATCTAAAATCGGAGCCGTACCATCTAGCCTCAACGAAGCCAGGGATGCCAACCGTGCTAGGATGTTCTCTTTGCCAGTAAATATTTCTGATAAAGTAAAAACATTTGGTTATGGTATCGGTTTGGATTACCGTTTGCCTAAAAACTTCTCTATCGGCGTAAACCTTTCTTCCGACGAAATCGATAATGTGCCAACCGGTTTTGCGGCCAACTTCAATGTGCCCAAATACAGGTTGAATGCCACTTTGGCCAACAGCGCCTTGGGCAAGAGCAAGCGCTATGGTTTCAGCGTATCTTACCGTTGGCAGGATGAATTCTACTACGAAAGTGATTTTGTAAACAGTATGTTGCCTGCTGTGCATACATTGGATGCGCAAGTAAGCTACAAATTGCCCAAAACAAAATCCATTCTTAAAATTGGTGCCAATAACATGCTGAACCAATATTATTACAATGCTGCCGGTAACTCACAAATTGGTGGTTTGTATTATGTAAGCTTTGGCTACAATGTGTATTAATCAATATTTATCTAAAAAAATTAAGATATGTTATCAGTTATAAAAGGAAGATTAAAGACGGCCATGCTCCCCCTATTGGGTGCGGTAATGGTGATCGGCAGTTCTTGCAATAAAGATTTGGAGGTACCGGCCCCTATTGTAGCGCCCACGCCCGGTGCAGGCCTTACCTTGGCCAGTGCCATCGCAGCCAACCCCAATGATAGCCTTTTTTCTAGGCTCATCGTTCGCTCGGGCCAAGCAGCGGTACTGAACAATGCCGCCAACGAATACACGCTATTTGCGGTAGACAATGCCGGTATGAAAGTGTTTGTGAACGCTGCATCTGGCGGTGCCGTACCATTGGCTGCCCCCGATGCCACTTTCTCAGCATTCATCAGCAACACATTGCCCGTGGCCAGCGCAGCAGGTATCATACAGTACCTCACCCTGCCACAAAAGCTCAGTTCTAGCCAAATACCCACTACATTCCCCAATTTGCAACGTCCTACGTTAATTAAGTTGGACCCTACCAATCCCTTGGTAGTGATGTCGGCTTTCCCCAGCAAAAATGCGGTGGGCGCTTATTTTAACAATGTGCCCATCACAGGGGTAGATGTACCGGCCGCCAATGGTATCATCCATCATATCTTCACGGTATCGCCACCGCCCAGCAGCTTGCTCAAAAGCATGATTGCTGCGGAGCCAACTTTGAGCTACCTGCGTGCAGCCATTACCCGTGCCGATTCCGGTCAGGTAGGGTTGAACAGGTTTGACTCTGCGTTGAACTTTGGTGTGGCCAATCTTACGGTATATGCGCCCAATGATGCAGCTTTCCAAACCTTGGTATATGGACTGGTGTACAGCCAAGTATTCGCCGCTACCGGCAATGCTGCCACCGCCAATACACAGGCCAACAACGCTGTAGCAGCAGGCCCCGCCTTTTTGGGAACCAATAATGTTACCACGCAGTTGGTAAGGGGTATTATAGCCTACCACTTAATGGGTGTACGGGTGTTTAATTGCAATATGCCCACCACGGCAGCCAATTTCCCCACATTGCTCAATGGTGCCATTGCGTTGCACCCCGGTTTGCGCTTGCAGGCCAGCTTTACGGGGCCAGCCGCCACAGCTTTCACGGCTACCGGTTTGGGAACCTTCCCGCCCGGTGGTGCGCCTTATAGCGGTGGTGCTGCCAATGCAACCAAAAGGGACCAACACGGCGTAAACGGTGTGTACCATATCATCGACCGAGTGTTGTTGCCCCAATAAGCAGCAGCTACATTTTATAAAATATATGCAATGCCCTCGGTTATCCGGGGGCATTGTAGTAAGCAATACAGTATGGATACGCATATACAAAGGGCTACGGCCCAAGACATTCCGGCGCTGGAAGCATTGGTAAACAGTGCCTACCGGGGAGAAACCTCCCAGCAGGGCTGGACAACCGAAGCCCATTTACTCAAAGGCAAACTGCGCACCGATGCCGCATCCTTAGCGGTCATTTTCAACGATCCCACGGCCGCCATCCTCACCTGCAGCAATGCGGAAGGGGTATTGCTGGGCTGTGTTTACCTGCAAAAGCAGGAAAAAAAGCTGTATTTGGGCATGCTTTCCGTGGTGCCCGGCTTACAAGGCGGCGGTATGGGCAAGCAATTGATGGCGGCGGCCGAAGACCATGCCCGGGCCATTGACTGCGATACAATCATAATGACCGTTATCAGTGTACGCACAGAATTGATCGATTGGTACCAGCGGCGGGGCTATGCGCTAACCGGCGAAACGCAACCCTTTCCGGTGGATGACCGCTTTGGAACACCTACGCAGCCGTTGGAGTTTGTGGTGCTAAGCAAGGCGGTAGGGAATGACGAATGATGAATGGCGAATGATGAATAGCGAATGATTATTCATTATTTGATGCCCATCCTGTCATTCTAACGGGCCGTAGGCCGCCGCCTTATGCGGTGCAGGCACGTCACTATTCGTCATTCATTATTCACTATTCGTCATTCCGTTGGGTTACTTTTTTTCCCTTTTTGTATTAAGTGGCAAACGACTCACATTATTTTAGACAATTATGGCAAAAAAGATAACATTTACACTGGCCGCCGAAGTGGTAGCCGAAGCGACGGAAGGATTATTGTTGGGCGATTTTAACAACTGGGACAATACCCACGCTACCAACTTGAAAAAGCAGAAAGACGGTTCCATGAAGGCTACCATTGCATTGGAAGCCGGAAAATCTTACCAATACCGCTATTTGTTGAACGATGGCAGGTGGGTAAACGATAATACCGCCGAAAACTACGTGCCCGTTTACGGTTACCAAGTAGAAAACTGTGTGATAAACGTACCGGAAGAAGCCCCCCAAGCGGCTGCCACCACCGAAAAAGCTGTTAAAACCATAAAGAAAGCCGCCGCCCCCAAGGCCAAAGCTGCCCCCGCTAAAGAAGTAGTAGCCGACGACCTGACAAAAATCGAAGGCATCGGTCCCAAAATAGCCGAACTGTTGGTAGCGGCCAATATCAAAACCTTTGCAGGTTTGGGTAAAGCCTCCGCCAAAAAAATCAAAACCATTTTGGATGCAGCCGGCAGCAAATTCGCCGTGCATGATCCTACGAGCTGGCCCAAGCAAGCCAAGTTGGCCGCCGCCGCTCAATGGGAAGAATTGACTCAACTACAAGCCGAACTAAAAGGCGGTAAGTAAGCAAATATATTTCTGAAGTTAGATTTTCATTTTTAGGCCATGCGAAAGCGTGGCTTTTTTTTGTTTCGTTGTTTGTTGACCGTTGGTCGTTGACCGTAGGACAGTGGACAGTTGACGGATGACAGGATGCTAACCTCCATTCCAGTATCCAGTATCTAGAATCCAGAATCAAGTATCCAGTCTCCGCCCCCAACTATCAATTCTCCATTATCCACTATTCCCTATTCACTATTAACTATTCACTCTCCAAACCTAACCGCAACAGAATACGTACTTCTAATGCCGGCATCCAATTGCCGCAAAACCCAGTATATGCGTACAATCATGATGTTGGCCCTGTCGGTATTAATGGTGGCCTGTAAAAAAGAAACAATCGAAGCCCCCGTTTTCAGCGAAGCCGTGTACAAAGTGACGTTTACCGGACAGTGGAAAACCCCACAGCATGCCGTGCCGCCCACGGCCCATTTTACGCCTATTATTGGGATGGTGCACAATGCCAGCGCCTTTATGTACCAACCCGGTACCCTTGCCTCGCCGGGGGCAGAAGCCGTGGCAGAAGATGGCAATGCCTTTCCACTGATACAGGAGATAGATTCGCTGATTGCCCTCAAAAAAGCCGTGAGCAACCCCATTTATTTTGTTACGCCCATCAATGCAAGTAGCACCATTACCATTTATGTAAACGACCGCTATCCATTGTTTAGCTGTATGAGCATGTTGGCACCCACGCCCGATTGGTTTTTAGGGGTAAATGCGGTGGACCTGCGGCAGGGTAGTGGATGGGCCAGCGATACCACGGTTCAGGTATATGCCTACGATGCGGGCACCGAGGAGCGGGACATGTTTAACCAAGACAATGCCCCCACATCGCCCCAGCAGCCGATAGCGCCTCTGTCGCCCGCCAATGCATCGGTACTGGCCAATGGCAATGCGGTGATTTCACCTGTGGCCACGTTGCGGTTTGTAAGGCAGTAGGAGGGAGTGAATAATGAATAATTAATAATGAATAGTGATGCCATGCCGTAGGCTTGGTGGCGCTTTGCGCCAAATGACGAATAGGGCCATGCAGAGCGTGGCTTTTTTTGTGCGGGTAACATCGTAACAAGTGTCGGGTGACCTGAAACAAGTGTCGGGTAACATTGTAACAAGTGCTGGGTGACATGAAATAAGTGTCGGGTGACATCGTTGCAAGTATTGGGAAGCCTAGTGAAGTTTTCGGTAATATATAGTGATTGAGTAACATGGGGCATCATGACGGGAGCCCTGCGCCAGAGGGGTGGGGCCTTTTACTAGGCCCTAGGGTAGATGATAGTCATAGCGCTACTGGTAGGTGTGGAAATGGTTGTTTTGATCGTTTGATTGCTCGGGAGTTTTTGATTAGATTTGTAGTGAGGAAGCCGGTGCTAACTTGTGCAAACGTGTATTGGCACAATCTATTTTTGCGGCGACAATTTTATAAACAATTGAAAATCAATAAGCAAATGAGCGGACTATTGTATTTGGGTTGCGTATAATAACGCAAATACAAGAGTTGGCGACAACCTAAACAGACTTCATGAAAACTCGTTCAGCTTTTTTATTTGGTGCTGGTGCGACCATAGAGTGGAAATCTCCATCAACATCAGACCTGACAAAAATATTGTTGGACTCTGGTTTCCGAATTACAGATAATACAACGAGAATTACAAAATTCATTTATGACAAACTTCTGAGTAACGGCTTTAAGGTTTCTGATGTCAATTTTGAAACAATAATCAATGTCATTGAAGAATTAGCGTTGTACTATTCAAAATATCAAAAAGAAATACCACATTCTTTATACAGCTGCTTTTTTGAACCCAAGTTTGAAGCAGAGCTGTTTAATTTTTCTATACTTAAAAATGAATATTCGGCGAGATTTGAATTAGAAATTCCTAAAGGTAAAAAATACGATTTTGCTAGATTCGCCCATTATGACCAAACACCAGCGGAACTTTACTTCCAATATTTAATTCAAGGACTTTTGTCGGACATCAGTGGAGAAGTATCACATTACTCATACCACTCAGAAAGCCATAGCGTAATTGATTTTGAAAGCGAAGTCAGCAAAGATTTTACAAAGTGGATGCAATCGAAATTTCAAAGTTCAATTTTACGGATGTATACCTTAAACTATGAAAGAATTTTTAAAATTTTACTAGATAAAAATGGCATCGACATATTTGAAGGTTTCCATGAACGACAAGAAACATATATAGGGAAGGTCTCAAGAGCTAATATTCCGAAAATTTTAAATGATATTGAATCAAATATTTACTACAACTTACACGGCTCTGCATTCTGGCAGGTTCGGGACTTAGACAACTATCAACTTCCACATGCAGAAATATTCGATTCAGATTTTCCGCATTTGCAAATGAATGATTCGCCAGCAACTCTTCAAATAGAAAAAGGGAAAAATATTTTAGTTACAAATATAGTGACCGGCTTTCAAAAAGCACAAAGAGGCATGATTCCGCCTATAAGGCAAATGCAAGCCGCATTTGATAGGGATTGTTGCTTAGCAGATGAACTCTTTATTATTGGATACTCTTTCAATGACGAGCATATAAACCAATGCTTAAAAACTGGACTTCGGCACAATAGAAACCTAAAAATCAAAATAATTGACCCAAATTTTATCAAAAACAAAATGGATGAACATTTCTCTATTCATATTTTCCCTTTCACTGACCAGGGTTTTGAAAATATGCGACCTAAAAAAGTAAAGGAAAATTTATTTAGTTTTCATGGTGACACATTTACTGTACATACAGTCACATTTGGACAGTTTTTAAAAGAACAAACGTAGACTAGGCAGCCGCCAACAAAAGGTTTGCCGCAAGGCTAGCGGACGCAATAACAATCGGCAGTTGTACTACTATCAGCTAATATCGGGCTTGACCGAATTCTATTTGGCTTTTAGTTGCTAACTTCATCATCAGTTTTTAAATCGGCTTCAGTTGCCGGGCGGACACAGCAACAATTCCAGCCCTGCGGCAAGCCCGCTCGTTGGCTTAAATTGAATACAATATGATTACAAAGACAATAAATAGTGTTGACGAGTTAATAGGCAAAGCAAATGCTGAACAAACTTTCCCACTTAGGATAGAAAGAAGTGATGAAATGCTGGAATACAATATGCTTAATTTAGACCGAGAGGTGTCATTTTCAAAAAGGCCAAATGGCATTCTCTTGGGGTCTGTTGACAACAACGAAAATGCATGCTATTTTGCGCTTCCCTTTTCAGATATAACATCCGTTAGCATTTTGGAAACTTTTACAGAAGATTCAAGGTATAATTTTAGTTATACCCTGGCATTCCTTTTTTCCATACTATTTGCAAGTCTTAACATTTTAGAAACAAAAGTGTTTAGTATTAGCACTTTGCTCCTATCATTAGTTTTCGGGATTACAATCTCCAGCTTATTTCCCAAACCCAAGAGGCAAAATATCTTTTTTAAATATCTCAAAGACGGCTCAGAGAAAACGATTGTATTTTCATGTAGGAAACAACATCAACAAATGATTTCGGACTTTATAGCTTCGAACTTTAACAAGACACTTTAGCGAACTACTTCAGCCACTGGCGCCACTCTTCCGCAGGGCGACTGCTGTCTCTCAAACCTGCCCTTGCCGTCAGATCCGCCAGTCTCCCGCCTTGCTGGACAGGTGCGACCGGGTTGTAGTGTACCTGCGTTCTATTTTGGGTTATATTTATTAACTTTACCTAAGTAAGTATTTTTTAACCGTCTCATCAAAGCCCGAGCGGTGGTGGAAATTAAAGTGGTGGGCCATTTCAGCATCAATGAAGAAGTATTCTTACTAAATAAATTTAAACTTGCAGCAATACAAACGTTACCTGCCATAACATTCAGGCCATGAAATTCAAAATAGCTTTTAGTTTTCTTTTTTCGGTTTACTGTTTGACAGGGCTCTCTCAAACTAATAATCATGCCTCGATATTAGACGCTTCACTTGCGAAGAAGATAACTATTGCTGGATTTTGTTTATGCCAAACAACATTGGCTGACTTGCAAAAACGAAGCAACGACTTCAAGCCAATAGAGGTTGAAGAAATGGACTTAGGGAAAAAATGTATTTCCCAAGACAGTCGTTTTGAAAACGGAAAAGGATATTACTCAAGCAAGTTTCTAGGAATGATTTTCCAGAAAGACCAAACTTCAGACGAAATCAGTAAAATTCGATTAACAAAAGACTTTAAGGGAAATTTGCCAGACGGAACACCAATAGATTTGAGCAATTTAAAGCTCAAAGATGTTTTTAATATTTATCCCAAACTAAAGGACACTTGGGGTTCTCGTGGCTGTTCTGATTATTGGCGTTTTGCAAACGACACTTTATTTTTCTACGTCAAAATTGACCCAAACAAAAAACCACAGTTTCCTATTGATGAAGCGTATTATTATGACAAACCAATAGAAGCGATTGATCTTTTAATTTCTTGTTATCGAATTTTTGAGAAAAAGGAACGCTATAAGCAATTGTTCAATGACCCAGTTTTTTTCATTGACAGCGTTAACGTAACAAGAATAGAAATACAAGAATATCAACCGACCGACATTGCTGTTATGACAGTTTACAAGGACACAAATGCAATTAAACTTGTTGGGGAACAAGGTAAATTCGGTGCCGTATATGTTGAGACGAAAAAGTTTGCAAGAAATAAATATTGGAACTACTTCAAAACAAAATCAGCAGACTATTTAAAAATTGTTCCGACACCACAAAGTGACAGTTCGGTAATTTATATTCTGAATGACAAAGTTTTGACAACAAACTTTGAAGGCGATCTTTCAGGAATTGACGATAAAAATTTCATAGAATTAATCGTAATTGACCAACAGAAATTAAACAAAGATTATAATATTTTAGACAAATCATTTGGCGTTATTGTTCGGACAAAACCAAAAGGTGAAAGCGAATAACGAGAAGATTTGCCCCGCTGGCGTCAGTCTTCAGCAGGGCCACTAACTAACGGAAAATAGCTGCTGGCAAAAAATATTCCCGAAACTAGGGCTGGACATCAAACAGAACAACCATTTTTACTGCACAGCCCAAATAAAAAACGGCTGTATCAAAACCCTGATACAGCCGCTATAAAATCTTTAAAATCTTTTACAAAAAGCGTAAACCCTTCCGCACTTCATCAGCTAATTAGCAAATCAGCTAATCAGCATATTATTTCAGCTCCCACACCAGCGCACTGGCCCCCAATATCGCCGCATCGGCTTCCTTGAGTTCGCTGAAGATCAGTTTCACTTTATTTTGGAAAATGGGCAATAGGTTTTTCTCCATGTGCTCACGGGTGGGTTGCATAATCAAGTCGCCGGCCTTGGTCATGCCACCAAAAAGGATGATGGCCTCGGGGGAGGAGAACATCACAAAATTGGCCAGCGCCTCGCCCAATATCTTACCGGTAAACGCATATACATCTTTGGCAATGGTATCGCCTTGCGTGGCACAATCATATACCACTCGGCTATCGATTTCCTCTCGGGCATAGTTGCGCAGCAGGCTGTCTTCGCCCTTGCGTTGGTCTAAAAATTCAAGGGCCGTAAGCGCCACGCCCGTAGCACTGGCATATACTTCCAAACTGCCGTGATGGCCCGTGCCCTCGTGCAAGCGGCCACCGGGCACAATAATGGTATGCCCCAGTTCGCCCGCAAAGCCGTCGTGGCCATAAATCAATTGGCCATTGGCCACAATACCGCTGCCCACGCCCGTACCGAGGGTAATCATGATAAAATCCTTCATACCACGGGCCGCACCGTACATCATCTCGCCCACGGCTGCCGCATTGGCATCGTTGGTGAGTGCGGCGGGTACGCCAAATTTAGTGGATATCATTTCCGCCAGCGGCACAATGCCCTTCCATTTTAGGTTGGGGGCATACTCAATGGTACCCTTGTAATAATTGCCGTTTGGGGCCCCAATGCCAATGCCTTTGATGGACTTGATGCCGCCCACCTGATCGATGGCGGGCAACAAGGCTTCATAAAGCTCTTCTATATATGGCTCGATGGTTTCGTGCTTGCGGGTACTGATGGCACCCCGGTAAGAGATGTCGCCACGGTGATCCACCACACCAAAAACCGTGTTGGTACCCCCAATGTCGATGCCTATTGCATATTGTTCGTTTGTTGCCATTGTTTTAACACGCATTATTTTTTAACACAATTTTATTGGTCAAAGCGTACATAATATCATAACAAAGGTTTGCTCCATTGCTTGTAAGCCTTGGCTGCCTCCTATCCAAAAGCCCCTAACAAAGCAACTCAATCAGCACATCAGCTAATTAGCAAATCAGCACATTAATTAGTGTCCCCCGCCGCTGCTCTTTTCGTCGTAGTTAACGCCCTGCTTGCTCAAGATACCTTTTACCACAAAGGCAAAAATGGCCAGATAAACAAAACAGAGGGCCGCTACCCAAAACGAGTTGTGGATACCGTAACCTGGGGTGCCCATATTGTTCGATTGCATGAAATCGGCCAATTTACCTTGTATCGGCGGAATAATACCACCACCCAATATCATCATGATCAAGAAGGCAGAGCCTTGTGTGGTGTATTTGCCCAAGCCCGCAATGGACAGGGAAAAAATACAAGGCCACATGATAGAGCAGCACAGGCCACCGCTGAGGAATGCATAAATGGCAAGCTTGCCCGTGGTAAAGATGCCCAACAGCATGGCAAAAACGCCCAGCAAAGCAAATATCAACAGTGTACGGGCAGGCTTGTTTTTGCTAACATAAAAGGCAGCGATTTGTATCACTACACAAATAATATAGAAGTAAAGTGGCTCCATATTATAGGTTGCAATCGTGTTTATTAGTATCACCACACCAAAAGCTACAATGGGGGTAATAAGGGTAAGTGCTTGTTTGGTATTGCTTTTTAGGTTAAAAGCGCCCACGGCACCCGCCCAGCGGCCAATCATCAAACTGCCCCAGTACATGGAAATGAACGGCGCTATTTCAGAGGATTGATAACCACCAAAGGCTTCTTGCTTCAGCAGCTCGCCCAAATTACTGCCAATGGCCACTTCCACACCCACATATACAAAGATGGCCAACATGCCCAATACCAATTGGGGATACTTCATGGCACCCCATCCATTTGAATTCTTCTGGGCTACCATATTAGCACCCAATAGGCCAACCACTACTACCGCCAATGCCCCAAACAACCATTTGAGCCGATACACTTCCAGCGCATGTTTTTCTACATCGGTAATATTATCGGTACCCTTATAACTGTTAAAGATGGGTGCAAACATTACAATCAACAAGCCGGTCATAATCAACAGCGAGTACAATGCCTTGTTGGCGGGTTCGGTTTTTTCTTCATTGATACCCGCCGGTACTTTTTTGGAGAAATAAAACAGTGCGGCCGCACCGATAAACAGCAGGCCCACACAACTATATAGTATGATTACTTTGGTAAGTGGCAGTTCTTTGATCTGATCATCGGTAAAAGCCGCAGCAGAGCCAAACAGGGCCAATGCTACCACGATGGGACCGATAGAAGTACCAAAAGAGTTGATACCGCCGCCCAGGTTTACCCTACTGGTACCCGTTGCTGGGTCGCCCAATGAGATGGCGAATGGCTGTGCCGCCGTTTGTTGCAGCGAAAAGCCCAAAGCCACAATAAACAGACCGGCCAACATTCCGGTAAATGTATTGGCATTTACGGCAATGATCATGGCCACGGCACCTAATGCCGAGAACAGCAAGCCGTACACAATACTTTTTTTGTAGCCCCATTTGCCCACCAAGTCTCTACCGCCAAAGGAACCGTAGGCAAACAAAGCCAAGGCCCCAATATAATAAGCTAAGTAAAAAGCAAAATCCACCAACTGGCTTTGAAATTGGTCGAGATTGAACTTGTGCTTACAAAATGGAATGAAAACGCTGTTGCCAGCCGCAATAAATCCCCAGAAGAAAAACACGGTAACCAATGTGCCCAAGGCACCATAGTTGGTTTCTTTGCCCGTTTTCAATTCAGAAAGGTTGAGAGAGTCTTGTTGTAATGTTGGCATTAACTAAATTTTTTAAGAGCCTCAAAATAGGAAGATTTTGGGAGCAAAGGAAAATTACTTTCAAAATTGTAGGGTAAGGGGCCGATTTTTTTTAATAAAAATAAACAGATTGCTGTTTTATAAGTAAAAACACATTAATTTGAATGCCGATAATCAAGCGAATGGAAATTATACATGTTAGCGCAGAATGTTACCCCGTGGCCAAGGCTGGCGGGTTGGGTGATGTGGTAGGGGCCCTGCCCAAATACCAGAACCAATTGGGCCATGTGGCCAAAGTAGTGATGCCCATGTACCGCACCAAGTTTTTGTACGAAAACGAATTTGAAGTAGCGCACAAAGGGGCTTTTCGCATGGGCGACCGCTACTTGGAATATACCATCATCAAAGAAAAAACCAATAAACTCGACTTTGACCTGTACCTAGTGGACATTTATGGATTGCTGGACAGGGAGCGGATTTACAGCTACGACGATGATACGGAACGGTTCACATCCTTTCAAATTGCGGTAGTAGATTGGATAGCGGCCTGGCAGCACCGCCCCGATGTGGTGCATGTGCACGACCACCATACGGCCCTCATCCCTTTTATGATGCAAAACTGTTTTGCGTACAAGCACTTGTCGGATATCCCCACGGTGCTTACCATACACAATGCGCAATACCAAGGCTGGATGAGTTGGGACAAAGCCAATTACCTACCCGCCTGGGATAGTTGGCGTTGGGGTTCGCTGGACTGGGACAATACCATCAACCCTTTGGCCAGCGGCATCAAATGTGCTTGGCGGGTAACCACGGTTAGCCCGAGCTATATGGAAGAACTGAAATACAGTGCCAATGGCTTGGAAAAACTGTTTGAATACGAGCAGGGCAAATGTGTAGGCATATTAAATGGCATCGACAATGCGGTATGGGACCCTCTAACCGATACCTATATATTGGATAACTATAGCGAGAAAGATGTGGATGCCGGCAAAGCCTTGAACAAAAAAGAACTGTGCCGGGAATATGGGCTGGATGTAGAGAAACCGCTCTTTGTATTTATTGGCAGGCTGGTAGGGGAAAAGGCGGCGGATTTATTGCCACAGGCCATTTACGATGCCCTGCTGCACAGCCAAGGGAAGATGAACTTTTTGATACTGGGCAGCGGCGATACGGCGGTGGAGCAACAGTTGTCCGCCTTAACCGGCCAATTTACCGGCTATTACAACAGCACCATTGGCTACAACGAAAAGCTGAGCCACCAAATGTATGCCGGGGCCGACTTTTTGCTAATGCCCAGTAGGGTAGAGCCCTGTGGCCTGAACCAATTGTATGCCCTCCGCTATGGTACGGTGCCGCTGGTACGCAGTACAGGTGGGTTAAAAGATACGGTGGTGGATATTGGCGATGAAGGTGGCTTTGGTATCCGCTTCAACAATGCTTCGGTATGGGATATTACCTATTCCATCGGCCGGGCGGTAGATTTGTATGAGGATACAGAAACACTATCGGCCATCCGCCAACGCATCATGCAAATAGACCATAGTTGGGAAAACAGTGCAGGTAAATATATCACAGTATATCAATCAATGTAATAATCCGGTGCCGTTAACGATTGCGGTGCCTAAACTAATAAACACATGATCATGATAAGTAAGTCAACAGTAGCCGTAATTTTGGGCGGTGGTGCCGGTAGCAGGTTATATCCCTTAACAGCCACCCGCAGCAAACCCGCCGTTCCCATTGCAGGTAAGTACCGCTTGGTGGATATTCCCATCAGCAACTGCATCAACAGCAATATCAACCGCATGTTTGTGCTTACGCAGTTCAACTCCGCTTCGCTGAACAAGCACATCAAGAACACGTACCAGTTCAGTGCCTTTAGCAGTGGCTTTGTGGATATATTGGCGGCGGAACAAACACCGGATAACCCCACTTGGTTCCAAGGTACGGCCGATGCCGTGCGCCAGAGCCTGCGCCATATCGGCAACAACGAATTTGAGTATGTGCTCATCCTCAGCGGCGACCAATTGTACCAAATGGACTTTGGCGAAATGCTGAAAGCGCATGTGGAGAAAGGGGCCGATATTTCCATCGCTACCATACCCGTGGGCGATAGGGAAGCGCCGGAGTTTGGCATACTGAAAGCAGACGAAGATAACTTTATCACTTCTTTTATAGAGAAGCCCGCCAAAGAGCTGCTGCCCGATTGGGTAAGCGATACCGGTGATGAAATGAAGGCCGTAGGCCGGAACTACTTGGCTTCGATGGGTATCTATATCTTTAACCGCAAGCTGTTGTTCAGTTTGCTGGACGAAGAGAAAAAAGATGCCACCGACTTTGGCAAGGAAATCATCCCCACTTCTATTAATAAGTACAAGGTTACGAGTTACCAATACGATGGGTACTGGACGGATATCGGAAACATCTACTCCTTTTTTGAAGCCAACTTGGCCCTTACAATGGAGATACCGCCCTTTAACCTGTTCGACAGCAAGCATTTGGTGTACAGCCGGGCCCGCATGTTGCCCCCCGCCAAAATCAGCGGTACCACGCTGGAAAAAACCATCATTGCCGAGGGCTGCATCATCCATGCCAGCCGCTTGGAAAACAGTGTGGTGGGCATCCGCACCCGCATTGGTGCCGGTACCACCATTGTAAGTTGTTATATCATGGGCAGCGACTATTACGAAACCATCATTGAAATGGAGGAAAACCTGGCCAAGGGTGTACCCAAAGTGGGTATTGGCGAGCGTTGCTATATCAAAAACGTAATCATCGACAAAAACTGCCGCATCGGTAATGATGTACGCATCAATGGCGGCACCCACTTACCCGATGGCGACCATTCCCTTTATACGGTAAAAGACGGTATTGTGGTGCTGAAGAAAGGGGCGGTGATAGGGGATGGAACGGTTATTTAATTGATAATTGATAATGGAGAGTTGAGAGTGGATACTAGTTACTGGATACTAGATACTAACTACTAGGTACTCAATACTAACTACTCACCCTTTTACGTGGCTTTAAAAATGTGTACTTTATACACGACATTGTATTAATATTTTAAACGATTGCTATGGCTAATAACAATGAGACAATATTGGAGGATGCGTTAAAAACATCCAAACCCAAATTGCCTATCTCCGAAATCATCAACATGAGCGTTGGTTTTTTTGGTATCCAATTTGGCTGGGACCTGCAAAGGGCCAATATGGGGCGTATCTACGAAAACCTAGGGGCCAACCCCGATGAAGTGCCCATGTTGTTTTTGGCCGCACCGCTTACCGGCTTATTGGTACAACCCGTTATCGGTTATTTAAGCGACAATACTTGGCATCCCAAATGGGGCAGGAGAAGGCCCTATTTTTTAATCGGTGCCATTTTAAGCTCCATCGCCTTGATATTTATGCCCTATAGCAGCACCCTTTGGATGGCCGCTGGCCTGCTTTGGGTATTGGATGTATTTGGCAATGTGTCTATGGAACCCTTTAGGGCTTATGTAACCGATAAACTGCCCGATAGCCAGGTGAACAGGGGCTTTATCATGCAGAGTTTGATGATTGGGCTGGGCGGTTGTATAGCATCTTCTTTGCCGTGGATATTTACCAATATATTCGGTATGAAGAACACTTCCATACAGGGTGTGATATCCGATAATATCAAATGGAGTTTTTACACCGGGGCCTTCTTCTTTTTGGCAGCGGTACTCTATACGGTGTTTACCACCAAAGAGTATCCACCCGGCAAGTACGATGATTCGCACAGTGCCAATGAAAAGAAGGAAGGGGGCATCAGCTCCTTTATCAATGCCTTTGTCAATATGCCCAAGCGCATGCAAATATTATCTGTGGTTCAGTTCTTTACCTGGCCCGGCTTGTTTTTGATGTGGTTTTATTATGGCACGGCTGTTTCTGTGAACATATTTCATGGAGTGGACAACAACGATCCACTCTATGCGAAAGGGGGCGATTTTGCCGGCCTCACCTTGGCTTTTTACAATGTGGTAACTTTTGTGTTTGCCTTTATATTGCCCTTTATTGCCGATAAATTGGGCCGCAAAGCCACGCACTCCCTTTGCTTGTTGTGCGGTGCCTTGGGCCTTATCAGTGTGGGCTGGGTGGAAAACCCCAATATGCTTTACCTGAGCATGACCGGCGTGGGCATTGCCTGGACGAGTATCCTCAGTATGCCCTACGCCATGTTGAGCGGTAGCCTGCCCAAAAACAAAGTGGGCATCTATATGGGTATTTTCAATTTCTTTATCGTACTGCCCGAAATCATAGCCTCCTTTGGCTTTGGCTCTATCATGAAGAATGTATTGAACAACGATCGTTTATTGGGCGTACAAATTGGCGGCGGCTTACTCATCATAGCGGCCTTGATATGTTATTTCTTTGTAAAAGAAGAAAAGGCAACACCACAAAAATTATAAAGTATGAAACGGGTATTGATAGGGGCTTTGCTGCTGATTTGTTGCAGCACCACATTTTCGCAAAACGGCTACAACACTTATCCCACGCATTGGTGGGCGGGTATGCAATGGAACAAAGTGCAGGTGATGGTACATGGCGATGCCATTGCCAATGCTTCAGGCTTTGCCATCAACTGGCCGGGCATCCAATTGGCCAAAACACATCGGGTAGAAAATAGCAATTATGTGTTTTTGGATTTGGTTTTGTCGCCCAAGGTAAAGCCGGGCATGGCCAAGATACGGGTAAGCGGTTTCAGTGGCCTATCCGAAATACCTTTTGAGATAAAGCCCCGCCGCAAGGGCAACGGCACCCAGTATGCGATGGGCGTTACCAATGCCGATTTGGTCTACCTCATCATGCCCGACCGCTTTAGCAATGGCGACCCCAGCAACGATAGGGTGCCCGGCATGCTGGACCAAACCCTTAACCGGGATACGGTGTTCAACCGCCATGGCGGCGACTTGAAAGGCGTACAAAACCAGTTGGATTATTTAAAGGATTTGGGCGTTACCACGGTATGGCTCAACCCGGTTATCGAAAATGATATGCCCAACCGTACCGAACACGGTTATGCTTTTACCAACCATTATAAAGTAGATGCCCGTATTGGTGGCGATGCGGCTTATGAAGCCTTGGTAGCTGCTACCCACGCCAAGGGTATGAAAATGATACAGGATGCGGTGTACAACCATGTGGGTACCGAACATGTATTCATTAAAGACATGCCCATGAAAGATTGGGTACACCAATGGCCGAAATATACCAATACCACCTACAAAGAACAGACCCTGTTTGACCCTTATGGCGCACCTTCCGATAGCAAAAAGATGAGCGATGGCTGGTTTGTGCCCACCATGGCCGACTTGAACCAAAACAACCCATACGTGGCCAATTTTTTGATACAGCACGCTATATGGACGGTGGAAGAATTTGGCATCGACGGCTGGCGGATTGATACTTATACCTACAACGACTTGGCTTTTATGAACCGCTGCAACGAAGCCCTGTACAAAGAGTACCCCAAACTCACCATCTTTGGCGAAACTTGGGTGCATGGGGTGCCCAACCAAAGTTATTTTTGCCAAAACAATTATACCATTCCCTACAAGAGCAACCTGCAGGCCACTACTGATTTTCAGTTGTTGTTTTATGGCATACAGGAAGCATTGACCAAGCCCTTTGGCTGGACGGATGGGGTGAACAAACTCTACACCACCACGGCGCAGGACTTTGTGTACAAAGATCCCACCCGTCAGGTTATCTTTTTAGACAATCATGATCTGCCCCGCTTTTACTCGGTGCTCAACGAGGATACGGCCAAGTACAAGATGGCATTTGCTTGGTTGCTCACGTTTAGGGGCATCCCCCAAATGTATTATGGCAACGAGATATTGATGGCCGGCACTACCAGTCCCAGTGATGGCTATGTGCGCAAGGATTTTCCCGGTGGCTGGCCCGGTGATGCGGCCAATAAGTTTACCGCTGCGGGCCGAACGGACAAGGAGAACGCTTTGTTCAACTACATCAAAACCTTGGCCAATTACCGCAAGGCCTCCAGTGCCCTCAAAACCGGTAAGCTGATGCAGTTTGTGCCCGAAGACGGGATATATGTATATTTCCGCTACAATGCCCAGCAAACTATCATGTGCATCATGAACCAAAACAACGATGCCAAGGAGATTGACCTAGGCCGCTTTGCCGAACGCACCCAAGGTTTTGCCAAGGGTAGGGAAGTAGCCAGTGGTATGGGCATACCTGTTACGGGTAAGTTGACGGTGCCGGGGAATAAGTTGTGGGTGGTTGAATTAATGCGATAATTAGCTTATTAGCTGATGTGCTGATTTTTTCAATTTGTTAGGGTGTTGTGGATAGGAGGCTTTCATTAGCTTATTAGCTAATTGGCTAATCAGCTAATTAATTTTCAGTAATGGACAATAACGAAACGATATTTTCAGATTTAGAAACCAATGAGGTAGAACCCCCTTATTGGCAAAGGTTAGTGGCCAATATCATCGACGCCATCATAGAAATAGGGCTGATGGTAACGATTTATTTTTTGATGCCAGCTGATGTATGGTATAGTCTTTTGCAAGAAAGAACATTTGCCCGTTACCTCATTTTCTTCGGGGTACTATTTTTGTACCGGCTCATTTGCATCCTGTCCATCGGCCGCACGATTGGTATGGCCATTTGCCGTATCAAATACCTCAATGCCGATTTGCAGCCCCTATCGATGAAGGAAAAGTGGATTGCTGTGTTTGCGGTACGTACACCCAAGATTAAGTATTACAAGGCGGGGTAGGGAGTATAGGTTTACAGTTTACTATTCATGTACTCCTTACCGGTCGGTGTTCCCACCGCCCGGAATGATGAAATGCACGGTATCCCTTTACATACCGTTCGGTGGTGACACCGACCAAGGGTTTAAAAATGACACCCGGTAACAAAAAAAATGATACCCGGTAACAGAAAAATGTTTCCCGGAAGCCCGCTAACATCATCCGGTAACACAAAAATGTTTGCCGGAAGCCCGCTCAGATTTGCCGGTAACAAAAAAATATTTGCCGGAAGCCCGTTCAGGTTGTCCGGTAAGGTTTTCGGATCATCCGGAAGCCCGCTCAGATTTGCCGGAAGCAAAAAAATATTTGCCGGAAGCCCGCTCAGGTTATCCGGTAAGGTTTTCGGATCATCCGGAAGGCCGCTCAGATTTGCCGGAAGGAAAAAAATATGTTCCGGAAGCCCGCTAACATCTCCCGGTAACAAAAAAACATTTGCCGGAAGCCCGCTAACATTTACCGGTAACGAAAAAATATTTGCCGGAAGCCCGCTAACATCTCCCGGTAACACAAAAATATTTGCTGGAAGCCCGCTAAAATCTTCCGGTAAGGCCCTGCAGAATTCGGACAGGCCCGAGCCTCATATAGGACGGGATCATACAGCTAGGGCACCGTACTGATCTTTTAGTGGCAGTAAACTGTCGGTAGGTCAGACCTGTCCGCCCAGCTAGCCGCTACCATGCATGGCATGTTTTAGGCGGACGGTCAGAACCGAAGGAAGAGAGTAGCGAATGGAAAACCAGCTTTGGCCGTATTGAAATAGACAACTCAAAATTGGCCTTTTCTCCAAAAAATTATACCTTTATTCCACTATGAGCATAAAACTAACGGCCCAGCAAAAAAGCAAACCGATTTACACGTCCCAAGATGTATGGGACATCATCCACCCCATCCACATGCGGGAAAACAAGATGCGCCGCCAAAAAGAATACTTTTGGCTTTTGGGTATTGATAGGGAACGCTATTTACAGGTAGCCGAACTGCTGGCCATTGGCAGCGACAACCGGGTGCACATCAAGCCCGCCGACGCTTTTAAAGCGGCTATTTACAAAAATGCCGATTACGTAATATTTATCCATAATCACCCAAAAGGTAAGTTAGAACCCAGTGCCTCCGACAAGGATACGACCAACCGCCTGATGAAGGCAGGAGAAGTAGTGGAAATTAAAATTGTTGACCATTTCATCATCAACGAAGCGGGCTATTACAGCTTTGAAGAAACCGGTTTGATGAAGCAGCTGCGGCAAAGCAAAACCTATACGGTGTTGCACGAGGATGAAGTGGAGCTATTGAAACTGTAGATGGAAGCGGCGGGTATTGCCAAGGGTGAGGCTATCGGGTTGGAGAAGGGTAAGGTTGCCGAGAAAAAGGAGATTGCCAAGGCGATGCTGGCGGCTGGTGAGCCTGTGGAGAAGGTGATGGCATATACGGGGTTGGGGAAGGCGGTGGTGGGGAAACTTGGTAAGCTGAAAAAATAGGGCTTACTGGCGCAGGACTCTGTCCTGTGCTTGGATGTTACTTAGGCGGCGGTAAAAGGCTATAGCGATTGCATAAGGGTAGATAGGCAACAGCAAACGAATTGTTGGTTTAGTAACAGGGGGCATCAGGACAGAGTCCTGCGCCAGCGGGACAAAATATAAAGACAGGTTAGATGGTGCTTTAGCTTGAATGAGAAAAGAAGGTCTTGTACCTGATGGTTGGTGTAAAGTGATAGAAAAACAAAAAAGAAAAAATAATAATGCTATGGCTAACTTTTGGAAACAACAAGGCATTCCGCACAAAGGTTGGACTTTGGTAGATGTTATTGATGTTAGGGAAGATGGTCAGGCAGAATGGGAAACGGATTACGAAACTTGTATGATGTGCGGAAATGAAAAAATCCGCTACGTTCATATAATTGAACACGCAGCAGTTGATGAAGAATTTAGAGTTGGTTGCACTTGTGCAGAAAAAATGACAAATGATTACATAAACCCAGAAAGACGAGAAAGAGAATTAAGAAACAGAGCGAACAGGAGAATCAATTGGACAAAGAAAGATTGGAAAAGAAGTAAAAACGGAAACTATTTCCTGAATATTGAGGAACGGCATTTACTCATATACCGTGACAAGAAAACAAGTAAATACAAAGTGAAAATTGGCGAAACATTTGGAAAGAAAACCTTTGAGACATTGGAGAAAGCAAAAATTGTAGCATTTAACGGAATGGAGTATTTAAAAGATAAAGGGGAATGGTGAACCAACTATACAAAAATTATGCTTAGAGTTATTGAAATAGAACACATTAAAGGGATACAACAAAAAAGATTTGAGTTAGACATCCATCCAAATAAACCAAGTCTTTTAGTTGCTCCTAATGGCTTTGGTAAGAGTTCATTGGCGACTGCTTTCAATTCAATGAATAATAGAAGAATTGCATTAGACGAAGAAGATTACCACGCAGAAAATGCAGCTAATGCTCCAAGAGTTTATATAGAATATACAAGACCAGATGGCACACTTGCCACACTTGAAGCTACAAATGCAACCAATACGATAAGTAGTGAAATTGACTATTTTGTAATAAACAATCTCACAAAGCCCAAAGGTAACGCTTCAACTTTTGGCGGTTTTGCTAACTCCAAAGCATCGTTGATAATTGAAGATGTAGTATTAGTTGACCACATCCCAGCTAATGTTCCTTTCAATTATTCATACCGAAATAGTCAAACTCGATTCGGTCAAAATTCAAGAGTGTTGCCAAACGCAGTTGCTGTATTATCAAATTTGAAATTAGTTGAGGAACTAAGTGAGTGCTATCAGGCATTGCAAAGAGCCAATGGAGACAGAATTCAAGGAAGAATTAATGCAATTATTGCAGACATCAACGCACAAGCGGGAACGGCAGAAGCTTTAACTAATTGGGTAACCACGAACCGTTTAAATGACTTAAAACAAATAGACTACCTAAATACAATTGGCAATCTTATCAATGAATTTGACATTGGCTATAATTCAGAAACAAAAAGCTATTTAGCAGCAATTCAATTGGTTTGGCTTTACAATCAAGATATTAACAACTTTAAAAACGCTTGCACTTTTAACATTTACCGTTTAGACAAGCAGCGTTTTGATGCAACACTATCAACATTTAACTCCACTTGGAAAAATATTCGTTCGAGCGAAACAGGTGGAAAACTCGTTGTGAAATTTCCTAAAGCTATTCATATTTCTAATGGGCAAAGGGACATTCTGACTTTTATTTCAATGCTTTTTAAAGCAAAGCGAAATTTAAAAAAACCTGCAAATATTCTTATAATTGATGAGGTGTTTGACTATTTGGATGATGCAAATCTAACAGCAGCACAGTATTATATTACCAATTTCATAAAGGAATTTGATTTGCTAGGAAAGAGAATTTACCCGTTAATTCTAACCCACTTGAACCCGAATTACTTTAAAAACTTTGCTTTCAGTAATCAAAAAGTTTATTACTTGGACAAATCAACCATTCAGGTAAGCACAAGTATGATAAGACTTTTGAGAAACAGAAAAAATGCAACAATAGAAGCAGAAGTAGATAAATACTTACTTCATTACCACCCTGGAACGATAAATAAGAGAGCAGAATTTCGGGCCTTAGGCATACGAGAGCTTTGGGGTGAAGGAAACAACTTTGTCCAATATTTGAATACTGAAGTTAATAACTATCTGACAAATCAACCCTATGAGCCTTTTGCAGTTTGTGGTGCTTTAAGAGTAAGAATTGAACAAATTGCATATGATAAACTTCAAAGTGATGAAGCAAGAAACGCCTTTCTAACAACTAATAAAACAAGAAGCAAATTAGAGAAAGCCGAAGAAATGGGAATAGTTTCGCCCGAAAGCCATTATTTACTTGGAATAATTTATAATGAAGGGATGCATTGGAAAGAAAATCAGGATAATGTATCGCCCATAGCATCGAAATTGGAAAACTTGACAATAAAAAAGTTGATTAGAGATGTATTTAACTGATAAAAAAATCCGCCAGCCCTGTTTGCAAGCTCATTGCCAAAGCCCCCCATTGGCGCAAGGTTGCCTTAGCAGCAAACCGCCCCCGCCATCTAACGCATTGAAAAGCGTTTCCATGGCGCAAGCGTCTCGCTTGGGCCGCTAAAAGCACCAATATCCCAAAGGTTGCCCAACCGACGTATTATTTTTAATATGGGACATGGCAAGTTTTCTACCTGTTACAATATGTAAGGCACTACTTGTACCGCCACTGCGGTAGGCGAGACGCCTGCGCCAGTAAAAGTTCAATGGCCGGACCGTGGATGTTAGTGCCCGAATAGGGCATACTAACCAACCATTCCCAAATTTTCTCTATCTTAGCCACAAATACGGTAGCCCAACAGCCAAAAATATCATCGGGCTAGCCATACCATCATTTTGCAATCAGCATTTATGAACATAGAAACTTATAGGAAATTTTGTATATCAAAAAAAGGGGTAACCGAGAGTTTTCCCTTTTCCAATTTGCCCAACCTGCTGGTATTTAAAGTGGGCGATAAAATGTTTACGGCTACGGATGTGGTCACCTTCGAAAGCATCAGTTTGCAATGCCCGGCTGATAAGATCGACGAACTACGGGCCCAATACCCTGCCATCGCCATGCACAAGCATTTTAGTGAGCGTCATTGGAATTTGGTGCTGATGAGCAAATCCGTTCCCGACAAGATCCTGGTTGAACTGATCAACAATTCGTATGAATTTGCCCTTTCCAAACTGACCAAAAAGAAGCAAGCGCAAATTAGAGGCGGGATATAAAAGCAGGGGAATTACGAATGATGAATGACGAGTGTTGAATAGTGAATAGTGAATAATGCCCTTAAATAGAACTTCGTGTAAGTGCTATACTTTCCGGCAAAACACCGGCGGTATAAATGGAACTGCTACAGCCCTGAAAGCTCTAAATCTTACGGTTATGAAAAAATATTGGATACTGACTACCTTTTTTATTGCCGCATTCAACTATAGCCAAGGCCAAACGAGATCGATTGAATACGGCTTTGCGGCAGGTATCAACATCAATTCCGCTTACGGATCTGCCGTTAACAAAACTTATAGCGAACCATTGTTGGGGTTTAATGTGGGCGGACATCTAAAGTTCAATACCTCCCCAAGGTTTGGCATAAAAGCCATCCTCCGGTACGAACAGCAAGGCTGGGCTTATCGCTCCTTAACATTCGAAGACAATACGGGTACTACAATCGGCAAGGGAGATGTATTGTTCAAACTGAATTATTTGAGCCTCCCCGTTTTGGCGGAATACAGTTTTGGAAACAAACTGAAGTTTACACTCGGTGGGGGACTGTTTGTCGGATTTTTACTGAACAATCAAATCATTACAAAAATAAACGAACCTGTTGCACCCAACCCAGTTAGCATCACCAAAAGCCGTTCAGATGCTAGAAAGGCAACCAATTTTGGTCTTTCATTCAGTGCAGGGATACAAATACCCTTATCTACCAAGGTACAACTGGCTTTTAACCTGCATGAAAATTACGGACTGGAAAACATTAATAAATCGCAGGGCCTTAACAATACTACCTTAAAAACCAATTCGCTGGGTATTAATGCGGGAGTGGTTTTTAGACGGGGCTAATGAGGAGTTACGAATGATGAATGACGAATGAATACATTTTCGTAATTCCATATTCGTCACTCAACACTCCATATTCCACATTCATAACTCCACATTCCACATTCATCATTCCCAATTCGTCATTCCTAAAACCCTTCCGCCGCATCATCCCCCCGGTTATCGCCCACGGCTTCAATGCTGCGTTGCTTGCCCTTATAAGTAATCTTGATGATTTCTGTGCGGCCAATGGCACCACGTTCGCTTAGTTTATAGCCCATCGCTTCCAGTGCCTGTTTGGTGGCAGGGGCAAAGCCCTTTTCCACAAATACCATATCGGGTAGCCATTGATGGTGGAACTTAGGCTTGTTGATGGCGTCATCGGCGCTCATGCCAAACTCCAAAATGTTCACCAAAGCCTGATACACACTGGTAGGGATGGTAGTGCCGCCCGGTGTGCCCACTACAATATAGGGTTTGTTGTTTTTGAGCACAATGGTAGGCGTCATGCTGCTGAGCATGCGCTTGCCGGGGGCAATGGCATTCTTTTCGTTGCCCACGGCCCCGTACATATTGGGTACGCCGGGCTTTACGCTAAAATCGTCCATTTCGTTGTTGAGTAAAAAACCGGCACCGCCCACCACCGTACGGCTGCCATAACCCCCGTTGAGGGTAGTGGTAACGCTCACCGCATTGCCATATTGATCCACTACGCTGAGGTGGGTGGTTTCTTCGCTTTCGGCAATCGTACCTTCCTTGGTAGCCTTGCTGTTGCCCGCCTTGCCCGGCACATAATCGGCCATGCGCTGCGCAATATAATCCGCTTGCACCATGCGCTTTACCGGTACCTTCACAAAATCGGGGTCGCCCAAAAAATAGGCACGGTCGGCATAAGCCCGGCGCTCGGCCTCAATCATCAACTGTACGCTTTCCGGCGTTTGAAATTGTTTGGCAGCCATTTCCTTATCGGCAATCATCATCAACATCTGTTGCAAAATGATACCGCCGCTGCTGGGCAGGGGCATGGTAACAATGCGGTGGCCCTTATAATGAAACTGTACGGCTGTACGTTCTACCGCTCGGTAGTTTTTTAAGTCGGCAGCTTCCATTACGCCCTTGCCCCTTTTCATTTCAGCCACTATCAAACGGGCTGTTTCGCCCTCGTAAAAACCTTTGGCACCCTTATCACGTATGCGTTTGAGCGTATTGGCCAAATCGGTCTGCACCAATATATCACCTTCCTGCCAGCCGCCTTCTTTTAAAAAAGCGGTAGGCTGCACGGTATTTAGTTTGATAAAGTCGGCACGTTCGCCATTGAGGGCATCGGCTTCGTGCTGGGTGATAGCGAACCCTTTTGCTGCCAAGTCAATGGCGGGCTGTATCAATTGCCTAAAAGGCAGCTTGGCGTATTTCAAACTGGCAAATAGGCCCGCTACCGTGCCGGGTACCCCAGCGGCCAAGTGGCCATCCTGCGACAATTGCAGTTGCGGGTTGCCGTTGGCATCCAAATACATATCCCTGCCCGCAGCGGCCGGCGCTTTTTCCCGATAGTCGAGGGCAACGGTTTTACCATTTTGCAACACGGCCACCATAAAACCACCACCACCAATATTGCCCGCACCGGGATATACCACGGCCAGCGCCAACTGTGTGGCAATGGCTGCATCCACCGCATTGCCGCCTTTTTTCAAAATGTCACGGCCTACTTTGCTGGCCAATGGATGGGCCGATACCACCGCGCCATTGTGGCAGGTGGTTTTCTTTTGTATCGTATAGCCCAGCTTGTTTTGTGCCACCGAGACCAACCCATAACTGGCTATGGCCAAAATAAGTAAGGCCTGTTTTATGCGCATCATATTGCTATTTATTTAAACTTATCGGTGATAAATATATCAACTTTAAGCACTACCTGCACATAAAAAACATGATAAGAGAATTTTATTGCGCTTTTCGTCCATGGTTGATGTTGATGGCAACCTATCGAACGAGGCTTCGGTAAGCATCAAGGCTGCTGGGCTGGGGCCTACCATCCTTGGTATTCCTGAACGGTCAGCGCCGCTACAACATGGCCTTGGTAAACAGCAACGGTAGGGTGGGTAGGGATAGGAAGGCCATACCTTTTGACAAAGGCATTAAAAATTGCAATAAGCATAAAAAATAAAACCCCTGTGTCAGTGGTAATGTTGGGTTTACAGTAGCTGCAAGTGTAAAAAGGAACAGTGCGTCCCGACCAAGGTCGGGACGCACTGTTTTATAATGGGAATACCAATCTGTGTTAAATACTCCTGCTGCCATCAAAGTTCTCCAACTCTTTGCTTACCGCATTGAGGAAGGTAGAACCGAGGGCACCATCGATAATACGGTGGTCGTAACTGAGCGAAATATACATCATGTGGCGGATGGCAATGCTATCTCCCTGCGGCGTTTCAATTACCATTGGGCGTTTTTTAATGGCGCCCACGGCCATGATGGCCACCTGTGGTTGGTTGATGATGGGCGTACCCATGATACTGCCAAAAGTACCCACATTGGTAAGGGTGAACGTACCGCCCATGGTATCATCGGGCTTCATTTTTCCGCTGCGGGCCGCATTGGCTAGGCCATTTACCTGCTTGGTAAGGCCTACGAGGTTCAGTTGGTCGGCATTTTTAATCACCGGCACAATCAGGTTGCCGCTGGGCAGGGCCGTAGCCATACCGATATTGATGTCTTTTTTAACAATGATCTTATCGCCGTCCACACTGCTGTTGAGCCAAGGATATTTTTTGATGCACTTCACAATCGCCTCAATAAACAGTGGGGTAAAGGTGATTTTTTCGTTTTCCCGCTTCTCAAAATCCTTTTTCATCCGCTCCCGCCACAGTACCAAATTGGTCACGTCGCACTCGGCAAAGCTGGTGACATGCGCACTGGTGTGCTTACTGTCCACCATGTGCTTGGCAATCAGCTTGCGCATGCGGTCCATTTCAATCACTTCCACATTACCGCTATAGGTAACGGGCGGTTGGTAGCTCGGAGCGGCAGGCGCAGCTGCTAATTGGTTGGGGGCCACCTCATTGGTGGGGGCTGGCTGGTGTACTACGGCCGCTTGTGGTGCGGTGGTAGCTTGGGCTACTTGGCCACGGTTGGCTACATATTGTAAAATATCTTTTTTGCTTACCCGGCCATCTTGGCCCGTACCGGGTATTTTTTCCAGTTCGGCCATGCCGATGCCCTCGCTGGCGGCAATGTTCAGCACCAAGGGCGAGTAAAAGCGCATGGCGGGGGCAGTACCTGCATTAGTGGAACTGGTGGGCTGATAGGGGATTTCTTCCTCCACCTTAATGTCTTCTACTTCCTTTACGCCGGGGGTGGCCAAAGTAGCGGGGGCGGCTTCTACCGTAGCAGCGCCGCCGGTATTGATACGGGCGATAACGGTACCAATGGGCACCACATCGTTTTCTTTAAATAATATTTCGGTAATGGTGCCAGCGGCCGTAGAAGGCACTTCGCTGTCTACCTTGTCAGTTGCAATTTCCAGTACGGTCTCGTCCTGTGCCACGGCATCACCGGGGTTTTTGTGCCATTTTAAAATGGTGGCTTCCATAATGCTTTCGCCCAATTTTGGCATGATCAAATCAACAACTGGCATATATGATATTCATTATTTTGATGAGATATTGCGATTGCCGCCTGTTCCACTGTTCGCCATGTACCGGCCAAACAGCAGAAACCCCAACTATCTGGGCATCATTTAGCAATCATTGCGGCGCAAAGGTAAAACTAATGTGCTAATGTGCAAATTTGGTAATGGGTGGGGGGTGTTTTTAATTTTGGTGCGTTAATATGGTCCGTGGGGACACGGACCATGGCGATATGGACCATGGCGACATGTTAGCCCCGGTTCGTGTCCAAACCACAAGTGTTCGAAACCTTTTCCTACTGTTCATTAATCCCGAAGGGATGCCATTATTATAGTATGATTTGGGCAGAAGAATCAATCAAGTGCAACCCGCCAATGGCGGGGTGACATTATTATGTATTTTAAATGTTTCGAACAGCTATGGTGTCCTCACGAAACGGAATGATCCGCCATGGTCCGTGAAGACACGGACCATGGCGGGCTTATCCCAACAAAAACCGCCGCAACATATCAAACCCATTCATCGCCGTCAACTGTATATTTTTGGCCCTATCAAACCGAAAGTTGAATTGCTTGGCCACAATTTGCTCGGCATTGCCCACGGCAATCCACACCATCCCCACGGGCTTTTCGGCGCTGCCGCCATCCGGCCCCATGATACCCGACACCGCAACGGCATAGTCGGTGTTTAAGGCTTGCAGGGCACCCGCCACCATCTGGCGCACCGTGTTTTCGCTCACCGCCCCTTCGGTAGCTAGGGTATCCGGCGATACCTGTAATAATTTTTCCTTGATCTCGTTGCTATAGCTCACCACAGCGCCCTTGAAATAGGCCGAGGAGCCCGGCATGGCTGTAATCAAATGCGCCAAATAGCCGCCCGTACAGCTTTCGGCCGTAGCAAGGGTCGCTTTTTTTTGCAGCAGCAATTTGGCCACTACTTTTTCCATCGGTTCATCCTGGTTGGTTACCAAGTATTGTGCGGTGATTTGTTGCAATTGGTCAAACTGGGCCTGCACTTCCTGTTCCAACGCCACCGCATCGTGGCCCGTGGCCGATAAGCGCAGGCGTACCATACCATAGTTGGGCAGGTAGGCCATTTTGATATGGGCGGGCAGTTGGGCCTCAAAATCCATGAGCAGTTCGGCTAAAAAGCTTTCGCCCACGCCAGCGGTGAGCAGGGTGCGGTGCAGGATATGCGGTAGGGTAAACTGTTGCGCCAAGCGGGGTATTACCACATCCGTCATCATACCCTTCATTTCGTGCGGCACGCCCGGCATGCTCACATATACCCGGCCCTCTTTTTCAAACCACATGCCCGGTGCCGTACCCCGCAGGTTGGGGATTACGGTACAAACGTCCGGTACTTCCGCCTGCTTCAGGTTGCGCTCGATGATAGGGCGGTTGAAACGGGTAAAAATATCAATCACGTTCTGCTTGGCCCCTTCGTCCACCACCATTTTGCCGCCAAAGTAGGCGCAAAGCAAGGGTTTGGTAATATCATCCGCCGTAGGCCCTAAGCCGCCGGTGATGAGGATGATGGAAGCCTGTTGGCTCTCCTCGTCCAAGGCCCGCCAAATCTGGTCCCAATTGTCGCCCACCGCCACCCGGCGCTTGACGGCAATACCCGCTTTGTTCAGTTCCTGCGCCATCCAAGCACTGTTGGTATCTACCACTTGCCCGATCAACAGTTCATCGCCAATTGTAATAATAACCGCTTGAGACATATGTGTGTACTTTTATAATTTGAAAAACAGGCATAATTACGAATGATGAATGACGAGTGACGAACTGTTGACGGTTGACAGATGACGGTTGACAGGAAATACAACTCGTAACCACGGATAGAACGAATCACACTGATTACACGAATTAAGGAGGGTTGACGGTTTACAGTTGATCGTAAATACAAACTGTAATTAAAATAACTCGCAACAAATCCCGCAACCTCAAACTTTCAACTTTAAACCTTTTAGACTTTAAACCCGTAACCCGCAACTCGTAACCAAAATAACCCGCAACTAAAATAACTCGTAACTAAATCAACCCGCAACTCGTAACTCCTCAACAAAAAGCGCTTAACAAATAAACAATAAGCCCCTCCTCACAAAAAACTCATAGCTCATAACTCATAATTCATAACCTGTATTAACATTCATCACTCGCTATTCGTCATTCTACATTATATTTATCGCAAGATAACAAGGATGAAAACAAAATTATTACTCATTGGTTGCCTAATGGCGCATTATTGTTCCGGGCAAGGCGTTGCGGCCAAGCTGAACACGGCTTTACAGCAGTTGGCGCAGGACGCCCAGTTTAAATACGCAACGGTAGGCATGTACGTCATCAACAGCGAAACGGGAGCTTTGGTATTTGAAAAAAATGCCCAGATGGGTATGGCCCCCGCCAGCAGCCAAAAAGTGGTGACCAGTGTTACGGCTTTTGAGCTATTGGGCAAGGATTATCAATATAAAACCACGCTGGGCTATGCGGGTAAAATCAATAAAGACGTATTGGAAGGTGCCCTGCTGCTCAAGGGCAGTGGCGACCCTACATTGGGCAGTTGGCGCTATGCCAGTACCAAGGAAAATGTATTGCTGGGCAAATGGCTGACGGCCATCCAGGCCAAGGGCATCAAAACCATCAATGGCAGTGTATTAACGGATGAACGCATTTTTACCAGCGCCACCACGCCCGATGGTTGGATATGGCAGGATATGGGTAACTATTATGGAGCGGCTGCCAACGGCCTTAACTGGCGGGAAAACCAGTTTGACCTCATCTTGCAATCTGGATTAAAAGTAGGCGATCCGGTTAAAGTTCAGTCAACCGAACCTAAATTGCTGGGCGAAAACCTCATGCTGACCAACGAACTGCGCAGCGGCCCCAAGGGCAGCGGCGACAATGCTTATATTTACTTGGCGCCTTATACCGACAATGGTTTTGTACGTGGCACCATCCCCTTGGGCGAAACCCGTTTTACCATCAGTGGAGCCATACCTAATCCACCACAACTGCTGGCCGATCTGTTGGTACAAAAACTAAAAGAAATGGGAACTAAGGTGAGCGATATGTCGGGCTCTTTTTACGGACCGATTGTAGAAAAAAAGGAAATGCAGTTTACCGTAACGCCCTTGTTGGTGCACCAATCCCCAACATTGGACAGCATCAATTACTGGTTTTTAAAAAAGAGCGTCAACCTGTACGGTGAAGCCTTGCTGAAAACCTTGGCGGTACAGCAGCAGAAGCCCGGCCATACGGATAGTGGCGTGGCGGTGGTGCGACAGTTTTGGGCCAGTAGGGGCATTGACAAAGAAGCCTTGAAAGTGATTGACGGTAGCGGGCTCTCGCCACAAAACCGGGTAACGGCTAAGGCATTGGTAACGGTACTGCAATATGCCCGCAACCGCCCTTGGTTCAGCAGCTTTTACAATGCCCTGCCTTACATGAACGGGCTGAACATGAAAGACGGCTACATCAATGGCGTACGCAGTTATACCGGCTACAGCAAAAGCAAGGCGGGCACTACTTATACGTTCTGCCTGATGGTGAACAATTTTGATGGCAGTGCGGGCACGGCTAGGGAAAAACTCTGGCGGATATTAGATTTGCTTAAATAAAATGCTATGGATATGAACAAGCATATACCACTTGAAACAGCGCATCTTTTTCCCATCCTCAATGGTTTGTTGGTGGAGTTGTTGCAATCCTTGTCACCCGAAGATTGGGATAAGCCTACCATTGCCAAAAAGTGGACGGTGAAAGATATTGCAGCGCATTTATTGGATGGTAATATTCGTAGTCTTTCCACCCTGCGGGATGGCTATTTTGAAGCCAAACCCGAAAGCGTTGATTCCTACGAAACCCTGTTGGATTGGCTCAATTGGCGCAATCATTTATTTACCGATACAGCCAAACGTATGAGCCCACAGTTGTTGATATCGCTGTTGGAAACAACGGGTAAACAATTGGCGGCCTTTATCCCTACGCTCAATCCTTTTGACCAAGCAATTTTTTCCGTTGCTTGGGCCGGAGAGGAAACCTCGCTCAACTGGTTTCATATCGCTAGGGATTACACGGAGTTTTTCTTGCACCAACAACAAATCCGCCATGCCGTGGGCAAACCGGGACTGATAACCCCGCAATTGTTCTATCCGTTTATTGATACATTCATGTACGGCATGCCGCATGCATTGCGCCATTTGGAAGCGCCCTTGGATAGCCGCATCACCATCAAAGTCAACACAGAAGCGGGCGGGGAATGGCATTTTGCCCAACAAGTAAGTGGTTGGCAACGGGTAAAGGAGCCAACGGGTCAAGTGGATTGCGTGGTAGCCACGGAGCCCGATACGGCTTGGCAACTCTTTTCCAAAGGCATCAGCCCGCAGCAGGCCCTGCCCCTTGTGCAAATAAGCGGCAATGCAAGTTTTGGCCAATCGGTATTGGGTATGGTAGCCGTAATGGCTTAAGCAAAATAATTTATTATTGCTTATTCATTATTAATTATTGGGCGCAGAGTGCCACCGAGTTGTAAATCCCGCCATAGGCGGTGGTCCAAGGCACGACATTATTCATTCTTAATTATTCATTACACCAGCACCTGCCGCATCGTACGCACATAATAAAACTTACCTCCCTGGTCGGTGCCAGCCTACCAGCAGCTTATCGTTACTCAAATTTTTACATGCTTGTAAAGTTGCTCATTTACAACAATAGATCAGCCTTCGCCGTCAATTTTACGGTATCCAATGGAGCATACTACTCGTCCTGTCATGCCGATTGCGCTAGCGAGGCATCTACTGCTACTTGTTGCAGTCTGTTATGTGTTGGTGTAGATGCCTCCTGCCTCGGCATGACAAGACGGGGCATTATATGCCAATAGCCAGATTCTGTTTAGGTTAGTGCTGCTATATGCTTTGATTACGAGGCTCTAAATTTGGGTAAGGTATAGTTACCGGCCGGCAGGTTGGCACCGACCAAGGTATTAACGCAAAAAAAATCCCCCCAGCAAACCGGAGGGACTTAATTCATTATTAATTATTCCTTATTCATTATTCACTACACTAAAACCAAATCCAACACCTGCTGCATCGTACGCACATAATGAAACTTGAGGCCCTTGATAAAACTGCCGTCTATCTCTTGTACATCTTTTTCATTTTGCCAGCAGAGGATGATTTCCTTTAAACCCGCCCGCTTGGCCGCTAACACTTTTTCTTTTACACCGCCAATGGGCAGTACTTGGCCGCGGAGGGTAACCTCTCCGGTCATGGTGAAATAGGGCCTTACCTTTCTTCCGGTAAAGGCACTGGTGAGAGCGGTTGTCATGGTAATACCTGCACTGGGACCGTCTTTCGGCGTAGCACCTTCGGGTACATGGATATGCACCGTTTTGGTATTGAACACTTCGGGTGTGAGGCCCTGCTTTTTGGCATTGCTCTGTAACCAAGTGTAGGCCGTAACCGCACTCTCCTTCATCACATTGCCCAAATTACCGGTCAACTTCAAGTCACCTTTGCCCTCACTCAACGAAGCTTCGATGAACATGATATCGCCGCCCACATAGGTCCAGGCCAAGCCAATAGCCACGCCCGGCATATTGACTGTTTTATAAATCTCGTTGCTATAACGGGGCTTGCCCAATATCCGTTCTACATCTTTGGAGGTAATGATGGATTTCAGTTTGTCCTTCAAAGCCAACTCTTTGGCTTGGTTGCGCATAATGCTCGCCAACTGGCGGTCAAGCTCCCTTACACCGCTTTCACGGGTATAATCCTCAATGATTTTTTCCAGCACTTTATCGCTCACTTTAAAGCCATTGTTCAGCAAGCCATGGGCTTCCATCTGTTTGGGCATCAAGTGGCGCTTCGCAATTTCTATTTTCTCCTCCACGGCATAACCGCTCAGGTCAATTACTTCCAGCCTGTCGCGCAGGGCCGGTTGGATATTAGCGATATTATTGGCCGTGGCAATAAAGAGTACTTTGCTCAGGTCGTACTCCATTTCCAGGTAATTATCATAAAAAGAATGATTCTGTTCCGGATCCAGTACTTCCAGCAAGGCCGAAGAGGGGTCGCCACGGTGGTCGCTGCCAACCTTGTCAATCTCATCGAGAATCATCACAGGGTTGCTGCTCTTAATTTTGCGTATGGACTGTAAAATCCTGCCGGGCATAGCGCCGATATAGGTTTTACGGTGGCCCCTGATTTCGCTTTCGTCGTGCAGGCCGCCCAAACTCACCCGTACATGCTTGCGGTTGATGGCCGCCGCAATGCTTTTGCCCAAGCTGGTTTTACCAATGCCGGGAGGGCCCAAAAAGCACAGGATAGGGCTTTTCATGTCGCCTTTCAACTTCAGTACCGCCAAGTATTCCAATATGCGTTCCTTGATCTTGTGCATACCGTAATGGTCTTGATCCAGTATCTTCTTCGCCTTTTTCAGGTCGTACATGTCTTGGGTATAATCTTCCCAAGGCAGGTCCAACATCAGGTCCAAGTGATTGTACACCACCGAATAATCGGGAGTAGAAGGGTGCATCCGCTCCAGCTTTTCAATACCTTTTTCAAACATTTCCTTGGCAGTAGCGGGCCATATTTTTGTTTCCGCCTTTTTCTGCATCTCCTTCACCTCAGCTACATTGTCGCCGCCCAGTTCTTCCTTAATGGCTTTTAACTGCTGCTGCAAAAAGTAATCCTTCTGCTGCTTGTCCAGCTCGGCCCTGGTTTTATTGGTTACCTTGTTTTTAAGCTCGGTGTACTGTATTTCCGTGTGCAACAAGTTCATCAGCACCTCGGCACGGGCCTTCAGGTTGTTGATTTCCAGCAATTTTTGCTTTTCCTTGATATCGCTGTTGAGGTTGCTACTCACAAAATGGATCAAAAACGAAGGGTTTTCGATATTCTTTAGTATGATACCCGCTTCGCTGGGCAGGTTGGGCGACATATCTACGATTTGGCCAGCCAAATCCTTGATGCTGCCCACCATGGCCTCAAAATCCTTGTCATTGGGCACCGTTTCATCGTCCATTTTGCTGATGCGGGCCTTGAAATAAGGATCTTCGGAAGTAATTTCATCTATTTTAAAGCGCCTACGGCCTTGGATAATGATGGTATTGCCACCATCTGGCATTTTTATCAGTTTGATGATGCGGGCGATGGTACCAATATTCTCCAAATCGCTGATGGTAGGCTCCTGTATCTCACTGTCCTTTTGTGCTACCACACCTATCAATTTGTCAGTCTTATAGGCATCGGTAACTGCCAAAATGCTCTTGTCCCTTCCCACGGTAATCGGTATTACCACACCGGGAAAAAGTACGGTATTGCGCAAGGGCAATAAGGCTATTTCGTCTGGAATGCCCTGTTCATCAAGGTTTTCGTCGCCATCCTCATTCAAGGGGATAATGGGCATAAACTCCATTTCATCTTCCTGTCGCTGCGAAAAAAAATCAATATTCATAATATGTAAATAAAAGACAAAATGTCAATTGCCTGCCCCGTATAACGTATTTTATGGGCAGTAGCGTATATGGTCAAGATTAATGCCATAAATAGTTGACGGTTGAGGCGAGATGACAGTTGACGGTTGACAGTTGACAGGAGGAAGGGAAGAGCAAGTAGTGCGCCGTTGGTCGTGGATCGTTGGTCGTTGGCCGTTGACCGTTGGCCGTTTGGAGGCACAGCCGACACCACGCAGCAGGCGTGGGACGGTTGACGGTTGACAGATGACAGTGGACAGGAAGAAGGCAGTAGAGCATAGACCATGGACCATCGACAGTAGACCGTTGACAGATGATAGCACAAGACCATGGACTATTGACTATGGTCCATGGACCCTTTGCAGAAGGCTACACTTTCAACAGCGAGGCAAGCTCGCTGCCTGCGGCTTTCAACTATCAACTATCCAGTATCCAGTATCCAGTATCCAGTATCACCCCGTCAACTGTCATCTGTCAACCGTCAACTATTCTAAAACGCATACCTTACCGACAACCCCACCGCACTACCTTCAAAGCCAACTTTGGAAATGATGTTCAGTTCGGGTTTCCAATCTAAAGAAAGATTGAGGGGGATATTGCCAAAATGGTAATCGAGGCCTACAATACCTGCAGCACCGACATTAGTAACTTTATTAGCCACGCCGGCATAGGCGCCAAAACCATAGAACCACTGCAGGTTTTCGGCGGCAATGGGCTTGTGTATTTCGTACAGGGCGCAAAGGGTAACACCATCACCAAAGCTCAATATGCCTTCCAATGCCTTGTTGTTGCCCATGAAATGTTTGAATGTGATACCGCTTTTTACCGCAGGCACCGAAGGCCCTAAACGGATGCCCACGGCATTGCGGTAATTGCTTGCTGATTCAGATTCCGTTTCCTGTGCTTGGCTACTCAAAATAATGAGTGATGCTACTGCTGTGATTGCCCACCTTTTCATACTATTTGTTTTTTGTTTGTGTTAACGAAAACAATGCCACAGTGTATGACATTTGCGGGTATAACGCAGCAAATACGTTTTAGACTGTTAAAATTTTGCTAAAATTTTCTAGATGTAGGAAAATTTTTTCTACTAACGCCCAAAAGCTAGGTCCACAATGCTTTTCGTCATCAACGGCCAACTGTATTTTTTCTTCTCTTCCTGTAGATGGGGCAGAAAAGCCGCTTTGCCCATGGCGAAGTATTGTGTTATTTTTTCGGCGAGGGAGGCGGCATTGGGTTCGGCCACCAAGCCTACTTTGCCATCGGGCACCAAGGCCGGTAGGCCGCCCACATTGGTAACGATCATGGGTACCTCAAAGTGATAGGCGAGGGGCGTTACACCGCTTTGGGTTGCGTTGCGGTAGGGCTGCACCACCACATCGGCGGCACTGAGGTAGTATTTCATATCGCTGTCGGTAATGAATTGCATGTGGTTGAATACATGATCAGCAATGCCCAAATCCGCTATCTGCTTCAGGTACGACTCTTTGTCTTCGTAACATTCGCCCGCTATCAGCAGATAATATTCCAAACCCTTTTGTTTTAGTATACCCATCGCTTCCAACAATAAATCCAAGCCCTTGTACTTGCGGATAAAACCAAAGAACAAGATCAATGGCACATCGGTAGGTATTTGCAGGTGCTGTCTAGCTTCGGCCATATCCATCCTATCGCCAAAATTATCGTACAAAGGATGCGGTACCGTTAACACCGGTTTTTGTGTAGTAAACTGCCGGAGGTCGGCATACACTTTTTCGCTCATGGTGATAAACGCATCCACGGGCTTGATAAAATAGCGGGTAAAAGGCTTGTCGCCCGGTCTTTTTTCGTGGGGGATTACATTGTCGGCAATGCATACAATTTTGCTGTGCCCATTTGTTTTGATACGTCGAAGAATGGTACCCAAGCAGGGACCCATAAAGGGCAGCCAGTAGCGTACAATCACCAAATCGGGTCTGCGTTTTTTGATGCGGTTACCGATTTTGAGCCAATTGAAGGGGTTGATGGAATTGATGCACACTTCAATGTTCAGGTCAGTTGGTGCGGGCTCGGTGGAATATTGCGAACTGCCGGGAAATAGAAAGCTGGGGTATTGCAGGGAAAAAGTGAAGATGGTTACCTCATGGCCTTCTTGCATAAACTGACGGGCCAACCGCTCGTTAAAAGTGGTCATGCCCCCGCCGCGCAGGGGATAAGCTGGGCCTATGATGGCGACTTTCATGCTTCTTCGAGCCCCAGTTTTTGCTCAATCAAATAAGTATTCCTTTCGGCAGAGTTGCGGGAAATCATTTCACCGATAAATCCTGCCAAGAACAACTGTGTACCAATTACCAAGGAGATAAGGCCAATATAAAACAGCGGCCTATCGGTCATGTTGTATTGTTGAAAAGCAAATTTAGCAATGCCCAAATAGATCCAAATGCAGATACCTAAAAAGAAGACCAGCGAACCCCAAAGCCCAAAAAAGTGCATGGGCCGCTTTCCGAATTTGCTCACAAACATGATGCTGGCCAAATCCAAAAAGCCGTTCACAAAGCGCTCCCAGCCAAATTTGGTAACGCCAAACTTACGGGCCCGGTGCTCCACCACTTTTTCGCCAATCTTTCTAAAACCGGCCCACTTGGCCAATACCGGAATATAGCGGTGCATTTCACCATATACTTCCACGCATTTCACCACTTTGTTTTTATACGCTTTGAGGCCACAGTTAAAGTCGTGCAGCTTGATGCCGGATGAGCGGCGTGCAGCAGCGTTGAACAATTTGGAAGGGATATTTTTGGTAAGCGCATTATCGTAACGTTTCTTTTTCCAACCGCTCACCATATCGTAGCCGTCTTCAATGATCATGCGGCGCAGCTCGGGTATTTCATCAGGACTGTCCTGCATATCTGCATCCATGGTAATCACCACATCGCCCTGTGCAGCTTTAAAGCCCTCGTTCAGTGCGGCACTCTTGCCATAATTGCGTTGGAACTTGATGCCCTTGAGCTGAGGGTTTTGTTGGCGCAGGGTTTCTATTACATCCCAAGAGTTGTCGGTACTGCCATCGTCTATCATAATTACTTCATAGCTGTAGCCGTTGGCAGTCATAACCCTTTCAATCCATGCCATCAGTTCCGGCAAGGACTCGTCTTCGTTGTAAAGCGGTATAACAATTGACAGATCCATACTTATTTTTTACTCGTGAGGAATGCGCCTGTAACGGCGGTTACCAATGCACCGATGAACAGGTAAAAGAAAACCGCGCCACCTGTGTACAGCAGTGCAAAGTTAGCTTTCATGGTGCTTACCTGCTTATCAATTTCCGCCGGGGTGGCATTACCGGTTTTTACCAAATCTTGCCGAAGTTGGTCGGCCATCGCATTTTGATACGTGTGGTCAATTTTAAAAAAGACAAAAGTATATACCACCATCACTAAAGTAACCACAATAAAGCATTTAAACCCTTCGCTGAAATAAGGCTTAAAAGTAAGTGGGGCCTGATTTTCTTTAAGTATGGCCACATTTTTTTTGTGAAAGCTCAGCAAGGTCCATACAACACCTACCGTATAAATAAGATAGATGAGGTATTGGGGCAGCCCGGTTGGTTGCTTTTTCAGCAGCACAAACACCAGTGACAGGGCCACCATAGCTAGGCCAGTAATCACTCCTTTTATGGTAGCCGATAATTTATTGAGCATACAGTGTTTGTTTTTTACTGTTGATGATGCCGAGTATACGGCCTTGTAAAGTTTTATTGTAAAAGGGCGAGTTTTTGCTGAGCGAACAATTAGAACTATCATTTAGCTCAAATGGGGCTGATGGGTCAAACAGCGTAAGGCAGGCGGCGGCACCCTCTTGCAATTGCTGCTGCGGAAGCCCAACGGCCGCCCTTGCCCCCTGCGTTTGTAGGTGCACAAATTGCTGAATGGAAATACCTGCGGAAAGTGCCGCCGCAAAAACCGTTTGCAGGGCCGTGGCACCGTAGGCGGCGTATTCAAACTCACAATCCTTGGCATCGCTGTGCTGTGGCAAATGATGGCTGGCGATACAATCCACCAAGCCCTCCTGTACCGCTTTGCGCAGGGCGTCCCTGTCGGCAGCCGTGCGGAGTGGTGGGTTCAGTTTCAGGTTGGTATCGTACGTAGTAAGGTCTTCGTCGCAAAAGCAAAGATGCAGCGGCGTAACCGAACAGGTAACCTGCAACCCCTCCGCTTTGGCCTTGGCCACCAGTTCAACACTTTTTTGCGTGCTGATGCCGGTGATGTGCAGGCGGCTATTGGTGTAGCGCAACAGTTCAATGTCACGGGCAATCATCAGTTCCTCAGCCAAAGCCGGTTTGCCGGGCAGTCCCAATTGGGTGCTGATGATTCCCTCATTGATAAGGCCCTGTGCGGCGATGCTCTTATCATCGGGCAGTTGCATCACCGTGCCATCAAAAGCCTTGATGTATTGAAGGGCTTTGAGCAAGATACCCGGCGATTGGATGGCGTTGATACCATCGGAAAAGGCGAGGGCACCGGCTTGGCGCATGTCGTACATTTCAGACAGTTCCTTGCCCTCGGCATTTTTGCTAATGGCACCGATGGGATGGATATTTACCGGTAGGCCCGTGGCTTTTTGCACCACATAGCCCACCTGCGATTTATTGTGTACAACAGGGTTGGTATTGGGCAGCACCAGCACATCGGTAAAGCCCCCGGCTGCTGCTGCGGCGGCACCGGAAAGAATGGTTTCCCGGTACTCGAGGCCCGGATCGGTAAAGTGGGCAAAAATATCGGCCCACCCCAGGCTTACACAAACCCCTGGCTGGTTAATTACGTAATTAGCCGCTGATTCAATGTTGTTACCGATGGCTTTTATCAGGCCATCTTCAATAAAAATGTCTTTGCTTTGTTCGTTGTAGGGCGAACCCTGACAGATGATGTGGGCCTGTTTTATTAAAACGCTCATTTTTTGGAGATTGGGCAAATATCGGGAAAAATAGGCTAATTAGCTAATGTGCTGATTTGCTAATGGGATAATGTGCTGATGCCTGCCCGAACACGACGCAGGAGTGGGCGGGTGCAAATATGCAAATGCCCGCCCGGACGACCCGGTCGGACGGGTGCTAATATAGAGGCGGTGGTCTTTGCGGTATAGGTTGATTAAATTAAAAACAAAATAACAATATGAAACAAACAATAATGTTATTGCTGCTGTTGGCCGGAATTTGGGCAAAAGGACAAAACCTTTCCCAAGGCTTGGCGGTGGGCAGTAAAGCACCTGCTTTTACGGGCAAGACCCAATTGGGCAAAACCGTGAAGTTGGCCAAATTATTGAAAAAAGGGCCCGTGGTGCTGTTGTTTTACCGCGGCCAATGGTGCCCGTACTGCAACCGGCAGTTGAAGGCGCTACAAGATTCGATGCAATTACTCACTGATAAAGGGGCGCAGGTACTGGCCGTTACCCCCGAAACGGCGGAAAACATAGGCAAGACCGTGGGCAAAACCGGCGCAGCTTTCCCCATCATCTCGGATGTGGGACTGACGATCATGAAAGCTTACGATGTAGCTTTTGAAGTGGACAGCAAGACGGTGGAAAAGTACAAGGGCTATGGCATTGACTTTAACGTGGCCAATGGTGCCAACGGGGCCATGTTGCCCGTGCCGGCGGTATATATTATCGGCAAGGATGGGTTGATCAAGTACCGTTTTTTCGACAAGGATTACAGCAAACGGCCTACGGTAAAGGATTTGTTGGGGAATTTGTAGGGGTAGGGCGTTGGTTTTTACATAAACTGGTTTGAAATTAGCGTGGGTAGCTACAATTGAAAGAGGTTTCCGTTTTGGAAACCTCTTTCAGTTTTGTCGGGATAGCTGGACAGAGTTCGAACAATTTTATAGTGGAAAGAAAGAAAGTTGAGGTTTTCTTAGGCAAAATTTACGAGTTATGTATAAGCAAAAATAACTAAGTACAATCCTAAAGAAGTCTGCCCAGCCAAAACGGGACTAAGCACCGCTTGTCACTTTTAGAGATACCCACCTATCCTTCTTTAAGACAAAAATGCCCATCACTTAATGATGGGCATTCGAATGGTATAACGTTGGCTAAAACTAATTTGTCTCCAGTGCTTTATTGATGATATAAAGCAGGTTGCCGCGGTGGGCTTTTGTTTCTTCATTTAAAGAAACAGCCGCTGCGAGTTGTACTTTTAACTTTTTCACAGTGTTAAGCGCCGCTGCCTTTGCCACATCATCATAATCCTGATTTTTTGAATCCATAATTAGAGCAGCTTTAGTTACAACAGCCGTTTGCAAGTATTGACGAAAAACATTTACATTGGTTTTCATATCCGCCTCAAAGCAAGCTTTTATCACATCATTCATCACATCGGCTACGCTATACTGGTTACCATACAGGCGGCTATTAGTGAGGCGCTGCAAGGTAGCCGGGTGCAGTATATGTGCCAATGCACCGTTTATCTGACTGTTCAATATATTGCCGGTAATACGGTAATCATCGCCATTAGCATTCTGATTGAAACCACGGCGTTGAGGCGCCAGGTAAGCAAATACCTGCGCATCTGCATCAAAAGCGTTTGGTGCCAGCGCATATTTACTCAGCATTTCCATCGCTTTCTTTTGAACAGCTAATGGTACGGGTGTAAACGGTTTGTTGCCAGATTGCTGATCGGGTGTGCTGCGGTCAACATATACACCACCTATATAACGGCTGATAGTGGAGAACATATTGTTCCGTTGCGTCTGCAAGTTTCCATACCGACTACGCAGTTCTGCATAGCTCTGGTTGGGTTTGCTGTATTTTTGTACCAGTTTACCCATCAGATTGTTTACCAATTTAAATCTGTCTTCAGCATAAGCGATAGCATCGTTGCTCATATCATTTACATTTACTCTCGGATCCATACCTTTGCCCGGTGCCCTCATGTCATCACCATCATTGCCAAAAGCTAGTTTGGGATCGGTGCTGCGGCTAAGTATTTTTCTTAAACCAGCTTCTTCCTCACTTTCGGCAAATGAAGAGTACCCGTATTCGATAGCCCAGTTATCATAAGGGCCAGCCAAGGTGGTGTAATAGTCGCCCTGCTTGCTTCTGTCCAACGCAATATTGATAGCGGGATAATCCATTACAGAACCCATTAGACCAATTTTTCGGGTAATTTCTTTATTATGTACTTCAGCGGGCGACAGCATCTGGCTCGATTTCATATTATGGTTCAGGCCAAGCGTATGCCCCATTTCATGTATTATTAAATAAGTAAGATATTGCTTGTGTATCTCTTTTATTTCAGCAGGTGCTGCATCTGTAAGATCGGCTGCGGTCATGCCCGTAACCAACTGTGCTTTTAGTTCCTGCGCCATTGTGCAGTTGGCATAATGGTTCATTTCCATTCCCGAGTAATGGAAATGCTGATCCGCTGTAGCGGCACTGCCATTATACAGTTCGTCGATAATGGGTGTAGCACTGCCGCTATACCACTCAACGGTAATATCAGCACCGAGAATTTGTCCAGTTCTTGGATTTACAAAACTTGGCCCTATAGCACCGTAAGAAGATTGCGAAGAAGATACCCAACGGATAACATTGTAGTTTATATCAGCCGGATCCCAGTCTGCATCATCGGGCATTATTTTCATTTGAACGACATTTTTAAAACCAGCTTTTTCAAAAGCTACGTTCCATTTTAATCCTGCATCAACAATCGTCTGGCGATATTCCAGCGGGGTCGTATTTTCTACCCAGAATGTAATGGGTTCTACAGGTTCACTCATGGCGGCGTTGGCATCTTTCTTTTTCAAATGCCAGCGTTTTATTTTGTCTTTATAAGGCACACTGCTGAGACTTGTTTGGTCATTTACTTGTTGTATAAAGTACCCTACCCTTGGATCATCTCTTCTTGGTTTGAAATCATTGTCCGGCATTGCAATAAGACTATGTTGCATTCTTACTCTTACATAACGGGGGTCTGCAATATCTGGCCCCCCGGATACAATAGCCCCGGGATTATCATAGGCCATATCTACTACTACATCCGTATTATTGGGGAAAGAACGAACGGTATGATATTTTGATTTAGCTTGGTTCAGCCCTCCCAAGTTGAAGAAAAAGCCGGGAGGGGCACCCGGAAAAGCTGCTGGTTTTACAGGATCCATTTTTTCACTGATAAAGAATCCGTCGGCAGCAATCAGGTAGCCGCTTGAATCTTCAGCAACTACTTTTTCAGATAGGAAGACAGCCTCGGGTCGATCTACATTTTTTGTTTTACTAATAGGGTTTGTTTTATCATAGTAAAGCGCCGTGTTTACTATGGAGAATTCAATTTTGTCAAATGACTTTTGCATAGTAAATACATACGTATTTCTGTGCATACTTTGATTTAGAAAAAACTGTGTGGGGCCACTGATAGAAAAGCTCTGGTAAATGAATTCTTTCTCCAACTGGCTTTTCTTTACATACAATTGCATGCTGCCGGTAACGGTATCCTGATAAAGGACAAAAAGCCCTGACATTTTCTTGCTACTTTTTATTTTATCAGTAATAGCAGCAGGTTTTTTGGCTTTTGCAGTATCTGCCGGGGACATGCCGGGAAGTGTGGGAGTAGGCTTGTTTTGGGCCATCCCCAATAGCATCATAAATGATGACAGTAAGACAAATAATAGTTTTAGTTTCATGCTTATATAGTTTGGGTTGTTCGGTACCAGATAGACCGTTTGCGAAAATAATTTTTATTGGCGCAGTAAAGGTAAGGAATTGTATGAACGGAGCGATAGGCTTAGTAAATGCCTGTTTTGGCCTGCTTTACCCGAGTTTCTCTGCTTCAGCCTTAACACAGCAGCGTCTAGCTTCTCTACTCAATGTAAGTTTAATGATACATCTTTATAGACTACGTTCCTAAGTTCGGCATTGTGTGGTTGCCACTGAGCTTGTTATTATTCCTACACTTCGCTCAAGCAGGATGGCTAAGCGTAAAGAAATAAACACAACGCAAGGAAAAGGAGCTTTGAGTAAGATAATTACAACGCGCAGCATCAGGGCTTGCAATCATAATCCACAAGTGTGCGAAAGAAAAAAGCAGCCCATTACTGAACTGCTTCTTAATTAATTTGGGATAACTGGATTCGAACCAGCGGCCCCTTCGTCCCGAACGAAATGCGCTACCGGGCCACGCTACATCCCTATGCCAAATCCAGCAAGAACCTCTTTGCACCGCTGCTTTTTATTTTCTTCTCCCATTATGGCCTGGCTTCTGTTGCCCGATACGACCGACCAAACCGTTACCCACGGTATGCACCTGGCGATGGATTTTGTTTCGCCGCTGTTGTGCTCCTGTAACCTGTTTTGCAGGTCGGCCGTTTGTCCCGTGTAAAATTGTTGGGTGGATTTACTGTAGAGGATGTAGGTATGGAGCTACGTTTTCATATCAAAAGAGGCCGTCCTAGGGACAGCCTCTTTGTCGGGACGACTGGATTCGAACCATCACGCCGCAGCGTGACCCCCGGACGGGTGCACTACCGGCCAATATCGCTTAGGTAACGTCCGGCGCCACGTTTTTTGATGGTCTTCTCCAGGCGCAGTGCCGCTGTTTTGCCCATTGCATCGCTCAACCACTTCACTTCCCATGGAATACCCTTGGCCGTATATACACTTAAGCCGCTGTTGTGCGTCGAAAGCCTTTGCGCAAAATCGTGTGTGATACCTGTATAAAAACGTTGCAGCGTGGTACTGAAAATGATGTACACTTGATACATGGGAATGGGAATACGATAGATGACGAATTATAAAACTAAAAAGAGGTTCCCCAGTTAGGAACCTCTTTTCTTTTGTCGGGACGACTGGATTCGAATGCCGACGCTTTGGTCGGCATCCCGATCGTAGCATCGGGGCCAGCGACCAGACCCTCCAGATGTATGCACTATCAAACAAAAAAAGCAGCCCATCTCTGAACTGCTTTTTTGTTGTCGGGACGACTGGATTCGAACCAGCGACCACACGCCCCCCAGACGTGTGCGCTACCGGGCTGCGCTACGTCCCGCTCACCCGTAAAGGACGGCAAAGGTAAAGTATTTTTTTATTTTACAAAAATCAAAAACAATAACTTGTTTTGGCCCGCTGCTACTGGATTACAACGGTTTCAGTACCACATTTACCACCAAGGCCTTGCCCAATTTCACTTCCAAGTCGTTGATTTCTTGGGTGGTATAGCCTTCTTTTTGGATGAGCAGATGATGGCTGCCGATGGGGATGGTTTTAAGGGCGAAGTTGCCCCTTTGGTTGGTAACCGATTGCCATTCACTGTCTATAATCTTCACTTGCACGAGCCGCAAGGGCTTGCCGCTGTCGCCTGCCGTGATTTTGCCCTTGATTTGGGTGGGCCGGTGCGGACTGTCCACAATTATGCGGCTTTTGATCAGTAACTCATAAAAACCCGGATGGCGCTTTTTAAAGGAAAGGGCCAGTTTGTCTATTTTTTTCCGTAATATATCGTCGGCCTTGTCAAACAACTCCGCCAGCATTATCGTAGCGGTCTTTCGATTACTCATCGCATTGCGCGGCAAGGTAAACGCATCTTTGTAGCGTTTGATTAATTGCAGGAACTCGTCGATCTTTTGTTGGGTGATGCCATAGTCTGCTAAGGCAGGGAGATGCTCCAGCGCTTTATCGTACATATTGCTGCATTGGGGTATCACCGAGTTACTCTTGAGCCGGTTGAACTTGCTTTTGGTAAACTTTGTTTGGGCCTTCAATACTTCATCGCTTATATTTACCGCATATGCATAAAGGGCACCAGATATTACGAGGGCTTCTTCCGTCAACAAGCTTCGTTGGTTGGCTTTTTGGGCCGTGTGGCCTTTGATGGGCATGATCTGCAACTGTGATTGGTGCTGAATGGCTTCTATTACGGCTGTGAACTCATTGCTTGCCTGGAGCATGGCCGGTATTTCGGCAATGATGTTTTCATTTTCTACAAGTATGAATCGTACCAACCGGTACATGCTCATCTTAGCGCTTTGTATTTTGTTCATTCAAAAGGGTTTTTGTTTTCAAAATGATTGATTAATGCAGTAAAAATAAACAGGATACTTTATTTTTTAAACAACAATGAGCGTACAAAACCAAATTTTAACAAATTTTTAAGAATTTTAATGGTTTGAATGGGTTGATGAATGCCTATCTTTTTACTGTATTATTGATTATGGGTTATTGATGATTTGTTTGAAAGGTTGGATTTGTCAAATGATGATAATGGATATCTATTGTATACTATTTGTTTTTATTTGAATAGGGCTTGATTAGGTTTGTAGAAAAATGATTGTATTATGCAAAAGATAATATTGCTATTGCAATGATGGCGTTGTTTATTTTGTTATCCATGATGCTAATTGCATTAAATCTGTTGTTGATTATACTAGATAAGATATGCTTCGCATCCGTTTAGTTGTTTATTTCAAGAGATTATTTAATGATTGTATAAGAGCTGTTTGTATTTGCACCGAATACGATGTTTATTGTATTATATCAGATGTATATTGTAATGTATAAGCTGTTTATTGCATTGTCTAAAACGTATATTGCATGAATGTATTTACGCTTTGCGGCGGTGGATATTTGGCTAGTGGGCTGTATGTTTCGGTGTAAATGGTTGTAAATGCGTTGGTTGTGGTAAGGGGTGTTTTAAAGTTTAAGGTTCAAAGTTCAATGTTTAATGTTCGAAATACAAAGTGGAAAGCTGGGTGGGATAGGGGTGGTGCTCCCGGCGCACCAGCCTTTGTTGCTAGGCGGTTCCGGTACGGTACTTAAAAGAAGTACTTACACATTTCAGTCGGGTGATACATGATTACAGCGATGCGAAAAGCGGGTTTGTGGTATGGAAGGGGATGCTGGAAAGGCGGTTGGGGTGAGGGGTATTTTATGCAGTATCTCTTCATTTTTGTAGAACAGCATATTATAGACTAAGACTACAGGGCAAACGCATCTAATTTTGTAAGCTTTGCTTTGCTGCTCTTATGGCTATTCCACCGCATTTTATAGGCCGATTGCTTGTGCTGGCCCCCCAACTAGTTGGGAGCCGGCGGGCCATGCCCTGCCTACCTGCGTAGTTCAGGCAGGCTTCGGCTTGTCGGCTTCGTTCCGGGTTCACAACTGCATTTAGCCCTTTTTCTGGGGGCCCTTCGCCCCAGAAAATCCGCCTACGGTGGACCAGTCTTGTCAATAATGACGAGATGGTTCACCGTAGGAACTGGTGGAAGGTTACCCACTTTTTGCATTGTTACAGCAAGGCAAATAGGCTCGTTTTACTGAGCTTAATTTAGATGTGTTTTTACTGGCTATGTAACACTTATAACAACAGTGGTACCGTTGCCGGGGCAACTGTTTATGTTGATTGTCCCTTCCACCAATTCCATTCTTTTGTGCATATTGATTAACCCAAGTCCAGCGTTGCCTGCCGCAGTTGATAAACTGGCAGGGTCAAAGCCAATGCCATTGTCTTTAACTGTAACAGTGAGCCCATTCTGTTGATAGAGCATATCAATGGATATTATAGTGGCTTTTGCATGTTTTACCGTGTTGTTTAAAAGCTCCTGTACAATGCGCAGTACAACCATTTCTTTTTGCAGGTTGCGTTGCTCAGGGTAACCGGTCACGGTGAGCTTGGCGGTGTACTGATTGGTTTTTTCCAATTGCTGCAACTGCTGGGCAATTAGCGCTTGTAATCCCTGCTGCTCCAAATAATCGGGGCTGAGGCTATGGGACAGTTGGCGCATATCCTGAATAACCTGCCCTACCAATTCCTTGGACCGTAGTAGTGCTCCGCCCACCTGCTCTGGTTGGTGCGGATCGGCTGTGGACATGGTGAGTTTTACCAGGCCAAGGGTTTGGGCAAAATTATCATGTATTTCCTGGCTGATGTGCCGGAGTGTGATTTCCTGTATTTCGAGGCGGGTTTTGAGGAGTTCATTCTCGAAAACGGATTTTAAAGCTATTTTTTCTTCCTTGTGCTTTTTCTTTTTTTTGTTGTACATGGCTACATAGAGCAACAAAAATCCTGCGGCTACAAGGAATATAAGTGTTATTAAAACAACCAGTAGAATTATATGGTTTGTTGGTATCTGCAACGGAATGAATAGGCAAAGCACCCATAAAGGCATGCATTTAAAAAAGTAAAAAGTACATGCCGTAAAGGTACGCCTTCTGCAATATAAATTTTTGATAATTCTTCAATAAAGATGGTGGCCCCTGTACTTATAAAGTAGAAAAAGAAAATCCCGGCTATCAGTAGGAAAGGCGGATGCTTGTACAGGATTACATAGTCTGTTTTTTTTAAGAAAAGATAAAAGTATATGCCAGAGGCGACTATAAAAAGTACCGCCCTAACCGTGGCTGACCAACTGTTGTAATCAGTGAGTTTTGTATGCAATGATTCATAAACAAATACCGTAGTAAATATGAGCAGCGCTAGCCATCCCCAGCGCTTACTGACTCCAAACGGGGCTAATTCTTTGCCGAATACCCATGCCAGAAAGAAACAGGTAACTGGCAATTCTATATTGTACAGCCAATGATTTTTTTGATGAAAAATAAACCAGCATGACCAGCCTGCCCCTTCCAGCAAAACAATAAAAAGCATATAATATATAAAAGCATGCCAATACCCTACTTTTGTGCTGTTTTTGAGGAAGACAACTGCACAAATGAGGCATATCAATTCAAATGTAAAGGCCCAAGGATAAAGCATTGTAAGTTTTTAAGGGTACATGTGGCCGGAGTCGTATGCAATGTTTTCTAATAGAGCATCCTCTGTGACTTTTGGCTTGCCGGCTTCGATCTTCTTTCTGTAGGGGCTGTTTTTTATATCTTTCTTTTTAAGATTGAGTGCATCGAATAAATCTGCTTCAACTGAAAGTATTGTTTTTTTTCCTGTTGCTTTATCTTCGCAAACTTTTGCTGGCGTTGGCACAACAAATATGCTCAACCTTGTTTTTTTATCTTTATCCTTGCAAAACATTGGGTAAAATCCAACCACCCATTCGCAGTACTTATCGCCAACCATTTTATCTGTCAATGCAGGAAATGTGGTTTTAAAATATTCAGCAATGGCTTCTTTTGTATAGAAAACGCCTCCTGTGTCTTTCAAAATTGAGATTCTTTTACGGTATAGCCTGATATTGTGTTTGGCTATTTTATTTCCTATTGGGTCTAAGCTGAATGAAGGCAAGCCAGCTTTAGCAAAAAAGCCTGCAAAATAAAGTGCAAGCAAGGTTGCTGCAATTAATAATCCAAGTAAGATAACAATTGTAACTTTGGCTGTTGCTAAGGTGTCTATGAATAAAAAGTACATAATTTATCGTTTATAATGAATGATGGATGTTTAATGTTTATGGGTATAAATGACCTGCATCATATCCTATACGATCCTGATATTGAGTTCGTGACGTTGCTCCACTTCTTGTGTAATACATACTGTGTTGTGTATTGCGAAAATCAAGTAAATCATTTGTCGTAGAATTGTATAAAGTTGGTACTACCAGAAAATCCAGCATGCTTTTGCTATCCACATCCGGGTAAGGCCTGCGCATTGTATAAAACCCAACTCCCCATTCGTAACCGGTGGGGGCAGCGGGTAAGGTGGATTTTAAATCAGGATAAATATTGTCAATGTAATTTTTAATATCGCTTGCTTTGTACCAAACAACATTTGTTTTTTTTCTTAATGTCCAACTATCCCTGTAGTCATCAATATTGCTATATGCATCTTTTGGCGGCATTGCATCTACAAAATGTATTCCCGGGCCATTGAAAACACCTGCAACTTTCATGTAAACAAATGCACTTATTGCTGTAACCATAAGTAGGATGGCAATTATCCTGTTGGCGGTTTTAATATTTTTTGTAAAAAGCATGAGTTTGAGATTTCATTTAAAATTTGATTTTTAACTCAGGCACAAAGTACAATATTTGAGTTTTTGAATATAACCGTGTTTTCACCCTTTTTACCTGATTTTTTTCTTACTGTGCATACCCCCTGCCCGAACTCACCCCATCGCCTTCTATAAAAAACGTATGGGTATCGGTGCCCCGCTTGAATTGTGTGGCAGAAACCCTTACGGGAAGCGTATCCTTCCATATTGTACCATAGCTGCTGATGGGGTTAGGGTAAAAGTAGAGTTTGGCATTGGAGGCGGAATGCCAGTTATCCGTAAACTGGAAGGCCTCAAAATTGTACATGGCAGTGCCGTACCAAGAAAGGGAGAAGGGGTTGCCGGTATTGGAACTGGCTGTTGCTGTGCCGCCGGGTACAGTGCAGGAAACGGCTATATTTACCTTGCTTTGCTTTTTATAGCTGATTACAGAGTCGCCTTTGGCCTTGATGCCAGATAAGGGGTAATAGGCTCCATTGCCCATCAAAAAGCTTTCGAGCAGGTAATAGTCATTGGCACCAAGATGGCAATCGCTGCCGCCCAAGGCATCCTTTACCCACCAGCTATTGGCAAATACGCTGAGTCCGCTATTATGGGCATAATCAATAAACAGGTTTTGCCGGGGCCGGGTTACCCCAAAGTCGCTGCCAAAATCGTCGCCAAACACGCCTGTTGCACCCGTGGCTTTCCATCCGTCAACGGCCTGCCGTAGTTGCACTTCGCTGAGGTTTTGAATCCAACTGCCACCGCTTACGCCCACATCAATATACCCATAGATTTTGATAGTGGGCTTGGCCGCTTTGAGGTCTTGTATAATCTGCCGGGTATTGTTGCAATCGGGATGGGTAGCCGTCCAGAGTTTATCACCTAATACAATAATGTCAAACTGCTTAAAGGTATTGACGGCCTGTGCCATACTGGTAGCCCCGTTAACCACGCTGGGCCAGGCATAGTAAATGGCCAAGTATTGTGGCTTTACGATAGCTTCTTTAGAGGTGGGAGTGGGCACAGGGTCAGGATTTGGGCTGCTTTTTTTACTACAGTCGGTGAACAGGCTGAGACAGATGGCAAGGAGTAGAGTGGTTGATTGGTTCATGGCTTGGTTGTATTTGTTGGTAAATTATCCAATTATCTCTACCCTGCAAAACTTTTGTAATTCAAGTAAAGCCGCATTTTTGTCTATATCATTGAATTCTCCATCCGAATAAACGCAAATACTGTCGGATAATAATTTCTTTGCAAATTTATCTGACAGCAGGTTAATTACTGGTAAAAACAAGGTCTTATTAGTAATAAAATCTAATGTTGTAAAATTACTAGTTTCGTTAAGGAAATTTGTTAAGTTGTTCATTTCAATTACTTTGTCTGCAAAAAGGAAGTAATAATCAGTGAATACCACACCTGCGCCAATACTTCGTTTTATCTTTTCCTTAATGTTTTGTTCTTCATTTATATAACTACTTGAAATGTCTATAACCACAGTAGTTCTAAAACCATGTGTTGCATAAAGTTTTTCCATCAATTTGCCTTTGCCGTCTCCCTTTGGAGACACATCTGTATACAATAAGGTGTTGCTGTTTTCTTTTAAAGTAAAAGGGTTAGATATTTCTCTAGGATAATATTCAGAAATAAGACTTACAGTAGGATTGAAAACATACTGGTATCTAGTTGCAACTTCCTCATAATACCTTATTGTATATCCACTCTTTGAATGCTTCGGGTCAATAATCCATAATGGAGTAGCAGTTGAATTAATTGATGGCAAAAGAGCTATATCCGGCATTTCGGCTCTTTTCTCTCCTTTTCTAAATAATTGATAAAATAGAAAATATTTTGCAGTCATTCCAGTAGATGCGATACTGGCTATAGGGGAAGATGATTTGCTGAAATTGATTTTCCATTTTGCTTTTTCATTATTGAAGGACTTTGATAGTATTTCAATAATAAAACCTTTTGTTTTGTAATAGTGTAGCACAGTCGTTAAAATCCATATTTCATATAATTGTGGTCTGTTTCTGAAAATAGCTATTTTAAACAAATCGGATACTGTTTCGTTTTCTGCTTTTTTTAATTTGAATAATATTGTTTCAATAAAAAAATTCCACGCATTAAGTTGCGAATGGTTTAAAAGGTTATTTGCACTATACCTATCTTCTTGTTTATGCACAGCTCTTGTAATTTGCGAATTATACTCGGTAATTGTTTTGCGATAAAAATTGGAAGTTTGGTTTAAGTGAATTGCAAGTTGATTTCTTTCTGAGTCACACCCATTATCATTAACAGTAAGGTTGTTGCTTAATCCAGAAAGCTCTTTTATGTACAAATGAAATTTATCCAAAAAGGCGTTATTGTATTTTAGCGTTTTTCTTTCTTTAAATTGAAATGGTTCTCCAGAAAAAATCGCATCCTTCTTTGCTTCCACCATGTCTCTTATGTCTATATCGCCAAGACTTGGAGTTTCGCTAATGGTTTGCGGTTTGGCTTTATCTGATAAATGCTGGATAATTGGCTTTATTTTTAACTTAAAATGAGTAAGTATATCACCCCAGCTTTTATCTTCCCCATTATTCATGTCAGCATTATTCCAGTTGACTGCCAAATTTATAGCCTGGGGGCTTACAGAGTACTCTTTCTCCAATGAGAGAATAAATCCGGTAGTTCTGATTGACATTTCTTCAGTTTCAAGGAAACTAAAAACATCTTTTAACATTTCAACTGAATCAGTCTTGCAATTCATAATATCCTGAAGCAATGTGGTTTGAGCAAGAGAATCAATTCTGCTGAGAAATATTGGGTTTTTGATCTTTTTCTCCGTTGATTCAGGCAGCTCGTATTTTTGCCAAAGTATATCAAGATCATCCGTATCTAGTAAGTCAAGTAAATCTTGTTTTGTTCTTTCTTTTGAGTTCTCTTTCATTTGTCTTGATTTATAAACCGTACATAATAATACAAAAAATAGGGCAACAATACAATAGCTATATAGGCTGCTTGGGTCTGACAGCCTATAACCACTCACGGTCTGAACAAGATATGCAAAAACTCGTACTTGTCTGAAGCGAAGAGATGTTGCTTGAACATCATTGGATAGTATTATTGCTTATATTTCTTTTGTACTGTTACTCAGTATAAATGTACACTCTTACAGACCGGTTAAACCAATAGCGCAAATTAGGGCTGAAAGGAGCATCATAACCCTAACCAAAAGTCTTTAGTAGAAAATCGGCCTGCTCCTTCCAGCCACCTGCTTCTGTTTTATAATTGATGCAAAGGCTGATCAAATCAACAAAAGTTTTTACCAGATCCTTTTCTTTTCTGAATAATTGTTTAAGTGTTGCTATTCTGTCCCGAAAGGCCATGATAATCCTGCGGGGAGTGCCTACATCTGCAGAAGGGAAGAACAAGTGAAAATACTCTATTGATTTTGAAAGGTCTAATTCGATAAAACTTGCAATAGCCCTGCGGACTATGCCTACTTCCTCGTTTGCTACAGAAGGGATAATCTCAGCAAATAGAAGAGCTAAATCATGCTTTTTGGCAACAAGCAAGTTAATGTGCTGAACTGCCTTTCTTGCAACACCCTGCTCCGGATCAAGGCATATTTTAATAATATCATCTTCGCTTAAGGTTTTAGACGTCATAAAATAGTCCATTGCTCTTTTTCGTATTTCCTTATTCTCGAAATAATCGAACAGCAATTCCCGGCACAGCTCTTCATTGCGGGTATTAATGAACTTCTTGGGGGCATCATTGAATGCTGAGGACATAAGAACAGGCAGGAAACTGTTCTTTTTGTTTTCGCTTTCAAGTAGGCCTATACCTTTTTTAAACAAGGCCAGTAAATGTTTCTTTAATATACCTTTTAATTCTATTAAGGAAAAAGTTACAATTGTAACTTTTTCTTCAAGCTCCAGTTTTTGTATTAGCTGGTATATCAGGTTAATGTTTTTGCTTTCTTTGGTTTTGGCTATCCTCAGTTTGCTGTCTGCTAGCTGGCGGTAAAATTGATACGTTTCTGTATTGCAAAGCACAATAAAGTTTTTGCCGCTTTGCAATGCGGTCTCAAACTCCGTATTCCAAGTTAGTTCTCCATACTTTGAGTTAATCACAAAAACAAGCACATCGGCATTATGTACCGTTAATTTGGAATTACGTACCCATTTATCTTCGCCATAGTTATGGTACATCACATCACCATTGATGAAATTCAATGCCTGAAATCCAATTTCTTTACTCACTTCATTAAAAAAGGGCAATATGTCTTTTATGTCATTGGCCCCGCAAAGCATTATATTCATAATTGGGTTTTAAGTTCAGCAGCAAGCCAGTTTCAACCTGTGAAACTGGCAATAGGTTCACAATAGAATCTTAACCCTCCTCCAAATACTCCCGTATCGCCACCGCCACATCCCCGCCCGCCAAAATATTCTGCAAAAAAGCATCCGGCAGAATAAACCAAGTAGGATAGCCCCTTGAATTGGGCTCACCCATGCAGGGTATTTTGCCACTTACTTTATCGGGATTGCGTGCCTCTCTTTCGGCAATATTCCAGCGGATGCCCAGCGTGGGCTGGCCGTTCCAATCCAGCCGGGCCACTGCATACTCGCCGGGTATGGCACCGCCATCGTATAATACCTGTACATTGCTTACAAAATCCATAGGGCTTATTACTGTTTGGGGTGGGTGATACTTGAACATGATTGATGGTTTTATTGTTTATGTTTTTATTCTTTCTAAATTAGTCCGGTCACAGAACTGCAGAATTAGAAGGCATAAGTGTACATGCGGAACACTTACGCCGGTTGGATAGATCTTGATTAATGGTCTTTGTTTTTATCATTAGATTGTGTTGCTTTGTCAATGGCAGAAGATGCCCCATTCGAGGCTGCTGTGGCAGCAGCTGCGGCGGCAGGGATTTCTCTTCTTGCTTTATAATTATCAAGCTTTTCTTGAGCCGCATCTACTTTTGCCTGCCTACTTTGCCTTGGATTATTTTTATTTATTCTTTCAGCTCTGTCTAAGTCGTTACTTAGTATTTTGGCTTCTGCTCCTTTGGAGACTTGCTTTGCAATCTTTTTTCCAACTAAATCACCTGCGGCTTTCCCTACGGTGGCATCAATAAAAGCATCTTTAACACTTATTTCACCATCTTTTGCATATTGATTAGCCATGCTTGCAGTAAAATCATGGGCGGATTCAATTGCATATTTACCATACTTGCCTACTTTACCTAATTTTGCAGCCAGCCCAACACCTGTGGCACCTGCTACTGCAGAAACTGCAACTGAAGTAAGACTAAAGTCTTTAGAGAATGATTTGTTTTTATCTAATGAGATTTCAATAGTTTGAACACTTGCATCAATTACGGCTCCAACAAAAGCCCCAAGGACACCAATTTTCCCTGTTGGGTCAGAAAATTTTATAGGATTGTTCCATACATAGCAATACGGGGTTTTATCAATTTGAGTTATCTCTTCAACCATAGGATCCACACTTATCCATACCGAAATCCTCGGGTCGTAATACCTGGCACCATAATAGTACAGCCCGGTTTCGCTATCCTTCTCCTTGGCATTAAACAGGTAAGGCATTTTGTTGCTGCCCGTATGCTCATCCACAAATGTTTCGCCAAAGCCGCTGTATTCCTGATGCTGGCATATTTCTCCTAGTACATTGCTTACATAGCTGGTGCTGCCCAAATGGTCGGGGTGGTAAAAGTATTGCTGCTGCTCGTAAAAAAAGCCGGTGCCCACAAAGCCATAACCCGCTTTTACACTGTCGTTGCTGGGGATGGGGGCCACAAAAATGGGTGGCCCGCTGGGCGGTTGCGTGGTATTGCCGGGGTAGCCGGGCCAGCCGGGCGGTATGCTGGTACTGCTGCTGTCTATTATTACTGGAGATGCGATACCCCTTACATAAGGATGGGCATAATAGTACTTATCCGTAGGCGGGCCAGGGCTGATGCCGAGGCTGGCATAGTAATCGTACCGCTGCTTTTGCAGCCTGGCCTGGCGCTGCAGGTAGTTGATACCACCGGCGGTAATGGCTGCCTGCGGAAAGGCAATATTGGTAAAGCGGCCAATGCCTATCTTGGTGGCAATGCGCTGGCTTTCTATATAGTAGTGCTTGGTAAAACCGGTGCGGCGGCAAACCACATAAGGGCTTACATATACTGTGTAATTGCTGTCGTGATTGGCAAGGCCCGCAGGTGCTCCATTGAGCCAGTTGCCCCGCATATTGCCGCTGCTCTTGATTACCCTTTCGCCACCGGCATCGTAGGTATAGCGGCTGAGGATGACATTGTTGCCGTTGGGATTATTGGCGATATGGGCCATCAGGCGGTTTTCTTCGTCCCAAAAGTTTTGCCGGCTACCATAGCGCAGTAAGTTGCCATTGGCATCGTAGGCAAAGTTTTCCTGACCTACCTTCGTGGGCTGGTGTGGGGCAGTGGCGCCGTAGGTATAGGCCATGTCATAATTATCCACAAAATTGGGCCGCCGCATTTTTTTATGGGTAATGTTGTACAAGTTGTCATACTCCACATCCAATTGATAGTAAGTGGTATCCAGCGTAGTGCGGTAAGTGCCGGTTGCGGCAGTAAGCCGGTAGAGGTTGTCGTAAAAATAGCGGTGCTGGGTTCGGCCGCCCAACTGCCCTGGCACAAAAACCAAGCTGTTGGTTACGCCCAGTACATTGCTCACCGCATCGTAACTGTAGCTATTGTCCATAAAGGGCCGGTTGGTAGCAGTAGCAGCCTGCAGGCTTACGAGGCGGCGGCGCAGGCTGTCGTATTTGTATTTTGTATCAGTGCCATTGCCGTATTGCAGGTAAACCCGTTGCTCGTATTCATCGTAACCCAACTGGTTTACATAGGGATAGGTATTGCCGGTTTTGCCCCCGTCCATACTGGCAAGGCTGCCGCCCCGGTTGTAATGGTATTTTACCACTTCCCCGTCGGGGTAAGTCATTTTCTTGATGCGGTTCCAGGTATCGTATTCCTGTTCGCTTACATAAGTAGTGTAAAACACGCTGTTCACCATTACGGTGCGGATGGTTTTGGTTATTTCGCCCAACTTGCCGTAATAAAATTCTTCGCCACCACTGGCATCTTGTTGCAATATCAGTCTGCCCGTTCGGTGCCCGGTATTGGGTGCCCCATATTTGTAGTTTACCTGGTTTTGGTACTGGCGGGGATAATCAATATCGCTGATGCGCTCATAATCGTACAGGTAATTGATGGCACCGCCATTGGGTATTTCCCTTCTTATCTGTTCGGTTATTTTTTGGGTCATGTTGCCCGCTAGGTCGTACACCATTTCTGTAAGGCCTGCATCGGGATGGTTAACGCTTAGCTTACGGCCCAGGTTATCGTAGGTGTAAGTGGTGGCATTGTTGCCTGCATCCACTACCCGTATGAGTTCGCTGAGGGCATTGTACTGAAAGCGGGTGGTAATGGGGCCTGTTGGGCCGGCAAACTGCGTGGTAAAGCGGGTGCGTCCACGTACATCGGTGAGGGTTTGCTGGTTGTTCTGCAAAGGATCCTGCACCATGGTGCTGAAAAGATTATTGGCAATGGTGTAGGTATTGGTGGTGGTGGCAGCATCGGCCAGGCGTGTGGTTAGATTCCTGTCGAGTACATCATAAGTGCTGATTGAGAGCGGCAACCCATTTGTAAGGTTGAAACTATTATTGCTGGCTCCGATGGCTTCTGTAATGGGGTAGCGGTTTTGGATGGTGCGGCCAAAGGCATCAAAGTACACCCGCCCGCTTACCACCATGCGCAGATCGTCGGGCTGGCTTTTGCCGGTAAAGAGGGACACCTGTTTTTTTACCTGTATGGCACGGCCCATACCGTCCATGAGTGTTACGGTATTGATGTCGGCATTGTGCTCAGGGTCGTAATGGCGGGTGGTAGCATAAGGCACTACTGCTTCGGGGTGGTAGTCAAAAGCAATGGTATAAGGTTTGCCTGCCGCTATTTCATAGGGGCCGGTGATGGTGGTAACCCGGCCGCGGTTATCCACTTGGTAACGCATGGGTTCGTTGTTCATGCTGAGGGTGCTGAGCAGTTCGCCAAAACGGAAATCGTAAGTACTGCTGCTGCTGTAACCAAAGGCATCGCTTACTTTGGTTACATAGGTTTGTACCGTATTGTCGTATGTGTAGGCATACCAAAAACGCTGGCCCTTGTAGTTGATCGGCCGGGTAATTTTGGACAGGTTGCCATACTGGTCGTATTCCATATCATATACGGCAGCATTGCCATTGGCGAGGAACTGGCTTATCTGCACTAGGTTGCCCTGCGCATCAATGCTGGTGGCACGGCTGCGCTGCAGGCCCTGTGCCGTGGTAACATCAATGCTGGCGGGTATGCCCTTGATGTAGAGCGCATTGTTGTTGTGATAGGTAATCACGGCTTTTATCAAATCCTGCTGGCTGCCATCACCGGCATCGTCTATCTTGGTAATATTGCCGAGTGGATCGTAATCCATTTGCGTGCTGGTGCTTACCCCTGCGGTGGCGGCACCTTCATAAAAGAGTTTATCGGTTTTTATCAATGCCGGGAACACCACACTATCGGCCACGGGCCGCAATTGGTAGGTATTATTGGTTTGGGTATAACGGTTGCCACTGGCGTTCTGTAGCCATTCGGTTTGCAGCAAGCCTTTTGTGTAATAGCTGTTGTTGAAGTATTGTTGTAGGGTGGAGCGATAAACCGTATTGGCAGCGGCAGTATTGAGCTGCCGGGTGGTAACGCTGGCAAAGCCAAAGAAGTCCCTTTCGTGGCGATCGTAATTGGGGTTGCTGTAACTGAATGTTTGGCGCATGGTATCCACGCCATCGCCAGGTACGCCATCTGTAATTTCTACATTTTTTAATACCCACTTGCTTTGCGGCAAAGCGTATGTATTGCCAACCCGCTCATAATCAATGGTAAAACTGCTTCCCATGGGCCTTTGTACGCTGCGGAGCATATTGGTACGGCCAATCAGTGAGCGGCGGGCCGTAAGGTTGCCGTCATTTACAGATTGTAATACATCGGGATAGCCGTCACCATCAATATCCATTACCTGATGATTTTCCCTTGATACTCCGTTGCCGCTGGTAAAGCCGGGGTTGATACAGATTTTGAGCACAACAATGATTAAGGGTATTGGAATAGTGATGGTAAAAGCTGCATTGAATGATTCGCCGGTGCCGGAGTTTTTACGGATGTCGCTGAGGCCATTCCAAGTGATGGCGGGGCCAAAGCCGTTGCCCTGGTTGAGGCGAACGGTTAACTGGTTGCCGCTTATGAGGAGCTTGTCCACCAGCCCATCGCCGTTTACGTCTGTAAAGGAAGTAGAAGCATCGCCATTGCTGCGCTGCAAGCTGGCACCAAATTGAAAAGAACCGTTTACCAAGCTGCCCCCCAAGTTGAAGCCGAGGCTAGCACTCACCCCCTTTTCATCGGTGGTGTTACGCTCAATGTCGGTAACACCCCATGGTTCAGCAGCAGCAAAATGATAACCTAGGTTCAGGGCTGCTGTACCGTTGGCATATATCTTATCGGGCAGGCCGTCGCCATTGATGTCGAGCCAAGTGGCAACAGCAGCGTCTTTATTTTCGCCAAGGCTTGCACCCCCGCTAATGGAAATACCAATGCCGGATGATGCTTTTTGGGCATCGGAGGCCGCATTGGCACCGGGTGTATTCTTTGCTTTTGCTTCGGGCAATGTGCCACTGCCGCCAAGGGTATAGCTGACAGATTTGCCGTCATAAACGGAGGCCCCCAAATTGTGTGTACTTACCCCTTGTTCTAGTCCGCCGGTTGGCAGGGTATATTGCACATTGTTTAAATGCAATATGTCCGGGTAACGGTCGCCGTTAAAATCTTGTACGTCTAATTGGTTAACCGAGGTATTTTCGGAAACGGCACGACTTACATTAAAGGGGAGGCCGAATGGGGCACCTACACCTAGTGAGGTACTTTTGGTTTTGGCTGTTGTTATTTTATTTACGCCGGTTACATTGCCCCCGCCCATCAGGCTGTCCACCGTTACATCGTGCTCCCAAAGTCTGGCACTGCTCATTTGTGAGCCGGTTACAAAAACGCTGCTGTCGAAGCCCACCCACTGCTGTTTTAAAATGTCAGCATATAGGGGTATGAAATCTGTTTGCGAAGCATCAATGATCTGGTTAAAGAGGGCACTGTCGGCAAAGAGATTGGGATCACTGGAATAATTTTGAAGGCCGTTGGTATTGATTTTTGTTGTGTCAAGCGGGCTGTTATCGTTTTGTATACCCCGGAAGGAAAAGTACCCCCATCCACGGTAGAGTGTGCCTAAGTAATCTTCTGCAGGCTGGGTGAACAAGCCCGCATTCAAAGAATCAATACATTCTGCATAGATAAGATTGCCCAAAGCGTCAAGATAGGAGCAGTCCCTGATTTTTACATATTGCAGGTGGGTGAAAGCCCTTGCAAGGGCAGTATCGGCTGTGTGGTATTCGCAATATAGGGTATCGTTGGGGATATAGCTTACCGGTATCCGGGCAGTACCTGTCATGGCGCCGTTTACAACCTGTATTTTCTTTTTGCCTACAATCTGGTTCTTTCTTTTTACGGTAAATACTACATTTCCGTTGGCGGTAGTTGCTGCTTTAGCAAATGGTTCTATGGCAATGATATTGGGCTGGATATTGGTAAGCAGTGGCGTAACTTTTAGCCAGTCGTTGTAATTGTGGTTTACCGGGGCAGACCATCCCTCGATGGTTGGTGTACCATTGCTGTTGGTAACAGGGGTACCATCTGTAAAAGCGGTGTACTCAAAATGTGGAGTAAACTGCAATTGTGAGCGATCAATATAAGAATCGCTATACAATTCAAAGCGCAATTGGTCGTCGGCAACAATCGATAAGGCAGGCACTAATATGGCTTGTGTAATTGCTGCCCCGGAAAATGATTGCTGAAAAATAGTGGTAGATGTAGCACCCGTTTGTTTTATTATATTTAACACTACCGTGTCGGAAGTGATTCCTTTGGTAAAAGTGCCGTCAATTTTAATGGTACCGCCTTTATTGAGTTTAACGCCTTGTGCATTGTGCAGCACGAAGTCCTGCGAAGCCTGGTAAAAGGAAGTGCTGCGGTTATTGGCATCAGCAGCAGGCTGAATGGCAGACAGGTATTGAATTTTGGGATCCCAGTTTACTAGGTCTTCTTCGCCATTATATACAGACTGCACCCGGAAATACAGGTTTTGCCCTTTTACTACCGGAACAATATTAAGCCCAGTTGGATTTTTTACAGAAAAATCGTTGGCAGCAATGTTGGTGCTCCAAAGTAAATTCCCGGACAGTTGAATACTGACACGAATGCCATCTTTCTTAAGGCTACCTGCACCAGTGTTAACCAATTGCACCGGGGCTGAAATGAGCACGGGGCCACTGAATGGTGCTTTCCACACCCTAACAATATCCTGCAGGGGAAAATCAATTTCCTGCTGGCGTTGCAAGGCTGTATCAGGTGCAAGGAACTGCGGAGATACATTGCTGCCGCCAGTAATGGGGCTTGGGGTGGGCGCACTGCCGGGTAAAAAGATTGGATCGCCATTGCTGCCGATGCGGTTAAACAAAACCTGTCCATTGGTACAGATGTCTATCAAGCCATCCCCATTGAAATCGGAGAAATAATCGGTGGTGGTAGTGGTACTACTTGTGCGGTTGTTACCCCAGAAACCAATGCCCAGGTTCACTTCCAGCCCCCGGGAACTGCTTTTGGTTTTGCCGGCGCTAAAGTTACCGGAACCCGTTAATGGACGCTTGGCACCAAAGCCTTGCACCGTGCCTCCCTGATTGGGCCTGTACCATAACTGACCATTTTGTTTGAATATTTTATCGGGCAATCCATCCCCATTGATGTCCACCATCGTTACCAGTCCTTCAGTTTTAGAATTGCTGCTGCTCACGCTGCCGCCTACCGTAATGCTTTTGTCTAAAAAACCATTCCAAAAGCCGAGGGTAACTGCTAAGCTGCGGCTGGAATTTTTGGACTTGGCCGTGCTAAGTGCAGAACTTTCGTTTCCAAATCCAGGTATTGGGTTGCTGATGTCGCCTTTAATATCATCGAAAGCTGGGCTCCAGTTTTCGGTATTGCCCAAGGGTGTATATCCCGCTGCCGCATTTACATCGTCATAATAGTCAAACTGGTGATTGTTAAAAACAATACCGGCAGCATCCAATTCCGCTACACTTTTTAACAAGGTTTTGTAAAAGGCACCTTGCTGGTATTGCAGATCATAACTCCTTACTGGCTGCCCATTTAATTCAACTTTTACTTGACGCAATAAATCAGCCGTGACCATTTTAAAGCCCAACCGGCCATTGATATCAATGTCTTTTCGGCGGGGCTCGTTGAGTTGACGGTCCCGGATAAATTCCACATTGTAGGCACCCGGCTGCGTACCAAAGCCGGTATAATTGATGCGGCTGATATAAAGCTGCTGACCGGGCACAGTGCCGCCGGCGATGCCCACATCTGTTACTGTTTGGTAAGTGTAATTTACAGTATTGCCATTCAAGTCAATGGTTTGTACCAGTGCCCAAAATCCAATATTTCCGAACGCATCCTTCAATACCGCCCCATTAACAACACCAGCAGACGGTATGCCGCCATAAAAATTGCGGGTGCCTTCTTTATCGGTTACTTCCCACCAATAAGTAGCGGGGCTATTGCCCTGGCGGATGATTTTTTGAAAGTTCCCTTCCACCCTTGGATGAAACTGCTTGTTGGCAGTACGGGGCACCAATGGCCCACGATGTGCCAGCGGCGCCAGTTGCTCTCCCGCCAGCGTGTAGGTTTCTGTTTCCAGTGTTGCATCATAGCGGGGGGCACCCCAACGGGTTTCTATACCAATAGAAGGGATGCTAAGATTCCACCCAATACCAAGCCATCCATTTCCTCCTTCGTTGCTGTACTGGAGATTCAGTGAGGGTTGCATGCCCTGCCTGCCTCCCGGTAGTTTAAGTGAATAGCCGAGAGAAGCGCTCCCCATATTGCTTGCTTTGGGTGGCTCTATTAAATTGATATTCAGTGAAGGATTTGCCGCTTTAATGTCTTTGATGGTAGTGGGGGTATAGCCCTGCGTTTGTGGTGACTCCGGCACTTTGATAATGCCATTGATCATATCAGTAAAATGAGTGGTGGTGGCATACACCATCCGTTCCCGGGCCATCACCGTATCAAGGGTAATGGCTTCCCATTCCCTGCTATTTTCATTGAAATAAAAAGTGCGTATATCGGCTGCTGTATAACCTTCGGGAATCAGGGTGCTGTCAAAGGGAATGCTTACCCTTGCCGACTGCAGAAATTTTGTACCATGCGGTAGAAAACGGTATCCTTTAGCGCCAAGGGTTACATTTACGAGGTCGGTATTTAAGGCTGGCAGGTCCACATCCCGCAAGGCTGTAATTGACAGCGTGGTAGATTGGCGAAGTGCATTGCCTGGCACATCAATACCGGCTGCGGGGCATGCGCCCATGGCAAATGCGGTTTGTTTTCCCGGCTGGAAAACAATCTGGCTTGTTATCCCGGCAGCAAGTGGTGTGTGTTCAAAATCTACAGGCTGGTTGTTATTCAGCGTAATTGTTTTTTCAATATACTTACCATTCGGCAATAGGGCCTGTAAATGCGCTGTAAAACTGTCCGTCGCCAGCGGTGCAACCCATTCAAAGCCATTGTAGTGGAGTGGCACGGTTTGTCCATTGCAAAGCAATTGCTTTGGGCGGCCTTCTGAAGTTGGTAATTGAACAAAGCCGGATATATAAACTTTATTGTTAAAAATACCAGCACCCTTGGTGTTGAGTATAATTGCAGGTTCAGTTGCTGACTGTTTTTGAATGGTAATACCGAGATTTTTGATACGGTAATAATGGGAGGCCTCCTCCGGCAAGGTAAAGCGGATTACATTGTCGCCCTTTTGCAATATCGGGATGGCGATGGGTTCCTGCTGAAATGTCCATTTACGGTTTTGGATGACAAAGCGACCTCCGATTGCCTGTGCATCATTGATGCTGCGGCTTATCCCTGTATGATCAGCAACACCAAAAAGTTCGTATTGAAGTATTGCTTGGTCACCGGGTTGTGGCTGTTCGGGTAACTGAATGTGGAAAATATTGTCATAAGGATTGTCAACAGGCTCTTTTTCTGTTATGCCGATCAGCCCATTATTAATATCTGCCGGGTAATTAAGCAGGGTGGGGATTTTCTTTTCATATACTTTTTGATATTTTTTTGGTTGCGGCTCCGTTTTTGTATTTTGAACGTCATAGACGCTATTCTTTGATGCAAATCCTTTATAAACAGACTGATTATTGGTGGAAAAATCTTTGTGCAACAGCATTATTGCGAAAAGACCAAAGAGAAGTGCTACTAAATGTTTAATCATACAAGATATTTTAAAAGGGCTATATCCTTAATTGATACCGACCCTCTTTCAGAAACTATCTGAGTTCAGGCCGGGTAACCTTTATTTTACTATTACCAGTTTTTTAGTTTGGACCGACAACCCCGACCTGAATACGAGGTTGTACAATCCACTATATGCGATTTCATGACTGAATGTGTAGTTTGCAAAGCCTTCCATTTGCCTTACTGCTATCAGCTTTCCATCCTCTGTATAAACATCCATGGTTACTTTTGCAGGCTTGTCTAAAGAAAGCTTTATGGTAAATTCTCCCTGCGAGGGGTTTGGAAATAATTGCAAGTTGGTGAAAGCATTTTTAGGAGGACGCCTTACCTCAATCTTTTGTACATAACTGCAACCATTTTTGCTGGTCATGAGCGTATAGCTGCCATGCTGCGCAATAGCCACCTTTGGATGGTTTGACAGAAAGCCATTGGGGCCGCTCCATAAGTAGGTAATGCCAGCCGGCATATTAGTGGAAGCATCCAGCTGGAGTCGTTGTGCCTCAAAGAGTACATACTCGTTAAGAATAGTGGCCGGATTCGGTGCATCCTGATTGTTGATGTAAAAAGAATCGGTATATACTTTTTGATTGGCATCCACCAGTTTCAAAAAATAATGACCAGCACTGATGTTATCAACTATTATACCATCCATATTACCGATGACAATAGTATTACCAAAGGGTTGATTGTTTTTCTGAATAGAAACTGTGCAAGGGAAGACTGCGCCCCAGGCTTTCAGATACATGTTGCCGCTAGTGGCATTGGCACAAGTTGGGGATGTAATATTTGCTGACACAAGTATTTCTTTACCTGCAAGCCAGCCGAAAGCAGTTTTCCCCGATGCATTTTTTCGCCATGTAACCTCATCGAAAAACGCAATACCATGTTTATCCAATTGGGACATTTTGATATATTCCGTTCCTTGAAGGCCGAAGTTGGCGGAACCGGTTTTGTCCAATGCCAACCAATAAACAGGCGTAACCGGCAGAGAAGCATCTACCTGTTTTGTATCCCATTGCACCATTGTGCGAACACTATCCATTGCTCCTGATAATACGATCAACCCCTGCTTTTGCAGCATGGGCGGCACACCCGGTATTCTTGCAGCAGGGATAAAGGGCAGGTCATTGTCACCCCATATACAGAACGCTCCGTTTGACAAATCATCCTTGGCAGAGATAGTGAGTTGGCCGGGGTGGTTGCTGCTGCTGGCAATTTTTTGGATGAGGCCTGAAGAGTCATCCCTGCCAATGCCTGCAATATTGTGGTGGTAGTTGCTGTAACTGGCCCCATCCCAGATTTTTTGTGCCCGGCTGTCGAGATAGGTGGCATCAGGTTCGCTAAGGGTAATGCCATATTTTAAGGCTAGGTATGATGACACCTGTAATAATTCCTGTGTATTCAATACCCGGTTGTAGGCGATGATTTCAGGCAAGAGGCCGGTGAATGACGTGATGGGGAGTTGGGGCGAGGCTGGTTTTTGCCCAATCTGCCAGATATGTTCCGTTTGGGGAATACTATCCGTATTGTTTTGCTGCACATAGGCATTTACCTTGGGCTGTAATGGCATACGATCGGTATAGTTCATATACCTGATGTTGGTAAGATCTGCCATACGGCTGGTGGTAAGTACAAGACCTGTTTTTTCTTTGTTCCTAATATGCCAAATGATATTTTCCTGCGCAGTGCTAGTGCATTGATATACGGTAAATAGTGAAGCCTGATTTAAGGTGGTGCTGCTTAGCTGTATCGGCAGGCTGCTCTTAACGGAAAACTGCAATGCCCTGCGGTGATTGAGCAGTGAGGTAGTAAGCGGGGCTGTTGGCTGAACAGTTTGACCATTGGTGAGATTGTGCAGGGAGGCTGTTGTGCTATCGGTTATGTACCAAAGTGCAGGCTGATTTACGCCACCGGGCGATTGACCAAGTATTGACTGAGCAAATAGATAAAAGCACAATGAAAATGACAGTTGTTTCATATTTCAACAAATAGTAGTTTATGGTATTTATCGCCTTGGGTCGTCTGCTCTGTTACCTCTGCCTAGGAAAAAGCTAATCCCAACTTGGGAAAAATAATTCCTATTCTTGTTAGGAATAAAATTATATGAATTGGGCAAGGTTTCTACAACATCACTTAGTCCCCAATGATGTCTTATATTAATTGAAAAAGGTATCGGATAGTAAAACTCATATCCAATTCCAGCAATTACACCAAGGTTCATTTTACCTTTTAGTACTGTTCTCAACTGATTTTCCTGCTCTAAGTCCGGACCAAAAGCGGGCAATGCGCCTGCGCCCCACGATTCATAAGTGATTGCCTCAGGGTCTAACTGGGTACCGAGTTGTACCCCGCCAAACAAGTAAGCGCCTTTGAAAAATTCCTTATTAACAGGATTGCCATCGCTACCATTGGAAGAGCTGAATGGATACCATCTTATGGAAGGAGCTAGGTTTATATATTTGTACTTGAAACCCATCTTGTAATTGAAATCCTTTGCTGAGTCACGAAAATCCAGTTGGCTACCTTGTTGGGCATATCCAAGTTCTACATTCAGGCTCAGCCCCCAATCAGTCAGCATAAAATTCATAAAACCATTAACCCCAAAGCCTGACACCTGCTTTTTCTTTAAGGAATAGTTTAGGAAAAACGGCTCACTCATAATGGTGGCATCAAGATTTTTGATGGAGGATTTGTAAATTAAATTGGGGCCGATTCCCCAAATCATATTGGCTTGAGATATAGCCTTATTCGAAAAGAAAAAAAATATTGCTACCCAAAGGCAAGAATGAATTTTCATATTTCATTGTTTATGTATGTAATAACTATATGCAACAAGTAAAAGTATAGATCAGCGTTAACAGGGTTAAGGATTATTACAATTAGCTTTCTCACCGATACCTAAGTTAGTAAGGTAAATTTTGATTTTGCAGGAAGGAAGAGCAATTGGTTGATGCAAATCTAATAATTATTTTGGGTTGAGAAAGCAGGAAAAAACCGGTTTTTTATTCAAAAAAAAAGCATATATGTTGCCTAGCTAAAACTGCAATTTGGGTTTTATAGATAATATTTAGGGGTTTGTTCCAATTACTTAACAATGTTTCTAATATTCAGAATGCAACTTTTCGAGGGTTGACTACATATTCAGACTTGATAAATAGCGGTTATCAGTAGTGGCGCCCTCTATTTTTTGTTCAAAATCCAATATTTAAAGTTGGGTTAGTTTGAGTTAAATATATGCAGGATGAGTAAATGAGCAAGCCTGAGGGTTATTGGAGATATATGAGCGATAAAAATACTAACTTTAAGAACCTGATGCACAAAAAATGACTATCATTTCCAAAGAAGAAGCCGCAATTATCTACTCTCTTTTGCTAGGCAGGGACGATGTATTTGCAATGCGCTAGGAAAAAAGAGGGCAGGAGTGGTTATACGTTACCTTAAATATGTCGGCCCAGCACCTGTCCGGCACGTTAAAAACCCGGTTTGTACTGAACCATTTTTCTTTTATTTTCTTGCTGGCAGGTGAAACTCAATACCATATCATCTAGGAGACTCTCAACAGCGAAGAAGCCACCAGTCGGGGCTTCTCCATATTGGTAGGGACTATGCAATTAACATATATATAGTTGTCTGATACATGAATTGATCTTGCATAGTAGCATTTTGCCAAAGTCTATTTTTTCCTCTGTTTCGCAAAATACTCACACCTACATCATTGTTTTTTGTACTTAGCAAACCTACGTTCGTGTAAAAATTTTCATGCCCAATGCCATGCTTTCTATATTTATGCAGATAGCGTACAATGCCTTATCAACGTGTACAATGGCCAATGCGGCGAAATGATTTGTACCCATAATGTTGTTGTATTCATTAACAATAAAAACAAAAAGCATGAAGAAAAATCAATTTCATAGAAAATTGCTCTCTCGGGAACAGCAAAAGAAAATCAATGGCGGCCTTGCCGGTTGCACTTTACGGCTGCTTTGTATGACATCATCAGGTGGCGATTTTGGAACATGTCTGCGGTAACTGGCAACCCAACTAGTGCCTGTCAAAATCTTTGGTCAGGCTATGGCAGCAATGTGCATGGCAGTTGGGAATTAGATTGTGGGGTTATCGCCGTAGTTGAAATAAATGTATAGTAAGGTTTGCGGCTTACTCTAGTAGAAGTTGTAATCACTACACTTTGCTTTTTACATTAGTAATTGCATTTTATTATTCGTTAACAATAAAAAACAAAAACATGAAAAAGAATCAATTTCAGGGAAAATTGCTCTCCAAGGAACAACAAAAGAGCGTAAAAGGCGGTATTGGCGGTGATTGCTCTTATCGTTTGTGTTGTACTACACCTAATGGTACTGAATGCTGGAATAGGTCGAGCATGAATGGTGGTGCAGGTTCGGTATGCCAAGGTATTTATCCTGCCTACGGTGGGAATGTATCCGGTGTATGGGAAGAGACCTGTTTTCAGATAATGGAAGACTTGCCCGTTGCATAAATCGTCCTCTGTACATAGCAAACGGAAACTCTTGCTATACAGTATAATAAAAACTTGTTCAAAATCATAGGTTATATGAGGCTGTCTCGGATTTTTGAGACAGCCTCTATTTTATAAGCATAATATTGATTTTTGCACAGTTGAAATTAAGGCGCTGATTTACCTCACCGCTACACCACCTTATCCAAACCCCATTGCGTTATAAGCGGATTGGCAAACATTTTCATCATGGCGGGCTTCAACAGTTTGTTCCTGGCCGCTATCCATGCATCTACATTACTGCCATACATCTTTTTAATGGTGGCAAAGCTCAAATTGCTCATCTTGCCCCAGTGAAGCGTAAACGGAATGCCTTCTTTATCCAACCTCGCCCATACGGCTTGGTAAAATTTATCGGTTTCTGGCGAAAAGATACCATCCAATTCCAACACACAGGTGAAATCGCCAAAACGGCTGAACCCTAGGGTGGCATTGGTTTTTTTAATATAGCGGAAAGCAAAAATGCCACTAAACGGGCCATCGGTTTTGTTGATCTCCAACAACAGCTCGGCTACCCGGTTTATCTTGTCCAGCGGAAGCCCCAAGGCGGTGCTGGATAACTTGCCCCGTAAATTGGTATTGTCGAAAATTTCGCCCAGTGTGCCAAACTGTTTGCTGTAAGGTACCAAGGCGCCGCCAATTAGTTTGTTCACCACCGTTGGTACTAATTTGGGAACCACTTTAGCTAACTTGCCAATAAAAGCTGGTGCATCATCACCCGGCCCAATGCCCGCATCGTTGCGCACCGGCTTTTTGTAATTGGTACGATAGGGCCTTTTGTAATGGGTGTATAAAAAAGCCCCCTTGGCAAGATCGTAAGGGTTGATGGAAACGGAAAAATGAAAAGGCCTATCCGTGCCGCCGGGCATGGGCAATTTGCTGAAATCTAATGTTTGCATGGCATTTTTAAGGTCGTTGTTGTATGGAACACGTTGCATATTGGTTTCTAGCAAAAACAAATCCTCTGTTTCCAACAACACACCGTGAATAAAACCAAAGCAGCCAAAACTTACCAATACGGCATTGAACAAAGCATCGTCTTGGATCAGTTCGGTTTCCAAATTTTCTATCAGCGATGCGGCTACCACAGGGGCCGACTTTCTTTCCAGCCATACATGTCGGTCGGGGCCTACAATCAGGTGTATGCCCACTACATAATCCTGTACGCCGCCTATATCAATGGTTGCGCCATGGGCACCGGTGGACATGGCACCCACAATCGTTTGCCCATTACTGGCCCCACAGGTCTTTAAAGAAAGTTGGGGCTTTTTTTGTCGTAGTTCATCGTTCAGCTCCCATATCCCGTTTCCGCATTGGGCAAAAATCAGTTTTTTTACATCGCCAGTATAGCCCGGTGCCACACTCGATGGGGTAAGCGTTAAGGTAGTGTTCAATTGCTTGGTATCCACCATAATGCCGCCCTGAGCAGTCGCAATCTTTGTCCACGACCAACCCGAGCCCAAAAAGCGCAAGGGCGTGTTGGATGCAAGGGCATCACCTATCAATTTCTGAATACCTTTTGTCGTGTCGTTGTAGCCCTCCAGCGCATCCAAATCTTGCTCATTGGCCACAATGTACAAGTCCTTGATGGTTTCTTGAAAGGTGCCCAACATATTCTGCCATTGCTGGGTATTTGTTTTTATGAGTTTCATGTTGCTGTTATTTATAATGTACCTGATTTTTTACAAGGCTTGCCGCATCTCCACTGTAGTTTCATGGGGCTCCAGATGCCCAAGGTAACCACGGTAATAAAGGCATAGCCCAAATTCGTTTTAACCGTAACTTCCGACATGCCGTTTACCTGCAACGAGTCGCAGATGGGTGTATGGATTTGGGCGGGCTTCTGCACCAGTCCCCAAAAAAACGAATGGGCCGTAACCGGTTTTGAAAGTTCCGTGCCAGCCTGCGCATGCGTAGCCACCCGGTACGAATAGCAACTGCTCATCAAAAAAGTGAAAAGGATCAGACCGATGAAGGTCATTTTTTTGTAACCGTAAAATTGTTGTGTCATGAAATGTGTTTTATGCTGATGAATGAATCTGGTTTGGTTTTTTTACGATGCAACGCAAGATTACACAAGGTATATAAAATATATTTAATAATATTTAACGTGTTGTACTATTAAAAAACAAATGTTAGCCATCAAAACACAATGTCAGGGAACCGAATCTGAGTTTACAGTAGTACGAAAGCTTAATCAGGGTACCCTCCGCCAACGCGATGTAATCGTTGGCGGGGCCCTTTTTGGTTCCTTTTTGGGCAAACAAAAAGGAACA
>CALSBI010000004.1:0-359374 GCA_943373145.1 Chitinophaga pinensis
GAATCCGAATATGCCCCCCTATACCCAAAATAAACACTATCCAATAGCTTTGGCTATAACAGCAGTAAAAGCAAGCCTTTCCTCCTTTGTTGCACAAAGCCCCCCATTTCTTTTTTTGAAAACAGCCCCCCGTCCGGTACATTTGCAGTTCTATATACTATTTAACCATAAAATATATTTGGGGGGGACAAACTGAATGAAAGTAATGAAATTTGGCGGCACCAGCGTGGGCAAGCCGCAACGGATGCACGAAGTAGCAAAACTGATCACCAACGACAACGACAGTAAGATTGTGGTATTATCGGCCCTCAGCGGCACTACCAATGCCTTGGTAGAAATCAGCAATTCCCTCAGCAGTAGCGACCGCCATGAAGCGAGTCAACAAATTGAGGCCCTGCACCAACACTACCAACGGTTTGTAACCGGATTGGTAACTACCGATGCCGCCCGTGCAAAAGCCGCCGCCGTTATTGCCGAACATTTTGAATTTTTGAATATCATCCTCAAAATATCTTTTAGTGAGGCGCTGAACAAGGACATATTGGCCCAGGGCGAACTGCTGAGCACCAAGCTTTTCTGCGTGTACCTGGAAGAGCAGGGCATTACACACATGCTGCTGCCAGCGCTTGAGTTTATGACCATCGACAGTTACGATGAGCCGCAAATTGGTAGCATCAAGGTAAAGCTGGCCCAACTCCTGCAAAAAAACAAGGAAATCAACCTGTTCATTACCCAAGGGTATATCAGCCGCAACTCCAAGGGCGAGGTGGACAACCTGAAAAGGGGCGGCAGCGATTACAGTGCCTCCCTTATTGCCGCGGCCTGCAATGCCACGGTGTGCGAAATTTGGACGGATATTGATGGCATGCACAACAACGACCCCAGGGTGGTTAAGCAAACCCGCCCCATTGAGCAACTGAGCTTTGAGGAGGCAGCCGAGCTGGCCTATTTTGGGGCCAAGATATTGCACCCCGCCAGCATATGGCCCGCCCAGTTTTACAATGTGCCCGTGCGCCTGCTCAATACCCTGCAACCCACCGCCAAAGGCACCCTCATTACAGCCGAAGCGGGCAGTACCGGCGTAAAAGCCGTGGCTGCCAAAGACGGCATTACCGCCATCAAAATCAAAAGCAGCCGCATGTTGCTGGCCTACGGCTTCCTGCGCAAAATATTTGAAGTATTTGAAAAATACCGTACCTCTATTGATATGGTAACCACTTCGGAAGTGGCGGTATCACTCACCATCGACAATGATACTTTTTTAAAAGAAATCAGCAAAGAACTGGAGCCCTTTGGCACGGTGGAAACGGATACCAACCAAACCATTATAAGCGTGGTGGGCAACGAAATTACGGCCACCCAGCACATCATGCAGCGGCTATTTGAAACCTTGGACAATGTGCCCATCCGCATGGTAAGCTATGGCGGCAGCCGCCACAATATTTCGCTGCTGATACCCAGGGGCTATAAGGAGCAAACCTTACAACTGCTGAACAAGGGACTTTTTGATTTAGATTGATTCAAAACCAATACAAGTAAGGGCTGGAGGGTAGGTGTATATTATCCTCAAATGTATGATGGTCGAAAGTCCATGGTCCATGGACCATCGACCATGGACCATGGACTTTCGACCGTACGCCAGCCTTTGCTTGTCATTCGTTTTTCAAAATGTCCTTCGTTGCCTTACTGCCGAGCTGTTCCGCCAAGCCGATAAGCAGCCCCTCTATGCCACGGATGTAACAGAGCCGATAGATGTCCTCGTATTGAACCACTTCTCCAACAAGTGCTGCGCCGTGCTTCGCCAGCCTGGGCAGTAACTCATCAAGATTATCAACCCTGAACATGACCCGCAAGTAACCCAAAGCGTTTACGGGAGCAGCCCGATGGTCGGATATCGTTGCAGGTGCAAGAAATTGTGAAAGCTCCAAGCGGCTGTGCCCATCAGGTGTAACCATCATGGCAATGGCTACTACCTGATCCCCAAGCCCTGTTACCCTTCCTGCCCACTCACCTTCCACCATGGCCCTACCTTCCAATGTAAGGCCTATTTCTAAAAAGAACGCAATGGCTTTGTCCAAAGAATGTACAACAATGCCCACATTGTTCATCTCGATTAATTTACTCTTTTCCATGACTACTTTTTTTAAGATTCGTTCAATTACCTTTCATTACCCTAATTTATTATTTCCCCTTTGCTTTCCTCCAATTTCTTACGAAATAATTGAAGTTGTTCAGGCGTTGGTCGAACCCATGCTGTTACTTCACCCATAATTTTCAATGGTGATGGGGAACGATAGGAACGTGTAGGGTTGCCGGGGAATTTTTTGTCTGTTACATTCGGGTCATTCTCAAAGCTCCCTGTGGGCGCTACGATATACACACGTTCCCGCCCATCGCCGTTTGCCAGGGCCGCCGCAAGCCCTGCCCCATTAACCAGCGCGGTAAAATAAATATGGTTCATTTTTAGTTCAGATTGGTAATTGGAACTGCCGCCCGGCGTCAACAAATCGCCAATAGACAAAGCTGCTTTTGTGCCATGATAAAAGGGGCCTTTTTCAAAAAGGCTTTCCTTATACAACAACGCTAATGCATGGTTCTTTTTTGCAGCCGCTCCGTCGCCCAAGGCCTCATAACATTTCGCAATATTAAAATATAGGGCAGGAAATGCACTTTTCACTGAGTCGTCATTTACTTGGCTGGCATACTGTAAAGCGGTTTCAAGCCATTTCAAATGGTCAGCAACCGTTTTTTGGTGTCTGGCTACATAATAAGCAGCCAAAAACTTTTCAAAGTCGTTTGTCGCTTCATTCCAGCCTTGCAGAAATAGCTTAACGGCTTCCTCCGGTTGGGCTTTTGCTTCCATGTCCATACCTTGAAGGCAGCGCTTAACAACATGGTTGAATGGGGAAAATTCCATTGTATAAATTTAGGTTGTGTATTTAATTATGCCCGCCTATTGGTCATTATCAGGTGTAGCTTCCAACCATCACTGCCGAAGCTTTATTATATTTCAGGCAATTCCAATGCCATTTTTTGTGTTGCCATGTTTCGTGTCCCTACTAACCATAGCCGCTCCGTTTCTTGAAGACACGAACCGGGGCGGGGAATTATGAAATATTTCCACTTAAGTCTGGCGTGGCTAAAATACCAATGCCGATCGTTAGGGCGATTAACACGCTTATTACAGTTAAAACAATAGCGACGATAGACACCCATTTTTGCTGATGTAAATGCTGCTGAATTTCAGCCCTGTTCCATTTGTAAGCTACAAAAAACAGTATGGGTTGTATAATCACCAAAGTGGCAGTCGTTGCTATTCGAATATATATGGTGGCATTATGCGCATTTTCGAATTTATCATTAAAGAAAACAAAGAGCCAATGAAAACTGAGAGATAAAACAGTAATAATAATCAATGCAAGTCCATCAAAACGTGTAGTGTGCCATTTTGACTTTGCTACACTCGCAACCAGTAAGGCAATCAAACAAACTGCGGTAACTATCAAAATCCCTTTCATTGGATTTAAAAGGTGCAAATCTGCATTGATATTTTTCGTTATCTGATTAACTTCATCAACAGTTAATCTAGGTCGCACATTTCTATAATCAAGCGATGTATTTAAAGGATCAATTCTTTCAAGCGTTTGCTTATTTGCTTCAACAGTTAAAAAGACCATTGCGTATAGAACAATGTTGAAAAAAATTAAAAACAGACAGTAGATAATCCTTTTTTTCATACCTTTTTTTTCAATACCGTGGTTTGTGTTCCAATCCGCCATTAACCTGCCATGGTTCGTATCCCACGAACCATGGCCGCCACGTTTTGTGAGGATAGGAACCGGGCTGGATACACTCTATTTGCCATTGATTACCTCAATAGCTTTTTCCAACACTTCGTCTTTACCCAATTTAAGCCCTGCTATTGTTGGTTTCACCTCAACATCGGGCACAATGCCAATCCTTTGAGTTTCTCTTCCATCGGGATAATAAACCCCAATGCCCGTCATGTATGTTTTATAATCGCCCGGAAAGATGATTTCAGACACATTGCCATCCGCACCGGCCGTTTGGCTGCCAACTCCTATCACATGGGGTGCTGTTTGCAACCCCATCAAAGTAAATTCGGCATGGCTCTGTGTGGTTTCGTTAAAAAGTAAAATCACTTTGCCCGTATAAAGCCATTTACTCTTTGTATCACAAGCAGTGGGCGGGGTGAAATAATAAACGCCAGGATAGGTAATATCCGGAATGGTAAATTTGGCAAATGGCTTGTGCTGGGCAGTCAGGTATTTGGCAATCATGCACACGGTGCCGTTGGGATAATTTCTTACATCAAAAATAATGGCTTTGGTATGTTTCAATCGGTCCATATACGCATCTGTATCCTTTGGTTGCAGTAGGCCCAAGTTCACATAGCCAATATTACCGGCTAAAATTGTACAGGTATCGGCAGGGGCTTGATGGGCCCAATGGTAGTTCAACGCTTTTAAGGGATAGCGGTACAATGTTTTTTCTACTACTACTCCATTCCTTTCAAAACTTACCCTAACGGAGTCTGTATTCCCATTAAATAGCACGTAAAAAAAACGATATAGCTTGGCTGCTTCGTTTGAAGCACCGATGTATTTCGATTTGTCCTTTATGACATCTTCTACTGTCCTACCATCCACTTTTAAAAACACATCACCCAATTGGATATCGTTTCTTTTGCACAAAGAGTCGTTGTAAAAGCCTACAACTATGGCTTTATTATCTACGATTTTAAAGCGAAAAGGCGCCCACATTAATCCAAAATACTGGTTGGTGTAGGAAGTTGAAAAACCGGCGTGGCTATCATTTATTGTAGCCGTTAGCTCCAACATGGCCAAATGATAGGCGATGGTATCCTTGGCATCCTTGAACTTGGGCACCATTTCGGTGAGTACGGTATTCCAATCTTGGCCAATCAAATATTTATAGGGGAAAAAATAATGGATGATATTCCAATAACGGGCAAGCCCCAATAGCCGCAAAGAAGGCGAGGGGAAAACGGAGTCTTTGTAGGGGTTTTCATTGTTGTATCGGGTGTTTTTTATAGACTCATTATATTGCACATAATGGTTTTTCCCTTGATTTCTGTTTGCCCGAATAAATTGCAGTTGGTCCATTAAGCCATTGGTAAACATAAGCGTATCATGCAACCATGCTAAATCAAGGTTCAGATTGAGGTTGTCCGATATAGTGTCCTTACATTTTCTACACGTTTTCACTTCACCAAGACTGGCAATCCATTCCGAATAAAAATAACTTATTTGGGTTTTGGTATGCAATGAAGCAAGGCTTTCAATGCGAGTGGCAAATGCTTTATCCCAGTCCATCTCCCCCTTTGCCACAGCGGGATGGTAGTATTTGAGAAATCCCCATACCTTACAAAAGGTGGCAATTTTTTCCGATTCCTGCAAGCTTGTCTGCGAATAGCTTGTACCCGAAAGAAAAAGAAAAATCACTATGGCTATAACTGGTTTCATCATGTATAAATGCCTTCGTTTACGAATGGTTTAATATAAAAGTTCCGCCACAGGCATGATTTGTGCCCCACGAACTATGGCCGCCAGGTTTTGTGAGAATGGGGGCCGGGGCTGTTGTGTTACTCTTCTTCATCATACTCCATTTTATTGCTTGTCCATTCTCCACCTATAAAATCCCGCTCGGCTTCATGGCCATACTCAAGGTTAAAAACTTCGTTAAGTGTACTGTCGCTTTTTATCATTTCTTCTAATGCAACAATTTTTATGTCTTCGGGCATTTGATCACCAGTTAAAAACTGCCAATCTCCGTCATTGTCGTGCACTACCCTTAGTATCGGCTTTTGTTCTTCCAACCATTGCCGCGTTGTAAAGATGGACAGGTTCTTGGGCTCATTAAATTTGAAGTCGACATTTCTGTCAAGCAAAGGTTGTTTGTATAAAAAGATTGCTTCAAAGTTTTCTTCCCAAGGGAATCGGTCATTTCTGTCGGTCCAAATAAGTTGCAAGGCTTCAAAAGTTTCGTTTTCATAAAAATTTAACGCCGCACCGAAATAATCACGAATGTTTCTTTTGTCAACATTCAAAAATGTGGCCCGACTGTCTTTGAATATTTCTGTATAAATTTTGCCGCTGTCGATAATGGCGCCATTTTTAATCATTTCCGCAACATCATTTATAATCTCCTGCCCCAAACTATTGGAAAGCCCAAAGCAAATTATCTCAGGATGGTAATATGTTTTTGTCAAGCCGATACTATACGCAAAAGAAGGCGAATAGTTGGTTGCGGCAACCATAATAACTTGAAGTCCAAATTTTTCAATGTTTAATTTGGTCTCTTCGAGTAAGTCCTCTTTACTTATACAATTATGTTCGTTTACTTCTGACATAGTTATTTTGTGAATTGTGCCGTAATATACTGGCTTTGTCGTGGTTGGTCTCCCTATCTCTGCCATGCTTGGTGAGGACAGGCACAAAAGCGAATGTTCCGTTAGTTTTGAATCTTTTTATACAAAGGAGTTTCGGTAAAATATTTCAGCAAATAATCCTTAGTAAATACTAGAACAGGTTCTCCACCCCAACTGTTTGCTTCATAGCCGCTATTTTCGAGTGTAATGCGGTTACCTAAAAATTCAATATAGCACTCGACAACATAGTTTTTATATTTTGGATCGCTTCGATAAGATTCAAAATCGAACGTTTTTTTATAATAGGCCTTTTGTACGGCCGCATCTAAAGAGGATTTCAGTTCACATTCGGAATATTTCTGCTTAAGTATTGTATAATAATATTCAATCGTGTTGATATAGTCTAGGCTATCGAGCGTAACATCCTCAGTTTTAGCAAAAACATAGGGAGACATATATTTAATGGCGCTATCAAGTTGATTGAGTTTTTCATAACATTGAGCAAATTTATAGGTAAGTGTAACCTTTCTTTCAAATTCACCCGCTCCACATATCCTATAATGAGGGAATTTCCGCTCTGCCAATTTTAAATAATCTAATGCCTTCGAGTAATTTCCTTCGGCCATAAATATATCTACCAACACATGGCATGCGCTTCTTTGACCAAAGTAAGTTCTTTTAACTGTAAAACTGTCTTTAATAGCTTCCAAAAATGAAGCTTTAGCCAGTGCTATCTTACCAATGCCCTTATAACACTTCCCTATTTGCGCATTGAGATAAGGCCTTCTATCTGATGAAATGACATCGACTTTTTGGTAGTAGTAAAGGGCCGAATCGAATTTATTAATCAAATAGTATTCAAATGCCGTATCTGCTAATCGGTTAGCAGTAGCCTGTCCAACACATTGAACTGATAAAAAAAGGGCTATTAAAGTAACTAATTTGTTCATTCCGTATATCGTACAATAGATTGGGTTATTATAGTTGAGGAATTTACCAACAGACCACCGGAACCCTGCTGAAATGCTTGTTTCATTAAAGATAGGAACAAAAGCTCAAATTTGCTTGTTTTCGACCCTTTGTTTGGTTTGTGTCCCCTCCTGCCATGGTTCGTGTCCATTGAACCATGGCCGCTATGTTTTGTGAGGATGGGAAATGGGGCTGGGGGGCAGTATGCGTGAAAGGCAACCTTGCGCCAATCGGGGGACAGAGCTAGAAAGGAATGGCAGCGGCAGTCTGCGGAAAAGGTTGCCTTGTGCCGAGTGGGGGGCAGTATGACAAAGGGTGCAATCCCTTCCCCTTTACAACCGCTAACAAACTAACGCATACCGCTTCAACCTGTCATGGCGAAGCATGAGCCCACCTGCCCGCCCGTGCCGGATGGGACGGGAATGACGCAGTCGGGCAGGCCATCTGCACCTACATGTAGCAGCATGTCGCCCGAAGGGGCAGATGCTTCGCCTTAGGGGCTGAGCATGACAGGCCTGCCAAGCCAAAGGCATGGGCGAGGGTTATGCTACGAATTGGGGCAGTACGATTGGGTTGGTTTTGTCCGGAGTTAAAAACATCCGGACAGCAGCTCTTTTATGCTCTAGGGAGACTAAGGAGAGCGGGGTGGTTTTGCAGCCTGTTAGCCGTTAGAGCCTGCGATGCGCCCTGCCCGACTGGCTGGTCAGGCGGGAGTGTCCCGCATTGCCAGTGTACAATAACCGGAGTATCCTTCTGGCGGAGACACTGCTTGGAAAAAGGCAACCTTGCGACACTCGGGGCATATTGCCGGCGGACAGTTAAATTGCGTGGTCTTCAATTCTAACAAATACAAAATGCCCTTTTTCAAACTTAAACACAACTTTATAACTGCCTGGATTTTCAAACAGTAGTCTTTGTTCCTGCTTTATGTCAATTGATACACTGAATGGAACAAATGCTACCCAAAACTCACCTTTCTCAAAGCATAATGGAAAAATGCGGTAAAGGGTTATGCCACGCCCATTCCTACTTTTGATAATCGTGTAAGGGTTTTTTACTATAATAATCTTTGTCGACCCAATATTGTCAAGCAAACTATCAGTAATTTTAGTGTCTTTATCAACGTAAATGGTATCTAATTGCTTAAGTTTGGAATAAGATGATTCTTTTGCATTGAAGTCAAGATAATGTTTCAATGCCCGCCAGTAAATATTCTTATCATTATGCCTATTAGTATTATCAGCAATTTGAGCATACGTAGTCTGTAAGAAAACCGCCATGATGAAAGTGGCGGTAATTCTTATGGCCGTTCTTTGCTTGCCGTTAACATTAGTATTGTAGGGGTCAGTCGTTTTATGCTTCGTCATTATGCTCTATTTTATTGCTTGTTCATTTTCCCTTTGCTATGGTTCGTGTCCCCACGAACCATGGCCGCCACATTTCGTGAGTATAGGAACCGGGCTAGGGCAGGTTTTCTTGTCGCCTGCTCTAATTGCAGTCCCAGATTGTGATGATTGTGTCCGAATGCAAACTCTTAAAAACATAAAACAGCGTCGCTAATGCTTTGCTATCGTTATAGTCTTTTACTTCTTCTTTTGGCAGAATGTCTTGCCACAAATAGTCAATGTCCGAATCGTCTTTTAAGTTATAATAAAACGAATGCTTAAAAAGCGCTTCGCCTGTGGTGGTGGTTGCCAAAGCGTCATAAAGGGGACGTGAACCATAACCAATAAATTGGCAATAGTCTCCATCGGCACAAGGCCAACGCCAGTCCTGCCAAGTAACCAAATAAGGGGTTGTCTTTTCCAGCTCTACCGTCTTTTGCTTGGCAATGTCGTCAATTTGCAATTCCGTCAAAGAAGGATGTAAGTTTTTAACTTGTCGTTTGAGTGCTGCGATATCTCCTTCACAAGTAAAGATGTCTCTTTGTTGTAACTTTCCGCCTGCTAAACATTCAGGACAAATTGAAGTAATAGTTTCCCGACCAAAAAATGCTTCAGCGTCAAAACATAGTTTTTCTTGTCCGCAGGTGTCGCAAACTGTTGGGCTGTCTCGAAGTCCAGTGAAAATTTCGGGTCTGTTGAAATATTTAAATGTCATACGTTGAGTTCGTGTGAAACCTTCTGGTAAGGCTGAGTATTTGCGAAGGAAGGAAATTGATTGATTGTTTGGCCCATACAAATACACGTATAAAAATATTTTGATGAAGGTAAGGCCTAAAATCCAAATTCGCTTGCTTTCAACCTTTGCCATGGTTTGTGAGGATAGGAAACGGGCTAGGGGATTTGATAATCAAAATTGCTTGTCCTGCCTGGACTAAAGTTGGGATTTGTAATGACCCGTCCGATTATACTTCCGTCCAGCCATTTGCGACAAACCCCGTGTTGGCAGCAGGCCTATGCAATGATGAAGCCTCCATTACAAAACCAATTGTCCTGTGATAATGTCTTATAAAAAACTGTCTGCCAAGAATTCTTATCAACTAAAAACCTACTATCCGCTTCTTCTTTTAAATATTTACTTACACCTAGAGAACCTGATTTTAAATAAATATTTTTTAATCGACCTTCCAGATTACGAAAAAGTACAGCAGCTTGCACCGAATACAACTTATTCAATGAGAATGCATGAAAATGATGCTTAGTTCTTTCTCTTAAAAGATTCGGCATGTCTCTCGGCGGATTAACATAGTACGTTAATGTCGCTGGAGTCGATATATTGACTTTTGCAAACATCCATTCGTAATTTTCTAAATCATCATAGTAAGGATGTAATGTTTCTTCCATTGAATTTTTTGGCGCAGTAGTCAACTTTCCTTTATTACACGGAAAGCAAGCAGGTATTAAATTTATTGGAGTAACAGTCAGCCTAGGAAAATCAGCTTTTGGTAAATAGTGATCTAAAGTTTCGACTAGTCTATGATTACATAAAGGGCAAATCCCAAGTTCTGATGCAGATATAATCTTGTCATATATTGGCCTACCAGGCGTGTCTTTTTTTGCCATCCGAAAAGTATAGACTTTCTCTAATTCTTTAGCAGTGACATTGTTGTTGATTATTGATTCCTTTTTTATGGAATAAATATTGCCAGTTGTTATTTTAGAGTCCAACTCAGTTTCTGCTGATAATATTAAGGCTTTACATGCTGTAAGTCGCTTTTTCAAATCTGCATTTTTGACTTTATCAATACATTCAATAAAAGTGTCTATTGCAGTATATTTTGGCCTAGTTATTTTTTTCACCGTTTTATATAAAATATGTCATTAAAATAGCCTTTGCTTCCATGCCAAGTTGCCCATTAAAGTGCTCGAGAACTTCCTCGTAATTTTTCTTTTTTTTCGCAATTTTATCTAGCAGTTCATAAAATCCCGAATTGGTAACTTCCAAACCAAAGACTTCATTTGTCAGAACTCCAACATTTTCTCCAAACGTTTCAATTTTCAATCTCTCTGAAATTGCCTCTGCTCCAATTCTTCGAAGTTTCCATACACAACTTTTAGGAACTTCTTGCAGAATAACTGGGGAGTGGGTGGCAATGATTGCTACACCGTTTGTTTGCGTCAACAACTCAGATAAAGCTCGTATGAATGCTGATAGTAAAGGTGGATGTAAATGCGCTTCAGGCTCATCAATTAAAACTAAACTTTTTTCCTGGAGTGTTTCAATTAGTTTTGTAATAGTTAATAAAACAATTCTGTGACCAGAACTTAATCGACTGAAAATATCAAAAGTTTCTTTTTTAAATTCATCATCGTTTTCAATTTCGATAAGAAATTTAATGTTAGCATCTTTAAAATTAGGATCTGACTCAAGCATTTCAATGCCACTTTTCCATCGGACTTTTTTTGAGCTCCTACAATATTCTAAGCTTTTATAAAATTCATTTTTTAATTTAGTAGTACTTTTTGTCCCAATAAATTTTTCCTTGGTTGACTCAAACTGTTTTAACCCGATATATGAATATTGAATTCTTTTTGTTTTGTCTTTTATTTCTGAATGGGGGATGGCATCATCAAATGCACTAAAAGAAATAGAAATTAAATTTGCGAATTCGTTTTCTTTATCAAAAAAACTAAACTGTCCATTAGTGGTATCACCATCAACCAACAAAGAATTAATCATATTATTTGTAAGGTGAGTTTTCCCCACGCCATTACGCCCAATCAATACGTGAGTGTTTGTCGGTGGGTAAGATTCAGGTGAAACTTCGAATGTAAGATCAAAGTTTGATGAATCTTTTCTCATTTTAGGTGCAGTAAATCTAAAATTATAATCAGTAAGTCTCACACCGCCATTTGCAATTCTCCTATACTGAACTTTTACGGTAGATGGACTAACTGTTCTAAAAAAAGATATTTTTGTTACTCTTTCTTTGATTGCATCCTCAAATAAATCTACATCTTTAGCAATATCATTTAAGAATTCAAGTATCGTATTCCTTACTTTTGAACCGAGTTTATTTAAATTTGAATAATATAAATCTGATTGTCCCAATGAAAAATATTTATTATTAAAACTGTTCATTTCGTCTCCAACTGCAAAAACCCTATCACTCTCAATTTGCCCGAAAAACCCAATTTTTATTGCTCCAATATCATGAACTTTAGAATTTGCGTCAACGTACAACATTCCAAATAAAGTGTAAAACGAGTAGTCGTTCCAATTGTCCCACGTTAAAAATATTGTAGACTTTGAGTTTGCTGGAGGCCTACCAAATCTATCTATAACTTTTAATTTCATGCTCTAATTTATAAAAGGTTTGTATGACATGCTGCTAACATTAGTATTGTCGGAAATACCAACACGCTGTCTGGTTTTCTAACTTGTTGATTTTCTCTATATATTTATCTCTTTTTGGATTGCCGTATCATTTTCAGTGTCGCAAATACAATTTCTACACCTCCCACTCTGGCGCAAGACTCTGTCCTGATGCCCAATGTCACTAAACCCACAATAAGTATGCTATTGCCTATCTAACCTTATGCAACCGCCACGGCTACGGCCTATTACCCGCTACCTAACTAACACCTAGACACAGGACAGAGTCCTGCGCCAGTAAGTTGAGAATATATTCGTCACCCCGCCATATTGCCAAACCGAATGTTGGCAGTAGTACTTCTATAGTTTGAAGCCAGCAGAAAGTCCAATACCAAAAAAATGTTTACCTTGATAAGCCCAAGCGTCTGAATTCCTACCCGTCATAAAATCATGTCCATAAGTAAAAAATACACCGACATCATTACGAGCAAAAATTACACCTAACGCTGGTGAAATAATGAAATTACTTGGATTATAAGTTGTAGTTACTTGTTTTTTTAATGGCTCCTTCGCTAAACTTGCTGATGCAAGACCAAGAGAGAATGCTGGTGTTATAGACCACGAATTTGTTGAGCGATGAGTGAATGTTGTCCAACCAAAAGAATAACCAATCGTCAAACCTGCATTTATTGTTCCTGTGATGGCATTTGGAGAATATTCATTTCCGTTGTAATCTTTAACACTTGGTCTAAATTTTACTGCTGATGTATTTACTCCAATTAGCCAAGTTTGATAGTGTAGAGTAATTTGTTTGGTTGGATGTCCAACTAAAACAGGGGTGCCCGGCGCACCTGCTCTTGAAAAACCTCTTTGTATATCTATTTTAAGTGGATATTGTGTACCAGCATTTATAGTTGATGTATTTCCATAACAGGGGTCTATTAGATTACTACTTGGGTCTGTTCTACTATCGCTTATTTTCCAAGGGTCAATTGTTAATAATCCGTCTTTGTTAGTAACTAAGCATTTTATGACCTTTAAAGAATTGGGTGCCGTACAAAGATTTACTGCATTATTATTTGCGTCTTTTAATATAACACTTCTTGAAGTTAAATCATTAATTACTTTTTGAGTCAAGCGGTATTTGAATTTTAACCTATGAGTCGGTGCTTGTGCAATTACATTATTGCAAATAAGTGTCAAGGTGATAAATGTTGTAAATAGTTTTGTCATAATATTTATCGTTTGAAGTTGTCTGTTTGTATTACTGCTAACGTATGTACTGTCGCATGTTTAAAATTATTTAGTACAAAATACGCAAGTTTTTTAATTGATTATCAAGCACTTATTAAAATTGTCGCCACAAAAGCCCATTGCGCCAATATCCCTTTGCAAACGTTTGTAGTCGTTTGTAAACGCTAACAAACGGCCTTATGTAACACTATTTTTTCAACCTCCCCACCACCCCCTTCCCCAATCCCGTCAACCGCATCACCTGCTCAACAGTAAAGCCCTCCGCCAGCATCGCCTTAGCCATTTCCTTGGCTTTTTCGTTTGCACCAAGTTCTTTGCCTTTTACAATCCCCTTTGCCTCACCCGCCGCTTCCATCTGCAATTTCAACAATTCCAATTCATCCTCATGCAATACCCTATACGTACTACTTTCCCGCAGTTGCTTCATCAGGCCTGCTTCGGCGAAACTATAAAACCCCTCCTCGTTGATGATAAAATGGTCCACCACTTTAATTTCCACTACTTCTGCCGCTTTTATCAGGCGGTCGGTCGTGTCCTTATCAGAGGCACTGGGTTCTAATTTACCCTTGGGATGATTGTGGATGAAGATAACGTAGTCGGCATTTTTTTGAATGGCCAAGCGCAGGGCATCGGCTGGCTTGATATGTACCCGGTTATCGCTGCCAATGGCCAGCAGTTCGGCTACCTGCAAATAGCGTTCCCTGTCAATGGCAAACACCCAAAAGTATTCCCGTAAGCGGCGCTGTCTGTTTTCCCGCATGTGGATGGGGTGAATGATGTCCCAAACATCTTGTACCGTGTAAATCGGTTTGCTTTTTTGCTGGGCCGTTAGTTTTATGCTCATAGTGGGATAAAGATAGTTTTTTTAATGGAAAATGATATAGGATAATGGATAATTGATAATGGATAATGGATAGTTGCTCCCGCAGGCTGCGGCTGCCCATTTGCGCTGCGCCGGACCGCTCCCGCAGGCTGCGGTTGCCCATTTGCGCTGTGCCGGACCGCCCCCGCAGGTTGCGGTTGCCCATTTGCGCTGTGTCGGACCGCCCCCGCAGGCTGCGGTTGCCCATTTGCGCTATGTCGGACCGCCCCCGCAGGCTGCGGCTGACCATTTGCGCTGTGCCGGACCATCCCCGCAGGCTGCGGTTACTCATTTGCATACGGTCATAAAAAAGGCTGCCCCCAATTGATTGGGGGCAGCCTTTTACATACATGGGCCTGCTTAAATATTAGTAACGCTCCTTTTGAAAGCCCCACTCCCGCAGCATGGCCTTGAACTGCTTGCGGTAATTGCCCCTGAGTAAATCAATCAGGGAGTTGAGCACTTCCGTTAACTGTTCTTTCAATTGATTTTTGCTGCTTACTTTGTTGCTTACCGCACCGGTGGTTTGGGTAGAGGTTTCCAATTTGATGTCGTAGCGGCTGTACAGTTCGCTCCAAAATTCCCTGCCGTACTTTTTGTCGGCAAAGCCCTCTTTTTCAATGGCTGCTACAATCAGCTTTAAACTGCTCAAGCGCCCTTCCCTGTCTTCGGGGAGCCTGTACGCACTCCTTTTGTAATAAATGCCGAAGCTGGCATAATAATCTACTGCCCGTTCCTCGTACTTTTCCTTGAGGTACCCTTTTACTTGGCTGATACCCTTGTCGATTTGCTTGTCGGCCTCCACTAGGTCGCCGGTAAGGGTGGGCTGTTTGCCTGCCGTTGTTTTTTTGCTGCCCAATGTGCTGTTGTACTGCTGGGCCATTGCGTCAAACTCAGGCTGTGTGATGTACAAGAGCTTAAAGAGGGGCGTTTGCTTCCACTTTTCGCTTACGAACTTGCACAGTTTCCCAAAATCATCGTCTTTGTTGGGCACTGTCCTTGTTGATTTGGTTTTGGCAACAGGTACTTCGGTGTTGCCGCCGGTGGCTTCGCCCGCTTGGGGGCTGTTTTGTTTAATCGTTCTCATTGCTGATACGTTTAAAGTGTTTAAAAAATTATTGACACTGCTAAATTAAAGCGCAAGCAAATTCAACCCAAGAAGCAAGCTGTTAAAAATATGTTAAAAATTATTGGCGGTGGTACTACCGGTAACGGAGGGGTTTTTTGTATTGTTTTATTCCCAACTAAATAGCTTAAACCCTTTTTTGGTTTCGACAAACTGAAGGCGGCAACTACGTTCTTTCTGCCATGGTTCGTATCCGCACGAAACATGATAGCCACGTTTTGTGAAAACAGGAACCGGGCCAGCAAAATATAAGAGTTGATGAAAGCTTTACTTTTAAGCAGGCTATTAGACCTCTTTCATCATTCACCTTTCCCTCTCCTTTGGAGAGGAATTAAAGGTGAGGTCAACAAACAAAAAACGAATTATGAAAGAGGTCAATTGTTATTGTAATGCCTTCCCTTGTAACATTTATATATAGCGGCTTCCATGCCAGCTTATTTAACCGCCCCTAAGGCCCATAACAATTGGCCAGCCCCGCATCTTGCCCCACAAACACCTAGGTATACTACCGCTTATCCAAAATCGGCTTTGCTAATGGATGCATAAAAAATATTGCTTATCTTCACCCTACAAGGCAATGAAAAAAAGGGCATTGATATTATTGTTTCTCGTGACAACTTTTTTGGTTGAAACGGCCAGTTTTGTGCCGGCGATGCAAAAAGCTTGCGCCGCTGCCGCCGTTAAAAAAAGCACTTGTGGTACAAAGGCCAAAAAAGCAAGCCCTTGCTGCGCAAAGACCAAAAAACCGACCGCCTGCCCAAAAAAAGAGCAACCCGATACGCCGGTAGACAATGGCTGCACCGATAACCCCTACTGCTACAATTGCCCCGTTTGCTACACTTTTTTATTTGAACCACAGTACCAACTACAGGCCATATCTATATTCCTTAAAAAAGATTACGAGTGCTTAGATGTTTCGCTGCGTTCCGACTACCAGTCTGAAGTATGGGCCCCTCCCGATGGCTGGGCCTTTACGGTATAGCCAATTGTTTACTTTTATTAATTACTAAAAATTCATCATGAAAAAAATAATAATGATGGCCATGCTATGCTCATTGGCCACAGGGGTTTTTGCCAACGACGCTAAGCCCAAAAAGCAAAAAAAGGCCAAACAAAGCACCCAACAGTGCTGCAAACCTGCCGATTGCAAACCATCCAATTGCAAACCGGCCGATTGTAAGCCTTTGGGCTGTAGCCCCATGCCCAACTGTGCCAAGGCATAAGCATTAGGCTAATATAAAAAACCCCGGCCGCTGTGCCGGGGTTTTTTATATTATCATGGGGCCTATGGTCCGTGAGGATGCGGACCATTGCGGGAGCGGTAGTTGTGGTGTAACGTTATTTACTGTGCATCATGGGTGTTACAATCCGTTCCCGGTCGCCTGAAATTCGATTTACGCTGGCCAATAAATGAGAAGGGTTGTCACCCTTCGATATATACAGCACTACCATATTCTTTTTATCAAAAAACCTGTAACAGGGAATCAAACTCCCGGCCTTTACTCCAGGCATCATCCGCTTGCCGCTATACGCCTCTTCCAACAACGCAACCCCGCTGAGTGTTGTGGTCTTTTTCCAATTGCGCACCGTTGTAAGGGTGTAGGAAAAGGTGTTTGCTCCTATCGGCTTAATGTCCACCCCATAAACGAATTGCACATTCGCTTTTTGCGCTGTTCCCAAAAACCTACTGAACGATTGCTTGCACACTATTGGGGTATCCGGTAAAAACCCGCCCACCACTGCCTTTTGCTGGTCAGTATAAGCATGACCAACAAATATTGTCAAACAAAACAACAATATAAATAATATGCGCATTTGCAATCTTCGATTTAATTACTCAAAATGAATTCCCCGCTATGGTTTGTGTCTTTCCAACCAAGGCGGCCACGGAATGTGAAAATAATGGCTGGGGCTATTGGCACACTATACATGTTATTGACAGCATCTATTGCTGTACGCCTCTCCCCAACTAAACAACTTAAAACCTTTTTTGGTTTCGATAAATTTAATTTCGCACCTGCGTCTTTTTCGATACTTTTCATCATATCCAATTATTACCTGCCAAGCCTTGTATTTGCCTTTATCCTTTATCACGCTTTGTGAGATATAGTTGGGCTGTTGTTTTTTATCCATGGGTGCCCAAGCAAGCGTAAATGCCATTGTATCTGTTAAGTGCGCTTTAAGTTTGCCATCAACCAAGCTTGGGTAACAGCGTGCCAAAAAATCTGTGGCAGCCATTGGCTTTTCACCAACCAATAAACTATCCAGCATCACGGCTTTTACTTGTCCGGTATCTCCAGCCATCATGATACGGGCCATCTTTTCCCAAAACCGAATAAAGCGTTTATCCTTTTTCTTTACCAGTTCTCTAATTTCGGCCATCCGGGTTTCTATCACTTCAATTGTGCTGGGCTTCATATGATCAAACAGTCCCCTTGCCCCTAGTACACTCCTTTTTTTCATTTCAAACAGATCTTCCACATAATTGCCATATAGGGGGAAGGCAGTGTCCCGTTCCACTTTGTAAAACGGTTGCGGAAACAAGTATTCTACCTCTCCTTCCTCCCAAGTTTTAACCGAGAGCGGAAATACAGCTTCGGACGGAAATGCAATGGGGATGGGCTTTATGGCATCGGGGTTGCTGGTATTACTGTAATCATAGGGATTATACCGTCCGGCCCAACGACCGCTGGCAGTTAGATACACATCAAAATACTGGTACTTTTCGTGGTACCAACCCTTACTACCCTTTGATACAAATAACAGTGCATGCTCGTAACGTTCAAAGCTAGGCGTTCCATAATGGTCATACACGGTAAATGTAATGGTATCGCCTTGGTAATCGCCATACACTTTCTGCAACACTTGGTATTTTGCCTCAAAAGCGGCGTCTAAGCAATCTTCGCAGGAAGGGATGGGGGTTACAGCAATTTTTTTGCCTACAAAGGCAAAAAGCGTATTGGCCATTTCAGCGGGACTGTTTTTGTTTTTGGGTATGAGGGGCCCATGTTTGCCATCATTATAGGTACAGGCAATGAATAATGGTAATACTAGAAAAAACGGCCATTTTATTAAATGCTTACGGTACTGCAACATCATACGATAGTAATGGTAAAATATTTTACTGGGATGCACAGGGCCCTATTTTCCACAAAACTATGGTTGTTTCCTGCCGCCCCATATCGGTTCACAGTTAACGGTTTACGATCTACGGCCAACGACCAACGGTTCATGCCTTCGGCTTGATGTCGGCTGCGCCTCCACATCGGTCCACGGCCAACGGTTATCGGTCAACGCCTCCCGTTACCTGCTCAAACCTTGCATCGTAATCTTGCCGGGTAGTGCCCATCAACTTATCCCAAAAGGTAAAGTACAGGCCATAATTGCCCTTGAAGTATTGGTGGTGCTGGTTGTGGTTTACAGATGTATTGAACCATTTGCCCAACCAATGGCGGTTGGTACCCTTGGGAAAGAGTTCGTAGCCCAAGTGGCCATATACATTGTACACCGTCATGAATATTAAAAACACCATGATGTGCGCAAAGTGAATGGGTATGGTAAAGGCAAACACATAGATGATGCCCGATTCTACCACGGCCTCGGCAGGGCTAAAGGCAAAGGAGGCCCAAGGGGATGGGTTGGTGCTTTTGTGGTGCAACAGGTGAAAGAAGTTAAATAGCTTGGGATGGTGCATGAGGCGGTGCGTAACATAAAAATACGCATCGTGCATGAGCAGCATTACCGGAAAGATGAGGATATTATAGGCGGTACTGTGCTCACTTAAATGGGTGTAAAAAGTAGTATGGGGCTTGATGGCGGGGTTGTTGAGCACCAGCGGTACCAAGGCAAAAATAACGAAGGTGCAACAGGAGTACAGCACTTCGCGACGGTAATCGCTGCCCTTGGGCCAGCGCTCCTGTATTTTTTTAAGAAAGGGCTTGCGCTTGTACCATACATAAAAAACCAAAAAAGCCAAGCCGGCAATCAGCAGGTACCGTACCGCTGAAAGCAGCAGTACAAATATCATTTGCCCTAAGGTTCCGCTAATGGGGATCATGTTGTTTTATTTTTTGCTGGCCCCCAACTTGTTGGGGGCGGGTTTGCCTTCCTGTACAAAAATCTTGCCTAAAACTTACGGTCGCCATGGTTCGTGTCTGCCGCCATGGTTCGTGTCTGCCGCCATGGTTTGTGTCTGCCGCCATGGTTTGTGTCTCCACAAACCATATCGGCCTAATATACCGCCACAAACCATAGTTTGATGCCTTATACCGCTATTTAGTGCCCAAATGGCCATAACCCAAGCAGGATACCCGAAATCCATTATCTTTATATTACCAAAACACAACTACCATATGTTACAACTTAAAATTATTGTATGCGTACTCATCGCAATGATTCCCCTGAGCATTTTGGCACAAGACAGCACCTACAGGGGCAAAGAATTTTGGGCAGGCTATGGACATCACCAGTTTATGGAAGCGGGGGGCAACAATAGCCAAGAACTGGTTTTTTATTTATGTGCGCAAGATCAACCAGCGGTTGTTACCATCACCATCGACAGTGCCACGGTAGCTTGGACGAGAACCTATACTGTACCGGCCAATTCGGTAGCCGTATCGGATTTTATACCCAAAAGCGGTAGTTCAGATGCCCGCTTGTACAGCTTGCCTGTGTCAATAGGAGGCACTTCTAGCAGTGGCCTTTTTAGGAAAAAGGGCATCCACATCCAAAGCGATGTACCCATTGCCGTTTACTCGCACATCTACGGCAGCGCTTCTGCCGGCGCTTCTATACTAATACCGGTTAGCAGTTGGGGATATACCTATCAAAGCGTAAACAGTGTACAGCGATATGCTACCAATTGCTTTTCGTGGGCCTATGTTATTGCCCAAGCCGATAGCACAATAGTGGAAATCACCCCTTCGCAACCTGTGAGGGCCCAAACAGTTACGGGCCTGCAACCGGGTGTAGCCAGTACTATCCTTTTGCAAAAAGGCCAGATTTATGCAGTACTGGGCGATATTGTGGGCAGCGGCCCAGATGGCTACGAACTAACGGGCACCAAAATACGCTCGTTGAGTGCGGGCAAACCCATTGCGGTATTTTCGGGCAGTAGCCGCACTACCAACCCGGCCAGTTGCGGTGCTGGCGGCGGCGATAACGATATGGTACAGGTTTTTCCCCTGCACATTTGGGGCAAGGATTATTTAACGGCCCCATTGCCATCCTCTTCCTCCGCTTCCTTTGCCAGTAGCAATACCATTAAAATAATGGTGAACGATCCACAAACCGTGGTTACCCGAAACGGCGTGGTGCTAACGGGATTGGTGAACAACAGTTATTACAAATATGAGAGCAATACGGCAGACCATATCCGTGCCGACAAACCCATTATGGTGGCGCAGTTTATGAATGGCGGCTCCTGCACCCAAAGCTTGGGCGATCCTGACATGTACTATTTAAGCCCTATTGGGTCGGGCATCAAAAAGGTAAACAGCTTACGCACCAACCGGGAGTCGATTTCCATTAACTATGCCTTAATTATCATACCTACGGCCGGTATCGGCTCTTTGTTGTTCGACGGCAGCCCCACATTCAACCATAGTTATGCACACCCTCAATTACCGGGATATTCCGTTGTGGTAAAAAGCTGGTCCTCCGCCGTTAACCAGTTTACCATACAAAGCGACTCGGCCTTTACCGGATTGAGTTTTGGCATGGGAGCGGTGGAAAGCTACGGCTTCAATCTGGGGGCCAATTTTAAAACCAACAATGGCTTGGACCCATTGGTACGCATGGTTTGGACAGGCAGCCACAGTGCCGATTGGTTTAACATCAACAATTGGAATATGGCCCGCTTGCCAAATGCTACGGATGATATCACGATCGCTGCAGGCAGGCCCTTTTCGCCCAGCATCCCAGCGGGGCAGGTAGCCTATTGCAAAAGCATTACCGTGGAGCCGGGGGCAGTTGTTACGGTGGGCACCAATGCCCAACTGAACATTACCAAAAATTAATGGCCTTGTAGTGTGTGGTTTGTTTTAGGCTGCATTTCAAATTTTCGCTAACATGCTAATCGAGTTCATAGGATTCTCAACCTCCGCTTCGGTACGGCCTCATAAAAAAGCCGTTAAGAAAAATGGAGCCGAGGGCGCAAAAGAAAAACGAATGTTACCAAAGCTTGGCCATATTCTTAGCCCGTAAGTCGTACTGAGGCAGGGTTCTCAACTACTGCTTGAGCTTGTTTTTCTTTAGCCCGAGGATTCATTTTTTAGGCTTTTTTATGCAGCCTTGATTTTTTGCTCCACTTTTGTATCAAGACAAAAGTGGAAAAAGCTACCTTTAAAGGCAACTACAAGCAGGGAGAAGAGCGAAATTTTGAAATACACCCTTTGTATTATGGGTAACAGCGCTGCGGTTAAGCCTTGTCACCCCTGTTATGCTTTTGCTTGAATACAGTAGGAGGTTACTTTTGTTAACTCATTTTTATCAGTAAAGGTATAAACATCGCAGGCCCACACATAGCCTACCCGCTTTCCCTCTTTTACAAACTCGGCAGTACCGTCAATGGCCACTTGGTTATTGCCCACAATGGTATTGACCGTTTGGAAATGCGTGATTACTGTTTTGAAATAGGCAGCCACCTGTTCGCAGTTGGCAACCACGGCCTCTTTGCCCACAAAACTATTTTCCCCCACAATATCCCAACTGATATCGTCGGCCATGTAGGGATATACTTTATCAAACTGGCCGCATGAAAAGGCGGTTGCGATTTGTTGTATGGTTAGGTTCATATTGTTTGCATTATGCAACAAATTTAGGATAAAATAAGATGGGGTTAAAATGGTATGTAATGGCTTGCTATCGGTGATACTTTTTTTTACCGCAACACTACTGCTGCAAGGAAGCCTTAACAAGCTTCACAACCAAATTGCCAATTTTGTATACAAAGGTGCGCTCCCGCCACGATTGCCCCCTTAAGCGATTGATGTGGCTAAACCCCAATATGTGCATGTATTCATGTGCATAGTGCCCTGCCAGTTGATCAATGCGATTCTGGCTTGCCCATGTTGCTAGCTTAGTGGGACATATAGCCATTACCCCATCCCCATTGCCATCAATCCCAATGGTCGCCCCTTCGCAATTGTCTTTCCACCTTGATTCATCGCTGTTCACCCGTAATGTCCTCGCCCTTAAATCAACCACATTGTCCTGCCCCCAAGGCCTTGCACTTCATGCGCCCCCATGATTCTGTCGTACAATTGTTGATTGCTAAGCCCCTCGGCACGGATAAAGTTTCCATTTAAAACCCCTTGCTTAAATTCCTCGGAATTGAGTACTTGCTCCAAAGCCACGATGGCCCGCTTGGCAAAATCTTCATGTTGTTCATATCCCACAATAGAATGAAGTTGAACTTTTACCCGTTGCCCGTATAAACCCGTTGTGAAATTAAGGAGCAACAGAATGGTTATTAGTTTTATCATTTGAACATACTTTTTAGTGAATGTAAGGATTTTGCTTGCCCTGGTTCGATTAATTGGTATTGCCGCTACGTTGTGTAAGGACAAGGATTGGGATTAGGAAAGATAAGTCTTAGGTTATTTTTTCTTGGTCAACGTCAAACATTTTTCAAGCATCCTTTGATATTTGTCTGTTTGGTTGAAATTTTCTTGCATTATTTCTTTAATTGTAAATTCTACCTGAAGCGTATCAATTATGCAGTCGCAATATTTATCAATATCGTTTGTTTTTTCAATATCCGACCCGATTAGATCCTCCTTCATTTTAGTTTTCATGCCAACAGCCATTCTCGGCGTTATTGTAAGTTTCGCAGTAGAATCATTAGTGGCAGATTGGGTCATACAATCTTGAAAATATTTCCCCACTATTTCTTGCTTATCTTTAGCAAGCTTATACCAATTTCCACCTTTCAATAGATTTAGTTTTTCAGGGTCATTTTTAAAGTATTGATAGAATTTCGGGATTAAACATTTGCAAAAAGCCACGGGCTCAACTGAATTACCTAGGATTTTACTATTCGCTTCAACACATGCAGCTATTGGAATCTTAACTTCATCAATGATTACTGTGTCCCCGCTACTATTTTTTTGCCCATAGGCCGTTAAGCAGATGCAACTAAATAAGAGCATGTTTACTTTTCGCATATATTTCATTATAGTTGACTATCTAATCCGAACAAAAAATTTGATCCTAAAGAAAATATTAACCCAGCGTTAGCATACTATTTATAACGCTTCGTGGTCGCCATTCGCATATTTGATGCGTAGGGGGTTGGCCATTCAGCACATCAGCACATTATCCCATCAGCAAATCAGCTAATCAATACCTTCTCTTTCCCTGAAAAAGCGCAATTTGAAAACCCGACCGTACAATGGGGATGGCCCGGTTGAGGTTATCGGTAAAGGGGGATTGCGGATCTTTTTTTACATCCCACAAAATGGATACATAAAAGAAACTGCTGCGGTGGCCCGACCTGCCGCTGCAATAGCCACCGCCCACCAATACGCTGCCCACATTGCTTTTAACGGTTTCATTGGTATAGCCAGAGCCGGGTGCGGCCCTGTACCGCTGCGTAATCGTGTTGTGCTCATACTGGGCGTGGGCAAACAAAAAATTCACCGGGAACAAGCGCACATAACCGCCCGGCCCCACAAAAGTACTGCGCACCCTATCGCCACCTACAAACACATCCCGTTGCGATACATAGTTGAAGTTGAGGGAAGCGGCCACATCCACATACTTATTGAGACTGTACCCAAAGAAAGGGCTCAGCCCCAACAAACTACCACCCGAAAAAAAGGAAACGGTTAGGTTACCACCGGTAAACAGGTTCTCTTTTTTAAACAGGGTTTTCTTTTCCGCTGGCTCTTCTTCTTCCTGTGCCATGGTGCCAAGGGCCAAGCCGCTGAGCAATAAAAGCAAAATTGTTTTTTTCATGCGTATTTTATTTAGTGGTATTTTATCAGTAGTGGTTTAATCGAATATTTTTCCGCTGTTTAAAATATTGTTGGGGTCAAATGTTTTTTTAATGCCCCGCATCAATGCTATTTGCGCATCGGTAAATACAATGTCCATGTACTCCTTTTGTATTAGGCCAATGCCATGCTCACCGCTGATGGTACCGCCCAGTTCTTTTACCAAATTGAACAAGGCCCGCAAACCCGGAACCACTTCGGGATTGTTGAGACTGTAAATGCTGCCTTCTTTTTTGATGCGGATGTGCAGGTTGCCATCGCCCGCATGGCCATAACATACGGCTTTGAAATTGTACTGCTGGCCCAATGCTTTTACACCCCTTATCAAGGCCGGTAGCTCGGCCCTGGGCACCACCGTATCTTCTTCAATGGTATAGCCATCCAGCTTTACAGCTTCGGCCACCCGCCTGCGCAACTTCCACAGCTCGGCTTTTTGCTGGGCATCATCGGCAAAAAACACTTCGCCACAATCGTATTGCAACAGCAGTTCGGCAATGGCTTCCATGTCCTTCATCAGCACATCCATATCGTTGCCGTCCACTTCAATAATCAGGTGCGCCGCAATATCATCGGTTACCGGTACTGCGGTACTGTCTACCATGCGGCTCACAATCTTGAGTGCATCTATTTCCACCAGTTCCAAAGCACTGGGTGTAAAACCCGCCCTAAAGATGGCGCTCACCGCCTCACCTGCTTTTTCCAAGGAGGCGAAAGGCACCAACATCAGCAAATCGTACTTGGGATAGGGCAATAACTTGAGTACAATTTTGGTAACAATGCCCAAGGTGCCCTCGCTGCCCACTACCAATTGGGTAAGGTTGTAACCGGTAGAGTTTTTGAGCACATTGGCACCCGTCCATATGATATCGCCCGTGGGCAGCACCAGTTCCAAGTTCAACACATAATCTTTTACCACCCCGTATTTTACGGCCTTGGGGCCACCGCTGTTTTCGGCAATATTGCCGCCGATAAAGCAACTGCCGCGACTGCTGGGGTCGGGCGGATAAAAAAGGCCCTTTTCCTTTACCGCATTTTGCAGCACTTCGGTAATAACGCCGGGCTCTACCGTTACCTGTAGGTTGCGTTCGTCTATGTCAATAATGCTGTTCAGCCGCTCCATGGAAATAAGTACACCGCCCAAATGGGGCAGGGCACCACCGCTGAGGCCCGTACCTCCGCCGCGTGGCGTAACGGGTATCCGGTGCTCGTTGCAATACCGCATAATCTGCCCAATTTCGTCGGCCGTACGGGGTTTTGCCACCATGGTGGGCAAAAAATGCAGGTTCTCCGTTTCGTCATGGGCATACTGGTTCAACGCTTCTTCATCTACCAAAACATAGGGCTCTCCTACTATTCCACGCAATTTTGCCGCACAATCGGCAGCTACGGTAACATCCATTGTAACTTTCTTTTTGTAAAAATCGTATAAAATAGCGAAGTGGTGAAATGCCGTTGGATAAAGAGGCCCCAAATGTTAAATTTTATTAACAATTGACTTTTTATTCATATTTGTATTAGTTTTACGAAATAAATCGTACATCAGGTACGTTTGAGCACAAAACCGGTTGTATTTATCATAAATCAAAAAACCAAAGCTATCCCATTGTCCCAGCCCATTAGCTACGGTGCGGGGGTAAAGAAGGATGGTTCATTAAAAACAAAAAGTAAGCGTATGAAACAGTTTATTGCAAAAAACAAAAAGTACTGGATGGGCATGGTTGCCTGTTTGGTGATCGGCTTCGTAACCCTTTCATTCCAAGATTCTCCTATTATTCGTTTGCAGCAACAGGGTATTGTTGCGGAGGAGATGAATGACTTGGATAATATTAACGATACAATTCCGCCCGAGAAAAAAATGACGGCGAAGGATTTGGACAAGCTGCATGTGGAGCTGGACAAAGCGATGAAATTAGTTGCCGAAAAATTGAAGGAGATTGATTGGAGCAAATTGAACCTACAGATCAGCGAATCGCTGAAAGACATTGATTTGGACAAGATTAAAAATTCTGTGGAGCAGTCGTTAAAAGCCGTTGACATGGCCGCTATTGAAAAAGACGTACAGAACGCTTTGAAAGAAGTGGACATGAAACAAGTGAATATCGACATCAAGCAGGCTATGTTGGAAGCCAAGCAGGAACTGGAAAAAGTTAACTGGGCCGATGTTAAAAAAGAATTGGCCGAGGCCAAAATAGAAATTGAGAAAGCCAAGCTGGAACTAAAGGATTTGGACTTGGGCAAGATTATGGATGAGGCCAAGGCGGGTATTGAAAAAGCCAAAACAGAACTGAAGCAATTGAAAACCATGATTACCGAAATGGAAAAAGATGGTTTGATTGACCGCAAAAAGGGTTTTAAACTGGAATACAAAGATGGCAGCCTGTACATTGATGGCAAGCAGCAAAGCCAGGCCATCAGTGACAAATACCGCAAATATGCCAAAGATGGCAAGCTGGACATCAGCATCGGTAAAGATGATGGTAAGGATGTGGTGGAACTATAGCATTGTGTGAAAAATCAATAAAAAAGCCAATTAACGATTAAGTTGATTGGCTTTTTTTTCGTTGGGCGTTGACCGTTGGCCGTTGGTCGTTGGGCGTTGGGCGTTGGCTGCATACACTTGAAGTCAACCCGTTACCCAATTTGCTAATCACAACTCCGCCCTATTACCCATGTGGCAACAATTCAAATTTTGCACATCTGCACATTTGCCTATTTGCACATTACTTCGCCCCCGGATAATCCATCACCAACTGACAAAAAGTTTTTACGCCCACATCCAGCATGCTATCGTCGATAAAAAAAGCGGCGGTATGGTGGGGTGGCGCTTTGGAAGCATCATTGCCCTTGGGCATGCCCCCAAAATAAAAGAAGAAGGCAGGCACTTTGGCTCCGTAATAAGAAAAGTCTTCGGCGCCGGTTTGCCAAACGGTTTGGCTTACATTGCCCTTGCCCGCGGCTTTTTCCAGCGATGGCAGCATCTTTTTCACCAATTCGGGATTGTTGTAGGTAACCAAGGTTTTGGTATCGATACTCACTTCGGCGGTGGCGCCTGAAGCCTCGGCAATATTGGTGGCCGTATGTTTTATTTTTTTGTGCACTTCCTGCTGCATAGCATTGTCTAGGGTGCGGATGGTGCCTTCCAACAAAGCTTCTTCGGGGATGATGTTGTTGCGTACCCCGCTGTGGAACTTGCCCACGGTAATCACCACCGGTGCAATGGTGAGTTCACTTTGGCGGCTCACAATGTTCTGCAAACCCTGCACAATCTGCGCCCCCACGGCAATGGGATCAACCCCCTTCCATGGCTGCGAACCATGCGATCCTTTTCCTTTTACCTTAATGCTGAACCAATCGCTGCTGGCCATAAAGGCACCGGGCTTGTATTCAATTTTGCCCACTTCAATATGTGCCTCAATGTGCAGGCCAAATACCACCTCTACTTTGGGGTTTTCCAACACACCTTCTTTTACCATCAATGCCGCACCACCCTCTTCATTGCCGGGCGCCCCTTCTTCTGCTGGTTGAAAAATGAATTTCACTGTACCGGCAATGTCTTTTTGCATGGCGGTCAGCACTTCGGCGGCACCCATCAACATGGCCACATGCGCATCATGTCCGCAGGCATGCATCACGCCCACTTGTTGACCGTTGTAATCGGCTTTTTGCGTAGAAGCAAAGGGGATACCGGTGGCTTCGGTAACCGGCAGCGCATCCATATCAGCCCGCAAAGCGATCACGGGGCCGGGTTTGCCACCTTTTAAAATGGCTACCACGCCGGTTTTGGCCACGCCGGTTTTTACTTCCAGCCCCAGTTGGCGCAAATGGTTGGCCACGTACTCGGCCGTTTTAAATTCCCGGTTGCTCAGTTCGGGGTTTTGGTGCAGGTGCCTGCGCCAGTCCACCACTTTGGCTGCCACTGTTTTCACTTGTTTATCCAAGGCTGCGTTTACCTGCGCTTGAATGGCTACTGCCAATAACAGGGCCGGTATGAGTATTGTTATTTTCTTCATGCTGTTTGGTTTGATGGAAACAAATGTATGAATAATGGCACAGTGTGCAAAGGTTTGTTAGAGGTCAAACGTATCCAATTTAGAATGGTTGAATTGTGGCTTTTCTAAATGTATCATCACATTCTATTGGCCGACTGCTTGTGCTGGCCTCAAGCCGGCGGGCTTCGTTCCCGGTTCACCACTGCATTTAGCCCTTTTTCTGGGGGCCCTGAACCAATGTCATTAAGTTAAGGACTTGTGCCAGCGGCACAACTGGTGGGTTGCCTTCAACCATTTGGGGGCAGGTGTTCCATCGGAACACTTCGTGCTTGCAAAATGCGGGCACCAAACGTTCCTACAGAACGTAATGGCACTTTTCAATGCAATACTACCAACGAGATGCCCCGCTGGGGCATGTGGAAGTCCTTAACTTAACAGCATTGGGCCCCTGAACCCCAGAAAATCCGCCTACGGCGGACCGGTCTCGTCATTAATGACGAGATGGTTCACCTGGGAACTGGTGGCAGTTTACCCACTTTTTATATTGTTAAATTAAGACAAAGAGGTTAGCCCTGCTATATTAAATTAGCTGCGTTTACCTTGACAAATGTGGCCTATTTGTAATTTTTACGTTGCGGGATGCCTAATAATTAAAATAGATTTCCGTGGCGCCATAACCAAAGGAAGGATGGTATTGGTTCACAAAGGATTTTACTTCCCTTTTCAGGCGTAGTATTTCATGTATTTCATCCCGCAATTTACCACTGCCGATGCCGTGCACCACAATAAAAGTGGGTTGGCGGTTGGCCACGGCCAAGTCGTAAAACTTTTCGAAGGTTTTAAGTTGGAGGGCGAGTTTTTCAAAATTGCTGAGACTGGCAGGGTTGTCGGTGAGTTTTTCTATGTGCAGGTCCACCACGGTTCGGGCGGGCTCTAAAAATTGCCCAATCTGCGATAGGTCGTAGAGTTTGAAATGCTTGTTGCCGCGGTTGCTCAGTTCCACTTTTTCTTCCAGTTCCTTATCGGGATAGCGCTCCATCAGCAGGTAGCTAAAACTGGCTTCATTGGCCAATTTCATTTCTTCAATCCGCTTAAATACCTGCTTGGCTTTTACCTTAAGCGAGGCTTCAAAATAAGGGGCTTTGCGTTTGTTTTCCTTTTCGAGCGTAAACTCAAAATCGAAGCGGGGCGCATCGTTCAGGTCTTCAAAAGCCACATCGTGCAGGTAAAAATCCGTGAGTGGATGGATGGTATTCTTGAGGTCGAAATTATTATCACCGCCGAAGAGTAGGGTATAGCTAAAGTTGAGGGCCGTATCGGTTTGGTTGACCAAGTACAGTTTGAATTTTTCCACCACATCATCATCAAAGATATCCTTGTCGAAGATGGGCATAAAATTGAGCCATACCCCTTCGGCCACTTTGTACTTGGGATTGCCCTTTTCTTTGCGCACATCGTCAACATATACTTTGGGCTTGGGTGCCGAAGCCGCCTTGGCTGCTTTGTTTTGCTTGCTGAACTGGGTAAAATAGGGAAAGTCGATTTGGTCCATATAGGCCGGAAACCGCACCCCCCGCACATCTATCAGCACCATATCGTCGTTGATGATATCGATTACCGTTCCCTCTTCCTCCGAGTGCTTTACAATGATTTTATCGCCTATTTCGTATTTCATGCTTCTTCACCCATTTTGTTAGGGCTAATTTTTATTGGAGACACAAAGATAGACCTAATGTGCTGATTAGCTGATTGGCTGATGTGCTAATTTTTTAGGTTGTTAGCGTAAGCAGATGAATGTGCAGATGCCTGCCCGACTGTGTCATTCAGGCGGGTGCAAGTGTGCAAATATGCAAAAATGGGCTGGTGTATTTTTACACAAGTTGGAAAGATGCTGAATAGTAATTAATACATTACCTCCTGTACTACTTCCAAGAGCGAGACATCAGTTTGCACTTTTTTTTAATACCCGAATAAAAAGTAGGCATTTATGCTGGCAGCTGCTTTGAGTAGCAATACAGAAGCAGGTTTTATAACATGCTACAGTTGAAACAATTCATATCAGCCCGATTTCCAGCCCGACGAGTACAGCTTCAGCATGGACGGCCTTTCGGGCAAGTTCCTGCGGCGGGAGGACGGGGGCTTTGCCCAGTTTTCCGGCAGCGGGGTGCGCATAGAAAAGAACGCCAACGGCTTTCTCCTCACGGCACCCAAAGGGGTACACTACTTTTTTTATGGGGCCGAGGTAGCCAAAAACTACCGCTACCCCCTTTCAACGACATTGCAATGGGTGCCCGCACCGGAGCCCACGGCCTGGTACCTCACCAAGATAAGCGCCTCCAACGGCGATGCCATCGATTTTGAGTATGGCTACGTGAACGAAGTGGCGGGCAACCACGGGGTAACCTACATAAACGGTATATCGCAGGAGTACAGCACCACGGTCATGTCCACGGACGGGCTTTTGAGCAATGTCGGTTAACACCGCATCCGTTACGACTGCGTCCATGACGAGGTAATGCCCGGCTGTGCCAATACCAGTAACCTTTCCATCACCGTGCAGCTGACGGACAACACGCCCCGCTGCCTCCGGTCGATCTCCTTTGCGGGCGGCACGGTACGTTTCAGCTATTCTGGCAGGGAGGATGCACCCGGCGAGCAAAAGCTGGACAGTGTGCAGGTTTTCCGCAGTGGCGACGGTTACCGGCTGGCCTGCACGGGGCCGACCGGGGCTATAGCTTCGCCAATGCACAAAAGGGCGCACTGGCAAGGATAACCTACCCCACGGGCGGCGGCGCGCAGATAACCTATGGCCCCAACAAAATAGCGGGCGGTTATGCCTTTAAGATAAAAAGCGACTCTGTATGGGCCGTGCTGGACACCAGTACCGTGGCCGGGCAGCAGGTATGGAGCGATACGGTCCGCCACCTGGGCGGCAACCTGCGGATGCGGGGAAGCTGCGGCTGGGCAAGCGTGCCCATGGACGGGTTCCGGTAGGGGCACTGCCATTAAATACGGCACCAATACGGCCGCCGACAGTGTGGTACTGTGGCAAGTATCCGACCCCCTACCAGTTGGCGACGGTTCATGGGGCAACTACACCAAAACGGGCTTTTATGCCCCCGGCAAACTGTCCAAAACCATTACTACCGATGAACACGGCAAACAGGTAACCGAATACAAGGACAGCGAGGGCAAGCTATTGCTGAAAAAAGTGCAGTTGACTGCTTCGGGAGATGATGGCAGCGGCAAGGGGCATACAGGTTGGCTCTGCACCTATTATATCTATGATAACTTTGGCAGACTAAGATGTGTAATCCAACCCAAGGCAGTGGCTAAACTTGCGGCCGGTGGCTGGATACTGGATGCCGGGATGCTGGACGGGCTGGCCTTTCGCTACGAGTATGATAACCGCAACCGGATGATCGTAAAAAAAATACCGGGGGCAGGGGAGGTGTATATGGTATATGACGGGCGGGACAGGCTTGCGATGACACAGGACGCTAACCTGCGCCTAGAGGGCAAATGGCTGGTAACGGGCTATGATGCGCTGAACCGCCCGGCATCCACTGGGCTGGTGGCCAATACGCAAACAAGGGCGGCCCATGCCGCTGCGGCTACTGTTGGCAGTTATATGCCCACGGGCAGCTACGAACCCTTGACCGAAACCTATTACGACAATTACAATTATCCCGGTGCCATGGCCTACAATGGCAACTATCAAGGCTTTTTACAGGCAGGCACCGATGCGTACCCCGAGTTTTTGGCACCCGGTGCCACAGCTAAGGGGCTGGTGACGGGGAGCAAAACAAAAGTGTTGAACGCCCCGCCCGGCGCACCGCAATATTTGTTGACCACGGTTTACTATGATAAAAAAGACAGGCCCGTACAAACCCATGCTCAAAATATCAAAGGCGGCACCGATATCGTTACCAACGGCTACAGTTGGGGCGGCAAGCTGTTGTGCAGTTACCTCGTGCATGTTAACCCGGTCGGTTACCCCGGCATTTATGCCGGGGCCGTGGGAGGCGTGGGAGGTACCGAACTAAGGATAACCACCCGTATGGAGTATGATGCGGGCGGCAGGTTGATCAAAGCATACAAAAAAGTACAACGTGGCACCAGCGATAACCAACCGGAAGTTTTGCTGGCGCAGAATGAGTATGACGAACTGGGGGCGCTGAAGCGCAAGGAATTGGGTATTGGGGGAGGCAACCCGCTGGAAACACTGGATTATGAGTACAATATCCGAGGTTGGTTAACAGCTATCAATAAAAATTACGCAAAGGACTATACCAACGCCAATTATTTTGGGCAATTGCTCAGCTACGACAAACCCTTTGATGCCGGGGGTGGTACCGCCCAGTATAACGGCAATATCGGCGGCACCCGCTGGCGGGCCAAGGGCGATGGCGAACAGCGCAACTATGGTTTTGAATACGATGCTGCCAACCGCCTGCTAAAGGCCGATTTTACACAGTACACGGGTGGGCAATGGAACACCAGCGCCGGGGTGGACTATAGCCTGGGCGGATCTGATAATGGACGTATGGCCTACGACGAAAATGGCAACATACTCACTATGTGGCAAAAGGGGCTGGTAGTTAACAGCAGCAAATGGATAGACCAATTGGATTATAGCTATTACGACAACGGCAACAGGCTGAAGGGGGTGGCCGACCTTGCAAACGACAACAGCAGCAAGCTGGGCGACTTTAAGTACGATCCTGCTGCCAAAACTGCTATTGATTACAGCTATGATGATAACGGCAATATGGTTGCCGACAAAAACAAGGCCATTGGTAGCATTGGCTACAACCTGCAGAACCTGCCCCAGTTGATAACCGTAACCAATAAAGGTACCATTGCCTACATATATGATGCCGCAGAGAACAAACTGCAAAAACGCACGGTGGAAGGGGCCCGTACCACGGTAACAGATTATATTGCCGTGATAGAGTACAAAAACGATACCCTGCAGCAACTGGGGCATGAGGAAAGGCGCATCCGTTTTGCCAAAAAATATTATCTAAACGGCGACAGTGCCTGGGTTTTTGCCTACGATTGGATGGAGAAGGACCATTTGGGCAATATCCGCACGGTATTAACCAACGATTTAGATACCACCAAGTATGTATGCACTTTTGAACCGCCCAAAAAATTGATTGAAAGGGAGCAATTTGTACGTAGAAATGAAGCGATTGTACAACTTGAACAGGACAATCCATTGGCCGAAGGCCCCGATACGGACGGCGGCGATGCCACAGCCCCAATCAGTTTGCCACTAGGCTCACCGGGCTTTATTACAGCCGTACCATTGGCCCCGGCAAAGTGCTGCGGGTTATGGCAGGGGATAAGGTGGAAATTGCCACAAGGGCCTATTATCAGCCCCCCACGGGTGCTACGCTGAACCAAGTAGCCCCGCAGGACGTATTGGCCAGTTTGTTGCCGCTTTTTGTGGGCTGTGGCAGTAGTACAATAAAGCATGGGGCGGAAACGTTTGCCATTGGGAATGAAGTTACAATGAACCTAACTGTACTGTTAAACTTTATTACCAATACCCAAAACGGCATCCCAGACGACGAAGTAAAGGCTTACCTGAATTATATCACCTTCGACTATCAATTTAAGCCGGTGTATTGTGGCACCATGAAAGCGGCTGAAAATTTGGGTGCACCACAAAATTTATATACCTTTATACCAATTACTAAAAATGGTTACATTTACGTATGGCTAAGTAATGCCACAACAGTAGATGTGGATTTTGACAATTTAACGGTTAACCATTATACAGGCAAACTGCTAAAAGAAAACGGATATTACCCATTCAATTTTATAGAAAGATTTGTGAGCGCATTAGTGCCGTTGTGGGGATATTGTACCTATGAATACAAAGGGGTGGGAATAATTACCATTAACGGCATTAAATCTAACATTTACTTCTGTACCGGTACTTTGCTAGAAGAAAATACATATTTCCCCTTCGGGCTCTCTATGTCTAGAATCAGTGCTATGGCAGCCCTTAAACAGTCCTGCAACCTCAAATATAATGACAAGGAATTGCAAGCTAAATATTTTAACAACAATACTGGTTTGGAATGGCTGGATTATGTGGCTAGGATGTATGACCAGCAGATAGGCAGGTGGCAGGTCGTGAATCTCAAAGCAGAGAAATATTTAGATTGGAGTTTTTATAATTGTAGTTTTTGTAACCCTATTAGATTTGTTGACCCGGATAAAAAAAATTTCTAATTCTTTTATGAAGGATGATTTTGTAATCATTAAATAAAGGCAATATGCAACGCAAAAAAATGATTAGTAAGGGAATTGTGATCAATATGTTTTCGAACGAAAGCGTTACCGCTCGTAAAACAAATAGTCCCAAACAAAGTAAGACAAGTAAGAAACGAAATCAGAGACCCAAAAGTGCAACTAAAGATAGTAGTTCAACCAACAAAAATGACACATCAGAATCTGATTATCGCCAAACAAGCCCACTACTTGGAGAATTTAGTTGCCCAGGAGGCAATAAAAACAAACGCTTAGTTCAACAGTTCATGGAAAATAATAACAAATTAATCCGTATAGTTGTACTTTCACTTGCACCTGTTCCACTCGCAATAACAATATTTTTGTTTATTTCATTACAAGCATCTAACGGGAATACAATATTAAATTCCTTATTTTCTTTACTGTCTTTAGCATCAGGTTATATGATGCGAGGTATCGGAATTAAATCTACAAAAAAATTAATATCAAGCACGAATAAGTAAATCACATTCTAAACATTATTAATTTATATTACATTTATTGCAACAAATAAAACTCTACTTACCTTATCCCAATTGTTATTAATCTTTAATTAAAATAATTTTGGGGAAGCGAAAAACATACTGAGTGATTATTCCATTAAGAAGTATATTTTCTCTTAGCAGTATAAAAGACATTTTCAGTATAAATTAGCAAGGCCGCTATTTAACACTTCTTCCATTGAACCACAAAGACTTTAGCAATATTAACACTACATTAGAAATACAACTTGTAAACCATATCTATACAAATCGTAAAACATATTCTTGTTCACATTCCACCGTATATAACATTCTTAGAAATCACTCTTATAAATATATTTAGGGGCAACAGCATATAACTAGAACATTATTCTATTATCCCATCTACTAATTACTAACCTTGGCATAAAGCACCAAATCCACAAACTTACCGTGCAAAAACTCCGCTTGGTGCAAAATCCCTTCTTTGGTAAAGCCCAACCGTTCGGGGATGGCCTGGCTTTTGACATTCTCCACGGCGCATTTGATTTCGATGCGGTTCAGCCCTAAGGTTTCGATGCAATATTGGGTAATGGCCTGGCAGGCTTGGGTGATGATGCCCCTACCCTGTGCATCGGCAGTTATCCAATAGCCTATTTCGCCAATGCGGTTATAAGTATCTATTTTATACACACCAATACGGCCGACGATGATACCGTTTTCCTGTATCACAAAAGCATGGTCTGTGCCATTGAGGTGATGCTGTTCGCAATTGCGGATAAACTGTTCGATAAAGCCCAGATCTTTCATATTGTCTACCCAGCCCAGCCAAGGGCGCAGGTATTCCCTATTGGCCACCACCAAGTCGTACACCGCCTGGGCATGTGTGGGGGCAATGAGGGCCAGTTGGAGTGTGGGGCTTACTGTTATTGTCATAGCACTGTTTCTGTATTTATATAAAACAAATTTAGGGCTATAATAGTCAGTTTGCCCGTATTGGCTACATTTGTTTTGTAGGCCTACACAAATTAAATGAACAAATTAAGCAAGCGACATATCATATTGGCGATAAAGATATCCATCAGCATGCTATGCCTGTTGCTATTAATAGTACCCTATGCACAGTGTTACCAAGCTGGAGATACAGCGGCATCGGAAGCTTGGGTGGCAGTTTATGTACTTGAGGATTTGGAACTTAGCTTACTTTTCGTTCCCTTTATTTTTGTATGGCTGATATACCTGTTTTTAAAAAATAGTATCGCCAAAAAAGCAATGACCGTTTTGCTATTGACGGCCGTTGGCCTTTATTTTTTGCTAGGTTTAGCATCGGGCGGAGGCCAAGATACAGCGCCACATATTGGCATGTACCTCAGCCTATTGCTTTTCCCTTTGCTACTGGGCAATACGTACTTGGAGTTCCGCAAACCTATATCGCCTTAGCCCATTAAGCTGTATTAGCCAACCTGCTCTTTTTATACCCATACAACAAGTATATGATCAAGCCGATGCCCAGCCAAGCCAAGAACCAAACCCAGTTGCTCTTAGTCATACCCGTAAGCAGGTACATACAGGTAATGAGGCCCATCAATGGTATGAGGGAGAATTTTTTGATAAAGGCAAACACACTGATGATGATACAGCTCAACCAAAAAATGATGAGCGAGATCTGCGGCGTGGCGGCATCCATGAACGTGATTTTACCGGCCACATAATCTTCATTGCCGCTAAAATCGAAGTTGAAAAGGTTGCCGATATAATTTTTGTTAAAAGCCAATATAATGGCCAATGCAGCAATAACAATAACGGGGAAAATGAATTGTCCGTTGATATACGGCATATTAAACCCACCCGCTTTCTTCTCCCGCCTAGGTATCAGCAATACGCCGCCGCACACTAGCACAAAGGCAAACAAAGTGGCGATACTGGTAAAGTCGAGCACAAAAGTTTTATCGGTAAACAATATGGGCACGCCTACCACCAAACCCGTTACGATGGTAGAGAAGGAAGGCGTTTTGTACTTGGGGTGTATCTTCCTGAAAACGGGTGGCAGCAAACCGTCGCGGCTCATGCTCATCCAAATACGGGGCTGACCCATTTGGAACACCAGCAGCACACTGGTCATGGCTATTACGGCCACCACGGACACCAAAAACTGCATCCAAGGTATGTCGAGGTTACCGGGTTCAAAGATGAAGGCCAAGGGATCACCAATGCCCTCAAACTTGCGGTAGTTGGCGGCACCGGTCAGTACCAACGTGAGTAATATATATACCACTGTACAGATCACCAGCGACAGTATCATGCCCCTTGGCAAATCCTTCTGTGGATTCTTGCTCTCTTCGGCCAGTACACTCACGGCATCAAAACCGATATAGGCAAAGAACACCCCGGCCACGGCAGCCATTACACCACTAAAACCATTGGGCATAAAGGATTTTACCCCTGCGTCGTTGGCAGGCATCCAGTTATCGGTGAGGCCATTGGCAAACACCAAGTAACCGCCCACCAAAATGATGAGCGCTACCACGGCCATTTTTAGTACCACCATTACATTGCTGAAGTTGCGGCTTTCCTTGATGCCGATATACACCAAGTAGGTTATGAGCAGGTTGATGATGAGTGCGGGCAAATCGAATATGATGCGCAGGCTGCCCATGAGGGGTGCCCCGTTCCATGCGGCCAGCACGTCTTTATTGGTGCTGCCGTCGGCAATGGCATGCTTGGCCTCCATATAACTGGTGGTGAGCCAAGCGGGCATGTGCACACCGCAACGGTCTAAAAAGGAAGTGAAATAATCGCTCCAACTATAGGCTACATAAATATTACCGATGGAATATTCCATGATGAGGGCCCAGCCGATGATCCAGGCAAAGAGTTCGCCAAAGCTGGCATAGGCGTAGGTATAGGCGCTGCCGGCTACCGGAATACGGCTGGCAAATTCGCTGTAACAAAAAGCGGTAAAGGCACAGGCGATGGCGGTAATGATGAAAAGGATCACTACGCCGGGGCCGCCATTGAATACGGCTCCACCCAAACTGCTAAAGCTACCGGCACCCAAAATGGCCGCTATGCCAAAAAAGGTAAGGTCTTTTACCGTCAAAATCCTTTTGAGGCCGCCGCCCCCGCCATGCGGGTCGTCGCTGCCTTCGGCTACTATGTTTTCAATCTTTTTGGTTCTGAACAATGAGTTGGACATGAGCAGTTTTATTTTTTGGAAACGTTAAAATAGTGAAAGTTTTTAACATCTTGTCGATTTTGAGTTATGAGTTATGGGTTATGAGTTATGAGTGTTTGCTTTGTTACCCTATTCATTGACTTGCGAACCCAATGAACTTTCAACTTTCAATTTTCACCTTTCAACTACCTAACCCGTAACTAAAATAACTAAACCAACAGCGGGGCAAGCCCGCCGCCTGCGGCCCGTAACAATTATTTATCCCTCGTAATCAAATACGCCGCCAACTCCGCCAAGGGCTGCTTGCGTACCGATAATACGGCCGTATCTTCCAAATGTTGTAATGCTGTTTGCAGGTATTTTTCTTTCAGTTCCGAAGCCCAGGCATCTACCCCACAGGCACGGTACAGGGCCAACATGCGGGCCACTTTGTCGGGGGCATTGCCGGCCAATAGTTCGGCCAGTTCCTGCTGTTGGGCCGCATCGGCTACTTCCTGTGCATGGATGAGCAAAAAGGTTTTTTTATTGGCGAGGATATCACCGCCCACTTGCTTGCCAAATTTTTCAGGATCGCCAAAGGCATCGAGGTAATCATCCTGTATCTGAAAAGCAATGCCGAGGTTTTTACCAAATTGATACAGGTGTTGCTGGTTGCCCTCGCCCGCACCGCCCAGGATGGCGCCCATTTGCAGACTAGCAGCCAATAGCACCGAGGTTTTCAGGCCGATCATGTTTACATACTCGTCTAGTGTTACCGTGTCCCGCAGTTCAAAGTCCATGTCCAATTGCTGGCCCTCGCACACTTCCTTGGCCGTTTGGTTAAACAGTGCCAAGATGGGTTGCAGATAATTGCCTTTTATTTTGTTCAGGTATTCATAAGCCGTTACCAGCATCACATCGCCTGCCAATAGGGCCGTTGATTCGCCGTACTTGGTATGCACCGTTTGCATGCCGCGGCGCAACGGTGCTTTGTCCATGATGTCATCATGCACCAAGGTAAAATTGTGGAATAGTTCTACTGCGGTGGCCACTTCGTAGGCATCGGGCACAATGACATCGAACAATTCGTTGCCCATGAGCACGGCCACGGGGCGCACCCGCTTGCCACCAATGCCCAAAATGTATTGGGCCGGATTGTACAGCGTAGGCGTATGCTCCGGAAAATGCCGAACAGAAAAATGCGTATCAAATTGGGTGGCCAAGCCGGCAAAAGATTGCATGTACGAATGCTATTTTTTCTTTTTAACAATTGATTTTTTAGGGGCGCTTTTGGGTGGATTGGTAATGATCAATTGGTAATCCAATTGCCGCCTACCCAGGTTGGCACTTACTACTTTGATGGTTACCAAGTCGCCCATGCGGTATTTGCGGCCGGTGCGCAGTCCCACCAAGGCATAATCGCTTTCATCCAATCTAAAGTCGTCTATCAATAACAAATCACGGGCGGATACCAGCCCCTCGCATTTATGCGCCACCGTTTCTACCCAAAAACCAAAGGCTGCCACACCGCTGATGATGCCTTCAAATTCTTGGCCCACATAGTCTTGCATGTATTCTACCTGCTTGTACTTATTGCCCGCACGTTCGCAATCCATGGCAGCCCGTTCCCTTTCGCTGCAATGCTTGCATTTTTCTTCCATTTGCTTATCCAACTTATGGTTGCGGTCGAGGCATTCTTGCAAAATGCGATGCACCATGATATCGGGATAACGGCGGATGGGCGAGGTAAAATGGGTATAATGTTCAAAGCCCAATCCATAGTGACCAATATTTTCGGCTGTATAAATCGCTTTGGCCATGGTGCGGATGCCCAATTGCTCCAGCACATGCTGCTCGGGCTTGCCGTGTACTTCTTTTAGCAATTTGTTAAAAGATTTGGCCACGGCCACTTCGTCGTGCATATCAAATGTATAGCCGAATTTTTTGGCAAAAGCCACAAAGGGTTTCAGCTTTTCATCATCGGGCGTATCGTGTATGCGGTAAGGAAAGGGTATTGGTTTTTTATTGATTTTTACCTTGGCCACATATTCGGCCACACCCCTATTGGCCAGCAGCATAAACTCTTCTATCAACTGATGGGCTTCCTTGCTCTCCTTGATAACAATGCCGATGGGCTTTCCCTTTTCGTCCAACTTAAAACGCACTTCTTGCGAGGAGAAATTGATGGCCCCATTTTTAAACCGCTTGCGCCGGAATTTTTGTGCCATCTCGTTTAGCAAAAAGATTTCCTTTTTATGCGGTCCTTCCGCTTTTCTTTCTATGATATCCTGTACTTCTTCGTACGTAAACCGGTGGTCGGAATGGATCACCGTACGCCCCAACCAGGTATGCTTTACATCGCCTTTGGCATCTATTTGAAAAATGGCGGAGAAAGTGCATTTGTCTTCATGCGGCCTTAGTGAACACAGTTCGTTGGAAATGCGTTCCGGCAGCATGGGGTTTACCCGATCGGGCAGGTACACACTGGTGGCCCGTTGATAGGCACATTCATCCAACAGCGTACCGGGCTGCACATAGTGGCTCACGTCGGCAATATGTACCCCAATTTCGTACAATCCTTCCCTTAACAAACGGATACTGATGGCATCATCAAAATCCTTTGCATCCACTGGGTCAATGGTAAACGTAAGTATTTCCCGACAATCTTTGCGGGCCTTGATAACGTCTTCGCCGATAATATCGGGCAGGCGCAGGGCTTCTTCCATCACATCATCTTCAAAGCCAATGGGAAAATTGTTTTCCCGCAACAGTTCGTCCATGGCCAGGTCGTTCATGTCTTCGGCCCTTAATACCCGTATCACTTCGCCCTGTGGCTTTTTGTCTTTTTTGTCCCACTGCAAAAATTTCACCACTACCCTATCACCATCCACCGCACCATTTAAGGCACTGGGGTTGATGAAGAAATCGGGCATCGGCTTTTTACTATCGGGGGTAAAAAAAGCAAAGCGGTCGGTTACTTCCACATTGCCCACAAATTCGGTTTGTTTGCGCTCCACCACTTCGGTAATGCGGCCCTCGTATCGGCGGCTATTGCCCTGTTTGCTTACCTGTACCCTTACCGTATCGCCGTGGAGGGCATTGCTAAAATGATTGGGCTTAACGATGATGTCCTTTTCAAGACCGGGCACCACCACATATCCCATGCCGCTGCGCACAATATCCAATACCCCTTTAATCGTTTCGGGTTCCCGGGTCGGTTTGTCTTTCTTTCTATTTTTACTTTTACTCACAAATTATTTTTTCTATTATAACGGGTCATTTACTTGCCCTTATGCAAAGTACTGAATATTTGGGTTACGGGTGATTTTTGTTACGAGTTACGAGTTGTTTTGGTTACGGGTTGCGAGTTATTTGGGTTGCGAGTTACGAGTTATTTTGGTTGCGAGTTACAGTTTGTTTTAGTTACCGGTTACGGGTTAGGCAACCGAATAAGGTAGACTCTCCACAACAAAAACAACCCGTAACAAAATGAATTACTTCATCACCTCCGTTATCACATGCCCCACGCTACCGCTCGGCATTTGTATTTGCAGCATGGCCGCTATAGTAGGCGCAATATCGGTCATATAGGTTTCCCGGTTCAATTTGCCGGCCTTTATGTTCCAGCCAAACCACAACAGGGGGATATGGCTATCGTAAGGGTTCCAAAGGCCGTGGGTGGTGCCCATGCTACCGCCATCTATCCAACCGGGCAACAGTACAAATTGTATTTCGCCACAGCGATTGTGGTAATAACCATTGCTGAACATCCGCTTTTGCACTTCGGGCAGGGTAGTTTCGTTCAGTTCGGTAATATCAAAAGCGTTGGCAATGCCTACTACCTTTTTAACCAAGGGCAGTAAGAATTCCACAACGGCATCCCGATCAATTTTGGCCGTATCCAGTTTTATCTTATTCAAAGCCAATTGATAGTTGTGGGTACTCACAATCAAATTATCCGCCCCAAATTTTTCTTTCAATTTTTTGTTCAGGTCACCCATCATTAAACCATCGTTAAAAGGTTTGCCGGGCAGTTTGTGCTCTTGCATAAAGCCGGGCACATGCGCCACCCCATGGTCGGCCGTTAAAAAGAACAGGTAATTGCCCTTGCCCAGCTTGGCATCCAAATATTGTAAAAAATCGCCCAAGTCCTTGTCCAGCCTTAGGTAATCATCTTCATTTTCCATGGAATTGGGGCCGTACTGGTGACCCACATAATCGGTGCTGGAGCAGCTTACCGTTAAAAAGTCCGTCACCCCATTACTGCCCAACTGTTCGTTTTCCACCGCTGCTTTGGCAAAAGCCAGGGTAAGGGTATTGCCATACGGTGTGGACCGGATGGTACCATATTTTCTATTACCTTGGTTACTAAAATCATGCGGAAAAGTGCTGGTATTGTTTTCGCCCATGAAACGCCCTTCGTAGGGTTTGTCATCGGCGGTGCTTTGCTTGTACGTGTCCTTGGGGTGAAGGGTATTCCAGTTCTGGGCCATCAGGCTATCGGGCAATTTGCGGCCATTGAATTGGCTTACCCAAGCCGGCAGTTGGTTCATATAATAGGTACTGGTGATCCAATTGCCATTTTCGCCATCGTACCAATAGGCGGCATTGGCGCTATGGCCAGCGGGCAAAATGGCCCCCCTGTCTTTAATGGCCACCCCTATCACTTTACTGCGGAAATTATTGGCCAACCGCAGTTCATCGCCAATGGTGGTTACAAACATATTACGTGGACTCATTTCCCCCGCCCGGCTGCTGCTGCCCACCGTGGTTACCGTTCTGTCTTCGCTGCAATACACATCCCGGTTCAGTTGGCCGTCCCACCAATTATTGCCCGTAATACCATTGATGGCCGGTACGCTGCCCGTATACACGCAGGTATGGCCGCAGGCGGTAACCGTGGGCGCATAAGGGATAAAGGTGTTTTCGCAGCTCATGCCCTCTTTTAGCAGGCGTTTAAAGCCCGTGCTGCCGTAACGGTCGGCATAGCGGTACAAAAAGTCCCAGCGCATTTGATCTACCACAAACCCAACCACCAACTTGGGACGAACCGGCGCAGGGGGCGTTTTTGGCTGGGCTTGGCCCGCAAAACCCAACAACAGTAATCCGGTGAAGAAGCTGATAAGATGACGCATGCTCGTAATTTTAGCGCAAATATACTTGTAACTGGCTGCAATTGGGGCAGATGGGGTTTACCAATTTATTAAGCTCTTGTGGTGGGTGTGGAGTGGTTACCCATCCCTGTATGCCGAACCGGTAGCAGTGTGCTGGAGGCCATGTTTTCCACAACCTAGGAAGCGGCAGTCTGCGGGAGGCCATTGTTTCCCACAACATGGGCAGCGGCAGTCTGCGGGAGGCCATGTTTTCCTACGACATAAGCACCAGCAGCCTGCGGGAGGCCATGTTTTCCCACGACATGGGCAGCGGCAGCCTGCGGGAAGCCATGTTTTCCCACAACATGGGCAGCGGCAGTCTGCGGGAGGCCATGTTTTCCCACAACATGCCCAGCAGCAGTGTGCGGGAGGCCATGTTTTCCACAACAGAGGCTATTTCGATGCTAAGTAGGCCAGTGCGTACCATAACATTACCTACTTTGATCCTAACTAGGTCTGTGCGCCCCAAAACATAGACAGTTTCGATGCTAAATAGGCCTATGTTTCCCACAATATGACCAATTTCGATGCTAACTAGACCTATGTTTCCCAAAAAGGCAATTTTGATGCTAACTAGGCCTTTGTGTCCCACAACATGCCTGCCCAGTGCTCAAGCTAATAAGGGCTTGGCACACTGTCATCTTGACCAGCTAGGCCGAAGCCCAGTGCCATCTATTTTAGCGCCCAAAACCTGCCGACAAATGCTTACCTTTGCGCCAATTTTGGCAGTCGCCCATACGGATTCGGTTGATCGGCCTGCCATTACATATATATTAAAACATACATATTTGATACGTTGCCGCCTGTAACAACGGGTTGGCAGCACAAAATGACAGCAATTATATGGCAGATGTTTTTGAGAAATTAGTGAAAGATGGCGGCCCGATTGGCCAGCACATGGACAGGGCGCATGGTTATTTCGCCTTCCCTAAGTTAGAAGGTGAACTGGGCCCCCGGATGCAGTTTAGGGGCAAGGAAATGATTGTGTGGAGCCTAAACAACTATTTGGGCCTCGTAAACCACCCCGAAGTAAGGGCCATTGATACCAAGGCCGCCGAAATGTACGGCATGGGCAACCCCATGGGCGCTAGGATGATGAGCGGCAATACCAACAAGCACGATGAACTGGAAAAGGTCATCAGCGAGTTTGTAAACCGGGAAGATACCATGCTGCTGAACTTTGGCTACCAAGGCATCATGAGCTGTATCGACGCACTGGTGAACCGCCGGGATGTGATTGTATATGATGCCGAAGCACATGCCTGTATTGTGGATGGCGTTCGTCTGCACATGGGCCACCGCTACGCTTTCAAGCACAACGATATAGCCGATTGCGAAAAACAATTGCAAAGGGCTACGGAACTGGCTGCCAAAAACGGCGGCGGTATTTTGGTAATTACCGAAGGCGTGTTTGGCATGGATGGTGAGCAGGGCATTTTAAAAGAGATTGTGGCCTTGAAGGAAAAATATGAGTTCCGTATTTTGATTGACGATGCGCATGGTTTTGGCTACATGGGCCCTACGGGTGCCGGTGCCGATGAAGCGCAGGGTTGTCAGGATGGCATTGACCTCTACTTTAGCACGTTTGTAAAAAGCATGGGCAGCATTGGTGCTTTTATCAGTGGTCCCAAGGGTGTTATCAAATACCTGCGCTACAATACCCGTAGTCAGATTTTTGCCAAGAGCCTGCCCTTGTTGATTGTGGAAGGTATGCTGAAACGCATGGATATGGTGAAGACCATGCCCGAACTGCGGGAGAAGCTGTGGAGCAATGTAGCCAAACTGCAAAACGGCCTGAAAGAGCGTGGGTTCGATATTGGCCATACCAATAGCCCCGTTACCCCCATTTACATGAAAGGCGATGTGCCCGAAGCCACCCAAATGGTGATGGACCTGCGGGAGAACTATCATATTTTCTGTTCGATTGTGGTTTACCCCGTTATACCCAAGGGCGATATCATTTACCGCATCATCCCTACATCTGCCCATAGCGATGAGGATATTGAACTGACGCTGAAGGCTTTTGAAGAAACCAAGAAGAAGCTGGATGCCGGTGCTTATAAAGCGGAGAAGATACCGGATATGGCGGAGAAGATGTAATGTGCTGATTAGCTATTGTGCTAATATGCTAATGATAAACTTGTTAGTTTTTGAAAATAGGCAAGGATTTATAATTGGTTCGAAATGACTGTTAATAAAAATCCCGTTGGCAACAGCGGGATTTTTTTGTGCCGATAAAATAGCCGAAATTCATTTCATCTTTCGATACTTCCGTTTGGGATTTCTACTGGCATGATAGATGGCCGCAATGTGTACTAATTGCTTCCGGCTAAAAAATTCATACACAATAATAAAAGGGAAATCAGGCACTTTTACTTCCCGATAGTGGCTTTCTCTTTTTCCAAAATATTCGGGATGCTCACTTATCCGGTTCAGCATATTTTCTATACTCTCCATAAACCGACCGCCAAGCCCTGTTTGCCTCAGTTCATACCATTCATAAGCTGCTATATATTCATAGTGTGCTTTTTCATGTAATTTTAAAGGGTACGACATCGCTATTTTTTGAGTTTTTTTACTTTTGCTATCGCAGCGGCCTTCGTTTCGGCCCAAGTATATGTTTTTGCAGTACCATCAGCTATCCCTTTACTTCTTTGTTTTAGTTCTTTTACAAAGTCTTTATCCCAGTCATTTTCTGACGTTTGTATTTCATCAGCTACCATAGTGTAAACAGCCTTTATTTTTTGCGCATCGGCCACTTGGACCCAAGCGGCCAATTTTTTGCGAATGGTAGTTGTTGTCATATTATCTAATTTACCCAAAGATACTGGATACTATTTTCACTACCAACCACTCGATGAGACTGCCAGGATTCCGTCTAGTACCTACCTATCGGAGGGACAGCCGCATGTTACTAAAGCATCAATAAGGCAGGCCGTAACGAGATGCAGGAGCATTCACTATGTCGGTATTACATCATGTCTGTCATATAGATACAAGACAGAGTCCTGCGCCAGTTTGAAAAACACCAACAATTTGAAGGAATCAGCAAATTAGCTAATCAGCACATTATCACCGTGCGTACCGCTCGGCCTGCAGCATTACCCAATCACCACCTTATCACATTTGCTCAAAAACCCCTCCTCCACCCTCGCCCCAATCCCCGGCATATCCGGCAGGTGGATTTGGTAGCGGTCGGTAAAGGTTACGCCGCCCACCACAGGGTCCAGCGTATGCGGAAAGCAATAATCCAAATCGTAGAATACAATGTTGTTGTGCGCACAGGCAAAATGGGCATTCGCCGTTAACGCCAGTTTGCTTTCGATCATGCCGCCCAGCATACAGTCCATGCCCGCCTCGGCAGCGACTTGGGCTATGGCCGTGGCCTCCAATATGCCGCTGCTTTTCGAAATCTTGATATTGATATAGGTACAAGCTTTTTGTTCAATCAATTGCTTGGCCTGGAAACTGGAAAAGCAGGCTTCATCGGCCATCACGGGTATCGCAGTGGCATCGCTTACCTGCTTCAGTGCGGCATAATCAGGACCCAGCACCGGCTGTTCGCAAAACTGTACATTATCATCCGCCAAAGCATTTAATACGGCGATGGCATTGGCTACGCTCCAGCCTTGGTTGGCATCCAGCCGCAGCGGGATGTCATGGCCAATGGCTGCCCGGATGGTTTTTACCCGTTCGATATCGCCCTGCGCATCATTGCCCTTGCCCAACTTTAGTTTGATAAACGGGGCACCCTGCACTTTCAACTGCTGTGCTATTTCGGCCATCCCTTCCGGTGTGCCCACGCTAATGGTTTCGTCGGTGAGCAATATCTTTTTTTCACCGCCCAAAAATTGGTACAAGGGCAGCCCGGCCTGTTGCGCTGCAATATCGTAAAGGGCCATATCGAAGGCACTCTTGACCGTGGTGTTAAAAGGTACATAGCTGTGCAGTTCCTGCATACGTTCCACAATGGCCAATGCATCTTTCCCCAACCACAGTTGTGCAAAATCTTTGCCCAAGGCCACTGCTGTTGCCTGCGTTTCGCCCACAATAAACGGGAAGGGCGAACCTTCGCCCCAACCAATCAAACCATCGCTGGTAAAAATTTGCACCAAGATGTTCTTGGCTTCGTACAAAGTACCCAAGGAAATGGCAAAGGGCTTCATCGGTATATTGTAAGCGTAAAGGGCTATTTTGTTGATTGTAGTCATGTTGTATGTAACGGCTGTTGGCCTATTGGGTAAAAATAAAGCCTTTTGCCGCCTGTTCCAAATACCCCTACCCCACAGTTTCCGTATCTTGCGGCCATGCTGCGTTTTGATTCCCTTACGGTAACACAGTTTAAAAATTACCCCGCTGCCAATTTTTCCTTTACGGAACGGATTGTAGGTATTTGCGGACTGAATGGCATTGGCAAAACCAATTTGCTGGATGCCCTGTATTACCTGTGCTTTACCAAAAGCTATTTTAGCAGCAGCGATGCGTTAGTGGCCCAGTTTTCTAGCACGGGCTTTCGGTTGCAGGGGCAGGCCAAGCTTAGCCAAAGCGGTATGGAAGATACCTACGACATTGTATGCATTTACCGCGGCGTTGGTAAAAAAGAAGTATCCGTAAATGGATCGGAATACGATAAATTTTCGCAGCATATTGGCCGCTTCCCCTGCGTAATGATTGCACCCGATGATGTGGAGCTGATTACCGGCGGTGGTACCGAGCGCCGCAAACTGCTCGACATGATATTGGGCCAAATGGATGGGGCTTACCTGCAACACCTCATTAACTACAATAAAATTTTACAGCAGCGCAACAGCCTACTGAAACGTTTTGCCGATCAAGGCCAAACCGACCACGCCCTACTGGACGTGCTGGATGGGCAATTGGTGCAGCCGGGGCAATACATTTTTCAGCAGCGGCAACAACTCACCGCCGCTTTGATTGTACAGGTACAGCAATTGTACAATACCATTGCCAATACCAACGAAACCATCACCCTTGCTTATGAGAGCCAGTTGTCGTCATCCAATTTTGCTGAGCTTTTGATGGCCAGCAGACAAAAAGACCTTATCCTACAACGCACCAATACGGGTATTCACAAAGATGATATCGCCATTGAACTGAACGGTCTGCCATTTAAAAATATCGCCTCGCAAGGGCAGCGCAAAAGCCTGTTGTTTGCATTGAAACTGGCAGAGTTTGAACTGTTGCGGCAGAACAAAGGCTTTGCACCCATTTTATTGCTCGACGATGTATTTGAAAAACTGGATGGACAGCGGATGCAAAATTTATTGCAGCATGTATGTGTGCTCAACCAAGGCCAAGTGTTTATTACCGATACCCATCGCGAAAGGCTGGAGGAGACACTTATCGGCACGGGGCAACCCTTTCAGATTATTGCTTTGTAGGCTTTCCCCATAACAAATGATTGCCGATCAAACACAACGGTTGTTAATATCCGCAACCTTGTTGCGGCGAAATCAGTTCCGCATCCGTTTGCAATATTTGTTCGGCTAGTAACCCTTTGCCAGCCTGAATAATTGTTTTATCTTCCACGAAAATTATTTAAACCTTTATCGATGATTTCTAAATTTTTTACACAAAAAGCAACAGGGCTTCTACTAGCCCTATGTATTTCACTAGTAGGTTTTACGGGTTATGCGCAGCAAGAAATAGTAGGTGTCCCTAACACGGGTGCTATGGGCATTACGGTATCCGCTGCCGAATTGCAGGCCCGTTCTGCCGAAGCCGATCGGCATCCCAAACCTGTAAGGGTAAGGGAAGAATTTGAAGTGAACCGCCACCAAAGTATCAACCCGGCAGCACCGCAAACTGCTACTTGGCCCATTACCAATGCGGAAGATCGGCCCCTCAATGCTACGGGCATCAGTGCCACACAAACCGTTCACTCCAATTTTTTAGGTGCCACTTTGGCGGAAGGGGGATCGGTACCGCCGGACAACAATGGTGATATTGGTACCACCCAAGTATGTGTGGCTGCCAATGGAAGATTGAAATTTTTTGCCCGCAATACCGTTTGCCAAACGGCCCAAACCACGTTGCTTACTACCTCCAATACCCCACTGGCAGGCCCTGCCTTGAATGTGGATTTGGATGTCTTTTTCACCCCTGTTACGACCGCTGGCGTTAGCGACCCACATGTTCGCTTTGATAGGCTTACCAGCCGTTGGTTTATTGTGGCCATCGATTTGGCAGCCGCATCTAACAAATGTGTGATTGCGGTAAGCAGTGGCGCTACGGTTAGCTCCAGTGCCAATTTCACCTTTTTCTCCTTTGTATTTGATGCGCTGACCCCGGTTCCGGCCTCGCCTTACGCTGGTGGCTTTTTCGATTATCCCACGTTGGGCGTGGATGCCAATGCCCTCTACATCGGTGGACGTATGTTTAATGCGGCGGGTACCGCTTACACGGGTGCTTCTGTATTTGTAGTGCGCAAAACTTCGGTTTTGGGTGCCGGTCCCATTGTTACTACGGCCTTTCACCAATTGGGCACTTCGTCGGCGGGCATCTACACGCCCCAAGGCGTTGACAATGACGACCCCACGGCTACGGTGGGTTATGTGATTGGCGTTAACAATGCCGTGTTTAGCCGATTGGATATACACCGCATCAGCAATCCCGGCGGTACCCCCACTGCGTCCGCCGTTATTGCACTTACTGTTCCTACCACCAGCAGCCCCCTCAATCAGGTAAACAGCTTGGCGGGCAATACACTCGATATCAACGACGACCGTTTGTATGCGGCCATGATACGGAAAAATAAAATAACGGGCACCAGTTCTTTGTGGACAGCCCATGCCATTGCGGTAACTACGGCCGGCGTGGGGGCCAACTCGGGTGCGGGCAGGCGCAATGGTGCTAGGTGGTACCAAATAGATAATTTGGCTACTGCGCCCAGCCTTACACAAACGGGTACGGTGTTTGATGCAGCGGCAACCAATGCCAGGGGCTTTATCTTTCCATCCATCGGTACCAGCGGGCAAGGCCACTCGGTAATTGGTTTCACCACCGCAGCAGCCAATCAGTTTATCGATGCAGGGGTCGCTGGCCGTTACCGCACCGATGCCACAGGCACCACCCAATCTTTTAGTTTGGTTACTACAGCCTCTACCACTTATGCCCCTGTTTTTGATGCCAGCCCTTTCCGCTGGGGTGATTACACACAAACCGTGGTAGACCCTGCCGATGATATGACGATGTGGAGCTTTGTGCAATATTGCAATGCAGCCAACAGTTGGGGCGTAAGGGCCGTACAGTTAAAAGCACCACCACCGGCCACGCCTACCTCGCCCGGCACCATCGCTTGCGGCAATGGGAGTGGTGCCAATAGGGTAACCAGCATTACGCTCAACGGCACATCGGTAAGCAACTCGGAGTTTTTCGATCCGGGTACCGGTTATGCCAATCGGTTGGCCGTAACCACTACCGGTGCAGGGGTAAGTGTTAGCAATTTGGTGTTTGTTAACCCTACCCAAATCACATTTGATATTACTTGGCCACCCGCATTGGCAGGCACTGCCCTAACCCTTACCATTACCAATCCCGACTGCCAAAGCATTACCACCAGCTATACATTGCCCGTAGGCTGCTTGCCATTGCCCGTAAGGTGGCTCAGCTTTACCGGTAGGGAAATGAACAAACGGGTAGTGTTGAACTGGGCTACGGCCAGTGAATACAACAACCATTATTTCATTGTGGAAAAAAGCATCAACGGCAGTAGCGACTTTACCGAAATTGGTAGACTCAATTCAAAAAGCGAAAACGGTGACAACTACGAATTTTGGGACAATGATCCTTCCTCCATCAACTATTATCGCTTAAAACAAGTTGATAAAGATGGTAAAAGCAGTTATTCGGATAATGTATTGGTAAAGCTATTGGGCAAATTCAGTTTTGCAGCTTACCCCAATCCAGCCAATCAGCAAATCACTATTGAATACAGTGATGCCTATCGCAATGGCCAAGTAGCATTGCTCAACAGCGATGGCAAAAGGGTGGTGTTACAACAACTGAAAGGTTTTAATAAAACGAATTTGAATGTGAGCAGTTTGGCTGTGGGTATGTATGTGGTAGAAATTACAACACCCAGTGGCACTAAGCAACAACAAAAAATATTGATAGAAAGGCAGGAGCCGTAGGGAGTTGAAGGTTTAAAGTTGCAAGTTTAAAGTTTAAAGTCTAAAGTTTAAGGTTCTGGGGCGTACACCCAACTTTAAACTTTAGACTTTAAACATTGAACAATTGAATGGCGAGGCAAGGCTCGCCACTGCGAGCGGAGCCTCGCAGCAATCAAACAACCACCTATTTTATCCACTTATCCACATAGGCTGACATCACGCAGCGGCATCTCCCTATATTTGTTAAAATTCAATTCCAAATGAAGAAAATGACAACCCATTTAGCGGCCATTTTGTGCCTGCTTGTATGCACCCATGCTGCGCAATCCCAATTATTTGTTCAAAAAGATGCGGCCTTATTATCGGCCATCGAAAAAGTATTGACTGCCTTGCCGGGGCAACTGAAGCCCATTACCGGCGAGTTGATCAATAAGAACCCCCAAAGCCGTGAGTACGAAAGTAAAGTGTTGCTGCCCGGCAGTGTGAGCAATATGGTGGTGCAGTATGCATCGGTGGATAACAAAAAAACCATTTCCGCTTGGCATTCGGTGGTAATGGAAACCGATGAATTTGCCAAAGCGACTAAGAAGTTCAAATGGCTGTACCAACAAATCAAGAGTGGTGTGTACAAATGCGGCGGCAAAAACCTACGCCTCACCGCCGCTTACGAATCGCCCAAAGAGGAACTTGCTTTTACCAGTTTGATATTTGAAGAAGCGGGCAAAAAAGGCAGTGAGCGTATTGAGCTGAGCATGCAATATGCCGTAACCCATTGGACAATCAAATTGGCCGTGTACAACGAAGACAGGGAACTGGAAAACTTGGTACGGAATGGGCCGGAGGAAAAAAGTGATTATTGATTTGAGATAAATACTGTTCAGGGCTGCTGGTGTAACTCAATATTCTGGCAGCCCTTTTTTTGTAGCCTACCCCAACACCACGGTGCCCAATTGCTTGGTCAGCGCTATTTCCAATTGTTTTAAATGCTGGTGCATTTGTAACAATACCATGTGTTCATCATGGCTATGCGGTTTTTCCAAGTCTTGCTGGTTTTCTAAAATCAGCCTTTTTATTTTGCGCAGCTTCAAATAATTTAAAGCGCTGAACACATCGTTTTTGTACAGTTCTTCACGGGTGGCGATATGGCCCTCAAAATGGCTTTTCCAATTGGCGCTCAACTCCGACGTATCATCATCCATCAGCGACACCACCAAAGCGCTCAGTGGCAGGTCATCATGATAAAGAAAATTCTTGGCCGTGGGCTCAATGCCTGCATCGTACCAAGTTTGATACGTGTGGACGGCCCGCAACAATTCCTTATTATCAATCAGCTCATCCAATTGATTGGCCTGTATTTCCTCAAACACATAATCCGCCACTCGGCGCTGCCCATCCCAATCCTTAATGCCCCATTCCAGCAGGCTCCGCACCATCGCCCTTTCGTTCTTCTCATCTTTATTGAACAGTTGCAGCGCATCATCATCCACACCCGGTACCGGTTCCGCCTGGGTGCTGTTGAACTGCTCTTCCCGACTGGCCTTGTTTTCGTCCTTGGTAATTTTTTCGCGGATAAACTTATTCACCAAGGTATGCAGCCCGGCCTCCTCAATTTTCAGCATCTGCGCACAGCGCTTGATATAGTCCTGCTGCTTGGTAAAGTCCTCCGCCTTGTTGATACGGGCAATCGTTTCGGCCATGCGGTTTACCACCGCCGCCTTCTTGGTACTGTCCGTGCCCACATCCTGCAAGGCTATCTCCAACTGAAAGAGGATGAAATCTTTTTTATTGGCGTTGATAAACTCCACAAAAGCCGCCGCACCCACTTTGTTTACATAACTATCGGGATCTTCTTTGTCCGGTATCAGCACCAAGTGTACATTCAAGCTTTCTTCCAGCGCCAAATCAAGCCCACGCAGTGCCGCTTTGATACCCGCATTATCACCGTCATAAATAATGGTAAGGTTACTGGTGTATTTTTTTATCAGCCGCAATTGGTCGGGGGTAAGTGAGGTTCCCCCACTGGCCACCACGTTTTCAATACCGGCTTGGTGCAAGGAAATTACGTCGGTATAACCTTCCACCAGCAGGCATTCATCTGCCTTATCAATGGCCATACGGGCAAAATAAGAACCGTACAGCAATTTGCTCTTTACATAAATTTCGTTTTCGGGTGTGTTGATGTATTTAGGTGCCCGATCGTTGTTTTTGATAATCCGGGCGCCAAAACCCAGCACTTTACCACTTTGGTTGTGTATGGGAAAAATGATGCGGCCCCGGTAATTGTCCACCGGTTTTTCATCACGTACCGCCACTAACCCCGCTTTCTGCAAGTATTCCAAATTGTACTGCGCCTTTAATGCAGCCTGAGCAAAAGCATCCCTTTGGTCAGGGTTATAGCCCAATTGAAATTTGTGGATAATATCTTCCCGAATGCCCCGCTCTTTTAAATAGCTCAGCGCAATATTGCGGCCCTCATCGGTTTCCATCAAGGCATTGCTAAAAAACTGCTGGGCAAAATTGTTGATGATGTACAAGCTGTCGGCCGTTTGCCGAAGCTGCACCACTTCTGGGCTTACCTCCGTTTCTTCAATCTCCACATTGTACCGCTGTGCCAGCCAACGCAGGGCTTCCACATAGCTGTACTTTTCATGCTCCATCAAAAAACTGATGGTATTGCCACTACGGCCACAGCCAAAGCATTTGTATATCTCTTTGGTGGGCGATACGGTAAAAGAAGGTGATTTTTCGTTGTGGAACGGACAAAGGCCGAGGTAGTTGGTACCCCGCTTTTTCAATTTGATAAATGAGCCCACTATCTCGATAATGTCTATGCGGCTCAGTATCTGCTGTATGGAATTTTGTGATATCAATGTAAAAAATATGTTAAAGTGGGCCGTGTAGCACACCTTTTTGCCTTTGCCAACGTCAAATATCCGTAATGTGTGCCAAAACAAAAAAACAATGGCACGATTTATGAAAAAAAAGGTAAATTTCATCCGAAAAATGGATTTTACTAATATCTTTATTTTTTTAAAAGAAATATTTTAAGCATGAAGCATTTATTGAGTTTTGCACTGCTGGTGGCCGTTTTCAATAGCAGTTTTGCCCAGTCGGTTGACGATATTAAGAAACTGGTGAACAAGAGCGATTGGCCCGCAGCTAAAAAAGCCGTTGATGCACATTTGGCGGTAGAAAAAAATGCGGCCAAGCCCGATGGTTGGTATTACAAAGGCGTGATTTACAACGAATGTTCAAAAAAAGACGAAACAGCGGCCCTTTGCACCAACTGCAAATTGGAGGCTTTTGATGCCTTTAAAAAATACCAAGCCATGGATAGCAAAAATATCTACATGATCCTTGAGGAGAATGTAAGGCTCTTTGACCTGTACAATGGATTTTTTGATGTGGGCGCCAAGGCTTTTGGCAATAAGGACTACAATGCCGCCTACGACAATTTTAGTAATGCTGCCGATGTAGAAGGCTATATCCGCACCAAAGGCTTTGAGTACAACGGTTTTAAGTTTGGCGAACTGGACACTTCGTTGGTACAAAACCTGGCATTGGCTGCCCGCTTGGGCAAAAAAGACGCAGATGCGGTAAAACATTATGAGCGCTTGATCGGTGCCGGCGTAGATGGCCCCAATAACTTGGAAATTTACCAATATGTGGCCCAATATTATGCCGAAAACAAAAACACCACTGCATTAAACGCCGTGCTGAGCAAGGCCCAAAAGATTTACCCCGATGATCCTTATTGGACAGAAGTAGAGCTGGATATGGTGGACAAAAAAGATAAACCGGTACTGTTTGCCAAGTATGAAGAGTTGGTGGCTAAAAACCCCAACAACTATACATTGGCATACAATTATGGCGTAGAACTGTTCAACTTCTTGTATGTGGGCGATACAAAACCTGCAGATTTTAGCGGTTACCAAACAAAATTGGAAAGTACATTGACAAAAGCCATCGCTATCAAAAGTACTGGTGATGCCAATTTGATCATGGCCCGCCATCTTTACAACGATGTATACGACCTGCAGGATGCCATCAAAAAGAACAAAGGCACCAAGCCAGAAGATGCCAAAAAAAGGGCAGAGTTAAAAACGCAGTCTTTGAAAATTGCAGACGATTGTATTAAATATGCTATTGCGGCTACCAAAATATTTTCTGAAATGCCGAAGTTGAAGCCCATTGACAAGGCCAACTACAAAAATGCACTGAGCATTATAGAAAGCATGTACATCTACAAAGGTGATGCAGTAAAAGCCGCTGATTATAAAAAACAAGCGGACGCAATACAATAAATTGTTCGGAAAAAGAATAGAAAGCAGGCTGGTGGATAACCGGCCTGTTTTATTTTACAAATAGGTACACCAAGCCCGTAAGCAAACCCGATAGCAGCATTATCCCATCCACCAAAAAATAATAATAAAAATAGCCCCGCTTTTGCAAGGGTACTCGGCAAAGGGCCATCACCGCTAGCTGTACACAAAAATAGGCGGCCAATACCGTGTACTCTTGCAGCCAAAAGGCGACCAAGCCAGAAGCCAGCAAATAAGCGCCAGCCAGCAGGTAAAAAAGCCGTTGGATAGCAGCGGGTGCCATATCGGTTGCCAAACTGTGTAGGCCCTTTATCTTATCAATAGAGGTATCCCGCAGATCGAACAGTAGGCAGAGTTGCAGCATCAAAAAAAAGCGTTGCAGCAGCAAAACAATGTCTACCGGCCGTAAACCGCCCGTATGGTTTTGCAAAGGCAGCAGGGCCGTTACAAATGTCCAAGTAAGGGCCAGTAAAAGCGTTTTGGCAAAACCGGCCCGCCGCAAGGGCGCCAGTGCGGCAATGGGCAACAGTACCAAGGAGTAGCAGGCCGTAGCCAGGGCAGCCACCAATAGAAAGGGCCATACATGCCAGAGTTGGGGCGCTAGGTACAACAGTGCCACGCCAGCCGCCACCACAAAGCCTGCTGCAACTTGATGCTGCTTGAGCAACATCCGTATGCTGCCCCCATGTGCATACCAAGCACCCATTAACAAGTGGAAATTATAACTGCCCAATGTGGCAAAAAAGACAAACGCATAGAGATAGGCATCATGTCCCAACCCCAATAGATGGGTCGTTTCAAAACAAAGGGCCACTGCACAAAAAGCCGCAAAAAAAGCGTGTAGAAAAATGAATTGGATGACCCGCATTACTGGCAAAGCAGCAGGGCCGGTATATCCGTACGCAGCACGTTGCTCTGGTTCTTGGCAAAATCTTTTACGTACACTTCAAAATAAATAGAATCTGCCCTGGGCAAAGGACCGGGGCCGCAAGGGCCCATATAGTTGTACAGGTTCACCGAAATATCGGCTTGGAAGCGCTTGGTGGCGGCAGATTGGATATCGGGCAATACCAATGAATCCAATTTATTGCTGCGCAGGTTTTTGATAAAAATCATAGAGGTATCCTTTCCGTTGATAAAACCCAAGTCACCCTCTTGGTCGGTAATATTGATCAACAGCTTGGGAGCCGACCCTTGGAACGTGCTTATCAAATTGCTGGGCATCGACTGCGGCGAAATGGTTTTAAATGTAATCTGTGGTGCCGTGGTAAATTTGTCCTTCTTGCACCCGCTAATGGCCAACGCACCTGCTATTATTAAAAGAATGTTACGCATCTTTGTGTATTATATGTCAAATTTAGCGATAGTAATTGAATAGTACTGTTAAAAATACTGACCTTGAAGCAAAAATTTTCGCTGCCCGTGGGCAAAATTTTCTGCCAACGGTATTGGAAGTGTTTGCTTTTCAGTACGGGCACAATGCCGTTTACCGGCAATTCTGCCAATTAATCGGCCGACATCCGGGTACGGTGGGCAACTTATTGCAACTGCCCTTTATGCCCATCAGCTTCTTTAAAACCCATTCCGTTCAAACCACCGATTTTACCCCAGCCATGGTTTTTGAGAGCAGCGGTACCACCCAAAGCACTACCAGCCGCCATGCCATCAAGGACCCTCACCTGTACGAAGCCTCTTTTGTAAAAGCGTTTGAGCAAGTATATGGCCCAGCCCAAAATTGGTGCATCTTGGGCCTATTGCCCTCTTACTTGGAAAGGGGGCAATCCTCCTTGGTATGGATGGTGGACCGGTTGATTGAAAGGTCGGGGCATCCCTTGAGCGGTTTTTATTTATACGAGTTTGAGCAACTGCACAAAACCCTGCTGCACAACGAAATTTTGCAACAGCGCACTTTGTTGATTGGTGTTACCTATGCCCTACTCGATTTTGCAGCAGCCTACTCCATGCAACTCCAACATACTACATTGATGGAAACGGGTGGCATGAAGGGGCGGCGCACCGAACTAACGAGGCAGGAAGTGCATGAACAACTGCGGCAACTGCTGGGCGTATCGCAGGTACATGCCGAGTATGGTATGACGGAGCTGCTGAGCCAAGCCTATGCCACGGCCGATGGTTTATTCCATTGTCCGCCATGGATGCGGGTGCTGCTCCGCAGCGAAGACGATCCCTTTGCCCTTACGGCGCACCTTACCCCGCAACAGTCCACTGCCACTGGGGCCATCAATATCATCGACTTGGCCAACTTGTACTCCTGCAGTTTTATCGCTACCGATGATAGCGGCAAACTGCATGCCGATGGCAGCTTTGAAGTACTGGGCCGGCTGGACAATAGCGATATTAGGGGCTGCAGCCTACTGGCCGTTTAAAGATTTTATTACAAACAATGGCCCTTGGCCCCATAAAAGATATGCTGAAAAATAAGTTTTTGTTGATGGTGCTACTGGCCTGTTATGCCACCCTACCTGCGTCGGCACAGCCCATTACCGTATATTATACACCGATACAAAAACCCGTGATTGTATGGGATGAGTACCACCACACATTTGACACCAAAGAGTTGGCAGAAGATGTAGCCAGCCTATTACAGCAAGCCACAGGCAAAACTATGGTAGCGGCCCCCTATAACAGTAAAGCCACCACGGGCATTTTTTTGTTATTGGACAGTACCGAAAAATACAGCGCCCGGGAAGCGGCCTTGATAACCAGCAATGGCACCAACACCTTGCGCATCGTATCCCGCTATGCCAATGGTTTGTCGTATGGCGCTTACTCCTATTTGGACAAACTGGGTTTTAAGTTTTACCTGCCGGGCAAAGCTTGGACGATTGTACCCACGGTGGCCAATCCCTTTGGCAAAGCCCTGGCCCGCCAAGAGTGGAAGCCTTGGTTCAAGCACCGCTCCTGCGGTATTTCGGGCGGTATGCCTGCTGTACCGGGGCTGGATGAAAAGCGCAACAACACCATGGAATGGTATAGGTGGTACCGCCGCAATAGGATGGGCAGCGAGTACATGGGCATTGCCGGGCATATAGGCGAATTGTTCAACATGATGCACCAAAAAGAGATTGAAAAAGACCCCAGTATCGTAGCACCCGAAGACGGTGTAACCCGAAAATATAGTTTATCGGCCAAGATAGACCCACTGAGCGAAAAGGGGGTAAACCTATTTACCAATTGGATTGTGCAACAGTACAAGGAACAAAGGGGCATTACACCGGCCTATATGCCAACGATGACTTACCAAACGGTTGACCCCGGCGATGGGCTGGGTTATTGCCATACCCCTGCATGCGACAAGCGCTTCCGATCCATTTCCGACCAAACTTTTTACATTGCCAATATAGCAGCCAAAAAAATTGCGAAGGCCTACCCTGGCAGCGGTGTAAGCTTGTTGGCCTACACCGAGCATACCGATACGCCCTCCTTTAAAATTGACCCCAATGTGCATGTGCAAGTAGTGGCCACCGCCTTTCACAATATTGCGCCACCCGCCGCACTCATTAGCCGATGGGCCAAAAAAACGGACAACCTTTCTTTATACGATTATATCAATATTGGCATCTGGAGCAAGGAACAGCCTTTTTTTAACTTGGGCGATTATGTGCAGTACCTCCAATTTGCCAAAAAGCTGCGCATCAACGGTTTTTCCTTTGAAGCGGCCCCCGCCAAATTTTCGTCGGCCATTTTGCAATATTTTATTTTGAAGTACCTCAACGAACCCTATGCCGATGTGCAAAAGGAGTTTGAACAATTTTGCCGCAACTGCTTTGGCAAGGCCGCAGGCCCTATCAACCAAATGATGCAGGAATGGTATTTTTCTAATGTAAAGCTGGCTACCAACTACGATCAAAATAGTTTTGACGAAACTGAGCTGGGGCGTTTTTTTGGCTACCTCGAACAGGCTTCGGCCAGCGAAGGTGCGTCAGCGGTGCAGCAAAGGCTGGGCGAGCTAAAGGCTTATACCGTTTACCTTACCAAGCATTTTGAGTATTGGAACGAGGATGCGGCCGCTGCGGCAGCGCCCAACAGAGCGGCCATCCGCAAACAAAAAGCCGCAGATATGTTGGAATATACCTGGAAACTGTACAACACCCTGATCTTCCACAATACCCAGTTCAACGATGTAATACGTTGGCAATTTCCGGAAGATGCGGCTTTTGGCAACCAATGGAACTATTATACCAGCCCTGTTTTTGCCAAATACGCCAAGCCCTTTGATGCCACGGCCGATTATAGGTTGGTACTGAAAAAATACTTGCCCAAGGCGGTGCCCCAATACGATATTACGGAAAGTTTATTGGCAAAAGCGGCCCAGTTAACACCCGATAGCATTCGCCTGCGACTGGTGGATGAAGAGGCGTTTGGGTCGTTCCGGTTTGGCCTGCCCGTTTATTGCCCCGCCCCGGGAAAATTTACCGTGCAGTTTGAAGCCGGTGTTTCCAAAAAGCCCAATGCCCAAATGCCCTCACCGGGCTATGTGGCCATGATGAGCAAGGACTATAGCTATCAAAAGGAAATTTATGTACAAAAAGGACAGAACAAGGGCAACATAACCTTTACCTTACCCCAAAAAGGGCAGTATATTTTATGGCTGGCGCAAAACAATGCCACAGGTTTCAACTATACCATACGACCGGGCAAAAACCTCGTTTATCTTAATAAAAAAACCATTCCGATGAATGGTATCATGGTGTTGGACGTGCCGGGCAATAAGGAAAAAACCAATCAGCAATTGGCTTTTTTTGTACCGGCTGTGGATAGCGTGCATTATAAAATGCTACACCCCGATTGTGTTAACTATGTAAAGTTGTACAATGCAAAGGGCAAGGCCTTGCCGCAAAACGAGCAACAGTCGCCCTACAAAATCAGTGTGGCCATACCGCCTGCGGATGCCAATAATTTTGTATTTATGACCAATGGGGTGTACCGCTGGCCGCCCGTGCTGAAGAACGTGCCGCCTTACTATTTTTTCTTACGATACCCCAAGCCCTAGGTTATTCTAGGCTATTGACCGCTACCCTCTTTTGACTGTATTTGAGCGGCTTCTTCAATTACGATTTGGGGCTTTTCTTTGTACAGGGTTACCGTGCCGATAACGCACAATTCCTTGTCCAAAAACTTTTCTTCGGGCTTGTAGCCCAGCTTGGCCCTCAGTTCGCCATAAATAACCACGGTAAGTGGGTTGTTGGGAAACTTATCGCCCATATTGAGCAGTGTGGGTTGGTTTTTGCCATTTTCAAAAAAACGGCCGCCATAAATTTTGCCGCAAACACTCACTTTTTCGCCCACATGTTTGCCAGCGTCTTCGGGCTTAATCACTGTTTGGCCAAAGGCCGTGCCGCACCAGCAGCAGATGGCCAAGAAAAATGCTAATTGCTTCATTGTATCATTTTTTTTATGGGCCGGTGATGCAGGTATTGAACAAAAATCCCCCCGGAAAACCGAAGGGACTTAAAGTATAGCCATGAAAAACAGACTTTACCGAAAGCGGGGCTACTATTGGTTGGCCCTTTTTTCGTAACGCTTTTTAAATTTATCGATACGACCCGCAGTATCCACCAATACGTTTTTACCAGTGTAAAAAGGGTGAGAAGTATTAGAAATCTCCAATTTGATCACTGGATATTCCTTTCCGTCTTCCCATGCAATGGTTTCTTTTGACTGGGCGGTTGAGCGGCTCAAAAATGTGTAACCGTTGCTCATGTCTTTAAATACTACGAACCTGTAACTCTCAGGATGAATGCCTTGTTTCATGATAATCAATATTTTATGCACGGATTTTGCCGTACAGTTTTATTAATGTGCAAAGATAAGGGATTTTGTCAAAAAAATGGATGTTTAAACAATTAAATCCCCTAAAAACGGGGCCAATCGGCACAAAATGTGGGCAAATGGACCATCGGGACCATTGGGTTTAGCTGCGCATGTTCTCGAATTGGAGCGCAATACCCAGGTTCCAGGCTTTGCTCGCCTGTATCACTTCCTGTAAATCGTCTATTTTTTTGCCGGTCACCCTTACAATATCGTCGTTGATGGAGGCCTGTACCTTTAAACCGGCATCTTTGATCAATTTTACGATTTTTTTAGCATCTTCCTGCTTGATACCATTGCGGACCGGTACCGTTTTTTTGGTTATTTTACCGCTCGCAAAGGCCTCTTTGCTCAAATCGTACACTTCGGCGGCCAGGCCCTGCTTCATGCTGCGGCTGATGAGCACATCGGTTATCTGATCGATTTTCATGTCGCTATCCGCCTCAATATTCAGCGTAAACTCTTTTTTGTTCAGATCAATTACCACATGGCTGTCCTTAAAGTCGAAGCGGTTGGTAATTTCTTTTTTTACAACATTGATGGCATTGTCCAGTGTTTGCAAGTCTACTTTACTGGTAAAATCAAATGAAGGCATGGCGAAAAGTTGATTGATTGAATAGATAATACGGTGCAAAGATAGAAAATATGGCGGGTAATTGGGAATTAGGGATTGGGTATTAGGGTATTGTGGTATTAGGAATTAGGAATTAGGGATTGGGGATTAGGGATTGGGAATTGGGTTCACGCCTATGGCCCGCCTGCCCGCCCGTGCCGGATCGGACGGGAATGGCGTGATGGCGGCTGCGCCTCCAATTGGGAATGATGCCCTGCCACGTGCCTCAAGCCTTAATAATCGTTATTTCATACATTTGTGCAGTAGCGCTAGGTTGGGTGTCGGCTAATATCAGGCCATGGCCTACTTGGTAAAATGTAATCAAACAATGAAGCAAACCCTTATTATCCTGCTATTGTGTGTGCCGGCAAGCATTTTTGCCCAATGTACCGAGTGTAACTCTTTTGAAGCAGCACTAAAAAAGCCCGAAATGGTTAAAAGCATCATCATCAATTCGCATATCAATAAAATCGTTGTAGATTCGGTGCCCAGCTTTATCAGCCAATTGGTGAACTTGGAAATACTTTACCTCACCGACCAGCCCATCACCCATATTCCGCCCAGCATCGGCCAGCTTACCAAACTTAAAGAACTGAGTTTTGCCGGTTGCCAGCTCACCCAGTTACCCGATGCCATTTTTACGCTCAAAAACCTACGGGAACTGATTTTATTCACCAACCCCTTCCCCGAGGGGTATAAGGCCCAGTTGAAAAAGAAGGTAAAGGCATTGATGCCCAAAACGCAGTTGATGATTGACTAGGGAGGCCAATGGGGAATGTTGAATGTTGAATAACGAATGGGCACCTTCATTCCCAATACCTAATTCCTAATCCCCAATTCCCCTACACCACCATCGCCATCTTATTATACTTATTCCTGTATTCCACCGGTGTAAGCCCCGTTATCTTCTTAAACATCACCCTGAATGCTTTGGTATCGGTATAACCCGTTTCGTACATCACTTCGGTGATGTTTTTGCGGCTGTTTTCAAATTGTCGCTTGGCCGCTTCTATTTTAATGCGCTGTATATATTCCAGCACGGTATTGTTGGTCGCCTGTTTGAAACGCCGCTCAAAGCTGCGCCTGCCCAAGGCCACCTGATCGGCCAAATCGTCCACACTTAGTTTTTCGCCCACATTTTGTTCAATCAGTTCCTGCGCTTTTTTTACGGCTTCATCGGCATGGTTCTTCTGCCCTTTAAACATCGCAAAAGCCGTTTGGCTTTCCCGGTCAATGTCCACCGCAAAATATTTGGAAGCCAGTATCGCCGTTTCCCTGTCTACATATTTTTCTATCAAATACAGCAGCAGGTTCCAATACGAGTTGGCGCCCCCGCTCGAGTACAGGCGGTGCTCTTCGGTAAGGATGCTGCCGTCTATCACTTCCACCTGCGGAAAAAGGCTGCGGAACTCGTTTTGAAAGCCCCAATGGGTGGAGCATTTTTTACCATCCAGCAAACCTGTATCCGCCAATAAAAAAGCACCCACGCACAGCGAGGCCACTTCGGCACCTTTATCGTATTGCGCCCTTATCCAAGGTAATAGGGGTTTGTTTTTTTGCAGGGCCAGTTGCATATCGCCAAACAGAGCGGGTATTAGCAACAAATCAGTTTTGTCCACATCCGCTACTACCGCATCGGTATGCACCGTATACAAGCCACCATTGAGCTGCACCGTTTTTTTGAGTCCTACCAATTGCACCTGAAACAAAGATTGTTTGCCCGCAGCAACCAAAAAACCGTTAACCGCCGTAAACAGGTACTGCGGGTCGGCAATGGCCTGCAACACGGAAGACTCGGGAACCAATATGCTTACATTTTTCATTACGCTTTTCTTTTGCCCTAAAGGTACAAAACCAATCTGTCGCAAAACACCCTTTAATTGTCTTTTTTGCACATTGCAATGCATAAATAAATGTTTCATCTTTGTATCACTTAACAATTAAAAAAAGGAAATATGGCTACACTTACATTTGACATTAGCATTGCCGCTAATGCAAAAAAAACTTGGCAGGTATTGTGGTTTGACGCCACTTACCGCAAATGGACAAGTGCCTTTATGGAGGGATCGTATGCAGTGTCGGATTGGCAGCAAGGCAGCAAAGTGCAGTTCCTTTCACCCGGTGGCGATGGTATGTACGCTATTATTGAAGCATGCATCCCTGAACAGCGTATGGTATTTAAGCACCAGGGCGAGGTGAAAAATTTTGAAGAACAGCCCCCAGCCGAATGGGGCGGCGGTAGCGAAGGCTATGCGCTCACCGAAATTGATGGCACCACAACCGTAACGGTTACCTTAGAAGTGGCAGAAAATTACCAAGACTATTTTGCCAAAACTTTTCCCAAAGCATTAGCCTTGGTAAAAGAATTGGCCGAAAAACCAGTGTCCATTACGGTGGAAGCCAGTATTGCCGCAAGCCCCGAAAAGGTTTGGGGCTATTGGACAGCCCCCGAGCATATCACCCAATGGAACACCGCTTCTCCGGATTGGCATACGCCCAAGGCCGAGAATGACCTTAGGGTTGGCGGTAAATTCAGCAGCCGCATGGAAGCCAAGGATGGCAGCATGGGTTTTGATTTTTGGGGAACTTATACAGCAGTAGAACCTTACACCCATATTGCCTATACCATGGGAGATGGTAGGAATGCCGATATTACATTTGCCAGCGAAGGGAATGGATGCAAGGTTACCATTTTTTTTGATGCGGAAGAATCCAACCCTTATGCCATGCAGCAAGGTGGCTGGCAGGCTATTTTGGATAGTTTTAAACGGCATGTTGAAGGGAGTTGAGAGTGAATAATTAATAATGATTAATTAATAATTATTACCGCGGTCCACGGCCAACGGTCAACGGTCAACGATTATTCAACGGCACAAAAAAATTATAACAATAAAATATTTTTAACATGAACAATCAGCTATATCCTTGCCTATGGTTTGATGGGCAGGCCAAAGCGGCTGCGGATTTTTACAGCACGGCTTTTAACAATGTAAAAATTGTGAGCGATACACCCATGGTGGTGATTTTTGAAATAGAGGGCAAAAGAATCATGGGCCTCAACGGTGGGCCGATGTTTACCATCAACCCGTCCATTTCGCTTTTTGTTACCTATGCCGATGGCGCACAGATAGATGCCTTGTGGAACAAACTCAGCGAAGGTGGCAGCGCCTTGATCCCGTTGGGCCAATACCCTTGGGCGGAAAAATATGGATGGGTAAAAGACCAGTTTGGCGTAACCTGGCAGTTGATGCAGGGCGAAGTGCCGCCGCATGGGCAAACCATTACCACTTCCTTCCTCTTTGCCAATGCACAATTGGGCCGGGCACAGGAAGCCGTAGATTTTTATACGGGTATTTTTCCCAACTCGGCAAAGCACCATATGGAGCTGTACAAAGCTGGAGAACCGCAGCCCGAAGGCTTGTTGAAATTTGGCCATTTTACCATCAATGGCGAAACGATGGCAGCCATGGACGGCCCCGGCGATCATCAATTTGTTTTTAGCGAAGGGTTTTCCTTGGTAGTGGATTGCGAAACCCAAGCCGAAATTGATTTGTACTGGGAAAAGTTAACCGATGGCGGGCAGGAATCGCAATGCGGTTGGCTCAAAGACCGCTTTGGCGTTTCTTGGCAAATTGTGCCGAAAGTACTGGGCAAGCTCATGACCGACCCGGAAAAGGCACCTAGGGTAATGGCTGCTTTTATGAAGATGAAGAAGTTTGATATTGCCGCATTAATGGAAGCTTAATCTCACTATCAACTATTCATTATTAATTATTCATTATTAATTATACGAAGTGGACAAACCAATCAACACAGCCGCCTACATTGCCAGTTTTCCAAAGGATGTGCAAGCAAAGCTGGAGCAGGTAAGGGCCACCGTTAAAAAAGCGGCACCCGAAGCGGAAGAAGCCATTAGCTATGGCATGCCTGCTTTTAAACTGAACGGGCCATTGGTTTATTTTGCAGCATTCAAGGGCCATATTGGCTTTTATGCACTGCCCAGTGGCAATGAAGCTTTTCAAAAAGAACTGGCCAAGTACAAAATGGGTAAAGGTTCCATCCAATTTCCCATGGACGAGCCCATGCCATTGGCCCTCATTACCAAAATTGTAAAGTTTAGGGTAAAAGAAAATGCAGCCAAAAAGAAAGCAAAAGGCTGAACTACAGGCCTGTCCTTACTTAACGTTCAACGGCAACTGCCGCCAGGCCATGCTGTATTATAAATCCTGTATTGGCGGTAGGCTCAGCTTTCAAACCCTGGGCCAAACCCCGCATGCCAGTGGGATGCAGCAAAAAATGAAGGCCTGTATTTTGCAGGCTACCCTTTCCAAAGGTGGCTTGGTACTGCTGGGTACCGATATGGTGCCGGAGCTTGGGTTGATAAAAGGCAATTCCGTTTCCATTTTGTTGCATTGCAGCAGCGAATCCAGTATAAAAAAATATTACAAAAACCTCTCGGCCGGTGGCAAAGCCAGCCAGCCGCTGAGCATTGGCAACCAAGGCGCTTTGTTTGGTACCCTTACCGACCGATTTGGCCACCATTGGCTATTACATTATCACAACACACAAAAACAAAAAAAATGAAGGCGACAAAAATTATTTATTGGATCACCACTTCCCTACTCGTAATATTTGAAGGGGTGGTACCGGCCCTTACCTCCCATACGCAATTGGCCAAGGAGGGCGTTGCGCACCTAGGCTACCCCGATTATTTCAGGGTGATGCTTACCTGTTTTAAAGTAGTGGGGGCATTGGTGCTGATATTACCGATGCTGAAGGGCCGTTATAAGGAATGGGCCTATGCGGGTTTTGGCTGCAATTTTATCGCCGCTACGGTATCCCATGCCGCGGTGGACGGCATCAACGGTCAAACCTTTTTTCCTTTGATCGCCTTGGCTATATTGGTTGTATCCTATATCAGTTATCACAAATTGCAAGCACGGCCTTAGCCGATTTTATAGCCATGAAAAAAGCCCCTCGCAGCAATGCGGGGGGCTTTTTCTATCGTAAGCAGATTGATTAATAGTTGGAAGCTTTCATTTCCACACGGCGGTTCTTGGCACGTCCGGCGGCTGTTTTGTTGTCGGCAACAGGTTGGTCTTGGCCAAAACCAGTAGCGGTCATCCTATCTTCGGCAACACCCTTGCTCTTTAAGTAAGCCACTACGGAAGCAGCCCTCTCTTGGCTCAGGGTTTGGTTTTTGTCGGCCTTACCTGTATTATCGGTATGACCTTCAATAGACAATTTCAGCGATTCGTCAGATGCCATGATATTGGCTACTTCGTTCAATGGTTTGAAAGACTTGGGCAACAATTTGGAGCTACCGGTAGCGAAGAATACGTTTTTAGCAGCATAATTGATTTTATCAACCACGGTTTGTGCAATTTCGGGGCAACCGTTATTGCTGACAGGTCCGGGTTTATCAATACACTTATCTTCTTCGTCGTTGATGCCATCACCATCGGTATCGGGCACTGGGCAACCGTTGTAGCGGGCCACACCGGGCTTATCAATACATTTGTCTTGCTCGTCATTGATGCCGTCGCCGTCTGTATCAGGTACAGGGCAGCCTTTGTATTTGGCAGTACCCGCTTGATTGGGGCAAGCGTCGTCTCCATCGGCCAAACCATCACCGTCACTGTCGGGACAGCCTTGCAAAGAAGCCAAGCCTTTTACATCCGGGCATTTGTCGTCTATATCCAATACACCGTCATTGTCCCTGTCTTTGGGTTTTTCCACAACAGGTGGTGGTGGGGGAGCTACTGGCTCCACTACTTTCCTTTTGGTTAAAGTACCGGCCAGCGAAAAGCTATGGAACAAATGGTGACTCGCATTTTCCGTTACGGGGATGCGATATTGTGAATTGATCAAGATGAATGCATCTTCAAACAGGTTGATTTGCAAGCCAAGACCTGTAGGGATGAAGGCACCATAATAACCTTTGTATTTGGAAGCACCCACACCCGCAGTGATATAGGGGGATACCCAATATTTATCCGTGGTCAATTTAAGATTGGCAGTAGCAGTGGCCTCCAATAAAAAATAATCGTTGCCAAATGGAGCCTTGCCACGGATGGGATAATCCAAAAAAGTGGCATTTACAGACCCTGCAAAATCAATATGATTGCTCATACCTTCCAAATAGGTTACACCCAAACCTACCGCCATGCGGCTGGTATTGGTGAGGTTACCCGACCTTAATACGTTGGTTAAACCAATTGTGCGTAGTTCGTTGGCAGTCTTAAAGTCTGTTAAGGTAAAATTCACACCCAAGGAAGGGTTTTTCCGGTAGTCATTCTGGCCAAATGCCGTTGTAAATAAAGCAACAGCCAGTAAGGACATCATAATTTTATTCATATAATCACTTTTTCTTAGTGGCAGCAAAATTAAACGCTTAGTACCAAAACGTGAAATTATTTACCAACATAATTTAAACTTGAAAAATGGTCCATTTAGCAGTAAAAAAGCCTAAAAACGGCTGTAAACCGACTTATGGCCGATAATTTTTACCCAAAACCTCCGCTTTTACCCTTGTAAGGCCTGCATTTATATAGCCTAGTTTTTGCGCCCCTGCACGGGTAAGGTCTAATAAGCGGCGCATTTTAGGGTGCAGCCGGTCGTTTACCTTTACCACAACGGATTTGCCGTTGCGCATATTGGTTACCCGTAGCCAAGTCCCTATCGGCAGCACATTGCAGGCGCAGGTAAACTTGGTTTGGTTGAATATTTCACCGCTGGCCGTTTTGCGCCCGTTAAACTTATTGGCGTAAAAACTGGCCGTGCCGTACAATATTTTGGAAACGGCTTTTTTGGCAGCAACGGGTTTTGCCTGCTGTGCCACCCCCAATTGGGTTCCCAATACGCAAAGCAGTACAAAACCTGCCAACGCCACCCGTTTTACCATTTTACCCAAAAAAAATGCTATTATCATATATCCTTTTTAATTCCTATCAGCGAAATACTTCTCCCGCAACGTTTTGTCTTCGCCATATATATCTTCATAAAACTTCACTTTGCCACCTTGACCCTCGCAGCCAAAATATTTGATGAACAGGTCAACTTTTACCTTCACATCCATCCGGCGGTTGCTTTTCGCCGCCAGCCAATGCTTGATGGAATCGGTATTGTATTCCAAAGAGTCTGTAGGCTTGGCCAGTACACTATCTGTACGGGCAATATAAAAAGCCAGTTTTTCCCAATCCTGCACCCTTACACAACCGTGGCTCAATGACCGGGACCCATTTTTGAAAAGATAACGCTGATTGGTATCGTGCAAATACACCGAAAAGGGATTGTTAAAATTGAATTTGAAAACGCCCAAGGCATTGCCATCGCCACTACCCTGCTGTATCCTGTAGGGGATACCCTTGCTGTACTTGGCCCAATTGATGCTGGCCGCATTGATGGGTTGGCCCTTGCCATTGAGCAATTTATATCCCCTGCGGGCCAAATAATTGGGGTTACGCTTCAGGCCCGGCAGCATTTCTTTGGCAATGATGCTGGTGGGCACTGTCCAAGTGGGATAGGTAACCATATCGGTAATGGTGCTGGTCAGTTCCGGTGTGCGGGTGGCGGCTTTACCCACAATGGTCTTCGATTGCATCACCAAAGTATCATGGTCCCATACTTCCAAATAATAGCCGGGCAGGTTTACCCAGATATAACGCTCCGGCATTTTTTCGGGTAGTTGCTTATAACGGTCCAGTGTAATAGCTATACGTTTAAACCGCTCCGCATCATTGGTGTTGATGGTACGCATCAATGCCGTATTGATTTTGCCATCCGCTTTTATCCCTTTTTGCTGTTGGTATCTTTTAACACCCGCCAACAACATGGCCGAGTCAGGTCTTTTGGAAGTTATTTCCATACAACCACTTTCGTTTAGCCGTTTCTGTAACGTTTTAACAAACCGCAACGAATCAGTAGAATCTTTGTAAGGATAATTTACATACGTATACGTACGCCTGTCCATACTATCCAAAAACAGCCGGATGCCTTTCTTCAATTCCCGATAGCCATGGTGCTTGGGTTGTAAACTTTCCAATACAGGTGTCAACTTTTTTTGCTCCAAAATAAGGTTGGCGTTCTTAACAAAAAACTGTTCCACCATGCCCGCTTTTTTGCACAAACCAAGACTGTCGACTTGCAAGCGCCCCTGTTTCAAGTCTTGCATCAAGCGCATCAGGCCATCGGTCAGCAGCAGTTCGGCTTTGGTCCACAATGCCTCGCCTACTTTTTTCAACGAATCCTTATCAACCGTATTTTTTATGCCCTTTAATTGCGTAAAGTGATAGTCTTTAGGAAAAAGCCCTTGCAGTTCGGCTTTTTCAATAACACCGTACAACGAATCGGCTATCGGCTGCCAGGTTTTTTTGCGGCACCATACTTTGTCAAATTCCCGTTGCCCATAAAATGCGTTTACCACTTCTGCCATTTGCAAACGAGTGCTGTCGTCTATTTTGCCGTTGTGCTGCAAGGCAAAGGCCAACACCGCCTCAATATCGCCGCCATCCACCGCTTCTGTAGTGGCGTTGCCATTAGCGCCCTTAGCGGTTTTGCCATTGTTGCAGGCCATTATCGTAAGCCAAATAAACAGTATGGCAAATAAAAGGGGAGCATTTCTATGATAATCCATATCGGGAAAAATTTGTAACTTGGTCGAAAGCGGTTTCGCAAACTGGCCATTCTAAGGAGGATAATAATGAACAAGATAATAAATGCCCGTCAATTACCCATAATTTCGCTAGCGGTTTTTTTGTCCACAAGCTTTCAACCAATCCGGGCGCAAGATACCATTTTAAATAAATATGGTCTTTGGGTCATTGATAAAGGGGCCATATTGCAAAAAACGGTGGCCCATAACCCCGCCAAAGCCATGCTCAACCTTCGGGTTGCCGTACCCGGCATTGTATTGGATTTGCGCTATGCCAGTTCCAACAATTTTTTGCATACCCCGCTTTATGGCAAAACCACCACTACCTATTTGCGAAAACCCGCAGCCCTAGCTTTGGCCAAAGTGCAGGCCGCATTAAAGCCCAAAGGCCTGGGATTAAAAATATACGATGCCTACCGCCCCTACAGCGCCACCGAAAAAATTTGGGCACCGGTGCAGGACGAACGCTATGCCTCCAACCCCGCCAAGGGCAGCGGCCACAACCGCGGCACAGCCGTGGACCTCACGCTCATTCAACTGGCCACCGGCAAAGAACTGCCCATGGGCACTGGCTTCGATAATTTTAGCGATACGGCGCATCACGGTTTTGCCTACCTGCCGCCTGCCGTTTTGCGAAATAGGTTATTGTTGAAAGGGTTGATGGAGGAAAATGGGTTCAAGGCACTGGATACCGAATGGTGGCACTACAGCCTGCCCGATGCCCGCAATTATGAATTGCTGGATATTGATTTTGCGGTGTTGGATGCGATGGGGAAGGCGGGAAGGAAGCGGCGGCTGTGAGGGTGGTGCCGTTAAGAAAACATTGATTGCAGCAAAGGGGGATTAGCGTCATTAAGCGTTCCTTAAATCAATGGTGGTATTCGCAAACAAGATTAGACAATGGGCTTTGCTCTTATTAAAGATAAATGTGTGTATTATACAAAATAATAAAGACAGGAGACCAATTTAGAATGACGATATTATTGATGAAATTAGTTTAACGCCTTTTCCTGTAATACCAGATAGTAGTATAATCATTACAATAATAGCCTTAAGTAAAATCGTGAGTATTTTGATATAAAAAACATGTTTTTGATCTCTTTTCGCAAGTTCTTTTATAGTTTCCTCTGAACTTTCAATATCAACCCTTTCACTTTTGCTTTCTCTAGAATAACGAGCAGGAGTCTTGATAGGTAACCGTTTTCTTATGGATGGTATTTTTGGGCCTACCCCACTTCTATTGTGTTCCTGCTTATCGTCTTTTGGCAGTAGGCTTGCCGTTTCATCACTAGATACCTCAGTTGTCTGATGTAAATTGGCCTGCATATTTTTACGTACCATGACACTAACTTTTAATGATTATTTTACTACTTTTTGTTTTTTAAATATGGCTGGATATTTTTGCATCTACTTGCGCCCCCGATGGCTTAGGCGCATACCGCCTGTGCACCTACACATGGTATATCTTGGCCCCATAATCCAGCCATTCCAATCCTGTGTTATCGCTAAATTCTTTAGCCTGTAATTCCTTACCATTGTATTGGAGCTTGTTGGGCTGTTTAAGGGCTGCCGTGACGCTAATTCCTGCGTGCACCAACCCGAAGGGGTAATGTGAATTTTCAATTAGCAAATTGCTCGTGCAATGGTTAACAGTGAGGTTATCAAAGTCTACATCAACGGTAGTTGCATTGCTCAGCCATACATAAATGTAGCCACTTTTTAAAATATACTAAGTCATACAAACTTTGCGGAACCGCCAAATTTTCGGCCACTTTTATCGCACCGGATGTTGAGAGTTTAAACTGGTAGTCGGACAAGATATAGTTCAAATAAGCCTTTATTTCATCCTCCCCGGCGTACCATCATGGGTATCCGTAATAAAGTTCAACAATGCGGTCTGGTTCAAGGCAACTCTATTTCCAATGGCAAAGGTTTACGCAGCATGGGTTATTGTAGTATTTCCACCGCCCACAAACAGCGGCAGCAAACTGGCCAGCACGTCCTGCGGGGCCACTTGGTTCAGCGTGGCACCCGTGGGGGGCTTATAATAGGCACGGGTGGCAATTTCCACCTTGTCACCGGCCATCACCCGCAGCATCTTACCGGAGCCAATGGTACGGCTGTAATATAGCCCGTTAAGCTGGGTGGCAAACTGGTTGTGGCTGTCCCCGGGGTCGGCACCGGTGCCACTTCCATCGTCCAGCAGGGGGCTGTCCTGTTCCAATTTTACAATGGCATCATCTCTACGAACAAATTGCTCCCTTTCAATCAATTTTTTAGGTGGCTCAAACGTACACACGTATTTCGTTGTATCTAAATCGTTCGTGAGTACCGTGCGGATATTGCCCAGATGGTCCTTCACCATCCAATCGTAAGCAAATACCCAGGTACTATCCCCGTTTAAATAATATTTTTTGGCATACCGTACCCTACCCTCTTCGTGGCCCAGTTGCCGCAGGGTATCGTTTTTGTATTCAATGCCCGAAATATAATCGGTTACTGTGGTTCTGCTCCGGGACTGACCCAAAAAGTACCTCTATTCGGGTAGGGGATAGAGACGAAAGGCCGTTTATACAATCTTCAACACCTTCATTTTCCTTTTTAGTCGGCCCCCAGGCTCCACGATGCGTTTTTGCAGCTTTTTCCCCGCAGCACCATAAGTGTATGAAATTGTACCTTTTTCGTTAAGGTTATTAATTGAGGCAGGTTTTTTCGCAGCAGGACGCATGGCAATAGCAGTGTCGTCAAAACACTGGGTACGCTTTCACTGAGCTTGATTGGGTTACCGCTTTTTATGGCAAAGAAAGGGTAGTTGTTATGGCTGCCCAGAAATGTTAGTTTGAAAGCTAATTCTTGTTGATAGCCAATCTGTTAAGTCATAAAAATAGGCTATCGAGATGTTTTATATATTACCTTTGATTATGGCTTTACCTTATAGGGCATATCACGATTTATATAATCATCAAAATCAAACACGTATCTTATATGCGTATCCATTTCTTGCTTGGCAATATAAGTAAAATTAATTCTACTCACTTTAAGTGGATTCCTATCATTTCTTCCATATCCCATTTCTAATCCTTTGCAAAATGACGCTACTTCTCCTGAAAAATTAATATCGCACAGGCCATCACCATTGATGTCAACATTCCTTATTGAAAGCATGAATGGTTTATAACTCACACAATCAATACTGCTATTAAACACAGCCAAACCTTCATCTGGATAATCTAGTGTATTTAGGATTTCTTTGAAAACCCCCTCACCACTAAAATAATCATAAATGATATAGAAACCTTTTGCTTTTACTTTTTTTACTCCTCCTAACAAAGTGGCAAAATCTTTAACTGACGTTTTTATTAACGTCAAAGTGTCAAAAAAAACAAGAGCTGCTTGTTTTTTTTCACGGTTTAAGACAAGATAGTTATTTTTCATAACGACTTCCGGCAATAGATTAGAAAATTTTATCTTATATATTTCCGCTTTCCCAAAATCCTTTATTAATGAAGTGTCTATTAATCTTATGTCATTAATATCTGAAGCTTTCAAGCCGCCTAAATCTTCGTTGAATTTATCTAACAAATATTGACTTGCATTGCTATAATTATGCAAAGAGTCAGGCTCAAAAGGAATTACTTGCCTTTCATTTAGACGAATCGGAGCTGTTTTTTTTACCTGCGCATCCCCTTTAGCTGCTGATAATGATGGTTGGCGTTTCGTGATGCCACCGCAACAGGCAATTAATAAAATGATGCCAATAATATTTTTCATACTTATTGATAATTATTAGGTTTTGCTGCAACAATACTGGCAAAATTTTTATTGAATTTGGGCATATAATTAGGGTCTCCTCCTCCATTATAACGCTCTACAGCATCGAGCCAATTACCATTATTCCCATTACGCCAATTCATATTTCCGTTATCATCCGATGCCATTCCTTTACTGAATAGCACCTTAACTCCAGCGTTGATACTTGTTTCAGGTGTCATAGATTGGCCCTTAGATAGGCCAATTCTCTTTTTGGAGTCCGACCAGTCCCCTTTAACATTTGATTGCATAACATCTGTTTTGCCGGTACCGGTTTGCCCATCTATGGTTCCTAATGTTGATTCATTCACCAACATTGCCTTTACTATATTAACATCAAGAGATTGTGGTAAATCATTACATATTTTATGGTCATCATCTGGAGTGAATAATTTTTCTTTACTCCCACTCCTTACAAAACCATTGATCCCTTTTGCAGCAGCCAAATCCCTATTAAGTAAAAAAGTACTGGCTGCTATTTGATAATCATGTTTTTGATATTCAGGACTCTCATAACCTGCAACTACGCCTGGCATGGGAGCCTGCGCATAAAACCCACCCTCTTGATTATTTGTACCCTTTACATCAACAAACACATATGTTTCAAATATTTTATCACTCTTTATACGACTTGTTTCCTGACCAGCACTGTTAAAATACACAATGTCCTTTACCCCCATCCCATCAGGATCAATAAACCGTATAGGATTGTTAACAGAATAATTATAAGTGCTCCACCGTCGGTATTGTTCGGCCTTGGGGTCAATCACATGCCACCTGCCTATTTGCGCATCATACATCCTGGCCCCATAATCCAGCCATTCCAAACCTGTATTATCGCTAAATTCTTTAGCCTGCAATTCCTTACCGTTGTACTTGAGATTGCTGGCCTGTTTTAATGCTGCCGTGGCACTGATACCAGACATAACGAGGCCAAATGGGTAATATGCATTTTCACTTAGCAAATTGCCTGTATAATGGTTAATGGTTAGGTCGTCGAAATCTACATCTACCGTAGTTGCATTGCTAAGCCAAACGTAAATGTAGCCATTTTTTAAAATAGGTACTAAGTTATATAAGTTTTGCGGAACAGCCAAATTTTCGGCCACTTTTATGGCACCGGAATTTTCCGGTTTAAATTGGGCATCAAAAACAATAAAATTCAAGTAAGCCTTTACTTCATCGCCCGGGGTGCCATTCTGGGTATTTGTAATAAAATTCAATAATGCGGTCTGGTTCAAGGTAATGCCATTTCCAACAGCAAACGTTTCGGTACCGTGGTTTATTGTACTGCTACCGCCCCCAACAAAAAGAGGCAACAGACTGGCGAGTACGTCCTGTGGGGCCACTTGGTTCAGCGTAGCACCCGTTGGGGGCTGATAATAGGCACGCGTGGCAATTTCCACCTTGTCACCGGCCATGACCCGTAGCATCTTACCGGGGCCAATGGTACGGCTGTAATATAGCCCATTGAGCCGAGTGGCAAACTGGTTGGGGCTGTCCTCGGGGTCGGCACCGGCACCGCCGCCATCATCCAGCAGGGGGCTGTCCTGCTCCAATTGTACAATGGCATCATCTCTACGAACAAATTGCTCCCTTTCAATCAATTTTTTGGGCGGTTCAAACGTGCACACGTATTTGGTTGTATCTAAATCGTTCGTGAGTACCGTGCGGATATTGCCCAGATGGTCCTTCACCATCCAATCGTAGGCAAATACCCAGGAACTATCCCCGTTTAAATAATATTTTTTAGCATACCGTACCCTACCCTCTTCGTGGCCCAGTTGCTGCAGGGTATCGTTTTTGTATTCAATGCCCGAAATATAATCGATTACCGTGGTGCGGGCACCTTCCACCGTGCGTTTCTGTAACTTATTCCCTGCGGCATCATAGACGTATGCAATGGTGCCTTTATTGGTTACGGTTATCAATTGGGGCAGGTTCAGCAGGTTATAGCCAATGGCAGTGATGGCCTTGTTTTGGTCGGCAACCATATTGCCGTTGGCATCATAACTGTAATCAATAGCGGTTTTGGTAGCGGGGTTATACTTAAAGTCACCCAATGTACTGGCCTGGTCATTGGCACTATCGCTTACACCCAGCAGCTTGTTACTGTTGGCTTGATAACCGTACGCCAATTTGTCTATCCATTGGCTGCTGTTCACGATCAGTCCCTTTTGCCACATACTGAGTATGTTGCCATTCTCGTCGTAGGCCATTTTGCCATTATCAGCTCCGCCCAAGCTATAGTCCACCCCGGCACCCGTGTTCCATTGGCCGCCTGTGTATTGGGTAAAATCGGCCTTGAGCAGGCGGTTGGCCGCATCGTATGCAAAACCATAGTTGCGCTGTTCGCCATCGCCCTTGGCCCGCCAGCGGGTGGCGGCGATATTGCCGTTGTACTGGGCGGCACTGCCCCCAACATCAAAGGGTTTGTCGTAGCTGAGCAACTGTCCAAAATAGTTGGCGTTGGTATAGCCCTTGGCGTAGTTTTTATTGATGGCCGTGAGCCAGCCCCGGATATTGTATTCGTACTGTAGCGTTTCCAAAGCCTGCCCGCCCAAATTCCCAATCCCCAATTCCTTGCGCTTCAGCGCCCCCAGTTCATCATATTCGTTCTGCGCCAGCAGCATTTCCGGTTGGCTATCATTGGTACCCCGCTGCGCTTTTTTGTATGCTTTGATCAACCTGCCGCCCGCATCGTACTCCATACGGGTGGTTATCCTTAGTTCGGTTACCCCTTTGCCGCTGGGGTTGCTATGGTGCAGGTAGCTGCAGAGCATTTTACCGCCCCAACTATAGCCGTTGGTAACGATGTCGGTGCCGCCTTTGATATTTTGGGCATGTGTTTGTATGGGGCGGTCTTTTTTATCATAGTAAACTGTGGTCAACAAATATTGCGGTGCGCCGGGCGGGGCATTCAACACTTTTGTTTTGCTCCCTGTCACCAGCCCCTTAGCTGTGGCACCGGGTGCCAAAAACTCGGGGTAAGCATCGCTTCCGGCCTGTAAAAAACCTTGATAGCCGCTGTTGTAGGCCATGGCCCCAGGGTAATTGTAGTTGTCATAATAGGTTTCGGTCAACAGTTCGTAACTGCCCGTGGGCATATAACTGCCACCAGTAGCCGCAGAGGCATGGGCCGCCCTTGTTTGTATATTGGCCACCAGCCCTGTGGAAACCGGCCGGTTCAGCGCATCATAGCCTGTTACCAGCCATTTACCCTGCAAGCGCAGGTTGGCGTCCTGCGTCATCACAAGCCTGTCCCGCCCGTCGTATACCATGTACACCTCCCCTGCCCCCGGTATTTTTTTTACGATCATCCGGTTCCGGTTATCGTACTCGTACCGAAAGGCCAGCTCATCCAGTATACCGGCATCCAGTATCCAGCCACCAGCCGCAAGTTTAGCCACCGCCTTGGGCTGTAGTACACATCTTAGTCGGCCATAATTGTCATGGATATAATAGGTACTGAGCCAGCCCGTATGGCCGCTCCCTGTGCCATTGTCCACCGAAGCGGTAAGCTGCACTTTTTTTAATAGCACTTTACCCTCGCTATCCCTGTATTCGGCTACCTGTTTGCCGTGTTCATCGGTGGTAAGCGTTTTTACGAGTTTGCCGGAGGCGTAAAAACCATCCATCGTATAGCTGCCCCAGGCCCCGTCGATATTGTTGGCGGCCCTCCACAATGCCACGCTATCGGCAGCGGTATTGGTGCCGTATTTGATGGCCGTGCCCCTGCCGGCACCGGCCCAACTGTTGCCGGGCGGCAGCGTTTTCAACAGGCGGTTCAGCGGGGCGGGTTCAAATTCGGCCCTGCCGTAAAAAAAGGTTTCGCCGGGGTACTGGGCCGTGGCAAAAGCCGCCTGCTGCGCAAAAGGGTCCAATTTGATCTTTCCGTCCGCACTGTTGCTTACATAGGGCAGGTATTGTTGCGTTTCCCGCCCAAAGGGGTCATACATATTCATGCTTACCATATCCCTTCCACTTGGGCTCGCCTGTTTGGCAACGGTTTGGAGTGGCCTGCCGAGCCCATCAAAATAGGCCGTTGCCTGCCCGGCCTCATTTGCGTTGGCCGTTTGAATCGTTGCATTGTCCAGCCCCGGCCGCATGGCCTGCCATGTGCGGATAGCATTGAGGTTGATACCAGTGGGGTATGCCGTGGGCTGTGCTGCTGGCTGCTGCGCCTGCAAAACCGTTGTTGAGGCCAGTAATATTTTTAGGTGGATATATTTCTTAAGCATACGCTTGTTGGTTTTATTGTTGTTTTGGTTACGGGTAACCGTGCATTTGCACATTTTCCCGTTTGCATATTTGTACATTACAATCCCGGGGTTGTTTGTAACCAATAGCCCATGCCCTTTACCGTATTGCCGTCAGCATCCTTAATAGCCTTGAGGCGGTTTTGGGCATCGTACTGGTAATAAAGTGTTTGTCCCCTAGGCCCCGTTTCGGTGGTTACGCCCACCAAGGGGCTGTAGGTTCGTGTAACCACATCGGCCGTGCCGGACAGGTTGCGCAGTTTGTTCAGCTCTGCCAATAATGCGGCATCGCTGGCGGGATTGTTTATAACGGTCAAGTCCATCATGGCATCTGCCAGTGCATCGTTGTAGGCTATGCCCGTAACTTTGGCCACGGGGTACCTGCCACTGTAGCCCCATATAATGCTGGTTACTACACCCGAGCGGTCGGTATATTGCAAAAGGTTGCCCGTGCTGTCGTACAGTTGGTATATCAGTTCAGATTCCTCCGGTTGTCCATTTTGGCTACTATAAACCGCTGTGGGCAGGTACTGTGTGCCCCCGTTTGGCGAAGGTTTAGCCGCATAGGCCATTCTCTTTCTCATTAGCTCATTGCCGTTTTCGAGTACGGTCTCCTCCACGAGTGCACCCACCATATTGGCGTTCACCATCGGGTTGTAGACCGTGCCGTGGCCCGGCTCGTACGGCATCACGTCCCCGGTATATTTGCGCAGGACCGTTTTCGTATTGCCGTTGGAAGTGGCGTAGCCGATCTCCCTTGGCTGGAAGTTCCTGGGCGAGTAGCCGCTGTACACCGTCCTGTTGGTCATGGGCACCGTGCCGCTGTAATCGGCCGTTACCGTACTGTCCAGCTTGGCAAAACCGAAGTAGCGCCAGTAGCGGTAGATATCGTAACGGTAAAAGAAGGTCTGGTACTGTGCCGGGATGTCCGTTACAATGCCGTTGGGGCCGTAATCGGGCACAGGCCTAGCGTAACGGCTCACCAAAAAAGTGTCTATTATCAAATGGGCGGTGTCAACGGAGTAATGGTTCACCGTTTCGTTGGCCACCTGGCGGGGGCCGTGCAAAGTGGCATAGGTAAACGTCCTAGTGGCCCTGGGCATGCCCGTCAAAAAATCGTTGTTCATCAGCGGTGCCCCCGGTGCCGTGGGCAGGGGCTGCGTTTCGCCCCAAGAGCCGTTGTACCAGGAAAATACTAACGGTACGGCCGTTTTCTTGGGGTTAAAGTAAAATTCGTGCTCGGTGGCCCCGTTGTTCATGCCGGGGTTACCGGGCACCGGCAGTTCTATCACCTTGGTATAGAACACCGTGCCGTTGTCCGTCAAAAAGTTGCTTGCCACACTGCTGCTGCCGATCGTGTTGTAGCCGCATGTATAGGTCTGGTTGGAGTTGGGGACGGAAGCGTCCATCAGCGTAAAACCTATTTCCGCGCCGTTGTGGCCGTTGTCGCTGCGCAGGCCCGTGCCGCTGCTGCCGGTACTGTCGCCCCAGTTGGCATAGATATAGCTGCGCCCGCCCGCTACCTTGCCCGCATCGGTGTAATCTGACAGCGCTGCCACCCTGATGCCCGCTATACCGGCATTGGGACCGTTGTCCGTTATCCTTTCCCACCTTTCCAGCGACAGGCGGGCCCGCAGGTTGGGCATGTTGGCGGTCATCCTTATACGGTAAACGCCGGATTCAAGTGCAAAGCCCATGTGCCCGTCAACCGCCGTTTCGCCGGGGTAAATCCGTTTGCCGCAGGCCTTGGGGACACACTCGCCCGTGGCCACCTTTACCAGGTCGAAGGAGATGTACCAAGTGCCAGCGATGCCCGTATAGGCACCACCGGCCCCCGGGCCGTCCATGGGCACGCTGGCCCAGCCGCAGCTCCCCCGCATCCGCAGGTTGCCGCCCAAGTGGCGGATCGTATCACTCCATACCTGCTGCCCGGCGGCCGTACTGGTGTCCAGCACCGCCCATACCGAGTCGCTTTTTATTGAAAAGGCGTAATTGCCGTCAATCTTGTTGGGGCCGTAGGTTATCTGCGTGTGGCCGCCTGTGGGGTAGGTTATCCTTGCCAGTGCGCCCTTTTGCGCATGGGCAAAGCTGTAGCCCCGGTCGGCACCGAAGCGGTTGTTGCCGATATGTTGGTCCAGCCATGTATCGTTGGGGAAAAAGTACTGCCCGTTGGCCTTCCCGTTGAAGCCGCCGTACCTGTCCTGCGCAAAGCTCAGCCGGGGCGGCAGGGCATTCATGTCATTGTATTCGAATGTGTGCGATGGCCCCGCTTCGCCGTTGGCGCCCAGTTCGGCCGCCCCCGTGAGGAACAGCCGCTTGCGCAGGTGCGGGTTGGCTTCCGTATAGTTATAGTTCGCTATCTGCGTATCGAATGGGCCAGGGGCCGCGAACGAATAGGCATAGCCCAGCACCGTGCAGGCCAGCCGGTAACCGTCGCCACTGCGGAAAACCTGTACGCTGTCCAGCTTTTGCTCGCCGGGCGCATCCTCCCTGCCCGAATAGCTGAACCGTACCGTGCCGCCCGCAAACGAGATGGACCGCAGGCAGCGGGGCGTGTTGTCCGTCAGCTGCACGGTGGTGGAAAGGTTACTGGTATTGGCACAGCCGGGCATTACCTCGTCATGGACGCCGTCGTAACGGATGCGGTGGTAACCGACATTGCTCAAAAGCCCGTCCGTGGACATGGCCGTGGTGCTGTAGTCCTGCGATATCCCGTTGATATAGGTTACCCCGTGGTTGCCCGCAGCTTCGTTCACGTAGCCGTAAACAAAATCGATGGCATCGCCGTTGGGGGCGCTTATCTTGGTGAGGTACCAGGCCGTGGGCTCCGGTGCGGGCACCCATTGCAATGTTGTTGAAAGGGGGTAGCTGTAATTTTTGGCCAGCTCGGCCTCATAAAAAAAGTAGCGTACCCCGTTGGGTGCCGTGAGCAGAAAGCCGTTGGCGTTCTTTTCTATACGCACCCCGCTGCCGGAAAACTGGGCAAAGCCCCCGTCCTCCCGCCGCAGGAACTTGCCCGAAAGGCCGTCCATGCTGAAGCTGTACTCGTCGGGCTGGTAGTCGGGCGGCGTTTGGTTGCTGGCCCTGCTCACATAGCTGTACAGGGGCCAGTTGCCCAGGATGGATGTGGCATTGCCGTGGTAATAAGTGGGCTGTACAACACTATCGGGTTTGTCCATCACCGTGCGGGTAACCACGCCCCCCGCCCGCAGGCTCCAGCCCAGGCCCGTGCGGCCCGCCTGCTCGTCCACCTTTACCCCGTTGGTACTATAGCCGATGCTTACCGCATGGCTAAGGCTACCGCTCCGCACGGTGTAGACAGGCAGGCTAAACTGGGCCGCACCCGTGCTTGTGCCAATCGGCAGGTTGCCGTAGCGGGTAAACTGGAACGCTTCGGGACTCGGCGGCAACAGGGCCGGGGGCTTGGACGATAGTTGGGTGGTGGGCTGGCCATGAACGGAGTAAACTATTGACAGAAAAATGATCGAAAGTGCTTTTAATTTTGTGATCATGGTTTAATTGGGTTGTTGTGTTGATTGGTTGATACAGCTTTATTATTGGTTACTTCATACCGATATGGTAACGTATTATCCAAGGGCTGGTTGCGGGTTGCTGGTGTGCGAAAATGTTGTACTGTACACTGATTCCGGCACCTGCTTTTTTGCCCAAGTTCATTTTCTTGCTAATACCTATTAAGGCCAGTTGGTTCCATTGTTCACGTAGCTGCAACTGCCGTAATTGATAAAACCGTGTATTGTATTGTAGCTCAAGCCCCCCAGTGGCATAAATGCCTCCTTTTATACGTAAATCGAAGAATGAGCGCATGCTGAGGCCCTCGCTACTCAACGCCAATTGGCGTATGCTTTTGCCCATACCCAATCGGTAGCCAAGGCCGATCCCTGCTTGCTTATGCTGGTTGAACTGGTAGGCTACTTGAACACCCAGATCCAACATTTGAGGTGCGGTACCCCTTGCCGCAGTGAACTGATAATTGGTGCCGAACGAAAGCCTTTTAAAGAAACTTTTTTTACGCATTTCATTGGCCTTGAAAGTGGGTATATCATTACTGCTACCCCCTCCAGCTAGTTGGGCGCTACTCAACTTTGCTTTTAGCTGTTCCAACTGGTTTTGCCCTGCTTGAATATTATCCCTAATCTGTTGCATAGCGGCAGGTCCATTGCTGCTGACCAATGCTGCAACATAATTATTGGTTTGTCCATAGCTAGCTACATTGTTAATAGAAGGCGACAGCAGGTTGCCCAGGTAGGTATGCTTGCTAATGAATTTTTTGAACGCAGGTATCTTGCTCAATAAATGGTATGCGGCAGCTTCTGCTTTTTTACGATTGCTCAATAAGGTTTTGTATTCGTTCAACTTTGCCTTGTAATAGTAGGCTTGCTTGGCATATTTGCCCAATAATTTTTGCACGCTAGGATATTGTAAAAAGTTTTGCCGCATCAACTGCTGGCGGTCTGCGATAATTGCCTGCAGCTTATCGGCACCAGCCAGTTGGCCCTGTAGCTTTTGCAATTGCGCTTGTACAAGGGGCATCTGTTTTAGGGCATTCGGCATACATAGTTTGCCCCCACTATCTGTTTGCAAAAATTGAAGAGAGGCACGCATGCTGTCCACCCAAGGATTAAATCCTTCCAAGGAAGCACTTTCATTGCTTGCTACTTGTTGTAGTTTTGCAAGGCTGTCAATATCAATTTCGAAAATAGCCTTTGCGGCTTCCGAGTTCTCTAGCAACAATGCTTTGTACAATTTCTGCTCTTGCTTTTGCAATTTCCTCAACGCTTTAGCACTGGCTTTCTGTAATTGTTGCTCAACATTATTAATTTTCTTATGCAGTGAAGTCATAAATTTTTCAGGTATAGCACTTGCATTTATTACCGTGTTCTCTGTTGGTTGCTGCGCCCATAGCTTACTACTAAGTAATAGTAAAACAATAAGTAGGTTTAGGCTTGGCCGATGCGCCATAGTTGCAATTGGTTTATTCTGTTATGATTCAAATTCCATAAAGCAATATCGATTGAACAAACATAATATGCTTTATGATAGGAAAAAACCGGTTTCTTACTAGTTAAAACACCTGATTTATCAAGGTATTCAACTAAATGGCACAGTTCTTTCCTAGCCCACATTTTCATTGTGGATAATAAAAAGACGCTGCCTATGGGGCAACTATAATCATGCTTGAAGTAACGTGACCTTACATAAGATATGAACCCATAATTATACTAAGTTGATTTTTTGATTCTAGGCTGCTGGTTCTATTAGTCTGGAGCTCTTAATCGTTAGCTTTTGATTCCCTTCATTTTTGTTGCACAAATATATAGGGATTATTTTTATATTTTGTACCCCGGCGGTTACTTTTTTTTAAAAATTTTTTTTTAGGCAATAAGAACTTGCTTTTACTATCGCTTAAAAAAACGTTCTACCGGTTTGGGTAGAACGTTTTTTTGCAAGTTCGTTAACGTGCGGTTCACAACGAAGCTTTGCGGGCCAATACAGCATCTACAAAACCTTGTAATGAAGTTAATTCATGTTCGATCCGGTCTATTAGCAGCTCTTTTTCTAAAACCGCCACTGTACCATAGTTATCCTTTTTGTCTTCTAAAAGGCGCTTACGCAACTCCAGCTTTATTTGGCGGGTAATATTATCATCTTTTACCTCGCCCTCGGGCAGGGCGGCTATAATGCCCGTAAGTGCCGTAAGCTCGGCAGTTACCGTTTGCAGCTCTGCCGCCACACCCACTGCGTTTGCTGCATAACTGTCGCGCTGTCGTTGCTGCGATAGCTTTTGAAATTCAAGATCGCTTTTTTCTTTTGCCGATAGGCTCAGCAGCAAGTCGCAATCTGCCTGGGTGCTGATTAAATTAACTGAATAACCCATTTTTTTAATTGTTTAAATTGTTAAAGAATAACCCAAAATTAATCGGGCCATTTATCCAACAATCAGCCTTACAACGTTTTAACAAAACCTTATGAAAATTTTAACACTTGAATAAAATGAGTTAGAATTTTATTTTGCCTGCCATTTCTATTTCACGTTCCAAAGCGGCAATTTTTAATTTCAAAACCGCTTGCTTGCCTAGGCTGCAGTTACGCATTTTTTTCAAAGTTTCAGCTTCTAATATATCTAACCATAATCTATCCCTATCGTTACTATCTGTTGCTGCCGCCCCTTGTTTCAAATGGCCGAGGGCCAACCATACTTTTAGGCATTGGCCATGCTGCTCTTTCAGTAAATCAAGTTCTTGCTGTAGTTGGTACAACTTTATTATGCACTGCTTGGCATAAGTTTTCAGTTCCGTCAAATCTTTTGTAGCCTGCTGCTGCATTGCTTTCTGCCCATAAACCAGATTGCTCTGCAGGCTTTTTTGCAACTCGGCCAACTTGGCTAATGCAGTCGTAGGCAGGGTACGTTTCCCTGCTTCAACCATTGATAAAAACCCTCTACTAATATTCAAATAAATGGCCATCTGCTCTTGTGATAGGCCAAAAGTTTCTCGCATCTTTTTTACGCTGCGCATAGGAATACTTATTTAACCAAATATAAACAATAGGCTGCAAGTCGGTATTTTTTAAAAACTAAAAATTTGTTAAAATTGTTGCAAATTTTTAAAAATTGATTTTTTTGCAACAAATCTGTTGCAAAAATTCTGTTGCAATTTATTTTGCAACAGAAAAAATTGCAACAAACAATTTGCCTTTATTCCTACCCCACCAACAAAAAAGCCCTTCCGCTTAGGGGCGAAAGGGCCTGGTTTTTTGCACCTGTAAAACACATCGTATTGAAATAGGTAGTGGGCCGCCGACGAGGCAGTTCCCTTTGGTATATACACGACTATGGTAAAAAAGATGGTTTCCAATCCAAACCACCAGCCATTTAAAGGTAAAATCCATAAAGTAGAAGCCGTGCTGAAAAGGCATAAATCCATTATGACAGTCAGGCAAAAACAAAAATGCCGCCTTTAAAAAGACGGCATTCTATTGTATGTTATAGGATGGTAGTGGAAGCTCCACTATCCACTATCAATTATCCATTAAATAATCAACATCGCATCCCCATAACTAAAGAAGCGATATTTGTCTTTGATTGCTTTTTTATACGCCTCCATAATCAAATCATAACCCGCAAAAGCGCAGGCCATGATCAAGAGGCTGGTTTTGGGCAAATGAAAATTGGTAACCAATGAATCGGCAATATTAAATTGATAAGGCGGGTGGATGAAGTGGTTGGTCCAACCTTCTACCGGCTTTAGCATTTTTTGCGCCGTGAAAGAACTTTCCAAGCAACGCATGGTGGTAGTACCGATGGAACAGATCCTACGGCCATCCTCTTTGGCTTTGTTTACGATTTTGCAAGCCGTTTCATCAATACCGCAATACTCGGCATCCATTTTATGCTTGCTCAAATCTTCTACCTCAATGGGGCGGAAAGTGCCCAGGCCTGTGTGCAGCGTTACTTCTGCAAAACGGATGCCTTTGATTTCCAAACGCTTGATCAATTCTTTACTAAAGTGCAAACCAGCAGTGGGGGCAGCTACAGCTCCTTCATGCTTGGCATATACGGTTTGGTAACGCTCTTTATCGTCCTCATCGGGCTTGCGCTTGATGTATTTGGGCAAAGGCGTTTCGCCCATAAAATCCAACATCTTGCGGAACTCTTCTTCGCTATCATCCCACAAAAAACGGATGGTACGGCCACGGCTGGTGGTATTGTCAATTACTTCGGCTACCAACTCATCATGGTCGCCAAAATACAGCTTGTTGCCTACCCTTATTTTACGGGCAGGATCCACAATTACATCCCACAAACGGTTGGGCTTGTTGAGCTCACGCAGCAAAAAAACCTCGATTTTGGCGCCGGTTTTTTCCTTGCGTCCATACATACGGGCCGGAAACACTTTGGTATTGTTTACCACAAACACATCCTTGTCATCAAAATATTCCAAAATGTCCTTGAAATGCTTGTTGTCCATCTGACCGGTTTTCCGGTTAATGACCATCATACGGCTATCTTCCCTTTTCTTGGTAGGATTTTGTGCAATAAGATTGAGTGGAAGATCGAAACGAAACTGACTTAACTTCATGTGAAACAACTCCTTTTTAAATGGTTATCACATGCCTAAACTGTATTGCTACAGGGATATGAAGCCCCGCTGAGCGTGGCACTTATCATGTTACGGCATGATTTTAAGGGTGCAAAGGTACGCTTTTTTTGGCGCTGTCCCCAAATTTTTAGTAACATACTGCTACCACTGGTAACATTTTATGGCCTTTGGGCGGCATTTTTAACTAAGTTTTAACAAAATACCATTTGCACATATCAAATTTTCTTATCACATTTACAGTACATTTCTAACAATCGATTAAATCAAAACAATTTATGGACCCCGACCGTTCTAATTGTCCTCAAAAACCCAGTGTGGTTTTTTTGTGGACACTGTTGCTTGCAGCAGCCGCTATCAGTATGCCTTCTTGCTCCAAAAAAGACAAATGGATTTCCGTTGACCCAGCCTACAGCCAATACATCGACGCCTATACTACGGGCACTGTATCCAAAACGGGCAGTGTGCGCATCCGGTTGGCGCAGGAAATGGCCACCATGCATACGGTAGGCGAAGCCGTGAGCGAAACCCTTTTTGAGCTCTCCCCTGCCGTAAAAGGCAAAACCACCTGGGTAGATGCCCGCACGGTGGAGTTTAAGCCCGACGCTTGGCTCAAAAGCAACCAATTGTACGAAGTAAGCTTTAAACTGGGCAAGGTTACCAAAGTGCCCGACAAATACAAAAATTTTCGTTTCACCCTCCAAACGGTAAAGCCCTCTTTTAAGCTAACCGATTATGGTCTGCGCAGCACCAACGATAAAACAAAAATGACCCTCAGCGGTGTAATAGAAACGGCCGATGTGGAGAAGGGCTCCGACGTGGAAAAGATTTTATCGGCGAGTGAAAGCGGGGCTACATTGGCTACCCAATGGCAGCACAACGATGGCGCCAAAACCCATCAATTTACCATCAGCAATATTACCAGGGGCAGTGCTGCTGCCAATCTGTTGCTCAACGGTAATGGTAGCACTGTTGGCATGGAGGCCAAAGTAAGCCGCAGCTTGGAAGTGCCGGCCACAGGCGATTTTAAAGTATTGACCGTAATGCCCATGAATGAAGCCGAGCAATATGCTTCCGTACAGTTCAGCGACCCATTGGCCATCGGGCAGGATTTGACTGGCCTCATCACCGTTAGTAACCAAGAAGCCGATTTGGCCTATACCATCAACGGCAGCGAGGTGAAAGTATTTACCAGCAGTCGCTTGGACGGCGGTTACACCGTTAATATCAACCCCGGCATCAAAAATATTTGGGGCAATACCTTAGAAAAAGCTTTTACCGGCAATGTGCATTTTGAAAACCGTATGCCTTCGGTTAAAATCCATGGACGTGGCAATATACTGCCCAACAGTGGCCGATTGGTATTGCCCTTTGAAAGCATCAACCTCAATGCGGTTGACATCAGCATCATCAAAATATTTGAAAACAACGTACCCCAGTTTTTGCAGCAAAACACCCTAGGCGGCAACGATGAACTGCGCCGTGTAGCCAAACCAGTTGTACAAAAAACCTTACGCTTGGATGATGACAAAACCTTGGACCTCCACAAAAAACAACGCTTTTCGTTGGATATTGACAAGTTTTTAAAAACCGAGCCCGGCGCCATTTATCGTGTAGTGATTGGCTTTAGGCCCGATTACTCTTTGTACACCTGTAACGCTGCCGATTCTACCAGCGAACGACAAGAAGAGGAGGAAAGTTATGATGAGGGATACGAAAGCTATGGCAATAATGGCATGGACGAAGATGATAGTTTTTGGAGCCGGTACGATGATTTTTACCCCTATGGCTACAATTGGGAAGACCGGCAGAACCCTTGCCGCAAATCTTATTACAACAAAGACCGCTGGGCCATGCGCAATGTCATTGCCAGCAATATCGGCCTTACTGCCAAACGTGGCGGCGATAATAACCTATTGGTGGCCGTGAGCAATATCCTCACCACCGAGCCCATGAGTGGCATCGAACTACAGGTATTGGACTATCAGCAGCAAGTGATTGCCAAAAGTAAAAGTGGCAGCGATGGTTTTGCCACCATCGAAACCAAAAAGAAACCTTGGCTGTTGATTGCCACCAATGGCAGTGAAAAAGGCTATTTGAAATTGGACGATGGCAACAGCTTGCCCCTCAGTCGATTTGACGTGAGCGGCGAAGAAATCAAAAACGGCATCAAGGGCTTTATCTTTGGCGAACGTGGCGTATGGCGGCCCGGCGATACCATGTACCTCAACTGCATCATTGAAGACAAGGCTGGCACCTTGCCCGCCGACCATCCGGTGGAGATGAGCCTGTTTACCCCTCAAGGGCAATTGTACAAACATACCGTACAAACCAATGCTACAGACAATTATTATGTGTTCAAAACCTTTACCGATGCGGCAGCACCCACCGGCAATTGGTTGGCTAAAATAAAAGTGGGCGGCGCTGTTTTTGAAAAAAGGGTAAGGGTAGAAACCGTGATGCCCAACCGCCTAAAAATAAATGTGGATTTTGGCAAAGATGCTATTTTGGACAATACGGCAACAGGCACCCTAAAAGCCAATTGGTTATTTGGTGCCACGGCCAAAAACCTCAAAGCAAAAATTGATGCCTCCCTATACGCCAAAAAGACCGAGTTTGCCAAATACAAAGATTATGTGTTTGACAACCCCACAGCCGATTACTACACCCAAGACAAAGTGATTTTTGAAGGCACATTGGACAGTGGTGGCCGGGCATTGATCAAACCGAAATTTGAAACGACCGAAAATGCGCCGGGCATGTTAACCGCCAATATGTTGGTAAAAGTATTTGAACCAGGCGGTAGCTTTAGCATCGACAACCTTACTGCCTCTTACAGCCCCTATGCAAGTTATGCGGGGTTAAAACTGCCGGAAGGTGAAAAACCGTTTGACTACTTGATGGCGGGCAAAACCCATACGGTGCAATTGGCCGATGTGGACAGTCGTGGTAATGCCCTAGCAGGCAGCAACCAAGTGGAAGTGCAGTTTTACAAAATACAATGGCGCTGGTGGTGGGATGATAATGGCGACAACCTGAGCAATTTTACGCAAGACAAATACAATACCTTGCTCAAAAAAGAAACCATCACCCTCAACAACGGTAAGGGACAGTGGAGCTTTGGCACCTCCAGCACCGAATGGGGCCGTTATTTGATATTGGTAAAAGACCTCAAAAGCGGCCACACTACTGGTACTGCTTTTTATATAGAAGATGCCTATTGGCAAACCCGTAGCCAAGACGATCCTACGGCTGCTTCGATGTTATCTTTTTCTGCGGGTAAAGAAAAATACAATGTGGGCGAAGAAGTAACCCTCAGTATTCCCAGCAGTAAGGGCGGCCGGGCCCTCATCAGTATTGAAAACGGCAGCAAAGTGGTAAAATCTTTTTGGCAGCAAACCGAACAGGGGCAAACCAAAGTGAGCTTTAAAGCCACGGCAGACATGGCCCCCAACGTATATGCAACGGTAAGCCTTTTGCAGCCCCATGCACAAACCATCAACGATTTGCCCATACGGATGTACGGCTCCACCCCTATCATGGTGGAAGATAAAAATACCCTGCTCAGTCCCCAACTGAACATACCTGCCACCATTAGGCCCGAGCAACAGGTAAGCTTCGACGTGAGTGAGCAAAACGGCAAGGAAATGACTTATTCCGTGGCATTGGTAGATGAAGGATTGTTGGACCTTACCCGCTTTAAAACCCCCGATCCACACAGTGCTTTTTATGCCCGTGAGGCCTTGGGTGTAAAAAGTTTCGACCTGTACGATTATGTGATCGGTGCTTGGGGCGGCGATTTAGAACGCATCCTTACCATTGGCGGTGATGCCGCTGGCGGTCCGGTGAAGCAAAAAACGGCCAACCGTTTTAAACCCGTGGTGCATTATTTAGGCCCCTTCCACTTGAACAAAGGCGAACGCCAAAAACATACCGTGCAAATACCCAACTACATCGGCTCCGTAAGGGCCATGGTAGTGGCCGCCCACAAAGGCAGTTATGGCTTTGCCGAAAAAAATGTGGCCGTTAAAAAACCGTTGATGCTCTTGGCCACCCTACCCCGTGTGCTGGGCCCGGGCGAAACCATCAAATTGCCGGTTACCATTTTTGCCATGGAAAACAACGTCAAAAATGTAACCGTAAGCCTGCAAGCCAACCCTTATTTTGAAGTGGTGGGCAGCAGCAGCCAGCAGGTAACCTTTACACAAATAGGTGAGCAAATGGCTTATTTTGATGTAAGGGTAAAACCCAATACGGGTATAGGTAAAGTAAAACTATCGGCCAGTTCGGGCGGTGAAAAAGCCAGTTATGAGGTAGAGTTGGACATCCGTAATCCCAACCCACCCGTTACCAGCATTATGGATATTACCTTGGCACCGGGCCAGCAATGGAGCACTGTAGCCAACCCCATCGGTATCGCTGCCAACAGCTCGGCCGTGCTGGAAATATCCAGTGTGCCCTCCATGAACCTGCAAAAAAGGTTAAACTATCTCATTGAATATCCGCATGGCTGTATCGAGCAAACCACATCGGCTGCCTTTCCGCAATTGGTGCTAAACCAACTAACGGATATGAGTGATGGCCAAAAAGCACAAGTGGAAAGAAATATCAAATCGGCCATTGGCAGGTTGGTCAACTTCCAACGACCCGAAGGTGGCTTTAGCTACTGGCCGGGCATGCCCGAAAGCGATGAATGGGGCAGCAGTTATGCGGGCCACTTTTTAACCGAGGCACAAAACAGTGGGTATACCGTAAGCGATTATACGTTGCAGCAATGGAAAAACTTCCAGCGCAGCAGGGCCAACAACTGGGCGCCCAGTACCACAAACTTTTATGGCGGCGATTTGATGCAGGCCTACCGCCTGTACACCTTGGCTCTGGCCAAATCCCCCGAACTGGGCGCTATGAACCGGTTGAAGGAATTTAAATACCTGTCGCCCGAAGCCAAGTGGCGATTGGCGGCAGCCTACCAACTGGCGGGGCAAAGCAATATTGCACTCGACCTCATCAGTGGCCTGCCCATGAGCTTTGAGCAACGGACTTTCCCCGGTGCCACTTTCGGCAGCGACCTGCGGGACCAAGCCATGGTGCTGGAAACCCTTACACTGCTAGGAGGTACCCAGAGTAAAAAAGCCAAAGAGCTAGTGGACATCATAGCGGCCAAACTGAGCCAAGAAAGTTGGTACAGCACGCAAACCACCGCTTACTCCTTATTGGCCATTGCCAAATATTGCGGCAAAAATCCTTCGGGAGCCAAGATAATAGCCAATATGCGCATTGATGGCAAACCCACCGATGTAAACAGTGCGGCTTATCTGCGGCAACAGCCTATCGTATTTACCAATGGCGGCAGCAATATCAGCCTTACCAATAAGGGCAACAATACCTTATATGTACGTTTGGTTACCAAGGGCCAACCGTTGGCCGGCGATAGTTTGCGGGTGAACAACAATCCATCGGCATTAGCCATCTCAGTGAGTTACCTGTCACAAAACGGCAATACCTTAGATGTGGGCAAAATAGCCCAGGGAACGGATTTCATTGCCAAGGTTACAGTTACCAACCCCGGTAAACGGGGCTATTACAGTCAAATGGCATTGAACCAAATCTTCCCCAGTGGTTGGGAAATACTCAATGCCCGTATGACGGGTGGTGAGGGCAGTTTCAAATCTTCCCCCTCCACTTATCAAGATGTGCGTGACGACAGGGTATATACTTATTTTAACATACCCGCTAGTCAAACCTATACCTATTTTGTGCATTTGAACGCTTCCTATCCGGGCCGTTACTTTTTGCCCGGCACTTTTTGCGAAGCCATGTACGATAATACCGTAAGTGCGGGGGTAAGCGGACGATGGGTGGAAGTGGGACAGTGATAATTAGCTAATTTGCTGATGTGCTAATGTGCTAATGGTTGCCTTGTTACTGTATGTAGTATAGGAAACGGTTGGCTACTGCGGCAGTTAATCATGCCATTTACTGATAACTTTTAAACTAACCCCGCTGGCAATTGCTAGCGGGGTTTTTGATTTCTTTCTTTCGATATATTGCTTATTTTTATCCTGCTAATGGAAATAGTGTTTTTCTGCTTGCTGTTTTTATTAAAAAAGAATAGTTTCGCTATGGAAAGCATTGGCACTGTTTCCCAATATTCCATATTGCACATTTTATCATCTTAATAAACAATCAACTATGGGCAAGTTTGTGATCTCCCTCAGAAAGAACGGCGAATACCAGTTCAACCTAAAAGCCGGCAATGGCCAAACCATCCTCAGCAGCGAAGGTTACAGCGCCAAAGCGAGCTGCGAAAACGGTATCGAATCAGTCCGCAAAAACTCGCAGGACAGTACGATGTACGATAAAAAAATAGCTGCTAACGGGAAGTTCTATTTTAATCTCAAAGCGGGCAATGGCCAAATCATTGGCAACAGTGAAATGTACGAAAGCGAAGCCTCTCGTGATAATGGTATTGCTTCCGTAACGGCCAATGCACCCGACGCTACGGTGGAGGACGAAACCGCAGCATAATACTTGAGGACTGGATACTGGATTGCGGATGCTTGATGCTGGATAGCGGATACTAGTCCATGGACGATGGACCATTGACCATGGACTGCCCCATCCAGCATCTAGTTGTAGTATCAAGTACCAAGTCGCTAGTATCCAGTATCCAGCCCCTAACCCGTAACTCGCAACCAAAACAACCCGTAACCCCTAACCCCCATTTTTAACAAACCTTTAACATTTGCCTTTAAACCTTGGGCATACCACCCCGTCAATATACCGTAACAAATTAAAAACAAGCAAGATGAAAAAAAGTATAGTAGCAGTAGTGGCGCTCGTAATGGTAGCATTTTCGGCAAGCGCACAGCATCAACGCATGCAAAAGCACGGCCAGCACAAAAAAGCAATGGCCCATCAACTGAACTTGAGCGATGCCCAAAAGGCACAGGCCAAGGCCAATCATGAACTGTTCAGAAAGCAGATGCAGGAGCTGAACAAAAATGAAAATATTACGGTAAAGGAATTCCGTGACCGGAAAGCGGCCCTGCACAAGGACCATAAAGCGGCCATGCAAAACCTGCTTACCCCCGAGCAAAAAGCCCAAATGGCAAAAATGAAGGCCGATAAAAAAGCCAAAAGGGCGGAGATGAGTGCCAAACGCATGGACAAGATGAAGCAACAATTGCAGTTTTCGGACGACCAAATGGCCAAGATGAAAGCAACCCGGGAGGGCATGAAAACCAAACTGCAAGCCATCAAAAACAACGAAGGGTTGGACAGGCAGCAGCGCAAAGAGCAGTTGATGGCCCTTAAAAAAGAGCAAAAAGCACAGTTTGACACCATTTTAACCGCCGAGCAAAAGGAAAAACTAAAAACGTTAAGGCAAAAGCGTTCAGCCAAAGCCGAAGCGAAGTAATAGCAGTTTGATGGAAGATAAGCACAACCTGCCGGGGCGAAGGCCCTTGGTGGGTTGTGTGGTTTTGGGGGGAGACTTGATACTGGATAGCGGATGCGGGATGAGGTCGATGGACGATGGTCCATGGTCCATGGACTAGTATCTAGTATCCAGCCCCAAGTATCCAGCATCCAGCCCCTAGCATCCAGTCCCCAGTATCCAGTATCCAGCATCCAGCCCCTCCCCCTTCGGCAAATTGACAGCCCCAACTGCCAAATAGCCCATTTTGCTAAAAACACAGCCTGTGGATATGTCATTACAGCATCATATACAGAATGGCCGTAAATTTGCAACCCAAGCAGCATTATTTATTATAAATATCAATAAGTATCATGGCACACGAATTTACAGACGTAAACTTCAAACAAGAGGTTTTGGATTCAGATAAACTGACCGTAGTGGACTTTTGGGCAGAATGGTGCGGCCCCTGCCGTGCAATTGGCCCCGTTATCGAAGAATTGTCCAAAGAGTATGATGGTAAAGTGAATGTAGGAAAGGTAAATGTGGACCACAATCCACAAATTTCCATGGATTATGGTATTACCAGCATCCCCGCTATCCTTTTTATCAAAAATGGCCAAGTGGTTGACAAACTGGTTGGTGCACAGCCCAAATCGAACTTTGTTAAAAAAATCGAAGCGCACAAATAAGTTGTAAACTTTATTAGGAGAGGCTGTTCCGGATTTGCTGGAACAGCCTCTTTTATTACACCTACAAGCGGCCCGGGCTGCTTATTAAATCTTTAAGCTTTTTTTAACAAGCCATTTTTGGTACCGAATTTGCCTTTAGCTGTCGATACGTTACTTTTACATATCATTGAATCAATAATATTACCCTGCGCAGAGCCTTTAAAATATTAAGACGGATGCTGCTGGCATTGGTGTTGCTACTAGTGCTGGCATGGGTGCTTATACATACTACCCCTGTACAAAACTGGCTGGTACACAAAGTGGCCCAACGCCTCTCCAAGAACTTACATACCGAGGTTTCGGTTGACCATGTTGATTTTAAGCTCCTCAACACCATGCACATCAAGGGTACATTGGTACGGGACAAACAGAAAGACACTTTATTATATGCCGGTACCATCAGCGTAAATATTACGGATTGGTTTTTGTTTAAAGACAAAGCCGTACTGCATGATGTGGGGCTGGAAGATGCGGTAATCAACCTCAAACGATCCGACAGCCCCGAATGGAATTATCAATTTTTGGTTGATTATTTCAGTGGCCCAAAGAACAAAAAAGACACTGCGGCCCAAAAAGACAAGCTCGGCTTTGATTTGGAAAAAGTACACCTAAAAAATGTGCGTTTTAACCAGTTGGACCAATGGGTGGGCAAGGATTTGATTGCCTCCATGAAAACAATGGACCTGGATGCCGAAAAAATGGATTTTGACAACCGGGAGATTTATATCAAACAAATTACGTTAGACGAGCCACTGTTTCAGCAGCGCAATTACACGGGCAAACGGGTAAAACCAGCCGTTTCGGCAAGCCCTGTTAGCACCGATACACTTGCGGTGCCCCCTGCTTTTCAGTGGAACAATGCCGGCTGGGTGCTGGATGTGAAGCGCATCGAACTGAAAAACGGACGCTTTATCAACGAAAAAGAAACGGAAAGGGCAGCCTACACCGACCGGTTTGATGGCCAGCACCTGAGCTTTAGCAATATCAATGCTGATTTTAAAAACATCCGGTTTGAAAAGGATACCCTTTTATTGGACATTGATCTTGCGGCCAAAGAAAAAAATGGGCTGGACCTAAAAAAGCTACATGCCAACATGAGGTTTACCCCAGCCATAATGGAGTTCAACAACCTCGACCTACGGACCAACAACAGTCAATTGGGCGATTATTACGCTATGAACTACAATAGTTTCAATGATGACATGGGTAATTTCATCCACGCCGTTGTGTTGGAAGGAAGGTTTAAAAACAGCGTCTTGTACAGCGACGACCTGGCCCTATTTGCCCCGGCACTGAAAACATGGAAACGGGTGTTGCATATTTCCGGCGATGCCCGTGGCAGTATCGACAACCTCAGCGCCAAAAACATGCTCATCAAAAGTGGCAATACCATTGTGGAGGGCGACATTGCCATGCGGGGCCTGCCCGACATTAAACAAACTTTTATCGACTACAAGGGTAATAATCTGCAAACGGATTATGGCGACTTGGTTACCATTATACCCTCGCTCAAAAACCTGAAGCAGGTGCAATTGCAGCGCTTGGGCACCATACGTTACAAGGGCAATTTTACGGGCTTTGTCAACGATTTTGTTACCTATGGCAATTTTACCACCAACTTAGGCAGCTTGCAAGCCGATCTCAACATGAAACTGCCCGGCGACAGGCCCGCCAACTATTCCGGCAGCGTGGCCACAGATGGATTTAAATTAGGTCAGTTTTTAAACAACGGTAAATTGGGCAATATTGCCTTCAATGGTAAAATCAAGGGCTCCGGTTTTACCGCTCAAAGCCTAAAAGCCAATTTTGATGGCAATTTTAGGGAATTCGATTTTAATGGCTACCGTTATCAAAACCTGGCCATCAAGGGTGATTTTGAAAACAAGCTGTTCCACGGTACAGCCAGCATCAACGACCCCAACCTTAAGGTAGATGACCTTACCGGCTCCATCAACTTTAATGGCAAGGAACCGCAGTTCAACTTTGATGCAATGTTGTCCAAGGCATTACTCCGCCCCTTAGGGCTGACCAAGGATGACTTCGCCATTAACGGCAACTTTCAACTGAATTTTACAGGTAACAATATTGATAACTTTTTAGGGTCGGCCAAAATTTTCAATGCCAGCCTCAACCACAATGGCAAACGCCTGTCCTTCGACTCCTTGGCCTTGGTTTCCTTTATCAACGAGGGCACCAAAAAACTGCAGCTCAAGAGCAATGAAGCGAATGTGGAAATCAGCGGCCGCTTTAAAATATTGCAACTGCCCGATGCGTTTAAATTGTTCCTGAACAAATACTATCCCTCGTACATCAAACCGCCATCCAATAAAATTACCGACCAAGAATTTGACTTTAGCATCAAAACGGGCAATGTGGAAGAGTATATCGCATTGATTGATCAAAGGCTGAAGGGCTTTAACAATGCTGACATTACAGGTAGTTTGCATTTGCTGGACAATGCATTGGTTGTAAATGCCAACATTCCCGAATTTGGTTATGAAGACAAGACTTTTACCGGTATCAAGTTAAACGGTATCGGTAATGCCGATACTTTGTCGGCTACAATTTCGGTTGATGATGTAGGCATCAACGACAGCCTGCATTTCCCCGGCACCAAACTGATAGTGAAGAGTACCAACGACGTATCGGACATTTCGCTCACCACCAGTGCCAGCAAAACGCTGAACAGTGCGGAGTTGTACGCCAGTGTGCAGACTATGACCAATGGTGTAAAAATCCATTTTTACCCCTCCTCCTTTATTATCAACAATAAAAAATGGTCCTTGGAAAAAGATGGTGAACTCACCATTGCCAAATCGCTTTTAACTGCCAGTGAAATAAAATTTGTGCAGGGGCAACAAGAAATTACCATCTCCACCGAACCGGATAGTTACGACAACAATTACAATGTAGTGGCCAAATTAACCAAGGTAGATGTAAACGATTTTGCGCCTTTTATCTTTAAAAAGCCTCGGCTAGAAGGTATTCTGGACGGTCAACTTACCATTAAAGACCCTTTTGGCAAACCGAGCATCAACTTTGAAAAAGCCACCATCGCCAATTTGCGGGTGGACAATAATTTGATTGGCGACTTTAGCTTAGATGAAGGAAGCTACGACATTGGCAAGGGCTTGGCAAGGTACAAAGGCCGCACCACTGGCGTAAACAAAATAGATTTTGAGGGCAGCTATAATGCTAAAGATAGTACAGGCAACCAACTGTATACGATGATTAAAGCTGGCAATGTTAACCTATCGGTATTACAGCCTTACTTGGGCAGCATCTTTAGCAATATCAAAGGCGAGGCAACGGGTGATATTATTTTTTCGGGCGGCAGTAAACAAGGGTTTTACGCTACCGGTCCCCTACAAATTACCAATGGTTCATTATTGGTAAACTATACACAATGTAAATACACGTTTAATAACGAAACGATTGTTTTGAATAGAGATGCGATTGACTTTGGCACTATGGAACTGAAGGATACACTCAACAATACCGCCACCCTCAGCGGCACTATGTACCATCAGTTGTTTAGGAATTTTTCTTTTGAAGATGTTAGTTTTAGTACCAATCGGATGTTGTTGTTGAATACGGCAAAAAAAGACAATGCCCAGTTTTACGGTAAAGTAATTGGCAATGCAACCCTGACGTTGGACGGCCCCATCAACAATATGAAAATGGATATTGTGGGCGGTCCCTCTACCTTAGAAAGCGATAGCAACCATATTTACTTGCCCGGCGGTAGTGGCCGAGAATTGGGCTCCACGGATTATATTGATTTTGTACAGTTTGGTAGCCTGATGGAAAGCGAACTAAAAACCAAGGAAGGAACAACGATATTGGTGGACATGAAGTTGGCTGCCAACCCGGCTTGTAAAGTGGATGTAATATTGGATGAGGTAACGGGTGATATCATCAAGGGTGAGGGCTATGGTCAGTTGAATATCAAGGTAGGCAACAAAGAACCGTTGAGCATTCGTGGGCGCTTTGATATTACCAAGGGTAGTTATGATTTCAACTATCAAACCATCATAAAAAAACCATTTTATCTAAAAAGCGGCGGCTATATCAATTGGGCTGGTGATCCCTACCAAGCAGAAATAAAAATTGATGCCGAATACAGGGCGCCGAAAGTTAACTTGGGCAATATACTGCCCAACAGCAAGCAGCAAAGCGATATTTCCATTGTAGCGCACCTCACCGAAACTCTAAAAAAACCGGCTATCAGTTTTGAATTGACCATTCCTGACGGCCAAGATTTAACTGACAAGCTGATTGTGCAAAAAAAGCTGGACGATTATAAACGTGACCCAACGGAAATGAACAAGCAGGTGAGCTCCTTGCTGATCTTTGGCTCCTTTATCAATACCGATCAAGGCATTTTGGGCGGCAACAACCCTTACAACTTTGCCGTGGGTACCATCGGGCAGGTATTGTCCTCATTTTTAACCAGCAGTTTCAGTAGGTTCTTGCAAAAAACCCTCAACGACCCCAATATCACCACCTACTTTGATATTACGCCCAGCCTCAACAGTTTGCGCCAGTTACAGGCCGCTGCTAAATTTGGCTTGGTAAAAACCTACCTCAACAATAGGCTCATCATCACACTGGGCGGTAACTTGGATTATAACAATCCTTATCTGCTGCAAGGCGGCACCAACAACTTATTGGTTACCCCCGACTTTTCGGCAGAGTGGTTGATTACCCGTGATGGCAAGCTGCGGGTGGTGGGCTTTAGGCGCACCAGCATCGACCAAGTGATTGGCCAGCGCAACCGCCAGGGCCTTAGCCTTATTTACAAAAGGGAGTTTGATTGATGCGAAAACTCAACCCAAAAAACACTTGTTGCTCAAACAAACAGTAGCAGCCTTAGCGTTACAGAAACAAAATTGTCAAAACCCAGCAAGCTGTTTATCGTAGTCGGCAGCGGAATCTTTTTATTTTTCTCCTGTCAATTGTATTGTTACAAAGTGAATCTTCAATATTACATACTAACATAGCAAATCGCCTTGCACTATCGACCGTAGATTGGCTGTATTTATCTTGATTATCAGAATCGGCATAAATAATCAGCAAACGGCTATGGGCAAATGTAATCCGCTGGCAATCATTTGTATCCACCGATGAATCCTTAGCATTAACCAATTGTGCCGCTATACAATCACAGTAAGATTTCGCAACTAAAAAGGCATCCTCTGATGTGGCGGCTTTCTTTGTACAGCTTGCCATGGATGCCGCTAATACAATCAATAATATAAAGTACTTCATAAAACTATTTTATCCTGAGAGCAAGAAAATTTGCGTTTCCATAAATTTAGTAATCCGGCACCCTTTCGCTACTCCACAAAACGGTGTGATGCTAGCACATAAAAAAGCCCCGCCTATCGGCGGGGCCTTGTAAATAATTTGTTACGATTAAGCAGGGTTAACTGTAATAGTAATCACCATGCTAGAAGTAGTAGGGATTTCAGTGTTTTGCACTTCAATTTTACCCGTTGTTTCTACTTTAAAGGTCTTTTTGATCAACAAACCAGTAGCTACATCTACTGTCATTTCGCCAGTAACTGTGTTGGTGCTGCTGCTCATCATTTCCATGCCTTGCATAGTCATCTTTTTGTCCAGGTTACCTGTACCGCTAAAAGTAAAAGTGGCTACGCCATCTTTCAAGCTAGTAAAAGTATAAACGGTTGAATTCTTGCCTTCACCATCTTTGTCGATTGTTTTTGTTTCGGTGAAAGAATCACCTACTTTCATTTCTTTTACTTCTGAAAACAGATTGAAAGCGGGTGTAGCGGCTTCAGACATACCCATGCTGCTCATGATACCTGCCATCATATCTTGTGATTCATCATCAGTTTTTGGCTTTACCACGGTGCTTTCGATGATTTTACCATCTTTAGCTACTTCAAAAGAGGTAGTTACACCTACTTGTTTGTTCAAGCCTTCGCCCAATTTACCGTCACGGTCTTCTTTTTTATCAGAATCATAACTCATATCCTGACCCATCATTGACATGGCAAAAGTGATACGGTTAGTGGTAGAACTAGCTTGATAACCTTTATCCGTTGCGGCCTTGATATCCAACACTTGATAATTAACAGATTCTAGGGGCATTTCCATTTTTTGACCCATAGCTTCTTGGGTAGTGTTCCCTTTTGTGCTTACACTCACTGTGTATTTTTTACCGGCTGCTAAATTTAAGGCTGGCATGTAGGTTTGTGCCTGTGCTGCCAATGAGGCGAAAGCTACCAATCCTACTACTAAGAATTTTTTCATTTTTATAATATTTTAATTATGTGGCAAAATTGCAAAAAACAAACCAAAAATATACAATTGGGTATAAATTTAACTAAATAGACGCTACAAATTAACATTTGGTTGTGCTATATGGTTCAATATTGCAAAAAACAAAGCCGATCATTATTAACAGCTAGCAACAACGCTTTTTTTCCACCGGCCAATTGGATGGGTTTTATGGCCCGCACCTGACCTTTTACCTGCTGCAGGGCCTTTTCAAAGGGCAATCCGGCAATAAAACCGCCTTTGCCATTACCAAAACAGGAAAGGGGCAATAGTGCATCGTACCGCCCTTCGTAGGGGGTAACGCCATAATAATTGCCGCCGGCCAGTATATCCGGCTGGCCATCTTTGTTAAAATCGGCGCAGGCAAATGCATGGATGGGTGCCCATTGCAGGGCAGCGGGCAATATTTCCGGCGAAAAACGGCCCCGGCCATCATTTCGCCAAATTTGGGTTGCGAGTGTTTGGGCAGTAAAACGCTTGGCTTTTTCCAATTTTTCACCAAAAATTTCGCTCATTGTCTTACCGGCCATTTTGGCATAGCCCAAGTATTCTTTTTTGAGATAGGGCAATTGCTTTTCCAAGTCTTCCTTTCCCAAAAAAGGATATTGTTTTCCCATTTTGCCGATAGCCAACAATTGATCCTGTACTTGGTTGTTGTCCACATCCGTTAAGTACATGGTCAAAGGGTTTTGCTCCGAAGCCTGTATTTTGCTATTGAGGCCATAGTTGCCCAATAGCCAATCTTCGTCGCCATCAGCATCTACATCGGCCACCAATAAGCTGCACCACCAACCTTCCGTTTGTGGCAGCGTGGCCTGCTTCTTCAGCAACTTTCCATCACCTTTTAAAACCACTGGCGACATCCATTCGCCTATTACGACCAAGTCAATATGGCCATCTTTATCTATATCTGTAAATGCCGCATCGGTTACCATGCCGATATTGGCCAAACCCGGTGCCCAGCTATCGGTAGCGACGGTAAAAATGCCCTTGCCATCGTTGCGCAGCAGATAGGATTGCGGTGCCAGGCCATATACCTGCGAATTGGCAAGACCGCCCACAAATAGATCCAAATCGCCATCGCCATCAATATCGCCTGCTTTTACACAACTTTTATTTTCGTACAGGGGTGGTAACCCGGCACTTTTTGTAAAGTTGCCAACCCCATCGTTTAGGTAAAGCCGATCGGCAAGCGCCATTGAATGGCCAAAAAATTCATGGCCGCCGCTGGCAACGTACAAATCTTGGTCTTTATCGCCATCTGCATCAAAAAACAGGGCATCCACATCCTCGCAGGCCGAATCTGCCTGTAACAGCATTTGGTTAGAGGCTGTAAACCCATTCCCGGCCGCATTTTGCAACATCAATTGACCTGCTTGCAATTTGGCACCGCCCACATAAAAATCCTGCAAGCCGTCACCGTTTACATCGGCCACGGCCAAGGCAGGGCCTTCGGTAGACAGTTCGTGGGGAATGAACCATTGGCGGTTGAAATCAATAAAGGAAAGGTTTTCGGCATGGCGGTAACCCACTTGAACCGAATCGGTAATATTAACAAATACCGGCGGCATAGGGCTTTTAAAACGTTCTTGTAGCAGATCTGCCACATTGGTCAACAATGCATCCCTGGGTTGCTCCTGTATTACCAAACGTTGGTTGGCCACCACACTAACCATGCTTTTTTGCTGGCTGTTAGGCCAAATAATCACCAGGCTGTCCACCACTTTGTTATTGCCCAATCCAACATGCAGTAAAGGCTCGGTGCTGCTCATAAAACCCCGCACAGGCTGTAACTGCTGGTAAAAAAGTTTGCCCTTGCAATAGGCCAGCAATTTGGCCCCAATGGCAAAAGGATTGTCCCTACTACCCTTCAACTGTACGGTAAGGTAATTGTTGGCTGTATCATGCTGTACGGTATTGCGGTAAATGCCTGCTGGGGCATTCATGTTGTTCACCACCAAATCCAAATCACCATCGTTGTCCAAATCCGCATAGGCCGCACCACTGGAATACGTAGCTGCGTCAAAACCCCATGCCTTGGATTGATCGGTAAAACGCAGGTTATCGGTACCACTGAAAATATAGTTGTGCCATTTGCCGTCGGGCATTTGTTCAATCTTTTTGCGATCATGCGTTTTTCCGTTGGTGGCCATTCCTTTTTCAGCCGATTCGTTGGCCAAAAATTTGATGTAATCCAAATCGTTCAGCCGGTGCTTGATGCCATTGGTGATAAAAATATCTTGCTGGCCATCCAAATTGTAATCGGCCACCAAGGCGCTCCAGCTCCAATCCGTAGCGGCCACACCACTGTACAGCGCTATGTCGCTGAAATAATCGCCCTTGCCCGTATTCAACTGTAAGCAATTGCGGGAATATTGATAATGGTAGCCATTGTGGCCGTGCAGGTTATTGTATTCATCCAAAGGCACATCGCCCAAACTGCTTTTGAGTACTTTTTCATCTTCGGGCAACATATCCAGTGTAACCAAGTCGAGCCAACCATCGTTGTTAATGTCCGCCGCATCGTTGCCCATGCTAAAATTGCTCTGGTGCCCAAATGCCTGATTGTTCAGTTCCTTAAAGGTACCGTTGCGCTGGTTGACATAATAGTAATCGTTTTCATGGAAATCGTTGCCCACATAAATATCGTCCCAACCATCGTTGTTAAAATCGGCCACGCTGATGCCCAGCCCATACCCCAGCGCACTGCTGATGATACCACTGCCAATCGTTGCGTTTACAAAATGCCCCTTTTCGTTTTTCATCAATTTGCCACCGCTGATGGGGCTGTATTTACTGCGCAGACTGGTATCGCCATAGGTATCCGTTTGATGGATGGAATGCTGCAACTGGAACATATCCAAGTCGCCATCTTTGTCATAGTCGAAAAAAGCCGCTTGGGTATTATAGCCTTTCAAATCAAGCCCATACGCAGCCGCACTATCTGCAAACTGATTATTGCCTTGGTTGATGAACAATTGATTTTGCGAATCGCCAAAATGCACCACGCCGGTGCTAGCTTTGTGGTTGCCCACGGTGCTTACATAAATGTCCAACAAGCCATCGGCGTTTACATCGGCCATGGTTACACCGGTTGTCCACCCCGCCTTGCCCTTTACCCCTGCCTTATCGGTAATGTCTTCAAAAACAAAACCACCCTTGTTGAGGTACAATTTGTTGCCACCCTGATTGGCTGCCAAATAGATATCAGCAAGACCATCGTTGTTGATATCGCCCACAGCCACACCGGCACCATTGTAGTAATAGAGATAGTCCAGAATGTTGAGGCTGTCGGTATCCTCGTTTTTGTTGACAAAATCGATATGGGTTTGCTGGGGGGATAGCTGCTCAAACAGGGGTGGGGTTTTATCAGCACAACCGGCGAGTAACACCAATAACAATAGTTGGCAACACCATTGCAGGTAATTTAACTTAAAAAGGAAAGGCTGTGCCTTGAATGGCATCGCCCCACGCACATTGTTACTATTTGAGCCAATTGTATATGTATTCAACATCCTTGCCGTTCTGTTTGCCCGTTTTTTCGGGTGCGATAAATGTACAACATAATAGATTGACAGCCATGAAATACGCCATCGGTTGCAGGGCAAATGTGTGTATTCCAAATTTTCGCTCTTGTCTCCACTTGTAATTGCCTTTGCTGGTGGCTTTTTCCACTTTTGTCTTGAAACAAAAGTGGAGCAAAAATTCAAGGCTGCATAAAAAAGCCTAAAAATTGAATCCTCGGGCTAAAGAAAAACAAGCTCAATCTTTTGTTCAAAACCCAGCTTCAGTGCGACTTACGGGCTAAGAAAAAGGCCAAGCTTTGGTAACATTCGTTTTTCTTTTGCGCCCTCAGCTTCAATTTTCTTAACGGCTTTTTCATGAGGCCATAACGAAGCGGAGGTTGAAAACCCTATAAACTCGATTATAATATTAACAAAAATCGAAATGCACCTGGGCAAACCGAGTTTTGCCCAAACTTACCTATTATTGCACCGCAGAGAAACCGCTGTTTGGCGGTAAGCAACTTGTACAATGAAAAAATGGTTGATTGGGCTGGTAGTGGCCCTTATTTTAGCGGTAGCGGGTACCTATATTTTTATCCCCGCAGTGGTAAAAGTGCAAAAAGTGGTAACTGTGCCCGCCAATGACAAAGGCGTGGCCCCCTTGCTGCACGATGCGGCCGCATTGGCCCGCTGGTGGGGCGACAAAACGGACAAAGGTTCGGATACTTTTTATTTCAACGGCACCAAATACTATGTAAACAAGCCCCTGCTGACCGGTTGTGCCTTAACCGCTTTGCAGGGCGGCGATACCCTTACAATGCAGTTGCACAGCGTGGCCCTCAGCAGCGACTCGGCGCAGGTAATATGGGGCACCAGTTTGCCCGCCACCAACAATCCTATTACACGGATACAAAATTACCGGAAAGGGCTACAGTTGAAAAAAGACATGGAAGCCATTTTGCAGCGCTTGCAAAGCTTTGCCGCTGATATGCGGAATGTGTACGGCATTAAGATAGACCATGCTATTGTGCAAGACACTTTGCTGCTGGCTACCGAATATGAAGGCATCGGCGAGCCCACCAATGCATTGGTTTATACGATGATTGAAAAAGCTACCGCCTACCTTACGGCCCATGGCGCTAAAATAACCAACCCGCCGCTGTTCAGCAAAATTACCCAAGACAGCATCCATTATAAAACCATGGTGGCACTGCCCATTGATAAGGAAATTCCGGCAGCGCCCAACTTCTTCATCCGGCGGATGTTTGCGGGCAATATATTGATTACCGAAGTAAAGGGCGGACCGGCCACTGTGGCTAAGGCTTTTGCCCTGCTGGAAAATTATCGCTTGCTGAATATCATGACCTCTCCGGCCAAACCCTTTGAAACCTTGGTGACCAACCGGCTGACAGAATCCGATACCAGCAAGTGGGTTACGAAAATTTATTACCCTGTTTTTTAAGCAGGTCCATTTTACTGGTTTAGCCGATACAACAGCGGTACCGCATTGTTTTGAAGTACCAACATACATGGTTGCTTGTTTACCATTAGCGTAGCCAACTGCTTTACCTGTCCGTGTATTTGTATACCTGTTTCAGCCGTTCCGGCCATCACAAAATCGCCCTTTACATTGTGCAGCACCTGTCCAAAATTGGCATCCAAGCGGCCAAACTGTGGTAAAAAGTTGAAGTTATTACCGGCCAGCACCAAATTGGGCAGGTTGCGGCCCTTGGGTGTAAAGGTTGCAATGGCATTTACACAAGAGAGTTGGGTGCCCAAGGGCAGGTTTTTGATGGTAAATTGCCCATTGCCCCCATTGATGGCCACACAAGAGGATGCGTACTTGCATTCTTTTACTGTGCTTTTTTTCATCAATGAAGCGTCGAACAAATCCTGTATGGTTTTACCCGCATAATCCTTGTTCTTAAGGTTTTGCTTTTTTAAAGAAGGTATTTGCTCTACCATTTCCTTTTTCATAAATACCGGCATGTCCTTACCCTCAATGCTACGGGTCATGATTTTTTCCAAAGCCCCATTACCATCAAAATCGTTGATGAATAATTTAACCGGCTGGTCCTTGGTGGGCCGTAGGTAAAAATTTTCACCCATATTCCCCATCACCAAATCCATATCGCCATCGCCATCCAAATCGGCCGCAGCAAGGGCCTGCCACCAGCCTTTGTAATCGCCCAAGTTGGTAGTAACGGGGGACAAGGTTTTTCCATCGTACCCAAACACTTGGGGTGCCATCCACTCCCCTACCACTATCAGTTCAGCCTGTACATCGCCGCTCACATTGGCCCACACGGCACTGGTAACCATGCCCAGTTTGGACAAAGCAGGCGGCGTGGCATTGGTAAAGCGGCCATGCCCATCGTTCACCAATAAATAGCTGTTGGGAGATGCACCATACAACTGTGTAACACATCGGCCACCCACAAACAAATCCATATCGCCGTCCTTATCAAAATCGTTGGCGGCTATAGCACCACAATTGTCGGCATTGGGCGGCAGGGCGCTGGTGTTGATCGTAAAATTGCCCTTGCCATCGTTGATGTACAAGCGGTTTTGTATTTCCCGGCTACCGGGCATGGCATTATTGCCGCCACTACCTACAAAAAGGTCAAGGTCTTTATCATTGTCGCAATCAAAAAACAGACTGGATGCATCCTCAAACGAAGCATACAAATTAAATACGGGCTGCTCCTTTTTTACAAAACTACCTGTGGGCGTTTGCAGGTACAATTGCCCCGCTTGGTTAGTGGCACCGCCGATGTACACATCCGTCAGTCCATCGCCGTCCACGTCTCCACAGGCAGCCCTTGGGCCTTCCCTACTCAACATAACGGGGATGTTGCGTTCATTATAAAAATCGTTGTAATCGTCTTCGGTATGCTTGTCAAAAGTTGCGGCCACTGGTTCAAACAGGACGGCTTGTTGTATCGCCAGTTTTGCCAAAAGTGCTTTTCCCGTTGACTGTGCCAGTACATGTAACTGGTCAAGGGCTGGGCGTGTCAATACACTCACATTCCGGTCGGGCCAAGTAACCACCACCGAATCCACCGTACCGTTGCCCAAGCCAATTACCTGCCGATAATCCACCGAAGATTGAAAACCTCGGCTGGGTATCACTTCGCGGCTAATGACCTGCGTACCCTGATATACTTTGATGCTGCTGCCTACGGCAAAAGTGTTGGCCCCATTGCCTTTGAGCAAGAGGCTGATATAATGGTTGGGGCTTTGCTGGCGGCTATTGTTGCGATATACAAAAGCAGGTTGGTTCACATTGTTGATTACCATATCCAAATCGCCATCATTATCCAAATCGGCATAAGCAGCGCCGTTACTAAACGAAGGCTTATCAAAACCCCAATTGAGCCCTTCATCGCTAAAAGCCAGGTTGCCCCGGTTTTTAAAGGCTTTGTTCAAAATAGGCTGACTGGGCATTTTACCAATGATGCTGTCTACCTCTTCCTTTTTGCCCGTCATCACCATTTTTTGGTTGATCTCATCCGCAAAGAAGTTGATGAAGTCTTGGTCGGTCACATCATGATAAATGCCGTTGCACACATACAGATCCGAAAGGCCATCATTGTCCGCATCAAAAATCAACCCGCCCCAGCTCCAGTCGCTGGCCGCCACACCACTGTAAAAAGCCGTTTCCACAAACTGGCCATTTTTGTCGTTTACCTGCAAGGTATTCTGCATATACTGACGGTAAAAGCCCAGGTTTTCTTTGCGGTTGTAATCGTCAATATTATCAAAAGAAGCCGTTGTTTTTAAGCGGTATTCGTCGCCCGGCAGCATATCGGTGGTAAAAATATCAGGGAAGCCATCGTTGTTCACATCCGCAATATCGGCGCCCATACTGGCCAGGCTCAGGTGCTGCACCCTGCTCTCCAAGTCCTCCTTAAAAGTGCCGTTTTGTTGGTTGATGTAGAGGTAGTCCCGCTCAAAAAAATCGTTGGACACATACAGATCTGGGTAGCCATCGCCATTGATATCGCCGGTGGTGATGCCCAATCCAAACCCGATGAGGCTGCTGTAAATGCCCGCCGCTTCGGTAACATCGGTAAACTTGCCGCCGTCGTTGCGCATCAGTTTATCGCCACCGCCCTTTAAAAAATCGGCCACGGGCCAATCCTCGGCTTTGAGGTCACGCTTGTTGGCATAATTGAGGGTATTGACGGGGATAAAGCTGTTGTTTAATATATAGCAATCTAGGTCGCCGTCGAGGTCATAATCAAAAAAAGAAGCGTGGGTAGTATAGCCCTTGGCATCCAGACCATAGGCTTGGGCGCTATCGGTAAAAGTTAGGTTGCGGTTGTTGATGTAGAGGCGGTTGGCCTGGCTCTTGGGCATTTTTTCCTGCCCCGCATTGCATACGTACATGTCCAGCCAGCCATCTTGGTTAATGTCCACCATCACCACGCCGGTACTCCATTCGCCATTGCCCTCGATGCCCGCCTTGGCCGAAATATCCTCAAAAGTAAAATTGCCTTTGTTGAGGAAGAGTTTGTTAGGGCCCATATTGCTGGTGAGGAACACATCGGGCAGGCTATCGTTGTTGATATCGGCAATGCCCACGCCGCCGCCGTTGTAAAAGTTGCGGTAGGTAAAAATGTTCATGTCCTTGCTGTTGGTAACGGTATTGGTAAAGTTGATGCCCGTTTTGTCCATCAGCTCAAACAGGGGCTGTGCCTTTTTTTTGGGGTTACAGGCCATCAGCAGGCAGAGCCCGGCCAGTGCGATAAAGCCAATCTTTTGTAGATATCTCATTCCTTTTGCAATAGTGGTATGCAAGATATTTGATTTTGGGATATCTCAGCCTAAAGTTGGAGGCAATATGGGATACTATACCCCGGGGTAAAGTTGGCATCCCCGGGCTAAAGTCTGGGGAATGGAACACGCAACGCTTTGCGGAAGGCCGGGGTACACGTGCGGTGTGCCCTTCTACAAAATGCAGAAGGCCGGGGTACACTTGCAGTGTGCCTATCCAACAATGTCAGATGCCTAGGGTGCATGTGCGATGTGCCCTTCCGACAATGTCAGATGCCTAGGGTACATGTGCGGTGTGCCCTTCCGACAATGTCAGATGCCTAGGGTGCATGTGCACTGTGCCCTTCCGACAATGTCAGATGCCCAGGGTACATGTGCGGTGTGCCCTTCCGACAATGGCGGATGTCTCGGGTGCATGTGCGGTGTGCCTATTTGCAAAGTGCGGAAGCATCAACCGGACCTCCGGTGGTCGATTTTCTGATTTTATTAAAATATTACTATATTCGTTTTGTTAACAACACCGCCTAACCAGCTAAGTTGATAACCTGCACTGATATTTTATGTAATACTTTGATGAAGGAGAGGATTGTCGGATTCCGATAGCTGTATGTTGCGCTGTGGTGAAAAAGGGTGTTTTACCTGTTGGGTTACAGCGGCAGGGTGGTGGTTTTGAGTTAAATCGTTTGTTAGTGTTTACGAACGAATACAACGTTTAGAATGGGATTTTAGCGCAAAAAAGCTTTGCAGAAACGATTTCATAACCAGTTGAAAAACAATAGAAAAATAAGTATTTTTTCATATCTGGGTCGCATAGTATCGCAAATACAAGAGTTAAGCGTAACATTCACTAAACAACTTAATAATATGGCACAGTCAATTAAATATGTTAATGAAGACACCACACCACTTTACCTTGATAGTAATAAAGAAAAGATAGTTGCCCATCTACTTTGGGGTGATAGAGTTAAACTTAAATCATCTTCAGAGAATACCAACGAATTAGTCAAGGTAAGTTCAAGAGGATGGGAGGGTTTTGTAAATAAGACTCATTTAAGCAACAAACCATTATTAGAACTTTACTTTATAGACGTGGGTCAAGGTGATGGAATACTAATAAAAACACCAAATGAAAAGCATATAATGATTGATGGTGGATACAAAAGAGCCTCTCAACAGAGTGGAAAGAACGCTGCTGACTTTGTAGATTGGAAATTTAAGAAGGATTACAAAATGGATTCAATAGAATTAGATGCTATGATTGCATCGCACAACGATGCGGATCATTATGGTGGGCTATGGGATTTAATCAATCCAGATCAACAGCATGAACTGGATATTGATACGGCAAACGTAAATGTATCCCACTTTTATCACGCTGGTGTTGGTTGGTTTAAAAAAGGTGCATCAAGAAACTTAGGTCCAATTAAAAATAAGAAGTTGACATTGTTAATGGAAGATCTAAACGACATAACCCAGTTGATGGAAACAGGAAGAGATGGGTACAAATTACAAGGCGAATGGGCTTCATTTATGCAGTGCCTAATTAATAAGCAAATACCATCACAAAGACTTTCTAACAAAACAGGAAATTTAGACCAGTTCAGCACAGATGATTTCAAAATAAATGTGTTATCCCCAATTGAGATTGAGCATAACGGAAAGCCAGCTTATGATTCGCTCGGAGGAAGCTCACAAAATACAAATGGACATAGTATTACTTTAAGACTGGATTACAAGTCAGTCAGAATTTTACTGACAGGAGATTTGAACTCTGAAAGCCAAAAACGAATATTATCATTTTATGAAAATAATGAATTTGAATTGGCCAGTGATATTGCTAAATCTTGCCATCACGGTAGTGATGACTGCTCTTTTGAATTTTTGACCCAGATTTCTGCTGGAGCAACTATCATTTCTTCTGGCGATGCTGAGGGGCATTGCCACCCAAGACCATCAATTGTCGCTGCATCAGGAATAACTGGACATAAAACAATTCGTGATGATAAAGTTATTACCCCATTAGTTTATTCAACAGAAATATCAAGGAGTTACAAGATTGGCAAAATCGAACAATTAACAATATTAAGCACAGGCGAGACTATTGATAACAGTACAGAAATCGATGTTACATACAAAGAAACAAATGCGGGTGATTTAAGGCCCGCCACAAAGACAAAATCTTTTTGGGATAAAAAAATTGTTGGAGGTTTAGTATATGGCTTGGTTAACGTTCGGACAGATGGGAAAAAAATATTATGTGCAACAATGAGTGAGAAAGGTAATGAATGGGATATCAAGACATTTACTTCACGATTCTAATGCTACCCCCAACAAAAGTATTGGCGAAAGCAGGTCTGGACGTTGAAACATCAACTGCTTGCATCGCTATATTTTAGTTTCATAAAACGATTTTCAATTTAATTTCTAGTTGTTACCTTCATTTATCAGTTTTTAAATCGGATTCAGCCACCGGGCGGACAGTTATAAAAAATCAGCCCTGCAGCAAGTCTCGAACGTTAACGTTAGCAGAACATCTCAAATGACATTCTACTTTTAAATAAAAAATATGGAATATATTTCGACTTCAGCACTGGCAAATGAACTTGATATCAAATCAAGCGACCTGTTTGACAAATTAAAAACGCTTGGTTGGATTGAAAGAAAAGATGACAAGTGGGTACTTACCGACCTTGGTAAACAGAAAGGTGGGCAGACGAGAACAAGCACTAAATTCGGGGAGTTCATAGTTTGGCCAGAGAATATTTCAATTGAAGGTGGACAAGAAAAGAACAAGGGAAGTCTTATTAATGCAACTGCACTTGGCAAGCACTTCAACATTTCTTCTCAACGAATTAATCTTTTATTAAACGAACTTGGTTGGATTGAAAAAACGGTGGCGGGTTGGGGACTAACGAAACTTGGCAAAAGTTTAGGTGGCAGACAATTTGAACATGAAACTTCTGGCGGTTCTTATGTGTTATGGTCCGACACTGTTCTTCAAAACAAAGATTTGCTAGAACAGTTTGACGAAACGCCAAAAGAAAAACTAGCATCTAAAGAAACTAATACTAAAATAATCAAATCGGACACGGACACTGTTGGCGATTTCAGAAAAAAGTATCCCGCTGAATACCGTACTAAAGACGGACATTACGTTCGTTCAAAAGCAGAGTTGACAATTGATGATTCGCTTTATTTGTGGGGCATAGCCCATGCCTACGAAAAAAAACTTCCAAACACGACAGAAAATGTTTACTCTGACTTTCACATCCCATCGGGCAATGGAAGACCTAAAGCTGTATACATTGAATATTGGGGCATGGAGAATGACGAGAAATACAATCAGCGTAAAAATAAAAAAATTGAAATTTATAATGAACTAGGCTTAATCCTTATACAATTAAATGACGCTGACATAAAAAACATTGAGGATTCACTTCAAAAATACTTACTGCAACATGGCATTAAAGTCAATTGACGTAACAAGATGACTTATCACATCATATTGTTTATAGTGCGGTTGACAGTTGTAAACTTATATATTAGTTTGCCCTACACCTCCCCAAACTACCTATAATAAGCAATCACAAACGCCTTTACCGCATCATAACTAAACAAGCCCTGCGGCTGCTGGTTGCTGCGCAGGTACAGGCCGTAAAACCAACGGACAATCGGCTCCACGGGGTTGCGGTGGCGGCGGTGACCCTATTGAGCGGCGCAGTTTACTTCAACGAATAAGTCATGCACAACCAATCCGCCAATTTCACCAATCCTCACATTTATGCCAGCAACAAATATTAAACACCTACCTTACAACTTTTGCGGGGGATATACTCCTCCTTATGAGGTTTGTATGAGGTATTAAAAAATCAGTTTGTGAAAATTTATATCAAAAATATGGCTTGCGAAAGCTGCAAAGTCGTGGTTAAAGAGACGTTGGAAGAACTAGGCATTGCTTACCGTAAAGTTGAACTAGGTGAAATAGACACAAAAGAAGATATTACAGATGAGGAAAAGCAAGAACTGAATAACAAAATTAAAAAAGTAGGATTAGAGCTATTAGAAAAAAAGCAAGGGATGCTGATTGAAAAAATCAGGCAAGTGATAGTGGACTATGTTTACAACTCCGACGAAAAACCCAATATTAAATTCTCTGTTTTGCTCAGCAAAGAATTAAACCACAGTTACACCTACCTCGCTAATTTCTTTTCAGAAATAGAAGCCACTACCATAGAACAATATATCATTGCATTAAAAATTGAACGGGCTAAAGAGTTGATTATTTTTGGAGAGGATAACCTTTCGGAAATTGCCTATAAATTACACTACAGTAGTGTTGCGCACCTATCATCGCAGTTTAAAAAGGTAACAGGTTTAAGCCCCTCACATTTTAAAACCTTAAAGGAAAAAAGAAGAATCGCCATTCAAAATATTTAGCACCACATTTTCAACCCCATCCCAAACTTTACCTACTGTTTATCTTCCACCCCAAACATCCAAACTTAGAACCTTAAACTTTAAACTTTCTATCCTACACCTCCCCAAACCTCCTATAATAAGCGATAATAAACGCCGTTACCGCATCATAACTAAACAAGCCCTGCGGCTGTTGGTTGCTGCGCAGGTACAGGCCGTAAAACCAACGGACAATCGGCTCCACGGGGTTGCGGTGGCGGCTGTTGAATTGGCGCCAAACTTCCAAATCGTCAAGCACCGGTTGTACCAATTGCAAACGGCAGGCATTGGCCGCAGCCGTATCCACCCAATACAAATTGCGGTTGGCGTACAAAAACAAATCGAGGTAGACAGAATATTTAAACAAGGTATCGGGCGATGAGGCGGCAGCAAGGTAGCCCGCAAAATTCGCTTCGTTTTCCTTGGCATAGCCCAACTGGTGCCCTACTTCGTGGCAACTGGTAAAGGGCAACAAAAAACGGGGCACGGTAGTATTTACCTGCGCCTCCCCGCTAAAAGGATTGTAGTAGCCCGTAAAACCAGTATAATTGCCCAACCAACCCCACATCGATGGCTTGAGCGCTTGGGGGTTGTAGGTTAAAAAAGGCCATTTTTTTGCCGCGGCTTGGTAGGCATCCTTTACTTGGGCAAACAGTTGCCGGTTATTGGGGTACCCTGCCCCTTGCCACTGTAGGGCCAACCGGTTCGTATTTACTTTTTGCAGCAGCAGGTTGTTGATGTTTAGCAAGTCTTCCCTGTCGTACTTGCCCATGGTGAGTTGCAACTGTTGCGCAATACCCCTGCGGTTGTAGTTGATACCCCACAGTAGGTTAAACGCCACATATACCACCAAGGCAATGCCGACCAATCGCTTGGTACCCCGCCAAAGCCTGACCCAGCCCAATTGTCGCTTAAAGGCCAAGCGCACCAGCTTGACCGTATTGTAAATAATCCACACTACGGCCAGCCCGTAAGCGATATCTCCCAAACTGAACGGAAGCCAGCCCAGCAAAAAGCGCAGCGCCCGGCTGATATAGGGATAAACGCCATTGCTGTAGTACCGCTCTACCCAGCCACTGTTGAGGCTGAACAGTTTGATGCCCAGCGCCACCAGCCCCAGCGCCAGCCATTTGTACATTTTTTTGTCCACTTTCCAAGTCATTTTCCGCATTTTTGGCTATTATTGGGCAAAATACGCCCAAAAACTGGTAAAAAACTTGCGTTGACAGCCTGCCGAATAAAAAATTTAGCCTACCTTTGCACTCCTTTAAAACTGACTCAATGGGTGACAAGCGGGCATTTGAAATAGCGTTTGTGGGGTTGAAGCCCGGAATTCATGAGTTTAGTTACGAAGTGGACGATAAGTTCTTTGCTGATACAGAAGCCGTTGATTTTAGCAACTGCAAGGCTACGGTAAAAATGCAGCTCGACAAAAAAAGCAGTTTTATGCTGCTGAAATTTGAAGTGGGCGGCAAGGTAGATGTGCAATGCGACCGCTGCGGCAATCCCTTGGTGAAAGACCTTTGGGATGAGTTCAACATGGTGGTAAAACTGGTGGAAAATCCGGAGGAGATGAACGAACAAGAGGATGATCCCGATGTACTGTACATTTCCAAAACCGAAAGCCATATTGATGTGGAGGAGTGGATTTACGAATTTGTGTTGTTGAGCGTTCCCATGCAAAAAATGTGTTCGCAAGAAGAGTTGGGTGGTCCGCTTTGCAATCTGGATGTGCTGGAAAAGTTGAAAGCCATGGAAGCAGAGGCAAAAGAAACCCATAACGGGGATCTTTGGAAGGGCCTTCAGCAGTTTAAAGAGAAAAAAAAGAAGTAATAAGTATTAAACATTTAAATTTATAAGTTATGCCAAATCCCAAAAGGCGCCATTCGCAGCAACGCAGCGCCAAAAGAAGGACGCACTACAAGGCAACAGAAACCACTTTGACTACTGATCCTACAACAGGTGAAGTGCATGTACGCCACCGTGCGCATGTAAGCGAAGGCAAATTGTACTACAAAGGCAAGTTGGTGGCAGAAAAAGCCCCGCTAAAAGCATAATAAATTTCCTTAATTTTAAGATTCTGAATCCTGTATCCAGCTACTGGGTGCCGGATTTGGAATTTTTTATTTTATTGGTATGATGCGAATAGGCCTGGATATGATGGGCGGCGACCACGCTCCCCTAGAAGCAGTGAAAGGTGCAGCCAGTTTTTTGGCGGCTGCCCCTGCCGATGTGCATTTGGTATTGATTGGCGATGAGGCCCAAGTGGCACCCTTGCTGGAACAATATCCCCTACCCGCTGGCAGTTACACGCTGGTGCATGCGCCAGAAGTGATAGAAATGAACGAGCATCCTACCAAGGCCCTTAAAGAAAAACAACAATCTTCCATCGCTATCGGCTTTCATTTATTGGCCACGGGCAAAACCGATGCCTTCATCAGTGCCGGCAATACCGGTGCCATGATGGTGGGCGCCCTCTTTAGCATCAAAGCCATTGAAGGCGTACTGCGCCCGACCATCGGTGCCTACATGCCCCGTGAGAACGGACAGTTGGGTTTGTTGGTAGATGTGGGCCTCAATGCCGATTGTAAACCCGAAAACCTGAACCAATTTGCTACATTGGGTTCGCTGTTTGCCCAACATATTTTAAATGTACCATCGCCCCGCGTGGGTTTGGTAAATTTGGGCGAAGAAGAGGGCAAGGGCAATATACTGGCCCAAGCCGCCTACCCTTTGCTGAAAGCCAATACGCATATCAACTTTACGGGCAATGTGGAAGGCCGGGATATTTTGCTGGACAAAGCGGATGTAATGGTATGCGATGGTTTTACCGGTAATGTGGTACTGAAATTGGCCGAAAGCATTTATGATATTGTGCAACGCCGTAATATCCAAGACGAACATTTCGATAGATTCAACTTTGAAAGCTATGGCGGTGTACCCGTACTGGGCGTAGCCAAACCCGTTATCATCGGCCATGGCATTTCCCATGAAGCCGCCTTTAAAAACATGATCCGTATTGCCCAACGCATGATTGAAACGGATTTGTTGGAGAAGATGAAGGAAAGCTTTTTGGGAAGTGGAGAGTTGAAAGGTGAAAGTTGAAAGTGGATACTTGATGCTAGATGCTGGATACTGGATGTGGAGGCTTTGCCGACACCGAGCCGTAGGTATGGCTGGATAGCAGATACTGGATACTAGAAATAAATCCGTGTAGCCCAACCAACCCTCCCAATTTGAGATATAGTAATTCGTGTAATTAGTGCAATCAGTCGTAATCCGTGGTAAAAAAAATTCGTGTACCAAAAGAATGTAGAACGGTGAATGTTGAATGACGAATAAGCGGCAATAAAATCCATACACTTATCTTTCATCCGCAGTAATAGAATCCGTGTAATTCGTGCAATCCGTCTTAATCCGTGGTAAAAAAATCCGTGTAACTTGATTGCCGTCAGGCAGGTCCGTGCAATCAGACTTAATCTTTGATAAAAAATCCGTGTAATCAGTGAAATCAGCCTTAATCCGTGTCCCTGTATTATAGGATATGCAAAGCAAAATGCCCAATATAGGTAAATACCAAACAGCGGAGCACAATACCTATACAACACCAAAACAACAGGCGTTGCAGCGGCACATTCAACCCTACCCCTGCGGCGATACTTAAAGGCGCACCAATAAGGGAAGTGCCAATAATACCCAAACCAATAATACCGTATTTGTCCCAGATACGGTGGGCCAAACTGGGTTTTGCGGGAATGGGCTTGGGCGGCTTGGGTTTGCGGTAGCGGGCCACCCATGCTTTTACCCTTTCACCCAAAAAAGTAGCGGCCAAAGCCCCGACAATACCGCCTACAATACTGGCTAACGCTATCACCCATGAGGGCAGCGACATGGCAAAGCCCGCCGGAATGGCGGCATAAATTTCAAATGTGGCCAGGCCAGCTACGGTGAGGATTTTATAAAGCATAATGTAATGCGTGCAGTTTTGACAAATATAAGGGCTAAGTGGGAGAAAAGCTTTTTTACACCCAATTGTTAACACCCTTACCGCTTACAATCCATAAAAAAAGCCTTACTGCAACACAGTCAGCGTAAACCCTGGATCAATGGAGAGGTTTACACCGGGCGAAAGCCGTAGTGTTTGGATATTTACATTGGAGCGGATAACCAATGTGCCACTGCCGATCACAACTTGTGTGTTGGCATCGGGCACCGTACCGCAGCTCCAGTTGGCCGGGTTTTCCCAAGCATCGTTTGTACCGCCTTTCCATGTATTGGTGAGGGCAAGCCCTTGGGCAGCATCGGGCAACCCATTTACCACACAACGGTATCGGTAATTGGCCCAAGCAGCAGGTATGGCCGTCAACTGCAATGCCGCGGTAGCCGACCCACTATAATTGGGGCCATCGGTAATATTGACGAAGCCGCTACCTGTGTTTACCTGCCATTGATAGGTAGTACCCGATACAAATGAGCGCAATACGGTATTGCCACCAGCGCAAATCACTGTTTTGGCTTCGTCATTTCCCAATCGCCATAAATCGTTGGTGAGGGCACTGTACAACCAAAAATTGCCCGAAGTGTCCACCCATCCGGCAGCTTGGTAGCGGCCACCAGGGTCATTGCCCGGTGCAGGTATACCCTGCACGCCAAAGTTGGGGGAACCGCTCGCCGTTGTATCTCCTTTTATCCAGGTCCACTCATTGGTATTGGTGTTGTATTGCCATACCCTGCTATAAACATTCACAACACCAAGCGGGTAGTTGTAACCATTGTAACCGGTAGCCATATAAAAATGGCCTGCCGTATCGCTAAAGGCCACACTATAGGCTCCCGATGGCCTATTGGTGGGGTCGCCCACCCCTTTGGTGCCATAAATTTCCGGTTGATTTACGGTTTGCCCACCATTCATCCATGTCCAATTGTTGGTGCCCGGATTGTACCGCCACATATCATTCAGATACCCAGAAAAGGAAGCGCCATAACCTTCACCGCCCTGCATCCACAAGTATCCATTTTTATCCGTCCAAGCAGCGGCGGAACTCCTTGCCCCGGGTCTGTTGGCAGCATCCTCTGTTCTATAGTTGCCATAAGCGCCCCGTTCGTTCACCAGCATGGAGCCTTTCATATATGTCCATTGGTTGGTGGCAATATCATAGCGCCACAGATCGGCACATTGATCAACGCCCAACAAGCCGTTGGCATAGCCGTAACCGCCAAACAACCAAAAGTTACCACTGGTGTCCGTCCAGGTAATCGCACTCCGCCTTCCGCCCGGCGTGTTGGCAGCAGCGGGAATACCTTGTGTACCATAAGTGGACGGCCTACTTTCCAAGTTGCTACCGTTTATCCATGTCCATTGTCCTGTTGAAGGACTGTACCGCCACAAATCGTTCAAAAAACCGGATGAACTGACCGAATAGCCTTGCCCACCAAATAACCAAAAATTGCCCGATTTATCTGTCCAGCCTGATGCCCCATACCTGCTGCCTGGCTTATTACCCCCTGCAGCAGTGCCCTTGGTGCCATATACACCGTTTATATCACGGAGCTTGTCGCCCTTCACCCATGTCCAAAGATTACTGGCAATATTATAACGCCACAAATCATTCAGCGTACCCTCGTTCAACGAGTCGGTACCATTGCCACCAAACATCCAAAGGTTGCCATTGTTATCTTTAAAAGTCGTAGCATCCCTCCTGATACCGGGCTGTGTACGGGGGTTGCCTACACCCGCCGTGCCATAAACCGACCTGAGATAATAAGCCGTATCGCCATGCAGCCATGTCCACTGGCCAGACGCTGGGTTATAACGCCAAATATCGTTTGTCATCCCATTAGAAAGGTTGTTGTAGCTGTTGCCGCCCAACAAATAAAAATTGCCAGCAGCATCGTTGAAGCTAACTGCTTTTTCCCGGCCAGGGGGCTTGTTAGCGGCTGTAGGCATGCTGCGTGTGCCATAAAAGCCCCGCTGGTTCACCGGTATATAGCCACTCATATAAGTCCAATTGTTGGAGGCAATATTGTAGCGCCATAAATCGCCCAGCAAACCATAGGTACCCACGTCAACCCCATAGCCGCCATAAAGCCAGAGGTCGCCAGCGGCATCCCGCCAACTGTTGGCCGTGGTGCGGGCCCCTGGCCGGTTATTGGTATTGGGTGTGCCCTGGGTGCCATATTGCCCCGACTGATTGAAAGTATTGGCCCCCTTCATCCATGTCCACATATTGGTGGCCGGATCGTAGCGCCAGAGGTCGTTCAGTTGGTCCAATGGATTGTAATTGGCCCGTCTGCCGCCAAAGAGCCACAGTTTGCCCGTGGCATCCGTCCAAGTAGTGGCATGCGCCCTTGAAGGTGGGTTGTTGTTGATGTTGGCTGTGCCTTGGGTGCCATAAGTGCCATTTTGCTCCTGCGTATTTTCACCTTTCATCCATGTCCAAGTATTGGTAGCAATGTTGTACCGCCATAGGTCGTTATAGTTTATGGAAAAACTGATATTGTTGCGGCTACCATTGCCGCCAAAGAGCCAAAGATTACCATTTCCATCTGCCCAGCCGCTGGCCTGCTCCCTAAAAGGTGGCCTATTGGCCATATCGGGCACCCCCTTTGTACCGTAACTGCCCGCTTGATAGGTAGTGGTGTCGCCCTTTATCCATGTCCAGCTATTAGAGACGGGGTCGTACTTCCACAAATCATTGCGCAGGCCCAGTATGGTAGAACTATTGTTGTTGGGATCAAACCCATAGCAAAGGCCGCCAAAGAGCCAAAGTTGACCACTGGCATCTGTCCAGGCCGTGGCGTGTATGCGGCCACCGGGTGTATTGGCCATATCGGGTACCCCTTGTGTGCCATAAATGGGCCGCTGCGTGTTGCTTTGGCTGCCCTTTATCCATGTGCAAGTATTGTTGGCAATATTGTATTTCCACAAATCATTGCTGTAGCCACTGTAACCGGGAAACACATTGGATTCACCGCCATAAAACCAAGCGTTGCCCACATTGTCGGTCCAATAAGCGGCGCCCTTACGGCCACCGGGCGTGTTCATTACATCGGCCACGCCCATGGTGCCGTACACAGCCGCATAAGGCATGCGTTGGTCGCCCCTTACAAAAGTCCATTGCGAGGCCGGCGAAAATTGTGCATTAACTAGTTGGGGAATGAGACAAGCGAGTAAAGCAACGTATATTATTTTCATACACTTGGGTATTTGCTATATGCAGTAAAGGTAGGTTTTTTTGGGAGATGGTGATTGGGGTCAAACCCAAAGTTTTATCGCTTAACTGCCTCTGTATCCAGCAAAGAATAATTCGGAAGAAAGTGAGTTTGGTCAGATGTGGCCACAATCAATACGAGACACTGCCAGACACCCCTACAAGATACTGACCGAACAAAAAAAGCGCCCGCTCTCGCAGACGCTTCTATTTTCTTATCATCGTTCGATTTCCGGCCAACGGTCAACGGCTAACGGCCAACGGTCTACTACAAATCCTTACCGTGGCACTGCTTAAACTTTTTACCACTTCCACAAGGACAAGGGTCGTTGCGGCCGGGGGCTTTTTCTACCCTAATCGGCTCTTGTTTTACCGGTGGTGAAGGATCGTGGTAATCGTTCTCCTGGCTCAACATTTCGGGGCCACCGCCGCCTGCAAATTCTTCCTTGCGTTGTCGCATCTTGCTCATATCGGTCTTCTGTTGACGGCCTTCCCTGATCTGCCCGGCATTGGTTTGCTCTACCGGTATGATGGCATGGCATAAGAAACTCACAATGTCTTTGTTCACCGTATCGTTCATCACCTTAAAGGCTTCAAACGCTTCTATTTTATAAATGACCAAAGGATCCTTTTGTTCGTATCCTGCCGTTTGTACGCTGTGGCGCAGGTCATCCATCGCCCTTAAATGCTCTTTCCAAGCATCGTCAATCAAGGCCAGCGTAATGCTGCGTTCCAAGGCATTCACCAGCTCCCTACCATCGGTGGCAAAATATTTATCCAAATTGGCCAAGGCTTGGATAACCTTGCGTCCATCGCTAAATGGCACATTGAGGATATGCGCCCCCTGCTCCTTGCGGATATTGCCAATGATGGGCATGGTTTGCTCAATGATCGCTTTGCTCTTGCGCTCGTACTGTTCAATCGCCTCTGTGTATAATTTTTCGGTAAGTTGGTTGGCATCATCATGCTCCAACTCTTCCTTGGTGATGGTGGTATCAATGCCAAAGTTCACAATGGCGGCCAGTTTCAGGCCTTCAATATCGGCTCCTTCCTTGCAAGAGTTTACCAAACCTTCTGCTACGGAATAAAACGCATTGTCCAAGTCCAGCGCCAGCCTTTCTCCAAACAAAGCGTGGTTACGCTTGCCATACACCACGGTGCGCTGCTTGTTCATTACATCATCATACTCCAGCAAACGCTTACGGATGCCAAAGTTGTTTTCCTCCACTTTTTTCTGCGCCCTTTCAATGCTCTTGCTGATCATACTGTGCTGTATCACTTCTCCTTCTTTGTAACCCATACGGTCCATCAAAGAAGCGATACGCTCACTACCAAACATACGCATCAGGTCATCTTCCAGCGAGGCAAAAAATTGTGAGCTACCGGGATCGCCTTGGCGACCGGCACGGCCACGCAACTGCCTATCTACCCTGCGGCTTTCGTGGCGCTCGGTGCCCAAAATGGCCAAACCGCCCGCTTCTTTTACACCAGGGCCCAGCTTGATATCCGTACCACGGCCTGCCATGTTGGTGGCAATGGTTACGGCGCCTGCCAAACCTGCTTCAGCCACAATTTGGGCTTCCCTGGCGTGCTGCTTGGCATTCAATACATTGTGCGGAATATTTTTTTGTTTCAACGTGCGGCTGAGCAATTCACTCACTTCCACCGATGTGGTACCTACCAGTGAGGGACGGCCCTCATTGCGCAGTTTTTCTATTTCGTCGATAACGGCTTTGTATTTTTCACGCTTGGTTTTAAATACCAAGTCTTGCTCATCCTTACGAACTATTTTAAGGTTGGTGGGGATGTTTACCACATCCAACTTGTAAATGCTCCACAGTTCGGAAGCTTCCGTTTCGGCTGTACCGGTCATACCGGCCAGCTTATGGTACATCCTAAAGTAGTTCTGTAAAGTTACCGTGGCGTAGGTTTGTGTACTCGCTTCAATCTTCACGTTTTCTTTGGCTTCTATGGCTTGGTGCAAACCATCGCTGTAGCGGCGGCCCTCCATGATACGGCCGGTTTGCTCATCCACAATCTTCACCGCCAATTCGCCAGAAGCGGTGTCTTGCAACACCACATACTCCACATCCCTATCAAAAAGGGTGTAGGCTTTTAGCAATTGTTGCACCGTATGGATACGGTCGGACTTGATGGCATATTCGTTCAGCAGGTTTTCTTTGCGTTGTAATTTTTCCTCTGCCGACAAATCCGTTTTTTCTATAGCGTCCAGTTTGGTTGAAATATCCGGCAGAATGAAGAACTCAGGATCCTCGCCCGAACGGGTAATCAGGTTCAAGCCCTTTTCGGTAAGATCCACTTGGTTGTTCTTTTCATCAATATGGAAAAACAATTCTTGGTCAACCTTGGGCATTTCTTTTTGCTGATCGGCCAAATAGTAGTTCTCTACTTTTTGCAGTTTTACCCTAATGCCCGACTCGCTCAAATACTTGATCAAAGCGGTGTTTTTAGGCAAGCCACGATGTGCCCGCATCAGCGCCAAACCACCATCTTTGGGGTCGTCATTGCCTTCGGCAATTTTCTTCTTGGCTTCCACCAAAAAGGCATTGATCGCTTTTCGTTGTGCATCCACCAATTTCTCAATCCTAGGTTTCAGGTCGAAGAATTGCTGGGTATTATCATTATGTCCCACGGGCCCGCTGATGATCAGGGGCGTACGGGCATCGTCAATCAATACACTATCCACTTCATCCACCATGGCGTAATGGTGCTTGCGTTGCACCATTTCATCGGGGCTGTGCACCATGTTATCGCGGAGATAGTCGAAGCCAAATTCGTTATTGGTACCGTAAGTAATATCGGCATTGTAGGCATTGCGACGGGCATCGCTGTTGGGCTCATGTTTGTCGATGCAATCTACCCGCAGGCCCAGCCATTCAAAGATGGGGCCGTTCCATTCACTATCACGTCGGGCCAAGTAATCGTTCACCGTAACGATGTGCACTCCTTCGCCAGCCAAAGCATTCAAATAGGCAGGCAGGGTACTCACCAAGGTTTTACCCTCACCCGTGGCCATCTCGGCAATTTTACCATCGTGCAACACGCTACCACCAATCAACTGTACATCGTAGTGTACCATGTTCCATTGTACCAATCCGCCAGCGGCCGTCCAACTGTTTTTGTACAGCGACTTGTCGCCCTCGATAGTAATATGGCCTTTTTTGGCTGCCAATTCTTTATCTAATTCGGTGGCGGTACTTTCTACGGTTTCGTTTTCTTTAAAGCGGCGACTGGTTTCTTTTACCACGGCAAACGCTTCGGGCAAAATTTCCTTCAGCACCACTTCTATCTGGGCGTCACGGTCTTTTTTTAGTTCGTCTATTTCTTTATAGATCAAGTCGCGGCCATTGATATCGCTAATGGGCAAATCTTCCGCAGCCTGTTTTTTAGCGGCTATCTCGGCATCGATACCGGACAGATGTTCTTTGATGCGGTGCCTAAATTCAGCGGTTTTGTTGCGCAACTGGTCGTTGGTAAGCGATTGAGCGCCGTCGAATGCCTTTTTAATCAGTTCTACCTGCGGCATCAACTGTTTTACGTCTTTTTCGCTTTTATTACCACCAAATAATTTCGATATGAAGCCTAGCATAAATTCCGTGTTATTGGGTATTGCTTAATAATTTTAAAATAATGATTTTTACGCTGTCAAATATGGTGCTGGAAACCCAGCTAAGGCCAAATTGGCAGGGGGGCAAAGGTACGGGTTAATGTGCTGATGTGCAAATAGGTTAATGTGCTGAGAGGTTAATGTGCTGATGTGCAAATGTGCAAATATGCAAATAGTGAGGCGGTACCGTATACAAAAGTTGGATAATTTACAAAAACTGGATAAATAGGCAAATGGTAGTATTGATGCGTTACAGGGCATAAGGATTAGCGGAAAACCGGCCAAAAGCCGCATAAGTGGGCTGATAGCTGGATAGCTGGGCTGTGCGGTAAAAAAAGTAAGCCCCATTTTGAAACCATTGTTTAAGGCGTTTGACATAAAAACGGCCCTTTTGCACCATGCGTTCCGCTTGGCCTCCGGCATCTGCACATTTGCATATTTGCACATTTGCATATTCTTAATCATACAAAATCAAGTATAATGACCCAATTCAAGCGTTTTCTCCCCCTCACCGGCCTGCTACTGGCCATTGGAGCCTGTACGAGCAACGAAATCGGCAATAGCAAGGATGTAGCTCCGGAAACCGTGTACCAGCACTACCATATCCGCTACAATGAAAGCGATGGCAAGGTGGAGCTGCAGGCCCAATTCCGCTTTGGCGGCAGCAACGGCACCACTTTGGTGCTGAACAGCCCCAGCAGCATACAATTAGACGGCCAGGCCATAAAAGTGGATAGCAGCAAATATGGCGGTGCTTTTTACGAATTATCGCAACCTGCAAGCCAATTTGTCGGTAACCACAAATTTGTATTTACCGATATCAATGGCAAAAAGTATGAAAATGGGTTTGCCTTTCTGCCCGTTAAGCTGAGCACAGTGCCCAGTACCGCTAGCAAGCAGCAGGGCCTTACCCTGTCCTTTGACGGCAGCACCCTACAACCCGGCGACCGCATCGAGGTTTCTTCTTCGGCCACGGATTCCACTTTTTCCATCAGCCATGAGGTTACGGGCAACCAATATGCCGTGGAAATACCGGCTAAGCAACTGGCCCGCCAAAAAGGTGAAAAACTAATGCTGGATATCCATGTAGCACGCAATATCCCCTTGCAACAATTGACCAAGGAAGGCGGCGAAATGGCGTATCGGCAGCAGTTGAAAACCGTAAAGCTGAAACTTGCCCAATAAAAAATAGGAAGGGACGAATCATAAAACGGGGCGGTTTATAAAACCGCCCCGTTAACATTGTCGGCAAGGCCCTAAAAGCCAGGGCCAAGGATTACCTAACAAATAGCTACACAAGCCGCATGTTGGCTATCACAATCGGTGCCGCCATTGTTGGTACATAATACGAAAATCCGCTGGCACCTGCGTATGCAGGCACATGCAGGATCTGTGCAAGGCGGCTCCACATTACCACCTTTGATTTGCTTCATCTCTTTGGCATGTAATTTTTTCATTTTCGTTTGTTTTAAATTGTTAAAAAATAGCGCAAACGAAAATCCGTTTGCCCAACAAACGTAGCCCATGAAAAAGGCGATGCGGACAAACCCGATAAAGGTTAACCTTTTTGCTGGCGATAGCGTGCCGGTGTGAGGCCGGTCGCTTTTTTAAAGGCATTGGTAAACGACACTTTGTTGTTGAAACCCACCCAATAAGCCACTTCAATGGCATTGAGTTCCTGCTTGGTTTTTTCGGTTAGCATTTGTTTGGCTTCTTCGATACGGAGGGTATTGATGTACTCAAAAAAATTGACTTGATACTGTTCGTTGATTACCTGCGAAAGCTGGTGCCGGCTTACATGGAGCAAGGCTGCCAACTTATCCAAGGAAATATCATTTTCCCGATATACTTTATCCTTTTCCATGAGGGCGGCCAGCTTGGCTGCAATCTTTTTGGCCAAATCGGGCGTTAACCCAGAATTTTTATACCGTGCCGCTGGCCTTTCTTGGTCGGCTGTAGGCGGCTTGGCTTGATGGGCCAAAGCCATTGCTTGCTCCGACTGTAGCACCAATGGGGGCGAACTGATGGATTGGCCCATGGGGTAGCCCTGAAAAATAGCGGGATGGGCAAAGCCGAACCAAGCGGTACAAAGCACGGCCGCAGCCATAATACCCGATATAAAATAATCCCAAGCCACATTAAAAAACGGGAAGCGGGATAGTATGTAATACGTTAAATGTCCGGCTAGCAGCAACCAAAAAAAGCCCACCATCCAATAGGCCCATTTTTTTACCGCAGCCGCACCGCCCTGCCGTTTTATCAACCAAAGCATCGCCATACCGTAGCCCGCCATGTGCACCAAGCTGACCCAAACCAAGATAAGAAAATAGGCATGGTAAAAGCGGACCCCTCCCAAAAAGTTAAACACCGTATTCGATCGGTTGATCAGTGTTGAAAAAACAAAGAGTACTATAAATGGTATAAAATGCCGGCTTTCTTTTGCCGCAGTTTCAGCATTGTCAAATACCGTTTTGAGGTACAGCAGCAGCAGCGGCCCAAAAACAAAGGGCGAGCAAATAGATATTCCCTTCATAAAACCAAACCGCTCGATATAACCCGTCCAATAAAGCACATACTCCACCATCGCCACACCAAATAAAATGATATAGATCCCCAACAATCGGTTGGCCTTTTTTGCCGGGACAATGCGTATGATGAAAAAAAGGCCCAATAAAAAGGCCAGCATGGCGAAAAAAAGGAATACAACTGTCCAGTTATCAAAAGACGGTTGAGGCATAAAGCGGTTTTACCAGTTATACATTTGTGAGCCAAATACTATCCATGCATAGGACAATTAAAAACAGGGTTATGTTGCATTAAGTGTTATTCCGTTTTCTTTATTGCATCCAGCCGCAGGCATACATATTATCGGTTATGAATGCGGTTCCGGCACCGATATTTTGCGGGGAAAAAATTTTAGTAAGATATAGGCCAATGCCAATATGAATACAAAAAATCCAAGACTGGCCCAGTTGTTTTGAAACCAATGCACCATTGCGCCACTAGAAGCCATGTACAAAGGCAGCCCTGCCAAGGCTACACTGGTACCCAAACTCAGCGCCGTAGCGGTGGCTGGGTAAAGCGGCAGGCTGCGGGCCATCAACATCAAAGTAATGGGAACCGAGCTTTGCAAACAAGCTACCCCAAACGACAAAGCCACGATATTTTGTTTGCCAAACTGAAACAGTAGCAATGCCAAGGGCAGACTGATGTACACATATTTTTTCCAACCGATTGCATCGGCAGCATAACCACCGATGATCTTGCCAGCAAAGGCACTGATACCAATAATGATGATACCGCTGGGATGCAGGTGCGCTACTTGGTTGATCACATCAAACAAAAAAGACCGAAAACACATCACCACCAAAATGCCCAGCATCAGCCAGTCATGCGCATCCAGTTGGGGCTGCGGTTGTGCAGGCTTTTGATAGGTTGGCATAGGGCTGCGCAACACAAACCAGCTTATCAGCACTGTTGCCGCCAAGGCCACCCAAAGCACCTCATACCCCATACTGCCCAAGGCCCCGCCCAAGGTAAGCCCCAGCACACCCGGTGCCGTAAAAAGGGCCAAGGGTCCCGCTTTGTCGTTGCGTTGTTGCAGACAAACCGTACCGCCTGTTACATGCAGCCAAGCCGATGATAGGCCCGCAATGATGATACCCGTGGGCGCATGTACACCATAGGCAATCATGCCCAGGGGCAACAACAGCAGCGATGCCCATACAAATGGTTTCAACTGCTTGCGGCTGTCGAGCCAAAAGCCTACCGGCAACTGACCGCCAAAGCCAATGATGGCATATAACACCAATAACAAAAAACCATTGGTTGATCCCTGCTGCGGCATGTAGTGGGCCAACATATAACCCGCCGCAAAGTCGTTGATGCCGTGGAGCAGGCCCCAGTACAGTGGTTGTTTATATGTACGTTGTTCGCCACTCATGCCATATACCAAAGATAAAATTTACAAATATTCCATAGCAGCAACATGGCGATCGATAATCGCAATATATATTTTCCATGTTGCCGGGTTGCAGCATCATAGGCATCTACCCGCTCACCATTGGGCAAGGTTTTCTTCATGGTTAAACTGTAGCCAGTAAATACGCCGATTATCCCACCCAGCAAGTCGGCATGTACCATATTATCATGCAGGGATAAAAGCCCCTTTAGTTGGGCAAAACTGATGAGGCTACCTAAAAAAACACTTGCATATCCCACAATCACCCAACTGCCGCCTGTACTTTCGGGTTTTGCCAAATCGGCTAGCCTTTGCTGCTCCATGGCCGCTACCGATCCTTCATCCAAGGATACGCCCCTTTGCTGCAACAACTGCTGGGCCAACACAAAATCCAATACGCCCCATTCATCCCGTTTGGCTATGATTTCCTTTAATTCCATGTCGGTAAATTGGTACAGATAATAGTCGGCTGGCAAGTTGTCCAATGCATCCCGATAATATGCTTGCAACAGTACATCCACTTTTTTAAAATCGGCCTGCTTCAGTTTCAATCGAAAATCCTTAGGTGCCAATATCCCTAATATGGCATCGTTGAGCCCACCGGCAGAAGCCTCCTCCATGCGGAAATCAATTTGGTGCGCTTGTAAAAAAGCGGCCAAGGCCTCTATCGACTGTGCATCGTTAAACCGTTGATATGTAAGATACATCTCCGTCATACAATAAATTGATTGATCAACAGCCCCAACCCGTAACTACATCCATTGGCCAAAAAAGCCAAGCCCCATGCTTTTTGCCAGCGACAGGGCAGTAGCAGCCAAAAGCCCAGACCCTCCGTAAGTGCTACACCCAATTCCAACACATTGATGTTGATACCCGTGTAATACAGCAATACATGCAATAGCGGCCAAGTAAATAAATTGAGCAATAAAGCCACTACCAAGGCAAAAGGCATTTCCTTTTTAAAAAAGAAATACACCCAAGGCAGTTCCAGCACCAATGTTAACAAAAAATAATAAATAAGGGGCATGGTTACGGGATAGGCATTAGGTTTTTTTGTTGCGTTTGCGCCGAATAAATAATGTAAACGGTATCCGCCATCCAGATACTAGATACTGGGGGCTGGGGATTGGATTCTCCACCATCTATCCGCCATCCAACCCCCATCATCCATATCGGCATGGCCGCATCTGCAAAAAAAGGAATAGACAGTCCCGTTTGCATATTATGGTTTTTGATTGGGTTGATTGGGCTGTTCACCTTGCCGTTGCTGCTTTCTTTTTTTCCAAACAAAGAGGGCCACTAAGCCGCCTATGGCCAGCAAGGCCACTATTACCCATACCAACCTACCATTGCGCTCCATAAAGCTTGGATCGGCAACTACATCTAAAAATAAATTGAGCATACTACCAATTTTAAGACTATGTTTTAAAGGTAGGCTTATTTTATTAACGGTGCCATACCTGCTATTGGGTATTTGGCAATAATGAATCAATGTCGTTTAGTTAACGTTTTATGGCGGTAGAATTGTGTCACCCCTTCGGGGTTCTCCCCTCAACTTGTTGCATCTTCTAGAATACTTGCACCCCTTCGGGGTTAAGCTACTTCTTACCTAAACGGCATTGAATAATGAATAGTGAAGAATGCCATGCCTACGGCCACCGCCTATAGCGGGATTTACAACTTGGTGGTGCTCTGCGCCAAATAATGAATAATAAATAATCAATAATGAAGCATCCCGCATCTATAAAAACCGACCCCTCCTAACAGCAGCAATCACACAATCACATAAATCAAAGTAAAAAAGGCAACCAAAAATGGTCGCCCCTTATTATTCATAAAACCAAAGCCTATGTAAAATGCCCCACCCTACCACTTCTGCAATCATGGCCATCACACTAATCCCCGTCAACCAATCATGCCCATCACACAATCACATGAATCCCCGTTATAGGATCAGGGCCACATTCCCCTTAAAACTTAGCACACTGCTATTATCGCACACAATGTCCACGGTATATACATACACATCGGGGTTGAGTTTCGTTCCTTTGTAAGTCCCGTCCCAAGCAGCGGAAACATCGTTGGGATTGAAATTATTTTTTTCAAATACCACTTCGCCCCAGCGGTTGAAGATGCGCAGGCTGCGGATGCTGAACAGACCCGTGCCCCTTGGATAGAACACATCATTGGCACCGTCGCCATTGGGCGAGAAAGTATTGGGTATAAACACATTAGCCCCATCGCAAATAACAAATACCATTACCTGATCCCTGGCCTTGCAGCCACCGGGATTTTCTACTTCAATGGTATATTGCGTAGTTTCTTTAGGCTTAACCGTAATGCCAGGGTAGTTGGTGCGGAACACACCCGTGGTGGGCGTCCAAGTTACATTGGTAACATCGGGCGACAAGGTGGGCATCAGATCGGCCGTTTGTCCCGCATTGATGGTAATATCGGCCCCCGCATTTACTGTGGGTATGGGATACACCATGATGGGCACATAAGCCGTATCTTTAAAACAACCCCTATCATCGGTACCAATTACCCGATAAAGTGTGGTAGTGGTAGGGATAGCCAGTGGCGTGGCGATATTGGCATTGTTGAGCCCCGTTGCTGGTGACCAAGAATAGCTGTAAGCTCCTTGGGCAAACAACCTTACCGAACCGCCCCTGCACAGCGTATCGCCCAAGCTAGCACCCATTGCGAAAGGATATTTCACCCTAACCTGCACCGTATCTTTGGCACGGCAGCCTTGAGCAGTTGAACCTTCTACAATATAATTGGTTATAGAATCGGGCGTAGCGATGGGGTTGGGACAGTTGATGCAACTGAGGCCCAGCACAGGCGTCCAAGTATAAGTGGCAGCTCCGGTAGCCGTAAGCGTTGTACCCACACCTTGGCAAATAAGGGTATCCAGCCCTGCGCTTACCGTAGGCACCAGAAATGCAGCAATGGTGGTATTGACCGTATCCTTACAACCGCTGCTATTGGTTGCAATCAATTGTACCGCATAATTGCCCGCCACGGTAAACAACTGTGGTGAGGGGCTTTGCAAATTGGACACGGTACCGTTGCCGAATGTCCATTGCCAATTCATGGCCGAAGTATCGGGCACCAACAGACTGGCGTTGAAAGTGGCCGTAAGCGGAGCACAGCCATTGGGCGTTGCACCGATGGCCGCCTGTGGCGAGGCAACGATACGCATGGGCGTAGGCTGTGCAATGGTGTCCTTACAACCCGTAAGTGTAGTTACAATCAATTGCGGTTGATACAATCCAGAAACCGAATAGTAATGTACCGGGTTTTGCTGGGTGGATGTGGCACCATCGCCAAAATCCCAAGCATAGCCCACAATTACATCATTGCTCTGCGACAAATCGGTAAAGTCAACATACCCTGAATCGCAAAGCGTAAATCCATCTTGATCAAAATTGGCAAGCACGGCATTTACCTTAATGGTATCCAAACCCGTAATGGGCACTTGGCAACCGCTGGTATCTACCAATATCATTTTAGGAACATACACACCCGCATTGGTATACGTGTGTTGCATAATCGAATCGGTAGTGCTGATGGTAGTACCGTCATTAAAGTCCCAGATAAAAGAAAGCCGGTCGATGGTAGTAGCCGTAAAGCCGATGGTAAGTGGGTTACAGCCCGTTGCGGGGTTGTAAGTAAAACTGCCCTGCGGGCCACGCACCACCACTGTTTTTTGTTTGCTATCGCTACAGCCGCCCGGCCCGGTAACGGACAAGCGTACAATATAAGTGCCGGGGTTATTGTAAAAATGTGAAGGGTTGGCCACTTGCGCCGAAGTGCCATCGCCAAAATCCCAACTGATGGTACTGGAAATGGTAGAAGTATTGGTAAACTGCACCAACATGGGCGGGCAAGTGGTAACTGAATCGCTCATGGTAAAATTGGCAATGGGCGAAATAATGGTTACATAAGCCGGTTTGCTGATGGAATCGGTACAGCCATACTGATCGATGATGACCAATTTTACATTGTAAATACCATCCGCCAAATAATTGTGTATGGGATTGGGACCGGTACCCGTATTGCCATCGCCAAAATTCCATTGATAAATAAGGTTGGGGCCTGTTGATTGGCTCACAAAGCTGATGGGCCGATTGGGGCATGATAAGGTATCGGGTGTGGTAAAATCGGCAACGGGTTTGGATATCACCAACAAACTCACTTTGGTAATACTGTCCCTGCAACCCAAGGTATCGGTAATATGGAGGCTTACGGTATATACCCCCGCCGTAGCATAAGTATGCAGAAAGGGCGGTGCGGTTAAGGTATCCGCATTGCCATCACCATAATTCCAAATCCATTGTTGTATGGGGTTGATGCCATCGCTTACAGAGCCATCGGCAAAGGTAACCGCACTGTTGAGGCAACTGCCCGGCACCGTGGGCGCAAAATCGGCCGTGGGGCCATTTACCCTTATGTACAAAGGCTTCACCAAGGTATCGGTACAACCCGCATTGTCCCTTACAATCAATTGCACCGTGTAGGTGCCCGCCAGCGGATATATATGCGAAACCGTTGTAGCGATGAGCGGCCCACCCATGACTACCACACCATCACCAAAGCTCCAAGCGTATTCGGCTATATTGGCCGCATTATTGCCCAGCGCATTGAACGCCACCGCATTTCCACGACAGACCACAGTATCCGCAGCCGTAAACTGTGCTTTTTCATTCATGATTCTTATTACCTGCTCCGTTTCATAATCGCAACCGGTACTAAGGTTCACCACCCGTAGCTTTACTGTATAAGTACCCGTACTGGCATAAGTATGTACCGGGTTTTGTGTGTTAGAAGTGGTGCCGTCGCCAAAATCCCAAAACCACTGATCTGCACCAATCGACTGATCGATAAAAGTAATTAGCCAAGGGTTGCCGCAGTTGAAGGTATCGGTAAACCGGGCAATGGGCGGTTTTACATAAATATAATCGGTGAACTTTATACTATCGGGGCAACCGTTGTTCCAGATAATCAGTTGCACATCAAAATAACCGGTGTCCTGATATTGATAATTGGGGTTTTGCAGGGTAGATGAACCACCATCGCCAAAGCTCCAAAGCCACTGCGTAATATTGCCAGTAGATAGATCGGTAAAGAACACGGGCATCTTGGCGCACACATCCCTGGGCGTAGCACTAAAGTTGGCCGTTGGTTTAACCCCTACACTGATGCCATTTACCACCGTAGCCGTATCGGTACAACCGCTGGCCGTGGTAATGATTACCGACACCGTGTAGTCGCCTGCAACGGTGTACACATGCGTAGGGGTGGCACCGGTACCCGTATTGCCATCCCCAAAATTCCATTGATAGCTCACCACCGGATCAACGGTGGTTACCGTAGCGCTAAACAGACGGCTCAAGGGTGCGCAACCATTGCTGGGCAGGTTGTTGATTTGAACATCGGTGGCCTGCAGTTTTACAAAATCGGTTTTTACCAATGTATCGCTACAGCCATACGCATTGGTAGCGATAAGGGTTACTGTATAGTTACCAAAAGTGCTGTACGTATGTGAGGGGGCCAATGCTGTAGATGTAGTGCCATCGCCAAAATTCCATTGGTAACTAACGGCCCCAGTAGTGGTATTGGTAAAACTAACGGTATGCGGTACGCTGCAACTGGTAGGGTTGGGCGAATCGAACTGCGCCGTAGGTTTGTCTATTACCGTAATGGTTTTAAAAGCCGAGTCGGTACAGGCCCCAAAATTGGCCAACATTTTTACCGTGTAGGTTCCCGCTGCGGTGTAAACATGCTGTACATTCACGCCGCTAGCACTTGTACCATCGCCAAAATCCCAAGTAGCACCGCCGGGCACAGGTGCGGAAGTATTGGTAAAGGCAAGTGGTACATTTACACACACACTATCTGCTGCGGTAAAGGAACCGCTTACACTGCCAATGGTAATTACATTGTTTTTTACGACGGTATCCCTACAGCCCGTTGAGTTGATGGCAATCAAACTAACGGTGTAGCTGCCCGTGGTAGCATAGGTATGTGATGGGTTGGGCAAAGTGGAAGTACCCCCATCACCAAAATCCCATTGATAGGTAATAACGCCCGTACCGTTAGTGAGGTTTTGAAAATTGATATTGGCAGGCGGGTTACAGCTATTGGGTATCGAGTTGGTAAAATCGGCCGTAACGCCATTATTGATTTGGATATACTGCGGTTTGCTCAACGTACGCACACAGCCATTGCTGTTCCTTATACGCAGGGTTACATTATAGTTGCCAGCAGCCGTGTACACATGCGAGGGGTTTTGCGTGGTGGCGGTATTGCCATCGCCAAAATCCCACTCCCAAGTGGAAATAGTGCCGCTGCCCGGTGTACTTTGGTCGGTAAACTGTACCGACAAAGGGTAGCAACCGGTGGTAGGCGTGGCGATAAAAGCTACGGTTGGCAAAGCGTTCACCGTAACGTATTGGCTTTTTACCACCGAATCGGCACCAGTGGCATTGCGCACCACCAATTTGATGGTATATTGACCGGGGTTGAAATAAGTAACTGCAGGATTTTGTAAGAAAGAAATGGTACCGTTGCCCAAATCCCAGCGCCAAGAGGTGGGGTTGCCTGTAGATTGGTCGGTAAATTGTACAACAAGTGGCGGACACCCACTTAGTGGAGAACCGCTAAAATTTGCCACCAATTGTGCCCGAGAAGCAAGGGTTGGGGCAAAGCTGATTATAACAAGACAGCAGACGAAAGTCTTTAACTTGGCTGTCATAGGCTTATTGGCTTTGTTTTTTATGAATAATTGGATCCACAACACTTTTTTAGGGCGATTGTGATAGTCAATTAACATGATTTTAACGAAAAAATTGTGCCAAATACCTGAATTGCACAAATAAAGCTAGATATTACCTTTGATATAGAGAAAATAGTGCGGCAAATGATGGAAAACCCTAATATGATTCGCCTTCACCTGCTTTACAACAGGTAAATATAATGTAAAATCTTCGTAAATACAAGGGGTAAGTTGAGCAGGTGGCCTAAAGTCTTTCCATGTGCAACACTTTAGGTTCCAAGGAACCCCAAGGTGCCAATTCCATGGTGGGCACTGCTTTCTTGGTGAATTTCCATTCCCGTATCAAGAAACCAAACTCCGCAGGGGAAATGGGCAGCGTAATGACCAATTTGCTGTAATCGTCGTTGCTGCTCCAAGTGCCGTTGTAGGTAACACCCGCCTTGGTGGCCGTTAATGGGCCATTGAGCAACGTTGATTTTAGTAGGCGGAACAGGTAGCCATCATATTGGGCGGTAAGATTGGTGCCATTGTCAACGGCATAGCTTACTTTAAAATCGCGGTTGAGGATATTTTGTTCAAAATACAATTCCAATATACTCCGTTGCTCAACAGCCGTAAGGGTCTTTTTGCAAGATGCGCACAACAAAACGATGGCGCAGGCTACAGCAATGAATATCCGCATATGATAAATGATTTTGGGATTGCTCCCCAATTTACTAAGTATAGACGACATTGTACTTTTTTGTGGCATAGTTGATGAAATAAGCGGCATCCAATGGCTTGCCTGTGGCTTTGATACACAAATCTTCTGATGTGTAGTACCTGCCATGGGCATGTATCTGTTGCCGTAGCCATTGCAATACACTTTGGGTACTACCGTTGGCTATCTCCTGCTCTACAGACATATTTTGTTGCTGTATCGCTGCATATAACTGGGCGGCATACAGGCTGCCCATACTATAAGTGGCAAAATACCCAAAACTGCCGTGGCTCCAGTGCACATCTTGCAAGCAGCCGTTTTTGTCATCCGGCACCGCTACGCCCAAGTACCGCTGGTAATGTTCGTTCCAATAAGCCGGTATGTCTTTAGCCGCAATGGTTCCCTCTATCAATAGCTTTTCAATCTCGTACCGTATCATTACATGAAAATGATAGGTAAGCTCATCGGCTTCTGTGCGTATCAACGAGGGTTGTACCTTGTTAATGGCCTTATAAAACTGTTGCAGCTCAATTTGGCCCAACTGCTCTGGAAAAAACGTTTGCAGGGTAGAAAAATTGTGTTGCCAATAAGGAAGGCCCCGTCCCACGCAGTTTTCCCAAAGGCGGCTCTGGCTTTCATGGATGCTCAGGCTACAGAATTCGCCCAAGGGCAGGCCGTATTCTTCGGCGGGCAGCCCCTGCTCGTAGAGTCCGTGGCCGCCTTCGTGCAGACAGCTCCAGGTCATATTGCTCAAATCGTTCTCGTCTATCCGGGTAGTCAGCCGCACATCGGTATTGCAAAAGTTGATGGTAAAGGGGTGTTCGCTGATGTCCTGTCGGCCCGCCTCAAAGTCAAACTGCATCCTGTCGAGCAGTTCGATGCCAAAAGCCCATTGGGTATCCGTATCGTAATGCTGTTTTAAAAAGCTATCATCAATCTGCGGTTTCGCCTTTAAGGTATCCAGCAAGTTGGTAAGCTGGGGCCTTAGGTCGGCAAAAAGGGTGTCAATTTTAGCTACCGTGGCCCCTTTTTCGTAATCGTTGAGCAGGGCATTGTAGGGATGGCCTTCGTAGCCCAAATAATCGGCTTCCTGCTTTTTCAGTTCCACCAAGGCATGGAGCGGCGGTTGAAAAAGATTGAAAAGGCTATGCTTGCGGGCCTGCAACCAATTGTGAAAAGCTTCATTGACTTTTTCGCTCATTTGGCGCACAAAAGTGGCAGGCAGTTTTTTGTTTTTGCTATAATCCTGCCAAGAGAGTTCCACATTGCGGCGCTGCCGATCGGTTAAATCGGCCCTACCGTTCAGCTCTTGCAGCAGGTTGCCCAAGGCATCGCTGGTAAACTGCTCATGCGCCAGTTCGGTAAGGGTAGCAATCTGCCTGCCCCTAGCCGCAGCCCCCTTGGTAGGGATATAGGTTTCTTGGTCCCATTGCAACACCCCTGCCGCATACTTGATATCGGCAATTTTTTGGAGGGAGGTTTGGTAGTCGTTGTATAGTTCTTGAGAGGATGACACTTGTTTTAGTTGAAAGTTGAAAATGGAAAGTTGAAAGTGGATAATTGATAGTGGATAGTTGTAGGCTATCGTCTATCGTCCATTGTCCATGATCGATGGTCCATGGTCGATGGATACCCTCGCATTAACGGCCAACGGTCAACGATTATCGGCCAACGACAACGACAAACCCTCAACCTATGCTACTTACTGCAACAAGGCAACCATCAGCACATCAGCACATTAGCACATTAGCTAATCAGCACATTACTTATCACCGCTTCCATTCAAAAAGCCCTACGGGACGGTTGGCCCACAATTTTGTAAAAGCAGGATCGCCTTCCTTGGTACCTTCCAATACATAGCCCATGGCTTCAATGTGTACACCGATGATTTTACGTTCGGGGCTGCGGTTAAATACGGCAACACCGTTAATGGCCGTGAGGGTAAACTCATCGTTCCTAACCAAGGTCATGGGACTGGCACCGGCCGTAGAGTTCATCATCAGCACACCGTCTTGCAGTACCACTTCCACTTCGGCCACCGGTCCGCCAGCAGGAAATTTGTACTTACCCGTGTACTGTTGCAATGTGTCTTGCGCTTGGGCAGCTACTGTAAAAAATGCCAACCCAACAATTAAACTGAATACATATTTCATAACTATCTGTTTTGTATTGATTTATTAATAACATTTTTCGATTAAAAAAGTTATAACCCTTCGTACACCACCGCTGCGCCCTGCCCTACCCCGATGCACATGGTGGCCAAGCCGTAGCGGCTCTTGCGTTTTTGCATTTCGTGCAGCAAGGTAGTGGAAATGCGCACCCCGCTACAACCCAAGGGATGGCCGAGGGCAATGGCGCCGCCGTTTACATTTACCCTTTCCAAATCCAGCCCCAGGTCATGCACACAGGCGATAGACTGCGATGCAAAAGCCTCGTTCAGCTCCACCAAATCCAAATCGGCCACGGTAATACCTGCCCGCTCCAAGGCTTTGCGCACCGCTGGCACCGGCCCCACGCCCATGATGGAGGGATCAACCCCCGCCACAGCCATCGACCTTATCTTGGCCATGGGCTTTAAACCGTATTTGTTCACCGCCGCCTCGCTCACCAGCAGCATGGCCGCCGCCCCATCGTTAATGCCCGAGGAATTGCCCGCCGTAACCGTACCCTCTTTGGCAAAAGCCGGTTTTAATTGCAGCAGTTTTTCCAAACTCGTTTGGCGTGGATGCTCATCTTTGTCAAAGTCGAAAATATCCTTGCCGATCTGCACCTGTACGGGCAGTATTTCCTGCGCAAACCGGTTATTGTACAGGGCATTGAAATATTTGGATTGGCTCGATAGGGCAAATTCGTCCTGCGCATGGCGGCTGATATTCCACTGCCGGGCCACGTTTTCGGCCGTTTCGCCCATGCTGTACGGATGGTACATTTCGGCCAGTTTTTTATTGATGAAGCGCCAGCCCAGCGTGGTATCGTATATTTCGGCCTTGCGCCCAAAGGGTTCGCTGTTTTTGGGCAGCACAAAGGGGGCACGGCTCATACTTTCCACACCACAGGCAATGTAAACGTCGCCCTCACCGCACATAATGGCCCGGGAAGCATCCATAATGGCTTGCAGACCGCTGGCACAGAGGCGGTTGACCGTATTGCCCGCCACCGTTACGGGCAGCCCGGCCAATAAGGCCGCCATACGGGCCACATTGCGGTTGTCTTCCCCGCTTTGGTTGGCCGCACCCGCAATCACATCCTCAATGGCATCGATATCCACCGTGGCATTGCGCTGCAGCAGCCCCTTGATCACCAGTGCCAGCAAATCATCGGGGCGGTAACCGCTGAGGCTGCCCCCATATTTGCCAATCGGCGTACGCAGGGCATCAATTATATATACAGGTTTCATATCCTTCCTTGCTATTTTACTGTTTGTAATGCAACATTTGCGGCATGGCCACAGCGCAAATTATGCAACCTAAAGCATATTGTGAAAAAAGATGATGGAAGACGAGGCCGAAGGCCGGGGGTCGTTGGTCGGAGATCGTTGGTCGTTGACCGAGGGCAGGGCAGAGTTGACAGTTGACTGGGGAAGGCGGGGGCCGGGGATCGTTGGTCGTTGGCCGGAGAAGGCACTAGACCATCGACCATTGACCATGGACCGTAGACAGTTGACGGGAGGAAGGCGCTAGTCCATGGACCATCGACCATGGACCATGGTCATTCGCTCTCTCACTATTCATTCTTCACTATTCACTATTCATTATCCACTTTCCCCTCTCAACTCTCAACTTTCAACTAACTTTGCCCCATGGCAAGCAGTTTACAGAATATCAGGAACCTGTCGCAGGACGAATTGATCACCTATTTTGAAACCCTGGGCGAAAAAAAATACCGGGCCAAACAGGTGTACGAATGGCTGTGGAAAAAACAGGTACAGCATTTTGATGCCATGACCAACCTGTCGGCTGAGCTGCGCCAAAAACTGTCCGACAACTTTGCCCTGCCCACCCTTTCGGTGGATGCCACCCAGTACAGCAGCGACGGCACCATCAAAAGCCGTTTCAAAACATTCGACGGCCATTTGGTGGAAGGGGTGCTGATACCTACCGAAACCCGCCATACGGCCTGCGTATCCTCGCAAGTGGGCTGCAGCCTGAGCTGTAAATTTTGCGCCACCGGTTATATGGATAGAAAGCGCAACCTAGGTTTTGATGAAATTTACGATCAGGTAGCCCTACTGAACCAACAGTGCGAAAGGGTATATGGCCAAAAGCTGCGCAATATCGTTTTTATGGGTATGGGCGAGCCGCTGCTCAATTATAAAAATGTACTCAAAGCCATCAACATGATCAATTCGGCCGATGGTATGCACATGAGCCACCGCCGCATTACCGTATCTACGGCAGGTGTGGCCAAAATGATCACCCAATTGGGCGATGACAAAGTTAAGTTCAACCTGGCCTTATCGCTACATGCGCCCAACGATAAAAAGCGCAACGAAATCATGCCCATCAACGAAACCAATAACTTGGCCAACTTGATTGTGGCATTGAACCATTTTTACAAGGAAACGGAAAATGAGATCACTTTGGAATACATCCTGTTTAAAGGGTTTAACGATTCGCCCAAGGATGCCGATGAACTGACCAAGATTTACCGGCAGATACCCACCCACATGGTAAACATCATTGAATACAACCCCATCGATATGGCCAGTTATGAAAAGCCAGAAGCCGATACCATCGAAAAATTCATGGCACAATTGAGCAAAAACAAGGTGAATGTCCACTTGCGCCGTAGCCGTGGTAAAGATATTGATGCAGCCTGCGGTCAATTGGCCAATAAAGAATCGATGGAAGAATCATAACCTTGGAAGGCTTACCGCCATTATTCATCCCCTTTTTGAGAAAATACCCGTTTATGGGCAGCACGTATTTATACTAGCCTTATTGTAGGGTACCCCCTATTTGCCCGTAAATGCCGCAAAATGTGGGTGTTTCTTTTCCACATCTGATAGAAGGGCGTTTTTTAGGTTTATCTTGCTAACTAACGAAAAAACATTTTTAACTTAAAACATTCTTACTATGTCAAAACGCAATTATTCTCAAAACGCACGGAATTTCTTTTTCATTGTCGTGTGTACGCTTTTGTCGTCCACTATTTTTTATGCTTGTAACAAAACAAGTGATAAGGCCTTAGTTGTAGAAGAGCCTTTGACCTTAAAAAGTAGCGACCGCCTGCTTTCTGTAGCCAATGTGTATTACGCCAACAATGGCAAAACTGTAACAGCCTTGTTTTTTGAAACACCGTTGGTACATGAGTTCAACGCCGGTATCAAAAACAGTGTGCAGTATTACAACTTGTTAAAAGAAGCCAAAGAAAAAAAGTTGCCCATCAATGTAAGGGTATCCGATCCACAACTTGGTTTGATTGAAGCAGTGATTGCTGCTACTCCCGACCAAATCAAAGCCTTTAACGATAGCAAAGCCAATATGGAAGCTGCCGAAGAAGTGGAGAACCCCGAAGCAATCAGCGCCAGCAACAATACCCGCCTTACGGGTGTTATCCCCAATGTAGCTACATTGAATACCATTTTCAACACATTGCGTAACCAAGGTTGCTTGGCTGCCGGTCCCATTCTTTACGGCCAGTGCGTACCTTACCAATATGTGGCCGATGGTTGCTATGCCCGTGCACACAAAATGCGCCAGATCATTGAAGGCACTTATGGTTACACTTCTTACAAAGTGTTCAACTATGCCGATCAGTGCCCTGCCGTGCCAGGTGTATTGGCCGTTAAAGCCACTTTGTGGGGCAACAATTGCTGTGTTAGGTGGTGGTACCATGTAGCGCCTTATGTGTATGTACAATCTGGTGCATCACAAGTGGCCTACTTGCTCGACCCTTCTATGCACAGTGCGCCGGTGGCCATTTCTACTTGGTTGGCCGCACAAAAAAATACCTCTTGTGGTTATACAACCAGTACTGTTCACAAACAAGCTTACTACACCAGTCCAGCTTATGCGCCCAGTGGATTTAACTATGGCACTTGCACCATTACCGTTGGAGCTGACAATACCTATACTGCTGCCAATGCTACTTGCGCATCTTATGCAGGTAGGATAGGTTGCTTCTAAATAGCATCAAAAGATAAACAGTATAAATGGGCGGTGATATCACCGCCCATTTTATTATCTATAATCGATCAAAATGATACTGAGCCCATGTAGCACCAATAATAGAAATGGTATGCGGAATAAATATGTATGAAACCTAAGCCTCAGTTGGTCGCAACATTTGTGTTAAACAGTAAAATCCACATTGCTCTATGCTATTTTTTTCCACAATAGGAACAAGTACTGTATTTGTGATTATATTACTTTGTTATACCATTTTTTAACTCTTAAATTGTTTCACCATGACAAAGCGCATTACCAAAAAAAGCGTACGATCATTTTTATTTGCAGCAGCTTTCACCTTGCTGGCAGGAACACTGTTTTATTCTTGTAAAAAAACAAGTGACAAAGCATCTGATGTAGCCGTAACAGAAAAACCTACTACTAGCCAACGGTTGCTTTCGGTAGCCAATGTGTATTACACCAATGGGGGCAAAACTGTAACTGCCTTATTTTTTGAAACACCGCTGGTGCATGAGTTCAGCGCCAGTCAAAAAAACAGTGCCCAGTTGTTTAGTCTTTTGCAAGATGCCAAAAACCGCATGGTGCCCGTTAATGTAGCCGTGGCCGATGGGCAGGATGGGTTGATTGAATCCGTTACCGCAGCCAGCACCGAAGAGGTGGCCGCTTTTAAAGCCGAAAAGGCGCAAGAACAAATTGCCGAAGAAATTGGCGACCCAACCACCAACAGCAGGGCTCCTTTGGCCGGTGTAATACCCGATGTGGCCACGCTGAATACTATTTTTACTACATTGAAAAACCAAGGTTGCTTGGCTGCAGGCCCCATCTTGTATGGCCAATGTGTTCCTTTTCAATATGTAGCCGATGGCTGCTATGCCCGTGCGCACAAAATGCGTCAGATTATAGAAGGCACTTATGGTTACACCTCTTACAAAGTATTCAATTTTACCGATCAATGCCTTGCCACGCCCGGTGTGTTGGCTGTTAATGCTACTTTGTGGGGCAACAATTGCTGTGTGAGGTGGTGGTACCATGTAGCCCCTTATGTGTATGTACAAGAAGGTGCCAACCAAGTAGCGTACTTGCTGGATCCTTCCATGTTTGATGCACCCGTTGCCATCTCTACTTGGCTGAACGCACAAAAAAACGTGAGTTGCGGCTATGCTGCCGGCACCGTACATAAGCAAGCCTACTATTCTAGCAATGCTTATGCACCCAGCACATACAATACCACTACTTGCACCATCAACGTATCTACTACCGAAATCTATACTTCGGCCAACAAAACTTGTAAAACCTATGCCAATAGGCGTGGTTGTTAATAAAAATTAATTGAATTAAATAAAAGGAGCGATTTGTAATCGCTCCTTTTTATTGCCAATACCTACTTTTTTGTTCTAGTATAAATAATAAAATCCGTTGGTGGTATTTGCTCCACCCCCAACTGCCGAAGCAGGGTAACCAATTGCCCACGGTGGTACGTACCATGGTTGGCAATGTGCAACAACATTTGCCAAATCGGTTGTTTAAACTGCTCCCGTTTATTGTTGTGGTAAATAAATTCATGTTGCAGGGCCGCTTCTGTCGCATTGTCCACCCACTCCTTCCATAGTTCGTGCTGCTGCTTCATTTTTTGGTGTAGCTCGGCCGTTGTGCCATTAAACTGGCTACTGGGTACCGTAATCTGCTCCTGCAGTTTCATCCGTTGCCACCAAATACCTTCCGCATCCCACATGTGCAATAGGGTATGATGAATACTTTTAAAGCTGCTGTTAACCGGTTGTAATACCTGATCTTCGCTCAGCCTGCCAATGGCCCCATACATTTTTTCGTTGGCCCAAATGGTATAGGCTACATACTGCTGTAATAACTCCTTCATCCCTATTTATTTTATCGGTTTTATGCTACGGCAAAATTAAATTAGTTTTGGGCTTTAATACAATATCATTTCCATGGCAACAAATAAGTTCCCCTTTAGCGGTATCAGTTCAGCAGCCGTTCATGCCGGCCACGAGCAAGATCCCAACTATGCGCACCTAACGCCTATCTATGCGAGCAGTACGTATGTGTTCGACACGGCCGAACAGGGCATGCGCCGTTTTACCGGTGAGGAAAAGGGTTATATCTACAGCCGCTGGGGCAACCCTACCATTACCGAAGCGGAAGAAAAGATTTCGGCACTGGAAGGTTTTGGGTTAAAAGATACCAACGGCGGACCCTTGGGCATCAAAACCATTTTACATGCCAGCGGTATGTCGGCCTTAACCACTTTAATGCTGGGCAACCTTAAAACCGGCGACAAAGTGCTTTCCCATTTTTCTTTGTATGGCGGCACACAGGAGTTGGTAGACAAAGTATTGCCACCCTTGGGCATTGAAGCCGTGATTGCCGACCTGCGTGATTTGAACTTGGCCGAAGCGGCCCTCAAGGCCAACCCCGGCATTAAAATGATGTATTTGGAAACCCCGGCCAACCCTACCATTCAATGTGTGGATATAGCGGCGCTAACAAATTTGGCCCGTCAGTATAATTTAATAGTAGCGGTGGACAATACCTTTGCCACGCCTTGGCTGCAACAGCCTTTTCAATACGGTGTGGACTTTGTATTCCACAGCACGACCAAGTTTTTAAACGGTCATGGTACGGCCATCGGCGGTTCGCTCAGCAGCACCGATATAGAAAAAATGAACGGCCCGTTGACCAAAGTACACCGTTTGTTGGGCGGCAACAGCAATCCCTTTGATGCTTTTATGTTGGTACAGGGCATGAAAACCTTGGATGTACGCATGGAGCGCCATTGCGCCAATGCGGTGCAAGTGGCTGATTTTTTAGCCGCCCATCCAAACGTGGCCAAAGTAAATTATTTGGGCCTGCGCAGCCATGCCGATTATGCCACCGCACAAAAGCAGATGCGCCACCCCGGTGCTATGATGAGCTTTGAACTAAAGGGCGGACTGGAAGCCGGTAAGCAGTTTATCGACAAATTGCAGATGTGCACCCGTGCCGTGTCGCTGGGCACCTGCGATACGCTGCTGAGCCATCCGGCCAGTATGACGCATTTTGGTGTATCCAAGGAAAAGCGGGAACAGTATGGCATTACCGACGGTTTGATACGGTTGAGCGTAGGTATTGAAGCAGTGGCGGATATATTGGCGGATTTTGAACAGGCATTGGGGGGGGGTGATTATTGATTACTGATTATTGGGTCACGAATTAGGGTTGATTGCACTAATTACACGGATTATTGATTACTTATTCATTTATTATTGGGCCACGAATTGGGTTTGATTGCACTGATTACACGGATTATTGATTATGGTGTCACGAATTGAGACCGATTACACGGATTATTGATTATTGGGACTTCCATTTTCGTTAGGATGCATCATATCAATAGCGCTTCAAACCCGTAACTCGCAATTCATAACCCGTAACTCGTAACCCGTAACTCGTAACCCGCAACTCATAACCCGCAACTCATAACTCATAACTCATAACTAAAAGCATGGATATTACAATCAGACAAGCCCTAGCAACCGACTGCAACCGCATGATGGAACTGATACAAGAACTGGCGGTATATGAAAAGGAGCCCGAAGCGGTTACCGTAAGCATGGAGCATTTTGTGGAGAGCGGTTTTGGTCCCAATCCGGTGTGGTGGGCATTTGTGGCCGAGATGGATGGACAGGTACAGGGATTTGCGCTGTACTATATCCGTTACAGTACTTGGAAGGGGCAGCGCATGTACCTAGAAGACCTGTTGGTGACCGAGGCGCTGCGGGGCCGGGGTGCCGGTAAAATGTTGGTAGACAAGCTGCTGGAAGTATGCAAGGACAAGGGCTACAGTGGCTTGGTGTGGCAGGTGTTGGAATGGAACGAACCGGCCATTAACTTTTACAAAAAATTCCCCCAGGTGCGGTTCGACAAGGAATGGTTGAACTGTAGTATCGAAGTAGATTAATGGAGGCCCCAATATGGAAACGAACTGCGGCCCACAAACGCCACTTTATCATTTTGACAATGGTTGAAGAAAGTACCCTATTTAAAAAATAGGTAAAAGTACCTAGGAAAAGCCTTTACTCCGGTACTACCTTAGCCTTCGTAAACGAATCATCACTTAAAACTTATAATCATGTCAATCGAAAATGGCAAACTGCCGCTGGCAACGGCCCAGCAGTACATTAAAAATTGGATCAACCGCAAACAAATTGGAACCGGCCAGTTGAGGGCTTTCACCATTAGGCGAACAGAATTGGAATTTTTGCTCATGCAGATGGATATTACCAGTTCGGATGCAGCCCGGTTTTATTTGGGCGATAAGGCTGACAACCCCGAAAATGCACCAGACTTAAGCCTTATCATGGCGGGTGTACAAGGTTTTGTTCCCGATACCTTTTTTAAGCCACCTTACGTACCAGAAGGTTTTTATACCAACCAACAATTGGTAAACCTGCCAGGCAAGGAAAAGTATTTTAGCTACTTCCCTGAACACAACATTGGATCCGGCGTAACAGATCATTCAGCCATGGCTGTTGATGACCCGGCTCAATACGTTTTTGATTTCGCCTATCCCTGCCCCAGCACCTGTCAACTGGTTACAGAGGATGGCCCTAGCGGCAGCACCAGTATTTTATTGGACCCATGGTTGCCCATACAATAGTAGCTTATTAAAAATGCAGGGGCTCGCCCAATTATTTACCGTTAGCTCATATTATGCTTGAACAAATTCGGAATTTCATATTTGAATATGCACCTTGGCTAATATTTCTCCCTTGGTTAATAGCTTTAGTAAAGCAAGGGAGATTTCCTCCTCCTTTGAAAACGATATTTTTATACTTAACGACGGCCGTATGTACACACGTGCTGTCGTTTGTTTTGTGGAAACAGAAGACCAATAATCTTCCCTTACTACACATTTATACCTTGGCAGAATATTTATTGTTGCTACGCTTTTACTACCTGCTACTGAAAGGATTTTTACCGACAAGTCTCTTTTATGCATTGGCAGGTACATTTACATTATTCGCCTTTCTCGACTCGCTGTACATCGAAAATATTTTTTCGTTAAATACTTACAGCCGGTCGATAGAAGCTTTGATTTTGATATTTTTATCCGTATGCTGGTTCATCAAAACATTGCCCGACACGGCAACCGACCATATTTCCAATAAACCCAATCACTATATTGTCAGTGGCCTGCTCATTTATTTTGCAGGTTCCGTGGTGCTGTTCTCGTTCATGAGTTTGATAGAGGAATTTGCACAAAAATTCAAAATGAACGTGTGGAGCATCCATACCCTTTTATTGGTTATCTTGTACATACTTATCAGCATCGGTTTATGGAAACACAACAAAAAATAAAGTTTTACTTCGGCATCATAGCCGCCATCCTTGCATTCCTCATCATTGCCGGGGGCTTTATCCTTGTGTTTATCCGTTACCAAAAAAGATTGTTGCTCAAACAGCAGGAATTGCTAAAAGTAGATGCCCAGCACAAATCCGATTTATTGCTCAGCAATATCGAATCGGCCGAAGCCGAACGGATGCGCATCGCCAAAGACATCCACGACGAAATCGGCAGCATCTTCTCCACCCTCTCCCTTTCGGTAAACCAGTTGCAGCCCGGCGGCACCATCGCCCCCGAAGTACTGCAAACCAGTAACGAATTGATTGAAATGGGTATCAACGGGGTGCGCCGCATTGCCCATTCCATCATCCCTTTCGAATTGGAACTGTTCGGCCTGGCCCATGCCCTCGAAAACCATTTTACCAAATTGGCTACCATTTCGCCCATTGAAGTAAATTATACCATGACGGACGGCGTGGATAGCTTAAAGCCTGCCGCCGCACTGGCCATTTACCGCATTGTACAAGAGCTTACGTCCAACTGCATCAAATATGCGCAGGCCCAACACATCCAGTTGGAACTGAAAAGGGAATACGCTGAAAGCATGCCAACGGCCAAGCGGCACGCACCCGGACAAATTTGCCTGGTGTACCAAGACGATGGCATTGGTGCCGATATGGATAGCATCAAGGCCAAAAAGGGCATTGGTCTTAAAAATATCGAGAGCCGGGTAATAGTACTCAACGGAAGCGTTACATTTGTCTCGCAACCGGGCCAAGGCTTTGGCTGTACCATCGTAATTCCAGCAGCAGAAAATACAAACACATGATACATATCGCTATCGCCGACGACCAATCGCTTTTCCGTAAGGGTATTATTGCACTGCTGAATAAGTTTAGCAATATGCAGGTAGTAATTGAAGCGGAAAACGGACAAGACCTATTGGACCAACTGGCCGAAAAGGGGGCTGATGTACAGGTGGCATTGGTTGACATCAACATGCCGCAACTAAACGGTATTGAGGCCATGAAAAAAATCAGGGGCCTTTATCCGCACATCAAAAATGTAATCCTCACCGTGCATGAAGAGGACAAATACATCAACAAATTGATTGAAGAGGGTGCCAATGCCTACTTGGCCAAAAATACCCAACCCGCCGAACTGGAAAAAGCCATTACCACCGTGGTAAGCCACGATTACTATTTTAATGAAAACACCATACGGGCCATGCACAATCATGTACAGGGCAAAAAACCCAGGATCATGTTGCAGGCTGCCGACGAAATTACCATTCGGGAAAAAGAAATACTACAATTTATTTGCAAGGAATTTACCACCGCCGAAATTGCCAAACAACTCTTTATCAGCGAACGTACCGTAGATGGCCACCGCAATAATTTACTGCTCAAAACGGGCTGCCGCAACACCGCCGGGCTGGTTTTGTTTGCTATTAAGCACCATTTGTTTGATATTGAACTTCAAGGTTAATCAATTAGCTAATTAGCTGATTAGCCAATTAGCTAATTGGCCAGCTCCGCCCATGTATGATCGGCCAATAACTTTACCGAGGAAACAAATTCTTTAAAAGGCCCGGCACCGCCCCACTCATCGGGGCTTACGAGCGACAGCATGTAATCGCCATTGTGCTTTTCGTACAAATGATATACCTGCCCGATATTGGGCTTGAACTTGAGGGTCGCTTCATAAATCATCAGGCTCAGCTCCTTGCGTTTTTGTATGGCATGGGCCTGTATGGCCAATAGTTCAATCTGTTTGCGTATTTGGTCGAGCTGCATGTTGGTTTGCTCTTCCATGGCCGTTAGCGCCTTGTGCTTAATCATCCCCTCTTCGGTGGGCTTGATAACGGCACCGCTCACACTACTGGCGTAGGGCAATACGCTCAACTGCTTGTGGTAGAATTGCACATTGGTATATTGGCCACCATCTTCCGCTAAGCCAATTTGGGTAAGCTTTAAGTAACCATTGGACTGTATTTCTTTGGTAATATCCCATACCAAGGCACCGTCCTTGGTAGCCGTAATCTTTAATATGTGCGACCCGATGAATTCGGCCTTGATTTCCGTGGCCACTTCTTGGTGTTCAAAAGCATGCACGGCCCCATCCGCAATAAACTGGTAAGCAGTTTTAAACGATTGATTGTCGTGGGTTAGCCAACTGAGGCTGATGGTGATATAGTCGCTGCCATCGCTGCCCTCCATTTTGTAAATGCTGCTCTTGGGCGGCACGCCATTTTGATAATCACATTTTTCGGGAATCAGTTGCCAAGAATAGAGAAAATTATATGCTTTTGGATTGCTCATGCCGTTGTTGTTGCCGTTATAACAAAGGTGGGGGATTTTTGTTGCAAGTTCAACGTCTAAAGTTTAAAGTTTAAAGCTGAAGGTTTAAAGTTGAAGGTTTAAAGTTTAAAGTTGTCCATTATTCTTCATTCGCCATTCATCATTCATCATTCGTCATTCGTCACTCTTCATTCGTCATTCATAACTCCCCCTACTAACTTCTTTATCAGCGCAATCTGCCCCAAGTGATAATGCGTATGCTCAATGATGCCATGGATATTGCGGTAATAGTTGCCGTACTTGTTATCCGAAAAGTCTTCCCACAGTTGGGCTTCCGGCAATTGCTCCACCAAGCCAGCCAAGGTTTCCGCATCGGCCCATACTTTGGCCAGTAGGTTTTGCCAGTCTGCCTCGCTTTCGATGGGCGGATGGGTAAAACTATATATATCCTTGGCCACCAAGGCCCCGCCCTGCAATACCGGTATCACCACGTTTATAAAATAATGGGTATGGTACACCAGCGTGGCAATGGTATTAAAACCATGCACCTGCGTAATGGCCTGCTGCCAACTTACATCCGCCAAATTATCCTTGAGGTTAGAGGAGGTCCAGTTGCCCCCAAAATGCACATCCCGAAGATGTTTGGCCATTTGCGCTGTGATACTCATGTAAAAATCATTTAACGTTGTATGCCCAAGGCGCTGTTTTACAAACGGCCCTTGAACAATCATTTATTTTGGTGATGAAATTAATAAAAAAGGAAACAAAACTGCACTCGCCGTTGTTACCAATCGCATTATCGCTACCAAAATCATCCATTTCGGTCCTTTTCCCCACAAAACCGGTTTCATAAAACCCTTGCCCATGGCCCGGAAAGCGCAACTTAACGACCGGAGCAGTCAACTTAATGACCGGAATGGTTAACTTAATGACAGGAGCGGCCAACTTAACGACCGGGATGGTTAACTTAATGAACGGTGCAATCAACTGAACGACAGGAATTGGTTTCTGCATTACCGGTTGGGTCTACTTAGCTACCAAAACCCGCTGCTTAACAACCGGAACAGACAACCAAACGCCACAAGTGCTTAACATAATGACCAGGGTGGTCAACTTATTTACCGCAACCCATCGCTTAACATTTTCGATGGATTGCTAAAGACGGGCGGCAGTAAATTTGGTAAAATCCGGCCATGCCATTGAACTTATATTGTGGTTTGTGTGCGTAATGGCAATCATCATGGGCCATGCTCAACTGTAAATTTCACTTCCCCATTATGTGCATTTCAAATTTTCGCTAACCCTATAATCAAGTTCACAGGGTTCTTAACCTCCGCTTCGGTACGGCCTCATAAAAAAGCCGTTAAGAAAATTGAAGCCGAGGGCGCAAAAGAAAAACAGATGTTACCATAGCTTGGCCATTTCCTTAGCCCGTAAGTCCTACTGAAGCAGGGTTATTTACCACCGCTTGAGCTTGTTTTTCTTTAGCCCGAGGGTTCAATTTTTAGGCTTTTTTATGCAGCCCCGTCCGACTGGCGTCAGCCGGGCGGGCTTGATTTTTTGCTCCACTTTTGTTTCAAGACAAAAGTGGAAAAACCACCACTAAAGGTAACTGCAAGTAGAGATAAGAGCGAAAATGTGAAATAACCCTCCCTATTTCCCCGTACTAAAAAGTTAAAATTTTGTTAAAAATTGTAGATGGTGCTCTTTGAATTTAAAAGCCCATTTATTTTTGTGGTGATAATAATTTTCGTAACCTTTAAATGTAATTCGTATGCCACAAACAGCAATTATTAGAGCGTACATTTTTTCCGATGCAGACCTCAAACAAAAAGCAGATGCGCTGCTCGGAACCGTTGAGCGGGACTTGGTAAAATTTACCACCCGTAACATCAACAAAAATTCGTTGGCCAACTTTGAGCAATTGATTGACGTATTTGCCAATGCCAGTACCGACGAGGAATTATTGGGCTTTTGCAAAAAGGCCACAGAAGAAAAGGATGCGGCAGCCGACATCCTGCGGCGACTGCTGCGCAGTATCCGCAACATGGCCGAACTGGCTTTTGAGGGCAAGGGCCATTTTCATTCATTTGGTTTTGAAGGTATGTCGGAGATGAACGACAACGACCTTTGCGTTTTGGCCAAACGGGTACTTCGATTGGCAAGGCGCTTGATGGACGACCTAAAGCCGCAGGGGCTTATGGACAGCCATTTGGAAGCGTTGGCCAGTTTTGAAGCGGCACTGGATGCCAAAGTGGACGCCTGCAACCAAGCCGTTGAGAACCGTGACATTGAAACACAAGACCGCATCATAAAGGGCAATGCGGTGTATGCCGAAATGATGCGCTTGGCCAGCGTGGGCAAAAGTCTTTTTGAAGATGAGGACGAGGCCCGCTACAATGATTATGTAATCATCGGCAGCAGCGGCACCAAAGCGGAAGACAACAAAGACGATACGCCGAAAACGGGCGATCAAGCATAAGTTGGTTTGGTTTTGGTAAAATAGAAGCGGTGGCCTTGGCTGCCGCTTTTTTGTATCAGTAAATCAAGAAACATCAAAACTAATATCGCTTTAGCTCATCCTACCCGTTCATAAGCAAAACACTCGAAATCAGTTGTTCCTTGTTGGTCGAGCCTTGTCATGGCACATACCATTTCATCATTAAGATCATCGTTCTTCTTGCAACTGACGCAAAGGGCAGGTTTAGGAAATAAATTGGGGTCGATAGGATTGCCATCATCGTCGTAAAAGCCGAAATATTTTTCCATGCGGGCTGGTTACATTATTATCACTGAGGAGTCTGATCCAAATACGGAATAAGGCACTGGTTAAAGATATGGTTTACTGTTTTTCAGTCAGTACATTTTTACCCAAAAAAAAGTCCGCTTTTCACAAAACCGCCCACTTCTCATGTATCCCAAAAAGGTATTCGTACTTGAAAATCGAATACCCGCCGTACAGCATGAGCACCTAGGGTGATTACTGGTAAAAAGCAGACTTAAAAAAGGAAGGTGTTAAATTGCGCTGCCATTGCAGTCTAATGTTACAATGCTTGAAGATCCTGCATTGCAAACGCACTTTCCTTTAGAATTGCCTTCACAATATCCGCCAACATTACCAGTACCACTTTCGTAATACCAACATGTACCACTTCTGCAAGTACTATTGGCCTCTTCTAATCCCCCTCTAAGTTTCTTCATTTCATCATTGCCCAGCCGTTTTGCATCTTTTTTGATTTCGTTTGACATAATTTAAAATTTGTGCCGCGGTATTGCCAGCCGCAACGGTTATAGATAGTTAGCCTTGGCAATATACCCTTAGGCAAAGGCCAGTTACATTAATCTAAAAAAGGAGAAACGGTATTTTTATTTCGTAAGGTGTGGTGTAGGTATAGCCAGTCTGTAGTATTGTGCTTTCTTATTACTGCAACTAAGGTAAAGTATTTTTTTTAAAATCGCAAGTATTGCCGCATTTTTATTCAAAAAAAAAGATGGTGCCTCCATAAATGCATTTCAAACAAAAAGGCCGCTCCCATCTGGGAGCGGCCTTTTTTGCAATGTCGATACAGCCATTACTGTTAATGGCTAAAAACCATTTATTACTTACGGTTGTTCAACCGCATGTCGGTTTTAACAGGTTTCATCCTGTTGATGTTTAGCTTTTGTAAACTGAGCATACCCGCAGGCAATTGCTCAGGCGCTACAACACCTTTTTTGGCAATTTCTTCTTTGCATTGCCTTTTGATGGAGTATGAAATAACGGTATCGCAGGTTAAACAGTTACAATCGGTAAAAGTATAACGAACCGAAAACGTTAGTACATCATAACAAGCCGAGCAAGGCAATGGCGGTGCAGGGAAGGCGAAGATGGAGCGGTAACAAAGTGGCTCTTCCATCAAGTTGTAACACTCTTGGTATTTGCCCCACTTGATTTCCCTGGTAAAATAATCCAGTGTTTGCGTAATGCCGGGGTACATGTTCATGTTAAGGCCGCCATACACAATATCGCCATAAATGCGCTCTGGTTCAAAAGCCCTGCCCTCGCAGAATATTTGCCTTTCTGCACTTACGATGGTGTAACCAAAGTTTTGAATTTTGGCCGGGCCAGCCCTTACACAACCCACAAGATATACTTGGTCTTTATCTACATCGTATGAAACCGATTGCTCCAAAAACTCATGTATAAAATCGGTGCAGCAATCTTTCTCTTCCCTACACTCGGGCAGCTTCACTTCAAGGGTATCCCTACAAATTTTCTTATCCGCATTGAGCAAGGTGATGAAAATATGAATGGGGTTATTGGCAGGTGCGATATCTGTAAACACCGTACTGGCCACAAAACTACCCAATGGCACCGAGAAATTATTGGGCGACACCGAACCTTCGGGGCTTGATAAAGAAATGTTGGTACCAGCGGGGTCCACATTTACGCCACTAATATCAATGGCATATTGCTGAAAGCCCAAGGAATTTTTGCCCAAACATTCAATTTTATAGTCCAGTTTATCAATACAAGGCTTTACCACATTGGTTACGGTTACGCAAGCCGTGTTGGACTCTAGGGGCAAAACAGATACAAAATTGGTGGAGGGAACGCTTGATGTGTTGAACAGGGATTTAATATACCCAGCCAAAGCGAAAGAGTTGCAGGCAATGGCATTCTCGGCTGCGCTGCCCGATACGGTGGCGCTAAAATTAGCAATGGCGGGTGAGCCGGAGCCAATACCGTTGGAACCAAAATAATAACCGAGGTTCCTATCGCCAGCCGCAATACCTGCGTTCCAAGTATTGGCACTGGTACCGCAACCGCTGAATATGGGACCTGCAAATGGGGTGGGATTAAACAAATTGACCCTGGCATAGGTACCCGCATTGTCAAATTCAGTTGCCAAAGGCGTGGTACTAATGGGTGCCAGATACGTTACGTCGAATGCGCTGCCCCTGTTGCCGCAAGGCGTTAAGATAAAATGATCGCTGGTGCCATTGTTGTTCCTGGGCAACAGATCCACAAAACTCATGTGGCGCAGGCTTACACTACCGGGATTGATGTTGGACTTTAAGCGATAGCTGATGGTACCACCGGGCGAACTGGTGGTAGCACTGCTCCAAGTACTGCCGTCGTTAGACACTTCTTTGGTTGCACCCAAGCCCAAGGTACCCGTGATGTTCACCAAATCGGTATTGGAGTTGAAGGCGGGGATACCCGTTGCGCTAAAGGCGAAAGCGTTGGGCGTGTTACCCAAGGCTGCCGTATCTACCACCCTTACGTTAAACTCGATAAAGTAAAAAGGTACCAGCGGCGAGCCATAGGCCCCGCAGTTGCCATAAAAAGCATCTTGACAAGTAGGGGCAATAGACGGTAAGTTAAAGGTTACCGTGTTGCCAGAAACAGAACTGGTTACCCCACCCCAATCACCTCCGGGTGCATTGGTACAGGGCGTGTTCCAAAAGAGCGAAGAATCGGCAGAAACACCACCAATATACTGCAAGTTGCCGCTCAACACATCGGTAATAACACCACCCGTAAGGGCTACGCCGCCTGTATTTTGTACCCGCAACCTGTAGCGGATGGTATCCCCAATAGCATAGGATTGTCGCTTATTGCACACTTGCTTCCATACACAAGCGATAGCTGGTGGCACATTGGTATTAAATGTAGCACAGGGTCTACCAGTAATGGTACCTGCGGTGGAGGTTAAGGTATCATAAGCACAGTTGGTAATGGCGATACCCAAGGGTGTGGTACTGGCTATGGTAAAGTTGACAGTTATCGAAACCGTTTGATTGATGGCAATGGTACCCGTAGTGGTAGCCGTTAGTACATGATTCACGGGATTATAGGTAAAGGTCAAAGCGCCAGCGGGCGAAACGGTGATAGTACCCACATTCAAAAAGCTGGGTATGGTATCACGGATGGTTAAGGTAGCAGGTGCCGTACCCGTATTCCTTGCGCTCAGTACATACCTACCACCGCAACCGGGTTGGCCCGTAGTAGAAACTGATTTATTGAAAACACCGCCGGGTGTGGGTGGAACCAATATAACACATACACTGCTATTGGTAGCAAAAGTACCGCAAGGATTTGCTAGACTGCCCAATGTGCCTGCCAACGTGGCTGTATTGGTTATCGGCGATGCACTTGACGGATAGCTTACGCTAAATTCGCAATCCACACTATTCAGGTTGGGTAAAGCACTGAGGTTGCCTACGTTCCAAGTAAGCACATTACCGCTTTGCGTAACACAGGGTGAAGTTCCCACTAAAAATGCGCCGGGGGGCAGTGTATCGGTTACAACACCGTTTACCAAATTCAATTGTCCCACCGTTCCAGCAAGTTTGTACACCCTTACCCTGTACCTGATAACGGTATCAACCGATCTAAAGGGGCATGCACCACCCACATTGGGTAATCCAAGCGTAACCTTGGCTACCCGCCAAGGATTGGTGGCAATGGCCCTTGTGCTTACGTCTCCGGTATTGATTTTATTGTACCGTCCGGGCATCCACCACTCCGCTCGGATCTGGTTGCGTGCCAAAGTGCCGTTGCAGGTAACCCCGTTGGGGAAACTGACCGTAACAGCCACCAGACCATTGAGTGGGACGGTGGTAGCTGCCCAATGCAACCGAATGTTGCCATTGGTATTGGGTGCTGGCGTGGTAACGGTAGGGCTACCCAAACTTGGCGGTATAGAAATAGAATGGAATACTACTCCCGGCGGCAAGTCATCGAATATATTGATTGAATCAAGCCCAGCGGGTATCCGCAAGTCTAGGTAATAGGTAAAGCCTTGGCCTGTGGCAATGGACGTATCGGGCGTCCATTTCTTTAGCCGTACACCGTCTGCTTCAACAGGCAGTGTTTGGTTTTGCCCAAAACCGTAATTGGCAAATAAGAGTAATAGGACGAATAGTAATAACTTTGGAATCTTCATAATGCAATGAGTTTTTGGTTAAAAAATATCGACCGAATGTTTGCAAGCAGTTTGGCAGGTTACGATGAAAACATTAGTCAAGGACAATTTAGGTTATAAATCTACATTTTTATCTTTTTGAGAAAGATATTATTAAAATACTTTCTATACGAATCATTGGCGCAAAATATGGGGATTATTTTCTACAACTGTTTTACACTTTATGGCAAAAAAACGGGAGCGTTTTATCATCACCGTAATTATGATGCGACCATTAGCCTGCTAAAACGAAAACCCCGCTTTTTTCAAAAGCGGGGTTTTATGTATTACTCAATCAGCTTAATTCAAACTCCTAAAGTCTACGGGCACCAGTTTGCTCACCCCGGGCTCTTGCATGGTAACGCCATAAATCACGTCCACACTGCTCATCGTCATTTTGTTGTGCGTAACAATGATGAACTGGCTCTCCTTGCTAAACTGGCGGATCATTTGGGTAAACTTGCCCACATTGGCATCATCCAGCGGGGCGTCCACTTCATCCAAAATACAGAAGGGGGCCGGCTTGATGAGGTAGATAGCAAACAATAGGGCCGTGGCCGTTAATGTTTTTTCGCCACCGCTCAACTGGCCGATGCTGCTGGGGCGCTTGCCCTTGGGCTTGGCCATGATATCGATACCGGTTTCGGCCAGGTTTTCAGGGTTTTCCAATACCATATCGGCGGTATCGTCTTCCGTAAACAATGCCTTGAACACTTTTTGGAAGTTTTCCCGCACTTTGTTGAAGGTTTCCAAAAACTGCTGGTTGGCCGTGGCTTCCACTTCCTGTATCGTTTGCATCAGGCTGTCTTTGGCCGTTACCAAATCGTTCTTTTGCTCCAAGATGAACTCGTAGCGCTTTTTCATTTCGGTAAAAGCTTCAATGGCCGTGGGGTTTACTTCGCCGATATTTTCCAGCCGCTTTTTCAGGCGGTCGTTTTTCTCCTGCAAATCTTCCAACGCCATATCACCGGTACGTTCCTCATCCAAAATTTCGTCCAAATCCACTTTAAACTCCAGCAACATCCGCTCCTTCATACCGGCCAGTTGCAGCTTCAGGTTGGTGAGTTTGTCCTTTATTTCGTTCAGTAACGTATCAATCGTTTCCTTCGATTTTTGCTTTTGGCGCAGTACCGCTTCTTTTTCTTGCAAGGCATTGCGCAGGTTGTAATACGCTTGGTCGGCTTCGTTCAACTTGCGTTCCTCTTCTTCTTTACCGTGCAACATGGCTACCAAGGCTTCTTCCACCACGGCCAAATTTTGTGCGGTTTCGGTAATGCTTCCCGCCGCCTCGTTCAGTTGGGTGGTGCTGCTTTCCACCTGTACCTGCAAATCTTGCAGTTGGTTGCGCTTAAACTCCACTTCTTGGTTTAGTGAGGTAACCTTGCTCTGCTGGCGGGTAACCTGCAGGTTGTTATCGTTGTAAGCCGCATTGGCAAAACTGTATTCCTGTTCCGCCGTGGCATAATCTTGTTCTACCAACTGCATTTTATCGGCCAAGTCTTCCAATTGCGTGTTCAGCTTGTCCAGTTCTTCTCGGGTGCTGGCAATGGCATCATGGTTTTGTTGCAGGTTGGCTTCCATATCATCCAGCCTTTTGCTGCTGGCTTCCTCTGCATGGTGCAGGTTCTCTATCTTATTTTGCAACGAAAACACCCAATTGGTCAATTGGTTTATTTCCTGCTGCGTTTGCTTGATGGCATTTTCCTTCAACTGCTCGTTAAAGCCGATCACTTCGTTGTGGCGGACTTGGATGGTGGCTTTCAAAGCAGTAACCACAATATCTTGGGCGTTGATTTCTTCTACCAGTTTCTCCAGGTTTTTGGCCCGGCCGATTTTTTTACCTTCAAAAAGGCCCACGCTACCGCCCGTAAGGGAGTAACGGCCCTTTACATACTTACCCGTTTTTTCCAGCACCACGGCTCCGTTACTATTATTAAGGGCTTCCTCGCTTTCAGCAATAAATACATTGCCCAGCAAATGTTTGGCCAGTGCGGCATATTGCGGGTCGTACTCCACCACCGAAAGGGCGGCAATGGTATTGGCCGGTTGGTGCGATTCCGCTACAACGTTTTCGTTGATTTTGTCCAACAAGAAAAAGTTGGCCTTGCCCTTTTTATTATTGTCCAACAGGTGAATGGCCTGCAAGCCCTCCGCCAAATTGGCCACCACATAATAGTTGAGGTATGGTTCCAATACATTTTCAACGGCGGCCCGGTAATCTTCTTTTACATAGATGATATCCGTTAAAATCGGTGCCGTATGGTTCCAGTTGGGGTTTTTGTGCAAAAACTTCACGCTTTCGGGATAGCCTTCCATCGAGTCCACCAAACTTTTCAGCAGGGCATGCTCGTTCTTTTTGGCATCCAGCTTACGGTTTTCCTCGGCCAGTTCGCTGCGGAGCTGTTCCAGCATACTTTGCGTTTGCAAAATCTGCTCCTTGGTAAATTCATGCTCTTCTTGCAATTGCTGCAAACTGCTCCTCTTTTCTTCCAGTTCCTGCTCCTTGGCTTCCTTATCTTGCCCCAGTTGCTGCAATTGTGCCTGCCGCTGGGTCCTTTCTTCTTGCAATTGGTGGATGCTGCGCTGCAGGTTTTGGATAGAAGTATCGGCCACAGCCACTTTCTTCTCCGCCTCAAATTGGTTGCGCTGGATGGCTTGGTTTTCGCGGCGGCCCTCGTCGATGCTGCTGCGTTTTTCGTCAAACACCCGGCGCTTCTCTTCTACAGCTTCCTTCAGCTCGTCCAACTTGCCTTCGGCTTCTTCCAATTTAATGGCTTCGTCCTTCACCTGTTCCTGCGTAAAGGCCAGGCTTTCTTCAATGCCCTTCAACTGACCGCCCGCTTTTTCCAAAAAGCTGCTGAGGCTGGTTTCCCTTTCCTTCAGGTATTGCAGGCGCTGAACGCCCAGGTTCTTTTCGCTTTCTTTGTGGCGTACGGTATCCAACATGCTGTTAAAAGCCTGTTGCATGTCGTGCAGTGCCTTTTCTTTTTCGATAAAGCCCAGCTTTTCCTGCTCCAATGCCGCTTCTTCCTTGGCAATGGCCGTTTCAATCTCAATCCGCTTGTCCACTTCGGCTTGCTGCTGCTCGTTCAAGTCCTTATACGTAATATTGAACCCTTCCAAAGCCGCTTTGGCCAGTTCTATGCTAATTTCTTTGTACTCTTTTTTAATCTCGTAGTATTTCTCCGCCTTTTTGGCCTGGCTTTCCAAGCTTTTCAACTGGTTGTTGATTTCAAACAACAAGTCTTCGATACGGGCCAAATCCTGCTCGGTGGCATCCAGCTTTAGTTTGGCCTCTTTTTTCCGGGTTTTGTAAATGGAAATGCCCGCAGCCTGTTCCAGCATCTTGCGGCGGCTGTTTTCCTTGTCTTTGATGATATCATCCACCATGCCCAATTCGATGATGGCATAGCTATCGGTACTTACGCCCGTATCCAGAAAAAGGTTGTGGATATCTTTTAAACGGCACTGTACATCGTTGAGCCGGTACTCACTTTCGCCGCTTTTATAAAACTTACGGGTGATGGTTACGGTGTTAAATTCGGTGGGCAACAGGTTTTTGGTGTTTTCAAAGGTAAGGCTCACCTCGGCCAAACCGCTGGCGCTACGGGTTTTGCTACCGTTAAAAACCAGTGCCTCCAAGTTTTCGCTGCGGAGATTGCTGATCTTATGCTCGCCGATTACCCAGCGGATACTATCCACGATATTACTCTTGCCACAGCCATTGGGGCCGATTACGCCCGTAATGCCTTCGTCGAAATTGAGCACGGTTTTATCCGCAAAACTCTTAAAACCTTTGATTTCTAAACTCTTTAAACGCACAATTGTCTCCTTTTTTTTGTTGAAGGGGAGCAAATATATCGCTTTAGCCAGATAGATAAATTTGCTGGTTCATAAGGTTATACATTAATTATACACAGGTTTTTAACAGGTTAATCACATCTGTTTTTTTGCTAAAGGGTAGATAAAATAGATAATCGGCTTTTGATATACGAATATTATCGTATTTTTGGGCAAATATCATTTTATGCGATTGACAATTACCTTTCTGTTGTGTGCGGGCACTTTGGCCGCCGCCGCACAGCCCAAATCGGTTACACAGGCCACCATTACCACCAAAACCACCATTGTATCGCTGGATGGCGAGCAACCGCAACCGGGCATCAGCCAGTCTGGCGGCGAGGGCGGCCTTACTACTGTGAGGGTGCGTATGGACGATGCAGGCGAAACGCTGAGCAAAACCTATTTAAAAGACCATTTGGTAAAGACCCAAGTGGATAACAATATGGGCCGTAACACGACCATCCGTGACAATAAGGCCAAAATAACCACCACGTTGATGGAAATTATGGGCACCAAACGTGGCTTTTATGCCACCGATGAAGATCAGGCCGAAATGAGCAAGCGGATGGACAGCCTTACCCGTGCTGGCGGGGCGGCACAGGCTGCACCGGCCATGCCACCGGTAATTCAGGTTTTTTACCGTGATGAAGCCAAAACCATTGCCGGTTACAACTGTAAAAAAGCCGTTGTGCATATTACCAAGTCAACCGGCGAGGTAGACAGCAGCGTGGTTTGGTACAATACCGATATCAAGCTGGAAGGCCTGCAGTCGACCGGTGGACCCGGTGGCGGCTTTATGAGTTTCCGCCGCAACACCAATGCCGACGTACTGGGGCGCATCAAGGGTTTTCCCATGCAATACGAAATGAAGCTGGGCCGTAACCGGATGATGACGGTAGAGGTAACCAAATTGGACATTGCAAAAGAAATAAAGGACTCTGAGTTTGAAATATCCAAGGATTACGATGTAAAGCCGGCCAAAGGTATGCAGGGGCCCGGCGGCGGTATGCAAATTAGGATTGGCGGACCGGGCGGTGGCCATTAAAATTATTATTGTTGCAACAGCGGCCCCCAACTTGTTGGGGGCTTTTTTGTTAAAGTTTAGTTAAAAAGCCGGACAGCTTCGGTTTTTAAACCCGTTGCTTTTATCTTAGTGTCATAACTATTCATATGCACTCCATCTTTACCACGCTTTTTTTATCGTTGGCCACCTTAAGCGCATCGGCACAGCCCGAATTAATCGACAAGGCCATTATCAGCACCAAAACCTCGGTAACAATTATCGACAAAGAGGCCGAACCCCTCTCCCAGCCCATTTTTGATCGATGGGGCAATCAAATAACAATACTGCGGCCCGATGATGAAAAGACCATATTGAGTACCAGTTATTTTAGAAAGGATAAGTTGAAAACATCGGCAAAATTGGCCGACTCCATCATTGTACATACCGTGCGGGACAACAGCGCCCAAACCACCAGTACGGTTACCCAATTTCAAAAAGTGGTTTATTACACGCAGGGAGCGACTATACCACAGGGCAATCAGCAGGACACCATTATACCCATTATCCATTTGTCAAGGCCCACTATCGAAAAAAGTGAGCGCACCCTTTTTGGACAGCCGCTATACATAACGGATGCGGTATTGGGGCAGATGCAAAAAAGCATCGACAGTACCAAATTGGCCAATGGCTATGATACGGCCGGGCAACCCACCGTTCGCATCATTTACCAAGACGTGGAAAAAAAAGTGGCCGGGTACCGCTGCAAAAGAGCGGTTATCATGGCGGAATACCCCAATGGCCAAACCGATCAAGTGCATGTTTGGTACAATACGGAAATAAAGATAGATGGGCTGGTTGCCACCGGTGACCCGGCTTTTGCGCATGGCTATTTAAGCCCTACCAAAAAATGGGCGCTCCTGACTGACCTCAAGGGTTTCCCGATGGAGTTTGACATGAACTTGGCCCCCAACCGAATGGTAACGGTAAGCGTTTACAAATTGGATATCAAAAGAAAAATAGTAAACTACGACCTTTCACTGCCGATTCAAACGCCGCCACTGGCTTTTCAAGAAGCACCGCAGAATGGTCATTTAAAAACACCGGGCATGCAAAATTCCATGAGCTATATCAACGGCCAGCTATTGCCCGTTACCATTGTAAAAATGGATTAGGCTTGCGGATTTTGTTAAAGTTTAGTTAAAAATAGTTCCGCTTCTTCTATTTGAAAATTAATCTTATGAACTTAGGATTGTATTTACAATTTCCACATTCAACAATACTTGTTGCACCATATAAAAAATTGCTATGCGAACATTTTTTACACTCCTCTATTCAATTGTTGCACTGTTGCCCCAAGCACAAGAACCCCAACTGTTTACCCAAGCCGTCATTAAAACGGAAACCGAATTTGTATCTAGGGAAGAGAATTTGGAAGAGGCCGACAATCGCCAGTTTTCAGGCCCTAAGCTGATAGGTTTGTTAAACGTAGGCCGTGATGGCAGGATAATTTTAAAGGCCACCACTTACTTAAAGGACAGCATGTGCACCACACAAGTAACAAACAGGGGCTTTGTTTGGACCAACATTAGAAATTACGAATCGGGCCTTACTGCTGCATTCCAAGAAATTGAAGAAACCTACCACCTTGGCACCACGGATGTGTTTTTCATTAGGGATACTCAAATAATTAAAGAATTGAAGCAAAAGAACGAGATATTGGTGGCCATACAAAAAGACACCATTGAAATACCGCAAGTAAAAGTTTATTATCAAGATATTACCAAAACTGTTGCAGGCTTTCCCTGCAAACGGGCCATTGTATATTTGCTGTACAGCAATGGAAAAACAGGAAAAATAATGGTTTGGTACAACGAAGCTGTTAAACTAAAATATCTTGCGAGCACCGGCGATCCAAACTTTATTTCAGTAAACAGGTACATCGGTATTCCTGCTAACCAGTTCAACTTATTGGCGGCGGTAAAGGGCTTTCCGATGGCGTATGAAATGAAGATGGAGAAAGATATATACATGACGGTAACCGTAACAGAATTGAACCTAAACAAACGAGTAAAAGACCGGATTTTTAAAATCCCGTCCGACTATTGGGACATTCTTTATCATAAAACACCTTGGGCAAATCGCAAAGGGGCTCCCGCTTATAACCCTAGCTTTTACGATGATTCAAATGGTGACAATTAGCCATTCAATATATCATAAGATATTTACATCAACCAGTTTGAAAAATTATTAAACTGGTACATTTCAATAATTTCATTAACTTTAATAAAACAAACATTATGCGCCTAAAATTGATGGCAGCATTTGCTATAAGCACGATTACAGCAACAGCGCAGCCCCAAATATATGAGCAAGCAATTGTTACCACCCGCAGTACCATGACTGCGGCCGATAGCAATCAAGTAGTCAAAATTGTTCCCGCAGATGATAAGAAAAATTTGGCCCAAGGCAATCAAATTATGATTGGCAAAAGGGCTGACGAGCCGGGGGAAACCATTAGCGATATTTGGTACAAGGGCAATATGGTAAAAATCGAAATCAAAACCGGTGCTTGGCGCTGTGTTACCATCAAGGATAATTCCATTCCCAAAACTTCTTCTTTTGCTGAATTGCTGGAAGAGGCTGAACCACAGCAGGCAGCGCTCAACATGCCCTCGTCCTCGCAATTGACCGTTAACGATGGTGTGGGTTTTTATGCAACCGACGCCGACCTCTGGATCAATTATCAAAAAGCATTAGGCGGTGCCAAGATGCCCGACACCACACAGCCCAAGGTGGACATTGTATATGAAGAGGAAACCAAGGAAATTGCTGGCTACCCCTGCAAAAAAGCCACGGTTATCATTACGCCTGCGCAAGGACCCATCAAAAAAATAGCCGTTTGGTACAATACCAAGGTAAAACTGGCGGGCCTTTCTGCAACCGGCGACCCCTCTTATGCCGGCCTACAGATTATGCCCAATAAAAGATTTGATGCATTGGCCCAATTGGCGGGCTTCCCCATGGAATATACCGTTCAGTTTAAATCGGGGCAAACCATGACGGTGGAAGTGACCAAATTGAAAACCGATAAAAAAATACCTGACTGGACATTTAAAATACCGGGGAATATTAACATGAAGCCGCTGAAAGATTACAATGCAGGTATTGCTATTTTTGCCCAAACACTCCGCCTGCGCCGCATAGAAAACAATGAATTTGGCAGGCCGGTAAAGCAAAATACGGCTGATATTTTCGATTACTAATTGTTGCTTTACCCCACATTTGATGGTCCTTTTTTCTTGTTCAGCTAACCCAGCTTACCAGCCTTATGCCGCTACCATCATGGTGACCAATACCCCCTTGACATAAAAGGTTCAATAAGCAATTAAGCCATAGGCAACCCCCAGCCTGCGAATTGCGATATTTATAATTGAACCAAATATTGGAATGAACCGGGTAACTGAAAAAACAAAGGATTTTATCAACATGGGCGGTGCTGCCATAGCCAATGGCACTGCGCAAAACGGTGATATTTCATTTTATGGCGGGATGCACCATGAAATACCGGGTTTGGTAAAATTGAGTGGACGCACCACTGCTTTTCATACCCAACCCTTGAACAAAGTTACCAAGCGTGCCTTGGACTTAGTCATTTCAGTAGTGGTGATTGTACTGGTACTGAGTTGGCTGGTGCCCTTAATGGCCATTTGTATTAAGCTGGGGTCGCCGGGGCCGGTATTTTTTTTACAGCGCCGCAATAAAAGAAATGGCGAAATTTTTACCTGCATCAAATTCCGCTCAATGGTGGTAAACAAAGAAGCCGATATTTTGCCCGCTGCCGAAAATGATCCACGCATTACCAAGCTGGGCCGCTTTTTGCGCCGTTATTATATTGATGAGCTACCACAGTTTTTGAATGTGCTTTGGGGAGATATGTCGGTGGTAGGCCCACGTCCGCACATGATCAGCGATAATTTGCGCTATGGCGAAATGGTGGACCATTATTTTTACCGCCACAAAGTAAAGCCCGGCATTACCGGTTTGGCGCAAGTGCTGGGCTATGTGGGCAGTGTGGGCGAAGACACCCAAAAAATAAAAGACCGGGTAAGGCTGGATATTTTTTATTGGCGGCATTGGTCGCTGCGATTGGATATCGTCATTTTGTTACGTACCATTGGACATGCCATGGGCTTCTGATTTATTTTGCCTAAATTTCCTTTTTATACACAGATGGCTTGAGGCAAATTACCGCACATATTAAGGCATTATTAACGTCCACAGAAAAGCGTCAACTACTGGGGCTGTTGGTGCTCGATATTGTTGTGGCATTTGCCGATTTACTGTCGCTGGTATTGCTATTGCTCACCATACAATTTTACGCACAACCGGGGCAGGCTTTTCCTTGGCGCTTGCCCGCACTCCTATCGCCCAATAGGAACAGCATCGAACCGATGGCTTGGGTACTCATTTTCTTTTTGGTAAAAAGTGTATTGGGCTATTTGGTACAAAGGGCCTTATACCGCTACGTATACGCCGTGGCCAGTAGGCTTTCGGCCAAACAGCTACAGCTTTTTTTATCGGGCAGTTTTGCACAATATGCTACGATTGATTCTGCGGTGCAGATTAAGCGCATCGGTCAACACCCGGTAGAGTTTGCCCATTACCTGCTGCTGGGGCTGCATCAAATAACCATACAAACGGTATTGGTATTGTCGGCCTTGGTGACCTTGCTCATCTACCAGCCCAGCTTATTTGTTTTGTTGTTGGCACTGCTTGCACCACCCATATTGGTAGCCGCTTATATCATCAAAATCAAAACCAAGGTTGCCCGTAGCCAAACCAAGCATAGCAGCGAAAAAGCCTTACAACACCTGAAGGAAGCCTTGGGTGGTTATGTGGAAAGCCAAGTATATCAAAAGCAGGATTTTTTTACCACCCGTTACACTGGTTATCAGCAGCAATTGAACCATTGGCTGGCCAGCTTGCACAGTGTGCAGGGCCTTTCGGCAAGGACGGTGGAACTGTTTGCCGTGTTGGGCCTATCCGTACTCATTGCCACAGCATTGTTTACGCAGCACCAAGCCATTGGTTTTTTAACCATCGGTGCTTTTTTAACCGCAGCCTATAAAATAATGCCGGGCGTGGTAAAAATTTTGAACACCAGTGGGCAAATGAAGATATATGCCTACACCGCTAGCGACTTACTGCAAGCAACAACACAACAAGTACTTGCTGCAACCAACAATACTACTAGCAACATCAGTTCTATTGCTTTTGATCAAGTGGGCTTTCATTATGCGGATAAAAAAATCCTGCAAAACTGTTCCTTTTATTTACAACCCGGCGACTTTGTGGGTTTGCACGGCCATTCGGGAAAGGGTAAAACTACATTACTGAACCTGTTGCTGGGCTTTGCCGAGCAAGATGGTGGCAGCATCTGCATCAACAACCAAGCCACCACTGGCCCGCAGCGACGGCAATACTTGCCCCAAATGGCATATGTAAAACAGCAGCCTTTTATGCTGCACGATACGCTTTACAAAAACATTACACTGAGCGATGCACCAGCCGATGCGGCCAAACTGCAAGCCGCCCTTGAGGCCAGTGGCTTACAAGCTTTGATAGCAACATTGCCCGATGGGCTGCAAACCTTGATTACCGAAAATGGCAAGAATATCAGTGGTGGGCAACGGCAACGCATAGCTTTTGCACGGGCACTTTATAAAGATGCGCCGGTGCTGTTATTGGATGAACCTTTTAGCGAGCTGGACCCCACTGCCGAAACCTTATTACTGCAATACTGTAAAGCATTGGCAGCGCAGGGTAAGATGGTGCTGCTGATTACGCATAACCCGCAGGGATTGGCATTTTGCAACAAAACCCTTTCGCTGCATGAAGGATAAACAGAAAGCCATTGTAATACTTACGCCCGGTTTCCCTAGCAGCGAGGCCGACCAAAATTGTTTGCCTGCACTGCAACAGTTTGTGCAGCTATTACAACAAACATATCCGCAGGTACAGGTTTTGGTGATGGCTTTTCAATATCCATTTGTCAAGAAGCCATACAGTTGGCACCAGTGCATGGTACAGGCTTTTAATGGGCAGGGCAAACCCCGCTTGCACCGCTTGTTGGTTTGGTGGCAGGTATGGCAGGCCCTACAAAAAATCCAAAAGCAATATGCATTAATTGGATTGCTGAGTTTTTGGCTGGATGAAACGGCATGGATGGGCAAAAAGTTTGGCAAACGCTATGGCATACCCCATTACTGCTGGTTGCAGGGGCAGGACGCCAAAAAAGAAAACCGGTATGTAAAAAGGATAAGGCCCAGCGGTAGTGAACTGATTGCCATTTCCGATTTTATCGCCGACACGCTGTATAAAAACCATGGCCTACAGGCGGCCCATACCATCCCCATTGGGGTACAGCCTTTACACAATGTGATGCATGGTGAGCTGCGGGACATTGATATTATCGGTGCCGGCTCGTTGATTCCGCTCAAGCAGTTTGAAGTGCTGGTGCATGTAGTGGCCCAGTTGGTAAGGCATTATCCACAGTTAAAAGTATTGCTCTGCGGTGCCGGGCCCATGGAGGGACAATTAAAAAGATTGATTGCGCAATTGGAATTACAGCATATCATTACGCTTACCGGCGAACTGCCCCACCGTCAACTATTGCAACTCATGGAACGGAGTCGCTTGTTTTTGCATCCGTCCAACTACGAAGGGTTCAGCGGTGTTTGTAGTGAAGCCCTCAATGCCGGAACGCCGGTGCTCAGCTTTTGCCAGCCTATGCACCACCCCATTAAAAATTGGCATGTGGTAAGCAACGAAGCGGCCATGTACCACAAAGCCCTGCAACTGCTGCAAGACTTAGGCCATCAATACGAACCTGTTGCGCCTTATACACAAGCTGATGCGGTGGCGAAAATAATGGGACTATTTGGAGATCGTTGATCGTTGGCCGTTGGCCGGAAATACAGGTTGTCCATAGTCTATAGACCATAGACCATGGACTATGGACAATCGTCTATGGCTGTTCCATTATTCATTATTCATTATTCACTATTCATTATTCACTGATCTTCCCTTCCGCATAATCCTGCAAATACAAATAAGGTTCGTTCAACTGCCCGTTGCGCACCATGGTGGCCCGGTTTAAGATAACGGAGCTACCGTGTTGTATATCTTCCAATACATATTTAATCAACTGTTCGCCAAAGTAGCGGCTGGCATCCCGGGGCAGTTCGTTGGGCAGGTTACCCACGGCCATCACATCAATGGAGTTGGGCAGGTACGGTGCAGTTTGTTGGCCCGTAACCCTATCCACGCCATATACCGGGTCTTCAATGGTTTGATCGCCCAAATTAATGGGGATGGAACCATGCGTATCATCGGTAATATCGGCAATGGTAACAATGCGAAAGGCCGGGTTTTGGGTATGCTGGGCTTCAAAAAGGCGGGGCACGTTTTTATCCCAATACACCCCGTTCATCAAGATATCGGTATGCTCGGCGTAGGGCAAAAATTTGCATACATAACGATCCGGCAGTTCATGAAATTCGTTGCGGCTGTACTTGCCGGTAAAGCGGTTCATGTACAAATCGGCCCCTTTCAAATGCACATATACGGGATAAGGGAAGGCCGCTGTTTCCAAATACTCTTCCGGTTCCACTTCATGCACTTCCAATAGGTTCATCACTTCCAATATGCCATGCGCCACACGGCCACTGCCGGTTACAGCAATTTTAACGGGCGGCAGTTTGAGGCCAAAATAGGAGTGGATAAGTTGGCGGTAGTCACGCTGTTTGTATACCCGGCCCATTTGGTAGGCGCCTGTACGGTTGCCATAGCACATCATGCCATTGTGCGCCCCTACGATGCCCGCAAAAAAGCCAAAGCCGATGATGCGGGTGCCATCATCATGTTCTAGGCATTCATAATCAATGAGTGTGATATTTTTGTCTAGCACGGCCCGTAACAATTTTTGGTTGTGCGCCTGCTTTTTTTTGGTATGCGAAAAGAAGAGATAGGTTTTGTTGGGTATCAGCATGGTTACCGGCACTTCCTTGATGCCCAGTAACACATCGCAATCGGCCATGTTTTCGGTTACCTCAATACCGGCTTTTTTGTACTCATCGTTGCTGTAACAGCGGCTATCGCTGGCCTGCACCTTGATGGCGATATTGGGAAAAGTTTGTTGAATAAAGCGGCATTGGTCGGGTATCAGCGCCACACGGCTATCTGCCGGGGTTTTACCCTCCCTGATAAGTCCTATCGTAAGCATCAATCGTTATTATTTGCCGCAAGATACGCCAAAGCGGTTTGACGGGCTTATCTTTACACCATGAATTACTTTGAATTGTTTGACATACCCGAAGCCTTGTTGGTTGACAAAAGCCAATTGGCCCGCCGGTATTTTGACTTGCAAAAAAAGTACCACCCCGATTTTTATACCGGGGCCACAGAAGCGGAAAAAGCAGCGATGTTGGAAAAATCGGCCCAAATCAATAAGGCCTTTAAAACTTTTCAAAATACCGATGCCACCATACAATATGTGTTGCAATTGAAAGGTTTGGTGGAAGACGAAGAAAAATATGCCCTTCCGCCCGATTTTTTAATGGAAATGATGGAATTGAACGAGGCCTTATCCGAAGAAGGGCAGTTGCCAGCGGGTGCCCTCGAATCGGCCGAAAACGCCCTGTACGACAGCGTTCGGCCCATTATCGAAGGCTATTCACCCAACGGAACCACCAGTGACGAACTGGCCCAATTGAAAGAATATTTTTATAAGAAAAAATATTTGCTCCGAATTAAAGAAAGAATCCGTAATATTGCACCCCCAAACGGTTAAAAGTGAGGGGAAGTTCAAAGAAGAAGGTTTAAAGTCTAAAGTTTAAAGTTGGGTACCGCTCTCCAAAATCAAGAGCAGCTACACACTTTCAATTATCAACTCTCAACTTTCAATTAAAAAAGCCCAGGTGGCGGAATTGGTAGACGCAGCAGACTCAAAACCTGACTGCCGTCAGGCAGGTCCGCCATTCGCAAGGGTATGAAGGTTCGATTCGGAATGAGGTTTTGTATTTTTAGTTCTTTATGTATTTTGTATATGCCATAAGAAGCACGGTCAAAAATTACATTTATGTAGGTATGACCAACAATGTGGAGCGTAGGCTTGCAGAACATAATAATGGAGAAAACAAATCAACCAAAGCATACAAACCATTTGAGTTGATTTATTTAGAAGCATTTGCTGACAGGGCAAATGCCAGAAAAAAAGAGGTTCATTTAAAAGCAGGCGTTGGAAAAGAATTTTTAAGAACGCTGCAATAAAATTGCCCAGGTGGCGGAATTGGTAGACGCAGCAGACTCAAAATCTGCCATTCGCAAGGGTGTGAAGGTTCGATTCCTTTCCTGGGCACAAGCCCCGACAGTGAAGTCGGGGCTTTTTTATGCCCGTACCTTATTGTCGGCCATTCCGCAAGGGTGTGAAGGCCCTATCATTCTTGAAACCAGTCCCATTCGAGGGGGTTATATACGCCATTTTTCTTTTGCTGGGCAATGATATCCGCCACCACTTTTCTTGCTGCGGCCGCATCAGGTCCGTTGGCTTCCACACATTGCCGTAGGTTACTTATCAATGCTGCATAAGCTTCATCGAATTCGGCCTCCGCTTCTTCCAATTCACGCATGGCCAGCTCGTACTTCAGATTGGCCAACTGCTCATCTAGGTAAGATTCCTGCATCTTTTCCGCCTTTGCTATCATCTGGTCGCATAAGTGATCGTTGTTGTAATCGCCTTTTGCATGCAGTCTCTTTTTTATGATAGCTGCATATTCTTTCGCAATTTCTACTTGCTCCAATTTTGGGTGTGATTTAACCCACCTTAATAAGGCGTTGGAATCGGTATCAAACATCAACTCCAACAGTTTTTCTTCATATTTCATCTTGCCATTTTTTTTACTTGCCCATTGTATATTCGATCATTAAAATTAGCAAAGGGTTTCTTAATAAAATGTTAAAATCCTCCCTACTGCCGGTCCTTGAAAAAGGAAGTGCATGACACTGGGTTCCTGTACGCCAGGTCGAAAGCATAACAGCCGTTCGGGTACCGTTGCCGCAATTTTGGGGCATTGTAACTTAACCCTGGCTATCGTTGCCCCCCAGTTGAACAGCTTGTATCCATACGTTTACCATACTGTTGGCATACAGTTGCCATACACTAACTATTCAGTAGCCTGCCAGTAGGTTCTTGAAAAAGTCTTGTGAAAGTCCCGTGAAGGTCTCGTAAAGGTGCTAACAAAGTCCTATTACATCTTATTAAAAAAGGCGATTATACCCGATAACACCCGGAGTAGCCCTAAAAAGAGGACCCCATGCCTACCCTCCTAGTTTGTTTTACATTTATACTGGTTATACGCCAAGGGCACTAGACATTTATTTTAGGTGGGTTCACTATGCAAATTACAGTATTTAAGGTTATTTCCCTTGCAAATTGGCTTATATTTGAGCATGACATTCGAGGAGCTTTCCCTTCAATTTAAAACCGCTAAACCCTTGCTGTTGCTAAGGGCAAAAAATGCTGCTTTCATCCTTTCCTTTTTTAAAAAAGTGTTTGCAGGGGCCGCCATCACCACCATTTCCAATAGCGAGCTCAGGAGCAAGCTGGAGGGTTATATGGAGGAACTGAATTACAACGACAAAGATGATGAGTTAGATGCCAATACCTTGTTTGATGATTACTCCCTCAAAGCATCCCAGTATATCGATAAATGGAGCAATGCCGGTTTTTTGAGAAAATACCCGAATGACGATGGGGAAGACCTGCACGAATTGACACCCGATACCACCAAAGTATTGAAATGGCTAGAAGATTTGCAGCAACGGGAGTTTGTGGGTACTAATAGCCGGTTTAAGGATATTTTCTTTAAGCTGCAAAAAATGATTGAGCAGACCAATGAAGATACGGAGGCAAGGATAGAGGAACTGAAAAAGAAAAAGTGGGCCATAGAAGATGAGATCACCCTACTTGAAAAAGGCATGAAGCCTTCCGTTTTTGACGATACCGAAATAAAAGAGCAGTTTTACGATATAAACAAAATGGCTCGTGAACTACTGTCTGACTTTAGCGAAGTGGAGCAAAATTTCGAGCAGATACGCAAGGATATCCAGCGCAAATACACGGAAAAAGATGTTGTTAAAGGCTCGCTGTTGCTATTTGCCCTAGATGCGTTGGCAGATATTGAGCAGAAAGACCAAGGCAAAAGCTTTAAGGCTTTTTGGGAGTTTTTGATGGACGATAAAAAGCAACAGGAATTTACTGAACTTACCGAAAAACTATATACCCTGCTGCAGGAAAAGGGTATAGACTACCAAAATGACCGGTTTTTAAAAAACCTCAAACGGTTGCTGCATACATCCGGCAGAAAAGTAATTGATTCTAACCGGAAACTGAGCGAAAAAATAAGCCGGGTGCTTTCGGAAAAAAACCTGCTGGAAAGAAAACGGGCCATGGAACTGATTGGGGAAATCAGACAGATGGCTTATACGCTCATCGAAACAAAAATCAAGGAGGATGCCTTTATATATATTGAAGATGAGCCCGATATCAGCCTTTTTGACAGATGGGAACCCGGCCATGAAAAGGAAGACGCCCTAGCGATCCTTTTCCCAGATGGCATGGGCGGGCAGTTGTCTTCCGAAGCCGATTTCAACCCGCTATTTGACCAATTTAATTTTGATCGGGCAAAGTTAATGGGCAGGATTGATACACTGTTAACAGATCGGGTGCAGGTAACGCTGAAGGAAATTGTGGATACCTATGGGTTACAGAATGGGCTAAGCGAAGTGGTGGGCTATTTTTCCATTGCCTCGGCCAGCTACCACCATATTATTTTAGAGGAAACCATTGAGCCGATATGGCTTGGCGAACGGAAAATAAATGTACCGATGATTATTTATACAAAACCCAACAACTAGCAAATGGATACAAAAATGATGCGGGCACCCTACGCAGGTGTATTAATCAAATTGTTACAGGGACCTGTTTATGTGGACGACAAAAACATTTGGAGGGACTTATTGGGCTGGCAATCTGCCATACAGGAGTATTTTGGCAAGATGGGCATGGAATTACTGATCAACGAACCGGATGGTTTTGCCCGGATTGTACAGCCAGAAACAGATGAAAACGACGACAGTCCCCTACCCCGTTTGATGCGCAAGCAAGCCATCAGCTATGAAGCCACTTTGCTGGCAGTGATATTAAGAGAAACGCTGGAAGAATTTGATGTAAAAAGCGAAGGCAATAAACTCTTTCTTACGCAACGGGATATCAAAGAACGGATTGAATTTTTTTACAAAGAGCAAACCAATAAAAGCAAAATGTGGAAGGAACTATCCAAACCCATCACGGCCTTGGTTAGCATGGGCATACTCAAAATGAATAGAGAAGATGTAGTGAACAAAGACAATACCCAATACGAAGTTAAGCGTATCATCAAAGCATTTATCAGCAACGACAAGCTGGAAGAAATCAAAAACAAGTTAGCCCAACATGTCAACACTGTTCAACAATAACAACGCAGAAGCCGGTTATCGGCTGCGGTACATGGAAGTATTCAATTGGGGTACTTTTAATGGCAAGGTATATCGGCTTCAAACGGATAGCCGTACATCCTTACTTACCGGTGCCAATGGTAGCGGCAAAACCACATTGATTGATGCCTTGCTCACTTTATTGGTGCCCAGCAACAAGCGGTTTTACAACCAGTCCTCGGGTGCCGAAAACAAAAAGGAAAGGGATGAGGCTTCCTATTTTTGGGGATACTTTGGCAAAACCTTTTCCGATTTGGAAGACAGGTCAAAAACGGAACAACTGCGCCAAAAAGGGGACAATCCTTACTCGGTACTATTGGCCTGTTTTCAAAATGCAGGCACTTTACATACCATCACATTGGTACAGGTGAGGTGGTTCAGCAATGGGGCCATCAAAAAAGCATTCATTGTTAGCCCCTACCTCTTAACGGTTACCGAAAATTTTGGTCAGGGGCGCTTTGATTTAAAAGGTGAGTGGAGAAAGAAACTGGTAAAACAATTCCCCAAAACGGATATTTACGACAGTTTTAAGGAGTATGCTGCCAAATTCAGTGAGTTGTTTGGCTTACGGGACAAAGCCCTCTCTTTGTTCAATCAAACCGTAGGCATCAAGGTATTGGGCGACCTTACCCAGTTTATCCGTCAAGAAATGCTGGAGGAAACGGATGCGGAGGAACAGTTCAAAAGCCTGTACAACCATTACAGCGATTTGCTCATCAGCCACAAAGCGATACAAAAAGATGAAAAACAACTGGAACTGCTTGAACCCATTGTGAAAAACAAAGCATTGCTCACAACTGCCCAGGCAAGGGTGAAGGTACTGGACTTGGTGGAGGAGCAAATGCCCTTTTACATCAACCAACTGGAGTATGGTTTGTTAGATACGGCAATTACTCAATTGGAACAGGGCATTACCACTACAAAAAAAGAGAAATCGCTGGTTACAGAACAAGTGAACAGCCTAGAAAGCGATAAAGAACAATTGATTGCCCAAAAAGCGAGCTTAAATGTAGATGGACAAATCGCTTTGTTAAAAAAAGACATTGAAACAGAAAAAGAAAAACAAGGAATAAAAAAAATAGTATATAGCCAATATGATGGTTTGGTAGATGCGTTGCAATTGAACACAGATATTTATCCCACTTCTTTTCAGGAAAACCATGTAAAGATTGTGGAACTAAATACGTCGGTCGCCAATGAACTGGAAAGCTTGACCGAAAACTATTATGGTGTAAAATCAAAAAAAGAGCAAACAGAAAATGGTATCATCCAAATACAAAATCAAATAACCTCATTGTTGTCAAGGAAGAACCGCATACCAGAAGACCTCATTATGGCCCGCAAAAGACTTGCAACCGTATTGGAAGTGAGCGAAGAAATGATACCCTTTGCCGGTGAGTTGATAAAGGTACGACAAGAGGAACAGTTGTGGGAAGATTCTATAGAGCGGATATTGCATAGTTTTTCCATGCAGATTTTGGTACCGGATACCTATTCCAAAGTGGCCAATATATTTATCCATGATAACGATATGCAGGCCAAAGTAGTATATCACAAAATTGACAGCCGCCCCACCAACAGCCTGTTAAGACGCTCTGGCGATGATGGTTTTTTGGTGAATAAAATCGAGATTAAAGATTCAAAATACGGAACTTGGCTGGAGTACTACCTGCTGGAAAGGTTCAATTATTATTGCACGGATGACATGGAAGTGTTCTACGGTTCGCAAAAAGCCATCACCTCTAATGGTATGCTGCGCAACATAAACAGGCACGAGAAAGACGACAGGCCGGGCAGGTGGAACAAACTCAAATACCGCCTTGGCTGGGACAATATGGCCACTGTTGGCTATTGGCAGGAGGAAAAGCGCAAAGCGGAAAAAGAGTACGAAAGGCTGGGCAAAGACTTAGCAAATATAGGCAGCCAATTGGAGGTAATAAAGCGCAAAAAACGCAACATAGAGCAGTTGGTGGCTATTAAAAATTATGACGACATCAACTGGAAACGCCATGCCGAAAAAATCCATGCGCTTTTAAAGGAAGTGGAGGAACTCAAAGCCTCATCGGATGCTTATCAAACTATTGTGAATCAACTTGAAAAAGTAGAAGAAAGGCTGAATAAAGCAAAAGATGAAAATGAGGCCATTATTAAAAAACTTACGAAACTGGAGGAAGATTACAACCACAAAAATAAAAAGAAACTCAGCATTGATTTTGATGGTTTAACAGCGGAAGGAACAAAGGCCTGTGAGGAATTTCTGGCATCGGTCAATCTATCCATTGCGTCGGTTAAAGCATACGAACAAGTGGAAGATTTTAATACCAGCACTGGACGAACATTTTTTGCCGAATCAAAAAAAGCCGGCAAAGCAGTAAAAGATATTTCCGAAACAACCATTGTCCAAATTGCCGCCTTTGTTAATCCAAGCGAAAAAATAACCACTGAATTTCCCAATTGGAGCGGGGATGTGCTGAACATCAAAGCCGATTTATCGAGCCTGAATGAATTGGAGGAACTGCACAACACCATTCAAATCCAACGGCTGGTGGAAAACAAAAGAAGGTTTAGGGAATATATGGATAAAAGCATGCTGGATGCCCTGACCAATTACAACACATGGCTGAACAATGAGGTGGATAAAATAAAGGAAATGATTGACGAACTGAATGTGCCCTTGAAAAAAATCACTTTTAACAAAAACCCCGACACTTACCTGCAATTGGAATATCGCCCGGTAAGGGGTGAAAATGAAATCAATATATTTAGGGAGCAGTTAAAAGATACGATACCCAATGTGGTGGAATTTAATGCACAAAAGAATGAAGCTTATCGAGAGGACATTTTCAACCGCATTAAACTGTTGATTACCGAACTGCAAAAGGAAGAAGCGAGGCGTAGAAAGGTAACCGATATTAGAAATTGGCTAACCTTTAATGCCCGTGAGTACAGTGCCGTGGATGGTAAAGCGGGGCAATACCACGACAATACGGCCAGCTATTCCGGTGGACAAAAAGCACAGTTTACTTATGCCATATTGGGGGCAGCCATAGCCCATCAGTTTGGCATTTTTCAGCAGGGGCGGCAGTACAAGAGCCTACGCTTTATTACTGTGGATGAAGCTTTTAGTAAATTGGATCCCGAAAAAAGCCAGTTCCTCATGGAGTTTTGCGCCCAGCTCAACCTACAAATATTGGTGGTAACGCCCTTGGATAAAATCAATATTGCCGAGCCGTATATCAGTGCTGTACATTTTGTGGAAATCAAAAACAAAAAGCATTCGGTACTGTACAATCTTACCATGGAAGAATACCAAACCAAAAAAGAGGAGTTTAACCAATTAGCCGTTAACGAGTCATGATAAGCCTTGATAACCTCTTTCAAAAAAGCGATAAGCTGTTTTTCAAAATAGTAACTAGTGTACTGGAGGGAAATGACCCTTTTACGCTCACCATACCGGCCAACAAGGAATTGTCGGGCCTCAACTACAGCGATTTCAAAGCAGACTTGGTACCGCTTCACCAACAAAGCAAGGCCGTAAAGGGGAAGGGCTATACCATCGATTGGAAGATGAAAACGGTAAATGGTAGTAAACAGCAGGTGCCGCATAAAATTTACTTTGAAACGCTAGACGACTATCTTTTCTTTACTAAACGAGGTTCGGATTTTGGGCAAATCATGGCTGCACAAAAACTGGTTAGCGGAGCCTTGCCATCACTCACCGCTTGGGCCAATGCCAACCCGGCAACCCTATTGGCCCATGTTGGCAAATGGACCGACATCATTAAAGTTTGCAACTACTTTGTGGCTCACCCGCCGCCGCATACACTTTACATCAGGGAGTTGCCCATAGCCGTGCATACCAAATTTATCGAGGACAATAAGGCACTTTTAAAAAAGCTGTTGGATATTTTACTGCCACAGGACTGGATAAACAGTTCGGAGAGCGACTTTTCGGCAAGGTATTTTTTAAAGCTGCCTGCTATACAAACACAGATAAGGTTATTGGATGAATCGTTGAAACCAACACTGGGTTTTAACGAACTAGCACTAGCGTTGGAAGATGCGGCATGGCTTGAATGGCAACCCGAAAAAGTATTTATCATTGAGAACAAAGCCTGCTACCTTACCTTTCCAAAAGTAAAAAATGCCGTAGCCATATTTGGGGAAGGTTTCAAAAGCAGGTTAAGTAGGCACCTACCTTGGCTGGAAAAAGCGGAACTGTATTGCTGGTTTGACCTTGATGCAGCAGGGTTTGAAATGCTCAACACCATTCGGCAATACTATCCACATGCCAAGAGCTTTTTGATGGATGAAATTACGTATCAGCAGTTCCATCCTTTTAGCGTGCATTCTATATATAGGAATCGCACCTTAGATTTACTTACGCCACAGGAGCAGGATATGTATGCGTTTTTGGTTACCAATAACAAAAGATTGGAGCAGGAGCGTATCACGAATCAATACATAGCCGGTAAACTCAGTTAAAATTTTTATGGTCAGCACCTTATCGGTATCAACCTCCTGTATTGCATTGGCACCCAAAAACCGTATCGTTGAACTGGTCAAATTGAATGTACCCTTAGCAGCCGTGTAGCGCTACTATTTATTTGCAGAAACGCCCATAGCGGTTGATCGCCGATTGGAGTATAAAAATCCAAAGTCAATTCCCATTAAACTATTTATTCAGCCCTGGCTTCACCTATCTTCAAAAGGGATATACTTCGTAATAAATCATACAAGAGGAGCAAAAAAACTTGTTGCCTGAAACCAACCCTTCACATCCCTCGTAATGCTAATAAAAAACAATGATGAGGAATTTAATTGTAGCAGCAGTGGCAGGTTTACTATTTACCTCCTGCAAAAAAGATGAGGCGGTGGTGGAAGTTTTAACACCTGGCCCAGACCAAACAGTGTATGCCATCAACAACAACAATGAGTTGATCAAATTCAACGCCATGGCCCCTGCCACGGCTATGTCTAAAATGGCGATAACAGGCATTACCGCTGGCGAAAAACTCATGAGCATCGATTTCAGGCCCGCCACAGGCGAACTGTATGCGCTGAGCAATGCCAGCAAATTATATGTTATTAATCAGCAAAATGCAAGCAGCAGAGTGGTGGGCACCGCCGCCTTTACCCCGGCCGTGTCTGGCACTTTGGCAGCTATTGATTTTAACCCTACCGTGGATCGGTTGCGACTGGTTACCAATACCGGCCAAAACCTACGCCTGAACCCCGAAACCGGTGCCGTGGCCGCTACCGATTTGGCCATCAACGGTGGCAGTTCGCCTATCATTACCGGTATCGCCTACATCAACAGCAAGGCTGGAGCGGCTACCACTACCCTTTTTGATATTGATCAGGCCAGCGGCAAACTCTACCGCCAAGACCCGCCCAACAATGGCACACTGGTAGAAATTGGCAGCTTGGGCATCACCTATACCGGCAGTGCGGCATTTGATATTACGCCGGGCAACATTGCATTGCTGGCGGCTTCCAACAATTTTTATACGGTTGACCTCACCACAGGCAAAGCGGGCAAAGTGGGTAGCACATCGGAAGCATTGGTGGATATTGCGGTACCTACCGACCCCGTTGCCTATGCGGTGGACGGTAGCAACAACCTATTGATTTTTAACCCTTCCAATGTGGCTGCGGGCACGGTGAGCAAGGCCATTACGGGTTTGCAAGTTGGCGAAAATATCTATGGCATCGACTTTAGGCCCGTTAACGGACAATTATATGCACTGGGCAGTAGCAGCCGATTGTACGCCCTGAACCTATCCACAGGTGCGGCTACCCAAGTAGGCTCCGGCACTTTTTCAACCCCTTTGCTGGGCACCGAGTTTGGCTTTGACTTTAACCCGACCGTTGACAGGATTAGGGTGGTGAGCAACCTGGGACAGAACCTGCGCTTGAACCCCGTTGATGGTACGGTAGCCGCTACAGATGGCAACCTAAACCCCGGCTTACCCAGCGTAAGCAGTGCGGCCTATACCAACAATTTTGGAGGCGCTACTACTACCGTTTTGTTTGTGATAGACCATAGTACCGATAAATTGTACACACAAAACCCGCCCAATAACGGCACGTTGGTAGAAGTAGGCAATTTGGGTATCGACATCAGCAATGCCAATGGTTTTGATATTGGCAGCAGGAGTAATACGGCTTACTTAATAGCCACGGTTGCCGGTTCCACTAATTTATACACTATTAATACCAGCAGTGGCTTGGCCACAACCCCCACTATTTTCCCTATGGCCGTAAAAGGCTTTAGCATAGGAACAGGTTTCTAGTTTTTCGGCCCAGATTCTGACAGTCAGCTCCTGCTGAACCAATGGTGGTGGCAGGAGTTTTTGTATGCCCATTCTTCAAAACGCTGGGGTTGGCGGGCCTTCGCTGCCACAGGAGTGGAAGGGGTGAGGGTTGACGGTGTGACGGTGCGACAGGTTTTGCTTTAATACCGAGGCTACTTATTAAATAGTCCAATCATTTCTGAGCTAACCCAAAGTAGGTCGACCAAGAGGCTTTGCTCTTGGTCGGAGTGAAACCTCCGACATTATATCCCAAGATGCTGAGCGTAGCCTCAGTACCACAAACAGTTGGACTAGTTTATATGTATAATTGTTATTACTTGCAGCATGGCTTTGTCGTACTGCTGCATTTGCGTTTCCAAGTTTTTCAGGTACTTGATCAATGGCGCATCGGTAACAAAATTCTTACCAAGCTGGCCGATATTGGTAAGGATGCTTTTGATGTGTTGCCCAAATTCCAGTACGGATAGGTGGGTCAGATTGACTGTTTCTAATCTTTTCATTTTTTTTGATTTTAATTTAAGTAATAACCAAAAATAAAAAGCCAGTCACTACAAAAATCAGCGGTTATAAATTTTAACAAATTTTTAGGAAATTAAGAAAAAGCGGTAAGTAATGGAGGTGCGAGGGATAAGGCGGAGGCATTTAAGCAGGAGTTTAGCTGTAAGCCGCAAGAGTCGAAGATGAAGGGCTGAGAGGTAAGCCGCAATAGCTTGTAGCAATCAAATTCTTGTTCGGTGCATCCTTAGAAAAGTTGACATTTTATTCGCTTTTTTATACAGTTCATGTTAGCTGCATTTATTTTGTTAGAATACCCTCATGAATCATATAAGATATATACTTTTTTGCTTTGAATACTGGCATATTGAGAAAACCTCCCAATTCTTTATTGTTCATTTTTGTCCATTCGGAGTTTTCTGATAACTTTTGTCGAATTACTTCAACCAAATCATGATCTAATTTTTCACTAGCTCTAGAATAGTAAGCCTTTTCAAACATTTCCTTCGTTTCATCGTCAAGGCGTTCAAAAACTCCGAGCTCTCTTAGTCCTTTATCTACGGTCTTAAATATTTCAGATCGTACAGCATTTAAACCATTTCCAAATACCTTTTGTCTAGATACATTGTATTTAACTTCGCTGAGACCGCTTACTTCAACATCCAAAACGAAAGATGTCGGTATTTTTTTTATATTGAAAAGACTGCCTATTCTCTTAAAAGACATTGTGATGCCATTAACTGTAACTCTACTTCCACCAAGAAATCTTTCGAATAGAAAAGAAGGTTTCAAAAAGCCCATTCCCCAAGAGAATTGATTATTTTTGTCGTAGTAACTTAATAGGTTGTTAGCTGCCTTATAAAATATGAAAATTCCTTTTCCCTTTAGCATATTACTAAACCTTTCAAAGTCTATTTGTACTAATTCAATTTGGTTCTCTTCAAGTTGCGGTCGAATGCTATTTTTGATTCTGATAAAATTGTCCGGAACAATTCTAGATACAGAACCGTCCATCTCAGTAATTTCTAGTGTAATTGATGGGCGGATAATTACCTCTTTAATATACCTAAACATATTTGTGATGAGTATTTCATCATCTTTTCCCTGACGCAATAGAACTTCAATTATAGTCCCTTGGTTAGTACTTTCTTGCTCTGTAACAACTGCTAAAGAATCAACCCCATCAATAACCAAGGTCCTTTCTTTGAAGTCTGCCCTATTTGAATATCCATTTCTAGTTGACACCTTAATTGCCTCTCCTAACATAAATACAGACAATAAACCTACACCGAACCTTGATATTGGTGTAAAATCGGTTATCTGATTTTTTGTAATATAATTCTTGAATTCCTGTGATGAATAATAACTATTGCCCACTTTGAAAAAGAAATTAGAAAGAACATATTCGTCCATTCCAATGCCATTGTCGCTTACCTTAAGCCAAAATCGATTGTCAATATCTTTGTATATCGAAACTCTAATTATAGGATCATAATTATCTTTTTCTAATTTAGCTCTTAAGTTACAAGCATCAATTGCATTTTGTAATAGTTCTCTTAATGATACAAAGGTGTTGATATATAGACTTTCACCCATTAAGAGGTTAATTATTGCAGTTTCGTTTAACTTAATTGAGTATTCCTTATATATATAGCCCAAAGAACGAATTGAAGGTCGAACTATAAACGGGAGATTAAGCTTATAATTAGAAAGAATTTCTGGACTATTTTGCTTTAATACTGCTTGGGTTTCCCGTACTTCAGATTCAATGATTTTACAAAACTCCTTTATAGAATGCTCTATTGTCGGATGTGTACTATCACCTGATATGACAATTTCGTCGTTAGCTATTGAAATAGTGTGGATTGCTAAATGTTTACTCCATTCTCTAAGTGAAATTTCAAATCCTGGCAATTTTTTATTCCGAATTCCAAGTGCGTTGAATAAGGAAACCGGGGTACGTTCCCGATCGAAATCTAAAATATCTACAAGACGTAATATGGCAGCGCAATATTGAAGATTAACAGAAAATCCATTAATTACGAGGTCTCTTGGAAATCTTTGATTGTGTACGCCTTTATTTTCTATTAATGAACTTGCGTTGAGATTATGACTCATGCAAAGTTCAATTAACTCTTCTTCAAAAGAAAAGTCTGCAGTTTTAAAAATATCCGATCTACCTGAGCTTTCTTTTATGATTTTTATTAATTCAATGTATCTACTTTTTGTTGCATGTAGAGGTCTAAGATATTCTGCAAGTGCAGCCTCGGTTATTTGAAATAGTGATGTTTCTAAAATTGTTTTATTCGCAAGATCATTTTCCTCTGCAATTGTTTCTCGTACTAATTTTATTTTTGCTCCAAATTCAGATTTAACCTGTAAGAATTCTTGAAACGTTACGCTACTTATAACTCGCTCTCGTTCAGTTTGTGTTAATGTCATCCCTAAATCATGAATATAGAACGACATTATTAGGAGCGATAATTCTAGGGCGGAAAGATTAGCTAAAGTTTCATCAGGTATGATATATTGAGCAAGATGCAGGAGTTTTTTCGAATGATTTGGATTGTGTAGAGTATAATCTCTGAAAGGGCCAGCGATTATTAACTCTTGTAAAGGTCTTGCCGTTTGAATCAATTTTGTTGTCTTTTCAGCGAGGCCATCTTGAGCTTTACTTTTTTCAGTAAGCAGTTTATACAATTTAGTGTCTTGATAATTCTCTGGTGGTAATGGTATAATCATTTTGTTTGGATTTGATGTAGTGGCGTTATAATTGCAGCCAATTTCTGTATTTGCTTTATTACACTAAAGCCAAAATACAACAGCTCGCTTACTCCCTATTGATTTTAAATTATTTATAAATTTTCTCATAATAAGCATATTGCGCTAATACCCATTTGTAACTGCTCAAAAACATCTCCCCGCCCCACAAACCTATCCCAATCCACTATTCTTCCCCACAGGAAAAACACCCATTCTCACCCTTCAAAAAAATGTATAGGAAATATTGGTATCCAAGGCTATCGCAACTACTGGTTTAGGCGGCAGCGTTGCTAAAGTACATAAAAAATGGATAAAACAAAAAATATCGAAAGTACAGGGCCAACGATTACAAAAGTATGGCCAGCCCTCGGGCTGGTTTTTGGGGTGGATTACCAGACCTCATCCCTATCCCTGCCTGCATGCGCAGTCAGGCAGGCCTTCTCCCGAGGAGAAGGCGATACGCTTTGGTCTCGCTCAGACCGCAAGCGCCAGAGGCAATCACGAAGACCGTAGCGAAACCTTCGGGGTGGTCATCGCTTTGGTCTTTGAGTTCCCCTCCCACTTTGGGGAGGGGGTTGGGGGAGAGGTCTTTGCAGACTGTCATTGGCAGGCCTCGCTATGCAATCGGTATGACCTGCCTACCGGGCAGGCAGTACAAATGGCTAAAGTTGATTAAAGTGGGGGTTGCAGTATGCCTTGTTTGCCATAATCTGAAATGTAGGTAAAGTAAGATGTGTTTGAAAACCGCTCCATTTTGTGTCCATCCAAGCGGATTGGCCAAAAAACCGCTCCATTTGAGCTGCAAGACCAAAACCGTTGCTGCGATTGTTAGCGACATACACTATCGCCAACCGCTAACTGTAAATGGTATAAAAAATAACCACCCACCCGCATAACAATAAAAACCCCAGAGGAAAAACACCCTTTTTAGGAAACCCTCTACTACTTTATGCATTCCTAAAAAGACTGTTTACCAAGCATACATGCCCATTCTACTGCATATTGAAGCGATACCCATATCAGGAATAGCGTCTTTATGGGAAAGATAATCCTGAGATGCGTATGTGTGCATAAACTAAGTGGCCCTATTATTTTGTTTTATAAAATATTTGTGCTTATTTTGCAGTTCACTCGAATAAACAAATAAGATTAAGTAATTACCCAATATCTACCGGAAACTCGAATTAAACTTCCTTCTTAGCGGAACCATTTTATAGTTACAGGGCATGTCACTGATCATTGGACGGCCATCAACCAGTAATGTTTTACGTTACTAAAAAATTGATGCGTTTGTTTAATGTAAGTTCATTGGTATGTGCTATGCCTTGTCCGACATCCTTCAAAACCAGCAAGCCCACAAACTAATGACGAACGCCCCGGTCATTTAACTATTTCATTTATCTACTAACTGCACACACTATGTTTCAAAGACTGATTACCCAAGTCATGCAAACGACTTCTATCAACACGCCCGTAAGCACCCATCGTGCCACCGCTATGCGTCATTCCAAAACCCGTTTAGCAGGTATCAAGCGGCTGGGCGGACTATTGGCGCTTTTTCTGGTATGCCAGCAGGGGCTGGGTCAACTATCTGCCTGGGATTTTGCAGGCAATACCGGCTCGGAAGCAACGGTAGCGGCCACCACATTGAATGCCAACCTGAATGCCACCAGCATTACCAGGGGCGCAGGCATCAATAGCAGTACGCTCGGCGACACTTATGCCTCCACCAATTTTACCGTGGGCGGTACGTTGGCCGATGCCATTACCAATGCAGACTACCTGCAATTTACCTTCAATCCCAAGCCTGGCTATCAAGCGTCTTTGTCCACGCTGGATGCTAATTTCCGCAGATCGGGTACGGGCCCCAATAATTTTCAATGGCAGTATAGCCTAGATGGTTTTGCCACTGCGGGTATCAATATCGGTGCCCCTTTTACGTATAATTTATCGCCTACCAATGGCGATCCGCAAACGCAAATAAACCTAGGCGCTATCAGTGCCTTACAAAATGTGGAGAACGCCACCACCATCACTTTCAGGTTGTATGCATGGGGTGCCACCAATATCTCTGGCACTTTTGCATTAGGGCGTCCCGGTGCCCCCGCCAACGATCTTGCAGTTGGCGGAACCGTGGTATTATTAACTGTACACAACCTTACCCAAAATACCGATTACAATACCATACAAAGTGCCATCAACGCCGCCAATCCCAATGATGTGATCCGCGCCGATGCGGGTACATACAACGAAATATTAACCATCAACAAGTCGCTGGTTTTCCGTGGCAATGCCACCGGTGTGGCGGGTACTGCGGTAAGGCCATCCGAAACCATACTGCTGGCGCCAACCGCCGGTGCCAACCGCTTGATTAACCTCGTAGGTGCCGTTAGCGCTGAGTTTGATGGCTTTTTAATGGATGGCAAAAACATCGCCGCCATTACGCAACCCAATCAGTCGCTGAGTTTTAAAAACAATGTGGTAGAACTTGATTTTAGCGATTCCGACAACAATATTTATTTCAGCAGTAACCAACTAACGCTGAACAACAACCTGTTTAAAGCCATCAATGGTACCAATACCTTGGGCAACTCATCACATATCTTTATGTCGGGCGGTAGCTTCACTTGTACCAACAACAGGTTTACCTCCGTGGATGCCATCAACGATTATACCGTTAGCACCACCAGCCTACCCGTATGGCTGAATGTAACGACAAATACGACGAATGCCGCCATCAACAACAACGAATTTACAAAAGTAGATATCGGTATATTGGTGGCCGATAATGCCAGCAATATCACCATCGAAAACAATGGTTTTGATGAAGCAAAAAGGGCCACTTACACAGGTGGCAGCAGCTTTGGTGCTGGTATTGCCATTTTCAATACCCTTACGCCCACTGCACCCGTTGTTATCCGCAACAATCATTTCAAAAACAGCGAAACGGGTATCCGCACTTCATCAACCGGGGCCGGGCAAAGTTTTCCAGCGGCCAATCTGTTAAAGGTAGGCTACAACTCGTTCACCAATATTTCCAATTTCGCCATTCGCATTACCAGTGATTATGGCACAAGCACCAATGCATTAAAAGCCACTTGTAACTGGTACGGCAATAGCACGGGCCCTGTAATTGCTACCAACCCCGGTGCTTCGGGTGCTGTATTAACCGCGCCGGCCAATACCATCAGTTATGCCAACTGGCTCAACTATGGTACCGATATCAGCGCGGCACCGGGCTTTCAATTGCCCGCTGCCATTACCGCCGCACCGGGCTCCAATACCTCCGCTGCGCAAAACCATTACAGGGTTTTATCCAATGCAGTAGGCTGCTTGGTAAACAACCAAACACTTACGCTGAGCGGTACTTTTAATTTTGGTAACCCCACCGCTTTGGCCGAATGGGCCAAGGGCAACAATCAGTTAGCAGGTGATGGCGTAGGGCCCATTACTGGCTCGGGCGATGATTATTCCATTGCTGCACCCGATTCGGTTACTGGTGTTACCATTACCGCCGCTTCTTTGGGCAGTAGCATCATACAAGGACCGGGCGACTTGGCAGGGGTAAGCCTTGAATCCGCTTTATTTTTCAATAACAACGATGCCACCAGCAGTTTTCAAAACTGGACCATCTCCAATTTGGTGTTCAGGGATTTTGATGTTTCCCTGATACAGGATTTCAATGGTGGCAATACGACGGCCTACAACAATTTCAAAATCATCAACAACCAGTTTGATATCCCCGAAGATTTGAATGCCACATTTGGCGGGGAATCGGCCGTTAACTTACAAAACATTGGCATCCATTTTAGTTTTGGTGCCAACCAAGAAATCAGCGGCAATATTTTTAACGTAGAAGGCAGCGGTGTGAGCGATGATGGGGCAGCGAAATATTCCTCCACCGTAGTGATGCAATCAAGCACCAGCGGTGGTACGGTTTACAATGGTTTGAAAATAAAAAACAATACCATTACCGTAACCGGCAACCCCGACCCTACGGCCCCAGCGGTGATCAGGGGCATTTGGGAAAATAGCCACAACAATGGTGCTGCCATCGAAATCAGCGGCAATGTTTTTAGCAATGCCAGCGGTGCCAATACGGCCAACCTCAACAGGCAAACGGCTATGTGGGTTACTTCACGTTCTGGCGCTACCAATAAAGTAGCATACAAAAACAACGAAGTAAGCGGCTTTAAAGAAGGACTGGCTTGGCTGGGTGGTTTGTACACCGGCAATACAGCGCCCGATTATGAAAGCGGTGCTTTCCCCGTAGAAGTAAAGAACAATAAGTTTGATGCTACATTGAATGCGGTAACCGTACGCAAATCGGCCGGCAGCACCAACGCAGGTTCACCCGGCTATATGGAAAACAACAGCTTTACCAATCCGGTTAGTGGCGGCCTGGCCATCAAAAATGAAGGAACGGGCAATGCACAGTCGGTATGTAACTGGTACGGTACCACGAGTTTCCCCATCATCAATACATTGAACAACGGTCCGGTTTATATTGCTTCCATTCTCAATAGCGGAACGGACGGCAGTGCCGCCACAGGTTTTCAACCAACCGGTACTTGTATGATACCGCCCGTACACAACGTAACACAAGATATTTATTACACTACCATACAATTGGGTGTCAATGGTGCCAACAACGGCGACTCCATTACGGTACAATCCGGTACTTATAATGAGCAGGTGCTGGTAAACAAATCGGTATCCTTAAAAGGTATCGGTGCCACATTGCCGGTGATTGATTTTACCGGTACCGTAACTGGCAAGCCTACCTTGATTGACGTATCCGTTAACAATGTAAAAATCGACAGCTTCCGTTTGAATGTAGATTTGTCGAAGTTGCGCAGCGCCATCATTGCCAGTGGTAGCGGCATCGATACCATTGCTATCAAAAACAATACGGTAGATGCTTACGGTACGCCCGCCGGTTCTTTTGGCGACCGCAATGCGGTGAGCGTTAACTACGGAGGCCCCACCAACTACCGCACAGCCAGCGGCGGTGTGAACAGCATTACGTTTACCGGCAACACGGTGAACGGTACCGGCCCATCCAGTTTCTTCCGGTCAGGTATTGCTACCGACGAGAGTGGTGGCAACTTTACCGGCAATACGCTGCAAACCATCAGTCACGATGTGCTGGTGCGCTTTGCCAACAACGGGCCGGTTACCATTGCTAACAACAACCTCAATGGCGGCGGTATGGAACTGGCAGACCACAATGCAGCAGCGGGTACTATTACCGTATCGGGCAATACCTTTACCCCAGCGGGTAACGACCCCAATGCCGCTGTACTGCGCATCAAGAACAATTACAACAGCATTGCCCACATGATATCAGGCAATACATTCAATTATAATAACTGGGCTGTTTCGTTGGAAAATATGAACAGCATTACCTTACATGCCAACACATTCAGTTCGGCAACAGCCGGTGCCCGAGCTGTAGTGGTGAATACCAAATCCATCACCACCAATTCTGCCGCTATCGTACAGGTACCTGTTAGCGCTACCATTACGGCCAATAACTTTAATGGCACGGGTACAGCGCTTAGTTTCCTCAACCACGACAGCGACAACGATGCTTACGGCACGTTCAACATCGGAACGGTGGGCAACGAAAATAATTTTGCGGCTACGCTCAACGCCTTTATCATGTTCGACGGACAAACAGGTGCCAGCAGTGCTGCTACTTTCCCTGCTTATACTTCCATCATAGGTTCAGGTGCAGGTGCATTGACCACGATGGCCTGTTGGGACCAGAACATCAATATCCAAAACAACAAATTCGATGCAGGGTCAGGGTTGCAGCTTCCTTTGGCAATGAACTTTGCCGAGAGAACGGCACTGGAAACAAAACTGACCCATAAGCCAGACAACGCTTGTCTCGGCCTGATGACCTACTTCCTGCCTGTACATAATTTGACGCAGGATACCTACACCCTCACCATACAGGAGGGCGTAAATGCCGCCAACCCCGGTGATGTACTGGAATGTGCCCAGTGGAACTTTAACGAAAGGGTTACCATCGATAGGGCCATCACCGTACTGGGCGTTGACAGTGCCAATACCGTTATCAACGGTGCTGGATTGGCGGGCAATGGCAACGGTATCACCATCAACAATGGCATTACCAATGTTACCATCAAAAAACTCACCGTAAGGAACTTTGCAGGTGCTTCGGGCAATGCCAATGCGGGCATCTACGCCATCGGCGGCAACAACAACCTGCTGGTGGATTCGGTGAGCATACTCGATAACGTGGGCGGCAGCGGCTTCTATGCCAACGGCCCCGTGAACGGCGTTACCATTACGCATAGCACTTCCAAGGGCCACACCGTGGGCGCAAGGGGCATCGTGATCTGGAACGGTCTGAAACAGAACATCAATATTTCCGACAACCATGTTTATGGCAACAACTGCTGCGGCATCGAACTGCAGGACGGCAGCGCCACGGGCGTTACCATGAACAACAACAACGTACACGACAACGGCGACAACGGTCTTTCTGCCGTAGGTCTGCAAGGGCCCGGTGCCAATACCGTGTCTAACAATACCGTTACCAACAACGGTCGCTTTGGTATTGAAATTAAAAACCCCAATGGTTCCGGTGCCGCCAGCGGTGCGGGCAGCATTGTAATCAGCAACAATACGGTAAGCAGGACGTTGCCCATTGTGGATGCAAGGGATATCGCCGGTATCGCCGTCTTCCGCCGCGGCCTCACAGGGGGCAATGTGGACGTGCCTTATGGCGTACAAGTAAATAACAACAATGTGGCCGGTTATGCGCAGCCCAGTGCCAGCGAAGGCTTCGGCATCGTGCTGGAAGGCATCAACCATACCGCTACCGGCAATACCTTAAATGGTAACGACGTGGGCATCCAGCGCCAGGCGGGCCACCTGCCCTACCCCGGCGACGGCGACCAGAGCAATTTGGCCGATACCTATTTCGGCAGGGGCAATTCGCCCGTTACCTGTGCGGTTACAATCAGCGGCAGCATCTTTGGCAATATACTCGCCAACGGTACCGACACCCGCAACGTGGGCAACAGCAGCGGTGCCGGCATCGTGGTGAACACCAATACCGGCAGGTCGTACTGCTCTATCCAAACGGCCATCAACGACCCGCTCACGCTTAACGGACATACCATTACCGCCAGTGCGGGTACGTATAACGAACAAGTGCTGGTGACTAAATCGGTAACCATCAAAAATGCAGGAGCTACCCTACCCGTTATCGACTTTACGGGAACGGTAACAGGTAAGCCTACCTTATTTGATGTGTCCGCCGATAATGTGGTGATTGACAGCATCCGCTTCAATGTGGATCTATCCAAACTGCGCAGTGCCATCATCGCCAGCGGTACCAATATCGACAATATCATCATCCGCAACAATACGGTGGATGCCTACGGTACGCCTGCCGGTTCATACGGCGACCGCAATGCGGTGAGCGTGAACTACAGTGGCCCCACCAATTACAGGGTGGCCAGCGGCGGTGTGAACAGCATCACATTTACCGGCAACACGGTGAACGGCTCGGCACCCGCCAGCTTTTTCCGCTCCGGTATTTCCACGGATGAGAGCGGCGGTACCTTTACCGGCAACACACTGCAAACCATCAACCATGATGTGCTGGTGCGCTTTGCCAACAACGGGCCGGTTACCATTTCGAACAACAACCTCAATGGCGGCGGTGTAGAACTGTCAGACCAAAACGCAGCAGCTGGCACCATGACGGTTTCCAACAATACGTTCAACGGCACCTTCGCCATTTCATCGGCCCCGGGCACTGCCATACTGCGGATAAAAAATAATTACAACAGCATCCCGCATGTAGTGAGCGGCAATACCTTTACAGGGTACGATTGGGCCATCTCTTCGGAGAACATGAACAGCATTACGCTGAACAATAATACATTCAATACGGCAGTAGCTACGGCACATGCCTTGGTTGTGAACACCAAGTCGATCAGCAGCAACTCCAATACCATCGTTCAGGTGCCGGTTGCAGCCACTGTTACCAATAATAATTTCAATGGTAGCGGTAACGCTTTGACCTTCCAAAACCACGATAGCGACAACGACAGCTATGGTGTGTTCAATATCGGTACCACTGGCAACGAGAACAATTTCGCTTCCACGCTGGGTTCCTTTATTGTGTTCGATGGACAAACAGGTACTTCTACCGGCTCCACTTTCCCGGTTTATCCCGGTACGGGCGGATGGCCCACCACGATGGCCTGTTGGGACCAGAACATCAATATCCAAAACAACAAATTCGATGCAGGTTCGGGATTGCAGCTTCCTTTGGCAATGAACTTTGCGGAGAGAACGGCACTGGAAACAAAACTGACACATAAGCCCGATAACAGTTGCTTAGGGTTGATGACCTACTTCCTGCCGGTACACAATTTGACGCAGGACACTTACACCCTTACCATTCAAGAGGGCGTAAATGCGGCCAACCCCGGTGATGTACTGGAATGTGCCCAGTGGAACTTTAACGAAAGGGTTACCATCGACAGGCCCATCACCGTACAGGGCGTTGACAGCGCCAATACCGTGATCAACGGTGCTGGATTGGCAGGTAACGGCAACGGTATCACCATCAACAATGGCGTTACCAATGTTACCATCAAAAAACTGACGGTTAGGAATTTTGCCGGTGCTTCGGGCAATGCCAATGCGGGCATCTACGCCATCGGCGGCAACAACAACCTGATGGTGGATTCGGTAAGCATACTCGACAATGTGGGCGGCAGCGGCTTCTATGCCAACGGCCCCGTGAACGGTGTGACCATTACCCATACTACCTCCAAGGGCCACACCGTTGGCGCAAGGGGCATCGTTATCTGGAACGGTTTGAAACAGAACATCAACATTTCGGATAACCATGTTTATGGCAACAATTGCTGCGGCATCGAACTGCAGGACGGCAGCGCCACGGGCGTTACCATGAACAACAACAACGTACACGACAACGGCGACAACGGTCTTTCTGCCGTAGGCCTCCAAGGCCCCGGTGCGAATACCGTTTCCAACAACACGGTTACCAACAACGGACGTTTTGGTATCGAGATCAAGAACGCCAACGGTTCGGGTGCAGCCAGCGGTGCAGGAAGCATCGTTATCAGCAACAATACGGTAAGCAGGACATTGCCCATCGTAGATGCAAGGGACATCGCCGGCATCGCCGTGTTCCGCCGTGGCCTCACAGGGGGCAATGTGGATGTGCCTTATGGCGTACAAGTAAATAACAACAGCGTGGCCGGTTATGCGCAGCCCAGTGCCAGCGAAGGCTTCGGCATCGTGCTGGAAGGTATCAACCATACCGCCACCGGCAATACCTTAAATGGTAACGACGTGGGCATCCAGCGCCAGGCTGGCCACCTGCCCTACCCCGGCGATGGCGACCAGAGCAATTTGGCCGATACCTATTTCGGCAGGGGCAATTCGCCCGTTACCTGTGCGGTTACAATCAGCGGCAGCATCTTTGGCAATATACTCGCCAACGGTACCGATACCCGTGACGTGGGCAACAGCAGCGGTGCGGGCATTGTGGTGAACACCAATACCGGCAGGTCGTACTGCTCTATACAAACGGCCATCAACGACCCGCTCACACTCAACGGGCATACCATCACCGCCAGTGCGGGTACGTATAACGAAGATGTAGTGGTAAGCAAACAAGTTACCATACTGGGTGCCGGTTATACCAATAGCATTGTAAAAGGTGTCATTGGAGGCGGCGGCGCTACCTTCCAAGTAAGTTCGCCCGGTGTAGTAATCGATGGATTTACCATTACCCGCGACGGTAATAACCCTGCACAATGGAACCTTGCCTTGAACTCGGCAGGTGTGGCCATACAGGGCCAAGGCAATACCGCCGAACTACGCAACAACTTGATTACCGGCAACAGATCGGGTATCGACATCAATAACAGCAATGGCAATAATATCCACAACAACATCATTGATAATAACCGTACCGGTATCATTTTGCGCAACCAAACGGATGCGACCAATGTACAGGAAAACTTTATTACCAATAACTGGACGCTGGGTATGTTGTTCCTTGATGGAAGTGGTGGTACCAACACACCGCCGCAGACTGCCAGCAACAGTAACTTCAACAACAATAATATCAGTGGCAACTGGTACGGAGATGTGCAAGACCGTCAAAGCGGTGGTGCCATTCCTGCCCCCGGTACGCTCATCAAAAACTTTGATTGCAACTGGTATGGTGCGGCCACTTCGCCCATCTTGGCTACGGCAAACAGTACCGAGCCCGGCTATGCGGCACAGATACCTGTAGCATTTGGCGGTACGGCGGTTGCCCCCGGTGGCCAGCCCAATATACTCGGTACCGCATCTGCCAATATCGATTTCATCCAATGGTTGACAAACGGTACGGATAACAATATCCCGGTTATTGGCTTCCAGCCTGTGCCAGGGTCTTGTACTGGTATGGGCCCAGTATTGAATACAAGGACCAACGAAACTTATGTAACCATCCAATCGGCCATCAACAATAACCTCACCCTGAACGGTGATACGTTGATAGCATCGGCAGGCACTTATGCAGAGAATGTGATAGTGAGCAAATCGCTTACCATCCTCGGTCCCAATGCCAACACCAACCCCTGCTCCGGCACCAGGGTTGCAGAAGCGGTAGTGGTGCCAGCAACGGCCGCCATCGCCTCTGGTGAAATATTCCATGTAGCGGCTTCCAATGTAACCATCAGTGGCTTTACCATCAATGGCGACAATACGGCCATCACCAGCGGCTTTACCAGTACCAATGGTGCCGACATCGATGCGGCGGAAGGTATCACGGTTTATGAAACAGGTGTAAACAACCTGAAAGTAACCAACAATATCATCCAGAACCTGTCTTACTTTGGTATTACGCTGTACGATTATCCCGCTGCTGTTCCATCGAGCGGCCACGTGATTGCTGACAACAAAATCCAAGACTTGGGCACTTACGATGCGGCATCAACGATAGATTTCTGGGGCGGTGGCATACTATTGTACAACAACCAATATGCCGCCATTACCAACAACTGTATGAGCAATGTAAGGCTGGGTGTACAAACAGGTAATTTTTACCAGTCCAACCCCGGAGCAGCTACTTACCAAGTGATTGCCAACAATACCATACAGGCACGTAGAAGGGGTATCTTCCACAACCTGTTCTATCAAAATGCATCGCCTTACACATTGAGCGGCAATACCATTACCGGTTTGGCCAATGCCAACGAAACAGCCAACTGGGACGGTATCTTACTGGCATCTATGCAGGCTACGGCATCCACCAGCAGCAACAACAATATCAACGGTGCTGCCATTACGGCCATACCCACTACCGGTATCTCCGTATGGAATTGTCAAGTGCCACCATTGATTACGTTGGACAGCATCAGCGGTGTAGGCTTGGGCATCAATGTAAACAACTTTGAAGGTTACCCCAGCACCGGTTCGGATGCAGGGCCTACTTCTGCCACCATCGACAGTGTATATGTAACCGGTGCCAGCATTGCGGGCATCAGGGTTAACGACAATACGGCCAATAGCAGCAATGCCAATACGGTAGCGGCTGAAATCAAAAGCTCTACCATCACCGGCGGTGCCACCGGCATCCTGGTATTTGGTCCACAAGCTAGTGCCAATATCCACGACAACACAGCTGCCATCAGCGGTGCGGTAGTGGGTATCGATATCGACAGTGCCACCGTGAGTCCCTTGTACCGCAATACCATTACCGGCAACGGAACGGGTATCAGGGTACGTCGCAACGGCACACTGGGCCTCACAACAGAAAACTTTATTACCAACAATACCACGGTAGGCATACAGATTGATGCCACAGCTGGTGCGGTTGGCAATATCAACAACAATGACATATCTGGCAATACCGGTTCAGGATTGGGCATCAACAACCTGTCGGCACTCACCGTAAACGCTACCTGCAACTGGTGGGGCGTACCGGGCGGCAATGCCATACTCACCGTAGTAGGTTCCGGAGCGATGTATGCCCCTTGGCTGCATTCAGGTGTGGATTTGACACCCGCCGTTAAAGGCTTCCAACCCGCCGGTGTTTGCTCTTACGATTCCAACCTGTATGTAAATGACAACCTCAATACCGGTAACTTCTATACCAGTGCCGTGGGCAGCGATATGAACCCCGGTGTTCCCGCCGCTCCTTTCCGCACCATTGGCAAAGCCATTGCAGTGGCACAGCCAACGGGCAATACGGTGTGGGTAGATCCCGGACAGTATGCCGAAAACTTGGTGGTAAACAAGGAACTGACCTTTAAGGGCCGCCAAGCAGGCAATGATGTAAACGGCAGGTTCGGTGCCTTTGTATCGTTGAAAGCCGATACCACGGTAGAATCGGTGGTTACCACGCCGGTGAACGATCCGCTGAACAACCCCAACGATTTGGTGAAAGTATCGAGCAACAATATCAGCTTCGACGGGTTTACCTTTGATGGTAACAACCCCAACCTAACGGGCAGCAGTACGGTACAGGACAACCTGTCGCTGGACATGGATGCCCGCAGGGGTTTGACCAATATTGATGCGGCCAATGGCTTTAACCCAGTGAACAACTTGGTGATTAAAAACAACATTGTGCAGAACTTGGCACAGCGGGGTATCTCACTGGCCAATAACGGTCCCCTATCGAGCGGTATCCTCATCGACAGCAACCTCATCCGCAACTATGGTTGGGATGCGGTGAATGGCGGACAGGCCATCATCCTCTTTACCAATGCGTATGCTACCATTACCAACAATACCATTGATGTAACGGATAACAATATTGGTATCCACTTGCAGAACTTCTACAGCAATGGCAACATGAACTGGAGCAACAACAAGGTAACCGTTGGACAGGATGCCATTGGTATCCACGCCAACCTGTTCTATGCACCAGCTGCGGTACTGAACATACAGAACAATACGGTGAATGCCCGAACAGGCGTAACCGGTGCTTCCGACTACACTTGGGGCATCAATGTATGGTCGGTTCAAGTAGGCTCTACCGTAAATGTGAGCGGCAATACCGTGGGCAATAGCGGTGGCGAACTCGGCAGGGGCATCAACCTTTGGAACCTGCCCACCAGCAATACCGTTACCGTATCGGGTGGTACCGTAGCAAGGTCGCTCACGGGTATCAACCTCGACAATGTGGATCCTTACTTTGGCGTAGGCAGCAATACCATGGTAAATGTAAGTGGCAACCCTGTGGTAACCGCCACAGCCGGACAAACCGGCATCAGGGCCCGTTCGGCCATGGTAAATGCGGTAGCCCCCGGTGGTGCTGTAACATTGAACCTCAGCAACGCCACGGTGAATGCAACCGGCACCGCAACAGGTGTAACGGTAGAAGCACCTTCTGCCAACCCCAGCCATACCGCTACGGTTTATTTGGCAGGCGGCTCGGTAGTAAGCGGCGGCAGCAATACCCCGGTACTCATCAACGGTAACCAATCGCAATTGTATGCCGCTACCAGTGCCATAACGGCTCCGGCCAGTGGCGCCAACAATGCCATCCAATTCAGCGGCATCACTTCCGCCAATACCAGGGAAAACTTGGTAATCGCAGGCGGTACTACCATTGGCATGAACGGCAATACAGCAGCCAGAGCCTTTGCAGCACCGCAATACTCCATTGTAGAAATGGATGCAGCAGCAGGATGGGCCGTTCCTTCCCGGATAGCAGGTGGATTGCAAACCGTGCAGTTTGACGGACGCATTAAGTTCAGCAACGGTACCCTGCGTACCACGGCTACGGCCGATACCATTGAGTTTGCCATCAATGCACCGGATATCATGACAGGCCCATCACCCGAAAAAGCAAGCAGCTATATACTGGGCCGGGCCAAAATGCTCAGCCGAACTGTAAACAATGGTGCGATTGATATGTTGGGCGTTAACCTGACTGCGGAAACCGGCATACCTGCCAATGTGGGCAACTTGGTACTCACCCGTACCACTACCACAACCGGTGGCATCACGCCGCTGTTCCCTGCCAGCAACTCCATCCGCACGGTTTGGAACATACAGCCGTCCAATAACACGGCTTCCAGAACAGCGGTACAGTTTAGGTACCTCAACTTGGCCACCAATATCAACGGTCAAAACCCGGCTTCTATCTATGCCTACCGCAATACCGGTTCATGGCAAAAGATTTCGGCCAGCCTCAGCTCTTCGTTGGTAGGCGATGTATATACCACCACCAGCTTCCATGCACCGAGCTTCTCGCCATGGACACTGAGTTCACAATCAACGGCCACTTTGCCCGACCTTACGCCATCGGTGTTTATGGATGTGCTGAGCTTTGCCACTGGCGATGTGGGTGTGGATAGGGATTTCATCGTACTGTTGAACGAAGTAGCAGGTGCCAACACAACGGGTACGGTATCGTTCAGGATCAGCAAACCGGGTGCATTTAACATTTCGTTTGTGCCCACCAGTGGCGTATCGAATGTGTTTGGCGGCACACCCAATAGCAACTCCGACTTCACCTTTACCGATGCAGGTGGCTTTTACTTGGTAACCACCACGTTGCCCATCTCGGCCTTTAGCAATAAAGTGGCAGGTTTCAGGATCAATAGGAAACCGGGTATCCCCGCCAATAGCACACAAAGTATCAGCATACAAATTGTACCGGGTTCGGGCGGCGACAATACCAACAGCAACAATCTTAAATCACTGCAGATAACTGCGAATTAAAAATAGAAGCATGAAAAATAGAATGAAACAACTGTTCCTGATTGCCTTGCTCTTTATGGGCAGCACCCAAATGATGGGGCAGGCAGACCTCGGTGTTAACCAGGCATTGATGAGTACCAACCCCATTTCGGTAGGCCAAACGGCCCAATTGGTGGTGGACATTCGGAATTTTGGATTTGATGATATCCCAGCGGGCTGCGCCTTGGTAACCATTTCGGTGCCCTCGGCCATTGCGTCCATCACTTCGCTTGATGCCAGTTCCGACCCCATGTGGGCGGTGTTCAGCAGTTCGCTGCCGGCCAGTATCACCCTCCGGAATACCGCCGGTGTACTGCCTGCCGATTTCAATCCTTATAATATTGTATTGAATGTACAGGGCGTTGCCCTCGGTGGACCGTTGACCGTTAATGTGAGCGCTGCGCTGAATGCCTTCCAAGCGGGCTGTGCGGGACTGGGCAATTTGGATCCGTCCAACGACAATGCCACATCCTCCATTACCGTTACGGTACCGCTGCCGGTGAAACTGTCCAGCTTTGGCGGTACTGCCGTGGGCTGTAACAGTTTGTTGAAATGGACCACCCAGCAAGAAGACAACTTCGATTATTTTGAATTGGAGTACAGCGCCGATGGTATCAATTTCATCAAGGCCGGAACCGTAAGGGGCCGCAACAGTGCCACAGGTGCATCCTACGAGTTGAGCTATGCACAGCCCAGCGCCAAAGGCTATTACCGCCTGAAGTTGGTTGACAAGGATGGTAAAGTAAATTATTCGGGCACGGCACAGGTAACCAACAAATGTAAGGAACCCAACGCCTCGCTCTACCCCAACCCCATCAAGGTACAGCAAGACGCTACAGTGGTATTGCGCAACTTTGGCAATACGGCTTATGGCTACCTATACGATGCGGTAGGCAAGCAGTTGCAAGTAATCAAACTGCTAAACGGCACCAACAAAATCGTGCTGCGCAATTATGCCAGCGGCGGTTATGTATTAAAAATCAAAGACGAGGAAAACAACAGTACTTCCTTGCGGATTACGATTGCACGGTAATGGTATCAACTGATAAAATGTACATCTGCCTCCGGTAAAATGGGGGCAGATTTTTTTTTGGGGGGTGGTTAGAATGAAAATATAAAAGGTCCGCTATATGGCGGGCCTATTATTTACTCCTATTACTTTACGCCATTGGCGGTATCGGAGTATCCGGCTTATCGGTTCTGCCAGTGCGCTTGGCCAATAAATCATGATAATATTTGCGTACCGCATTCACCAGATCCAAGTATCTATTGAATGGGGCGTTATTGAGTGCCTTGGCTTAATATTTAGATGGTCATTGTTGGCAAGGAAACTTTTGATGTGTTATACCTACGGGCAAGTAAGTGATTTCAATTTCACGAAATACAGGGCCATTACAGAATTGCGCCATTTTTCATACTTCTCTTCGCTATATCTTACTTTAAAAGGCAAATTGTTCATTCTAAAGAGTTCATTACCTGATTTAATCTCTTCTCTGAATGCTTTTTTTGAATAGTGCTTTTCGGTTAATTTTAATTGCCCATTTTCTGTTTTATAATACACTTTTACTTTGTGTCTTTCAGTCCTTCCATTGGCCGACATCGTATCAATATTCAATATAAAATCACCATTTTTCTTTAACTCCCACTTACCCCAGTCTGATGACACACTGTCTGTCCGATAATAAGTATAATCACATTTGATTTGTAAAATCGTTCCTCCAGTACTGTCTCCCGGCATAGAAGTTTTAAGTTCATAAATACCAAAAATTGAATCTTGCGAAAATAGCGGGTTACTAAGACACAAGGAAAATATAAATATTAAAAGTTTCATTAGTTTTTATATTTCAGTTATTGTTTTTCGTCCTTGCAATAAGGTGAAGCCTCACGACAATATCATTATTGCGGCAGTGTAAATGCTGCTTACTCCTCTTCTGTTTCGGGATCTTCTATTACCAATAATTTTTCAATGGGCGTCCAACTGGGTTGGCGAATAACATAATACAACTTTGTATCCCGGTTTGGCTTTAATGCTATTTGATCAAGTCTTGGCAAAACAGCTTGTTCCAGTATGCCAGTTATTTCCATAGCACGAAAATGATTATTGGCAGTCCAATTTGGAAGTTCCGCCATTTTTTCTACATACAAATCTGTTCCACGATAATTGAACCACCAATATCCGTTTAAACTCATCGCCTTTCCACGTAGCTTAACATGCATGCCAATCTGGTCTTCTAATTTAACAAGCCTTGGATGCCCATTTCTAACATCAAAGACATCTTTTATTGCTGTTTTTTCAATACGCCCAAATACTTCGGCAAGTTTTCCAATCTCAGTTGTTGCCCATTTCCTAAAACCTATTAATCGCAGCTTCCCATTGGATGTATAAATAAATGCGGTGTCCCCTTCATTTTTAGCAACCCCAGATAGCAGCGCCATCTTTCCCATAAAAGCAGGTGGCGACTCCTGAATGGGTTTAATTTTCTCCCCCGAAAGCACCACCAATTTATTTTGAAAATAAAAGGCTGTTGTTTGCAACACAATGCCGACTTCATGGTATGCGTTTTCGGGAATACCCACAAACGCACCGGTTTCATACACCCTTAAACGATAAGTAGCACCTTTTGTAAACTTTGGAAGCGGCCACTGGCCAAATTTCCCAAAGTATGGAGCAACTGGGATTGTAATCAGTGCTTGAATGGGCGAATCGTTAATACTTTGAACAGTTAGATTAAGCCCATCTCCATACCCCTTATCAGAATGGTCTGAAATAGTACCTTGAACAGTCAACATAGTACCCAATGGCTTACCCAATTGCCCCATTAATTTTGCTTGTTCGTTGGGATTGGTAATCTGAACATGATGTTCCCTGTCTTGTGCAAAACAGCCATTACTTGCTAGCAAGAGTGTTGCAAAAATGATGCGTTTTGTCATTGTATGTTTATGTTGATACGAAGTGTAAGTTACTAAAAGCGTTCTGGATTATGTGCAGTTGGGGAGTTGACCAACCGACGGGATGGAAACGTTGCCTGTTTATTGATAAAATTAAACATTAAAACCAATACCTGGCTTTACTTGCTTACCGTCTAGCAGGTTCACTGAGAACGCACTATAGCACAATCGCGAACTAGTTGAAAATGCGCCAATGTCAAGCCTTACAACTGGCAACTTCACTGTTACAGGTAGCTTTTATTCGGACTCAATCTTAATAGCATTCTGTACTAAGTATTGCCGTCCGTCTTGCTTTGCCAATTGGATATATTTATCAAGTTGTGTTGAATTTATTTCTTTTAGCGAATAAAGAACCGCCATCTTTTGGTATTCGTCCATATCTCCGTATAAATTTCTACTCCAAAACAGTTCAGCATAGCTTTCAACTTTATCTGATTTAAGTTTTGCCAGTTCAATTAAGGCTCGTCTGTTAACATATTCTTCCTTGTCATTTACGAATTCTTCCAAAAGGGCTATTGCTAATTGCTTGTCGGTAAGTTTATGCAGTTGAATAGCCAATTGCCATTTATCGTCCCGCTTTCCCTGAACAACTGCAAATTTTGCTAAAACAATTAAAGCCGATTCATTTAATAAGTCAGCTAAATATCCTGCCTCGTTATCTCGGGCAATGATATATAGCAGCCGTTCCTTTTCTTTATCAGTCCAATTACTTGCGTCAGTCTCATTGAGGAAGTTTACAAATGCCGAATAAATTTCATCCCAATTTTTATAACCACATTCCCATTCCCCTCCAATATCATCCTGTGGCATGTCGAATTGAGTTTGCGCCCAAATGTCGAATTTTTCGATTTCTATGAAGAGTTGGTTGGTCATTTTAGAATTGTTTCTAACGAGCAGGTATTAACGAAGTGTAGATAATGGGATCCTGACCGTCGGCTGACTGCTGCTAAGTTAAGATAAAAAAGTCGATGATATGCACATAGTAAAAAAGTTAAGGTCAAGCTATACATTCAGTCCAATAGAGTTACAAAAGTTCAAACAAAGCATCCGGTAGCCTACATTTTAGCAGAACCCCAGTTGTGCGTTCGTGCAATTGTGCCAACGAAGATTTATCGTACGAAATTTGCAGTTATTTTATTTCTTGGATTATTTCTATAAATCCATTTCCGATATACTCTTCATCAGGCATACCGTTTTGGGATAGAATTTCTCCGTTCCAATACCCTTTAGCGTTTTGATAATAGGATTTGAATGAATGAGGAGTCTCATTTATTGTTAGCCACCTTGCATCAGCCTTGTGAATATTACCTGAAAACTTTACAAGAAATATTTTAAAGGGCAAATTGAAATTTGAAAATATTTCTATCCACCTGTCTTTGTAGAAGGAGTCAGTAAGCCAAATTGCATTTGTCCGTGACGGTTTTTCAGGGAATAAAAGTTCTCTTACTTCCTCTAAAATAATTTCCCTAGTGAATTGGAAGTAGGAATAAAGCATCCCTTTTTTTAGAAATAATTTTTCAATCTCTTCACTTTCTTGGCCTGTTTGAAGAGCGGACATCTTTTGAAACAAATTCTTGATAAAGTTTCTCTCTCTATCCAAGTTTATATATGGATTTAAAATCGCCTTATGAAAGGGGTTATAATCATCACCGCCTTCGTTCCCAAAGTGAATCTTATTTCCAACCTTCCAGTTGTCAGCAAATTTATTGTCGCTTAAAGTATGAATATGTGTAAAAGTTTTATCCTCAAATTTAAGCATACGAATATTACTTACATCTTTTACAGGAGATTGTGTCTTTACATCCCGATGGATTGTTTGCACATTTATGACAGACACTTGTTCCTTTATGACAGGCACTTAAATCAGAACCTGTGTATGCCATGCTTAAGTCCTCATTAAAATGTCTTGTGTAAATAATTTTACTTTCTTCAAAACTGTCAAGCAAATCTTGCGCATCTTCTTCATCTCGCATTCCAAAATAAGGGAAGTGATGAAGAAATTCACCGAAAACTCTTTCGCAGTCATTAGCATAAGCTCTTGTGTCCAAGATGTGCTGATGCCAAAATGTATCAATATCCTTTGTTGGCACGATTGATTTCTCCGGATACAAAATTTGAAGACATAGAAAACGCCTGTACCGCTTTTCTGCAAACGACGCAAACTCATCGTCCCATCCTTCGCCTTCTTCCTTGTCCATGAGTTTCATTTTGACCATCGATAAATCAATAGTGTTGATTAGTTCCATAGCATCATCTGTTTGCTTGGTGTCTATGGTAAATGGCATTTCCAAAGTGTCCTGGTCCAATACTGAGTTCATTTTGAAAAATTTAATTGTGATGCTTACTCTATACGGTTTTCAGCGTCCCCCGTTTATTTTTTGTCAAAACCTAATTTCTTATAATTACTTTTGAAGTTAGACTGTCTCGAAAGCATAATGTCAACGTTTATTTTGCCGCATGTTTATAATTATTCAGCACAAAATACGCATGTTTTTATTGACCATCAAGCACTTGTTAAAGTTTTCGCCCCGAAATCCATTTCGCTAATATACGTTTCTAAACGTTTGTGGTCTTTTGTAAACTTTTTCAAACATCCACAAACTTACCACATACATCTTATACAAATCACAGGAAAAACACCCATTCTCACCTTTCAAAAAATGTATAGGAAAAATTGGTATCTAGGCTATCGCAACTCCTGATTTAAGCGGCAGCAATACAAGATAAGTAAGAATAATGAAAAAAACAAGTGCATAGGCCAAAAATTATCAAGAAAGGTATTATCATAACAGCAAAAAGAACGATAGAATCACTTAGCCTAGATACGGGGTTTAGTAATAGTCCCGCACGTTGTTACAGGCACTTTTATGATAAATTCTTTACCGAGCTGGCCGATGTTGGTAAGGATACTTTTGATGTGTTGCCCAAATTCCAGTACGGATAGGCGGGTCAGATTACAGTTTCTAAACTTTTCATTTTTTGAGTTTCAAACGTGATTAAAGACTAAAAATAAAAAGCCGGATATGTCCAAAGTGATTTCCTTTAGAAACACTGTCTGTCCAATTAGATATTGTGTGTTGGTTCATGATTTTGAAACTCTAATTAGTTCTTGTAAGTCAAACAATATGTAATAAAGAACTGGTCTGTTTGCAATTTTTATTGTCCCGTATGAAATGTTGTCAACTGATAATGGAGTTAGATCTCTGTCAAAGGTTATCGCATATTTTATTGTGTCTGAAATACATCCATCATTTAATTTTTCTATGTCAGTGAAAAGGTGCTGATAGAAATAGCTGTTTGCTAATTCAGCAGAAGTATTTTGAAACTCCCTGTCAGTAATAGTATCGTAGAGTTCTATAAACTTTGCTTCGTCATAAGATTTTCCAATGCTTGCAAAGAATTTTACTACTCTTGCTTCAATGAAAGCGTTAACCTTGCCGCGAACCTCGTCACTGAATCCAATTACAGGATTAAATACACTGCGATAAGTATCTGGAGTTTGGTATCTGATGAAGCTCATTGTATCAAATAGATTTCTTGTAAATATTCAAAGTTCATTTTCAATACTGTAATTCCGTTGTCGGTCAAAACAGAATTTAGGTTTTCTACCTCCTCATATTCGTATTCCACATCGTTGCTGCCAAAGAAAGCAGGAATCCAAAATTCACTCCTTGTGTTTCTTGTTTCATATCCTGACTGTAAAGCCATTTCATAGACAAGTTGTTTTTTGATGTCATGTTGTCTTTCAAGAAGCAAGGTCTGGGATTGAAAAAGTTCTTCTGCCACATATTTATAATCAACAACTAAGAATTTATAAAGTAGTGGTTTACGATTTATGATTTGATGAGTTTTGAGAGAATAGAAATAGTTCATTAATTCCTCTATAAATCCTGTTTTGTGTTGGTCGGCAACATTTCTGTGATGTGCTTTTTCAGGATGCTTTAAAACGCTAGGATTTTTCTCAACCCACTTGATATAAATATTCCAGAGGTCATGGAAACTATGACGGTCGAAAACAGGGACAAGTTTTAGATTCGTATATTGATTATTCCTAAAATCTAATTCAACCTTCTCAAATCGGAAAACTAGATTTATAGTATCCAAGAAATCATCTTTCAGTAAATCGTTGTCGGCTACAACTAAATCAGGTCTTAAATATCTTTTATGTTGGCCGTTGATTTGAACTGTAAACGGATTACGAAAATCATTGTAAGAGAAAAACTTCCCAAACCTATCAGCAAAAAGAATTTGCTCCAATTTGTATTGAGTTGAAGATGCATAGTTGAAACACAATTCTTCCCAAATGAATGCGAAGTTATCTAAGCCCCAAACTGTGCCGTCTTCCGAATTGTCATACTCATTTTCTCCATAGAGAAAAGTATAAATTGCTTCAAAGAAGTGCCAATAATCTTCGTCTTTGTAAGCAGTAAATTTTTCAATATCGTCAAGAGTATCCTTTAAAATTGCAAGTGTTTCGCTGAATGTTTCTTGGTCAAAGAGTGAACTCTGTTGACTTAAATATTTTCCCTTAAAGTCATGAGCTAATGCTCTTGTTCTATGGCTCTCAACATTTTCTTCAAGGGCACTTTTTATTTCTGTGTAGATGTAGCAAAACATCTGAACAAGGGTAGGGCTGTCAAGGTCAATAATCTTTTTAGGAATTTCCATTTCATCAATGAAAACTGCATCATCGTCTAAATAGACTCCTCGGTGCAAATACTTTTCAATCCGTGAATAATTTATTTCACTACTCCTTGAAAGTTTGCTTTGCAATGAAAGTATTTGGAGTTCATTGTAAGCATCAAGTATGCTGTCAAATACATTTAGTTTGCTGTAAGTTGCGACATTTTCGTCTTTTCCTGTGAGAGTATAACCACCTGCAAATTCTGAAAAGCCGTCAAAGGAATTGGTGTCTGTCAGTTCTTTCTTTTCTTCAAAAAACTTTCGATATGTTTTGTATGTCCTGAAAAACATTTTTTTGAGTGAATCAAAATCACCTTTGGGAAAATTATTAAAACCTTTAGGCAAACAGAATTCTAACTGATCGTTTTCCTTATTTCTTTTTATCCCAACAAAGTTGTTCAACTTTTCATCTACAGAAGCTGCTTCGCCAAAATAATTTGTTCTGATTTCTAATTCCTGAAGGTTAAACATCTTGGTTCATTCGTTTTTCAATTGCTTTGTAGAAGTCTCCAAAGAAAGAAACAAAATCACCGAAGGTTACAAACTCCTTTCTTTCAATTTTATCATCTTCAACTCTTGCTTCGTTCACTAATTCAAGCAAAGGTTTTTTGTCGTTACTGAACACACTGTCCCACAAGAAAAACATTAGTTTATTTCTAATCTCCTCTGGCTTAACCGGTCTTGACTTAATAAAATAGTAACCGATTTGCTTGTCCTCAATCTTCCTAATTTTATCGGAATGACTTTTTAGAAATGAGTTTACAGTTCTTACAAATTTTTCCCAATTTGTTACATCAATATTTACTTCTGCATCACTCTCTTCAAAGTAGTCGGTGGGCAATGGTTGAACATCAATAAACTCCCATTCCCATCTTCTTTTAAAAGCACTGTCCATGTAGTAAATAGAATTATCAGAAGTGTTCATCGTTCCCAACAAATGAAGGTTTGGTGGAAGTTTAATCTTCCTATTTTCTAAATTGATTTTTAGGTAAGGAATTTTTTGTTGCAAGGTTTCAATTTTCTTCCATTCGCCAAGAGGCGCTAATTTGTAATTGTCAATGTTGCCATCACGGTCATAAGTGATTTTTACACCAATCAACTCAAGAAGTGAGAGAAATTCAAGTTCAGTTATGTTGATTGCATAACTGCTCCAACCATCAGGGTCACGGTCTAAAAGTTGAAACACTGTTCCGAATATTGATGCAGAATTTCCTCTGTTAATTTCATCTATCACTAAAGCAACATTTTCAGGCTCGCTTAGCTGAATTCCTTCTTTGTCGTGTGCTACTATGTAGTTCTTATAGGATTGAGCTAATGCCTGTAAGAAATGTCCTGGATAAAAATTATACTGAACTTTTCCCTTGTCAGTATGTGGAACAAGTTTTCCCATAAAGTCACCATAAGTATATTCAGGATGGAATACAATGTTGATTTTGTTTTCCTCTTTCTGAACTCTAAGTTGATTAGGAAGAATGTGTTTGTCCACTCGGTGGCTTTTACCTGTTCCGGGACTTCCGAAAATAATTTTCTGGATTACTGGCATATCGATTTAATTTTTATTTGATTCAAAGGTAAAAGTAAAATAGTGCGGTGGAAAATTTGGCCCATTCGCTTTTGTCTGGTGGTTAGAAGTTCTGTCATGTCGTGTATATTGTCTTAAAATTTTTTGCCCAAAGTTCATCCATTTGATGCCAGCACGGTCGCCAATAGAGTTACCTATAACATTTGAATTGTCGCAATTTTATAATATTTAAGTATAAAATACGCAAGTTTTTCTTTATTGATTATCAGTTATTTATTCAAATTGTCGCTCCAAAATCCTATTGCACAAATACGCAATATTAAACGTTTCTTGTCGATTTTAAACGCTAAAAAACAGCCTCCCACAAACCTAATCCAATCCATTATTCTACCACACAGAATAAACACCCATTCTCACCCCTAAAAAAAATATGTAGGAAATATTGGTATCTAGGCTATCGCAACTACTGGTTTAGGCGGCAGCAATGCTAAAGTACATAAAAAATGGATAAAACAAAAAAAAACGAAAGTACAGGGCCAACGATTCACTAAACTATGGCCAGCCCTCGGGCTGGTTTTTTGCGCCGGTCAGTACCCCGTGCAGCGGGGCAGACTCTGCCCACTCACATACAATCCTCAATGTATATTATCTAACGGCGGGGGCGGTCAGACCGTGGCGGCGGGTCAGGTCATTCTGCACTTGCGTCTGACCGTCCAACCTTGCCGCCCTTCGGTCGGCTGCGGAAGGACGGAGCCTGTCCCGCCTAGCGGGATACTGACGCTCGCTGGGAAAAGTTGGTTAAACCGTAGCGGGCTGTCCGGGATTACAGCTCTATTGAGGATGAATCTGACAAGGCTGGGCAAAGTCACGACCCGGGGCTGGGAACTATCTATTCTATAGGCATCACTTAGGGCAGCACCTTTTTTACGAAACAATGAAAAATACAAAAAACCGAAAAAAACAATCAAAACTGCCGGTTTCATGCTATTGAATTGGAATAAAGGGTTACAAAACCGGAATAGGAAAGGATTGCCCTGCTAGCTTCCCAAAAAATACTGCGCAAGATTGTTTTACCATGCTCACAAATAGCCGAAAACCCGGAATTCATTGCGGAAAGACTGGAATTAACCAATAAACATTGATACGTGACAACCAAACAATGGCACGTTTAGGTTAATCAATGGTCTGTGAAGGTCAAACATTAGGATAAAACAATTGCGTATTAGAATAAATACAGTAAGCATTGGGCCAAATAAGTCAAGCATTGGAATAATGCACTCAAACAATGGAATCAATCAATCAAACAAAGGAAAGTGGCGGGCGTGCAAAGGAGTAAGATGGTGAAACATTGTCAGGTGTCAGCGACGCAATGGCAGGTGACAACCAAGCATTGGAATAATGCAGTGGAGCATTGGAATAATGCACTCAAACATTGGGGTAAATCGATCAAGCAATCAACCAAAATGGTGCTGCAATAAAGTGAAACAGTCATGCAATAAAGTGAAATAGTGAAGCAATGAACAACAAATGCCAAGCAATCAACCGAAATAGTGAAACAATAAAGTGAATCAGTCAAGCATTAAAGTGAATCAGTCATGCAATGAACAACAAACGGCAAGCAATCACCCAAATAAGTGACGCAATGAACCGAATTGGCCATGCAAGGAACCAAAACAGCAAAGCAATCATCCAAATCCTCCGTGCAACATACCAAAATGGTTAATCGGAAAGCCAAATTGGTCAAACAATGGAGCTAAAAAGGCGGCGACAAATTAGAAGCAGTTTACGGATTGGGTAAAATGGGGAACCGTGTAGGCTTTTGTTGATGGTATTCGTCTAATATTATTTAGTTTGCCTTAAACTCCTTACTCAATTTTTCTTGCAATTTTTTTAAATCTACCCCATCTCTGCTATCTGCACTAGAATAAATAACTACATTATCCTTATCTAGCAAGAAAACTTGTGGTATAAATGCCACACCATAACCTTGTACTATTTCTGTGTTTAAAAGGTTATGCCAATAGATATTGTACTTCTTTATTGCATTTATGCATTTATTGGCATCGGTGTCTGCGGAAATAGAAATAAACTCAACATCCGCCGAATATTTTGCGTTGATTTTCTTTAGTACCGGCAATTCTTTTAGGCAGGGGCCACACCAAGAAGCCCAAAATATGATCAACTTGTATTTGTTGGTATATTTCGCCAATTCTATGGTATCATTATTCACTGGAGATATGCCAGTAAATAGCAAAGCTTTGTTTCCAACTTGTGCATTGCATTTGCCTAGTAAAAATCTATGTAGCGCTTTGCCTTCGTTACTTTCACTATACAGATCTTTAAAATAATTATTATATAGATACAATAAGCTGTCTGGTTTAATTTGATCAGACAAGGCGATTGTATTTTTGAAAAAATAGAATGAAACATACGAGGAAGGGTTGCGCAATAGATATTTCAATTTCTTTGCTAATAAAAGCTGCTTCGAGTTATTAAATGCCGGATATAATGAGTCTTTTTGCTTTATGGATACGCTACGATATTCAGCAGCCATCTTATTGAAATTACGATATTCGGCTGCATAACTATTGTGATATTCTTTTTCCTCCTTTAAAAAATAAATATTTGTATGCTGCAATTGGCTTATGAAAGCAGCATCCGTACTCAAATAATTGCTTTTATATTTTAGCTGCGCTGTATCATTGCTAAGATAAAAGATTAATGTTACCTGCTCTTTTTTCAGTTTAATTTGCAATATTGTTCTTACATAGGTAGCGTAAAAACTGTCCGTAATGGTTAACTTGCCATTTACAATTTTATATTGTTTATTGATACTTTCTTTACCATTGTCATAATTAACTTTTACTAACTCATTGTTAAATACTTGGGATAGCTCAATTTTTAGTGCAAACAATTTTTGCCCCATTGAGGATAATACGATAAGCCAAAGAAAAGATAAAGTAAGCAGTAATTTCACTTCAATAAATTGAGAAATGTAGAGGCCAAGCCCCTACATTAATTAATAAACCATTATGCAGCATAACATTGTGCATTTTCCTTGCCTTGACACACACAGGCTTGTTCAGAAGAATCATAGCTACATGTAAACTCATTATTTGGGCCGCAAGTGCCAGCTATATAACAAGGGTTCTCTGTTTCTAGCGTATCAGATCCGCCAACAGTTTTTTTCATTTCAGGCTTGGTCATTTGCTTGAAATCGATACTTTTCATTAACATAATGTTGTAGCAGTTTTATAAAAAAGCTGCCAAAACTTTTATAAATATACCTACTTTTTTACGAGGGTGTTCGGCTTTTCCCTTTTGTTTATAAACAAATCAATTACTAAATTCATTTTACCCATTCACAGTATGAGTTTTGGGCAATTGAATTGCTGTCACTTACTTATATAATCGCCAAAAAATCAGTTGCAGCAATCTCCGTTTGTTATCGTTTATAAATGTTTACAAACAGTTTTACTCAACAGTTAAAATACCGTTCTCAGCTCTCAAAAAATGTGTAGGAAATATTGGTATCCAAGGCTATCGTAATTACTGGTTTAGACGGCAGCAATGCTAAAGTACATAAAACTGGGTAGAAATAAAAATATTATAAGTCTGAGGCCAAGGGTTTATAAAAGTATGGGCAGGATACGGGGCCTCACCCCTGCCCTCTCCTACAGGAGAGGGAGACTCGATTATTGTAGCGGATCTGCCTGACGGTAGTGAGGTTTGGGGCAAAACACGTGTGTATTACCGAAAAACCGCAACATTTGAGCCACAACCCATACGCAAAACCCGTAACTGGAAATATTTAGGTGGGTAGTGAAGTATTGCGGCAAGTTTTCAACATGCCCCATGCTCACTTGCACTGCTGCACAGTTTTGCCCCTTTTCCGCACAGTTATAGGTGTAAACTACGCAGTTATAGGAATTTGCTATGCAGGGTTTATCCATCCCCCTACTTTCGTTGGGTAAATAAGGCGGAAACCGAAAAGCCATTTAGAGTAGGTAAAAAAACAATCATAACATGAAAAAAAGCAGCATCTATTTGTTTATTGCAATGATAGCACTGGCCAGTTGCAAAAAGAACAATGTAACCGAATTAGAAATTGGGCGGCCAATGCCATTACAAAAAAAATCAGCTCCCACAAGTCCCAACGCACAGCGCATGTCGGGCATCAGCGCTAAGTATGGCTCCATTGATCTTGATTATGCAAGGGATTGTACACATTGGGGGCCGGGAGTTTGCTTACGTTTGGAATGGTGGGAGGAAATGGAACTCCGTATGGGTAGTTTTGAACAAATTGTAGCGGCTGACAATAACACTACGGGCAATAGCGAGCATGGTCCAATCGCTTTTTCTGTAGAAGGCAACCGCATGCGCCTATGCTTCTTCCGGGATTTGGAAGAGAACAGCTTTAGGTTGGAAACCAACGAGCGTATTGAAGGGCCGTTAGCGGAATTCTTTGGCTTTACTGCCATTATCCTACATGCGGGCGATTATGCGCTTGACCGTTCCCGCTTGCAATACGGCGAAGCCATCGTTAATGCCACGTTTGAATAATGCGGCATCAACCATACTTATCCAATGTGCTGTCTATCTACAATGGGCAGCCATTGGTTTTTTTGTGATAAACGAATGATAGAACTGTGTATAATGTGCCCTTACATCCCAAAATCCCGCAACAACTTGATCTCATTGCGGTACAAAATGATCTTTTTGTCGTTTTCCAATTGCTTCAACAACCGGGATACCACTACCCTGGAGGTATGCAGTTCTTCGGCAATGAGATAGTGCGAGGCTTTGATGACATTGGAATGGGTATGGCGCTGTTTTTCTTTGAGGTAGGCAATGAGGCGTTCGTCGAGCTTATGAAAGGCAATGCTTTCGATGGATTTGAGCAGTTCCAAAAATCGCTCGTTGAAGCTTTTCATGATATAGCTTTTCCAACTGGGGTATTTGCAAAGCCATTCTTCCAATTTGATATGTGGTATAGCTATCAGGTCCACATCATCTTCGGCTATGGCTTTTACTTCGCTTTTTTTGGCTTCCATGCAACAACTATAGGCCATGGAACAACTTTCGTTGCTGGATAGGTAATAGAGCAATATCTCATTGCCGCTTTCATCCATCCTAAACACTTTGATGGTGCCCTTTACAATGATGGGCATCATGCGGATGTACTTGCCATAGTCCATGATGATATCGCCCTCGGCAAATGATTTCAGTTCGCCAAACTGTTGCATTTCCTTTATCAAAGCTGGCTCAAATATCGATTCGAGCGTGGCGCTGCTGTTTGTTATCATACATTAAAAGTGATAGTTCAATACAAAGTTAATATTTGCCATATTTACCTTGTTGAACTCATATTTTTTGTTGCCGTATATTTCCGCCTTGTTCAACTTACCTACTATCAGCAACTGCGCTTCCAATCCTTTGAACATTTTATCAAACGCATAACGGAAATCGGCATTCATTTGAATGTATGAAGGTACACCATACTTGTTTAACCGGTAGTTTTTTACATCCGGCAAACGGTAATAGCCAGCCGCTAAGGATGTTTTTACCCTTGCCTGGGGAATATTGTAATGAACCTTGGCCATTACGGCATGCAAATCGCCAAACCCTTCGTTGCGCTCACGGGGCAAAAATGTAAAAAAGGGTTCCCGGCCCCATTCCCTGGGCATCAGGTAACGCCCATGGGCAGTGATGCGGTTGTAGTTGATACTGGCTTCCCAGCGTTTGTTTTTCCAACCCAGTTTGGCACCCAAGGTCATCGCTTTGCCGCCTTTTGCAAAATAGGCTTTGGCCGCATCCTCGTTGCCGCCATTGTTTACCGCATCTTGCCTGATAAGCTGTGCGGCGGCAAAAAGGCTTTGACCATTTTTTTGGGGAAACGAAAAATCGGCTTCCAACATCGCTGTATTGAAAATGTTTTCCGTAAAAATATCCCAACCGTGCAAGCGGATTTTTTTGCCCAACTCAATATGGGTGCCCAACAGGAACACGCCCTTGCTTTCCAAGTTGGTGGCGTACTGCGACTTTACACCCGCAGCATCCACCCCTACTGGATACACACCAATGGATTCGCCTATATCAAACCACTTGGTGGTGGCCCTTGGCGATAGAGCATACAACCAACCGCCTTCTATTTTGGTGTGCTTTATTTCATTCAACTCCAACCAAATCCCTTCTACCCCCGTGGGCCGCATCCTACCATCTTGTAAATTGATAAAGGGGGTATTGATGAGTTGCTTGCCAAAAATGATATGCGATTTTTTGAAATTGTATTTGAGGTACAATTCCTCCAACCGATCGTTGTCTTTTTTGTTGTACGGATTTTCTACATCAAACAAAGCAATTTCATAGCGGTTTACTTGGCCCGTTGTGGCATCGGCTTTTCCCAAATCGGAAGAACCGATATTGAATGTATAAAATCCGCTTACGGCAAATTGAAAATGGTGAAACTTAGCCGTTTCATAGCGCAGGCCCCCACCGGCGGCATGGGCATAGTAATCGGTAAGGGCATAGGCGTTTTGTGTAGTCATAAAAAAATAGCGGAAATGGCCGTTGAAATGCCCCCGCTTAAAGGCTGACAATACCGAGCTTGTATCAATCGGCATCAGTTGGGCACCTTTGTACATGGCTGGCTTTTCAAACAGTTCTTGGTGCTGCGCATAACTATAGCCCAGCAGGAAGAACAGGATAATGGTGGTAAGTACATGTTTCATTTTACATCAATAGATAGTGGTAACAAAGCATACCGATTACAACTTCATCACCTTGCTTTGGCATACAAAATCCGTTTTGGGTATATCGGTTTGGGCGATGGCCGCAAAGCCGCCTTCAATTTCTGTAAAGTTGCGGTAGCCCCTTGCTTGTAGGATACTGGCCGCTATCATGCTGCGGTAGCCGCCTGCGCAATGGAGGAAGAAATGTGTTTCGGGGTTGATGTCTTTTATCCAGTCGTTGATATAAGCCAATGGCCGGTTAAAAGATTCCGCTACATGTTCTGCCGCATATTCCGATTCCTTGCGCACATCAATCACTTTGTCAACCCCCACTTCTAATTCCTTTTGCAATTGGGTGGCCGTAATCCTATCCACAATGTCCGCTTCCTTGCCCGACTCGAGCCATGCAGCAAAACCGCCTTTCAAATGCCCTATAATATTATCAAACCCTACCCTGCTCAAGCGGGTGATGGCTTCTTCTTCAAAACCGGCATCGGTAACCAACAACAGCTTTTGATTTACATCGGCAATCAAAGCACCTACCCAAGGTGCAAAGTCGCCACTTAGCCCAATATTCACCGATTGCGGAATGAACCCTTTGTAAAAATCGGTATTGGCCCTTGTATCCAAAATCAGGGCATCGGTATTTTCTGCGGCGGCTTCAAACTCGTCGGGTGTTAAAGCACGCATCCCATTGTTTAATACGGTTTCAAAACTTGCATAGCCTTTTTTGTTCATGGCCACATTTATCCCAAAATAAGCAGGGGGCGGGAGCAGACCATCTGTAACGGCTACCACAAACGCTTCTTTGGAGGGTTGCTTCAGCGCATAGTTGGTCCTTTTTTGGTTGCCCAAGGTATCCACGGTTTCCTTCATCATATTTTTACCACAGGCACTGCCCGCACCGTGGGCCGGATATACAATCACATCATCGGCCAGTGGCATAATTTTCGTGTTCAGGCTATCGTACAGCAGTCCGGCCAATTCATCCTGCGTCATATCCGCTGCTTTTTGTGCCAGATCAGGGCGGCCCACATCACCCAGAAACAAAGTGTCGCCACTAAAAATACAATGGTCTTTGCCCGTTTCGTCTTTCAACAAATAAGTAGTACTCTCCATCGTATGCCCCGGCGTGTGCAATGCTTGGATGGTAATATCGCCGATGGTAAATACTTGGTTGTCTTGTGCGGAAACAAATGCAAACTCGGGCTTGGCATTGGGACCATATACAATAGCCGCCCCGGTAGCTTTGGCCAAATCCAAATGTCCGCTTACAAAATCTGCGTGGAAATGGGTTTCGAAAATGTATTTCAATTGCACCCCATCTTTTTGTAGCTTATCCAAATAGGGCTTGGTTTCCCGCAATGGGTCAACAATGGCGGCCTCGCCTTTGGAAGTGATATAATACGCCCCCTGCGCCAAACATCCTGTATAAATCTGTTCTATTTGCATATTGTTATTTTTTTTACTGGTGTAAAATTGGCGTTTAGTGCGGAGATGGTTGGTAACTTTTGTTGCATTGGGGCTGATGGGATTTTTCAAATTATCGCAGGCATCCTTGTTTGAAGTTCCCTCTTGTGGTGGCTTTTTCCACTTTTGTTCCCGCAGTATCATTTCCGTATTCAATTCGCTAGTCCCTACTCGCCTCCGGGGCCGGCGGGCCCCGTTCCTGGCTCCACGCTGCTTTTCGCCTTTTAATTGGGGCCCCTTCCCCAATTAATCCCGCCTTGCGGCGGGAACAGACGAAAAGATGCGTGTCGCTCAGGAACTGATGGAAGAGTGGCCTCTTTTTAGATTGTTAGGTTAAAGCGCTTAGTAATGCGTATGCAACTTTACCCAGTGTTCAATAATATTGTAGTCTTAGGAGATTGAAAATTCCGCAAAGTTGACTTTACGCAAAAGGAAAACCCGAACTGCATCCATGCGCTACCCGAAGTGGTAGGCAAAAAAAAGGCCCCAGCAATCCGGGGCCATGGTAGTATCCACTTTTTAATCATTTACAACATAGTAGAAGGACATACATAATCCGACTTGGGAACACCCGTGTTTTTGATTTCGGCGAATCCGCCCACCACATCCACAAAATTGTCCCAGCCCCGCTGCTTTAAGATGGAAGCGGCAATCATGCTGCGATAGCCACCCGCACAGTTGAGGATAAAAGGCTTGTCTTTCGGAAATTCAGCCAAATGTTTGTTGATTTCGTTGAGCGGTATGTTCACGGCTTCTTGTACATGCTCCGAATCAAATTCGCTTTTCTTTCGCACATCAATCACCAGCGGTTGGCTGCTGTAACGTTTGCTAAATTCATCGGCGCTGATGCGTTGTACCGTATCCACTTCTTTGCCCGCTTGTAACCAACTATCAAAACCATCTTTCAAATAACCAATGGTACCGTCATACCCTACCCTAGAAAGGCGGATAAGGGCCTCTTCTTCCTTGCCCGCATCGGTTATCAGTAATATCTCTTGTTTGATATCGGGTATCATTTCTCCCACCCATTGCGCAAAATTACCTTCCAAGCCAATATTGATACTGTTGGGGATAAAGCCCTTGGCAAAGGCATCGGCATCACGGGTATCCAGCACCAATGCACCGGTTTCGTTGGCGGCTGCTTCAAAAGCCTCAACCGACAATGCGGTTTTTGCCCTTTGCATTACGGTATCCAAGCTTTCGTAGCCCTGTATGTTCATCAATACATTTTTAGGGAAATAGCCGGGCGGTGTGGTAAGGCCCGTGAGAATGGCTTTTACAAATGCATCTTCCGTCATGGGCTGCAGGGCATAGTTTACCTGCTTTTGATGCCCCAACGTATCCGTGGTTTCTTTGCTCATGTTTTTACCACAGGCACTACCGGCGCCATGGTTGGGATACACAATGAGGTCGTCGCTCAAAGGCATGATTTTTTCCCGCAGCGAATGATACAGGTGGCGGGCCAACTTGTCTTCGGTTAAATCGGCAATTACGTGCTGGGCCAAATCTGGCCGGCCCACATCGCCGATAAACAGCGTATCGCCGGTAATGATGCCATGTTCTTTGCCGTTTTCATCTATCAACATAAAGGTGGTACTCTCCATGGTATGTCCCGGGGTATGTATCACTTTTACTTGGTAATCGCCTACGGCAAATAATTGATTGTCGGCCGCACTGATAATATCATAAGCGGGTTTGGCATTGGGACCATACACAATCTGTGCACCGGTTTTTTTAGCCAAGTCCAAGTGGCCGCTTACAAAATCTGCGTGGAAATGCGTTAAAAAAACATACTTGATCTGGGCATTGTCTTGCGCCGCCCTATCAATATACGGTTGCACTTCCCGCAGGGGGTCAAAAATGGCGGCCTCACCTTTGCTTTGTACATAGTAGGCTGCGTGGGCAATACAGCCGGTATAAATTTGTTCAACTTTCATATAGATTCATTTTTAATTAGTTAATAATAGTTCTTGTTGTGTAAGTACCGCTATTATGGGCATCTGCTCCTACAAGTTTGCATATTATTTTCTTTTGGTTGATACTGCTTATTTACGTTGTAAAATTGCTTTGAAATGCATTGAATAAATGACACTTTTGTTACAGATAAAACTGATTGTTGTCATGTTTTTTGATGACCAAGATCAGGGATCAGTGATATTGCCCCCAATAAAAAAGACCGCTTTTCAGCGGTCCTGTCAAATACCTATTATCACCAAAATAGGTTACGGATTTTATACAGTTATCATTTACCCTTAGAGCCTGTTTAAAATTCATTCAATGGATTCCCTATGCCACTTTTTGGCTGCACCTGCGTTGAATTTTTCGCCTTAGGCGTTTAGACTAGGGCTACAAAATTCGCCTTGTTTCGCTCAAAAATTGACTATAGGGAAATCTCATCAATAAAATTTAAACAGGCTCTTAATGTCCACCACCGGTGGAAAAGAAAATCTCTTTTACGATGATATAAATGCCCATCACCAGCACAAACCAACCAAATGCTTTCTTTAGTTTGTCGCTGGGGATTTTTTTAGATAGGCCAATGCCGATAAAAATGCCCACTACGGCAAAGCCTGTAAAACTGCCGAGCAATTTCCAATCGATTTGCTGCGGGCCCTGTAAATCGCCCATAAAACCGATCAGCGATTTGGCGGCAATGATGAACAAGGAGGTACCCACCGCCAATTTCATGGGCATACGGGCCAGCAATACCAATGCGGGGATAATCAAAAAGCCGCCGCCCGCCCCCACGAGGCCCGTTAGTACACCTACTACTGCCCCTTCTAGCAATATCATGGGGTAATTGTATTTCATCGGGGCATTGTCGTTTGCCACTTCCTTGTTCTTTCCCGATTTGATCATGCTGATGGAGGCAAATATCATTACCAAGGCAAACAGCAGCATCAACGCAATGGGTTTGGTGATGGCCAAGCTACCGATGGTAAACAGTTGCTGGGGTATCAAAGGCACCAACCACATGCGGGTGGCATATACGGCTGCGATGGAGGGTGCGCCAAAAATAAGCACGGTTTTAAAATCGACTTTCTTTTGCATGGCGCTTTGTACGCCGCCTACCAATGCGGTAGCGCCTACAATAAACAAGGAATAGGCCGTGGCCAGCACGGGGTTTACCCCCATTACATATACCAAAATTGGTACTGTTAATATAGAACCACCGCTTCCGATAAGGCCCAATGAAACCCCTACTATTGCTGCCAAGATAAACCCTACTATTTCCATGATATTCCCTTTGTCCGGAGCAAAGGTGCTGCTATATGGCTTACCAATCGGTAACAAAGGTTACATTGTTGGGATTATAATTGGTGCCGGCATAGATAAGCGTTGCCTGTTGGGGCTGTAAAGCCTTAGCAGCTTGATTTATACTACAAGATGATTATCTTTATACAACATTAACCAATAGCCCAGGCGGCTGCACCCAGTTCCTTTAACAGCACAAGACCCCTTTTACCATATTTCATGGCGCAAGCTGTGAAACCCCACCATTGCCGACAATACCTTGGCAGGGTGGGTATTGCCGCTAAAATGGGGTTATACCAATTACACATATGAATTAGTCCAACTGTTGGTGGTACTGAGGCTACGCTCAGCATCTTGGGATATAATGTCGGAGGTTTCACTCCGACCAAGAGCAAAGCCTCTTGGCCGACCTACTTTGGGTTTGCTCAGAAATGATTGGACTATTTAATAAGCAGCGTCGGTATTATCCATTGCTATCAATAATCTCATCTGCTAAAAAACGCCGTTTGCCCTTTTGTGCGGATTGTTTTTCGGCTATATGGGCATTGTCTTCCATGGCAGTGATGCGGATATTCAAAATGTATTGCAAATGGTCGTGCATCATTTCTTTTAAAAATAAATTGCCCGCCACAATTTTACCATTGGTGCTGTTCATTTCATAGTCCAAATCGATGGTAAAGCTATATGCTGTAATGCTAAACTCGGTTTGTTTTTTGTAATAGGCTTTTAGGTGTTGTTTTTGTATTTCGTGGCTGTTTTGGATTTCGCTTTTCAGTTTTACCAAAGCACTATCGCCTGCCTCGGCAATTTCAACGGGTATCATGCGGCAGCGTATGGGCATATCGGCTATCAAGCGTGAACTGAGCCATAAATCCGCACCTGCATTGGAGGGGCTGATGTATTTTTTGATATGATAGATGTCGGGCAATAGGATAAAGTAGTTCAAATTGTTCAGGATGCTTTCATCCATGCGCTGCAAACCCTTCTCGAAATTTTCTACAAACTTGGCTTGGTCGCTCTCCAGTGGAAAGAGTTCGGCCAGTTTTGTTTCCTTCCAGTCTTGCCAGGCTGTATGCACATCCGTCATATTGGCAATACGCTGCATTTTGCCGTTGGCATTGCGGTCAAATACCAAGTGCTTGGATATTTCGGCCAGGGCCAACATTTGCTTCAGTTGGGGCTGCAGTACTTTATCTTCTGTTTTGCCCGTAATAGACTGCAGGGTTACTTCCGTTTGGATGCCCGTTTCATTTACAGTTTGGCCCAGCACGATATGGGACTCGGTAGTAATGGAAAGCACGGGGTTTTCTTTGCCCATGATAAATTCATTACTGGCTTCAAGCAAGTAATTGGCCGTGAAGTTACCTAGCTCCAAGAGCTTTGCACCTTTGTCTCCCTTGGAAAAAATATCGAATAGTCCCATTGCTTTATACCATTTTTACTTACAAAGTAATCCACTAAAAAATGGTGTAATGCCAACATGCATTGTATTTGAGCAATATGATTATCGGCCTATTTGCAATGCATCGTCGGTCTTATACCAAGTCCGGGTTGTTTGATGCCGGAAAAATATGCTCCATAAAAAATGCGGTTTCATCGGGTTGGGCTCCTGTAAAAACTACTTTGCCGCCCAGTGCATAAGCCTTGTTCAAATCGGCTTCGGCGGCTGCTTGTTTGCCCATGCGCAACTGGAGCAGGCCCGATTGATAGTACACTTTGGCATCGTTGAAACCATCCAAGCAAGCAGCGGCTTTGGCGTTATACGTGAGTGCCATGGCTTCCTCATGCTGCAACAAATAAACTTGTGCCATCGAGTACCATAAAAAGCAGGCCCCAGTATAATCCTCCACCGGTTGCGGAAAAGCCGCTTCCGCTTTTTGGTAAAGTACCAAGGCTGCTGCATAGCTATTCCGCTCTATTTCAATTGTCGCCTTATTCATTAAAGCGGCTATGGTGGAAAAGGTTTGTTCGGGGAGCTGCATATAAAAAGAAATATGATAAACGTCACTACGAAAGGCAACATTGCAAATGCATTGTTTTGCACTGCTATTTGTCTTTCTTACTATCAGCAATCATTTTATCCAACAAATCATCAAATTCATTTCTTTGCGGGTCAATTTCCATATACTTAACGGTTGCTTCTTTTTGCAAGAAATCAAGGAGCCTATCAGAAACAAAAAGAGCTTTGCCCACACCAATGTACATATCATCACCCTTATCTGCTGTGCCCATTATTTTCAGCCAATAAAATTGGGGGAGTTTTTTCTCTAACCGATAATTGTTTGAAAAATACTCATTTTTGGTCAGCAGCATGGGCTCAATGGCATAGCCCGTAACATCGCTTTGAGCTAATTTGTCCTTTAAATGCTCCGTTACCATATAACAGGGATGACATTCCATCAAATCGTCCCCCAGCCAGTCTTCCAGTTCAATATGCAGCTTTGTAACGGTTTTTAGTGGCGGTGCTGTTTCCGCAAATACCGTTTTATCACCAAGGCCCACTATTACTTCGGGTTGTATTATTTTATACATACTGCATGCGTTTTATTTTATCTCGGCCATACTGAAAATGGCGGGTCGAACAGGTTTGAAAATTTCTTGTCAACGGCCCTTGCATAATCCAACACCTGTTGCTTTGTTGGTACTATGCCTGCATCATCAAACCTTTTGTAAAACTTGTTCCATTCAATCCTTATTTTGCTCAAGTGCAAATCATTGTTGAGCGCCTTAGGTATGCCACGCAAATTGTCCAGTGCATCAATTTCAGCCCTTGTAAACAAGCCGGGATACCTTTTGAGTATCTGCTGCTCTACGGCATGGTGTACAACCACTTTCCCCTTCAGCCAAGGATGTGCTGCAAAGAAAACCGCCTTGTAGCAAACATTCAGCACCAGCACCCCTTCTTCCCCTACATAATAGCAATGATTACCTTCTACTTCAAAGTTATATACTTTAACTGTTTGGGGTACATAGTTGAGTGAAATTACTTTTATTTCCTGTCCATCTTTTGAGAAAAGATACTCGCCTACTTGTATTTGTTCGGCATCTTTATAGGCCCCATTAACAAAAAATGGATGCCCAGCCGTCGTTTGAATGGTTCCATTAGCAGTACCGATTTCGAGTATCTGGTCAACCTCTTCCTCAAAAACTTCGGTTACTTTTTGCAAAACGGTTTTTTGGCTATCCATATCATAGCTCCATACCGTATCTCCGATTGCGATATCCTGTATGCGCTTTACCCCATTGGATGTATGCACCGGTGTTTCGCCGGTAAAGCAGGCCCTAACAACGGAGCAAAGCAGTTTCTTGGCTAGATTGCTCACGCTGGCTTGTAATGCTTCTTTACTCAAAGCTTTAAATGCCTGCTTACCCAATTGCTGTAAAGCTTCTTTGGATATAGCTTTTGCGGCAGTTTTGGCAACGCCTTTAACACCTGCCTTTGCTCCTTGCATCAGTACCGTGCCACCACCAAATGAAACAACGCCTGCGGCAATAGAGGCAACATCCCATATCAAAAAGCCGGCATTCAGTAAAGAGCCGCCCACATCGCCGGTTTGTATATCGTTTATCAAATCCCTACCGCTTCCCCATACGGGCACCATGCCCTCCACAAAACCTGTTTCGCCCACACTGTTGCCATGCCCATTATCATCCAGTTCCCGCTGGGCTTGATCTTGCAGGGCCTTCACCTCGGCAGCAGCTTCGGGGGGCAAGGGCACCTGACCGCTTGTCATAAATTCTATTTTGCCACCTACAGTGCATGGGCAGGTACTCATGCCAATCAGCGTTTCGCTGTTTTTTACTTTTACTTCAAAAGTATCTATCCATGTATTGGGGGCAGTAGCGGGTGTGCAGGGGCCACCGGTAACCTTGCATACTTTAAAGGAAGGGATATTTACAAGGGGTGTTCCGTCCATATTGGTAGCTACCAAACAGCCGTGTATTTTAACCGTAGTATTGTAGGTAGGCTTGAACAGATCAGGTGCCCCACCCTGATCGCATATCGTCAGCGCATTTAATGTTATGTATTCTAATTCATCCATAAATTCAATGTTCCTGCAATTACAGATTTACATTACGTTGGTATCACCCGATGAAATAACGGCTTTGGGGCCACCGGTGATGGTAAGGTCGGCATCGGTTGTTACGTTCATCTCCGCAGTACTGTGCAGGGAATATTTGCCCGCCATTGCATCAAATTTGATATCCCCTTCTTCGGCATTGGTAACGATACCATCTTTGGAAATAGTAATCACGTTGCCCCCTACCCGTATGGTAATGCTCGTTTTGCCATCTATTACCACATTGCCCTCCGCATCCATGGTCATGAATGCTTGCGGCGGCTGGTCTTTGGTGCCACCTACGTTAATGGCAGACCGGGCTGCCGCATTGGTGGTAATATTGCCGGCACCGTCCATCATGGTATTGGCACCGCCTTTGTCGGATACATACACACTGCCATCTTTGTCGTTCATCACCATTTGGTTGCCGCTCCTGGTTTGCAGGGCTTTTACATCGTTGCCCGCATTGCTAAAGGTATTGTTGGCCTTGCCGTGGTACACCGTGCCATCTACATAGCCCTTGGTAGCGCTATTGCCCTCAAAACCAATGATCACTTCTTCGCCAATTTCGGGGATGAAGAACATGCCCTTGCCGCCGCCGCCATGTGGACTGCTCACTCTGAGCCAAGGTGTTTTTTCGCTGGGCTTCATCCAGTGAAAGCGTACCCTTACCCTGCCCAAGCCCTTGGGGTCGTGGTTATCGGTAACCAAGGCACTTTGGGTTTCGCAGGCCGGCTCAGGCCACGAGGCCACAGGCGGCACTTTGATGGTGGAAGGCACCGCAATAAAATCGTTGCTGTAATTGCCTTGCCCATCGGTATAATGGTTTACGGAAATAACCGTGTACTCGCCGTACTCTTCTTGCACCATGCTGTACATGTTTTGCCCCTTGATTGTTATTTTACCGCCCACTGCCACACCGGGGTGGCCACTGCTGCCATTGAAGCGCACATAGTTGCTGCTGCGCATGGCCGCTTGTATGTTTACCCAATCGTCCAACTGCTTTTTGTTGGTTAAAAAACTGTTGTTCCACACTTTGGGTTGGGTAGCATATACTGCTTGGCTGGTCTTAAAGCCCTGCTTGCCCAAATCGTTCAGACCGGCTTTGGCTTCCACACCATTGGGGGTGCTGGTATACACTTCATGGTTCATGTAATCATAAGCCATTACCTGCATATCCACTGGGCGCAATTGCAGGGCCACGGAAAAACGGCTAAGGTTGTTGCCATAAATCAACGCTGCCGTTGCACCTGCGGGAGGACCTACCAATAGGGCTTCCCCATCAAAATATAGCCACTCGCCAAATGTGCTGCATATACGGTTCAAAAACCTCCAAGCGGTTTCTTTGTATTGTACATAATAAGATATTGTTTCGGGATACAAGGGCGCCACTTTGGGCTTTAACATGTTTTGCGGAAAATGCTGCAGCACATCTTGTACAATATTTTTTACGGCCTTCTTCTCCCAACTTTTGCAGTGGGGGCCGCTGTCGAGCAGGATGGTGGCGCTGTAGCCGCTTATTACCACATCACCGGAGGCTCCGCTGAAACGCTCCGTTTCCACTTGCGTTACAATGCCCTTGAACTTGAGCTGCCCCATAGCATTCACTGCATCAATTTGGGCCGAGAGGGTGGCCCCTATCAAATTCTTAGACTGGGAAAATACAGCGCCCATATTGCCATCAATAGATTCGGCTGGGCAGGTTAGCCTAAAAAAATGGTGCTCAAATATCCCTTGCGAAAGGGAAAAAGCCGAAAACTGCCGGATGGGCTTGCCATCAATGTTGATGGAAGCGGTTGTTAACTGTGCCATAAAAAATAGTATCGTTTATGGTGGTTGAAATAATATTGTTAAAGATCTTTTTGCCGTTCCTTTTACTGTTCCTGCTGCATTTGCAAGCAAAGTAGGTATCTGCCTGCCGTCAGCAACCATTGCCTACCAAGTACCCGTTGCCCCGCTGCTGGACCGGGGTATCATTTTATCAATCGTTTCGTTTAATGTTTCTGCATTAATGTTCAGTTCATCCAGCCCGGCACCCAATCGCCGTTGCTGTGCCAAAAAGCGGGGCAAAGGCAAACCTTCTTCCCTTTCGGGTGCATAGCCCCTGCGCATTTCCACTTGCATCACCCTTCGGGAAGCTGCCCTGATTTCCTCAATGAACATATTGGCCTTCGTTTCATGCGATGTTTTAGGGGCTACAACATACATGCCCGACCCCGACATGGCTGCAGCCCTATCCAAACTTTCCTGCATGGCTACTTCCCTAGCCGCGGCCCTTGCTGCTAGGTTTCTAAACATGGTCCTAAACTCTCCCCTCACTTCATGAAAAGGCTTTGCCCTTGCGTTTCTCCTGTAAGGCGCACTGCCGCTTTCGTTTACCTTGGCCAATAATATCCGATGCAGGTTTTCGAGGTAGCTGTAAAAAAGGTTCTCCCGTAAAAAGGGATAATCGGGCTCATGCCCATCGTGGCCATGCCCAAATTCGTTTTTGTAATTATAGAGGTTGCCCGGCCTGAAACAGGTTTCGCCAGTATTTACGGTGTACATGGTGGATTCATCTGCTTTGCGGCTATGCGCATACGTGTCGCCCAGCCGGTGGAGCAGCAATCCAAACTTGAGCGAAACGGGGCTTTCTGCCAGCAGGGCATTGGTGGTTTGCTGCCGTTGGTAAGCAGAACTGCGGATGCGGCTGCTCAAATCTTTATTGGGCAGTGAGTGTAGGCCATACTCCATTCTGTAACGGTCAGACACTGGCACTTCCCGGGATACGTTGTCAAAATCGGGCACCTGACGGGCCGTGCATTGGTGTATGTGCATGTGGGCTGCGTCCATCCAAGATACTTGGTCGGGCATTTGTGCCAGCACAGCTTGCCGAAAGGCTACATTTTCTGCAAAACCTACCGCCAAGGATGTGTAATAAACCGTATAATAATGACCGCCAGCTTCCATACTAATTTCCTGTTTGAGCGTTATTTAGGCTGGCCTTACTCGGGCCAATTGTTTTTAAACTCACTGTCGTTCACTTTAATCGTTTTGGCACTTACCGTAAACGAAATCTGCATGGGATGTTCGCCCTTGTGGTCAAAATCTTCTTGATAGTCCACACAGTAAGCATCCATAAACTCCAGTGTTTTCAACTTGCTTTGCATATCGCGCCGGTAAAAAGTAACCAACCCGTTTTTGAGGCCGGTTGGGTTGATCATCCAATCGAACACATCGGTTGATTTGGTACTTTCCACTACCAATGATACAAAGCCGCCCTGTGGTACGGCCGCCGGTTTGCCCGTGGCATTGGTGCCCTGGGTAAAACGGTAACTGCAACGCAGTACGTTCATTTCTTCGCCGCCGTCTATTGTTAATTTAGCTAAAAAGGCCATAGTGGTAATAATTTAAATGCTGGTGTTGAAAACCAAAAAAGCGGGCGGTGGTTGCCGCCCGCTATACATTTTTCGCTTATACCCATTCGTTGATGTGTGAGCCAGAACCCATGGAAATTTCTTTTGCACTGAGTGTAAAAGTTTCCGAAACGGGATTGTCGTTAATGGCAGAGAAATTTTCCCTGTAATCCACCAAATACGCTTCTTTAAAATTGAGTTCTTTTAAAGTGGCATCTGTATCACGCTTAATGAATACGATGGTACCATCCTTGCGCTCAAAGTTGTTGCACATCCATTCAAAAAACGAGGTGTCGCCCGTTGATTCTACCGTTAGTGAAATCTTACCGCCCCGTGTTACAGCCGAAGGACGGCCGGTTGCATCGGTTTCTTGCTTTAACTGATAGCTAAGGTCAAGTACGTTTACTTCCTTGCCAGCTACTTTTAATTTTACTTTGAAAGACATAAACAGAAATTTAAAAAATTAAAAAATATAAATAAATAAAAAATAAATACGTGTAACGTTGCCCTGTATCCGTACAACAATAGCGTTGCCGACGCAATACAATGACTGATAGTGCTGGGTTAAAGCAGTGTAGGTTGGTTTAAGAAAACTAAGGCATTTTGGTTATTTCGTGGGGAAGGATGCTTTTTCATTAAGAGCAAATAATATACCAATTATGCCACATAGGGTTACACTTTATAAATTGTTATGCAGATTCCGATTGGCTGTAATAATAATGCAAAGATATACGATATCCGTAAGCGTTACCATTCAATAAATATATCGCTGGCAGGCACAATTTGTACGCTGCCAGCAATGCACCTATCTACTGCGCCTATCTATTTTTCTTGGTTATACTCACTGTTCCAATCCGTACCATCATCGCCCTTTTGGCCTTCTAATTTTATCAAGAAGTTTTTGGCGGGGAAATAAGGCTTCAAGTGAATATCCAAATGTATTTTATCCTTTTGAATCTGATCCTGTTCAAAACGGCGAATGGTAAAGTTCTCTATCAACTTACTGGGGCCGGTGATATTGTCCAGAAACTTTACAATTTGCCCCATCAGTTCCTTGCGGGTATTGGCATTGAAATTTTCAAATGCACGGCGGTTCAAAAAATCCATCATCACTTTGGTAACATAATCGAACACCCTTACCACCGAATAGGTTTGTAGCCCTAGGTTATCGCCATTGAACAGGGTTTTGGCCGAAAATGCCATTACCTTGCTGTACTCGTTTACCATCGGTATCAGGCCCAGCTTTTCCAAATTGGCGATTTCCGATTTTTTCAGGTCGAAGCGCACACCGTCCACTTCGTTCATGCTGCCGAATTTTTTACCGGCCGTTACCTGGCTCATCAGCGTCATGTATATTTTGCCTGCCAATGCCGATGAACCCGGCACAAACAGATTATCTTCTTCGCCCACTTCGGCTTGCTTGCCCCGGCCCACCAAGTAGTTACAGGTCATGATGGTATTGGATTTAAAGGGGTCGCCACTGGTTAAATCGGCCGCTTCAAACAGCTCCATCACATCATCTGGGGCATCTAGGTCCTCAAAATCTGTTACCAACATCACTTTATTTTGATAAGCGATTTTGGACCATTTTTCCACTACTTTATTGGAGCCCAAGTAGCCCGGTATCACCAGCAGGCCATAATTGCTGCGCAAATCCAAGCGGTCGTAGTTCTCTACTAGTTCAGCCTGAATGGCATCAATGAACATGGTATTGTCCAAATCTTTCAACTGGTCCAGTTCCACATTGATAAAGGCAACATTTTTTACCTTGGTGCTTTCGGTATTCTTATAAAACAAGGCCACCGTGCGGTACGACTTTTCCAATTCTGCCGTTTCTTTCAGCGCCTCCTTCATATTGTTTTTGTAGGTTTGACTGGCCTGCACACTTTTGGCCTGTGCCTTATCCACCATTTCGTGCAGGTCGTTGCTGCTTTGCAGTACATCCAACCAAATGCCCAAGGTTTTCTTTAAATGTGCCCGCTCGTCTTTTTTGGATGTTTCTTCCAAAAATATTTTTTTTCTGGCCTTACGATCGGGGTTCAGGTTTTGTACATTGTCAATTACCGATTCCAATAGATCGAAAGCACCGAATTTTTCCAGTCCTTTCAAATGCTCCTGCAATTGGTCGCCTTTCTGCTGTGCTGGTTCCGCCACCTGCTGTGCTGTGCCTGTTTTTATTGCTTCTGGATTTGCCATAATATGTGGTTGATTGATAAATGGGTTATTGTTATTGAAGTTGCTCTTATTTGTTTTCGTTCAGTTCGGTCAGCAATGCCTGTAAAGCGCCCACCAGGTTCTGTTTGCCCTCTGGGGTTGCCAATGCAGATTTGAGCAACTTGTTCGATTTTAATTGTTTGATAATTTTTTGGTACTGGTCTTGGCGGGTGTCCAAGTCGCGGAGAAAAGCGCTTTGGTTGGTAATACCCTTAACGCCAAAATCGCCCAAGTGCGAAAAATGCAGGGTTTCCCTTACCGTTACACCCTCTTCGTTGGCAAACGACATTTCCACTTTCGGCTTGTAATGCGCAAATACCTCCTCTACATTGGTGAGGCCTTCTACCACCTGCGGTTTTACCGGCGTATCGGCAGTCAATTTTTGGGCCATCAAGGTCCTGTTGGATTGGATGTCTTGAAACGCTTCAAATGCATCGGTTTTTACTTCATTGCCACCAATTCCTAAATTATTGTCCATGTCAAGATTTTTTAGGGCCGTTCGCCTGCCATATACCCTATACGTACAGAGCCGGTCGCAGCCATGCGAGTTAATAATAATGGGTTATTATTGCTGATGTCAGGGGTTCAAGGAGGTAACCGAATGGTTAATTTGCAGGTTTGGTGGTTTATTTAGAGTTTAAATTTACAAAAAAAAACATCCCTATTGAAAAAAATATACAATTATGTTTTTGCCCAGTTCAATAAGCCATCTGCCACCGTTAGCTTTACTTGGCTGCCGGGGCCTATTTCTCCGGCGATGATCATTTTCGAAAGCGGTCTGCGCAACTGCGCCCTAATAACGCCGCCCAATGGCCTGGCACCGTATGCCGGCGTAAAGCCCTGTTTGGCAAGTTCGTCTTTGGCTTCTGGCGAAATACTCAGCCCGATCCCTTGCTTATCCAATGCTGCATACAAGGATTTGAGCTGTATATCCAAGATACCCCTTACCGTGGGCAATGTAATGGGCGCAAAGGGCACCACTTCCGTAAGCCGCCCCAAAAACTCGGGCCTAAAATGGTTGGCCATGATATCGATCAGTTCGCCAGAAGTGGGTATCTCATTTTTGTTGAATTTATCCACCACAAAATGGCTACCGATATTAGACGTAAATATGACCACTGCATTGGAAAAATCGCCTGTTTTGCCCAATTTGTCGTGCAGCTTGCCTTCGTCCATGATCTGCAAGAAAATATCAAACACAGAAGTATGCGCTTTTTCTATCTCATCAAACAGTACCACGGCATAAGGTTGGCGCCTTATTTTGTTTACCAACAAACCGCCTTCCTCGTACCCTACATAGCCCGGAGGGGCCCCGTACAGCAAGGCGGCGGAATGCTCTTCTTTGAACTCGCTCATGTCGAACCGGATCATGAACGATTCATCTTGAAACAAAAATTCGGCCAAAGATTTGGCCAGTTCCGTTTTACCGGTACCCGTGGGGCCCAAAAAGAAAAAGGAGCCAATGGGCTGCCCCGGTTTGCCCAAGCCGCTGCGGGCCTCTAAAATGGCTTCGGCTATGGCTTTCACCCCATGGTCTTGCCCCACTACCCTTTGCTTAATGATGGCTTCCATATTTAAGAGCCTATCCTGTTCCTGTGTCTGCAGCTTACCCAATGGTATGCCCGTTTTATCGGATACAATGGCCGCCACATCTGTTTTTTGCAGGGTATCCCTTGTCGTACCGGTGGCTTGTAGTAAAGTAGCCACCGTACTATCCAAATAAGCGATTACCGCACTGTTGGTTTCGGCCTTTTGAGGATCTTCTTCCGTATTGATTTGCCCGGCCAATATGGGGCTGATTTTGTTGGTAAAAGAGCGGCAGAGCCATTTCCAATCTTCCAAGCTTTTTTCAGTGCCGCCTTGCTCCCCCGCCTTCCATTCGGCAATGGTTTGGCCCAGGGCTTCCACATCTTGGGTACCCGTTTGGTTAAGCATGCGCAAAGCCGCCAAGGAACGGTCGAGCAGGTCGATGGCCGCATCCGGTAGGCGCCTGTCCTTGATATAGCGTTTGGCCAATCGGATAGCTTCCTGTTTTACCTCATCCTGTACCGTTATACCGTGGTGCTGCTCGTAATGCGGCATGGCCTGGCGCAGCATTTGAAAAGCCGCCGTTTCATCGGGCTCTTCAATGGCAACCACTTCAAATCGCCGGTTGAGGGCTTCATCGTTTTCGATATGCTTTTTGTAGCCTTCGGGCGTGGTGGCGGCAATGATGGTAATTTCGCCACGGGCCAGTGCAGGCTTTAATATATTGGCGGCCCCTGCGGCACTGCCCTGCTTATCGGTTAGGCCATGTATTTCATCAATAAACAAAATGGCCTTGTCGTACTTTTTTATTTCGGTTAAAATGCTTTTCAACCGGTCTTCCACTTCGCCCTTGTAGGAGGCGCCGGCCACCAGCGCACCGCTGTCCAGTTCAAATACCTGCGCATGTTGCAATAAGTCGGGTACTTTTTGCTGGGCCACGGCTAGCGCAAAACCATCGGCTAGCGCTGTTTTGCCTACGCCCGGCTCGCCCACCAACAGTACATTGGGTTTGCTGCGGCGGCATAGCACTTCGGCAATCATGCGCAGCTCATTGTCTCGGCCCACGATATCTTCCAGTTTGCCCGCAATGGCTTTTTCGGTTTTATCAATACAATATTTATACAAGGCACCGGCCGCTTTGTTTCCGCCTTCGGCGGGTTGGCCGTTTTGCCCGTTCATGCCCAACATATTGCCCAACAGGCTATCATCCATGCCCGTGGCTATCAGCTCTTCCCGCTGCAGTACAAAAGATTTCAGTTGGTCGTAGCTAAAGCCAAGGCCGGGGGTTAATACGGCAGCCAAAAGGCTCAGGTTGTCCACCAGTTCACGCTGCAACTTAAAGCGAACATCATCTGCCTCGGCCAAAATATCCATCAGGCCCGCATCGCCCACCGGATCGCCAATGGGGGCTTTCTTTTCATATTCCTCCAGCCGCACATCGGCCCATTCTTCCATATAATAAAAATCCTTGCCCATGCTTTTCAACAGGGGTAACATGCCCGCATCTTTGTGCAGCAGGGCTTTTAGCAAATGTGCCGCACCAAATGTGGGGTGTACATTTTCTTTCGCCAACTGCTGTGCTATGTGCAGCACTTGCTTTGCCGCTTCGGAGAATATTTGGCTTACCAGGTTTATATGCATTTTAGTTTTGCTACTTGCGATATGATTTAAAACGGATAACTGCGTTCACGACTTCCAAACAAAATCTTCTTGCGCTTCAGTTCGGCAGTAATCTCCACCACTTTGATATAATTTTCCTTGGCATCCACTTCTTGCTTTACCGAAAGGGTTTTGCCATTTTTTTCATGCTCGGCCATGTTTTCGTACAATTGTTGCAGGCTGATGCTACGGCCATTGAAAATGATATTGCAATAATCGAAACTGGTGTTTTTTAAATAGTGTTTCAGCGAGTTGGTGCCATTGCCCCTGATATCGAGGATGTAGGCTTTGAGGGAGGTTTCGCCCAAGGCGGGCACTTTGGATTGTTCGGACACCAAGTCTTCCAGCGATTTTCCAGTGGCATTGTCGATGGTGGGTGCATCAGTGGGCGGGTTTACATTGATATTGCGCCGCTGATTGCCGCCACCGCCTTGGGTGGGCACTACAGGCGAATTGATTTTGGCCGGAGCCACTACGGTAAAGGTTTTTTCCACCTTACCGTTTTCCAAATCGTTGTTGATTACCAATATTACTTTATAATCGCCAGGCTCCACAAACTGATATACAATGTTCTGTTTGTCGCGCCGGGTTTCATCGCCATCAAAATACCAACTCCAAGTATTGGCCCCACTTGTGGAATCGCCAAAATAATAATCCCGGCCCGCAACCAAGGTGGCTGTGGGCGGCCACAAAGGGCGCAGGTACAGGCGGGTGCCGGTGTGCTCCCTTTTACCAATGCTGATATTTTTTACCTGTTGGCATTTACCGTTGATGGTGAGCCGCACGGTGTAAACGCCCGGTGTAGCATATTCGTGAGATACATAGGGCCCCGAAGTTTTGTCTATTGGGGATTTGTCGCCAAAATCCCACTCCCATTCATTGGCATTATATTTGACATCCGACGAGAAGTGAACTTTCTCTTTTTCGTAGGCCACATCAAATTTATTGGCCGTGCGGAAACTGAATTCTACATGGGGACAAGGCTTAGTGTTTTTGTAGCGAAAAGACATGATGATGAGAAAAACGAATGACAATACCAGCATCGCAGTAACTACCTTGCCGTCTATTCTGTATTGTGTTGTTTGTTGTGCCATAGCTGCCATGTATTTTCAAGTTATAAGCCAAGATGAAGTTACTCAAATTAGTTTATACATTGCGTTTTTGTTAACTTTATGCAATCTCAATCAAGTGGTTTCGCCAGTGCGGTTTTGATAAATTTGATTGGATGGACCTGAATACATATAACGCAGGTTGATTACCCAATAACGCCCAACAACCAGTTAAAGGCATATTTGCGAACGACAATTACCATGCCTAAAAATGAAATCATTACAAATGGGTAACCTCTCTTGCTTTTTTAGAAAGCATTTCTTTACGACTGTTTTTTTATTGTGCTGCCATAGCATGGTGCTAGCGGGGCATTACCATGAGCCGGTGCCGCCTCATCTCCTGCCGTTTACCGATTCGCCCAAACAGGCGGCGCCCTTTCCTTCCAAGCCATTGATTATCAAATATGCCGGGCTGTTAAAGACCAATGAGGCGCATATCAACAAGTTCATCAAACTTTATAGCTTTATAGAGAACTGGATGGGTACTCCCTATCTGTGGGGCGGCTGTTCTAAAAACGGTATCGACTGCTCCTGCTTTGTGCAAACGCTTTTTAACAAAGTATTTAACATCAACATCAAGCGCACATCGCTGGCGCAGTTTTGCGATAAGGATGTGGCCCTTTTTACCAACCGCAGCCAATACGAATTGGGCGACCTGATTTTTTTTAAAACCAATATTAGCCGGGAAACCCGCAACAACCGGGTGACGCATGTGGGCTTCTATCTTACCAATGGCTATTTTGTACAAAGCAGCAGCGCGGGGGTTAATATTGCCAACCTCAACCACGGTTATTGGAAAAACCGTACCGTGGCGGCAGGCAGGCTCAAAGAATCTTATTACAAAAAGGCAGGCATTGCCATACCCAGCGGCGATACCCGCAGCGAAAACGAAAAAATGGATGTGCAAGAGGATTCCGACTTTGAACCTATCCCGTTTCCGGAGGAACTGGACAGCTTGATTGCCGACTATGCCAATTTGCTGAACGTGGGCAAGGAAAAGATTGTGATACCCGAAGTGTTCGACTTCATTGAAAAAAACCGGTATGCCCCGCATAATATTACCAGCCGCTGCCCCCGCAACCTGCCCAACAGCAACTGCCTGAGCACGGCCCTTTTTAAAGATGTGTTCAACATTCAATTTGCGCCCACCAACAATAATTTTTTACTGGAAAATACGGGCCGCTTGCCCAATGAGTCGCTGGCCAGTTTTTTAGATGTGGTAGTGCTTAAGCCCCTTACCAAGGGCAGCAACACTTATTTCAACGGCATTTACCTGTACAATGGTTATTTTTTGCACATGCAAGACGGCGATTTGGCCATTGCCAGTCTTACCGACCTAGCTTTTAAAGATTATACCATCAGTTGCTACCGCTTTAAAGAAGATACGCTGAAAAAGGCATTGGCCAATATTGTGGAAAAAAGAAAGGGCCTAAAAACCGGTGGCAAAGCAGTGGAAGCCACGCCAGCCAAAACAGGGCCCACCAACCTGCTTAAAAAAGAAGGCAATACAGACAGCCTAAAAACGGATATGCCCTTGGCCCCGGAAAATCCGGCCGTCAAAAAGAAAAAGAAAAAAAAGCTTGTTGAGCAACCTCCTGTGGAAGTGGAACAAAGTGATGGGTGATGTCGTTTTATTTTTTTGTTTGAAAAATTAAATTGTTTACTTTTACAATAGGCGGATATTCAAGACAGTATCTTTTGAACCTCACTCCACCGCCTAATCCTTTACATTTTTTTATTGGCATTGGCCATTGTACAAGTTTGTGATGCACAGCTATATGGTATTTATATGGACTATTATGCACTGCCGCTAAGGCCCGATTTGTTGTTAAAAGGTGGTCTGCACCAAAAATGCAGCCTGCGGGACTCGATTGCCCAACATATACACCTCATCATTACCACAGCTTTTGGCGAAATGCAACAGGATGAACGCTTTGGCTGTAGTATATGGGACAGCGATTTTGACAACCTTATTTCCAACAACAAAATAAGGGAGCAGATAAAATTATCGGTTCAAACTGCCATTGTTCAGTACGAAGAGCGGCTGCAATCGGTTAAAGTGGATGTAATCATTAAAGAGCAGGAACTGAATACGGTTATCAACGGCAGGCATGTTAAAAAGCGGATGGACATTCAGGTAACGGCGGTGAACAAGATTACCAGCGATAAATTTACTTACCAAGATTCTTTTTTCACAGGGCCTTTATCTTATTATTAACAACGCAACAAACTGCCCTAGCATGGGCGGGTATTGAACGATATGGCAGAAACGCAACAACAGATTAAAGACCGGATGCTGAAAACGGCATCTTCCCTTTGGGGCCTCAAGGGTACCCAACAGGAGAGCCATTTTGACCCATTGGTGGGGATACTGTTGGGTACCTGTGCCTCGGAGCTGGAAAAAATTTCACACGACATAGATGATACCCGTGGCCGCACATTGGAAAGGCTGGTACAACTGCTGTACCCCGAAGTACTTACCCATGCGCTGCCTGCCCACGCCATTGCTTGTGCCAATCCCACCGAGAAGCATATTACCCTTGCCGCAGAAACACAGTTTACCCATAACCGACGTATTGCCGGCACCAGTGAATTGGCCCAGGCAACGGTTAAAACAATGTACTTTTCGCCCAGCGGCCCCTTTACCTTGCAGCAATCAAGCGTAGCCGTGATGGCCACTACCCAACAAGTATTTTTGATAACCGAAACCACACAAAAAGAGACTGTGGCCGTAGCGCCACTGCGCTCCTACAATCCCTATCACAATTCGGTATGGATTGCTTTGGAACATCCCCAGCATTTGGGCAACGAAACGCTTTTTTATTTTGAACTGCAAAACGAATCGGGCAAAGCGGCTTTTTACGATGCCCTACCCACTTCCAGTTGGTACCAACACGGACAGGCCTTACCGATAGCCAACCGCTACCCAAAAGGGGTACTGCTACATGGGCGGCCCGACCCCGCTGAAATAGTGAGCGGCAAAACCAGTAGCATGAACCGGGTACTGAAGCATACCAACCGCTTTTACCTGCCCCATTTTATTACGGTGCAAGGGCTGGATGTAAATGCCCAAGCCGATGAGTGGCCCAGCGAACTGAGAGCCCTTTATACGCCCGCCGATTATGCCAAACTGAAAAAACAGAAACTGGCCTGGGTGCGCATCGATTTTCCCGAAAGCATACCCATTGGCAATATGGCCGCCGATTTGTTGATTGGCCTCAACTGCTTTCCGGTGGTGAACCGCCAACTGGTTACCCTACAGCAGAAACTGATGGACTATATCAACATCATTCCCTTGCAAGCAGACGATTTTTTTGTGGACCTGGCCGAAGTAACGGATGTGGCGGGCCATGCGCTCAACAGCTTGGGCAACGATGGGGCCAATAGCCCCGTGAATGTCCATTATGGTGGCGTGGGGCGCTTTAGCGATAAGGATGCCATATCGGCACTGGAGGGGTTGATGCAGCAATTACGTGACGAAAGTTCGGCCTTTAGCAGCATCGGCCACGACTTTTTGTACAACGAACTGCGCAGCCTGCAACAAAGCCTTAACAAACTGGAACAGGAACTGAGCGAAAGGCAGTTGCTAAAAACTGATACGCCTTACTTAGTGGTGCCCGATAAAGAAAAGACCGGCACCAGCAATATTTATGTAAAGTATTGGAGTACCAATGGCGCAATGGCCAATCACATTAAACCGGGTACGCCCTTGGGGCTATATAAAAGTGCCGATATACAAAGCAATACCGTAAAACTGGTTACCGGTACCACCGGCGGGCGCAATAGCTTGGGCAACCAAGATAAGGTACTGGCCTATAAAACGGCCCTGCTAAACAAGGAGCGGTTGCTAACGGCGGAGGATATTGCTTCTTTTTCCCGGATGCGGATGGCCTTGCGGGAAGCCAATATTACGGTACAACAAGGCTACCAGGTGCTGGAAGGTGCCAAGCGGGGCTTTGGCAAAACCTTGGATGTACTTATAAAGGTAAACGACAACGAAATGCGGCAATTGCTACAAACGGGCAGCCTCGCATTTTGGCAACAAGACTTGGCACTGGCCATTGCGGCACAGGGGAGTTTTTTGATGCCGATTAGGGTTTTTATTAGTGAATAGTTAATAGTGGAGAGATACTAGATACTGGATAACGGATATGGAGGCTCTGCCGACACCACGCCTGCCCGACTGCGTCATTCAGGCGGGCCCTTAAGCGTGGCTGGATAACGGATCCTAGATGTGGAGGCTGGATAATATGTACGAAAGCCTGCCTTCCTGTCAACTGTCAACTGTCATCTGTCAACTGTCAACTGTCAACTGTCAACTGTCAACTGTCATCTGCCTTCGGCCAACGAATCACGGTCAACGGTAAACGAAATTAAATGGATACATTAACCAACATACAACAAGAGATAGCCCAACTGGCCCAAGACTTTAGGGCCGAGGCGGTAGTGGCGCAGTTGTTGCCGCATACGGGCGAGGGACTGCCGTTGGTGGTGCATACGGATGATTTTTTTTACCGCCGGTTCAGCCGCGATATTACCCGCACAGAACTGGACGAGGTAGCGCTGCATATCCATTTATCCCGTGCGGGGATGTACGATTTACTGCCCGAGGGTTTATTCTTCAATCAGCTAAGCAGTAGCAAAGTGCCGCAAACTGCTGTGGAAATGGCCGAGGAATACAAACTGAACAAAAAACAGGAGCAGGAAATACGCAAGTTTTTCAGTCCGCTGGAAAATGAATTTTTCATGCACCGCTATAAAAATTTTGCGGCCGAAAGCCAAATGCTATGGGGCCTGCAAAATGAAACCATCAGCAGCTACTTTGCCCGCTTTTGGCAACTGCCCGAAGACATGCCCTTGGTAATGAAGCAAAGGTTGGTGCTGTTATTGCCCTATGTACATGAAATGGCAGGCGATTGCCTCTTGATGGCCGAAGCCTTGCAAGCGATTTTGGGGGAGTCGGTGCAATGCCGATTGGAACATTTCCAAGCACAGCAAACCCAGCTTTGCTATAACCAACTGGGGCATTTTGCCTTGGGCGGTACACTTACCTGTGGGGAGGAGTATGATGAAGAAGGCTTTGGTTTTTTGTTCAGTATCGGCCCATTGCAAAAAAGGGCGGCACAGGATTTTTTGGTAGGTGGGCAGCTTTACAGTACCCTACAAAGTTTTTATCGGTTTTTTGTGCCAGCGGGTACAGATATTACCTGCCAGATAACCCTACCAGCAACAAAAGCAGATATGCATATTGGCCACGACGAACGAGCGGTATTGGGCATTGCCACTGTGCTATAAAAAATATAACAGGAACCATGGATAGATTTTTTTCGCAGGAGATTATTAGGATGCTGGGCATAGCGGGCATAGCCGGGCTGAGCCTCATGACTTTTTTGGGCGTATATATCAACAAGGCCCGTGGCAGTTTTGCGCCGTACAGAAAAGCTACCATCATTTATTTGCTGGTATCAATTTTAATATGCGGCATCCCGGGCCTATTGGGCCTTCCAGGGCTTTTCACCAACCCCTTTGTTACCCTCATCATAGCACAAGCCATTTATCTGCTACTGGGCTTTTTGCACATCAAATACATGCGGCACTATCTAAAATGGAGCAATGGCTACAACAGTTTTTGGTTTGAGCTGATCTTTACCATCGTGGTAGCTGCATTTGGTTTTATGGCCTTCATCATGGTGTTCAACTTATTTAACAAAGAAGGCTATCACCTGCATATCGGGAGCGCTGTCCTGTTTTTGATTATCGCATTTTTATTGTACACCACTTTTGTGCAAGCGGTGAAGATTCCATTAAAAGTTTATACCAAATGGTTTTATCCGGTACACGATGAAGTGGCCGACCCCGATGAGGACAAGATGAAAAACATGCTGGTGATCAGTTTTGAATTTCAAAAGAAAATGAACGATCCGCATTTTACCAATTTTAGGGCCAAGGCACCGGCGGATATGGAATTTGGCCAATTGTTCTATTATTTCATCAACGATTACAACGAGCGACATCCACAGGGCAAAATTGAATACGTAAATGAACAGGGTAAGCCCTATGGCTGGGTATTTTATAAAAAGCCCAAGTGGTACAACTTGAACACCCGGTATATTGATACGGACAAAACTTTCTTTATCAATCATATCCGGGAGAACGATATTATAGTTTGCAATAGGTTATAAAAAATAATTATGGACACACAACATTTATACATGCCGGTAAATTGGGTGGATGGCATGAAGATCAATAAAACCCATTTAACAGCCGAGCGCAATGCCCTGCAGCAACAAGTAGTGTTTGCGGCAGGCAGCCATATCAGCAGTATCAGTTATGGCCTTTTGCCACCGGTTGCGGCGGGCCAGCAAAATTGCGATTGGACGGTGAGCTTGGACAATTTACAAAACGTGCAACTGCGCCTCAACTATTGCCGGGCCATTACACCGGGCGGGGCCGTGGTGCATATCGATAGCCAAGCCATGCCCGCTATGGCGGTGGAAACCTTGCTACCGGGCCTTTCGGTACCTTTTGCCGAATTGAAAACCAAGTCGGTGGTTTTTTATGTGGTGCTTACCGTAAACCCTTACGACCGGTTGCCCACTGGTGCGGCCGACCCCAACGAACTGCCGCCAAGGCTGCCCTTTGCCGAAGTACAATACCATTTGTCGCTGTTGCCGCAGGAGGAACTGAACGGCGGGGCAATAGGGCTTTACCAACTCACATTGGGCAGGGTGCTGGTGCAGGAAAACAGGGTGGAAAAAGACAATGAGTACATACCGCCCTGCACGGCCACGGCCAGCCATCCCGATTTGCTGGACATCTATTATGGGCTGGAAGCGTTCATGGGCAAAATGGAACTCTATGCCTTACAGATTGTGCAAAAAATCCAGCAGAAAAAGCAACACAACGAAATGGCGCAGATTGTGCAATGGCTCTGCAACAATATTTTGCAACACCAAAACCTGCATTTTACCCAGTTTAAATGGACGGCCATCCACCAACCGCCCGCTTATATGCTATCGGTAACGGCATCGCTGGCAAGGCTGATCAAAAACTCGCTGGATGTATATGTAAACATGGGCAAGGAAGACCTCATGAACTATTTTACAGAATGGTGCGAACTGAGCCAAGGGGCACTGGAAACGGTGATAACAGACTTGGGCAACTATGGTTATCAGCATGAGGACATCAATGCGGCCGTGGTAAAAGTGAGCGCTTTTACCAAAACGGTATCGGCCCTGTTTTACAAACTGAGCAAGCTGGATTATATTGGCAAAAAGCGGGAAGCTGCCATTTTTGTAAAAGAAGCAATTGTGAACCCGCCCGAAACGGCCGAGGCTACGGCCAAAAAACGGCGCAACTTTTTAGCGGATTGATCATCATGCAATATTAATATATCAACACACAAACAAAAGCAACAAATATGTCGAAGCCATTAAACATTCAAGAACACAACCGGGCCTTTATCAAGTTCCTGATTTTCTTTTTGGTTACCCTTACCTTGGCCGTGAGTGCCATTTATTTCAACTTTCAGGTGCCCAATAAGGAGCTGACCATACTAAGGGAACGCTCCGATGTGCTGCGCAGCCAACAGATCAACCAAGAAAATTACAAACGCACCCTCAACGAAGTGATACAAGTGTTCAATAAGCTAGACAGCACCAGCAGCAAGGCCATGATAGAAAGCGAACTAACGGTAAAGCTGGATGCCCTGCGCACTGCGGCCAGTATAGAAGACAGCACAGCGTCGCAAAAACTCAACCAAATGGTGTTCAGTTTGGTAAACGAGTACCGCAAAGCCAAGTTCAGTCTGTTTGACCTAAAAGGATATGAGCAGGAGATCAAAAAGAAAAACGATAAGATACAGGAACTGGCCAACGACTTGGACGATTGCAGGAACCGGGCTAACTTCAACAGGAATTAGTTGATTAGCTAATGTGCTGCCCAAGTGTAACCGCAGGCCGCCCATCATGCTCAACTGCAACCCACTCGACAGCTTGGGCCATCATTATGGCGATAGCGTGTGGAACCACCACGTAGGCACCCTGTGGCAACAAGCAGGGCATGACCGCGGCGGTTGCCAAAAAGGGCAGGATTCTGCGGCCATTACCATCAAGGTGATATAACGGCTGTACTTTTTAACACAAATGATTTAATAGCGGGCAGGAATAACTTGATGCGACATGACAACAGCAGGAGTGACCCTGCTGTTATTGTTTAAATAATAATAGAAATATCTGTACCCACTTACGAGACTGCGGCCTTCACCACAATAAACTTGATGGGATCCCTGTAATTGGTTCTAAAAGCGATTGTTCGATGTATGGTTGCCCCTTTTGCATCGCTCGTTCTAGGTTGAATAATGGCATTAATAGTTGCACTATCGTGGCTAGGTATGGAGAAGGATTTTTTATTCAGTAAAACACAACCACAGGAACTTACCACATCTTTTACAATCAGGGAAGAATCTTCATTATTATAGATGGTGATAGGCAATTCTTTGTTTCCGTCGACAAGCTTACCAATGTCGACGGTATCCTTGCCTAAGGAAAAGCCTGCCCTATGCGAAATTATCGCCTTTGAGTTATTACTAGACTTGGGGTGAAAGCCAATTATACCTATGAACGATAGGGCAACAGCAAATACTAAGAAAGACAATTTATGTTTTTCCATACTGCGGTATTTTATTAAGAAGGTTAATTAACTGGTGCTGGGTTCTTGCAAAGTATCATTATGTTTGCGAAAGGGCATGATATACAAAATACTAGCTATTGTAAGACTAGCAAGAAGCGCTATAGAAGCGTTGATTGACAGCAACTTGGTCGCAGTTAAAAAATCCCACTGACTTGGCACCATCCCATCTGCCGGGAAAAAATAAAACAGGGCGAACATTGTAAATACTGTAAGCAAGCAAATCTTTGAGAGCGAGCCAAAAAGGTTAATCCATTTATAATAATGCCTTCGTACCTGTTTAGCAAAGAAAACTGCCAATACCAATGCATAAACAGCATATGGCACAAACTGAAGCTTTAAAGGTGCTTCGTATTTAACTAGTGCAAAAGTTGTTACTCCAGCAATTATCGCCGATGCGGTGAGGAGTAAATAATTATTTTTTTGCTTTTTCATATTTGCTTTGATGATAGGTTATTTTTATTTACAATTACCCGAACATGAATAGAAAAAAAAGAAGCCACACCCTGCAGAGGTTGTTTTGCACTCATCTGTAGCAGTGCACTTAAGAACACCTGAACAAAAATCAGATTTGGTCGAACACTTGCAATCAGGCAGTTTAGGTGGGTCAGCATCAGGGTTGACTAATTCTGACTCTGAATTATATGCTGTTGAAAAGTCTTGATAGTTATTATCTAAAGTAAAAAACAAATACGTGTAAGTTTCTTTTGTAAAAAGGCTAGTAGCTCGTTGTTGCAAATTATTAAGTAATGCAGAAGCCCTCTCCAATGATTGTTCAAAAAAACCCGGGGTAAGTTTTTCAATAACGGATTCCAAAAACTGGCTTTGTGCCTTATCTATATTTAATTGTCTTTGGGCATCAATTAAATGATAGGCCCATAAATCACTTTTTTCGATCGGGGTCAACAAGTTGTAGATTAATCTTTGGTTTTGAGGAGAAAATTTGGCCAGCAAGTTTCTTGGTGTTGTTCGCTGATGGTTCGGATCTGAAAACTCAGTCGTCGAGGTTTCTTTTTGGCAACTTAGCAATAGTGTAGTAAGTAAGCTAATCCAAATAATGACACCTTGTGCTCGATGAACAGCTCGGATTGACTTTAGAATTAGATGTAGCATAAATTAAGCGTTCTGTTAAATGGTTATGGTTTATAGTCTTGAAAAATATTTAGAGTAAATTGGCTACCTGTTCATAATAGCTGAGATAAAATTATACATTTTTTTTATAAATCAAACTTTTTAATAGGTTTTTTTCAAGAAACCGGAAAAAGCCCCCCTCGCCAATTAGTGATTGCACGTAGTTTACAGGTATTAGTTTCCGAATTTTTCGTAAAATTACGGTCGCCTTAATAAGTAATGCAGGACGTATTTATTCGATTTTCATAATCATATAATTGAAAGCCAGGCTTTCTTTTTTATTCTCGGGGAAATAGGAAATAATATATCTACACTTACTACTATTCCTATTATTTAAAACTTGTTCAATTCGATTAATAACCTGCTTCGATTGTGGCTCTGATTTAATCGAAATCTCCTTTGTTGCATTGTATGGTATCACCCAATTCCCACCAGATGTCTTTAGTGCTGAATCTTGTAATTCAATTCGAAAATCAATACGTATTGTATCATTAAGTTGTGCAGATGTATTTATAATTTCAAAAGCCAAAGATTTACTAGCGCTGATCAGTATCTCTTTCCATTCGTTTGTCAGATATATGCTTGATCGCAAGATGTATAAGCTGTCACTCAATGCTTCTTTCCTTAATTTAAATGTTTCCCCAGTGTCATCAAAGGAGTGTATGCTCACTTTAGGTGTAAATTTCAGATCCCCCTTTTCATGCAGTTGTTTATAAAAAAAACTCCTATACAATAACTTCTCTATCACAACCGGCCCAGCTATGGTAAAACACAAGCATACAAAAAATAAGACTCCTTTTACAAAACGCATGAATATAAATTGCCGTTTCTTCCGCTTTTTAAGTTCGCTTGGGCATTTTTTAAGACTGTATATATAATATCCCAAAAAAAACAAAGAAGACCAACCCCAATAACCAAACAAGAGACCCTTTCCTAAGCAATCCTCTGCACTTGTATTATCAAATACCCGAATAAACATTGGAATTAATTGTAGCAAAAGTGTAGTCCCCGCTACATAATATGCTATCCGTTGGAACTGATAGAAATAATTCTTGAATTCTATGCAAGTTCTTTCCGATTTAGTATTGATAAAAAGCCAGGCAACCAATGAAGCCAAAGCAGAGACAAACGATACGAGGCAAACTGCCAATAAAATAAAAATAAAATTTGCCCTTAACTTATCTATTATTGATGTATCAGCAAGATAAGAATTAGTAGAGATGAGTGTTTCTAAAAAAGGTTCTTGAATATTGTTTTCCCTATTTACGCTAAAGGCTTTGTAATAGCTTAGAAATAACAAAGAGGCTAATATAAAATACAAAAAATAATTAACATACTTATCAACCGGTTTATCAGTATCGAAATTTCCATATTTATGAGAGCCAAATATTTTAAAAATGAGCCCTTTAGACGCATCTTTAACTGATTCCTCGCCTTTAGGGAGGGCTTCGCCACTAATCGAAGCAGCAGCACTATTAGGGTCTTTACCTTCTTGCTTTTCTGTTATACTAATTTCTCCTTTTACTTTCCCTCCAGTGTTTTCCTCATGACTTACTAAAAAACCAAGTACCATCTTCTCCTTAACGCCAGCTTTCCCATCCTCCTTCTGCCTCTCAATTCGATTGAACTCAAGAATTTCTTTCGAATTTCTTGTTATCATCCATGGCAAAAATGTATGCAAAAATGTGATGCAAATTTTCTTACAAAAACCAATGATATCTACGAGCGAGTCTTCAACCGAGAAAGTGTATTTTTCTGCCATAAGTGTACTCAATTCTTGCTATAATATGATGTTTATTATGTTAAGATAAGAATTTTTACATTAAGCTAACATTAAATCATACAAACAGTAGTTTTCACCACGGAATCAACAAAATAGTTAATCGGTTTGTAAAGTAATAACACATAAACAATGACCGCATTCATTGTAAACAATTTACCACATTTCCGAATGATAATCGCAAAAATAGGTGTTCAAACCAAGGCCACAACCAATCCCTACCTCGCCGCCAACAATTTCAACGAACCATATACGGCATTGGTGGTACCGGTACAATTGCCAATGGGGCGTAAGCTTACCAGTTTGCCACGGCCATATACCGAACTGCCAGATAGCAATACCAAAGGCTGGTTGGTGGCATCCTTAACCGGCACCCCATCTATCATTACCTGCATGGCGGTGGCCGTACAGTTGGGGATATTGTTGTTGATGCTCAGCACAAACTCCTGCTCCGTTTTGAGGCTAGCCACCAAAATGTCTTTATTAAAACGGGCATACCCAGCCCAAGCGATACTGGTGGCCGCCGCTGCTGGCTTTTGTATCATACGCCAAATGCCGTTTACCATCGGACCGGGGTTGATTTGCTGTATCGCAATGTCTTTGCCTTCCACTACCACTATGCTACCTTCATGAAAACTGTTGGGCTGCACCACACCATCTACGATAATATTGTATTGCAGTGTACTGGTATCGGTCAATAAAATGCTTTCTATGCGATATACCTGCTGTGGAAGATTGGGCGATACGGTAATACGTGTATAGCGGTTGGCATTGGTGGTCATCCATCCGCCCCACAACAGTTCGGTAGCCATGGTTTGGGCAATAGTAGTTAGGCCGCTGGCGATAAAAAGGAATAATAGTAAATAGCGCTTCATCTTTTTTAGCTGCAATTTAATCCCTTTTATCAAAGATGGGGAAAACTGTTTTGCGCAGCATTTGCAGCGTGCGTTCTGCCCCGCCATGCTGGGCAGGCTCGGCCATCAGCACATCAGCACATTAGCACATTAGTAAATTAGTACTCACCCCCTCATTTTACTATGCAGATCTTCTGGGCGGAAAGGTTTTTGTAGGTAATCGTTAAAACCATTGCTGAGCAATTGTTCGTGGAGGTTGTCGTAAACAGCCGCAGTGAAGGCTACGGCCCTGATGGGGCTACCTTTTTTGCGGATGGCGCTAATGGCTTGGTAGCCGTCCATTACAGGCATCTCTAGGTCAACCAGCAGCACATCAAACTCCTGCTTTTCAAACAGGTCGAGCATTTCTGCGCCATTTACAGCCGTGGTTACCACGGCACCCCATTTTTGCAAAAAGGTTTGTGCAATGCGCATGTTCACCGGGTTGTCTTCGGCCAATAACACCCGCAGATTATCCAGCCGGGCCAATGTGGTGGCCGTTGCCGGCGAAATATAGGGCTGTGGTTTATGATTCGCTGGTTGGAGCGCCACGGTAAAGAAAAAAGTACTGCCTTTGCCCGCTGCGCTCTCTACCTCTAGGGTGGCCCCAAAGAGTTCCACAATGGCTTTGCTGATGCTGAGGCCCAGCCCTGTACCACCATACACCCGTGCCGTGCCTTTGTTTACCTGCTCAAAGCCTTCAAAAATCATCCGCCGCTTCTCCGGTCTGATACCAATGCCCGTATCCGCTACACTAAACCGCACCAACTGGCCCAAAGGGCTAATACCCTGATCAGTTACCCGCACATGCACCCCGCCATGGCTGGTAAATTTAATGGCATTGGATAACAGGTTGTGCAAAACCTGGCCCAACCGCGTTTCATCACTGATAAAAGATTGATTGAGCGTTTCATCTATATGCAGGGTAAATGCCAAATCTTTTACCGTTAATTGTGGCCTAAAAAAAGTCGCTACATTGTCCACGCAGGTTTTTAAGTTGAAGCCCCGGGCTTCCAGTTCCATTTTGCCGGCGTCTATTTTACTAAAATCCAGTACATCATTAATAAGGTTCAACATGTGCTCCGATGAATACTTGAGCACTTCCAAATGCTGTTGCTGTTGTGACAGCACAGCTTCTTGCAGCAATAGGTTGGTAGTGCCGATAATGCCATTGAGCGGGGTGCGTAATTCATGGCTCATATTGCTCACAAATTGGCCTTTGGCAGCAGCGGCCAACTCAGCTTTTTCACGGGCTTGTTGCAAGGCCTTCTCATTTTTTTGGTATTGATCCAACAAGGTTTTATAGGCCAATTCATTTTTGAAATTATAATCCATCAGCACCTTCAAAAAACCGAAGAAAAGAACAACCGACATCAACATGATGACCCCATTGACCCAAAGCACCAAATTAGGACTGGTAACATTCCAGCCCAACAGGCCCTGTGGCGCAATCACTGTGGCTAAAATAGCGGCTGCGGTTACCAAGAAGCTCTTGAGCATACTGGAGAAATCACTTCTAAAATGATAATAGCCAGCATAGGCCACCAGTATGGGAAAGTAAAAGAAAGGCAGTTTGGCTCCGTAATCGAATGTATTATTGACTAGGAAAATGAGTAAACTATTGATTATGAGTGGGGTATTGCGGGCTATTCCCATGCGGCCCTGCGCACTAAACCACAGTCCCAATAAATTGCCGCCGATGGCAGCTACACCCAAATAAAGAATGATTTTTTGGTGATATATCGCCCCTATTACCATAAAAAAAAGGTAAACGGGCAGCGGGGCCACCATAAAAATATTGGCTTGCTTGATCCGGTTTTGCTCGGCAAACGACATGGTGTCGTTAATGCCTGTGCTCAATATCTTATGAAAAAAGGAATTACCCATCTAGCCAAAAAACGGGTTAAAACCCTTTTTATTTTAAAATTAACTGCCAAGTGGGCTTCAAAAACGGGTATATCGGCGAAAAGCGGTTTTTAATCGTTGAACGAAGGCTACTCAGGAAATCATTTTCTGATGGGTGAACTACCATTGATATACACCGGCCCTCATATTAGCGTTTTCAGTGTTTGGGTTGGCGGGGGCCAAAAATCAAAATGGCAGACTGTTGTATCGTAACCCACCCTTTGTGGGCATTACGCTATAACCGGCTGCCAAAATGACTCACTTCAAAAATATAAACATCAACGTACCAATGCATGTTTAATACACCAAAAGTACCTTGCCGCAGACCCACATTCTATGATTACGGTCAGCCCTTATGCTGATTGCCGTTACAAGCGGCATTGGCGTTATGCCAAACGGCGATCCATTGCACCAATGCCCACTGACGAACCTCACCATAAGCGCTGACTGCTGCCTATTGGCCTAACTCCCATATTCGGGTACATTTGCCTTGATACATTACCATAAAAATAAAACAAGGGACAGCGGTAATATTATCACTTGCCTATCCAATAGTATATATTAAAAATTGTTGATGAGCAAGGATGATATAACAAGTTGGAACACAGAAGATAAAGATGGGCCTATTATCGGCACTTCATATACCAAGTGTTACAATAACTGATAATTATCATGTCGGCAACTGATGCCGGTTAGTCACAGATTTTACGGTGGTGTTATTTTTACAAAAGCATTTTAGTATCGCCAACTGTGCAGGTTATGAAAGTATTACAAATGAATATGTCGGAAACCAAAATACAGCAATATATTTATGAAAATGATATGTGGAAGCGGTTGCTTGCATTTATCCAGGCAGAAAATGTGCTATTAAAAACACGTTTGGCAAAAATTGCCAGCGAAGAGATTGACAGCGATATGCTGGAGGAGGCGGAATATTTTCAAAACAACTTTGTAGCGGAGGACGAAAACATAAGCCTGTTGCGTAGCCATGCTGTCGATCAAGCTAGCTTATTAAGCCGTGAAATATTTGAGAATGGTGCTGTACTAAAAGAAGTGGTGCGCCAGCAGCGGAAAATGCGCAAAGAGGTTGAACAGGCTGAGCAGCGGTTCAACAAACTGAAATTTGAGTTCAATACTTTTTTTTCGGAAAACCTATAGTTGCCGTTTGATTGGGCAACAAATGGCTTGACCATTAACCAGCTATTTTGGTAAACAGCCTTCTTTTAATTCAATAAATTTTCTAGTTTTTGCGGGTTCAGTATTTCAATGGCCCCGTCTTTTATATCAATCAATTTTTCGCTTTTAAAATCGCTCAAGGTCCGTATCAACGATTCGGTGGCGGTGCCGGCCACACTGGCCAGGTTTTCGCGGCTGATGTCAATGCTAAAAGGGGCATTATTTTCGCCACCGTATTTGTTTTTTAAAGCAATCAACGCTTCGGCTACTTTTTTGCGCAATGAGTTATAGGCAAGGCCCAGCAACTGCTGTTCTTTATCGGCTACGTTTTTGGCCAATAGTTTGATAAAAGCGCCCGCCACTTCCCGGTTATTGTGCACCAGTTCTTCAAAATCTTCCCTTGGCACAACGGCAATTTCGCAATTGTCCATGGCTTCCGCCGTTTCCTTGTAAGTGGCTCCTTCCAGTAGGGCGATATAGCCCAAAAAGTCGCCCTGACTGTACAGATCGGTTACCAATTCCTTGCCATCATCATTGCGTTTGTAGGTTTTTACCTTTCCGGTTACGATGTACATCAAGCGTGACGGATGGTTGCCTTCTGTATATATGGCTTGTTTCTTTTTATACTTGTTGATATTACGGCCTTCTACCAAGGCATTTAATACGTTTTTGCTACCACCTGCTTGCCCAATGGCCGCCAAACGCTCTTCCCCATTGGAAAACTCCTTGCGCAAAAGCTCTACTTTTTTAAGGCGGCTATCTACCGCATTCAATAATTCGGTACCATCAAATGGCTTGGTTATATAATCATCAGCGCCCAAATCCATGCCTTTGCGCTGATCGGTTCTTTCTGTTTTGGCCGTTAAAAAAATAAAGGGGGTGTTTTTAACCAACTCGTTTTTATGTATGGCATGTAGCACGCCATAGCCATCCAACACAGGCATCATAATATCGCAAACGATGAGGTCGGGCATATGTTCCAAGGCCATTTCAACCCCTTCCTTTCCATTTGCCGCCGTTATTACCTTGTAATTGGCCAGTTCCAATATTTCAGCAGTATTCTCCCGAATATCGTCGTTGTCTTCAATTAACAAAATTTTTTTCATCCTTTGTATTTAAGCTGCCGCAAAGCAGCGCTTACAAAAGTACTAACTGAATGTTATATGATAAAATATCTTATGCAGCCTTTTACCTAAACCCGCCCCTTTACCTTAAAATGTACCGTAAAAGTGGTGCCCACTTCCAGTTCGCTGTGACAGCTAACCGTTCCACCCATCAATTCGGCATACTTGGATACGATATGCAAGCCGAGCCCGGTACCTTGTATATTGGTAGCATTGGTGCCCCTAAAAAACCGTTCCATCAAATGGGCTTGGTCGTCTTTGGAAATACCGATACCTCTATCCTTCACTTGCACCTGTACGCTATCGGCGGCCACCTGCGTGGATACGGAGATGGGCACATTTTCGGGCGAAAATTTAATGGCGTTGGAAATCAAGTTCATCACGATATGGCGCAGCAGCGACATATCTAAATAAACCATGGAGGTGCCGTTGTGCCCATACTCGATTGTCTGGCCTTTCTTGGCATTCACCTGCATCTCTTGTACCAAGGCATCCATTAAATCGGGTAAATTGAAGTCGGTCATACGGGCCTGCAATTTGCCCTCTTCCATTTTGCCAACACTTAAAAAATCATTTAAAATATCCGTCAACATATTAACGGATGTGATGATGCGGTGCAGGTGTTTTTCCCGCTTGGGCTGATCCTGTGTTTCTTTGTATTTTTCTACCAAATAAGCCGACGAAAGTACCGTGCTGAGTGGCGTGCGGAATTCATGTGATGCCATGGAAACAAAGCGGCTTTTTAATTCGCTCAGTTCTTTTTCTTTAACCAGCGAGGCCGCTAGGTCTTCTTTGGATTTTTCCAGTTGGTGCATGGTGGCCGTAAGCTCCCTGGTGCGCTGCTCTACGGTAGCTTCCAATTCATCGTTCATTTTTTCTAGTTGTTCCTGGGCCATCCTGCGCAGCGAAATATCATTGATGAATGCGATCACATACCGATCATTGCCATCGCTGTAATTACCCAAACTTACTTCTACCGGAAATTCGATTCCGCTTTTTTTAACGGCCGATAACATTTTGCCCACGCCCATGGGCCGGTTAACGGGGTTACGCATATAGACTTTGTGATGCCCCGCATGTTGCTGATGATAGCGCTGTGGTATCAAAAAATCGATAGGCTGCCCCAATAGCTCAGCTTCCAAATACTCAAACTGATCTAATGCAAAGGGATTGGCCGCAACGATTTCGCCTTTTTCGTTAGCGATTACGATGCCCACAGAGGCGTATTTAAAAAAAGCTTCGTACCTGTTGCCCTCGTGCCGCCTGCTCATATCCGTATTTGTCATATTCAAAAGTAACATTTAATGCTCATACGCTTGTATTTCGGTTAGGGCAAACGCATCTAATTTACAATGTTTGAATTGTCATCACATTAACTCCACCGCTTCATTCTATTGGCCGATTGCTTGTGCTGGCCCGGCCTTTGCCAGCAGACAGTAGGTAAGCATGCCAGGTTTAGCTTCATTACGACGGTGGCTTCAACTTTAGTAATCCTACATCAAAGCAAAGACATTTGCGATGATTATAGTAGCGGAATTTGTAAATGCCCCGTTATACTTAGTATTCAATTATCCTCATGCAGTGCCAGCACAGGTATTTGGCTATGCAGGGCCAATTGCTTGGTATGGCTTTCGTGCAATAGCTTATCAAAAAAGCTGTGCCGCTTGGGCAATACAATCAGCAGATCCAAACTATTGGCTGCGGCAAATGCATTGATCCCTTCATCTACCCGATCACTGGCTATAAAATGATAAAAAGGTTTTACCGTTTCCAACATCTCCTGCATCATGCCCGTTTCAAACACCAGCGAGGGGCTAAAGCTTTCTTTGGCATCGGTATTGAGCACATGCAATGAGGCGTTGAACTCCTTTACCAATGCTTTTATTTTATTGGCCGGTGTATTGGGCACTACTTTTACAAAATCGCAGGCCAAGCCAATTTTTTGTATGCCGGTATATTTGATATTGGGGGGTATGGCCAGCACGGACCAAGGCAAATGCTGCATGGCATACACGGTGTGGCCGCCCCAGATAAAGCGCTGCGCTGCCGTGGTACCCTGACAGCCAAAAGCGATGGCATAAGGTTGCACCGCTTCGCAAACCTGTTTTAGTTCCGTAAAAAAAATACCCATACGGGCCATGGTTTCTACTGATACTTTACCGCCCGTATGGTGCAACATCCGCCCCTTTTGCTGCTCCAGCAGTTCGGCGGCTTCTTGCAATGCATTACTGGGTATTGCGGCTATGGGCATCTCTGCGTAACTGATGGGCATATCGCTGATGTGCAGCAATAAAATTTTGGCACCGATAGACACGGCCATATCGGCAGTATAATTGGCTGCATTTTCGGCCGCTGGCGAAAAATCAGTTGCTAGAATAATTGTCTTCATTGTATCCTATTTTCTTGTATGGGCAATGTTGTTAATAATAAGGCGAATGTACTTGGTAGCTGAAGATTGTGATATGACGGTGTTCATAGAGATGGTTGATATTGCTCATGTTTGCGCAAAGCCTATGTGCTGCTCAATGGCAGTAGATAGCTTGCTTGGCTTCCATTGGCGCTAAGGCTGGACTGATATATGGTATGCCCAAGTTCATGCCCCGCAATATGAGTAAGCATGCAATGGCTACCATGATATAGGGGGTGATTTTTTTGATGGTTCTACGGATGGGAATGCTGATGCTGGAACCAATGAGTACCAACAGCAGCATATTGGGCACGGTAGCCAACCCAAAGCCGGCCATTACCAAAGCTCCGGAGCCTGCATTGCCCATTACCAAGGCTGTGGCGATGGCCATGTACACCATACCACAGGGCAATAAGCCGTTGGCCATGCCCATGAAAAAAAAGCCGCTATGGCTGCGCCGCTTTAAAAAGTAAGACACCCATTGCTGCACTTGGTAATTGAACCGCAACCACCATTTTGGTTGATACTGTTTTTTATAGATAAAATGAAGGATGGCAATCAACAACATTACACTACCCAATACAATGGAAAAGATTTGTTGCATACCTGCTGCAAAAAAACCGCTTCCGGCCAATCCCAATAAAAAGCCGAGTGCCGTGTAAGTGGCCACCCTGCCCATATTGTAAGCCAAATAGGCAAAGAGCCGCTGTGGCGGGGTAAGGTGTTGCACCGGTAATGCCAAGGCCAGTGGCCCGCACATGCCGATGCAGTGAAAGCTGCCCACAAAACCAAGGGCCATACCTGTTATGATTGCTTGGGCTACCATTTAGATTGTCAACGTTTGTTCGGCATAATATTGCTTTTTTTCAAACTCCCAGCTTATCTTAATGATGTATTTGCCGGGCATCAACTTGGGTAAGTCTACCAATTGCAAACCCTTGCTATCTATCGCAAGTGGTATGTGCTGGTCTTTGGTGGCATCAGAAGGGCAATAAAAAAAGACATTTCCCTGTATTGCGGCACTGCTCATTTCCTGTGGCAATTGTATGCTAACGGCGTTGGCCCCTTTGGCTACCTTTACCGGCGCACTCAAGCCATTGGCCAATGTGGTGGCATTGAGCACTTCTTGATACCGCAGTTCGTCTTTATAATAATCCTTGGCAACCAAATCTACTTTTTGGCGCATGCTCATTACCACCAGCGCCACCATGCCCAATACAAAAATGCTAAACACCATGATCAATTTCGTTCCCCAATTCCATTTCATACTCTTGTATTTTAATTGTGTGCTATACTATTGTGTATATTTCAAATCCCGCTCTTGTCCCAATATCAAATTGCCTACTGTGGCGGGTTTTTCCACTTTTGTCTTGATACAAAAGTGGAGCAAAAAATCAAGGCTGCATAAAAAAGCCTAAAAATCGAATCCTCGGGCTAAAGAAAAACAAGCTCAATCAATAGTGCGAAACCATGCTTCAGTGCGACTTACAGGCCAATTACATAGCCAAGCTTCAGTATCACTGTTTTTCTTTTGCGCCCTCTGCTTCGATTTTCTTAACGGCTTTTTTATGAGGCCGTATCGAAGCGGAGGTTGAGGACTCTAAGAATTCCATTTTATCAAAATCGATAATTTGAAATACATATATACTATTTATCCGTTACTGGGTGTACCCCAAAAAACTGATTTTAACCGTTTCCATTTTTTTACCGTCGTGATAAACGCCCATTTGCAATACCGTTTCCCTTTTGGTAATACTTGTAAGGGGCAATACTACAAAAAGGGTCGATTTGCTCTGCTGTGCCGGATGTGCCTGCAACTGTTGCCCGCCTATGATTTTTATGGTGGCAGGGGCGTTTTCTACTTTCAAATCCAAGTTGAGCAATTTTAAGGTTTTGTTGTTGAGGGTAATGGTATACAAATTACTCAAACTGTCCTTGCCTACTTCTTGGTACAACTGCCCGCCTACCCTCGAAATGTTGACGCCCACTTCTTTTCGGGTGAGCAACATAAAGCTCATCAAGGTGATCAACAGCAACAAAATGGCCGAATACACTTTCATCCTGCTCGTAAATTGAAAGCGTTGTTTTTTGGCAATTTCGTTTTCGCTGGCATACCGGATGAGGCCCTTGGGCAGCTCCAGTTTTTTCATGATGCTGTTGCAAGTATCAATACAGGCCGTACAGTTAACACATTCCAATTGTGTTCCGTTGCGTATGTCGATGCCTGTAGGGCATACCACCACGCACTGATGGCAGTCGATGCAATCGCCCAATCCTTCAGCCGGGCGCCTGCCCCGGCCACGGGGTTCGCCGCGGTTGTAATCGTAGGCTACCACAATAGAATTTTTATCAAGCAATACCCCTTGCAACCTGCCATAGGGGCAAATAACGGTGCACACAATTTCCCTTATATAGGCATACACAAAGTAAAAGGCGCCGGTAAAAAATAGCAGGGCCACAAAGCCGCCCAAATGCGTCGAAAGTGGGTCCCGCATGATGTGAAACAACTGATTGGTGCCGATGATATAGGCCAAAAATGTATTGGCAATCAAAAAAGAGAGCAGAAAGAAAAGCAAGTGCTTGACCAATTTTTTCACTATCCGCTCTGTTGTCCACGGGCCATTTTTCAATGCCCGTTGCTGGTTGGGGTTGCCTTCTACCAGCCATTCTATGCGGCGGAACACCATTTCCATAAAGATGGTTTGGGGACAGGCCCATCCGCAAAATAACCGTCCGTATATCTGCGTAAACAGTACGATGAAGATGATAAAGGTTACCATGGCCGTACCGAAGATGAAAAAATCTTGCGGCCAAAATAACAAACCCAAAATGGAGAACTTGCCCTCGGGTATATTCAATTGCAGTGCAGGGTTACCATTGATCCTGATAAAGGGTGTACTAAAAAAGAGTATCACGTACACCCAACTCAATACCTTGCGCCAGTTGGTAAACTTGCCCTTGGGTTGCCAAGCATAAATCCAATTCCGCTTGCCCTTTTCGGTTACCGTGGGTATTCTGTCTCTAAACGAAAAATCCTCTGCTGTTTCTTTCTGCTCCTGGGCCATTGTATTTGCTTATTTTTTTGTAGTAGCTACGCTATCTACTTTTGGTTTTGCCACTTTTGCCGTGTCGGTTGTAGCCGGGGCGGGTTCATCTTTGTACAACTCCCCTTGTGGGGCTTTACCGCCTGCCACATTGGTGCCGCTGATGGATTTAACATAACTGGCTACTTGGGCTATTTCGGTGGCAGACAGCATACCTTGCCAGCTCTGCATGCCTTTTTCTACCCATCCGTATTTAACACTTTTAAAAATGTCTTTGATACCGCCCTTGTGCAACCAGTAATCATCCGTAAGGTTGGGACCTACGTTGTTACCGGCACCATTATTACCATGGCAAGTAATACAGTTCCTTTGAAAAGTAGTTTGCCCAGCGGTAATGCCTGCCGCATCCAACATCACTACCGTATTCTCATCCACTTTGGTGGCCGAGGTTTTCAAGTAAGCATCTTTTTCAGCTTCTGCCCTTTGCATAGCTATCTGTAACTCCTGTACCTGCAAGGGTGCTGTTTCGGATACATGGTAGCGCCAAAGATAAACGATGGCAAAAATAAAGCAGGCCACAAAGGTCCAAGTCCACCATGGTGGTACCGCATTATCCAATTCCCTAATGCCATCATAATCGTGGCTTAGGTCAATATCCTTTTCTTTTTCAATAGACACTGATTTGTTGAACTTGTTCCACCAAATGGTAAAGGCAGAGGGAGCTCCCGCCACTTTTACCTTGGCCACTGTTTGCGATTGGATACCAGCAAGGAACTTGAGCAGGTTTACCAAAGCAATGATAACGGCCAGTTCTATCACAATTACACTAATGACGATGTAAAAAGTGGTAGAGGGCATGCCGCCGATGGTATCGTTGATCACTGCGGCCGCCGTTCCGGTTGCTGCACCAGCCGCTGTTTGCGCTGTTACCGCCAACCCTATCAAGCAAGTACCAATGAGCAGCGACATCACTTTCATGGCTTGACTGCTTTGGCGTTCTTTTTCTTCTTTCATCCTTTGTTCATATACGCTTTTGGCACCAATTACTGCGTGGGCCAAAATAGCAATTACCAAGGCCAGTACGGCCACAGCGGTAATGGCTACATAAGAGCCTGCGTTGCCCCCACTGCTGGCTGCGGCCTGTGGAGCAGGGGTTTGCTGTGCCAGCGAGGTAGCTGACATCAACAAACTGGTAAGCAGCAGCGCAAGGGGTTGGTACTTTATTTTTATAATTTTTCCTAAAAAACGATTCATATCTGTGGGTTTATAAAGTCTTAATAATTGTTGGTTTGCAATGCCCTTAATCCAATGGCAAGAGCGCATTGCCCTGCATGGCTTTCTTGGGCGTTTTGTACACATACCAACCTACCGCTATAAAAAACGTAACAAACAACACCAAGGAAACCAGTGGAAAAATTTCGATACCAGTTATATCTTTTAAATAATTAACAAACTTCATGATCGTAAATTTTAAAGTTAATTGGATGCCGTTGCAGGTTTGTTAACGGTTTTTATGTCTTTGCCCAACCTTTGCAGGTAAGCGATGATGGCAATGATTTCTTTATTGGCCGCCGTTTTTAGTTTTTCTTTGGCCAATCCATCCCGGATACCTTCGGCCTGGGCCATCAAATCGCTATTGGCAATGCGGTCGTATCCTTTTTCGTAAGGCACGCCGATGGTGCGCATGGCATTGATTTTTGCGGGCGTACTGGCCGTATCGATGTCGTTGTCGAACAACCAAGGATAGGCCGGCATCACACTGCCTTCTGTTATTACCGATGGTTTGATAAAGTGGTTGAAATGCCAACTATCGGGGTATTTACCACCTTCCCTGGCCAAATCGGGACCGGTGCGTTTGCTGCCCCATTGGAAGGGGTGATCGTACACAAACTCACCTGCTTTGCTGTACTCGCCATAGCGGGCCACTTCATCCCTAAAGGGCCTTACCATTTGTGAGTGACAGTTGTAGCAACCTTCACGGATATAAATGTCGCGGCCTTGCAGTTCCAGCGGCGTATAAGGCTTCACGGCAGCAATGGTAGGCACATTGGATTTGATGAGAAAAGTAGGGATGAGTTCGAAGATACCACCGATGGCTACCACGATCAAACTCAACACCAACATTTTCATGGGCCTTCTTTCTATCCAGCTATGCCAGTGATTTTTGGTAGTGGGTACATATTCTTTGGCCAATGGTGCGGCCTCGGCAGCTTCGTTGGCTACCAATGTGGCACCGCGCAATGTTTTAACAAAGTTGTACACCATTAAAAACACGCCCACCAAAAATAGGGCACCGCCCAAGGCCCTAAAGGCATGCAGTGGCCAGATGGCTTTGCTCATGTCCATAAACTGGCTTTGCAGATTACCTTCTGCGGTAAAGCCTTGCATCATGATGGCATGTTGAAAGCCTGCCCAGTACATGGGTACGGCATATAAGATGATGCCCAAGGTACCAATCCAAAAGTGGGTACCGGCCAATTTTTTTGAGTACAAAGTGGTATTGAAAATTCTGGGGAGCAACCAATACAGCATACCAAAAGTGAGGAAGCCGTTCCAGCCCAAGGCACCTACGTGCACGTGGGCCACCGTCCAATCGGTAAAGTGCGAAATAGCGTTTACGTTTTTCAAACTCAACATGGGGCCTTCAAATGTGCTCATACCATAGCAAGTAATGGCCACCACAAAAAACTTAAGTACGGGCTCTTCCCTTACCTTATCCCACGCACCACGCAGTGTCATCAAACCATTGAGCATACCGCCCCAAGAGGGCAATATGAGCATGATGCTGAACACGGTACCCAACGACTGGGCCCATTCGGGCAAGGCGGTATATAATAAGTGGTGGGGACCAGCCCAGATATAGATGAAAATCAACGCCCAGAAGTGGATAATGCTCCAGCGATAGCTATATACGGGGCGGTTGGCCGCCTTGGGTACAAAATAGTACATCAAACCCAAGTACGGCGTGGTTAAAAAGAAGGCCACCGCATTATGGCCATACCACCATTGCACCAAGGCATCTTGCACACCGGCGTACCAGCTATAACTTTTTAAGAAAGAAACCGGCATTTCGAATGAGTTAACCACATGCAACAAGGCCACGGTAACCCATGTGCCGATGAAGAACCAAACTGCTACATACAGGTGACGCTCCCGGCGCTTGATGATGGTGGCAAACATATTGTAGCCCAATACCAACCATACCAAGGTAATGGCAATATCGATGGGCCATTCCAGCTCGGCATATTCCTTACCGGTGGTAAAACCAGCAAATAAGGTAATGGCGGCTGCCACAATAATGGTTTGCCAGCCCCAAAAATGTATCCAGCTCAATTTATCGCTGTACATCCTGGTTTTACAAAGCCGCTGCAACGAGTAATACAGACCCGTGAAAATGCCGTTGCCCACAAATGCAAAAATGACGGCGTTGGTATGTACCGGCCGTACCCTGCCAAAAGTGGTGGGGGCAAAATCAAAGTTCAAAGAAGGGTAAATCAATTGCAGTGCAGCTAGCAAGCCTGCCAACATGCCCACTACGCCCCATAAAATGGTAGCGTATGCAAAGAACTTCACAATCTTGTTGTCGTAGTAAAATTTTTCTACCTGCATAGTTTGGTTCAGTTTGAAATTTGGTTCAGTTTTAATTTATTGTATCGGGAGATACGGTATCATCAAAGAGTATCCGCCGTGGTGGTGAATAATCGTCGTCCATCTGACCCTGCTTAACACTCCATATAAAGGCGGCCAAGAAGAAACCGGCTACACTGATACTGGCTATTAATAGAATTAGAATGACACCCATGCGTTTTTTTTGATGGCCCAAAACTATAAGCGAACGGGTTGTTGGGCATTGATGAACATCAAACGGGGGGCTGATTGAAATCAGGTAATGGGGTTTGGAATTGTAATCTTGATACTGGGGACTGGATGCTGGGGACTGGATGCTTGATACTGGATACTTGATAGTAGAGACTGGATACTAGGTGCTGAATAATGGATAGTTGCCGTGCCTTTGGCCCGACTGTGTCATTCAGGCGGGTATATCCAGCAAGGCGGGGCCGAAGGAATGACTGGATACTGGATGCTGGATGCTAGTATCCAGTATCAAGCATCTAGTATCAACTATCCATTATCAATTATACATTATCAACTATTCACTATCCATTATTCACTATTAACTTTCACCTCTCCCCTTTCAACTTTCAACTTATTAAAGTCCCAAACGCTTCGCCACCCAGCTACTGCTGCCAAAAGTGAGCAGCAAAATGCTGATGGAGCTGGCGGGCATGAGCACAGCAGCTACCAAGGGCGACAAAGTGCCTTGAAGGGCAAAGAACAAACCGATGATATTGTACACCAGCGACAGGATAAAACTCGCTACCACTATCTGCTTATTGGCCCGGCAAAGTTTGATAAAAGCGGGCAATTTGCCCAATTGACCAGCATCCAGTATGGCATCGCTGGCAGGGGTAAAATGGTTGGTATCTTCGGCAATAGCCACGCCCACATCACTTTGGCGTAGGGCCACGGCATCGTTCAGTCCATCGCCGATCATCATAACATGTTGGCCTTTTTGTTGCAACTGTTGCACATACTGTAGTTTTTGGTGGGGCTGCTGCCTAAAGAAAAGCCTGGCCCGCTTGCCCAGCAATTGTTGCAGATTCTCCCTTTCCGCATCGGCATCGCCACTGATCACCGATAGCTCAAACTGCCGGTTCAGCGTAAGTGCCAAGGGCGCCAAAGCTTCCCGGTATTGGTTGCCAAAGGCAAAATAGCCCAGGTAGCGGTTTTCGATGGCCACATGCACACGGGTAGCGCTATCGGTTTCCTGTTGCTCCAATACAAAATGTGCCGAGCCGAGGCAAACCAATTCGCCATTTACAAAACCCTCAATCCCCTGTCCGGTTACTTCGGCAAAGCCATTTACCGGTAAGGCTTTGTTGCTGCCCAAGTAGGCCGCCACCGCTTTGCTTAATGGGTGCGATGACTGGGCCGCCAGCGAGGCTATGATGTTGGCCTGCTGCTGCGTTAAAGCCTCATGCCCCACAAAATTCACTTGCTGCCCTTGGGCACTGGTTAAGGTGCCCGTTTTGTCGAATACAATATGGTTGATGGCCGCTATTTCCTCGATGGTTTGTGCATTGCGCAGGTAGAGTTTGTTGCGCCCCAAAATGCGCAGGATATTGCCATTGGTAAAGGTATTGCCCAACAGCAGCGCACAGGGACAAGCCACTATCAGTACCGTGGTAATCACATTCCAAGCCCGGTGGCTATCGCTGAAGCTCCAATAAAAAGCGCCCACGGCTGCCAGCCCCAGCACTACCCATGTAAAGTAGCGGCTAATGGCATCGGCAAAAGAATGCTGCTCGGGTTTGCCTTCTTTTTCATTGCCCTTATTCCACAATTGGGTGAGGTAGCTTTGCGCCACTTCTTTAATGGTGAGTATTTCAATATTGCCACCGGTTTGCCTGCCGCCTGCATACACAATCTCCCCCATTTCCTTTACCACGGGCAGCGATTCGCCAGTAACAAAACTATAATCAATCAATGCCTTGCCACGGGTGAGTATCCCATCGGCGGGTATCAGTTCGCCGTGGTGCAGCAGCAAGGTATCGTTCACTTTAATATCGGGCAAAGCCACCTGCCGCTCGCCCTGCTTGTCCACCACCGTAACCGCAATGGGAAAGTAGGCGGTATAATCCCTATCGAAACTCAATTGCCGATAGGTTTTTTGTTGCAGCACCCGGCCCACCAGCATAAAGAACACAATGCCCGTCATACTATCAAAATACCCCGCACTCATGCCGTTGAGCACTTCGTACATGCTGCGGCAAAAAGTAAGGACGATGGCGAGAGCAATGGGTGCATCAATGTTCAAAAACCGGTGTCGCAGGCCCTTCCAAGCCGAAATGAAAAAGGGTTGCGCCGCATAGAGCAGTACGGGCAGCGCCAATACAATGTTCAAAATCCGAAAAGCGCCTTGCAGGTTTTTATCCGCACCGTCGAGCCCCAAATATTCGGGGAAACTCATCAACATGATATTGGCAAAACAGAAGCCAGCTACCCCCAACTGATAAATCATCGTTTTGGGAAAGTCGGGTTTTTTATTGCCCAAGTCGTTCAGGCTGATATAGGGCTCATAACCAATTTCGGTGAGCAATTCCGCCACTTGGCGCATGGAGATATGGGGATGCTGATAAATAACCGTTACCTCTTTGCGGGGAAAATCCACGGTAGCCGAAACGATGTGCGGCTCTAGGCGGTGCAGGTTTTCCAGCAGGTAGAGGCAGGAGCTGCAATGTATCTGTGGCAGGTAAAAAACCACATGGGTTTCCGTATCGTTGGCAAATTGCAACAAGCGTTTTTGTATGGCCACATCCTCCAAAAAGGCAAACTTGTCCGACCGGGCTTTTTGGCGCAGGTTGGCACCTGGCCGCTCGTTGAGCTGATAGTATTCGCAAAGATTGTTTTCGCTCAGCAGGTTGTAAACGGTTTTGCAGCCTTGGCAACAAAAATGCTTATCTCCAGCTTTTATATCTGTCGTATTACAGTCTTCCCCGCAATGGTAGCACTGTATTTTTTTGTCGGTTGATGTGCGCATATTAGCCGCTAAAGTAGCTTGGGCCACGGCCATGGGTGCTGACGGGAGTCAATGGGCGGGGTGATAATGGTCAGGGGGCTTTGTCCGAAGTTAAAAACGTCCGGACAGCGGGGCCATGGGCAGGATGCATCCATCATCCTGCCCATGGCAAAAAATACCCGTTTTCCCCTGCCCCAAAAAAACCAGTTTGTTTTGTCCTTAATAAGAAAGCGTAAAGCCCAAACCAAAGCCCATGTCGCTATCGTAATGCGTACGAACAGAAAGCGTACGGGTGAAAATATAATGCAGCCCTGCCATGTATTCCTTGTCTGTGTTAACCATAAATGCAAAGCGAAGCCGCTTTGTTACCGGAATATCTTCCCGCATTAATTGTAACCGAACGATCCCATCTGTAAAAAACTCTGTTTGAAAACGAATCAACATCGGCAAGGTATAATTAACACCCACACTCAACACAGCCCTGTTATCCTTGGTATTGGTCTGTCCAAACAGGTTTTTCTCCTGTTCGTCAAAGCCCATTTTCCGATAGCGCCAGTCAAAGCCAACAAATGGCATCAGCCACTGCATTTTGCCTAGATATCTACCAATATGGGTTTCCGTTTCATAGCCATGCATATCATGATAGCCCAGCCGCCATTCACTACCAATGCTCCAACGGGTATTTTGCAACATCATTTCTCCATCACTACCATTTGTGGCAAAATCATTTTGAAACATGAAGTGCATTTTCCTATCATCGGCAAACAGTTTGCGCTGTGCCAGCTTAGGATTGGGAATCAATGGATTTGGCTGTTGCTTATCATAGCTAAAAATCCTGCCCATTCCACTCATCATGTGGTATAAAATATGGCAGTGAAAAAACCAATCGCCTTCTACATTGGCATTAAACTCTAGGGTATCGGTTTCCATGGGCATGATGTCCACAATGTTTTTGAGTGGCGCATACTCGCCTTGCCCATTGAGCAAACGGAAGTCGTGCCCATGCAGGTGCATGGGGTGCCGCATCATAGAACCATTGTATATGATAATCCTAACATGCTCCCCTTTTTTGATGAGGATTTTGTCTGCCTCGGAAATTACTTTGTTATTCAAGCTCCACACATACCGGTTCATGTTTCCGGTAAGCTCAAAATGCAACTCTTTTACGGGCGAGTTACTCGGCAGTTGGGTTTTAACAGGCGATCGCAGCATGGCATAATTAAGCGTTACAATATCGGCCAGTGCATTGGCATTGTATCGGTTGGGGTCATTATCGGCTTGCTTGGGTTTTGCATCGCCCGTAATTTCGGGATACATCACCACATTCATATCCATTTGGTTCAAACTCATATTCATCCCCATATCATCCAGGTCTCCATTCATCTTCATCATATCATTCATCATCTTCATACCTTCAAAATATTTAAGTCGCGGTTGTGGCGACACAAGCTGCTTGATGCCATTTCCTATGTAATAGGATGCCGAATTGGTTCTATCCTCAGTGGTTGCCAAAAATTCGTATGCCGTACTATCCGCTGGTATGGTCACTACCACATCGTAGGTTTCAGACACGGCAATGATCAACCGATCTACTTCAACAGGCTCTACATCATTGCCATCGTTGGCCACCACTGTAATTTTACCGCCTGCATAGGTTAGCCAAAAATAGGAGGAAGCCCCTCCGTTGGAAATGCGAAGCCGTACCTTGTCGCCTGCTTTCAACTCTTTTCCATTTATGCTCTTAATATCTGTACTTGGGTTACCATTCATTAAGATTTTATCGTAGTAAACATCGCTTACATCCATTGCCAACATGCGTTTCCATTCGTTTTTTAGTTTGGTTTTGAAATGCCCTGCTTTGATGGCCTCACCATAGCTTTGTGTTGCATTTTTTTTGATGGCAAACCAGTCTGTAGCATTGTGTAACATACGGTGTACGTTCTCTGGCTTATAGTCCGTCCATTCGCTTAATACGATAGGTACGGTTGGCAAATCATCGATGCCTTTTCTAAAATTCGGATCATCCTGCCTTTTCAACATAACGAAATTGCCGTACATACCTATCTGCTCCTGCAAACCCGAATGGCTATGGTACCAATGTGTGCCATGCTGTATGATTGGGAACCGGTAAACATGCGTTGTATGGGGCTTTATCGGCATTTGCGTGAGGTTTGGCACACCGTCTTCCTTATTGGGTAATAACAAGCCATGCCAGTGTAGCGAAGTGGATTCGCTCAACTGATTGTGTACATGAATCTCTGCCGTATCGCCCTCGGTAAAGGTGAGTGTAGGCATGGGTATTTGTCCATTTACGGCAATAGCCCTTTTTGCCTTGCCGGTAAAGTTTACGGTGGTATCTTTTACATAAAGATCATAACGTACAACCTTCCCCGAAATAACCGGAACCGTTTGGGCGCATAAATTGGATAAGAACAACGAAAAGAAGGCAGCTAGCGGCAACAGCTTTTTAAAAATAGTTTTATGAATAGCCATTTTAAAAATTTCATTTGTATAAGTTTATAAAATAAAGTTGTGGTTGAAACAATAGTGGCCTATTGCTTGATCGTTTCAACGGTTTTGCCGCAAGTGAGCATTTGCGCACCATAGTAAGGATTCTTTACCCCATTTTCTTTACTCAACCAATTGGCACCTTTGCCATTATTGGCCATTGGGCAAAACTGGTAGTAAACCGCTTCCGTTGGTTTTGCTACTTTAATTAACTCATACATATTTTTCGAAAGATTCATAAAACGAGCTCTTTGGCTGGCGATGTCTTTTGCTGCGGCAATCTGTGCTGCATCTTCTTTTAGGGGTGCTATTCGTTTCATCCAAGCGCTGTGCACATCCATGGATAATTTTTCCATTTGCACCGCACCAATGGCCGTTTGCAATGCTTTTGCTTTGGCAGCGGCAGTATTTCCATCCGTTTTAACCAACGCATCTTTTAAAGAAAAGTAATGCTCAAAAACCGTTGCCAACTGGTTTGTTTCCTGCGCTGCATTTTTTATGTCGCTGTTTGGCTGGCCGCCATTACCCATGGCGATAGTAGCCGTATCTTTTGCAGGCTGCAAAACCTTAGCCACTTGCTTTTTTTCCCGATTGTATTTGCAGCAGGCTGGCAATTTGTTATATGCAGCATCTGGAGCTAGAAAATTTTGATTGTCGTAACCTGAAAGGGCGATGTTTTTTAAAACCGCATCGAGTGTTGTTTTATTACTGTCGTAAGTAATGGTGGCCATCTTGGTTGCGTCGTTCCAGTCGGCTTTTGAAATTTTCTTTTTGTTAGCGGCTTTTTCAATGGTGGTTTCGCACATGCCGCAGTTGCCATATACTTTTACGGTTTCCGTTTTGGCATTTTGTATTTGCGATTGACAGGATGTGGTAGCTAAAGAAGCAGCTACCATCACCAATATGATTGACTTCATTTCTTTTTATTTTAAATTATAGAATGTATTGTTGGCCGATACGATTTGCATGTACCGGCATTAAAACAAAGCAATAACTCAAATTAAAAAAACGCAATGAAGTAGATAAATTCTTTCTTTGGGTATTTGGGGCGGCCCTTTGGACAAGGGCAAATGGAAGGCTGTTGGTGTTGCTACAAAAGTGAAATCAGCTATGGAAGGAATCGTTGCAGCTACGTCGAAAAATGGAATGTATTTTGCCGCCGCAATTTTTGGATACTCGGCTTTCAATTTCACCTGCTTGTGTTCATCTTTACAGCATCCGCCTTTCTTTTCCTTCATGCCACACTTGCCGCACTTATTGCCTTTTTCAGCATGCCATAAACTCCATCCCACATATTCATCCATACAGTAGTGCATATGGATGGTTACCCCCATGGTTGCAGCGCTGTAGACAAGGAGCAGTAATATGACTACTATTTTTTTCACTATTGCAAAGGTATGTGTTTAAATGAATTTAAAATTACATCATATTTACCAACATGATGCCGCTCATGGCGATCATTAAAGCATCTTCAACAATCGTTACGGTGCTCATGGGCAGGTTAAAAACCGCTCCCAAGCAAGCACATTGTATCTTTTTTTTGTTCAATACGCTTTGTAATACCCCGATGATGCTTATTGTCATCACAACAAATGTTGCCATATTTGTAACAAGTGGCTGAAAATTGGTAGCATAGGCAATACCCAAGGCCAACTCAACAAAGGCATATATATAGCCCCAGGCTTTTACTTTTTTAGCCACAATGTCGTACATGCTGTAGCTTTCGGCAAAGCCATTCAAATCGAGCATTTTAAAAAAAGAAAAAGTAAGAAAAAAGCCTGCCATAAAAACATTCATGGCTTGCATCCAGTGGAAGGCACCTTGATGCAACCCTGCAATGATGGAAATTGTGGTTACATAGGCAAAAATTAGTAAAATGGGCTTGTATGTAGAAAGCCATCCTTTAGCCTGTTCAGCCGTTTCGTTGTGTTCTGCTGCTGTTATTGCATACTTTTTATCCAACGCATTTTGAAGTATTGAAAGGGCAATATGCTTGTCCATGGTAATAGTTGCCGATTGCTTTTCTTTGGAAACCTCCACGTCAGTAACATTGGGTAACATCAGCAAACTACTTTTTACTTTTGCTTCACAAGTTCCGCAAGTCATGCCTGTAACTTTATATGTATGTGTCATTGTCTTTTTGTTTAGCACAAAGGTAATTGCGCTATTACAGGCTACTATTGTGGAATTTTGTATAGGTGTTGTAAGATTTACAGTTCTTCTATATTCTTGCGCTTACTTTCTTTTAACGACTTGAAATAACTGGGTGTAAAACCTGTTACTTTTTTAAATTGGTTGGATAAATAAGCAACACTACTGTAACCTAATTGGTCGGCGATTTGCGACAAAGTTAATTCGTCATATACGATCAGTTCCTTGATCCTTTCAATGCGTTGGGCTATAAAATATTTCTCGATAGTTATACCTTCTACTTCCGAAAAAAGGTTGCTCAAATAATTATAATCCTGATGTATTTGTGAGGTGATGAACTCCGATAGATTGGTTGTTAAATGATCCTCGGAATGATGAACCAATGTAACAATAGCTGTTTTTATTTTCTCAATGGTCCTACTTTTTTTGTTCCCGATAAGTTCAAAACCTACAGACTTTAACGAGGTATTGAGTTGCTCCCATTGATCTTTCGATAAATCGCCTTCAATTTCTGCTTCGCCCAAATCGATGGACAAGGGATGGAGCCCTATGTTTTCCAGTTGTGCTTTCACGACCATTTTGCACCGGCTGCAAACCATGTTTTTTATATATAGTTTCATTACACTTACTCGCTATTTAACGTTTTCCAAATTTATTGAAAATGTTGGTAATCTATCGAACACCAGATAAGGGTATTGTACTTTACCGGGTAAGGTGGAGCGACCCCATGTGTTTTTATGGGGTAGTGGTAGCGATTATTTGTACGCTTTTCGTGTTGTTCTGCTGGCTTGTGGAGCTTTTGCCCCAGGATTTAGCTTATGACATCCGAAAGAATCAGCCGGGCAGCCCTGTGGGAAATGCCCGCAATAAATCATCAAAAACCAATCGCCAGTGCCGTAGTGATGCAAAAATTGGTATTCGTCAGCCCTGTTTTACCATCAAATGTTTTGTCTTTGCCGGAAAAGCCCCTCGCTTCAAGTCGCCAAATAATGTTGTCCCTGATGGCACGGTCGTAGTTGAGGGAGTAGCCCCATGCTTTAAATCCATTGGACGTACCGGTAGGGATGATAACGCCGTGGGGGTCGCTGTAATATTCCAGCCGGGCGGCAATGCTATTTTTTTCATCGGGATTCATTTTTACGATAGCGGTAGGCGAGTACCAAGTATGATAGCGTTTGCTGCCCTTGGCGATTTGCTCGGCACCGATGTCGAATCCTACCGTTACTGCCAATTGGCTACTTAGTTGCAAGATGCCGTAAAAATCATGGAAATAACGCATTTGTTTGGCGCTGTCGGGTTTGTCGTTGCCAATAAAGGAACTGCTGTTCAAGGTAATTTTCGCATTAGGCTTAAAAGTAAGTTGGTGGCCGCCTGCAAGGGTATTGTTGCCATCTATTCTTTGGATGCGCTGCCAACCGTTGAGCAGCAGTCCGCTGATGAACCATTTGCCGTTGTCGCTGGTATAGGAAACCTTGGCACCAGTTTCATAGTAGGGTGAAGTTTCGGCCAAGAGGCTCCGTGTCAGCGTCCAACAATCTTTGCCAATGGCACTCTCAAAACCGATATGCGAAGCAAAGATGCCCGCATCTACCCAAATGTCTTTGCGTTTGGAAATTTTCACCCCCGCATTGGCTTCGAAAACATGGCGCATCACACCCAGATCCGAGGCATAATTGGCGTTCATGTAGGTGCCTGCCGCTAAGCCAAGGTTGGCCCTTACCCCTTTCTTTTGATAGCTGGCTTTTACCAACCCTAGGTTGAGGTTGACTTCATTGTGCCGGTTGTGCGAATACAAAAACGAAGGCCGGTTGTGATGGCCGGGCTGGCCAAAATCGTATGCATAATAGGTTTCGATATAGGCACTAAAGCTAAGCGGGGATTGGGCGCTGTCGGTTTGGGCAATACTTTTGGAAGCGATCAAAAGCAGGGCTGCTAACCACAATTTGTTCATTCTTCTCATTATCATTATGGGATACTAATATGAGGTTTTGTTTATTTTTGGTGGTGCGAAGATACGTTTTGTCCAGCATTAATACATATGGATAGCGGGACACGGATTATTAAATACAATTACACGGATTACACGGATTGTTTTTGGTGATAAATGGGGGGCTTGGTGTTAAAAACATTTGGATAGCAGGGAAATAACCCAATTACTTGAATTTGAATATTTAGAAGTATTATAACACATGACACTAATTGAGTTAAAAGATAAATTGTATTGGAATAATGTTCCTGAACGTTGGTATTCATTAGACGAAGGCTTAAAGCCTGATGCTTGTATAATATTTAAAAATTATACAAAGTGGGAATGTTTTTATCTTGACGAGAAAGGGAACAAACATGATTATAAAATTTTCCATGGTGAAGTTGAGGCTTATAATTATTTGTGGACTAAAATGGAATACCAACTTGGGATTTTCAAAATACCTCCTCGGGAAAATAGCGATACTCGAATGACATAGTAAATAATAGATTAGGAAGGCAATTACGAGCATTAAATGTTAAGAAAGCTAATACATTAATCGCCAAAAAAACTCAATAATAATAAGTGGGCAAACGACTGTTTACGTATATATGTGGCTTGTTAATAAGGAAAATTTAACTGAAATTTCGTTTTACGGGAAAAAGGCTTTGAAGCAGCCCAAAGTTATGCCGACAAAGTGATTGCGACGCAACGATGATGCCATAAAAAACCGGAGCTGGTATCACCCTAGCAACCAATCGTCCAATTACCCACTTTTATCAGTATTTTTGCACCTTACATGAAGACAAAAACGTTAAAAAAAGATAAGGTAAACATCATTACCCTGGGCTGCAGCAAAAACCTGGTGGATAGCGAGGTGCTGAGCGGACAGCTGCGGGCCAATGATATTGATGTGGTGCATGAGAGCGGCAAACGGGACCATAACATTGTGGTAATCAATACCTGTGGCTTTATTGAAAAGGCCAAGGAGGAGAGCATCAACACCATTTTGGACCATGTGGAACTAAAAAGGCGGGGCAAGCTGGACAAAGTGTATGTGACGGGCTGCCTGAGCGAACGCTACAAAAACAACCTAGAAGCGGAGATACCGGAAGTGGACGCCTATTTTGGCACCATGGAACTGCCGCTGATACTGAAGCAGTTTGATGCGGACTACAAGGCGGAACTGCTGGGCGAACGGATGCTGAGCACCCCCCAGCACTATGCCTACATGAAAATCAGCGAGGGCTGCAACCGTACCTGCTCCTTTTGCGCCATCCCGTTGATGCGGGGGCAGCATGTGAGCCGGCCCATCGAATCGCTGGTGGATGAGGCCAAGCGCTTGGTACAGGGCGGCGTAAAGGAAGTGATGCTGATTGCCCAAGAACTGACTTACTACGGACTAGATATTTATAAAAAGCGGGAACTGCCCAAACTGCTGCATGCTTTAGCGGATGTGCCGGGGCTGGAATGGATCCGCCTGCACTATGCCTACCCTTCTAAATTTCCGATGGAGATTATTGATGCCATCAAGGACAGGCCCAATATCTGCAACTATTTGGATATGCCGCTGCAACATGCGGCCAACAATATGCTCAAGGCCATGAAGCGGCAAATTACCCGTGAGGAGATGGAGGACTTGGTGGGCGCCATCCGCCAAAAGCTACCCGATATTTGTCTGCGTACTACGCTGATTGCGGGTTTTCCGGGCGAAACGGAGGCGGATGTGGAGGAACTGAAAACCTTTTTACAGCAAATGCGCTTTGACCGGGTGGGTATTTTTAGTTATAGTCATGAGGAGGGTACCAGTGCCTACGATATGACCGATGATATTCCGCAGGAGGAAAAAGAAGAGCGGGCCCAATCCATCATGGAAGTGCAGCAAGAAATCAGCTTAGAGAAGAACCAAGCCAAAGTGGGCCAGACCTTTAAAGTGCTCATCGACAAAAGAGAGTCGGGCCGCTACTTGGGCCGCACCGAGTTTGACAGTGTGGAAGTGGACAATGAAGTGATTGTGAACAGCCCTAAAAAACTGCCCATCGGCGAGTTTGTACAGGTGAAAATTACCAAGGCGTATGATTATGATTTGGAGGGGGAAGTGGTTGGTTAATGTGCAGATTTGCAAATGTGCAAATTTGCAAATGGATGAGCGGAGGAGTTTAAAATATTGCTTGAAGTATCTTGCATGTAAATGATGGATACAAAACAACAGAAATTCTGTTGTCGCCTCAGTAATAATTTTTGGCAACAACCATAAAAGCGGGCATTCGAGGTAATTGTACAAAAGTACCGGGTTATAACGAGTGGTTTCTTTTTTGCACATTTGCCTATTTGCACATTTGCATATTTAAAATAAAATGGAATTTTCTACTTCATATCTCCCTTACGGAGAAACGGGTGCTTTTTCAAATATTGTTACAGATTATATAAGCGGGGCGGAGGCTTTGCGGCCTTTTTACTTAGATCGGCCTGATATGGCCGGCATCAAAGCGGCGATTGCGGCCCGGCAAGCTTTTGCTACCGATAGGGCTTTGTTGGTGGCGCAACTGGAAGCGCAGTATGCATCCATGCCTGCATCAGAAGCAGTGAACAATCATATCCGTTTACTGAAAGACGACTCAACATTTACCGTTTGCACAGCACACCAGCCGAATATTTTTACGGGGCATTTATACTTTATTTATAAAATTCTGCATGCCATTAAACTGGCAGAACATCTCTCGGCGCAGTTGCCGCAATACAATTTTGTACCGGTATATTATATGGGCAGCGAAGACGCAGACTTGGAGGAACTGGGCGAGGTTACCATTGATGGGCAAACCTATCATTGGCAAACCAAACAAACAGGGGCGGTTGGCCGCATGGTGGTGGACGATGCCCTGCTGCAACTAATACAAACCATTGCCGGGCAACTGCTGGTGCTACCGCATGGTGCGGAAATCATCGACTTATTGCAAACCTGCTATACCAAGGGTACTACCATTGAACAAGCTACTTTTCATTTGGTGCATGGTTTATTTGCGCAATATGGCCTAGTGGTGCTATTGCCCGATAATGCAGCGCTAAAGCAAACAATGGCTCCCGTGTTTACGGATGATTTGCTGCATCATACCGCCAATGGCATTGTTGCACAAACCTCGGCACGGCTTGAAGAAAACTACAAAGCCCAAGCTTATCCCCGTCCCATCAATTTATTTTATTTGGGCGATGGTATCCGGGAACGCATAGAGGCTACCGAAGCTGGTTATACGGTGCTCAACACCGATATCAATTTTACTACCGCCGAATTGCAGCAAGCATTGGCGCAACAACCCCAACTCTTTAGCCCCAATGTAATTTTACGAGGGCTTTATCAAGAAACCATATTGCCCAATGTGGCGTTTGTAGGCGGCGGTGGCGAACTGGCTTATTGGCTGCAATTGAAAGATTTGTTTGTGCATTATGGGGTGCCCTATCCTGTGCAGATATTGCGCAATTCCTTTTTGGTAATAGCGACCGATATGGTGGCCAAGGCCAAGGGACTATCGCTAACGGATAGCGACTTGTTCAAAAGCGAAACGGCTTTACTGAATGCATTGGTGTTACAAGAATCCGGCGATGCCCTTTTGTTAACGACCGAGCAAACCACATTGGCTGATTATTATGCGCAGTTGGCCAACAAAGCCGCTGCCGTAGACCCTACCCTCCAAAAGCATGTATTGGCCCTGCAAACCAAAGCCCTGCACAAAGTACAAGCCCTAGAAAAAAAGATGCTGCGGGCAAAAAAACGCAACTACGATGCGCAGCAACGCCATATCCATGCCCTAAAATCAACCCTTTTCCCCAAGGGCAACTTACAGGAACGGATTGAGAGCTTTCTTCCTTTTTATGGCCGTTATGGCAGCCACTTTATACAGGAGCTGTACGCCGCTTCCCCTGCACTGGAGCAGGTTTTCGGTCTGCTGAAAAAAAATTAACGAAAAAACGTTGTTGATGCAACCATATTTTATGGGGTGCCGTCTTTTGTGTATTGTTTACGGAAACGAAGTTGCAACAACGTTTTTTGTAACATGTACATGGTCCCGTTTTTAGAAGCCAATCCTGAAAAGGTCTTGCTTACCCCTGAAATCTACTTTTATATTACCCCTAAGCTTATGTACCTTACTTTACTAAAACCCTTTTTAGGGAGAGCGCCCCATTGGGGTGTTTTTCCGTTGTGCAATGTTGAGTTGTTCAATGTTGGATTGTTCAATGTTTGAAGTTAAAGGTTTAAAGTTTAAAGTCTAAAGTTCAAGGTTTAAAGTTCAAGGCGCTTGTTATTGATAAAATAAAAAGGGCCACCCAAATGAGCGACCCTTTTTGCAATATTATTTATCAACCCATCAACCCTTAGGATTTTTTACCATTTTGGGTTTGGGCAATACATCTTTGGTAATTTTTTTTTCCCCTTTTAAAGTAGCAGCCAATTTCACCGCTTCGTAAGCATTTACAATACCGCCGGTTTTTGACAAGGTATTAAAAGGAACCATTTCGTCGGTACCGGGTTTGGTTACCTTATCCGTAATAGGGCTGGTTGACCTTTCGATAGCGAATTTAACTTGCTTGGCGCTCAGTGTAGGAAAATGCTCCATGATAAGCGCTGCAATGCCTGCTACCACGGGGCCCGCCATACTGGTGCCTGATATTTTATCGTAAGTGTTACCGCCGGGCACGGTAGAATAAATATCCACGCCGGGTGCAAATACATCTACTTCTTTTTTACCATAGTTAGAAAAACTAGCCGTGAGCCCACCATTGGTAGGATCGCCACTGGCACCTACGCTTATCCAGTTGGAAGCTTTTTTGCCATTGTTGAACACGGCTATGGGGAAGCTGCTGCTTTCATCCATATCGGCATTGTCGTTACCAGCAGCATGCACCAACAAAACACCTTTGCTCTCGGCATAACGTACCGCATCATCTACCCATTGCTTGTGTGGCGAAAGGGCTTTACCAAAACTCATATTGATGATCTGGGCACCATTGTCAACGGCATAGCGGATACCATTGGCCACATCCTTATCATGTTCATCCCCATCGGGCACTACCCTTACCATCATGATGCGCACATTATCTGCAATACCGTCCATGCCCTTGCCGTTGTTCCTTGCGGCTGCAATTATGCCCGAGCAGTGTGTACCGTGCCTTGCTGTACCCGCCATCAAATCGTTGTTGCCATAATTCCGATCGTTCAAATTCTCCGGGTCGTCTTTTATAATTTCGGCGCGCCAGTCGCGGGGTGGCGTGGTTTTCTCTTTTTCCTTTTTTTCCTCACTGGCAACAAATTCGCCAAACTCCGACAAAATGCCCGATGCAGGGTCGCTCATTTTATTGTAAATTTTCAAAAAGGAAAGCAGTTCGTCTTTGGCCTTTTTTTCTGCTGGGCTTTGGGTTTGGTAAGTCGACAATTCTGTACCGGTATAAGTGGCTTTGCCCATTGATTTTTGTAAAACGGAATCCGCTTTTACCAACTTCTCATTCATCCGCTTAAAAAAAACTACATCTATTTTGTTCTTTTCATCGCCCATTACTTCGGCCTTAGCCTTTACCCACATATCGTACTCCGCTTGATCGGCTGCATTGAGGCCATACACCTCCTTTCCTTCGTATTTGCTACGGTAGCTATGGTAAATGCGGGCCGCTTCTGAACTGTTTTCGTTGATATTGGTACCGTCTTTGCCACCAATAAAATTCCAGCCGTGCACGTCATCCACATAACCATTGTTGTCATCGTCTTTGCCATTGCCAGCAATCTCCTTGGGGTTTACCCACAAAATGGGTTTCAGATCTTCGTGCAAGGTGTCGATACCGCTGTCCATTACGGCCACCACCACCGTTTTGCTTTTGGCATTACGGGCTTTTAAAAATGCATAGGCCTTATCGAGGCTTACACCATAAAAACCGGTTTCCTTCATGTCTTGCACATGCCAATCTTTGGGCGCTTCTTTTTTGCCTTTTTGCGAAAAGCCGCTCATCCCTGTCGCTAGCGCCACCAATAGCATGGCCCCTATTCTGAACTTATTCATTAGAATTGATTTATTTACTACGAATGTAAAATTAGTTGTGTACTTACCAATACCTGCTGCCACGTATTTTTGCCAATTAACCAATAGCATGGGCCTTTTACCCAGGAATTGGCCGTTTTTGGCTATAAATCGAACTTGATGCCCTGTGCCAATGGCAGGGTAGTGGAATAATTGATGGTATTGGTTTGCCTGCGCATGTACACTTTCCAAGCGTCGCTGCCACTTTCGCGGCCACCGCCGGTCTCTTTTTCGCCACCAAATGCCCCGCCAATTTCGGCCCCGCTGGTGCCGATATTTACATTGGCAATACCACAATCGCTACCGCCTGCAGCGAGGAACTGTTCGGCTTCCCGCAGGTTGAGCGTCATGATGGCCGAGGAAAGGCCCTGCGGCACACCGTTCTGCATGGCAATGGCTTCATCCAATGTACTGTATTTCATCAAATACAAAATGGGCGCAAAGGTTTCGTGCTGCACTATGGCGTAGCTATTCTGTGCTTCGGCAATACAGGGCTTTACATAGCAACCACTTTCGTAGCCTTCGCCGGTGAGTACGCCGCCTTCTACTACAAAATTACCGCCTTCGGCCTTACAGCTTTCGATAGATGCGCTGTACATTTTTACGGCATCGGTATCAATCAATGGCCCTACATGGTTGTGCTGGTCCAAGGGATTGCCGATGCGCAACTGTCCGTATGCTTTTACCAATTTTTCTTTAAAGGTATCGTACACCGATTCGTGTATGATGAGGCGGCGGGTGCTGGTGCAACGCTGTCCGGCGGTACCCACGGCCCCAAATACAGCACCGATGAGCGACATATCCAAATCGGCGTCTTTGCTGATGATGATGGCATTGTTGCCGCCCAACTCCAACAGGCTGCGGCCCAAGCGTTGGCCCACGGCTGCCGCTACGGCCTTGCCCATGCGGGTGCTGCCCGTGGCCGACAATAGCGGAATGCGGGTATCGTTGCTGAGCCACTCACCTACTTCCCTGCCGCCGGTTACCAAGCAACTTACACCCTCTGGCACGCCGTTTTTGGCAAAAACCTCGGCTGTTATTTTTTGACAAGCAATGCCGCAAAGGGGCGTTTTTTCGGAGGGCTTCCAGATGCACACATCACCGCAAACCCAAGCCAGCATGCTATTCCAGCTCCAAACGGCTACGGGAAAATTGAAGGCGGAGATAATGCCCACGATGCCCAAGGGGTGGTACTGCTCATACATGCGGTGGGCAGGGCGTTCGCTGTGCATGGTAAGGCCGTGGAGTTGACGGCTAAGGCCTACGGCAAAATCGCAGATATCGATCATTTCCTGTACCTCGCCCAGTCCTTCTTGCAGGCTCTTGCCCATTTCGTAGCTCACCAACTTGCCCAAGGCTTCTTTTTTTGCCCGCAGGGCTTCGCCCATTTGCCTTACCACTTCGCCCCGCTTGGGTGCCGGCCATTGGCGCCAGCTTACAAAAGCGGCTTCGGCCTTGGCCACTACGGCCTCATAATCGGCTTTGCTGGCCACGGTTACGGAGGCAATGGCTTGGCCATCTACTGGTGAATTAGAAGTGATGCTTTCGCTGTCGGCTTGTGTGGAGGCCGCCATCCATTCGCTACCCGTAGAAACACCGGGATTTGTATTGTTGATCTGCAAGTCTTTTAAAAAGTCCATCGTTGTTTTTTTTTGCAAAATTAGTTGTTTGTTCAAAGTTTCAATGTTCAAAGTTTAAAGTTCAAAGTTTGAGGTTGAAGCTTCCCTTCCCTGTTGGTTGGAAACCAGACGGGGGCTGCATGTTTCAAGTTTAAGGTTTAAAGTCGAAGGTTGGGGCGGCCCTTCCCCGTTGGTTGGAAACCAGACGGGGGCTGTATGTTTCAAGTTGAAGGTTTAAAGTCGAAGGTTGGGGGCGGCCCTTCCCCCGTTGGTTGGAAACCAGACGGGGGCTGTATGTTTCAAGTTTAAGGTTTAAAGTCCAAAGTTATTTCCCTTCCCCGTTGGTTAAAAACCAGACGGGGGCCGCATGTTCCAAGTTCAAGGCCTGTCTCTTTCCCGTTGGTTGGAAACCTGACGGCCCCCCACTTTCAACTCTCAAATACCAGACGGGGCCACTATTCATTATTAATTATTCACTATTCATTATTATCACCAAACCACACTAACCCCCGCCATCACCCACCTACCGGGCATTTGGCTGCCGAGGAGGTCGCTGTAGCGCAGGTCGCCCACATTGGTAGCGGCGATATAAGCGGACATTTGCCGATAAAACTGGTATTGCAATTTGAGGTTGAGCACCGCATAGCTTTTGCTGATGCTGGCCTTGATGGCCGCAGCTTCTTGGGCATTGCGCTCTTTGTAAATGGCATTGGCAGCAAAACTCAACCCCTTGTAAGTATAAATCAAATTAGCCTGTGCCATGGCTTTGGCGTGGGCAATGATATAGAACGATGGTACCGAGTCGCTGCTGGTTGAGCGCAGCAGGGTTATGCCAGCATTGGCATAGAGGTGATGGCCGCCCCATTGGTGGTTAAAAGCTATATCCAGCTCCACCCCACGGGTTTCGACCGTTTTTACATTTTTGGCCAGTGCATACTTGCCGCTCGGCAATAGGTTGATGGTCCGGGGCATTTCGGCATAGGGCGTGGGCGTCCAATCAATCACATCATTTTGGGTACGCAAAAATGCCGAGGCGGAAATTTTAACATGCGCTGTCACAAAATCCACCCCTGCATCATAACCCCAAGATTTTTCGGTGCTGAGGTCGGGGTTGCCGATGCTGCCGCCCGTTACCAAAGCTTTGTTGTAATTATTGTACCGCTCCGTAAAATCGGCACTGCGGATGGCCCGGCCCGCATTGGCCCTGAACACCCACTGCTTCAATTGGTAAGAAGCATTGAGTTGGGGCAACAATTCTACGCCATAGTTTTCGTCATAATCCAAGCGCAGGGCAGGGTTGATGCGCCATTGACGCTTACCGATTGAGGCGGCTAAAAAACTGGCCCCATGCAAAGTGCTGTGGTTGCCCCGATCGTTGGAGCGGATGCTGCGCCAATCGGCGGTAAGGCCATAATTCAGGCTGACCAAATCGCTGGCTTTGGTTGTGTGCACATATTGCACCGCAGCATAGGCCGAGCGGTTATCGTTGTAAGCTGCCTTGCTGGAAAACTGGTATTGGTCCCGCAGTTGTTTGTACACCACATCCACCACATCGCTGCTCCGCTCTTTTTGACGGGCCAACTTAATTTGGTTCCACCAGCTTACCACTTTTTCGGTGGCGGTGTCGCTGGCAAATGTGGTGTAAAAATTTTGGGCGGCAAAACTGCGCCTATCGATACTACTGCGGACAAACAGTTGCCAGTTATTGCGCAACGCAAAACCAGCCGAGGCCGAGCCAGTCGTATTGTAAAAATAGCCCCGGTTGTTCCCCCGCAGCAATTGGCCCTCACTGTTGTTGCTGTATAGGCCTGCGGCGAGGTTCATTTTACCCGTGTTTTTAAAGTAGCCGAGGTTGCCTTGTATCAAACCATACTCGCCCAGGCCTACCGAGGCCGTGCCTTTTTCCTGTTTGTTTTTTTGTACCCCGCTAAAGCTTTTGGTGATTACATTGATCACACCGCCCACGGCTTCGGCGCCATAAATGGCGGAAGCGGGGCCTCGCAATATTTCGATGCGTTCTATTTCGTAAGGTGCAATGGGGATGTAGCCGTTAAAATGTCCAGTTACGGGATCGTTCATTTTAATACCGTCCAACAATACCAATACCTGCTGAAAAGTACCGCCGCGGATGATGATATCGCCTTGACCACCCGCAGGCCCCCGCTGCTGTACTTCCACGCCCGGCACATATTTCAGCAGTTCGTCCAACGAGTTAACGGGCAGTTGGGCAAACTGTTTGCCATCTACCACGGTAATGGCCCGGCCGGTAGTGGTTATCTTTTGCAAACTCCTACTGGCGGTGATGGTGATGGGATCGAGGTCAACCGTATTTTGTGTAAATGCAACTGTTGTTGATAACAGCGCAGCAATCGTCCATACTATTCTCATACTTATAAAATTGGCGCAAAAGTAGGGGGCGGTGGGTCAACAAAAAAATATCCGACAAAACATGGCAGATTCTTTACATTTGTTTACCAAACAGCAATACTCAATGCTGCGATCCTTAACCCAATGGTACCGATAGTGCCAATATCCATTTTGTTATTGATAAAAAAGAAAAGATGAAACAGTATCGTTTGATGATGGTTTTATTGGCCTTGGTGGTTTTTGCAACTGAGGTAGCTGCCCAAAACAAAAAAGTGGTAACCCGGCGCACCCGTGTAAACAAAGTGGTGGTAAAACAACCGGAGCCGGATAAGATTGATACAGTGGAAACGGTGATACCCGTTACACAGCCTACTTTTAATACCTTACTGGCGGGCAAATGGAAAATAATGAGTATCCGGATACAACAAAAAGACGAGCCCACCCCACTGCCGAGCGGCATCTTTATTCAATTTGATTTCGACAGCAGCTTTTCGGGATTTGCGGGCTGCAACCGTTTCAGCGGTACTTACCACGCCGTAGGGGCTACATTGTTGCTAAGCAATATTAAGGCTACGGAAAAAGCCTGCGATAAAACCCCGGCCGAAAGTTTGGTACTGAAATATTTGGCCACCAACGTTAAAAGTTTTGCCGATATCCGCAAGGGCGTTATTGCATTGAAGGATGGAACGGGAAGTGTGGTGTTTGAGTGTGAGCGAGGAAATGATGAGTGACGAATGATGAATGATGAATGATGAATGACGAATGATGCCACACAAAGCGCATTGTGCTGATTCAAGGCCAGCAAATGAACAATGACGAGTGATAAACAGAGCATTCAAAACGGGAGATGCACTATTCGTAATTCATTATTCGTAACTCGTAATTGCAGCCCTATCCTTCCACCAAAAAAGTATCCAAATCAATCCCTCTGCCGCGGTCCATTTTAAATTACGCCATAGCTTCGATGCTAAAAAATCCATTTCAACACCACAATAACTCCTGCCACCAGGGATACAACAATAAACGCCAAGGCCACCAAGCATCCTGCTTTTGAAAAAAAAGCTTTGGCCCAATGCGGTTTAGGGGTGGCAGGAATAGCAAAGGTTTCCGCTTTTTCTGCCAATTCAATAGCTTCGGGAAGTAAGCCATCTTCAGCAGTTTGTATCTGCTTATCAATTTCTAACGGAATATTTTGAATAGTAGCATGCTCATAATCATGTTGCGCCGCTTCCAGCAAAGTGGCTGCCAGCTTTACCAAACCTTCTTTGTTGGCTTTTATAGTGTAGCCAAACCCATGGCTATCATTTTCATGGAACCCAACAAAAGGCTCGTTGTACTTGGGCGTCTTGGCCAATAAATCAATCGCTGCTTGTAAGGTAGCATTATCCATTACAACAAAACGATTAGCCCTCCACCAAAAAAGTTCCCAGATCAATCACTTCGCCCTTGCCCATTTTAAATTGCTCCACCGTATCCAAATCAATCTCTTCCATTACTTGGCTTTGAAAAATTTGCACGTTGTTTTTTACTACTACGAAATAAAAATCGGGGCGGGTTTCAAAACTGCCCAAATCGCTGAATGCGTCGTGGGTAAAAGCGATATGTGCTACACCATTGGCATCCAGGCCGCTTTCGCCGATGTAGTCATCATCAAAAGTATCTTTGTCGAACAAACGTACTTTATAGGCTTCACCGGTCAATGGGGCATCGCTGCCCTTGGCGATGATGCGAACGGTTACTTCTAGGCGGGGGTTTAATGAAAAATCGGACATGGTTATTTTGAGTTATGAGTTATGAATGATGAGTTATGAGTTTGAGTAGTTTTTTTGCTTTGATGGTTACTTCTAGTTGCGAGTTGTTTAGTTACGAGTTATAAATGCTTAAAGATTACTCTCCTCCCCGTAGTCGTCATGTTTAGGATAGGAACCCAAGCCTCTTTCATCACGCCAATATTCAGTGCCACTTGAGCCATCCAGAGATCTTTCTATTTCTTTTTCTTTGTAAAGAGGGTCCTTTATTTTACTTGCATTTATTTCATTTGTATCCCTCGCATCCAAATTCATCCCTTGCCCTCTTTCAAGTTTGTCCTTGTACGCTCTCTTCTCACCTTTGGTTGGGTTCGTAAGTTTTTTCTCTGTCATAACAGTAATTCTTAAATAAAAATCAATGCGTAAAACTTGAAAAACAAGCTCCCTCTTAAGTCATTGGCACATACTCAACTCAGCACTGTTTGTACCGACCCAAGCGTGCTTGTAAGGCTCGACCTTAAACATTTGCACATCTGCACATTTGCCCATTTGCACATTATCAAATTAGCACATTATCCCATCAGCTAATCAGCACATCATCAGTCGTCGAGCTTCAACACCGCCAAGAACGCTTCTTGCGGTACTTCTACGTTGCCGATTTGGCGCATCCGTTTCTTGCCTTCTTTCTGCTTTTCCAACAACTTGCGCTTACGGCTGATATCACCGCCATAACATTTGGCCGTTACGTCTTTACGCATGGCGCTGATGTTTTCACGGGCAATTACTTTGGCTCCGATAGCCGCTTGTATCGCAATTTGGAACTGTTGGCGGGTGAGCAGCTCTTTTAGCTTTTCGCAGAGCTTGCGGCCAAACTCCTGCGCCCGGCCACGGTGGATCAACGCACTCAGGGCATCCACTTTTTCGCCGTTCAGCATGATGTCCATGCGCACAATATCACTTTCGCGGTAGCCGATGGGGTGATAGTCGAATGACGCATAGCCCCTGGTTTGGCTTTTGAGTTTATCGTAAAAGTCAAATACAATTTCTGTCAGCGGCATTTCAAAGTTCAGTTCCACACGGGTGGTGGTTAAGTAACTTTGGCTGGTCAACATGCCCCGCTTGCCGATGCAGAGCGTCATGATATTGCCGATGTATTCCGGCTTGGTAATGATCTGTGCTTTGATGAAAGGCTCTTCCACTCTATCCGTGCGGCTGGGGTCGGGCAGTTCGGCCGGGTTGTTCACCAATATTTTTTCGCCCTTGGTGGTGTAAGCAATAAAGCTCACGTTGGGCACGGTGGTAATCACCGTTTGGTTGTATTCCCTTTCCAGCCGCTCTTGGATGATTTCCATATGCAGCAGGCCGAGGAACCCGCAACGGAAACCAAAGCCCAAGGCCTGTGAGGTTTCCAGTTCAAAAGTAAGGGAGGCATCGTTGAGCTGCAGTTTCTCCATGCAATCACGCAGTTCCTCAAACTGATCGGTTTCCACGGGGAAGATGCCCGCAAATACCATCGGCTTCACTTCTTCAAAACCCTTGATGTACTCTTGTGTGGGGTTAACCACGGTGGTGAGCGTATCGCCCACTTTTACTTCCTTGGCATTTTTGATGCCGGTGATGATATAGCCCACATCGCCGCACTGCACTTCTTGCTGGGGCGACATTTTTAATTTCAAAATACCCACTTCATCGGCCTCATATTCTTGATCGGTGCTGTAAAACTTCACTTTTTCGCCTTTTTTCAGGCTACCGTTTTTAATACGGTAATAAACGATGATACCGCGGAAACTGTTGAACACACTGTCGAAAATCAGGGCCTGTAGGGGCGCCTTGGGGTCGCCCTTGGGCGGTGGGATGCGTTTAACGATGGCTTCCAAGATTTCGGTAACGCCGATACCGCTTTTGCCGCTAGCCAGTAGGATGTCTTCGTCCTTACAGCCAATCAGGTCGATGATTTGGTCCTTTACCTCGGGAATCATGGCCCCGTCCATATCAATTTTGTTGATAACGGGAATGATTTCCAGGTCGTTGTCGATGGCCAAGTACAGGTTGCTGATGGTTTGCGCCTGTATCCCTTGGGTGGCGTCCACCAACAACAAAGCCCCTTCGCAGGCGGCCAATGCCCGGCTCACTTCGTAGCTAAAATCCACGTGGCCGGGGGTATCAATCAGGTTCAGGATATATTCCTGCCCGTTCAATTTGTAGTTGATTTGGATGGCGTGGCTCTTGATGGTAATGCCTTTCTCCCGTTCCAGGTCCATATCGTCAAGCACTTGGGCCTGCATGTCCCGCTCGCTAATGGTATTGGTTGCTTGCAGCAAACGGTCGGCCAGTGTACTCTTTCCGTGGTCGATATGTGCGATAATGCAGAAATTCCTAATATGCTTCATGAACTTGCGCTCCTTTCGATTTTGGTGCAAAAGTAACGGATTTTGGTGGAAGCGGGAGAGGAAGTTGGGGGAGGGAAAGTTGAAAGTTGAAAGGTGAGAGGGGAAAGTGAATAGTTAATAGTGAATAGGGAATAGTTGATACTGGATACTGGATGCTGGATATGGAGGCTTTGCCGACACCCCGCTTTAAGAGTGACTAGGTACTGAATACTTGCTACTAAGTACTTGATACTCGATTTTCCTCTCCCAGCGTATCCTAGAATAAAACCAGGGGTTCCGGGAACAATTCCAACATACATTTTTCCTTTTCCAAGGGTCCCCGGAATAAAACCAGGGCTTCCCGGAGGAATTCCAGCGTATGTTGTGGCCGTTGCAGCAAAGGGCAATTCTTTTATTGGACCCAAACGGCTTGCCCGAAGCGGTCAAATAATAAATCAGCCGCCTATCCATTTAAAATTTCCGCATCAACATTTTGTTTAATTTTAAGCCACAGCACTAATTGAGCATTGGTGGCCGGGCGGGCCCAACACGGTACCCTTCTGGCACAATGCACCACTTTAGCGATTATTTCATCAGCAACAATCGAACAATTTACAGCAGCAGTATGCGCAGAACGGTATTAACAATCACTTTTATCTTTTCCTTAATCGGTACATTTGGACAATCAACCGATAGTAGTTTGCAAATCACCCGCTTAACGGGTGACTTTTACATTTATACCACTTATAATTTGTACAAAGATTACAGGGTTCCGGCCAACGGCATGTACCTGGTTACCCCCAAAGGGGTGGTACTTTTTGATACCCCTTGGGATACCACCCAATTTCAGCCATTGCTGGACAGCATCCAACTTAAGCACCACCAACGGGTAGTGATGTGCATACCCACCCATTTTCACGATGACAGAACGGGTGGGCTGGAATATTACCGGCGGCAGGGCATTAAAACCTATACCACCGTTCGTACCGATGAACTGAGCAAAAAGAACCATAAAAAAAGGGCGGAGTTCTTGATGACAAAGGATACGGTTTTTAACCTTGGCAAATATAGTATTGAAACCTATTACCCTGGCGAGGGTCATGCCCCCGACAATATTGTCATTTGGTTTAAGCAACAAAAAATCCTGTACGGTGCCTGCTTGATAAAAAGTGTGGAAGATGAGGATTTGGGTTACTTGGGCGATGCCAATAAAAAAGAATATGCCGCTACCATTAAAAAAGTGCAGCAGAAATGCAAAAATCCTAAATATGTAATTGTGGGCCATGGCGATTGGAGCAGTACAAAATCGTTGGCACATACCCTCATGATGGCCGAAGCGTTGAAAAAGCAAAACCAGTAACAGCGGTTGGACTATACAGGAGTGTGGCAAAAGTGGACGATCTCCCGCTGTATCATTTAAATATGTAAACAGTGAAAGCGATGAAACAAATAACCCCTTTCCTTTTTATATTGCTGGTATCTTGCGTCCATCCCAACCATGATAATAAGTCGGCAAAACAGGCCCAACCAACTGCCGGTACTGATACGGGCTATGTTTGGAAAAAACTGCTGGACAGTGCCGCATGGAAGAAGAATTATAATTTCCAGCTATTTAGCATCCACGATACCTTATGGGCCTTTCACCCCGACGGCAACTGGTTTTCCTCCGACGGATCGCAATGGACAAAATCACCCTTGCCCAATGCCATCAACAACCTGGCTTTTTTAGACTATGTTTATTTTAAAGGGGCGATGTATGGGCTGGGCCATTTAAAAGGCAACATTGAAACATTTGCGTTTAGACCTACCGTTTACAAAACCACCGATTACCAACATTGGGACAGTTTATCGGAGCATAGCAATCTACCCCAGCGCTTCTTTTATCACCCTTTTGTATTTGATAATAAAATATGGATCATCGGTGGCGAAGACAAGAAAACCCAGTACTCGGACATTTGGAATTCGGATGATGGCATCAACTGGGTGAAACAACGGGAGCAACTTCCTTTTGGCAAAAGAAGCGGCACCCAGATTGTGCTGCTGAACAACCAACTTTATTTGCTCAACAATGATGTGTGGCGCTCTAGCGACGGATTGAACTGGCAAAAACTTACCGACGCTATTGTGCAAGGGGAGCAAATATTTGGGTATGCGGCACTGGTTTTTGATGGTAAAATTTGGCTATTGGGCTGCAATAGAAATGGGCAGTTTTCTAGCCAAGTACTTTTTAGTGCCGATGGTATCCATTGGCAAACCCAAAATGCGCCTTGGCTGCCCCGTGGAGGTATTGCGGCCACCGTGCACCACAATAAAATCTACATTACCGGTGGCAAATATGGCGGTACGCCCAACCATCCCCACTTTAGGTACGATAATGATGTGTGGACGATGGAAAAGCGGTGAAACGGCCACCTGATTTTTTAGATGGCATAGCATATAACGTAACCCCTACAGACCGTTCATCTGTTGCTACTGGTATTGCATCAACATCGTGCAGGCTGAGCCTTGGTAGGTAAGTCCAGTTGCTCCAAAACAAGTCCATGTGTAACAACAATCGATGGTATAATGGCAACACTTGATACTGCCTTGCTGATTGTTTACCACGCCATGATAATCGGCGGGGCAGGTCATACTGATCACATTTCCATCAAAACAGTCGATGCTAATCGGATGCGGAACAGAGGCACCGCCGCCCAATATTTTCTTTTGCTCGTTCTTGTACAGTTTGGTTCCTATTTGAGCCATTTTTTCCATTTGTGCCGCCACGTTTGTACAACCGAAAACGTAGCCAAAACTTTGATTTTACAAATTGTCCTTCCTTGTTTTGGTAGACAAGGAAGTGCCTTATCGTCGATAAGATAAGGTATTTTTTAGATATCAAAGTATTGTTTGGCCTAGCGGGTGTAGCAGTTTCGTTAACACTATAATGTAGCTTGAAAGGGTTTTCGCCCTCCGCCTTGGTGTTTTCACTGATTATTGGGATGCTATTCTGAGAAAATCAGTCCCGGAACTCTTGTACAAATATTAACCCTTTTTTGCCCGCATCCAATATGGCGATGCCCAATCTGCCAAAGCGGGGATTGAGGATATTCTCCCGGTGGCTTTGGGAGTTCATGAGGCCATTATGGGCCAATGGCAATGTGGAAGCATGGGCCAGATTTTCCCCAGCCGTGCGGTAGCGGATGCTCGCTTGCTTCATCCTCGCAAAGGGATCAAGGCCTTCGGGCGAGCGGTGCGAAAAATAGCCCCGCACAAGCATGTCGGCCCCGTGCAATTGCGCTACTGCTTGCAATAGGGTATCTGCCTGCAAGGGTTTGAGCATGCGCTTGCGCCGCTCTGCATTTATCAATTGCAGCATCTCCTGCTCTAAATCGGGCCGCCGTACATAATGGCTGGTTTTAAACTGCTCAGCGTCCGGCACATTTGTTTCCGTTTCATTGGCGGCAGCAATTTTTTCCTCGATTGGTGTGGTAAAAACGGTAGCCAGTTCCCCTTCTAGCCAATCAGTTGAACTATCTGATTGTTGTGCAAAAAAACTGTTCGATACGGCTGCTGAAAAACTGGGCAATGTGGATGCGGTGGAAACTTTTGTAATCAACAAAGCGGCACACCATCCCAATGCAAGGCCGGGTAGGATGCCAGTTATTTTATTAAAAGGTTTGCGGTGCACTTCGGCAGGCACCCATTTCTTTATCAATAGATGGGGGATATATCCTACCAATGCGGCCAAGCAAAACAAAACAGCAAAAGCCAGAGGGTTCAGCCATTGGGGGTCTACCAAAAAGTTAAGCTCCAGCCAATCGCCCATGGAGGGGTAAAAACAGATGGCCAATGCCAGCGCCCCACCCCATACCGCAATCATCAGCAAAGATTTGATAAATCCTTTATGATAGCAAAACACGGTAAAGAGCAGTATAACCAAAACGGGTATGATATCGAAATAATTCAAGTTGTATGAGTTTTAGTAATAAAACAAGCGGAAACCATTAACGAGTAATAGCTTCCGCTTTCAACAACCACCGTCCTGTATGCTTGCTTAATTGCGTCCATCTTTTTTATCCATCGAGCGTCCAATGCCATAACCCGCACCGGCACCCAATATACCACCGATTACGGCACCTGTACCACGGTCTTTTTTATTGATAATGGCACCTGCCACAGCACCCGCACCCGCACCAATTACGGTTCCTTTAGCAGCCTTGCTCCATCCTTTTTTACGGGGTGCCACTGGGGCAGGAGTTGGTGCAGCAACGGGCTGTTTTACCACCACTGTTTTTACAACCTGATTGGTTGCTACCGGCTTTGTGGTTGCGCTATTTTTTTCTTTGGCTTCTTCTTTAGCTTCTTTCCATTTTACAAATTCAGCATATTCGGCATCGTTTGATGCGCCAAGTACTTTTGCCCCTTCGGCTGACTTGCTTTTACATGAAAATAATAATATAGCGCTGCCGATTATAATTAATAGTTGCTTCATAATTGTAAGTTTTATCTGTGATAAAATATTTCTAACATTTTGATATACTATGTTGCAAAACCATGCCAGAAAAAACAATGATGTTAAAATTATCACAAATCGAATGTGTAAACGACTGTAAATCAGCTATTTAAAAATTAACCACCCGTTGAACCGGAGATACTCCCCCATTCCCCGTAGTGGGGGGCAATACACATTTTGAGAAAATTTTTGCAGCGTTATGGGGTGCGTTTGTAGAAAAAGGCGGTTATGCATGGGTCAATAAAAAAGCTGCCCCTTTTGGGAACAGCTATATTTTGTAAGTTTAAAGTCTAAAGTTGAAGGTTGAAAGTTGCGGCTAAAGGCATCAGCGCACTATCAACTATCCATTAACTAAAGGCTCAAAGTAGCCAATACACCGTTCATATTCCTTACGGCATCGGCACTTTTGTTAAAAGCAGCTTGCTCGTCGGCAGTCAATTTATAGTCAACAATCTTTTCCCAGCCGTTTTTACCAATCACTACGGGTACGCCTAAGCAAATATCGTTTTGACCATATTCTCCTTCCAAGCTTACGCAGCAAGGCATCAGTTTCTTTTCGTCTCGCACAATGGCTTCCACCAAGGCTGCACCGGCAGCGCCGGGAGCGTACCAAGCGGAGGTACCCAATAAACCAGTAAGGGTGGCACCGCCTACCATGGTATCGGCCGCTACTTTTTGCAAAACATCGGCAGCCAAATGATCGGCTACGGGTGTGCCGCAATAAGTGGCCAACCTGGTAAGGGGTATCATGGTCGTATCGCCATGACCACCTACAACGGTAGCCTGCAAATCGTTGGGCGAGCAAGGAATGGCCTGGCTGAGGTAGTAGCGGAACCTTGCACTGTCCAATATACCGCCCATGCCAATGATCCTGTTCTTGGGCAAGCCACTGCTCTTCAACGCCAAGTAGGTCATGGTATCCATGGGATTGCTGATGATAATGATGATAGCGTTGGGCGAATGTTGCAGGATGCTTTGGGTAACACCTTTTACAATACCGGCGTTAATGCCGATCAGCTCTTCCCTGGTCATACCCGGCTTACGGGGGATACCGCTGGTGATTACCGCCACATCGGTACCGGCCGTTTTGGTATAATCGTTGGTGCTGCCAATGACTTTGGTATCAAAACCCAGCAACTGGCAGGTTTGCATCAGGTCCATCGCCTTTCCTTCGGCCACGCCTTCCTTAATGTCTACCAATACTAATTCTTCGCAAAGCTCTTTACGGGCAATGTTATCGGCGCAGGTAGCACCTACGGCCCCAGCCCCAACTACTGTAACTTTCATTATATGCTGTAATTTTTGGATGAAAAGATGTGCAAAAGTAGGACGGATTGGGGGTTTTTGGCAAGTTGTTGCTTACTTTATTTTTGGCGCTGCCAAGATGGGAACAATGGAGGTAATTGGCAGCAGGTGGCCAACCCAATATCCAAAAGACGGGGCAACCGTGAACGTTTCCCTATAATCTTGCTATGTCTTGGGATGCAAAAATGAGTTTGATGGTCGATAGTCCATGGACCATAGACCATGGACAATGGACCATGGACAATGCCAGGCCCCGTCACTATTCAAAAGCCGCCGCCACCTTATCCAACGATACCGTGCCCTCAAACACACTTATCAGATTGCCTTGTTTATCGTACAGGGCCATAAAGGGCAGGCTTTGGAATTTATAATAGGGCGGTAGCATAAAGGCTTTGTCCCAACCCATGGTAATATTGGGATAGTCCGCAATATGGTAATCATTATAAAACTGCTTAATCTGGTCGTAAGGCAACCAACTGGCCATCACAATCTGTACTTTTTTAAACTGCTTGATTTTGGCCGTTAGTTCCGTGGTTTCATGCTGGCAATGGTCGCAATCGGGACTAAACACTATCAGTAATGTTGCTTTTTTCTTTTTTAAATCAGCCTTGGTAAAAAGGGTACTGTCGGGCACTTTGTACAGATTAAAGGGCGGCACAAACGGAAAACGCAGGTAGAGGGCGGTGTCAGCTTTTGCCGGGACTTCGGGGGCGGTTTGTGCATGGGCAAGGATTGTAAAAAACAAGCTGCTTATAAAGAGTATCGTCAGTCGTATCATCTGTATCAATTGTGGTGTAAAGATAGGCCCCATTACTTTAATGCGGATTATAAAGGATTGCACGGATTTGCCTTACGGCAGTGAGGTAACACGGATTGCTATACCACGGATGTAGACTGATTGCACTGATTACACGGATTTTTGCATTATGCGATAAATTGCGGCGGAAAGACAAGCTGCATTCTGTTACCAATAATTACTTAGGATTGCACGTATCTGCCTGACGGCAGACTGGTTACATGGATTTTTTTACCCCGGATGTAGACTAATTTCACGGATTACACGAATTCCCCTTTCCCAATTCCTCATTCCAAATTCCTCATTCCTCATTCCAAATTCCCAATTCCCAATTCCCAATTCCTCATTCCCTTACTCAAACCGGATAAACATAGAGCGGAAATTAATCGTCATTTTGTCGAACTTGCCAATCAGGTCCTGCCCTACATTGCCATAATAATCGGCTTCTTTTCCTTTCAGCGGCTCTGGAAAAAGTTGCAGGCTATCCAATACAATGTTTTTATCTGCCACCTTAGCGGCAAAACTAACCCGATAACCTTTGCGACTAGTGGCGCCGCCTGCACCGGCATAACGGAGCGTTTCAAGCGGGTAACGTCCATCGATGCGGCTAAAAAACCGCTTGTACCAAGGTTGGTAAAGAAGGGTTTGGTCGGCTCCTGTATCAAAAGTGTAGCTCAATCCTTCAATTTCTATAACGGGCGTTAAAAAATCAAGCGCCATATTGCGCAAGGTTGATTGACTGGGTTGTTGCGGTATGCGCAAAAACTTGTTCTTTTCAAATTGCATTTCGCCCATCGCTTCAATAACCGGAAAACCTAAGATGCCGTTTATTTGGTATTTGATTTGGGGAATGTAAAGGGCTTGATCGGGAAATACCAAGAACACGGCATTGCGCACTTCGATGTGGCGGATAAAAAGTTGGCGGCAAACAGCCATACGGGCAGGCACTTGATTGCCAGTAATAGAGGTAACCAACACCGTACCCTCCATAAAATCAAAGCCCAAGCGCTGGGCCGTACTTTCGGTAGTGGTGCTTATATTGGCACCGGTGTCAAATATAAAACCCAGGCTATCCGTCCCGTTCGACACAGGCAGGGTAACCAAGCCAGCCGCATCCCGCTTTAGCTCAATCAAGGTAGTGGCTTTTACTGTTACTGTTTGGGGAGGTTGTGCCGCCAATGCCTGCCAGATAATGCGTGTGTTTTTGTAATCCGCCAGTTCTTTTTTCCCCATCCGCTTGCCATGCTGTTGTATCAATTGATCAATGGTGCGCAGGGCCCCTGCATAATTGTACAACCGGGCATGACTGCTTTGCTGAATGTCCAATAAGCGTTGGTGGGTAGCACGGTCCAATTGCGGTGCAAATGTTTGCAGCAAGGTATCGGCATGCAAGATGGCCGAGGCCGGTTGATTAAAAGCATTGTCGAGTTCCATGCGCATCCGCAACTCGTAAAAGCGTGGCAAAGGAACCCCTGCTTGCAATATCGCACGGGCAGCGAAAAACTGCTTGTGCTTCAGCAGACTGTCGGCCCGTTGGTAATCGATAGGTGCCGCTATATAATTACGGTTGGTAGCACAACTGGCCAGCAACAGCAATAAACCCATTATTTTTATGTACCGCTTTCCCATACAACTAAGTTACGCAAGAAGGTTTAAAGTCTAAAGTTTAAGGTTCAAGGTTTTGTACGTTAACTTTAGACTTTCAACTTTGGACTTTGAACTTTAAACTTTCAACTTTAAACTATTTTTACCCATGCCAGCTACTACCATTGCCCAAGTCATCGCCCAATTGGACAGCATCATCCAGCAGTCCATACAAAACAACGACCGTTGCGGTTATTTTGCTGTCCTGTATAAAAAGGTAACGGTTGCCGTTGCGGTAAAAATACAGGCAGGGGATTTTTTTGCCGACAATGCCCGTATGGAAAAACTGGATGTGGTATTTGCCAACCGGTACTTAACCGCTTACGAGCAATACAAAGCGGGGCAGCCCTGCTCAACGGCTTGGCAATTGGCTTTTGACGCTGGGAAAAGTTGGAAGCCCATGGTAATTGACCATTTGATGCTAGGCATGAATGCACATATCGGCCTCGACTTGGGCATTGCTGCGGCCACCGTGGCACCGGGCAACGATGCCCCTGCGCTGCAAGGCGATTTCAACAAAATCAATGAGGTGCTCAACGGATTGATAAATGGGGTGAAAGACAGTCTTTTTGCCATTTGGCCCGTGGGCAAATGGATGACCAAATGGATCGGCGGCGAAACCGAAGATGCCATTGCCGGTTTTTCCATGACGATTGCAAGGGATGGAGCTTGGCGCACAGCCCTGGCCTATGCACCCTTGCTAGATGCAACTGCGCAAAACAGCTATATAGCGGGCCGCGACAAAAATGTATCGGCCTTTGGCAACAAGCTGCTGCACCCCGGCACATTTATCAGTACGGTGATGTATATATTGCGATTGTTTGAGTTTGGTACCGTATCGGGCAAAATCAACCGCTTGAACCAATAAAACGCCCCCTTCCTATTTTAAAAATAAATCCAAAATAAATTTGCTTATCTACGAAATATTCGTAGCTTTACGAAAATTTCGTAGATATGGAGCCATTAACCCCGCAGGAATCAGATGCCATGCAAGCCGTGTGGCAGGTAGGCGAAGGCAATGTAAAAGCTTTTTTGGAAGCCATGGGCGAGCCCTTGCCGCCCTATACCACACTGGCCAGCACCATTAAAAACTTAGAGAAGAAGGGATATGTAAAAAGCCGCTTGGTGGGCAATAGTTATTTGTACGAGCCGGCGGTTACCCAGGCCGAGTACAAAAAGAAATTCATGGGCGGGGTGGTAAAAGATTACTTTGCCAACTCTTATAAGGAACTGGTGAACTTTTTTGTGGAGCAAAAGAAATTGAGCCCACAGGAATTGAAAGACATCATTGAAATGATCGAAAAAGGCAAATAATACCATTCATCTCAAACTGAGTCATATGCCCACTTTGTTTTTATACCTCGTCAAATTGTCCATCGGCTTGGCCGCAGTGTATCTGTTTTACCAACTGGTATTGCGTAGGCTTACCTTTTATCGGTACAACCGCTGGTATTTGTTGGCTTATCCGCTGGTATGTTTTATAATACCTTTTATTGATGTAGCCCCTTTATTACAGCAGTCGCCAAAGGCCACGGTGCTGCAGTGGGTACCGGTGCTGCATCAAACCGTAAGTATAACGGAGGCGGGTAGCTTCAACGGTTGGCAACTGGCAATTTGGATATTGTTGGCAGGCAGCTTGATCATGCTGGGCCGTTTGGCCATGCAGTACTTTTCGCTGTTGCAGATCAAAAAACAGGCGGCGCCCTTGCATACAGATGGCATCACCGTGTACCAAGTAAACAAAAATATCATACCCTTTTCGTTTGCCAATGGCATTTATGTAAACACGCATAACCATAGCCCGGAAGAGCTGCAGGAAATCATCCGGCATGAGTATGTGCATGTAAAAGAACGCCATTCGCTGGACATTTTGCTGGGCGAACTGCTTTGCATCATCAACTGGTTCAACCCATTTGTTTGGCTGTTGCGCCATGCCATCAGGCAAAACTTGGAGTTTGTTGCCGATAACAGCGTGGTGGAAAGCGGCATCGACAAAAAGGCTTATCAGTACCTGTTGTTAAAAGTGGTGGGCGAGCCACAGTTCCGTATCGCCAACCAATTTAATTTTTCTTCACTCAAAAAACGCATTACAATGATGAACAAAATAAAAAGCACAAAAGTGCATTTGTTAAAATTTTTGATTGCCCTGCCGTTGGTAGCGGTATTGCTGCTGGCTTTTCGGCAGCAGTTTACTAAAAAGCAACAACAGCCCATTGCTGGCACAACCCTGATGGCTGCCGATACCCTGCCCGATGAAAACAAGCAAAAGGCTGAAGCTGAATGGAGTGCCAAAAGGGAGGCCTCAGAGCAGCAGTTTTTGCGGCGCCATCCCAATGTGAAAAGTTTAGACTGGGCTTTTATCACAAACGTTGAAACCGATAATAAGGAGGAGGCGGAAAAATATAAGCCGGGGCCAGTTTTGGAACTGTACCTTACCAGTGGTAAAAAGGAAACCTATTTTTTGACCAATGAAAGTGAGGTGGACCGGTTTAAAGCAAGGTATAACGAGTTGCCACCTGTGGCGCCGCCAATTCCAACCGTCCCTCCTACCCCACCAGCATTTGAAGCGGTAGCGCCACCACCGGCTCCCGCTGCCCCTACCGTGGATGCTTACCCTGCCCCGGCAGAAGCGCCTACACCTATGCCCACACCCGCTTTTGCACCAGCGGACCCAGCGCCAGCACAAGCACAAGCCGCTAGGGAACAGCAACGGGCTGCTTGGGAACAGCAACAGGCAGCTAGGAATCAAAAACAAGCCGGGTACGATCAGGCGCAAGCAGCTTTGGCACCACCCCCGCCGCCTGCCCCAGTAAAACTACCCAAGCACATCAAAAAAATACAAATCAATAATAAAAAAGCCACCGTTACCCTGCGTAACGGTACTGTGGAACAATATGATTTGAACGATCCCAAAGAAGGAAAGGATTTCAGCGAAAAGTATGGCCAACTGGCCCCAGCACCACCGCCACCCGCTGCAAAGCCCTACAAGGAAGTGGCGGACAAAGCCTTTCAATTTCAATGGATGCCGGCCATACCCAAAAAGCCTTCCAAAGATGATAGATGCTAGACAGACAGTGGCCTAAGGGCAAAATAAGTGGTTGTAAAAACCCACTATTGCCCGTATGGGGTTTTACCCTACCTTTGCGGCCTTAAAAGTATAATAATGGCAAATACAGCAGATATCAGCCGTGGTTTGATTATCAAATTGGACGGCAGCCTCTACAGCGTGATTGAATTTGGCGAAAACAAAACAGCCCGTGCGGCTGCCAAGGTTTGGGCCAAGCTAAAAGGGGTGGACAATAACCGCACCATTGAAAAAACATGGAACAGCGGTGACACCATTTTCCCGGTAAGGGTAGAAAGGAAGTCGTACCAATACTTGTACAAAGACGATACAGGCTATAGTTTTATGGACACCGAAACTTTTGAGCAGATTACCGTAGCCGAAAGCTTGGTGGATGCCCCAGGATTTTTGAAAGATGGCCAAGAAGTATCGGTACTTATCAATACCGAAACCGAAATGCCCATGAGTGTGGAACTGCCCGATAAAATTGTACTGCTGGTTACTTATAGCGAACCCGGCATGAGAGGCGATACCGCCACCCGTACATTGAAACCCGCCACAGTTGAAACCGGTGCCACTGTTAACGTGCCGCTGTTTGTAAACGAAGGCGAGTTGATTAGGGTGAATACCAAAACTGGTGAATATGTAGAAAGGGTGAAAGAATAATTACCTTTTTCTATCCAAAATATAGCCCCTTTGTAGCAATACAAAGGGGTTTTTCATTAGGGTCGGAAAATTTAAAAAAATGCCCAAAATGAACCAAAAACGGGTTTTTTTGTTGGATTTCGGGGCATTTTAAGGCAAAAAATGGCTAAAATTCCATTTTCAAAAAAAATATTTTCTGCCCATAATCGGTGTAGTTTACTACCTTAGCACCCCATTATAGTTTATAACCTAAATTTTTAATATGGACTTTAAGCAAATACAGGAGTTGATAAAGCTGATCAACAAGTCGAATATTGGTGAGGTTACCATTGAGGAAGATGGCAAGAAAGTGACCATCAAGCAAAAGAAGGACCCCCAGCCTATTTTTGCGGGCGGTGGTGCCCCGGTGAGTTATGCAGCGCCAGCCCCTGCGGCCCAAGCAGCCGTTAGTGCTGCTCCTGCTGCAGCGGCCCCGGCCAAAGCAGCCGAGCCCAAGGCCGACAATTTGGTTACCATCAAAAGCCCCATGATCGGTACTTTCTACCGTCAGGCAGGCCCCGGCAAACCCATTTTTGTAAATGTGGGCGATGAAATAACCCCCGGCAAAGTGGTTTGCATCATCGAAGCCATGAAGTTGTTCAATGAGATAGAAAGTGAAGTAAAAGGTAAGATCGTAAAGGTATTGGTAGATGATGCCAGTCCGGTGGAGTATGACCAGCCGTTGTTTTTGGTAGAACCTAGTTAATGTGCTAATTAGCTAATGGGATGATGTGCTAATGAGGTGATAGGCAGCAGCCTTTTTAAGGTAGCCGTTCAATACATTTAAGGTTTATAAAGTTCTTACATAATTAATCCGTACAAATGAAAACAGCATTAATTGATAGCAATCCATTGCTAAAAATGAGCATTGATTTTTCGGTAAGTGCAATTAGGTATTGCCAGTTGTTACAAGAAAAAAAGCAATATGTAATAAGCAATCAATTGTTGAAATCTGCAACTTCCATTGGCGCCAATGCCATGGAGGCACAAAATGCAGAAAGTAAGCTTGATTTTATACACAAGCTAAAGATTGCAGCAAAGGAGGCGGACGAGGTACAATATTGGTTGCTGATATGTGAAAGGGTGACCGAATATCCAGCATCTGCAGACCTAAAGTTACAATTGGAGGGCTTGCAAAAAATGTTGAATAAAATCATATCAACAGCTAAAAAGAACAACACAGTGGAATAATTATTTTTTAACTGGTTGATTTGCTCTGTCATCAGCACAATAGCGAATCAGCTAATCAGCTAATTAAAAAGATGTTCAAAAAGATACTAATAGCGAACAGAGGTGAAATCGCACTGCGTGTGATACGCACCTGCCGTGAAATGGGCATTAAAACCGTAGCGGTTTATTCAACGGCCGATAAGGACAGCTTGCATGTAAAGTTTGCCGACGAAGCCGTGTGCATTGGCAAGCCTGCCAGTGCCGATAGCTACCTCAACGTGCCGCACATCATGGCCGCAGCCGAAATTACCAATGCGGATGCCATCCATCCAGGCTATGGCTTTTTGGCAGAAAACAGCAAGTTTGCCCAAATCTGTAGCGAGCATGGCATCAAGTTCATTGGCCCCACGCCCAGCATGATCAACAGCATGGGCGATAAAATTACCGCCAAAGAAACCATGATAAAGGCCGGCGTGCCCGTGGTGCCCGGTGGCGAGGGTTTGCTGGAAAGCGTAGACCATGCCAAGGGCCTGGCCAAAGAAGTGGGTTATCCCGTTATCCTAAAAGCTACGGCCGGCGGCGGTGGCAAGGGCATGCGGGTGGTGTGGGAAGAAAGCGAACTGGAGCGCAACTATGATATGGCCAAAACCGAGGCCGCTGCCGCTTTTAAAAACGACGGCATCTACATGGAAAAATTTGTGGAGGAACCCCGCCACATCGAAATACAGGTTGCAGGCGACCAATACGGTAATGTATGCCATCTGAGCGAAAGGGACTGCTCCATCCAACGCCGCCACCAAAAACTGGTAGAAGAATCCCCTTCTCCCTTTATGACCGACGAGCTGCGCCAACGCATGGGCGATGCGGCCAAAAAAGCGGCCGCTGCTATCAATTACGAAAGCGTGGGCACGGTGGAATTTTTGGTGGACAAACACCGCAATTTTTACTTCATGGAGATGAATACCCGGATCCAAGTGGAGCATTGCGTTACGGAGGAAGTAATCAACTTCGACCTCATCAAAGAGCAAATCAAAATTGCCGCTGGCGAAAAAATTTCCGGCAAGGATTATATCCCCACCATGCATGCCATCGAATGCCGCATCAATGCCGAAGACCCCTACAATGATTTTCGTCCCAGCCCCGGTAAAATAACCGTGCTGCACCAGCCCGGCGGCCACGGTGTAAGGGTGGATAGCCATGTATATGCCGGTTACGTAATACCGCCTTACTACGATAGCATGATTGGCAAGCTCATCACCGTGGCGCAAACCCGCGATGAAGCCATCGGCACCATGTACAGGGCACTGAGCGAGTATGTAATAGAGGGAATTAAAACCACTATTCCTTTCCACTTGCAACTGATGCAGCACGAGGACTTTAGGAAGGGTAATTTTACTACGAAATTCTTGGAATCATTTAAGATGAAGTAAGTTAGTTGAATAAGTTGATTGGGTTGAGAAGTTGAAATAATATATGAACGTCTCAACCCAATTATCATTTTACCCCTTCAACCTTTCAACGCTTCAACCAATCAACTCAATCAACCTATCAACCAATCAACTGCCTTTTATACAACTGCACCGTATTCTCCATGCCATACACCAAAGCATCGCATACCAGCGCATGGCCAATAGATACTTCATCCAAATAAGGGATATGCTGGGCGAAATATTGCAGGTTCTGCAAATCCAAGTCGTGCCCGGCATTGATGCCCAAGCCCAGCTCATGTGCTTTTTGTGCCGCCGCAACATAGGGGGCAATGGCAGCCGCTTTATCGTTGGCCGCAAAACCCGTAGCATATTGTTCGGTGTACAATTCGATACGGTCGGTACCCGTCGCTTGGGCCCCTACTACCATCTCCAACACCGGATCTACAAAAATGGATACCCGAATACCCGCCGCTTTGAACACCCGTATCACTTCGTGCAGGTAATCTGCTTCGGCAATGGTGTTAAAGCCCTTATCGCTTGTTAACTGACCATGACCGTCCGGCACCAAGGTAACCTGCGCTGGTTTGGCCGCCAATACTAGTTGGATGAATTTCTGCTCCTTGGGATTGCCCTCGATGTTGAACTCGGTAGTAAGCAAGGGCTGCAGGTCCATCACGTCTTTATAACGGATATGCCGCTCGTCGGGCCGGGGATGTACGGTAATGCCATCTGCCCCAAATCGTTCGATGTCCAGCGCAAATTTTACCACATCGGGATTGTTGCCGCCACGGGCATTGCGGAGGGTGGCAATTTTATTGATATTAACAGACAGTTTGGTCATACCCAATCGTTTAAAATGAGGTTACAAAATTGGGTTGTTTTTTGCAATCGGGCCTATATTTTTTGTGGGTGGTATCAATAACAAGCCCCGACCAAGAATGGACCGGGACTATTTATTCACCTTTAAAAAAGACATATTTGAGACCTTAAATATACCACAATTATTGAACAAGCAGCCATTTATGCTGTTACTTTGCAGGAAGATATTACAATGGCCCAATAGCAAAAAGGAAACAGCATGGCATATAGTAGTTTGGAAGCTTGTTTGGTAGACTTGGAAAAGCATGGCCACTTGATAAGGATAAAAGAACCAGTGGATCCTTATTTGGAGATGGCCGCTATCCATCTGCGGGTGTTTGAAGCAGGTGGCCCGGCCCTCTTGTTCGAAAACGTAAAAGGCAGCCGCTTTAGGGCCGCCAGTAATATCTTTGGCTCCTTACAGCGTAGCCAGTTCATCTTTAGGGATACGTTTGCCAAAGTGCAGCGACTGATCGAACTGAAAAACGATCCCATCAAAGCCATCAAAAGTCCGCTGAAGAATGCAGGCACTGCCTGGGCCGCCCTGAAGGCACTCCCCAAAAAGAACCCTTTTAACAAACCTGTACTGGCAGAACAAATCAATATTGCGGATTTGCCCTTGATACACCATTGGCCCATGGACGGCGGCGCTTTTGTTACCCTGCCCCAGGTGTATACTGAAGATGCCGACCAACCCGGCATCATGAAAGCCAACTTGGGCATGTACCGCATACAGTTGACGGGCAACGATTATGAACTCAACAAAGAAATTGGTCTGCACTACCAATTGCACCGCGGCATCGGTGTACACCAAACCAAGGCCAACCGAAAAGGGCAACCGCTAAAAGTGAGTTGCTTTGTGGGTGGGCCGCCATCGCATACCTTAGCTGCTGTGATGCCGCTACCCGAGGGCATCAGCGAAATGACTTTTGCAGGTGTGTTGGGCGGCAGGCGTTTCCGTTATTGTTATGATGAAAATGGCAATTGCATTAGTACCGATGCCGACTTTGTAATTACTGGCGAAGTACAGCCCGGTGCCAACAAACCCGAAGGCCCTTTTGGCGACCACTTGGGTTATTATAGTTTGCAACACCCCTTTCCGCTGATGAAGGTGCATAAAGTATACGCCCGCAAAAATGCGATATGGCCCTTTACCGTGGTGGGCCGCCCGCCGCAAGAAGATACCAGCTTTGGACAATTGATACACGAACTAACCGGCAGTGCCATCCAGCAAGAAATACCCGGTCTGCAAGCCGTACACGCCGTGGATGCCGCCGGGGTACATCCGCTGCTGTTGGCCATTGGCAGCGAGCGTTATACGCCTTACATGCCCACGCAGCAGCCCAGCGAAATACTCACCATTGCCAACCATATTTTGGGCACAGGGCAATTGAGCTTGGCCAAGTTCCTGTTTATTACGGCGGATAATACCAACCAACTGCACATACATAACGTGCAGGCTTATATGGAATATGTACTGGAGCGGATTGACCTTACGAGGGATATTCACTTTTATACCAATACCACCATTGATACATTAGATTATTCCGGTACAGGTCTGAACAGTGGCAGCAAAGTGGTGCTAGCGGCCTATGGTGCCGTAAAACGCACCCTTTGTACCGAAGTGCCCGATGCACTGAAAAACCTACAGCAGTTTGTAAATCCGCAAGTAGCCATGCCGGGCGTAATTGCCCTGCAAACAGACTCTTTTAGCAATTACGCAACAGCCGTTGCGCAATTGGAGGTATTGGATGCCCACTTAAAAGAAAAAAACTTGGAACAGGTAGCCATCATCGTTATTTGCGACGATAGCAGCTTTACCGCAGCCACCCTTAATAACTACCTTTGGGTTACCTATACCCGTAGCAATCCCAGTCATGATATGTACGGCATCAATGCCGTTACACACCACAAGCACTGGGGCTGCCAAGGCCCGCTGGTGATAGATGCCCGCATCAAACCGCACCACGCTCCACCGGTAGAAAAGGTACCCGAAGTGGAACGCCGCATTGATCGGCTGTTTGCGAAGGGAGGAAGTTTGGAGGGAGTTGATAGTTAATAGTTAATAGTGAATAGTGAATAATGGATAATGGAGAGTTGATAATGCCATGCCTGCGCCAGATAGTGGAGAGGTGAAAGGTGAAAGGTGAAAGTGTAGAGCCTACGTCTGGTCTTAGACCAACGGAGGTAGGGAATCCAACCTGGAATTTGATATGCAATCCCTTATATCATTATTAACATAATTCGTGTAATAAGTGTAATCCCTTATAATCCGTGGTAAAATAATCCGTGAAATAAGTGTAATTCTTTATAATCCGTGGTGAAACAATCCGTGTAATAAGTGTAATCCTTTATAATCCGTGGTGAAACAATCCGTGCAATTCGTGCAATCCCCAACAATACGCAGCAAAAAAAAATCCGTGTAATAAGTGTAATCCTTTATAATCCGTGGCAAATCAATCGGTGTAATCCTACCGAAAAATAAAACAGTTCCACCGATGGCTAAGGCCTTTTCACCATTTGCTTTATTTGTTGGAACTATGTAACGAGAAACATATTTATTTATTCATCTTTAAATCTTATCAATTATGCCAAAAGTAAAATTTGCGCTAACAAAAATGCGCTGCCTAGAAGAGACCAACGAACCCAGCGCCTCCGAAGAACCCTATGTGCTGGTGTTTGCGGTACAGTTAAAAAAAGTGGCGGGGTCCATCACCATCCCGGCAGCCGCCACCATCATTTATGGGCCTTGGGAGGGCGTGGACAAAGGGGAACTACTGTCTACATCTGTAAACATACCCGGACCATTGGGCAAAATGCTCAACCACCCATCCAAAAACTTTTGGGGACTGGATGGTAAGCCGCACGACCTCAACTCGCCGGATGAAGCCATCTTTATTGCCGCATTGATGGAGAATGATGATGCGGCACCCGGTGGCATTCGGGCGGGGCTGCATGCCCAACTGTTTGCCGCAGCCACCTCTTATGCCAATGCAGGCATGAGCCGGGCCACCATGGTTTCGAAACTGAAAAAAGACACCAAGGATGTGCTGACAGGCGTAACCGTAACGGGGATACCAAGCAGCGACGATTTGATCGGCGTAACGGAAGTGCCTTATACCGCTGCCGACCTACAGGCCGTGAACAGTCAAACAGTGGTAAAAACCATTGAACTGGCTGGCGATGGCGGCAAGTACAGATTGCGCTTCGAAATGAGCAAGTAAAGCCGCTGGGGCCTGCCCTGCATAGCACACCATTCACTGATGGAACGGTGTGGCACAGATAAATGCTATAGCAGGTTACAAAAGCTTGCCATCAAAAAAGGGATATCCAATGGATGTCCCTTTTTAATGTACACTTACTATAACATACCGTTCTTCAGCCCGTATTTATTCATGCAACTGCTTGCCCGTTTTATCAATGTAAAATTCCTTTTGCCCCTTCATTACCTTCGCTTCCCCATTTTCAAAATTGTAAGCAAAATCATAAATGGGTTTCAATACCCACTCGCCCTTTACATCAATATAGCCCCAATATCCTTTGGCGTTGGAAGCAGGCGCAAGGCCCTCGGTAAAACTGCGGGCATTGTTGAATTTGCAGGGAATGATCAAGGTGCCGGTCGTATCGATATAGCCAAACAGATTGTCTTTTGATACAGCGGCCAACCCATTTTTAAAACCATTGGCATCGTCGTACACAGCAGCGGTGATTGCTTTGCCCATACTATCCAAGTACAGCCATTTCGAGTCTTTTCTTACGGCCGTAAAGCCCTCATTATAGGTTAACCCCTCATCGTATATGAGTTGCACCACTTCAATACCCTTATTGTTCACATAACCAACCTTGCCATCTTTTTTTACTTTCGATAGTCCGCACACGCAATTGTCAACATAATCGTATTTCTTTTCCCAGCTTTGTGCATAGCTACACATAATAGGGAAAAACAGGAGGAGCAGTAATCCCTTTTTCATAATACATCGTTTTGATTGAATAATAATTTCGATTACAAGCTACTCCGCTGTACAGCCCAGTAGTATGACCATGGTAAGGGATGATGCTGACGTTCGTCTTATTATGTCAAGGCAACCGAGTAAGAATGAAGTGCGGTACAAACAAAATGGGCCGCCCATTGGGCAGCCCATCTTATAAAAAATTATTTACCAATTACAATCCGGCCATCAATTCGTTGGCCATTTTAACGTAGTCGTCGTTCTTGGCTTTTTCGGCATACTCTTTACAAGCAGCAGCGGCAGCTTTGGCAGCAGCTTTGTCGCCCAATTTACTGTGGATACGTGCCTTAAGCAAATGCATCCAAAAAGCTTCCTTGTTAGTTTCCAAAGCCTTGTTTACCCAAGTAAGGGCTTGGTTAAGGTCTTTGCCATTATCATAGTAGTAGCTGGCTGCATTAAAGTAAGGCTTGTTGTCCTTATTCATTGTGTTGTCAATCTGCGCCATTACCTTGGCATCGGTGTTGGCGTTCACCGCAAACTGTACAAGCGTGTTTTCCCACATCATTTGTACGTTGCAACTGCTGCCCGTAAGGTCGGCAAAGTTGATGGTGAAACTCTCTACCGAAAAGGGCAGTTTGATTACCGGTGCATCAACCCTTACCACATCGTTTTCTTGTTTGTAGGCAGCGGGGGAGCTTACATTCACGTCTTTGGTAATGATGATGGTCCATTTGTCGGCATTGGGTATGGTAAGTAGGCCATATTTGCCCGCTTTGATGTCCTTACCACCAATGTTTACATCATCGCTAAAGGTAAGTGTAGTGGCCGAATTGGCACCCGTGCGCCAAACCTTGCCAAAAGGCACCAAATCGCCCATTACCTTACGGCCTTTTTTGGCGGGGCGGCTATAATTCAGTTCAACGGAACCTACACCAAAATTTTGCTTGATTACTTGTGTAGGCGAAGGTTGCGGTGTAGTAAGTTGTTGTGCGTTTAACGCCGCAGTACCCATCAAAAGGGCAGCAGCTAGGAACAATTGCTTCATTTTATAAAGATTTTAGGGCGTAAAAGTAGTGAAACTAAGGCCAGTAATAAAATTTACCTATCCAGATCTATTGCCGTTCATCATTAAATAATGTACAAACATTGATGTAGGTTGGTTTATAGTAGCACTACCCCATTTTGAAGTTTTAAAATTAACTTTGCCTCCAAATGGATACACTCGTACAAACTTCGGCTAGGCAGCAACAAATTACCAAGGCTTATATCAAAGCATTGGATGCCCATATTGCCGACTTGAAAAATGGGCTGGTGGACAAAGCCTTGGAAATTGGCGAATTTGCCGCCCAACTACATGTACACCCCACCCATTTGAGCAATACCATCAAAGCGGTAACGGGCCACTCCACCTGCCACCTGTACGAAACCCGGCTATTGCAGGCCGCCAAAGATTTACTGTTGCAAACCGATATGGCCATCGGTCAAATAGCCATGCAACTCACCTACGACCCCAGCAACTTTACTAAATTCTTCAAGGCCTATACCGGCATCACTCCCAAGCAGTTCAGGCAGCAACAGGCCTAAATTCTGAAATGCTCACCATTTTATACCATTTTGAATGATGTATTAACCGTAGAAAATGGTATAATGCCGCCATGTATTGTGTTTTGCAAATCAGGTCTCAATACATTTGGGTGTATTTCAAATTTTCACTTTATAGTCACAGTTCGTTCTTTTCGGTTGCCTTTTGAGTTACTTTTTTTCTTGTCAAAAAAAGTAACCAAAAAAGGACACCGCCGCCGATTACACCCCGGCGGCGGAGGGTTCCATGATTTGGCTTTAGTACTACTGTAGCCTCAACTTTAGTAATTCTACATCGTAGCGGAGCCCGAAGTGAAGTTTATAGCTGCGAAAATTTGAAATGCGCCCATACATTTTCCAATACATAGCGGCATTTTCGGAAGCTCTCACCATTTTATGAAGCAGGGGTAACTTAGTTTTGCACCATAAAAAACAAATAATGACAGCAACTAACAAAATAGCCGTGGTTACCGGTGGTAGCCGTGGGCTGGGTAAAGACATGGCCCTGAGTTTGGCCAAAGCGGGCAACGATGTGATCATCACTTATGCAGGAAATGAAGCCGCAGCAGCGGAAACCGTAGCCGCCATTGAAGCGATGGGACAAAAGGCATTGGCCTTGCAACTGGAACTAAAAACGGGCAACACCGCCGATTTTGTGCAAACCCTTTCAGGGCATTTGCAAAGCCATTTTGGAAAAACCAACTTTGATTATCTGGTAAACAATGCCGGCATGGGCGGCACCATCCCTTTTGCCGAGGTAACCGAAGAGTTGTTCACCGACTTTTTAAATGTACATTTCAAGGGCGTTTATTTTCTCACCCAACAATGCCTGCCCCTATTGAACGATGGCAGCCGCATCATCAATATTTCTACCGGCACAACCCGCTTTTGTGTGCCCGGCTACTCGGTATATGCCAGCATGAAGGGCGCCATTGAAGTATTTACGAAATATTTGGCCAAAGAACTGGGCAGCCGTGGCATTACGGCCAATGTGGTAGCACCCGGCCCTATTGAAACCGATTTCAACAGCGCCGCCATCCGCAGCAACCCGCAAATGAAGGGCTTTTTGAGCAGCCTTTCCCCATTAGGCCGAGTAGGCAATGCCGACGATATCGGCAGCGTAGTAGCTTTTTTGTGCAGCGATGCCGCCAAATGGATCAATGGGCAACGCATTGAAGTGAGCGGTGGCATCAACGTGTAAACCGTTTATCCATTCCACCTACAACCAAGCCCGGGGCCTTGCAAGCATGGCCGGGCTTGGTTCGCTTATCGAATACCCTGCTGCAACGGATGGCTGTGTGCCACTATCCCGATCTCAGCTAATTATCACATTAGCATATTATCAAATTAACCTAACCGCCCCTCATCCAAAAACCGTTTTGCCATCCGCCCCAGTTTGCGTAGTTTTATCCTATAATTAATATCGGTAATTCAGCCGTTAGCAATCCCAATTTACACGCATGATAGATGCATTAGAACGGATGCCCGTTAAAATTTTCCCCAGTTCCACAGCAGGCTCGGTATATGTGGCCCGCATCATTTCCGACATCATCAAAGCCAAAGAAGCCAAGGGTGAAAAATGTGTGATCGGTTTGGCCACCGGCTCTACCCCTAAAACCTTGTATGCCGAGCTGGTACGCCTGCACCGGGAAGAAGGTTTGAGTTTTAAAAACGTGGTTACCTTCAACCTCGACCAATATTATCCCATGGAAAAGGATGCGCTACAGAGCTATCATTATTTCATGCGGAAAAACCTGTTTGAACAAACGGATATCGACCCAGCTAATTATCACCTGCCCGATGGCATGGTGCCCAAGGAAAAGGTAAAAGAGCATTGCCTCGATTATGAAAATAAAATAGAAGCGGCCGGCGGGCTGGATATACAAATATTGGGCATCGGCACCAATGGCCATATCGGCTTCAACGAGCCGGGCAGTGGCTTTTACACCAAAACCCGTTTGATCGCTTTGGACAACAGTACCCGATTGGCCAATAGCTACGAATTTGGCAACATGAGCGAAGTGCCCCGCATGGCCATTACCATGGGCATCAGCACCATCCTCAAAGCAAAAAAAATTATATTGATGGCCTGGGGCCAAGCCAAAGCCAATGTGATACAAAAAGCCGTAGAAGCAGATGATACGGAAGATATCCCGGCTTCCTTGCTGCAAAACCATGACGACTGCACTTTTGTAATAGACGAAACGGCTGCCACAGAACTCACCCGCTTTAAAAGCCCTTGGCTAACGGGCGAGTGCGAGTGGACGCCCAAAATGATCAAAAGGGCGGTTACCAATATGGCGCTCAAACTGCAAAAGCCGGTACTGAGCCTTACCAACAATGACTACAACGACCAAGGCCTTAGCGACCTGTTGGTAGAGAAGGGCGATGCCTACGAAATCAACCTGCAAGTGTATTATCAACTGCGTGATAGCATTACGGGCTGGCCGGGCGGCAAACCCAATGCCAACAATCCAAAGCATCCCGAACGCAGCGACCCCTTCCCTAAAAAAGTGATACTGTTTTCGCCCCACCCCGATGATGACATCATCAGCATGGGCGGCACTTTTATGCGCCTGCACGACCAAGGGCATGAAGTGCATGTGGCCTACCAAACCAGTGGCAATATTGCGGTAACCGATGAGTTTGTTACCCGCTTTATCGACTTTGCCGTGGGCTTTGAAAGCATGTTTGACATAGACGAAACCAAGAGCAAAAAAATACTGGACGATGCCCGTGCTTTTTTGGCGGTGAAAAAGTCCAGCGAAAAAGATACAGCAGAAATCAGGGCAATCAAAGGGTTGATACGCCGCTGCGAGGCCAAAGCCACTTGCCGCTACGTGGGCCTAACAGATGCGCAGATACATTTTCAAAACCTGCCTTTTTACGAAACGGGCACCATTGAAAAGAACCCCATGGGCGAGGCCGATGTGCAATTGACCATGGAACTGTTGAACAAGATACAGCCCCAACAGGTATACTGCGCCGGCGATTTTGCCGACCCGCATGGTACGCACAAGGTTTGTTTTGATGTGGTGATAGAAGCGCTGAAAAGGTTGAAAGTTGAAAGTGGAAAGTTGAAAGTTGGGGAAACGCACTGGATTAATGATTGTTGGCTCTGGCTGTACAAAGGTGCTTGGCAGGAATGGGACATTACCGAAATTGAAATGGCCATCCCCATGAGCCCCGATCAGGTGGTGAAAAAGCGTAACGGTATCTTTATCCACCAATCACAAAAAGACAGCGTGCCATTTCAGGGCAGCGATAGCCGTGAGTTTTGGCAAAGGGCCGAAGAACGCAATGCCAATACCGCCCAGTTATATGCACAATTAGGGCTGACACAGTATGCGGCGATGGAAGCTTTTGTTAGGTGGGAGTATTAGAAATTGGGAATTAGGAATTAGGAATTGGGTATTGGGTATTCGTTATTCACTATTCATTATTCATTATTTGTCTCCTCTTCCACAATCCATCTCCCATATCCTGCTATTCCTTATCTTGCAACAGCAGTTAGGCAAATCCTTACAGCACAAGAATACAAATGAATCAACCAAGCATAGCCACATTAGGCGCATTGAAGCAAAGCGGGTACGTAAGCAAAAGCATCAAAGACGAAATCCGTGATAACCTCATCATCAAGCTGCATAGCAAACAAAACCCTTTTCCGGGCATACTCGGTTATGAAGACACCGTGATACCCGATACCGAAAGGGCCCTCTTGAGCAGGCACAATATTTTGTTCCTCGGGTTACGTGGCCAAGCCAAAACCCGTATGGCCCGGCAGATGACCGATTTGTTGGACGAATACATCCCCATCATTGCGGGCAGCGAAATCAACGACGATCCCTTGCAGCCGCTGAGCCGCTACGCACAGGATTTGATTGCCGAAAAAGGTGAGGATACGCCCATTGCCTGGCTGCACCGCAGTCAGCGTTATGGCGAAAAATTGGCGACACCCGATGTAAGCGTGGCCGACCTCATCGGCGATATCGACCCCATCAAAGCGGCCAACCTCAAACTGAGTTTTGCCGATGAACGGGTGTTGCACTATGGTATCATCCCCCGCAGCAACCGTTGCATTTTCGTTATCAATGAACTGCCCGACTTACAGGCCCGCATACAGGTATCGCTGTTTAATATTTTAGAAGAAGGCGATTTGCAGATTCGGGGCTTTAAGCTGCGGCTGCCGCTGGACATCTTGTTTGTATTTACTGCCAACCCCGAAGACTATACCAACCGGGGCAGCATTGTTACGCCTTTAAAAGATAGGATACAGAGCCAGATACTAACGCATTACCCCAAGAGCATCGAAACCTCGCTGGCCATTACCGAACAGGAAGCCAACATCAACGAAAAACAACTGGCCACCGTAACGGTAAGCGATTTGATCAAGCGGTTGATTGAACAAGTGGCTTTTGAAGCCCGTGGCAGCGAATTGGTAGACAAGAAGAGTGGCGTATCGGCCCGGCTCACCATTGCCGCTTATGAAAATGCGGTAAGCGCCGCCGAAAGAAGGGCCATCATCAATGGCGAAAAGCAAACACAGGTTTGGTTGAGCGATTTGGTGGGCATCATCCCTTCCATTACCGGTAAAATTGAATTGGTGTACGAAGGTGAGCAGGAAGGCCCCTACCAAGTAGCCTTCAACCTACTGGAAAAAGCCATCCGCACCCAGTTTGGCGAGTACTTCCCCAATCCCGAAACATTTAAAAAACGCAAGGGCAAAACCGAGGCACCGGAAGACAATCCCTACAAATCGGTTACCCGTTGGTTTGATGCGGGCAATGCCCTCAATGTTTTTTTTGAAACCAAAGACGAAGACAAACTACAATTGCTGTACAAAGTAGATGGCTTGCATGCCTTGGTAAAAAAGCAGTTTAGAACCGCTAGTGAAAAAGAAATGGGGCTGCTGATGGAATTTGTTTTGCACGGCTTGGCCGCCCATTCGCTCATCAGCAAAAAAATATTGGACGGCAAAATTGAGTTTAAAGATTTGATGGGCAGCATGCTTAACATGGGTAGCGCCTCTGCTGAGGAGGAGGAGGATTATGACTTTTAGTAGTTGATAGTGGATAATGGATAATTGATAGTGGAGAGTTGAAAGTGAAAAAGAGACTCAAAGTTGATTCAGTAGATTAGCTACTTTAAAGCCGCATTTTTGGGGGAGGTGAAATATTGCGGTATTGTAGCTATTTGCAAGACAAAAATTAAATTTGATTATGAAATTATCCGATGACTTTAAAAGTGCGCTAAGGCTTTTTGTCTATTACTATACTAATGGTACGCTTCCTTATGTAATTGAAGACGAGACAATTTTAAAAGGAATTGATTATCGAGAGATGTTAAAAGAAGAAGCAAGTCTGGTAGAAATAGCATTTGCAATTTATGCAAATAACATCCAAATGAACGACGAGGGTGAAGTATTAAATCAAACACACGCAATGAAACGTGCTGCACAATGGATTAGGCTTGTTTGTAGAGAAGCAGAAAATGAATATAAAGTTGAACCAGAATTTGAAGATTGGGAGACTATGTTATATTAAAAAAACCAATTTCAGCCTCGCTTGGCCCTGCTTCTGGCGCAAGTCTACCGGAGGGTGACTTGTGCCTACCAAATCCGCCGGACTGTGTCCGGATTTACTTGTACAACTGTTGAATAAGCGGCACAACCACGATGACAAAACCTATACTAAAACAATCCTTATTTTTGACGTAATCATTTATCTGCTCAATCAATCGCTATGCATAAAATAAACGGATTATTATTGGCTTGCATCATACTCACGGTTATGGGCTGTAAAACCAAAACCGCTACTACCCCAACCGATCGTGCATTCAACGAACCGCACAGACCGCAGTACCATTTTTCACCACCCAAAAATTGGATGAACGACCCCAATGGCATGGTGTATTTTGATGGGGAGTACCATCTCTTTTACCAATACTATCCCGATGGCAATACCTGGGGGCCGATGCATTGGGGACATGCCCTTTCAACCGATATGGTGCATTGGCAACACCTGCCCATTGCCCTTTACCCCGACTCGCTGGGCTATATTTTTTCAGGCTCCGCCGTGGTGGATTGGAAAAACACCAGCGGCCTGGGCAACAATGGCCAACCGCCCATGGTGGCCATTTATACGTACCACTCAATGGAAGGCGAAAAAGCAGGTACAATCGATTTTCAAAATCAAGGCATGGCTTACAGCTTGGACAAAGGTCGCAGTTGGACAAAATACAAAGGCAACCCAATACTGAGAAATCCCGGCATCAAAGATTTTAGGGATCCCAAAGTGATTTGGCACGAAGGCAGCCAATCATGGGTGATGGCATTGGCTGTAAAGAATAAAGTGAGCTTATACACTTCTCCCAATTTGATAAACTGGACAAAAAGCAGCGACTTCAACCCTGCTTGGGCCGCTTATGGTGGCGTATGGGAATGTCCCGATTTCTTTCCGATGAAAACGCAAGATGGGAAAGAAAAATGGGTGTTATTAGTGAGCATCAATCCCGGTGCGCCCAATGGCGGCTCCGGCACCCAATACTTTGTGGGCCAGTTTGATGGCAAAACCTTTCAGCCCGATAGGCAGCAAGTAAAATGGCTGGACTATGGGGCCGATAATTATGCCGGTGTAACATGGTCGGATATACCCAAAAACGATGGCAGGCGGCTTTTCATGGGCTGGATGAGCAATTGGCAATATGCCCAAAAAGTGCCCACCGAAGCATGGCGCTCTGCCATGACACTACCCAGGGCATTGACACTGCAAGCAAGCGATAGCGAATACACCCTACTATCAACGCCCGTAAAAGAGTTGGAACAATTGCGAAAAAAATCTGCACAGGTGAACGCCGCAAAAGCCCCGTTGGGCAGCGATTTACAAGAGATTGAACTCACCGCATCCGCCAAGGATTTCCAACTCGTTTTTTCCAATAGCATGGGCGAAAAAATAGTACTGGAAAAGAAGGGCGATCAAATCATTTTCGACAGAAGCCAATCGGGGAATATTGCTTTTGATACCGCTTTCCCCAAGCGCCATTATGTCCCTACCAATGGTTTGGACATCAAAAACTTGCGGATATTCATCGATCGCTCGTCTATAGAGTTTTTCTTTAACGACGGTGCCTTGGTAATGACAGAACTGGTATTCCCCAAGTCCACTTATACGTTGCTGGAAACAAAGGGCATGGGGGCGCAGGCTACGGTGCATCAGTTGCGGTCGATTTGGGAAAAGGATGGAGGGGGTGAAATTTCGCCCAATCGATGATTAATTCATCTGGCGCAAGTCTTCCGCAGGATGACTTGTGTCTACTAATTCTGCCGGTTTGTAACCGGATTGACATGTGCAACTGCTGAATAAGTGGCACAACCACGATTAGAAACCCTGCGCTACAGCAATCCATTTGTTGTTTGTCATTTGCTGGCATTCAAAATTCGTCATTCGTACTTCTTATACCAATTGCACATATGAATTAGCCCAACTGTTTGTGGTATAATACCGACCCACTTTGGGTTAGCTCAGAAATGATTAGACTATTTAATAAGTGGCGTCGGTATTAATTCGTAATTAAAAAAAACCTTATCTTTATTTACGTATGGACATCAGCATAGCAAAAGGCCAGTGCCCAACTAGTTGCGGACTCCGTACATACAGCGAACTGTACCCCATCATACGGGAAGTATTGCCATGCCAAAACAAAATGCGCCGTAGCATTGAGTACCCATGGGCGATGATTCTCAATGCCAAAAAACTGGGTAATCAACCTGCTTTACCGGCAGGTCATCAGAGTTTTTTCGGCGCCCATTGATATAGCAGGTATTATCGAGTTAGCTGCCATACTGTGTAGACTACTCACAATAAATAAATAATATGAAAAAATTAATTTTAATTCTAATTTTCCCTTTACTGACAAGTATTGTATTTGGACAGAATAAGCAAGAAGCTGAAAAATTGATTGACGAAGGAATTGCCTATCACGATAAGGGCGATTTTGAAGGAGCCATCTCCAAATATGATAAGGCCTTACAACTTGATAAAGACAATTGGCTAGCACTGTCCGAAAAGGCGCTTTCACTTTTATCACTTCAAAAATATGATGAATCAGTTGCTTGCTGCAAAAAAGTAATTGAGAAACATTCAGAAGAAAACATTGCAATAGTATATGTGACCTATGGTAACGCATTGGATGGATTACAAAAGACCGATAAGGCAATTGAAATTTATGATGAAGGGATAAAAAAATTTCCAAACAATTATCAACTTCATTTTAACAAGGGCATTACCTTATCCAGCGTAAAAAAATATGATGAGGCGATTTTATGCTTTCAACAATCAGTATTGGCAAATCCAAAACATGCCAGTTCAAATAATGCAATAGCAAGGATTTTATATTCCCAAGACAAAAACATTCCATCACTTTTTGCTCTTTGCAGGTTTCTTATATTAGAACCAAAAAGCGAAAGGGCAAAAGTAAATTTAGAGTTGTTGCAAAAAATTATAAAAGCCAATGTTAAACAAACAGGAAAGAACAATATCACTATTAATATTGATTCCAAATTGCTTGGAGACACATCTTCGAATGGCAAAAGGAAAGAAAATAGCTTTAGCATAACAGCGCTCACTTTAAATATGACTGCTGCACTTGACTATGATGAAAAGTATTCAAAGAAAACAGACGTAGAGCAATTCATTAGAAAATTCGAAACGGTTTGTGCATCAGTTGAAGAAACCAGTAAAGATAATTTTGGATTTTATTGGTCATATTATGTACCGTATTTCGTGGAAATGAACAATAAAAAATTAATAGAGACTTTCGCTTATATCATATTTGCTTCGTCTGAAAACGAAGTTGTTTCTAAATGGCTGCAATCACACCAAACCGAGATTGATAATTTTTACGAGTGGAGCAAAAACTATAATTGGGAAAAGAAATAGTATAAGCGCCCTTCAGCGCAAGGTTCCCTTCCACTGGCGCAGGACTCTGTCCTGTGCCCACCTGTTACTAAACCCACGAGCAAGTATACACCGCCCATACCAGCTAAGCAGTACTGCCAACCAAATATACTCACTCCAATATCGCCAGTTCCAACAAACCACCTGTGCCAACCTTTTATTAAGGCACCCAAAATGCATACAAGCCCGCCTTGCCAAAGCGCCATTTATGTAAGTTGCAATATCTGCTACTGGGGGCTATTGTATTAAATTCGTTGGTTCAGTAACACAATAGCACAGGACAGAGTCCTGCGCTAGCAAGGAAAATTTGAGCAGTAGTTTTCACCCGACCATCCACTGGCGCAGGACTCTGTCCTGTATCCACCTGTTACTAAACCCACGAGCAAGCATACACCACGCATACCAGCTATAGCCTACTACAAACCCAATATACTCAATCCAATATCGCAAGTTCCAACAAACCACCTGCGCCGCTATAATAATCCACCGCACTGCTGTACTTCCAATGCCCAGGCTCGGCCACAAAACCCGCTTTTACGGGGTTGAAATGCAGGTAATTGAGCCGCTGCTGATAGGCAGTGGCCGTATCCAACAATACCGGATGGTTTTCATGTTCCCAAAATTTGAATTTGTTATTGCTACTGCTCCGCTTTCCCTCCCTTTCAAAAGTATGTAACAGGCTCTCCCGTCTGCTCTCCTGCGGGTTATTAATGATGGCATCTATCAATTTCATGGCTGTAAAACTTTTTAGGTTGCGTAAGGTCTGGGCAAGGTCGTGGGTAGGGTTACTGCATATCAAATGGAGATGGTTGGTCATCAACACCCAAGCATGTAATACCAAACCTTGGTTGCGTTGGCAAAAAAGGATACTGTCCAACAAAATATTTCGGTAGATGTCCCTAGTAAAAACATCTTGCCATGCCGCCACGGTTGAAGTGGTAAAATATATAGCTGATTGTTCTACAAAACGGTACTTGGTACTCATGATTAAAAGAATTTACAAAGGGTTGATAATGGTGTAAGATAAATAATTTTCTAAAAGAATTCACCTAGCATGTAGGCTTATTTTAATGGTTGCTTCAGTAACAGCAAGTCACAGGACAGAGTCCTGCGCTAGAAACGTAGGTGATTTCTTTAAAAGAATTCATCCACCATGCAGCATTATTTTAATCGTTGCTTCAGTAACAGCGAGGCACAGGACAGAGTCCTGCGCCAGAGAAATCAATTGACGGCAAAATGGAATTGAACAACGGACTGAGCGTACCCATGTACGAAGCGGCGATTGACGGGTTCAAGGCGAAGCTGGATCTGTACAATACTACTCTTAGTACGGTTGACACACTACTAAACGATGTGATCAAAACCGAACTGGAGTTGAAAGACCTGAGCGAAAGAATGCTTTTGGGTGTGGGCAGCAAGTACGGTAAAAACAGCAATGAGTACGAAATGGCGGGCGGTGTAAGGAAAAGCGAGCGCAAAAAGCCGGTACGGAAAAAAAAGGGTGAATAATACCCTGTGCATCAAAAGGGCCTTCGGGCCCTTTTGTTATGTTTACAATTACCCTAATCGCCACACCCCCTACCGCTGATTTACGTCATTTACCGCTGCTCACCACACCACTCGTTTTCTCCACGATTTTCATATATTGAGAAAGCGTTTCCATTCAAGCCGATAACAAATTGGCAGCCGATGCCGCTCAATAAAATGGTAAAAATGAAATATGTACTAGTACTACTATTACTCTGCCGTGGCCTCTCTGTTGTTGCGCAAGAAACAAAGCCCGCATTTGATGGGCATACCTGGGTAGCGCCTTACACATTACCCACACCAAAAGACTGGGGCATTGAGCGGTTCCCCTTGCCCATCAGTTTTGCACCCTCCATCGCTTACCAAGGCGTGGAAGACATCCGCTTTACACCCGGCTGGGGCAAGGCTAGCAGTGAGGAATATTGGAGCTATGCTTTTCTGTGGTACTTGGATGGCAAAATAAATATGGATGCCGCTACTATCGAAAGCAATTTAAAAGCATACTATACGGGATTGATCAGTGTAAACGGCAGCAACATACCCAGCGAAAAATTGATACCCGTGGTTACTGCGTTTAAAGCAATTAAAAAAGCCAAGGGTGATATCAAAACCTTTTCGGGCAGTGTCGTCATGCTCGACTATATGGAACAAAAACTCATTACCCTAAATTGCAAAGTGCATTGGAAAACTTGCAAAGGATCAAACAAGACCTATATCTTTTACGAATTATCGCCACAGTCGTTTACCCATCCAGTTTGGGCTAGTCTTGGTCAATTGTGGCTTGACTTCAAATGCGAAAAAATGTAGCCCATTAATCATCTGGGACTCGCTTACGCTTCGCTCTTGTTTGAAACATTAAGGGATTAAGATACATTAAGAAAGCCTTTATGCTCCAATTTTCATGCTTTACCTATTCCTCGTAAACCTTAACAAACTAAAACTTAATGGCCCTTAATGCCTTAATGGTTTATGTTTCGCTTCGCTGCTGTCTGGAGTTTCCAACTCCAGACAGTTTATATAATATTCACCTCCCTTTGGAGTAATACCCCAAACTTGTCTTGCACACTTTGAAGTATGGCCTCGCTCAACTCATATACCTGCTGGCCCGTAGCATGGCCATAGTTCACCAAAACCAAGGCTTGCTTGGCATGGCAGCCTGCATCACCTTGGCGGTAGCCTTTCCAACTGGTGGCTTCTGTAGGGCCACTGTGCTCAATCAACCAACCCGCAGCCAGTTTTACATGGCCATCTGCTTGGGCATAGCCCACTATTTGAGGGTATTGTGCCTTTAATGCGTCAAACTGCTGCTGTGGCACCACCGGATTTTTAAAAAAACTACCCGCATTGCCTATTTCAGCTGGGTTGGGCAATTTGCTGCTGCGGATGGCAATCACGGCATCGGAAACGGCTTTGATGCTCAAGTCCTTTATACCCATTGCTTCCAATTGCTGGGCAATAGCACCGTAGGAAATATTAAAGTAAGGCTGCTTATTTAATTTAAAAGTGACATCGGTAATGACAAACTGTCCTTTTAGTGTATGTTTGAAAACACTTTCCCGATAACCAAAAGCACAATCAGCCGCATTGAAAATAGTGGTTTGCTTTTCATGGATATGATAAGCTGTGAGTTGATGGAACACATCCTTTATCTCCACCCCATAAGCCCCAATGTTCTGCATGGGCGAAGCGCCTACATTGCCCGGTATCAGCGATAGGTTTTCAACACCGGCCCAACCATTGGCGATACAATGCAACACAAAGCCATGCCAGTTTTCGCCTGCCCCTGCCTTTACATAAATGCATTGCTCGTCCTCCCCTACTTGTTCGATACCCATCCATTCATTCTTCAATACCAACCCGTCATAATCCTGCGTAAGCAACATATTGCTACCACCGCCCAGCACCAATAAAGGTTGTGGGTTGCCCTGCAATAGCTCTTCCAATTGCGCCATGGTACCAAAGCGGGCAAAATACCGAGCCTTGGCATCGATGCCGAATGTGTTGTATTGTTTTAAAGATATATTTCCTGCGATCATTTTTGTATCACTAATTTGTACTGATGGCACTGATTACACGGATTTATTTTATCCACGAATGAGAGCTGATTTCACTGACCTGCCTGACGGCAGTCAGGTTACACGAATTCTTTTTTTTGACCACGAATAAAGAGCGATTGCACTGACCTGCCTGACGGCAGTCAGGTTACACGAATAATACAATTTTTCCCGCACGTTATATGCTATCCTAATAAACAACCTGCAACAACCCGAAAAAATCAGTAACGTGCCTGAGTCATCCCCCCATCCAAAAACCCTAACAATCTAAATTTTGCACATCTGCAAATTTGCATATTTGCACATTAAACCGGATCCACATCCGCCACCACCACCACGCTCTTGTACGCCGCCTCACTGTGCAACAAATTGATATGATTGCTAATCACTTTTTTATACGTTCCGCTTTTGCCATAAGCCTTGGGCAGTTTAATCATCAGCTCCATAATATATTGGTTGCGGATACGGCTGATCACCGGTGCCGCTGGGCCAACAATATAATCCTTCAAGTCCTGCCGCAACAAATTGGCCAAGCGCATAGCGGCATTGTCTACCACCGCTTTATCCTTGTGCCGCAGGGTGAGTTGCACAATCCGGCTGTATGGCGGATACAAAAATGCTTGGCGGGTCAGCATCTCCGTATCATAAAAACTTTTATAATCGTGTTGCTGCACCCATTGCAATACCGGATGATTGGGGTTGGCCGTTTGTATCATCACTTTACCCTGCTGCCCTTTTCTGCCGGCCCGGCCGCTCACCTGCTCCATCAATTGAAACGCCCTTTCGCTCACCCTAAAATCGGCAAAGCTCAAAAGCCCATCGGCATCCAAAATACCTACCAACGATACATTGTCAAAATCCAGCCCCTTTACCACCATTTGCGTTCCTACTAATATATCAATGCGCTGCTGTTCAAACAACTGTATCAAACTATCATGCGCCGTTTTGCCCCGCACACTGTCCACATCCATACGGGCAATGCGATGCTTCGGAAAAAGTGTATCCAACTGCTCCTCTATTTTTTCGGTGCCAAAGTTTTTCTCGCCCCAAGCGTTGCTGCCACAGGCGGGACAGGTTATCAGTTTGGGATAAGTACTGCCGCAATAATGGCAATGCAGTTTGTTGCTGCTTTTGTGCAAGGTAAGCGACACTTCGCAGTGATGGCACTTGGGTATATAACCGCAGGTATTGCAGATAAGATAGGGGTCGTAACCCCTTCGGTTTTGAAACAGGATGATCTGTTGACCTGCTGCCAAAGCCGTTTCCATGGCCAGTTGCAATTGCGGACTGATCATCACTTTGCCCTTGGTAGCCACTTGGCGGGTATTCACAAATTCGATAGCGGGCAACAAGATGCCACCAAAGCGTTCCATCAACTGCGCCAATCCATACTTGCCGGTTACCGCATTAAAATAACTTTCTACCGAAGGCGTGGCACTACCCAATACCACTTTGGCCCCAAACAAACCTGCATAGTACACCGCCGCATCCCGGGCATGGTAACGGGGCGCTGGCTCTTGTTGTTTGTAGGATGGGTCATGCTCTTCATCCACAATGATGAGCCCCAAATTTTTAAAGGGCAAAAACAAAGCACTCCTTGGCCCCACCAGCATCTTTACTTCGCCACTGCGGATGCGGTTCCAAAGTTCTATCCGTTCGTTGTCGTTAAACTTGGAATGATAAATGGCGATATTGCCGCCAAAATGTTTTTGTAACCTACGGATCACCTGTGTGGTGAGTGCAATTTCGGGCAAGAGGTACAGCACCTGCTGGTCTTGCTGAAAATACTCGGCCATCAAATGGATGTATAGCTGCGTTTTGCCGCTGCCTGTAACGCCATGCAACAAGCAAATATCTTTTTCTTGCAGGTGCTGCTTTACGGTAGCCAAACAGGCCACCTGTGCGGCATTCATCTCAAAATCAATATTGACTGCCTTGGGCAAAACCTTGATGCGATCAACACTGCGCTTTTCTACCAGCAACACATTTTTATCCACCAGTCCCTTTAACTGTGCGCTGCTGGCCCCCGATTTTTTCAAGAGTTCGGGTTGTGTAACCTCGCCCATCGTTTTTTGTAAATGCAGATAGGCCAATAACAGTTCCAATTGCTTGGGCGCCTTGGTCCAGTTGTTCATTACATCCGCCAGCTTGTCCTCATCGCTCAAGGAAGGATGTAACAAAACATAACTCTCTTTTTTTGTTTTGTACCGCTCGCTCAGTTCCTCCCAAACCGTGCAGCATTTTTTATCAATCAGTTTTTTTATAACGGGATACACATGGTTGCTGTCCAGCAGTTGCTGCACTTCGCTGATGCGTAACTCTTTTTTTATCAGCAGGGCTTCCGCCACAATAAACTCTTCATCGTTCAAGGCCGTAAAATCGTCACCGTACTCTTCATTGAACAGCACTACGGTTTCGCTGCTCAACTTAAAGTTAACGGGCAGGGCCGCCGCCATCACTTCGCCCTCGCTGCACATATAATAGCTGCTGATCCATTGCCAGAGCTGTAGCTGCTGGGGATAGAGCAAGGGTTCATCATCCAATATGTTCACAATGGCTTTGGTGGGATAGGCAGGCTTTTGTGCCGAAACCGCCTTGATGATGCCCGCATATTTTTTTTGTTTGCCAAACACTACTTCAGCACGACAACCCGGTTGCGCCTGTGCCTGCAAATGTTCAGGCACCGCATAGGTATAGGTAGTAGGTACGGCCAATGGCAGTATTACTTCGGCATACAAGGATGCTGCCGTATCAGTAAACAATATGGGGGGTTGATTGTCCATGGAACGATAGGTCAAAATAAACGTAAAAAAAGCAATTGGCCATTAGAATGTTGGATACGTACTCTTCTGGTTTTCGCTCTTATCTCTATTTGAAGTTGCCTTTTGCGGCAGCTTTTTCCACTTTTGTCTTGATACAAAAGTGGAGCAAAAAATCAAGGCTGCATAAAAAAGCCTAAAAATTGAACCTTCGGGCTAAAGAAAAACAAGCTCAAGCAGCAGTATTAAGCCAAGCTTTAGTGCGACTTACAGGCAAATAGAGTAGCCAAACTTCAGTAACAACTGTTTTTCTTTTGCGCCCTCAAGTTCAATTTTCTTAACGGCTTTTTTATGAGGCCATATCGGAGCGAAGGGTGAGAACTCTAAAGGGGCTATTGCATTAAAAGCGAAAATTTAAAAGACGTGCCCTAAACATACCTTTTAATCCAACTTGCTTTATAACGTATCAAAGCAGCTTCCATCAAATCATACACTTTCTGCTTAAGCGCTTCGGTATCTTTTACCGTAAGTCCCTCTACTGGGACTTCTTCCAAATACACGGCCCGGTTGATGCCCGGTTTGAGGCTGAGCAGTTGGTGGTAGCTCATGCGGTCGTAGGTATCCAAAAACAATAAGGGCTTCACCGGTGTTTGGGTTTCGATTGCCAACCTAAAAGCACCATTGTAAAACTCCTTCAACGGTTGGCCGGTCATATTAAAAGTACCTTCGGGACAAATAAACACCGATACACCCTTGCGGATCACCGAACGCAGTTGCATGATGCTGCGTCGGCGGTTTTCGGCATCGTCGCGGTTCACCATCACCACGGCATTGCGGTACAAAAAGCCAAACACGGGAACTTTAGCCATTTCATGTTTGCCCAAAATGCGGATGCGCTGGCGGGTAATGGACATGAATATCACCGGAATGTCCATATAGGATATATGATTGGAAACGAATATATATTGCTTACTGCGGTCGTGCGGGGCTTCAAATATGTTTTTGTGGCGAAAACCCCATAGCAAAAAGCAGGCCCTGGACCAAAAGCGGCAAAGGGCATAAATGATATTGCCGCCCTGCATTTTGCCAAAGAAGGAAGCCACCACTACCACGGGCATGATGAGGAGGAAAAGCGCTAGAAAAACAAGGACGGCGTAAATATTATATAGAAATTGGACTATTTTTACAAAAAACTGCATAAATGGGTCAATTTTGAGCCTTTTCCACATTTGTAAAGGCCTTAAAATGGTAAAAATAATCCATTCCCTGCATTAATTTACAACAAAACCCTTACCTTTGCCTCCCGAAAAAATCGGGATTAAATTCAGGAAGTTATGTTAGCAGTAGTAAAAATAGCAGGCCAACAATTCAAAGTAAAAGCGGGCGATAGCCTGTATGTACCCCACATTGCCGGCAATACAGGCGATGCGGTTGAGTTTTCTGATGTGTTGATGATTGACAACGATGGTCAACTTACCATTGGCGCCGACATCAAGGCGGTAGTAAAAGCAGAAATTGTTGCCGACCTTATCAAAGGTGAAAAAGTGATCGCCTTTAAAATGAAAAGAAGGAAAGGTTTCCGCAAGAAGCATGGTCACCGCACTCATTACACGCAAATCAAAGTAACTGCAATTGCGTAAGGAACATACAACATCATTCAGTTCAATACAGTTTAAAAAGTAATTTACAATGGCACATAAAAAAGGTGAAGGCTCGGTAAAAAACGGCCGCGACTCACAAAGCAAAAGGTTAGGTGTAAAAATTTATGGTGGTCAGCCAGCCATTTCAGGTAATATCATTGTTCGTCAACGTGGCACCGTTTACCATCCCGGTAAGAATGTAGGTGTTGGCAGAGACTTTACTTTGTTTGCTTTAACCGATGGTTTGGTTGAGTTTAGGAAAGGAAAAGACAACAAAAACTTTGTTTCTGTTGTAGCTCCTGAAGCCACTGCTTAAAAAAAAATGTCATTTTTTTTTGGTGAATAAGAAAATGTTGGTATTTTTATTACATATTTACTAACAATTAAATTCAAAAAAAATGGCAACTGCAAAAAAAGCCGCAAAAAAAGCTGCTCCAAAAAAAGCTGCTCCTGCAAAAAAAGCTGCTCCTAAAAAGGCCGCTGCAAAGAAAGCCGCTCCTAAAAAAGCTGCTGCAAAGAAAGCCGCTCCGAAGAAAGCTGCTGCTAAAAAAGCTGCTCCTAAAAAAGCTGCTAAGAAGAAGTAAGCTTCCTTTCTTTTTGGAAATGCAAAAAGATACAAAAGTCCCTCGCAATTGCGGGGGATTTTTTATTGATAGCCTGAAATGCTTGCCAGCAAAGGGTTTGAGACGTTGACCGTTGGCCGTTGTTCGTTGGCCGCTAACAGTTGACAGATGACAGTTGACGGTTAATCGATTGTAATTATGCATCATCTTCCACATAATAATCAATACCTAATTCCCAATACCCAATTCCTAATTCCTACTATCTTTGCTACATGGACAATTATCAAATAGCAGACAACTTTTCGCTGTTGAGTAAGCTGATGGACATCCATGGCGAGAACAGTTTTAAGTCGAAAACATATAGCGTGGCAGCATTCAATATTGAAAAACTGCCCATGCAATTGGCCGATACGCCCCGTGAAAAAATTGCCGGCATTAAAGGAATTGGCGATTCTACCGCCAAAAAAATCATTGAGCTATTGGATACAGGTCAATTAAAAGCATTGCAAGATATCATTGCCAATACACCAATAGGCATCATCGAAATGTTGAGCGTCAAGGGCATCGGTCCCAAAAAGATTGCCACCATTTGGAAAGAAATGGAAATAGAAAGTATTGGCGAATTGTTGTATGCGTGCAAAGAGAACCGTTTAAAGTTGTACAAAGGCTTTGGTGAAAAAACGCAGCAGAATGTAATGGAGAGCATTGAGTTTTATCTCAAAAGCCAAGGCAGCCATTTGTATGTGAATGTAGAGCCGGCTGTGCCCGTTGTTACCAAATACCTCACTGATATCTTTGGTGCATCGGCCGTACAAGTAACGGGTGCCTACAGGCGGCAATCGGAAATCGTTAATGAGTTGGAATTTGTAGTGCAGGAACCTTTACCACGTATTACCGAAGCCATTGCAGCCGCAGGTGGTATGGAATTGAAAGAAACCGGTGACAACGAAGCCTTGTTTCAACTAGAAGGTGGTTTGGCCTTACGCATATATGCCTGTGACAACGAAAAAGGCAATGAACGTACTTTTTATACAACAGGCTCTCAAGCCTTTAATGAGGCTTTCCGCCAGGCCTATCCAGCGGCAGCTTTTGACGGGTGGGATGACGATACGGCCCTCTTTACCAGCTTGGGCCTGCCCTATATTGCCCCCTGCCTGCGGGAAAATGCCCAAATTATTGAAAAGGCGAAGAGCGGCCCCCTCCCTACCCTGATACAGCCGCAGGACATCAAGGGCATCATCCACAGCCATAGCAACTGGAGCGATGGTAGCAACACCATTGAGCAGATGGCGCAGGCAGCCATTCATGAGGGGCTGGAGTACTTGGTGATCAGCGACCACAGCAAAAGCGCCTTTTATGCCCAAGGCCTCAGCGAGGAGCGCATCAGGGAGCAACATGCGCAGATAGATGAGCTGAATGCCCGATTGGCCCCTTTTAAAATTTTCAAGAGTATTGAGTGCGATATATTGAACGATGGCAGCTTGGATTACAGCAACCAAATCCTCAGCACGTTCGACTTGGTGATTGCCTCTGTGCACAGCAACCTGAAGATGACGGAAGAAAAGGCGATGATGCGCCTGTTGAACGCCATTGAAAACCCTTATACCACCATTTTGGGACATATGACCGGCCGCTTATTGTTGAGCCGCAAGGGCTATCCCGTTGACCATGAAAAAATCATTGATGCTTGCGTGGCCAATAAAGTAGTCATCGAATTGAATGCCCACCCCAACCGCTTGGATATGGATTGGCGCTGGATACAAGCTGCATTAGATAAGGGCATCACCATTTCCATCGACCCCGATGCCCACTCCGTAGCAGGTTTTGCAGATACCAAGTATGGCGTATTGGTGGCGCAAAAAGCCATGCTGACGAAAGAACAAAACTTGAGCAGTTACGGATTGGCGGATTTTGAAGCGTATTTGCAACAACGCAGGGTGGTGAAGGGAATTGGGGGTTAGGAATTAGGTATTGGGTATTGGGTATTGGGTACTTGATACTGGATAGCAGATACTGGATATGGAGGCATTTGCCAACACCAAGTATATCCAGCAAGGCGGGGCCGTAGGCATGACTGGATACTGGGTGGCAGGTACTAGATAGCACATTATCAATTATCAATTATCAACTATCCATTATTCACTATTCACTATTAATTATTCACTACTCAAAGGAAGCGACACATAAAAAACAGTTCCCTGATCGGGGATGGTCTCAAACCAAATCTGGCCCTTTGCTTGCTCCACAATGCCCTTGCACATGGCCAGTCCCAAACCGGTGCCGGAAGTTTTGGTAGTGAAGTTGGGCGTAAATATCTGCGCCTGCATGGCTTCGGTGATACCGCTGCCATTATCGCTCACCTCAATCATGGCGCGGCCATCATTTACATAATTTTTCACCCCTATTACTGGCATCCTGCCCTCGGGTATTGACTGTATGGCATTTTGCAGCAAATTGGTAAAGAGCCTGTTGAACTGTGTACGGTCGGCATGGATCATGATGGGCTGTTGCCAAGCCTGCCAGTTGATTTGAAGGTTTTCGGCCATGTGCAAATATACCACCTGGCGCAGGGTTTCGTTGAGGTCGAACCATTCTTTTTTGGGGTTGCCGATATTGGCAAATTGACTGAATTCCCCAGCGATCTGGCTCAGGTGATCAATCTGTTCTACCAAGGTTTGCGATACACTGGCCGACAACTCTTGCACATTGGGCGCATCTTCCTTGATGGCTTTTTGTAGGTATTGCAGGCTCAACTTCATGGGCGTGAGCGGGTTTTTGATTTCATGTGCCACTTGCCGCGCCATTTCACGCCAAGCGCCTTCCCTTTCACTTTTGGCAAGGGCAGCGGCGCTATCATCCAGCTTGGCCACCATTTTGTTGTACTCATTCACCAGGTTGCCAATTTCATCGCTGCGCTTCCAAGTAATCGCTTCGTTCATCTTACCCAAATTCACATCCCGCATTTTATCGCTGATGAAAGAAAAAGAGCGGGTGATGCGGTTGGCAATAAATAGCGCCACGATACCCGCTATTAAAAATATAAATGCATTGAGGTTGATGATCGCTACAAAAAATGAAGATATCTCCTGTTTCAGTTCATTGCCCGATTTAAAATAAGGCACATTCAAGTAAGCGTATGCAATGCCCCTATCATCGGCCACCGGCACATAATTGCTCATGTAGGATAACTTGCCGATCTGCTCTCTTTTAAAGAACTGGGCTACGTTCACTTTGTTTAGATTAAAATAAGCTTCAGGGTCCATTTTTTTGCTGAACACACCCATATCATAAATAGGTGGCGTAGACGTGTATTGCAGGTTGCCCTTCATGTCGTACAGATTGATGTCCATACCGTGTATTTCGGCCATCCTTGGTATAATGCTATCAAGTACAGGCCGATTGAGTGGGTCGCCCACCAAGATTGCATCGTCGAACGCCACAATTTTACCCAAAGCACCCCGTATCTCTTTTTCAATCAATTGCATGGCATTGCTCAACTCTTCCCGCTTATTGTTTTCATATCGGTTTTTAAAAAAGAAAACTGTGGCTAGGCCGATAACCAAAAACGAAAGGGCGCTAACAAATATAACCGTAGCATGTACTTGGTTGCGTATGGAGAGTTGCCAATACTCTTTCCACTTCTTTTTGTTGAACCGTGAACGGATAAAAGCGTTGAGCAGCCAGAAAAAAGCAGTCAGTAGTAAAAAGGCGCAGAACATGTAAGAAAAAAGGGTGATGGCAGCTATGAAAAAATTATCCTTTCGGGCAATGATTACCACCTTATTCATCCCTGCTCGGTACCACAACTCGTTATACCCCTTTTTATCTACTTGTTTAAATTCATTGATGGGTATATCTTCTGTTTTCAGTAAGGTAAGAAAGCCATTATCATTATGCCGATCGACCAATTGAAGGCTATCGTACACAGCGTAAGAATACACAGCAGAATTTTCGATGCCCTTATCTTGCCCAGCCCGAAAAAGTTGCGGTACCAAACCACTTCCGTCCATGCCTTTGGGCGTAACCACAATAAATACATACCCTTTTACCGCAAGGGCCGTATCCATTATCTCCCGCTTGAAAATATAGTTAAACTGATCAAAAGAAACATTGTAAGTATATAGTCCCGGAATGCTGGTGGGCTTTGCCTGTGGCGTATTAATAATGGTATTGAGGGTATTGAAAGCAATGGTATCCTTGTTGTAGAGCGGTTGACCCTCGGCATTAAACGTGTAAACCCTTGTTTTGAACGTGTTTTGATAGGATATGATATTGCCCCTCGCCAAACTATCTTTTATATGTTCGGCTGATGCCGAGTCCACAAAACGATCGAAAGTGCTGGGGAAAATGGGGCTTTTAAAATCGGTGAGCATCGTATTCATTACCCGCTCATTACTGGAATTGGCCATATTGCTGAGATTGACAGCATAGTGGTGCCTTCTTTCCATTTCCTTACCAATGTTCGCATGCACAATAATCGCCGTTACCGCGGCCGAAAAAAAGAGCAGCCAAAAAATGAGGCGGGTAGCAATCAATCGCCCATCTGGCATTGATACCAATCGGTTGTTGAGGAGGAGTAAAAAAAGCTGTAACCAACCCATCAAAAAAAGTTCAAACCCGATATATCCATTGCCTATCCGAAGCGACAATACCAATAAGCTCACCACCATTACCGCAAAATGCAAGTGCAGCAGCTTTATTTTATTGTTAAAAACAGGGTTAACAAAGTACAAGAGCACTTGGGCAAACAAAAAATAGCCAATGCCAATACTGCACAAACCCAAAAAGCCGGCCACACTGTATCCATTGAGCGTAGCAAAATCAACCACATCAAATGTAATTTGCCCATCGGCCACCAAGCTGCGCACCATATGCCCAGCGGTTAACGTAGCGGTTACCAGTAGTAGCGCAACGCCGGCCAACATCCCGATCGTGGCATTGATTTTTTGCGGTGCCGCAGGTTTTATTTTTTCAAACAACTGCTGGCGAACAAATAGTATCAGCCATACAAAGCAAATGGCGTTGACCAACAAGTCGCCCAATGATCGTAATATATCGCCGCTGCCGTAAATGATGGGGTCAAACAGTTCAAACTGCCGCAGGTTGAGGGGCAAGGGGAAGAAGTAACTGAGCACCCTAAGCAAAACAACCGTGCTGATTAAAAAAGCACAGCCTTGCAAAGGGCCGTAGCGCTGGGAGAGATAATGGGCCAACAAGTGTAAAAAAAGCAATAAGCAAAAGGCTGCCAATATGCGCATCCATACCGCAGGCCAGGCATTTACCTGTTGCACCATCACGTCTTTTTGCCCTAAGTAGAACAGTTGGGTGCCATCGAGCGCCTGCACCCTCGTACTGGTTTTTATATCGGTAATATCATAGTTACGGGTAATGTCCCCCCCGGCTGCAAAAACCTCGTCTAGGTTGCTTTCGGGTACAAAAAACTTCCATTTAACGGGCATTAACGCCACGCACAAGTAGTCGCCAACCGACTGGCGGTGCCACACATAGTATCCATTGGCCAACTGTACAAAGCCGCAACGCCCCGTATTGTTGATGATGGCACTATCAGGCTGTATGGTTTGGGTGTTCCAAAACAATACACTGCGTTGCCAAGGTTCAAAAGCTGGGTAAATAAAAAGAAAGTAATTTTTGGAGAGATAGGGCTTGAGTTGTTCGGCGCTGTAATTGTTTTTAGCCAATCGGTTCACCACCGCCGTATCTTTCACCAATGCCCCAAAATCTTTTTCTTGCTTGTGTAAGTAGGTGGAAATTTTCTTTTGGGCCCCACCAACCGAAGCATTAACCGACCAATAATTATCGGTAATAAAAGAGAGGGTTACCAACCATGCCGCTATCACCAGCAGGTAGCTGTTGAGGTAAATAAATCGCTTAAATTGCGTTTCCTTGAGCAATACTACGGTTTTATTGTTTTTTCACCCTGTTCCAAATGGCATCCATCTCTTCCAGCGACATCTCTTGCAAGTTTTGGCCATCCTGCATCGCCTCCTTTTCCATCTTTGTAAATCGGTCGATAAACTTTTTATTCGTCCGTTCCAGGGCATTTTCCGCATCTACCTGCAAAAACCTTGCAAAATTTATCAATGAAAAGAAAACATCGCCCAATTCATCTTCAATTTTGTCTTGATCGCCCCCGGCAATGGCTTCCAGCAGTTCGTTTTTCTCTTCCTCTACTTTGTCCCACACTTGCTCCCGGTTGTCCCATTCAAAACCCACCTGCTTGGCTTTTTCCTGTAGACGCATCGCTTTTACAGTGGCTGGCAGGGCCTTGGGCACACCGCCCAAAACGGAGGTCTTCCCTTCCTTCATCTTCAGCTTTTCCCAGTTGCGCTTTACGTCCTCCTCATCGGCCACCTGTACATCTCCATATATATGCGGATGCCTGGCCACGAGTTTATCGCATACCCCATGTATCATTTCCGCAAGGGTAAACCGGTTTTGCTCCGTACCTATTTTAGCGTAAAAAACCAAGTGCAGCATCAGGTCGCCCAGCTCCTCCTTGATGCCCTTCCAATCCCCGTCGGTTATGGCATCAGCCAGTTCGTAGGTTTCCTCAATGGTCAATTGCCGAAGCGTTTGTACGGTCTGCTTTTTGTCCCAAGGACATTTTTCCCGCAGATCGTCCATAATGCCCACCAATCTGTTAAAAGCAGCCGTATTGTTATCTTGTTCCATATTATACATTCCATAAAGAGATGATGAAGAAAATCACTGTTAAGGCTATTACCGATATAGTAGATAGCAGGCCAAGTATGATAAATTTGGCGATGGTTTTGCCCCGTCGTTGTTGGTAAAAATTACGCAGGGCTTTGTATTGGTAAATCAATGCCAGTATAAATAACATCCAAGCAAATCCGTTTTTCAACCATTCGATACCGAAACTAAGGTATTTGCCCAGCAGGATGGTTGCAAAGGTTATGATAAAAGTGGCGCAATAAACGTGTATGCCAAAAATGGCATGGTTTACGTAATAGTATTTCTTTTGCCGATTGTACAACACAAATAAGAAAAACGCATATAGCGGCAAGGACAAAAAGAACATTTGGGGCAATGAATGCACAAATTTATTGAGGAGTTCCTTGCCAAAATTACCCGTTTTATCGCTGGCCTTTTCGCTTATGTCGATGCCTTTGCGCACCCATAAGCGTTGCCACCAACCGTCTTTGGCCGAATCGGGCAACTGTGCCTGCACCGAATCGTAGGCGGCCACGGTGGTAAACCCGGTCAACGCATCTACGGTGATAGGAATGGAACCGATATTGCCCACTTTCTTTTTGGGTCGAATACCCATTTTATTTAATTGATCAACTACGGAATCCTGCTTGGCCGCCAACAGTACTTTTTTTATCGAGTCGGCCTGTTTAAGCGAGTCTATCTGCACCTCCATCAAAGCCATTTGCACCGCTAATCGATCTGCCACCGTTTTAGTGGCTTTGTAACGCACACTATCGTTTTGAAAACCGGCTAGGTTATCCTTTAAATTGGCCGCCATGGCTTTCGCTTTTTCCTGCGCCTGTTGCTTGTGTAACAAACTGTTGTTATTGTTTACATTTACTTTGCCTACAGTACTAAAAAAAAACAGAAAAAAGAAAGCCGAGGTAAACACGTACATCCGGATAGGGTTGAGGTAGCTATTGCGCCGCCCCATCATATACTCACGGGAAAGATGGCCGGGCCTAAAAAGCAGGTATTTGAGGGTGCTGAAAAACTTACCATCGAAATGGGTAATATCTTGAAAAAAATGGCTGATCAGGTGCCAAACCGACTCCTTGGGTTCTATATTTTCCTGCCCGCAAATATGGCAAAAACGGCCTTCTACCGTGGCATTGCAGTTCAAACAACTTTTCTGCACCCGTTCCTTAAAATGGCTCACCCGTTATAATTTTGTTAAAAATAATAAAGTTTACCCGCATATAAGATAATGGCACGATTTCCGTTGTTAATAAATTAATTTTGCACTCCTAGTGCGCTAGTAGCCAATTGGCCCGGTTAGCCAGTCATTTATTAAAAAAGAAAAGAATGCGTTATTTGCTTTTTATTGTGTTACTGTCTTTTTGCAGCCAATTTACAATGGCCCAGTATTATTACAAGGACATTGTTCTGAATAAGCAATTGATTGCCGAGATGGCCCTGCTTAGAGAGCAAAAAATCCGTACGATAAAGGTAAACAGCTTCGACCGAGAAGACGAGCCCAGTATTGGTTTTTTCTGTGAGAAAAAGATCAACAAGAATTTTTCAAAGATTGAAACAACTACCAAGTCCTATGCAACGCCCGGCTCCATCCTCACTTCTTATTTCAACAGCCAAGGCCAGTTAGAAGAGAGCGTCGACTCTACAGAAATATCGGTAGGCTATTCCAAATACCAGTACAATGACAAAGGCAACCTGATTTCGATTGAATCGGGTTCCCGTTCGAGTGATGAAGACTATTCCGTTGATGCTACCGAAACGCATCGCTATTTTTACAATAGCCAAAATCAGTTGCAAAAAATGGTCAAGCTAAAAAACAACAAAGACAGTGTGGTCATCAATTTTGTGCTGGATGAAAAAGGCAATGTGATTGAAGAGCAAAACACCGATACCAAACAAAACTATTACTACTATTATGATAATAGGAACCGCTTAACCGATATCGTTTATTTTAACAATTCGTTGCGTAAGCTGCTGCCCGTTACCATGTTTGAATACAATGGGGTTAATCAGGTTACGCAGATGATTACGGCAGAAGAAGGTTCTTTATTTTACTACACTTGGAAATATACCTATGAAAACGGCCTTAAACTGCGGGAAAAGTGTTACTACAACAAAAAAGGTGACCCCCTCATTAGGGAAGGCGGCGGCGGTTATGCCGGCTCCCGCAACCTACAGGGCATTATCGAATACGAGTATAAATAATTGATCGTTCGCCACCCATTCCCATCTTGCAAATAGGTGTGGGAAAATCGACATGGCCGCTGCTAAATGGAGGGGTTATGTTAAATTTTCCTTAAACCGCTTATCACAAAAAGCGTTTTTTCACTCTTTTTCAAAAAAAAATATTATTTTCAGCCAGCAATTACCAAAAAACTGGCAAACATGAATACATCGATTGCATTAATTGATGACCACTCACTAATCAGAAACGGCTTGGCCCAATTGATAGAAAACCTAGGGCACTCCATTGCGTTTGAAGCAAATAATGGCTTAGAAATGCAGGAAAAATTAAAACCCGACCAATTGCCGCAGCTCGTTTTGATGGATATCAACATGCCGCAAATGGACGGATTTGACGCTACCCAGTGGCTCAAAGTGCATTATCCCGATTTACCTGTGCTGGCGCTGAGCATGTACGATACCGAAACCAGTATCATCCGAATGCTAAAATGTGGGGCCAAAGGCTATATACTAAAGGATAGCGACCCTAGCGAGCTACAAGTAGCCATCATAAATGTGTTGAACAAGGGTTACTACTACAGTGATTTGGTTAGCGGCAAACTCATCCACGCCATTAATAAGATTGAAGACGATGGCAGTAATATCAATACTTTTTCCAACCTCAGCGAAAGGGAAATCGATTTTTTAAAACATGCTTGCAGCGAAATGAGCTATAAGGAGATTGCAGCTAAAATGTTTGTAAGCCCCCGAACCATCGATGGCTACCGCGACGACCTATTTGAAAAACTCCATGTAAAAACAAGGGTAGGATTGGTGATGTACGCCATAAAAAATGGGGTAGTTAGGATTTAGGGGAGAGTTTATAGTTTAAAGTTTAAAGTCTAAAGGTTGAACGTTAGCGATATCCCAACTTTCAACCTTTAGACTTTAAACTTTAGACTTTACACCTCAAAAGAAAAACTGTTCTTTCACAATCTTGCCGTCTTTTACTTCGTACACAGCTATTTCGTCCAATTTTAAGCGGCCCATACCCTTCATGGTTACATCCATGCCCATAGCCACGCTAAAGTGCGTACCCCCAATTACAGGCTCGGTGCAATAGCCTCCATGCACTTCTTCCAGCATGGCTTGAAACATTTGGCCTTTTTGCTTGATGGCGGCCAGTCCCTCTACCGATTGCATACCCATCGCATGGGCAGGTTCAATACTCACCGCATTGTCGGCATACATTTCGTCTTGTATCTGGTCCCATTGATTGGTTTTGGCCAGTTCACTAAAGCGGGCCGTAACTTCTTGCATTGTCATATTCGTTGATTGTTAAGTGTGATGAAAAGAGGTACAATATATACTCTTTTTAAAAGCCGTACAAGCCAGTTATTGCCAAGTGCGTTGTTTTTATATGAATGGCAACAGCTAAATAATAATATCCTAATTGTATATTAAAAAAAAAGTGTATTTTACCATTCAATGCTGAGGTCCACTAAAATCAGCAATCCATTTCCTGGGCAAACCAACCAAAACAACTCAAATATGAATATGAGAAAATTCGCTTTGTCTGGGGTTTTGTGCATGGCGATAGCTGCTAGCCAAGGCCAACAACTGCACTTTACTTCCCAATACTTACAGCACAATGCCATGTACAACCCTGCGGCAGCGGGCATTACAGACGTAAGCAGCATTGGGGTTTCTTACCGCAGCCAGTGGTCGACTTTTAGTGGCAACCCCCGCACTTTTATTGTGTATGGCGACGCTAACCTAAAAAAATTAAAGGCGGGTATTGCGGGTTATGTGTATCGGGATGTTACCGGCCCCACGAACCGTACTGGTTTGCAATTGGCCTATTCCAAACACATCATTTCAAAGGATGAGCGGCACAAAGTGGGCTTGGGCATCGAACTGCGGGGTTTACAATTTGGCATCGACAAATCGAAGTTGACAGATGCCTTGGGCAGCGACCCCGTGCTGGCAGGCGCTAGCAGCAAAATTGCATTGGATGCAGGTGCTGGCATTTATTATACCAATGGTAAACTGAGCACCGGCATAGCCGTAAGCCAATTGATCGGTTCTAAACTAAAGCTGGCCGATGTACCGGGCGCTACCGACAGGGCCCGGCTGTACCGCCATTATAATTTTACCGCCAACTATGTTTGGGAAACCGGCGATAACATCACCTTGATACCCAATTTTATGCTACGCTTGATAGAGCATGCCCCGGCAGAATTTGATTTCGGTTGTCGGCTCAACTACCAAGACCGGTTTTGGTGGGGACTCAACTGGCGGATGCGGCAGTTTTGGAGCGCACAAGCGGGCTTCCGCATCTTGCAAAAAGTGAACATTGGCTATGCATACGACTACTATCAAACACCCATTTCTTTGTTCAATGGCGGTTCGAGTGCGCATGAGCTGAGTCTCAGGTTCGACATGAAAGGTAAGGATTAGGGTTGGCCAAATCCCTGTAAAGGGGCCCACTCCAATAGATTACACACCACAATCATATTGACATGAAAAAAACATTCGCTGCCGTATTAGTGGCCATTTTAATGATTGGTAGCACGGGGCAAGCACAGAACAACTGTGTACCCATTGTGCCCAATTCTTATAACCAAACGATAAATTTACCGGCTGGGATTAATTGTACCACACTGAGCATCAAAGTACCGCACCTCAAGCAGTCGTCTAATTACTTGGCACAAAGCATTGCTTATCAGCCACTGCCCTACACCACACCCGGCGGTATTGCTTTAAATGCGCTATATGCCGATGACCGGTTTAGCAGTATCATCAACCTACCCTTTTATGTATGCTTTTATGATAGTTTGTTTAATAAGTGTGTAGTCGGTTCCAACGGCATTGTTACTTTTGATGTGGCCAATGCCAATTGCAATAATGCGTGGGATTTGGAAGGGAATATTCCCATACCCTATGCAGGAGGCACCATTTGCACTACTACTCCTGAATATTACCCCAAGGCCTCTATCATGGGCGGTTATTCCGATATTGATCCTTCTGTTACGGCTTTTCATCCCAATCGAAAAATTGAATACCGGATAGAAGGTACAGCCCCTTGCCGCAAACTGGTAGTGAGCTACAACGATATTGCCATGTTTGATTGCGATAACCTAGGGGCTACCCAACAAATGGTGATCAACGAAGGCACAGGTATCATTGACGTTTTTTTTCAGAAAAAGGATGTTTGCAATACGTGGAACAATGGTAACGCCATACTGGGTGTACAAAACTGGGCACGCAATCAAGCGGTGGCGGCACCCGGCAAAAACAATACGCAATGGTCGCCGGTAAATGAAGGCTATCGCTTTTTGCCATCGGGCGGCAGTTCCCGCTTTATCCGCTCCGAACTTATTTACAATGGCAGTGTAATTGCTTTGGCCGATACTGCTACTTCGGCCTTGGGTGAGCTGTTGATCCGCTTTTTAAATGTATGCCCACCCGCCCCTACGGCGCGGTATGTTATCAGAACCGTATTTGCCAACTGCGGCAGTAACGGGCCGGGCCAACAATCGGAAGACCTTACCCGCTTTGACACCATTGATGTAAACAAAACCAATAACTTATTGGCTACGGCCAACAGTACGGCTACGGCCTGTGGCCAAAACAATGGCAGCATTACTTTTGCCCAGCCAACTTATGGTACCGGCCCGTATAACTACTCCATCAATGGCGGACAAAGTTTCCAAACCAATCCTGTATTTACGGGCTTGGCCGCTGGCACTTACAATTGTGTAGTAACCGATGCCGGCCAAGGCAGTAGCAGCTTTACGGTAACGGTGGCTGCGAGCAATAACTTATCGGCCAGTTTCATCTCCACCAATGTATTGTGCAATGGCGCCGCCACGGGCAGCATTACCGTTACGCCCAGCAACGGCCAATCGCCCTATCAATATGCCATCAATGGAGGTAGTTTTCAAAATAGCAACATATTCAACAATTTGGCTGCCGGCAACTATACCATACAGGTAAAAGACAATGGCAACTGTACCACCAACTTACAAGTGCCCATCACCCAACCTACCGCACTCAATGTAACGGCCATTACCGCCAATGCCACTTGTGCTGCAACGCCCAATGGTACCATTACAGCTACGGGCAGCGGCGGTGCCCCAAGCTATACCTACAGTATCAATGGTACTACCTTTCAATCGTCTGGTTCATTTTTGGTAAGTCCGGGCAATTATACCGTAACCGTAAAAGACCTGAACAATTGTACCAAAACAACGGCTGTTACGGTGGGCCTCACCAATAGCTTAACGGTACAAAGCCGTACAGATACTACGATATGCAGCGGTAGTTCAGTACAATTAACAACAGCAAGCACAGGCACTACTTATAGTTGGTCGCCAGCGACTGGGCTCAACAATGCCGCTATTGCCAGCCCATTGGCCACGCCCCTATCAACCACTACCTATATTGTAACCGCACAGTTGGGCAGTTGCACCCAAAAAGATACAGTAGTGATTACCGTTAACCCTTCGCCTACTGTAAATGCAGGTGCAGATGTATCCATCTTATCGGGTGATGATGCCAATTTGAATGCGGTTGCCAATAATGCCAATAGTTATTTATGGACGCCGCCCACGGGAGTGGTATCGCCCAACAACCTCAATACCATTGCCCGCCCAACACAAACCACGCTGTACAAAATAACCGTACGCAACCAGTTCAACTGCGAGGCTTCGGATGAGATGTTGGTAAAAGTGGTGCCTTATTGCATCCGGGTGCGGAATGCCTTTACCCCCAACGGTGACGGGCGCAACGATCTTTGGTTGGTTACGGACACCTACGATTGCCTCAGGAATATTACGGTGAGTGTATTTAACCGCTATGGTACCAAAGTGTATGAGAATAAGGATTACCGCAACAATTGGGATGGCCGTTACAAGGGGCAAACCCTGCCCGATGCCACTTACTATTATGTAATTGATTTTACCTTGATAACAGGCAGGGTCCAAAGCTTCAAAGGAGATGTAACGATTTTGAGATAATATCTAATAATAGTTGATAGCAAACCGCCCATCTTTATCAATGGGCGGTTTTTTTTAGCCCAAATTTTACAATAACAAAAGCTGGGTTTAAGGGCTATACTTAAGGAGAGTACAAATACCACCGATGTATTGAAATCCGGACAATAAATAACATAAAAAAAGCTGCCCAAATGGACAGCTTTTTTCTATTCGCTATAAGTGACTTATTATTCGCCAGCTTTTTCTTCTGTAGCGGGAGCTTCGGGGGCCGTTTCAGTTGCAGGAGCATCTGTTGTTTCAGCAGCTTTCTTTTTGGCACCACCAGCACGACGGGTCTTTTTAGCGGGCTCAGCAGCAACAGCTTTTTCAACACCTTTGCCGTAGATTTCGTTAAAGTCAACCAGTTCAATCATTGCCAGTTCTGCATTATCACCCACACGTTTGCCCAACTTTATGATGCGGGTATAACCACCGGGACGACCAGCGATTTTGGGTGCTACTACTGTAAAAAGTTCCTTCACCGCCGCTTTATCGTTCAAATAGCTGAACACGATACGGTGTTGGTGCATGATGGCTTCCTTGCTATCGGTTTTCTTTGTTTTTGTAAGCAGGGGCTCTACAAAAGTACGCAGGGCTTTCGCTTTTGCAAGCGTAGTAGTGATCCTTTTGTGCGTAACCAATTGAATGGCCAGATTGGTCAGCAACGCTTTGCGATGGCTGGCCGTTCTGCTTAAATTGTTTTGTTTGTCTCCGTGACGCATGACATGTTGTTTTAAATTTCCCGCACACCGTGTCAGGAATTGTGCAGTACTTGTTATTGAATTAGCAAATTAGCTAATCAGCTAATCAGCACATTAATTACTCTTCGTCTATTTTGATCTTGCTCAGGTCCATACCAAAGCCCAATCCCCTTTCGTTCAATACTTGTTCGATTTCGCTTAAAGATTTTTGACCGAAATTCCTGAACTTCATCAGGTCTTCTTGCTCGTACTGCACCAATTCGCTCAAAGAGTTGATTTTGGCAGCTTTCAAGCAGTTGAAGGCACGTACAGAAAGGTCCAGATCTTCCAATGGCGTTTTCAGCACCTTGCGCAATTGCAGGGTTTGTTCGTCCACCAAATCTTCCTTCTTCTCTTCCTTATTGTCGAAAGTAATGTTCTCGTCTGTAATGATCATTAGGTGCTGTATCAAAATACGGCTGGCCTGTTTTACCGCTTCTTCTGGGTGGATGGTACCATCGGTAACCACTTCCATCACCAGTTTTTCAAAGTCGGTCCTTTGCTCCACACGGGTATTCTCAATTACATATTTTACGTTTTTGATCGGCGTAAAAATCGAGTCTACAGGGATATATCCAAAAACAGAGCTTTTTTCTTTTTGCTCATCGGCTGGTACATAACCACGGCCTTTGGCAATAGAGATTTCAATTTCCAGTTTGGCACTGCTGTCCAATGTGCAAATCAGCAGTTCGGGATTCATTACTTCAAAAGAAGCAGAAGCCTCACCAATCATACCGGCAGTGAACTCGGTTTTGTTTTTGATTGCCAGGGAGAGTTTTTCTGTAGGCACATCACCATCCACCTTCTTCTTAAAGCGTACTTGCTTCAAGTTCAGGATAACCTCGGTAACATCTTCCGTTACACCTTTAATGGTAGCAAACTCATGATCGGCACCGGCGATGCTGATACCAATGATGGCATAGCCTTCCAGTGAGTTGAGCAATACCCTGCGGAGGGCGTTGCCAATGGTTACACCATATCCAGGTTCCAACGGACGGAAGTCAAATTGTGCTTCAAAATCCGTAGCTTTTTGCAGAACAATTTTATCGGGTTTAACAAAATTTAAAATGGCCATTTGTATTTTGTTGTTTTAATTTTTTATTTAATTACCAGCCGGGTATCGTTATCGCCATTTTACTGGGCTTTACGCAACCAAAAAGAATGGCTGCTTGTAACGATACGTACAACGATTACTTGCTGTACAATTCCACAATCAATTGCTCTTTGATGTTCTCAGGAACACTTTCCCTTTCAGGATAGGCAATGAAAGTACCTTTTTGTTCGGTTTCGTTCCAATCCAACCAGTTGAACTTGGCATTTTTGCCACGCAGGTTACCGGTAATGGATGTATTGCCAGCGCTCTTACCTTTCAATCCGATAACATCACCAGCTTTTAAAGAGTAAGAAGGGATGTTGAGTACACCACCATTTACTGTAATATGCTTGTGGCTAACCAATTGACGGGCAGCAGAACGGCTGGGCGCAATACCCAAACGGTAAACGGTGTTGTCCAAACGGGCTTCCAGTAATTTAATAAGGTTTTCGCCGGTTACACCGCGGCGGCGGGCAGCTTCCTCAAAAGTCCTGCGGAACTGCTTTTCCAAAATACCATATGTGTATTTGGCTTTTTGTTTTTCACGAAGCTGTACAGCATATTCACCCAAGGTTTTGCGTTTGCGGTTGGCACCATGCTGACCGGGAGGGTTGCTGTTTTTGCTTAAATACTTACCATTGCCGATGATGGGTTCACCAAAAATACGGGCAATCTTTGTTTTTGGACCAAGATAACGAGCCATAAATAATAATCTGATTTTTTAGTTACGATACAACATCCTAAAAATCTAAAATTTAATGTTGTACCCAGTGGTTATAAAAAAAACTGCCAGTAAGATACCCTACTGTCAGTATTGATACTTGCGGTAAATTAAACCCTCCTCTTTTTGGGCGGGCGGCAACCATTGTGTGGCAGCGGCGTTACGTCCTTAATCATGGCTACTTCGATGCCATTTTGAGAGAGTGAGCGGATAGCGCCTTCGCGGCCAGAACCTGGGCCTTTTACGTAAACGTCAACCCTTTTCAAACCAGCGTCGGTAGCTACTTTGGCTGCATCTGCTGCGGCCATTTGAGCGGCATAGGGCGTATTCTTTTTACTGCCCCTGAAACCCATCTTACCAGCACTGCTCCAGCTAATAACCTGGCCTTGTTTGTTGGTAAGACTTACGATAATGTTGTTGAACGTAGCGGAAATGTGTGCATCTCCATAGCTGTCAACTTTTACAATCCTTTTCTTCGCTGCTGCTTTTGCGCTTTGAGCTTTTGCCATAATAATTTAACAGGTAATCTTTAAAAAATTTGTTTCTCCCACTAGGCATTTGCCTGTTGGGCTTAAACCAATCCTCCACCCGTAGCTTGGTATCCAGTATTGGTTTAAAAAAATGCTACTATTAAAGCATAACCGTCAAGAGGTAAACCCTTGACTATGTTATTACTTAGTTACTTTCTTTTTGCCGGCAACCGTTTTGCGCTTGCCCTTGCGGGTGCGGCTATTAGTGCGGGTGCGTTGGCCACGAACGGGCAAACCTTTACGATGGCGGAGGCCACGGTAGCAGGCGATATCCAACAAACGCTTGATGCTCATTTGCACCTCGCTGCGCAGGGCACCTTCGGTTTTCATTTCGCTGTTAATGATGTTACGGATGGCAGTTTGCTCATCATCGTTCCATTGGTTAACTTTTTTATCGTAGCTGATACCAGCTTTGTCTAAAATATAACGGGCTGTTGAATTGCCGATACCGTAGATATAGGTAAGGCCAATTTCTCCCCTTTTGTTTTTTGGTAAATCAACACCGGCAATACGTGCCATAGCTTATTATTATATTAAATTATTACTTAATAGTTAAACGATGCATTGCTGCAACTTATCCTTGCTTTTGCTTAAAGCGGGGATTTTTTTTGTTAATTACATACAGCCTTCCTTTCCTCCGCACTATTTTGCAATCGGCGCTGCGCTTTTTGATGGATGCTCTAACTTTCATTGTAAAATGTATTTATAACGCTTAATACCTTTATTTATACCTAAAAATGATCCGTCCCCTGGTAAGGTCGTAAGGGCTCATTTCCACCCCTACTTTGTCCCCTGGCAGGATTCGGATGTAGTGCATCCTCATTTTGCCGGAAATAGTGGCCAATATCTCGTGGTCATTCTGTAGTTTCACCTTGAACATTGCGTTGCTCAATGCCTCTACAATTGTACCGTCCTGTTTTATAAGTGCTTGTTTGGCCATAATTTTGGGAGCGCAAAGATAGGGATTTATATTTCATTTTGGCAAAAAATACCGATATTTACCCACAAATCAACAAAAATATTGTATGAAAAAAGCAATTTTTGCCATTTTGGGCCTTTTTTACTTGGTTGCGGGCTGTAAAAAGAGCAGCGACGACGGATCGGGCGGTGGCACCACCCCTTCCCCTTACATGAGCGTTACGGCCAATAGCACTTGGCAGTACGAACAAACGGCCAATCCTACTGGCCCCACCCCTGTTACTACCAATTATACCCTTACTTCCACCAGCCGGGATTCCACTATAGGCGGTAAACAATACCATGTATTTACCAATAGCAGTACCAATGGCTCGGAGTACTATAATATCACGGGCAACGACTACTACCAGTTCCGGGACCTGCCCGCCGCCATTGGCAGTGCCAAAATAGAAGCCCTCTATCTCAAGGACAACGTAGCCCTAAACGGCACTTGGAGCCAAACGGTGAATGTAGCGGTGGCTGCCTTGGGCGGGCTGACCGTTACGGTTGTGGTTACCAATACCATTCTTGAAAAAGGTGGCACCAAAACCGTTAATGGCATTACCTATACAGATGTAATTACCGTTAAAACGGATATTACACCCGCCACACTGGGTATCCCAGCCAGCGCCATTACCAGTGATATCAAAAACTATTACTCCCGTAAAGTGGGGCTGATACAGAGCGACAGCAAAGTGGTGGTAAATTTTGCCGGTATCAATCAAACCAACGATACCCAGGTAAAGTTGAAATCTTCGGATATTAAATAATTGATTATTAAGTCTTATTAGGAGCCAGTTTGTAAAAACTGGCTTTTTTTATGGGGTTTATGCATTGTTTTAATACTAAAAAGCATATTTATTGGGTATGATAGACGTAATAATTAGGTACGATAGACATATTTATTGGGTATGATAGACGTAATAATTAGGTACGATAGCCATATTTATTAGGTATGATAGACGTAATAATTAGGTACGATAGCCATATTTATTAGGTATGATAGGCGTAATAATTGAGTATATAGACCTAATAGTTGGGTATGAAAACAATCTTGGGCAACAAAAAAGGCTGTCCTTTCGAACAGCCTTTCTATCTATCTTTTTCTATTTATGCCATTACTGCTTCCTCCATATACGCACTCACCGGCTCGCAGGTACATATCAGGTTCCTATCGCCATGGGTATTGTTTACCCGTGCCACCGAGGGCCAAAACTTGTTGGCGGCCACATAGGGCAGCGGGAAAGCTGCCTCTTGACGGGTGTAGGGCAGGTTCCATTCGTTGCCGCAAATTACTTGCTGTGTATGCGGCGCATGTTTCAGCATATTGTCTTTTTTATCTGCCGTACCCGCCTCTATAGCCGCAATTTCGGCACGGATACCCAGCAACGCATCACAAAAGCGGTCCAGTTCAGCCTTGTCCTCGCTTTCGGTAGGCTCAATCATAATGGTACCAGCCACCGGAAAACTCATAGTAGGCGCATGGAAACCATAGTCAATCAAACGCTTGGCCACATCTTCGGCCTCTACTTCCGCCGACTTTTTAAAGGGCCGTAGATCCACAATAAATTCATGCGCACAGGTGCCGTTTACACCGGTATATAAAATATCGAAAGCGCCTTGCAAACGGGCTTTCATATAATTTGCATTGAGGATGGCGTACTCGGTGGCCGCTTTTACACCCGTGTAGCCCAGCATACGGATATAGCCATAACTGATGAGCAAAATGGAAGCCGAACCGTAAGGGGCAGCACTCACCGCACCACTGGCCTGTCCTTCCATGGGGTTGCCGGGCAGGTGCTTGGCCAAATGCGCTTTTACGCAAATGGGACCCATGCCAGGCCCACCACCGCCATGCGGGATGGCGAAGGTTTTATGCAGGTTCAAGTGGCACACATCGGCCCCGATAAGGCCCGGCGCTGTAAGGCCCACTTGGGCATTCATGTTGGCACCGTCCATGTACACTTGGCCGCCATGCTGGTGGATAATGGCCGTAATATCTTTTACCGTTTCTTCGTACACACCATAAGTGCTGGGGTAGGTAATCATGATACCCGCTAAATTACCGCTATGCTGTTCGGCCTTGGCTTTCAGGTCTGCTACATCAATATATCCATTTTCAAGGGCTTTTACCACTACCACAGTCATGCCGGCCATTACCGCACTGGCGGGGTTGGTACCGTGTGCGCTGATGGGTATTAGCATCACATTGCGGTGGGCATCGCCATTGGCCAAGTGAAAATTGCGAATGGCCAACAAACCGGCGTATTCACCTTGTGCCCCACTATTGGGCTGCAGGCTGCAAGCATCAAAAGCAGTGATCTTGCACAAATAATCGCTCAGGTTGGCAATCATATCGGCATATCCTGCTGCTTGATCCACTGGTGCAAAAGGATGGATATTGGCCCACTCCGGCCAGCTCAGCGGCATCATTTCGGTAGCCGCATTCAGCTTCATGGTGCAACTGCCCAAACTGATCATGCTGGTATTGAGCGACAGGTCTTTGTTCTCCAAACTCTTGATATAACGCATCACTTGGCTTTCGCTACGGTAGGTATTGAAAACGGGATGTGTTAAGTAAGTACTGTTGCGGGTAAGTGCGGAGGGAATATGCGTTAAGGCCGCATCGAAATCAATCTCAAAACTTACCGGTACATTATCGCTCTCAAAGCTGCTGATGATATCGAACAAATCGGAAGGCGTGGTCGTTTCATCCAAGGATATGCCGATATGTTTGTCATCAAAATAAAAGAAATTAAGCTGTTGTTGCTCGGCCTTGGCTTTGTAGGCAGCGATATCGTCCACCTTAACCGTAATGGTATCAAAATAACTTTCGCTCATCAGTTCAAACCCTCTTTCTTCCAATGCCTCGGCCAAGCTTTGTGTAAGCAGGGCCACCCGCTGGGCAATGGCTTTCAGTCCATCGGGACCATGGAACACGGCATACATCGCCGCCATATTGCTCAACAGGGCTTGCGCCGTGCAGATATTGCTGGTGGCTTTTTCCCGTTTGATATGCTGTTCACGGGTTTGCAGGGCCATGCGCAGGGCACGGTTGCCCAAGGCATCGATGCTTACGCCGATGATACGGCCGGGCATGCTGCGCTTAAAATCATCTTTAGCGCTAAAGAAGGCGGCATGTGGGCCACCATAGCCCATGGGTACGCCAAAACGTTGGGCGCAGCCAAAAGCGATATCGGCACCCATTTCGCCGGGCGGTGTAAGCAAGGTAAGGGCTAACAAATCCGTAGCCACGGCCACATAGGCACCAATGGCATGCACTTTTTGTATAAACGCCGTATAATCTTCTACGGAGCCTTGGGCGTTGGGGTATTGCACCAACGCACCAAAATAGGTATCATCAATAATGGTAGTGCGGTAATCGCCAAACACCACTTGGGCACCAATGGGCAGGGCCCGGGTAACCACCACGGCCTTGGTTTGGGCAAATGTGGCATTATCTACAAAAAATTTGGGCCTTGTGGGGATATCGCCTTTGTTCAGCTCCCCAAAGAACAAGTGCATGGCTTCGGCGGCGGCGGTAGCTTCGTCCAGCAAGGAGGCATTGGCCAAGGGCAGCGCCGTTAAGTCGCTCACCATGGTTTGAAAATTGAGCAGACTTTCCAAGCGACCCTGCGATATTTCGGCCTGATAGGGTGTGTACTGGGTGTACCAGCCTGGGTTTTCAAATACGTTCCGCAAAATGACACTGGGCACAAAGGTACCGTAGTAGCCTTGCCCAATACAGTTGCGGTAAACCTTGTTTTTGAGCGACAGGGCTTTAATGTGCTGCAGATAGGCATGCTCACTCATAGCAGCCGGTATATCCAGCGGCTGCTCCATGCGGATATTGCCCGGAACGGTTTTATCAACCAAGGTAGCCAAAGAAGGCTCACCGATGGTTTGAAGCATGCTCTCGGTATCCTGCTGATGCGGGCCAATGTGGCGGGAGGCAAAGGCCTGTTTTTGTTGCTCGAAAAGGTTCATATATCAAACTTACTTTAATTTGTGGGAGGCAAACTGATTTTGCCGCCGCAAAGGTACGATGTGGTAGCTATAAAATCATATTTTTGGCGCTGCTGTTAAAAGGCTGGGGATATGTAGCCCACATTGTTCAACAAATAATGGCTTTACAGCGCATTCACTCTCTAAACAAATACAAAATATGCACTCGACCCACTGCTTGAACTGTTCGGGTTTTCTTACCGAAAAGGCAAAATTCTGCCCCGCCTGTGGGCAAAAAGCCGATATCCATCGCTTAAGTATTGGGCATATTGTTCATGACGGGGTCCATTTCTTTTTACATGCCGATAAGAGCATTTTCACCTTGGTGAAAATGCTGGCCACTAAAACAGGTTTGGTGGCCCGTGAATTTATCGAAGGAAAACGGAAGCGGTATTTCCCACCACTTAATTTTTTCTTGATTGTAATTGGCTTGATGGTGTTAAACATGTCGCTTTTCCCGCCCTTGCAAAAAGAGAATAAAGAAAACAACCAGATAATGGAGGCGGTTTCGGCCAGAATCACCGATCCTGTAAAGAAGGCCAAGTTTTTAAGTATCGTCAAGCGGCAGCAAAATGTAAGCATTTACACCCAAAAATATAGCAACATCTTTGCTATGTGTGCGGTACCCCTCGTCTCATTCATTTTTTACTTGTTTTATAAGCGCAATAAGTACAATTATGCAGAACATGTAATTGCCAATCTCTATAGCGTAGGATTTACATCGCTCATCATGGCCTTTGTTTTCATTCCGTTGATGTCGGTAGCCAGTGCCCGCAACTACTTTATTATACTGGGCTTATACTTTATAGTGGAAATTACTTACCGCAGCATTTATTACACCCGCCTCATGGGCAAAACTGGAACTGCAGGTTACGCCAAAGCTGCGGCTATTGCCCTATTGGCACAACTTGTGTGGATAGGTCTTTCGGGCGGTATGATGGTTTGGTATATCTTCTCCGGCATCGGCGGCCTGTTTGCCTAGCGTTATTCATGCACGGCCAGCACCGGCACTTTGCTTTGGTACACCAGCGTTTTGGTATGCTGTGTTTTGAACAGCCGCTCAAAAAAGCTGTGGTGCTTGGGGCCGATAATGATCATATCGATCGCCTTGTCTTCCACAAACAGGTTGACAGATTCGTGAAAGTCGAACAGGCGCATAAAGTAAAACTCGGGGTTGAACTCGGCCAACAGTGCCTCCATTTTGTCACGCTCCTCTTTGTAGCCCTTAGTTAAAGAGATATAATGATCGCTGTTCACATTCAAAATGTGCAGCGAGGCTTTGAAATTTTGCAATACCCTTTTTACGGCCAATAATACCGGATCTTCCTCCACATACTTCATTTCCGATACAATCAATACATTGTTGATACCATGATAGGTGGCATCGGGCGAAATGATGAGCACCGGGCATATCTCTTTTTCGGCCAAGCGCAGGGTGTTGGTTCCCGAAAAGCGTTGTGCCATGGGTGTTTTGCCCGTAAGGCCCATCACTACCATATAAGCCCCTTTTACATGGGCGTAGGCGGCCAAGCTATCAATAAAATGGTCGCCCGACTCCAGCTCAATGTTGATATGGGGGCAAAGTGGCTGCAATTCGGTTTTCAAGCCCTCCAACTTGGTTCTGGCGGCTTCCACATCTTCGCCGCTTTCGTAATAATGGTAAAGTATCAACATTACATCCGCACGGTCTTTGTATACACCTGCGGCATAATGCGCCGCATTAAAAGAGGTTTCGGAAAAATCGAGCGGAACGATAACGTTGACCATAGCTGAAATTTTACACAAAATAAATGATTTTGGCCATGCTACCTATGTTTGCTGGTAGTTTTTAGTACGTGGGATGTTATTGGTAACATTGCCGAAGGATTATTTTGCCAAGAATTATGGAGCATTACATGGATCTGCCTGACGGCAATCTGGGTACACCGATTTTTTTACCACGGATTATAAGGGATTACACTTATTACACGGATTTTTTTGCCAGGATTAAGACTGATTTCACGCACCTGCCTGACGGCAGTCAGGTTACACGAATTTATCTTAACACGGATTGAAATGGATTACACCAATTACACGAATTACTTTTATTTATTCTCTAATTCCACATTCCCCACTACTAATTCCCTGATTCCCTTACCACGGATTTAGAACGATTGCAACAACCAGCCTCAAGGCAGTCAGGTTACACGGATTCCCCATTCGTCATTCATCACTCATCACTCATCATTCCCCATTCCCCATTCGTCATTCAAAAAACCCCGACCTTTGTACCATGGGAAAAGATTTATTGCACAATTGGCAAAAAAAATCGGCTGAGCATCAAAAACAGTACAAACAGTTTTTGGCCCGGGCCGACAAGAACAAGGTGCTGAAGCAACTGCCCGAACTGCATGAAGCGGCTTTTGAGCAGATTGATTGCCTCGGCTGTGCCGCTTGCTGCAAAAATTATTCGCCCCGCTTTAAAACACCCGACATCAAGCGTATCAGCAAGCATTTGGGATTGAAAGAAAGCGTGTTCATCGACCGTTATTTATCCCTAGATAACGAGGGCGACTATGTAGTAAAAACAAAACCCTGTGCTTTTTTGGGTGCCGATAATTATTGCAGCATATATGAAGTGCGGCCATCGGATTGCAGCCGTTTTCCCTATACCGATGAAGATGTGTTGCTGAAACGGCCCGCCATTACTTTGAAGAATGCGGAGTTTTGCCCAGCGGTGTATTTTGTGTTGGAGAAGTTGATGGGATAGTTTGGTTGTTCAATGTTTTATTGTTCAGTTGTTCAATGTTTTACTATTCGGTTGTTCAATGTGCATTCTGTGGCAGCTTCATTTGCAAGATTGATAGCCTTGTAACAAATAGCGGAATGCTGTCTGGTCGGCACCAAGGCCGCAGGTCAGACCATTGGGCGGGGTGCTTTGACTGTCTCTCCTACCCTACGGGAAATGAGCTTCTTTGGAATCGGTTGACCCCGCTAATAGCTGGATAGGCAGTGCAACAGTTTTTAAATGTGTGACATGGCTGTGGACACAGAATCTTCTCCGTACAAAGCAATTCCCAATACCAAATTCCTAATTACCCTTTAGCCGTCAACTCATCATAAGCAGCCCCCAGTGGCCTATCAATACCGTCTCCCTTCCACTCAGGTGAGCCGGGTATTTCTGTTGCTTTGACAATATCGGCTTTTGACTTGCCTGCCTTGATTTCCCCTTCCACAAAACTGAGCACATTTTGTAGGTAGCTTCTAAATGCTGCCACATCATCCTTATTGCCCGTTACTTCGAAGCCGGTACCGCTGTGGCCAAATACAAACATTGTTTTTTTATTGAATTTTTCCAGTGTCTTATCCAGCACCGTTATCCAGCTTTTGATATTGGCACCGGACGTACGGTCAACAAAGGGATGGCGGCGGTTGAATACCAAATCGCCCATATGCACCACATTGGCCTTCTTAAAATGAACCACACTATCGCCATTGGTATGGCCAGCACCAAAATAATACAGACAAATTTCTTCCTTGCCCAGCTTTTGGCACCAAGTATCCGTGTAAGTTTTATTGGGATACAGTTGCCCTGCTTCCGCTTTTCTTTCCTTGGCCACCCGTTCTTGATTGGCCAAACTATTGGCATGGGCTACCACATCCGTCAGCAAATCTTTAAACACAATATTACCTCCACTATGGTCGCCATGGTGATGGGTATTGATGAGTAATTGGAAAGGGTTCGCACTCAGTTTCTTCAGTTCGGCTACCAAATGTTTGCTCTGGTCGGGAAACTGCGTATCTACCACCGCCATTTCTTCCTTGCCCAATAAAAACACAATGGTACCGCCCTTTTCGGTAAAGATGCCCACGCCCTTACGCAACATGGTAATCTTCCAAGGATCGATTTTTAAAGCGGCCAATACTTTGCTTTGTGCCAAAGTGAGCGCACCAATGGTGAAGGCCGATGATCGGAGGAAAGAACGACGGTTCATAAATTTGATTAATGGTTAAAGGATAGACTGTATTAATACTCAACCTTACGCAATTTAGGGAATTTAAGCCAAGTAAGAACCACCACGGCTACCGAGAGGGTACCACCCGCTATAATGGCAGGTATGGTGCCCAACCACTTGGAGGTGATGCCGCTTTCAAACTGGCCCAATTCATTGGAAGAATTGATGAAAATCAGGTTGATGGCAGCCACCCTACCCCGCAGTTCATCGGGGGTGTTCATCTGCAATACCGTACCCCTCACCACCACGCTGATGCCATCAAAAAAGCCGGCGGCCATGAGGGCTATAAAACTGAGCCAATATACTTTTGACAATCCAAATACAATGATGCAAACACCAAATCCTGCCACGGCCAGCAGCATCTTTAAACCTTGCTTTTTTTGCATGGGCATGGCCAACATAAGCAATATACTGATGAGACTGCCGATATCCATGGCTGCATTTAAAAAGCCATAGCCAATCGGGCCTGCCCTTAGTATGGTTTCGGCAACCTCTGGTATAAAAGCTACCGCTCCGCCAAAAAGCACGGCAAACAAATCGAGACTGATGGTTCCCAAAATGGTTTTGTTATTGAATACAAAACGAAAACCATGGCGCATGGCCGTGAATATCGGTTCGTGTTGCACCACGGCTACGGGCGGTTTGGGCCTGAGTTTTGAAGCAACACCAATGGCCAAAATAATCAGTGCTACCGTAACCAAATAACTGCCCGCTATGCCCAGTGCCGCAATCAGCAGCCCGCCAGCAGCATGGCCACAGATAGAGGAAAGGAGCCAAGTAGAAGAGTTGAGCGAAGTGGCTTTTTGTAGTTTTTCCCTCGGCACAATGGCAGCAATCATACTATTGGCGGCCGGCCCCGCAAAAGAACGGATAATACCCGTACAAAAAACGATGGCCAAAATAGCTGTTACTTTCACATTGGCCGATAAGCCCAATTGTGGCAAACTGATCAGGGCAAGCCCTACTGCACACAACAAGTAAAACCCATAGGCCCAAATGAGGATGTTTTTTTTATTGTGCCTATCAATATATGGCCCGGCATACAGTGCCGCAATAACAGCGGGCACAAACTCCGCCAGCCCTGCAATACCTACCATGTAAGTGCTGGCCAAATGGAACACCTGATAAATAACTACCGTAGTAATCATACGGAGGCCCAATACAAAAAAAAGCCTCGCCAGAATAAAATACCTGAATTCGGTTGCGCTTGCCTTGCTATCGTTGGGCATGTTGTGCATATCAAGGAAGGGTTAAATAGTGCTGCCCATCGTCGTATTCTTTGTCCAAAGCATCAATGATGATGTTCAAATGCGCTTCGTTGCCCAAAAAGTCGGCATTGGTCGCATCTACAAACAGGGTTTTGATATTGTGCTGTTTGATGTACTGGGTATAGGTTTCCTGCAAAGTAAAGAGATAATCGTTGGGGATATGTTGCTCGTACTCCCGGTTGCGCTTTCGGATATTCTCCTGCAGCTTGCTCACGGGCGCATGTAGGTAAATCAAAATTTCCGGCTGTACAATCTGTGGATTGATAATCTCGAACAATTTTTGGTAGAGCCTAAACTCTTCATCGCCCAAATTGATTTTGGCAAATAAGAGGCATTTGGTAAACAAGTAGTCGCTAATGGTAAGGTGCTGAAACATATCCTTTGTCTGCAACAGGTCTTTCAATTGCTTGTACCTTTCGGCCATAAAAAACAGTTCTACCGGAAAAGCGTATTGCTCGGGGTTTTCATAAAACTTCGACAGAAAGGGGTTATCCGCAAATTCTTCCAATATCAACCGGGCATTGAAATGTTTGCTCAACAAATGCGACAGTGTGGTTTTACCTGCACCGATATTCCCTTCTATGGTAATAAAATTATATTTCATCCGTTCTTGTAACTATTTTCAAAATGGGCAAAACAAATAAGCCCATACATTTCTCCTTTTTTGTACCACGAATTACAGGACTGATTACACCGACCTACCTAACGGCAGTCAGGTTACACGGATTCGTCACTCTCCATTCGCCACTCGTCACTCATCATTCGTAATTCGTCATTTACCTTAACCAAACTGCAAAATAAAGGGAAACGGCTTGTTACTAACTAAAACTTTTTCACATCCAGGCCATCACTGCATTGCAGCAGCAGTTGGTGCACTGTTTTTTTAAGCACCGGGTGTACCAGGCCGGGCGAAAGCTCGTTCAGGGGCGTAAGTACAAAGCGCCGGTGTTGGATTTGTGGGTGCGGTATGGTCAAAGAAGGGGTTTCGTGTATGGCTTTGTTAAAAAAAAGGATATCGATGTCAATATTGCGGGGCGCATTCTTGACGGTACGGGCACGGCCCATCTTTTGTTCAATTTGCAAGAGGGTTTGCATCAAGGCAGGGGCATCCAATTCGGTTGCTACAACAAGCACTTGGTTCAAAAAAGGGGCCTGTTCGGTATTGCCCCAAGCTGCCGTTTCGTACAGGGCCGAGCTACGCAGCACTTTGCCTACCATTTTTGCTATCCACTGCTGTGCTTGGGCCAAATTGCGGGGCCGATCACCCGTATTACCGCCCGTTAAAAGATATGCTTTGTTCATTTTATGCTGAATAGGCGTTCGTCGAACTGAAATATTTTGGTTGTTATGATTTTTACTTTTTTAAAATCCGAGTGTTCCGTATTGACCAAACAATTGGTTTCTTCAGGAACGATGGCCGATGGCACTTGCAAGAGTAGGTTTTGTTTGGAACGAATAAACTCATCGCCTATAAACTGCGTGTAGCCTACATCTTCCCGCCAGTAGGGCTTCAATTGGCCCAAGCGCAGTTGAGGGGCAGTATCTGGCACATCTACGTGCAACAATGCAAAATCCGTTGACTTATCGTGGGGCTGCAAATGCACCAGCATCTCTAGCCAAGCCAATGATATGGATGATGCTAGATAGAGCATGGGGACGCCCACCGAATTCCATCGGGAGCCAAATAGCTTCGCCCCTGTACCCGATAAATCCTCTTTGTGCAGCAGGTTACAAATGCGATAAGCGATCATGCAAATAAACCGTACTCGATACGGCCGAGCTGGGTTAACACTTTGTTGATGCCATCGGCTGTGGTAAGCGACTCTAAGGAAAGCTGCCCTTCGAGGGAGTGCGGCTTTCTTTTGATCCAATGGTAAAATTCATCGCCTTTCCCCAGCACCTCTTTGGCCTTTTTGAGAACCTGGGCAATTTGTAAGGCCCGCTCGGCATTGATGGGGGCAAAATGGCCATTGTTTTTAGCATAACGCTGCAAAGTACGTTCGCTCACATGCAGCATGGAGGCCCATTCTGCTTGTGTAAAGGGAGCCTCATCGGCAATCTTTTTAAATTCGTTATAGGAAAAATCTTTGAGCGACGGCAGTGGCTTGGCTATTTGCCGCTGATAAATCGCTGCCGGCTCCGAAACGATTTGTGGTTTTGGAGGGATCGATTGATAAATCGTTTTTTTTGTCACCGGCTTCTTTTTTTTCATCTTCCCGTCAATTGTCATTCAAAGGTACGTCAATTGTCTTGGGCAAAAAATTTTTTTTGCCATTTTTCAGCTAGTTTTACCGTCAAAAAGCAGTTGATGCAAGCGTATAGTCAGGTTAGGGGCATGTTTGCCATTGTAAAAGCCAGTTTTCTGGGGCAACTCCGCAGCCCCATGTCGTTGGTATTCGGGTTTATTTTTCCTTTTTTGTTCATTTTAATCTTTGGCAATTCCAATAGGACCGCACCTGCGGTAAGGGTAGCTTTTGATCCAAAAACGGATACCAGTTCGCAACTATACAAGGCCATCGTAGGTTTTCCTTCCATCATCACTATTAAAGATACAGGGGACGCATTGCAAGATAAACTCATCAAGGGCCGGGTAACGGCTATTTTGCAATTGCAACGGTCCGACAGTGGTCAATACCGCATCAACATTCAATCTTCTACGGCTGGGCAAGACAGGATTGGCCTTTTGAGGAGTATTTTGGAGGGCATGATTAAAAAAGCCGACAGCGACCAATTCCCCAATAACCCCACTGTAGCCAAACTTAATTTACTGCCAACCATTCAGGGACGTATTTACCGGGATATTGATTTTGTACTACCGGGCCAATTGGGCTTTTCGCTATTGGCGGCGGGCCTTTTCGGGGTTGCGTTCCTGTTTTTTAACCTACGGGAAACATTGGTGCTTAAGCGGCTCAATGCCACACCATTAAAACGCAGCTATATCATTTTGGGCGAAACCTTGGCTAGGGTATTCTTTCAAATGATTATTGTCACCATCATCATTGCCGTGGGCCGATACGCTTTCCATTTTACCTTGGTGCATGGTTTGGTAACCTATGCCGAAATGATGGTGCTGTCCTTCTTGGGCTTAGTCGTGTTCATGGGCTTTGGTTTCTTCATCAGCGGTGTGGCCAAGAGCATCAATACCATACCCGCTATTACCAACCTACTGGGCTTTCCACAGTTTATGCTGGCAGGCACATTCTTCCCAACTACCAACTTACCGGAATGGCTGCAATGGGTCAGCAAAATATTGCCCCTCACCTATCTGAACGATGCCATGCGCAAAGTGGCGTTTGAAGGGGTGCACCTGAGTGGCTGCCTTACCGAGATTGGGATATTGGCGCTGTGGGGATTGGTGATATATACGGTGGCCATTAAGGTATTTAAGTGGGAGTAAGGCCTCTAGGTCTGTATATAAATTCATTATAAATTTTCGCTAAGATAACAATTGCGTTCATAGGGTTCTGGGGCTTCGCTTCGATACGGCCTCATAAAAAAGCCGTTAAGAAAAATGAAACCGAGGGCGCAAAAGAAAAACAGTTGTTACAAAAGCTTGGCGGAGAGATTAGTCTGTAAGTTGCACCATAGCCCAGTTTTGCTCCACTGCTTGAGCTTGTTTTTCTTTAGCCCGAGGGTTCATTTTTTAGGCTTTTTTATGCAGCCTTGAATTTTTGCTCCACTTTTGTTTCAAGACAAAAGTGGAAAAACTACCATTAAAGACAACTACGAGTAGCGACAAGAGCGCAAATATGAATTACGACTACTAAAACTCATTATGTCACAATACACCCATCCATCGTACATTTGCAAAAAATAACATTACAATGAAGCTCGTAAAAGCAGCCATCATTGGCATCATAGGCATTGCCGTATTGGTTACCCTCATCTCCTTCCTCATCCCATCGGAAGTGCATGGACGCAGGGGAGTTGTCATCAGAGCGCAAAGGGACAGCATTCAACAACAAATTGCGGTTTTTTATAATTGGAAAAACTGGCATCCCGAGTTCAAAGCGAACCCGGCGCTCATCACCTATCAAAATGTAAGTTCGGGCAAAGATGCCAAAGCCATGGTAGTCGTAAATGGCAAAACAACTACTTATCAACTAATCCACGCAGATTCCACCACCATTAAAGTACTGCAAAAAAGGCCCGGAGAAAATGACATCGAAAATATTTTTGCATTAGCGAAAGATTCGGCTACCGGCGGTATTTATACCGACTGGAAATTTATCAGCACCCTCAAATGGTATCCTTGGGAAAAATTTGCGGGTATGCTCACCGAAAGCATGACAGCCCCGGGCTACGAAATGGGGCTCAACAACCTTAAACAATTTACAGAAGCCCGTTAGTGCGGCAAACTGATTTTACCCATCAGCACCGGTGTAAAACCCTTGCTGCCAGCGCCTGTGGCATTGGCTTGTCCCGCTACACATTCATTGGCCAGTACGGCAAACAAAACAGCCTCTTTCGCATCTGGGTTGATGTGCAGCGCATCGGTTGTAAAAAAAGCCACATCGGTTAGGGCCGCTTTGATATGCTCCATCAACAGCGGATTGTGCATGCCGCCGCCGCTGGCAAATAATTGTACATCTTTCATATTGCGCAAATAGGGCAACAAAGCATCCACAATGGTTTCGGCACTAAAACGGTTGAGGGTGGCCATTACATCCGCAACAGGCAACGCTGAAGTATTGGTAAGGATTTGAGCCTTAGTCAAATAATCCAAGTTAAACAGCTCCGGTCCCGTGGTTTTGGGAAAAGGCTGTGCAAAAAATGGATGATTCTTTAATGCCGCCAACAGGTCTTGCTGCACTTGCCCCTGTTTGGCCACCGCAGCTTCTGCATCATAATACTGGCCCGGAAAATGTACTTGCATATAGGCATCCATCATGGTATTGCCTGGGCCTGTATCGGTACAAAAAACTTTACCAGCGTCCATATCGCCAGACAATAAAGTAAAGTTGGCGATACCGCCGATGTTCAACAAAATCCGGTCTTCTCCCTTTTTGCCAAAAATCAAATAATCGCCATAGACAGCCAATGGAGCGCCTTCGCCACCGGCCGCAATATTTTTTTGCCTAAAATCGCTAATGGTGATAATGCCGGTGGCCATTGCCAAATGATCGCCATCTCCAATTTGCAGGGTAGCATTGCCAAACTTAGCATGTCCATGCAAGCTTTTGGGCGCATGGTAAATGGTTTGTCCGTGGCTGGCTATCAAATCCACTGCCGAATTATCCACGCCCCAATTTTGCAAACATTGGTTAATGATGCCGGCATGTTGTAGCGCCACCCAAGGGTTCAGCAAAGTGAGTTTTTCCAAATCCACCTCCTTTTTTGAGAAAACAGATTTGATCTCCGCCTTAAAGTCAGCATCGTAAGTAACCGTATCAAAATGCAACAACTCAATTTCGGTTTCGCTGCCATGCCCCCGCAAGCGGCAAAGTGCCACATCCAACCCATCCACCGAAGTGCCGCTCATCAAACCAATGATGAGCCTTTCGGATTTGCCCGCAATTTGGTATAATCGTACTATATCTGTATTCATAATATCGTATTCAAGTTTGGTTCAACTACCGCTCCCATTAGGTTTGGATGAATTTTAAATTCCTTTTGATACCCGCAAACTTACTCCGCTTCAGTGGCGATTGGGCAAAAATAGCTTTGAAACTTTCTTCCGTCAGTTCCTCCCAGTCATCGGTCGTAAAATTCAAAATGGCAGGAATGGGTGCAAATGCAGGCTCACTGTGCGGTTGGCTAAAGCGGTTCCAAGGGCAAACATCTTGGCATACATCGCAGCCAAACATCCAGTTGCCAAACTGTCCCTGCATGGCTTCCGGTATCAAGGCATCTTTTAGCTCAATGGTAAAATAGCTGATGCAGCGGCTGCCATCCACTACCTTATTGGGCAAGATAGCTTCTGTAGGGCAACTGTCGATACAGCGTGTGCAAGTGCCGCAATAATCTTTGGCAAAAGGCGCATCATACACCAACTCCAAATCCACAATCAGCGTAGCGATAAAAAAGAAAGAGCCTGCTTGCTTGTGTATCAGGTTGCCATTTTTACCAATCCATCCCAGTCCACTTTTTTGGGCCCATGTACGCTCGAGCACCGGGGCGCTATCCACAAAACCACGGCCCTGCACCTCCCCTATCTCCAACTTAACCGCTTGCAGCAATTCCTTCAAACTACTCCGTATTACATCATGATAATCCTGGCCATAAGCATACTTGGCAATTTGTGGTACATCTGTGGGCTGCTGTTCGGCAGGGTAATAATTCTTCAACAAAGTAATCACCGATTTTGCGACGGGCACCAATTGAGTGGGGTCGATGCGCAGGTTGAAATGATTGGCCATGTACTGCATATTGCCGTGCATGCCCTTTGACAGCCAGTTCTCCAAGCGCCGGGCATCTTCATCCAAACGCTCCGCTCGGGCAATACCACAAAAATCAAAGCCCAGCCGTTGGGCCAGGGCCTTTATCCATCGTGTATTTTTTTCTATCTGCTGCACTATATGCAAAATAAGCAAATAATGGTTGCCTATTTCATATAAGGCAGTTATTGCAGCGCTGCATCAACTAACTTTTTCAATTCGCTGTAGCGCTCATGCCTACCCTTATTATTCATGTTCATGGTAAACAAAAAACCGGCATAGCCCAATTTGTTATCTACCCATGGAAAGCTGCCGAATAAACCTGGACTGCTAACCGCCTGGCTCCGCTCTTTGGCATCGTCCATTACCCACTCACCAAACCCATAACCCCATTTGCCCGCCTCAGCCGGCGAGCCCGCCACGGTTGCATTGGCTGCATAATTGTACTGCATAGCGGCCACGCTTTTAGCACTCAACACCTGCTTGCCATTGTACGCCCCATTATTCAATATCATAGCCAAAAATTGGATATAATCGTTGGGGGTACTCCAAGCACCGCCTGCTGCCAAAGGCACTTTAACATGCCCAAAATCGCTGTTGACCATGCCGCAAGGTCCGGCAATCCGTTCTTGAAAAAGGGTTTCAAAATCCTTGCCACTGATCTTTTCTATCACGGCGGCGGCCAATTGCAAAACCACATTGCTATAATGAAACACTTTGCCGGACTCGCCTTCCATGGGCAGCAACGCAATCTTTTGCATGGCATCATCCATGTCCGTTAGTTGCGACATTTCATTAATGCTCTCTTTCAACGATGCTGGCTTAATGGCTGTTAAATGGCTGAGGCATTGCCAAATGGTAATATGGCCCTTGCCCTGTTCCTTCATCACCGGCAGGTACATACCAAGGGTGTCCTCCAATTTCAACTTCCCTTCATCTACAAAGCTCATTACCAACGCCGCACTCAACCACTTGCTGCAACTGGCAATCCGTTGCCGGGTATCCATCCCAAAATCTTGCAGGGCTTCATCGGCATCCACCCCTTTTTTTCGGGCAACAAATTTGCCCACTATCTTTTGCCGGCGGCTCATTTCGTTGGCCGATTTGCTGTAAATAATCTTACCATCCTTGTACAAAACCAGTACTGCCCTTCCGCCAATTGCTTTCAGGTTGTTGTCCAGCCAAGTATCCACTGTGCTAAACTTATCTTGCGCAAAAGCAAACAGACAAATTAACAGAAAATGTACAACCAGACTGCATTTTAGGCAGTTTCCTTTCATTTTATATGTCATAATTTCCGAATAACTGTTTTGGATTGTGATTTGCGCATCAAGTTTAATCAAGCAAAAATTATAGCAATGAATTTAAACAATTTTACGATAAAAGCACAGGAAACCGTTGCGGCGGCGCAGCAACTGGCCTATAATGCCAGCAACCCTGCCATAGAAACGGAACATTTGTTAAAAGCTTTGCTCTCAGACGATGATTCGTCCGTTTCGTTTTTACTCAAGAAGAACAATGCGAGCTTGCCCTTTATCGAAACCAAGCTGAACGGAGGCTTGGCCAAATTACCCACTATCCAAACAGGTGAACCGGCGCAATCCATCAGCCGCGACATGAATGCAGCCTTGCTAAAAGCGGGTGCCAATTTGAAAACCTTTGGTGATGAATTTGTAAGCGTAGAGCACATACTTATGGCCCTTTTGCAAGGAAACGACAATACTGGCAAGTTGTTAAAAGATGCAGGCCTCACCGAAAAAGGATTGGTGGCTGCCATTAAGGAATTGAAAAAAGGCAGTACCGTTAATTCGCAAACAGGCGGCGAAAATTCATTTAATGCCTTAAACAAATATGCCCGCAACCTCAACGAAATGGCCCGTCAAGGCAAGCTGGACCCGGTGATTGGCCGTGATGAGGAAATCAGGCGCACTTTGCACATTCTTACCCGCAGGAGCAAGAATAACCCCATTTTGGTAGGCGAGCCCGGTGTGGGTAAAACAGCCATTGCCGAAGGCTTGGCCATGCGTATCGTGAATGGCGATGTGCCAGAAAACCTCAAATCCAAAATCATTTATGCTTTGGACATGGGGCAATTGATTGCCGGTGCCAAATACAAGGGCGAGTTTGAGGAGCGTTTGAAAAGTGTGGTAAAAGAAGTAAGCACCAGCGATGGTGAAATCATCTTGTTCATCGACGAGATACATACTTTGGTGGGTGCCGGTGGCGGCGAGGGCAGCATGGATGCAGCCAATATATTGAAGCCGGCCTTGGCCCGTGGCGAACTGAGGGCCGTGGGCGCCACTACCCTCAACGAATACCAAAAATATTTTGAAAAAGATAAAGCATTGGAGCGGCGTTTTCAAAAAGTAATGATTGATGAGCCCAATATAGAAGATGCCATTTCTATTTTGCGGGGCTTGAAAGACAGGTACGAAACCCATCACCATGTGCGCATCAAAGACGAAGCGATTATTGCGGCCGTGGAATTGTCGAGCCGTTATATCAGCGACCGCTTTTTGCCCGACAAAGCCATTGACCTGATTGATGAAAGCGCTGCCAAGCTCCGTTTAGAGATGAACAGCATGCCCGAGGAATTGGACAAACTGGAGCGCCAAATCCGTCAGTTGGAAATTGAACGGGAGGCCATCAAAAGGGAAAGTGACGAAAGCAAACTAAAGGAGTTGAATACCGAAATAGCCAATCTTTCGGTAGAGCGGGATACTTTTAAAGCCAAGTGGCAGCAAGAGAAAGAAATTGTAGAGAAGATACAAAACGGTAAAGCTGAAATTGAAAACCTTAAAATGCAGGCCGAAAAGGCGGAAAGGGAAGGCGATTATGGCAAAGTGGCCGAGATAAGGTATGGTAAAATAAAGGAACAAGAAGCTTTGAATGCCACGCTTACAGGCCAATTGGATGAGATAAGCGAAAAACGTTTGTTGAAAGAAGAAGTGGATGCCGAAGACATTGCCGAAAATGTTGCCAAAGCCACCGGCATACCGGTAAGTAAAATGCTACAGGGCGAAAGGGAAAAACTTTTGCACTTAGAAGATCACTTGCATGAGCGGGTGGTAGGCCAAGAGGAAGCCATCACCGCCGTCGCCGATGCCATACGCCGTAGTAGGGCTGGCCTGCAAGACCCCAAAAAACCCATTGGTTCTTTTATCTTCTTGGGTACTACCGGTGTGGGTAAAACGGAATTAGCCAAAGCCTTGGCGGAATATTTATTTGATGATGAAACGATGATGACCCGCATCGACATGAGCGAATATCAGGAGAAGCATACGGTTAGCCGTTTGGTGGGTGCCCCTCCCGGTTATGTGGGCTACGATGAAGGTGGACAACTTACCGAATCGGTGCGCCGGAAGCCTTACAGTGTGGTGTTGTTGGATGAGATTGAAAAAGCGCACCCCGATGTATGGAACGTACTGCTGCAAGTGCTGGATGATGGCCGGTTGACCGACAACAAAGGCCGGGTGGTGAATTTTAAGAATACCATCATCATCATGACCAGTAATTTGGGCAGCCAGATTATACAGGACAATTTTGAAAGCATTACTGCTGATAACAAAACGGAAGTGGTGGAATCAACCAAAGCGGAGGTAATGAACTTGCTGCGCCAAACCATCAGGCCGGAATTTTTGAACCGGGTAGATGAAATCATCATGTTCCAACCATTGTTAAAAGACGAGATAAAAGGTATCATCAAAATACAATTGAAAGGCCTGCAAAAATTGGTGGCTACTAGCAATATACAACTTGACTTTACAGATTATGCACTGGATTACTTAGCCGAGCATGGCTACGATCCACAATTTGGTGCCCGTCCGCTCAAGCGATTGATACAAAAAGAAATCATCAATCAGTTGAGTAAAAAAATACTGGCTGGCGATATTGATAAAACCAAACCGGTGCTGGTGGATGTGTTTGATGGCGTGGTGGTGTTTAGGAACGAAGTTTAATACTAGTTAAGAGTGAATAGTTAATAGTGAATAGTGGGGGTGCCTTTTAACAGGGTATCCCCACATTAGCTAATTAGCCAATCAGCA
>CALSBI010000005.1:0-321858 GCA_943373145.1 Chitinophaga pinensis
TTTAAAAAGTGGTCGACTCAATAAACGCTGGTGGACTTAGACTAGCCCCATAAATAAAGCCCCGGCTACATCAAATAACCGGGGCTGAATCAATTTTATGCGATAACCATCAATCCACAATCCGCTTCATCTTGGGGGCCAATATATGCATCACCAACCATCCGAGTATGTAGGCGGCCGCGCAAACGGCAAACATGATGTAGTAGGCTGTTTCTATTTGATTGATGCTACGGTAATAAACAAAGAGGTTCTTTTGTACAAACAGCGAAAGCAGGATGCCACCTAAACCGCCAAACATGCCACCAATGCCGGTAACCGAAGCCGTACTTTTTTTAGGGAACATATCGCTTACCGTAGTAAAGATATTGGCGCTCCAAGCTTGGTGGGCTGCTGCTGCAATACCGATTACCAACACGGCCAACCACATATTTACTTTGCCCAGCACCAGTGCAAACAAAATCGGTGCTACACAGAGTGCATAAATAAACATGGATACTTTGCGTGCCTTGAAAACAGGCCATCCTTTTTTGATAAAGTACATGGGCAACCAACCACCGCCCACGCTACCGAGTGTGGAAATGACATATACGGCTGCTACGGGCCAACTGGCGGCCGTGAGTTTTATTTTGTATACACTTTCAAAAAAATCGGGTAACCAAAACAGGTAGAACCACCAAATGGGGTCGGTGAGCAGTTTGCCGATGGCGAAGGCCCAGGTTTGTTTGTAGCCCAAGAGCTGGAACCAACTCAGTTTGGGACTCGTATCATTGAGGTCGCTTGCTTCGTCTTTATCGCTTTGTATATAGGCTATTTCGGCAGCAGTTACTTTTTTGTGTTTATTGGGTACTTCGTACAAAAAATACCAAAAGATGATCCATACAAAACCCAACAAACCGGTTATGATGAAAGCCCATTGCCAAGCCCAGTTTTCGATAATATACGGAATGGTAAGCGGCGTAACGATGGCACCGATATTAGCTCCGGAATTAAAAATACCCGTAGCCAAGGCCCTTTCTTTTTTAGGGAACCATTCTGCCACGGTTTTAATGGCACCGGGAAAGTTGCCCGATTCTGTAATGCCCAAGAAGCCCCTTACAATGCCAAATCCCAATACTGAGTTGGCAAAAGCGGTACATACCCCTGCCACACTCCATAGCAATGTAAAAATGCCATAACCAATCTTAGTGCCCAATTTGTCAATCAACCTGCCGGCAAACAACATGCCCACAGCGTAAAATACTTTAAATACAATCTCCACATTGGCATAATCTCCATCCGACCAACCCATGTCTTTGGTAAAGGTCGATTTCATAAAACTGATTACATTGCGATCGATGTAGTTGATGGTTGTGGCAAAAAAGATCAAGCCGCAAATCGTCCACCTGTACCTACCTATGGTTTGTTGCATGTTAATAGTTTGGGTTATTGTACCAATTGTAAAAGTTCCTTTGTTTTTTGTTCGATAGCAGCATAGTTCCCGCTGTTGAGTATATCGGCCGTAATGAGCTTGGAGCCAAGGCCAATAGCGCTAGCCCCCGCTTTTTGCCAAGTGCTGATATCAGCAGCCGTGGCATCAATACCACCGGTGGCCATGTACAGCATATCAGGAAAAAGTTCTTGTATGCTTTTGATGTAGGATGGCCCCACGATATTAGCAGGAAAGAGTTTCACACAATCCCAACCGGCCAATTGCGCTGCTTTTATTTCTGTGGGCGTAAGGCAACCGGGTATCCAACGTATTTGGTGCTGCTTAGCTGCTTCGGAAATGGCAGGTGTAAAAAAGGGACTTACCAAAAAATCGGCACCGGCCCCATGATAAGCAATTACTTCTGCTTCATTTTGGATAGTGCCCACACCCAGCAAAAGGCCGGGCAGTTCATCATTTCGCAATTGTATCAACTGCGCAAAATTAACCGCTGCCTGTGGCCCCCGGTTGGTAAACTCAATTACCCTGATGCCCGCTTGGTATAATGCCTTGGTTAGTGCCATACAAACAGCCGCATCGTTGTGGTAAAACAAGGGAATGATAAATTGTTGTTGTATGGCTTGGATGCTATTGTTCATGCATGCGTTGTTTTATTTGTAAAACTGTTTGTTGGGTACTATCACCCTTTTCGCCCAACTTGCCCATGGCTGCGCTAACGGCAAAGTTGATGATATCTGTATGGCTGTATCCACTTTTGATGGCATATATCAACGCTGCCATAAAGCAATCGCCACTGCCTACCTTGTCCACCACATTGCCCAGTTGCTTTGTTGCAGCAGTGATGATTTCCTTTTCTTTATGCAGCACCGCAAAATATCGATCATCGAACCTAAAGTTATAGGCCATGGTATGCACAGTGGGGTATTGCTGCTGCAATAACTGCATACTGGCAGTAGCAGCGCTTACCAATGCAGCATCACTTACATCGGTTTGACCGTTTAATCCGGTTGGTATGCCTAGCAGACTTTCCACCGACCAAAGGTTGCCCATCACCACATCGCAATAGGGTATCAATTGGGACATTACCTGCTGCGGGGCTTGGCCATACTGCCACAGCTTGGAGCGGTAGTTCAAATCGATGGATACGGTAATGCCCTTGGCCTTGGCGGCTTGCATGGCTTCCACTGTTACATGGGCGGCCTGTTCGCTTACGGCTGGGCAAATGGCACTGCAGTGGAACCAATCGCAATCTTGCAACAAACTGTCCCAATCAATGCTGCCCGGTGTTAATGTAGCAAAGGAAGAACCCGCCCTATCATAAATAACACCTGTATTTTTTAAATCAGTGCCTTGGGACAGGTAATACAGGCCGATGCGTTGGCCGCTGTATTGTACGGCACTGGTATCAATTTGTTTTTGTTGTAGATGGGAAATCATATTTTGACTCAGCCAATTATCGGGCAGGGCTGTACTATATTTTACCGGCAATCCCCAATTGACCAATGCCTGCGCCACGTTCAACTCCGCACCACCGATATGGGTGGGCATTGCGTTATCCGCTATCCATGCATTATTCATATCGGGTGATAGCCGAATCAATAATTCACCAAAACAAAATACTTTTTCTATCATCATGTCTCCTATAATAATGTCATCCCTATAATAATGTCATCCCTTCGGGATTTGCCGTTTGTTGATGCTGTTAATATCTTTTTTCTTTGTTATTTAAAATTCCAGCCAAAATAGTTGGCGGCATTGTTAAAACAGATATCCTGTATCATCTTGCCTATCCAATCGATATCATTGGGCAGTTCGCCGTTCTCGATTTCCTCGCCAAACAAATTACATACTATTCGCCTGAAATACTCATGACGGGGGAAAGAAAGAAAACTGCGGCTATCGGTAAGCATGCCCACAAAGCGGCTGAGCAAAGCCATATTGCTCAACGCATTGATTTGTTTGGTCATGCCGTCTTTTTGATCTAAAAACCACCAGGCACTGCCCCATTGCACTTTGCCCGCTACACTGCCATCATTAAAATTGCCAATCATGGTGGCAAATAATTCGTTGTCGGCAGGGTTGAGGTTGTAGATGATGGTCTTGGTAAGTTTATCGCTGCTGTCCAATCGGTTTAGGAATTTGGCCAAAGCCCTTGCCTGCGAAAAATCACCAATACTGTCCCAGCCTGTATCAGGCCCCAATTGGCTCAGCATACGCCCGTTGTTGTTGCGCAAAGCACCTAAGTGATATTGCTGCACCCAGCTCTTTTCATGATCCCATTCTGCAAAAGTTATCAGCATGGCAGATTTGAACTGCCTGTTCTCAATGTCTGTTAAATTACTACCGCTTCTTATTTTGTTAAAGATGGCCACAATTTGCGCTTCAGTATAATCTTCCGCATAAATGGTTTCCAGTCCATGATCGCTTACACTACAATGATTGGCTGCAAAATAATCATGCCGTTTTTTCAATGCGTTTATATAATCCGCATACTGATGGATGGCCGTATCAGATGCCTGCTCCAATTTGGCCAAGTAGGCATTGAAGGTTGCAGCATCATCCACGTTCATGGCTTTGTCGGGCCTAAAGGCTGGCCGCACTTGCACCTTCCAGTTGTCAGCATTGATTTTTTGATGATGCTCTAGATTGTCCACCGGATCATCGGTGGTACAAACCAATTTTACATTCATCATTTCCAACAAGCCCCTCACGCTGTGCGAGGACTGCTGCAATTGTGCTGAAGCATTTTGATAAATGTGATGCGCCGAATCCTTGTTCAGTAAATCGGTAATGTTAAAGTAGCGCTGCAATTCCAAATGCGTCCAGTGGTACAGCGGGTTGCGCATGGTATAAGGAACGGTAGCGGCCCACTGCTCAAATTTTTCGATATCCGTTTTGTTACCGGTGATATAACTTTCATCAACACCATTGGTGCGCATGGCCCGCCATTTATAATGATCGCCATTGAGCCATACCTTGGTAAGATTGGCAAAGTTGATATTGCCCGCTATTTCATCGGGCGGTAAATGGTTGTGATAGTCAATGATGGGCATGGATTTGGCATAACCGTGGTACAGTTGCTGCGCCGTATCGTTGCTCAATAAAAAATCATCGCTTAAGAATGGCTTCATTACTATGTTGGTTTATAAACTAACACCCCTTTTCCAAGGGATAAAATCATCTTGGTTCAATTGTACTGCTTTGGGCACCACCAACCCACTGGCCGCTTGTATGCAGTAGTCCAATATTTCAGCACCCATTTGCTGGATGGTTTTTTCGCCTGCAATCACGGGCCCACAGTCGATGTCGATAATATCATTCATGCGTTTGGTAAGGCCTGCATTGGTGGAGACTTTAATGGTAGGGCAGATGGGGTTGCCCGTGGGGGTACCCAGCCCTGTGGTAAATAGTATCAGCGTGGCACCGCTGGCTGCTTTGCCGGTAGTGGCTTCCACATCGTTGCCGGGCGTGCATACCAGGCTCAGTCCGGGTTTGGTAGCCTGCTCGGTATAGTCCAACACATCCACAATGGGTGATGTGCCGCCTTTTTTGGCTGCACCCGCACTCTTCATGGCATCGGTAATCAGCCCGTCCTTGATATTGCCCGGCGATGGGTTCATGTGAAAACCGCTGCCCACTCTTTCTACCGAGTCGCTATAACTTTTCATTAAGTGCATAAATTTACGGGCGGCCGCTTCATCGGTAGTGCGGTCGATGAGTTCTTGCTCCACACCGCAGAGTTCGGGAAACTCGGCCAATAAAACTTGTCCGCCCAAAGCCACCAACAAATCGCTGCAATAACCTACTGCGGGGTTGGCGCTGATGCCGCTGAAACCATCGCTGCCGCCGCATTTTACGCCCAAGCAGAGTTTGCTCAAGGGTGCGGGTTGCCGTTGTTGTTGGTTGATGGCCACAAGGCCGATAAAAGTTTTTTGTATTGCTTCGGCAATCAATTGTTCCTCGCTTTGCGATTGTTGTTGCTCAAATATGTACAGCGGCTTATCAAAGTTGGGGTTAAGGGTTTTTAACTCAGCTATAAAATCGGCGGTTTGCAAATTTTGGCAACCGAGGCTCAATACTGTTACGCCGCCCACGTTGGGATGATTGGCATAAGCCGCCAATAACTTGCCCAGTATGGCCGCATCTTGCCTAATGCCGCCGCAACCACCTTGGTGATTGAGGAATTTGATGCCATCTACATTGGTAAATACTCTTTGCCCCGTTGATTGTGTGCCCGGTTGGAATGAAATATTTTCAATGTTGTCGTTGTTTTCTAAAGCCTCCTTTAATTGGCGGGTATAGGTCATGTATTTATCCGATACCCCATAGCCCAGTTCTTTTTGCATGGCTTCTTTGATGATATCGAGGTTCCTGTTTTCGCAAAAAACAGTGGGAATGAATAGCCAGTAATTGGCCGTGCCCACCCGCCCATCGCCACGGTGATAGCCGAGAAAGGTTTTGTTTTGATAAGCCGTTACTTCCGGTGGATGCCAACTGTATTGGTAGGGGCGGTAAGCATAGCCTTGTGTCGCATGCTGTACATTGTGTACCGTTACGGCCGTGCCAGCTTTTACGGCTTGCTGCGTTTGCCCGATGGTAGTGCCATACATGGTTACGGCTGCACCGGCTGGCATATCGGTCATAAAAAATTTGTGCTTGGCAGAAATGGCTTCGGCGAGTTGATAACTGATGCCATTGTATACAATAGTTTCACCTGCCGACAAATCTTGCAGCGCAACTAAAAGATTATCTTCCAGATGTACTTGTAAAACTTTATTGCTCATGGTACGCCGTTTCTTTTTGTGACAGTTCAGGACTGGTCATTGTTAAACCATGCTGTGTAAACAGTTTATTGAGTTGTTCGGTAATAGCTTCTAATAAACCACTGATGGACAGTAGGTCTTCGTTCCAGAAAGTACTGTTGGCCAATACGGCTTTTGCTACAGTTGCTGTACTGTCCGCACTTTGCCACGTTTCCTTAAAAAATGCGGCTTCGCTATCTTGTATCGGGTAAGTGATTTGGTTGAACAGTCCATAATAATCATTGTTCTTTTGTTCGGTCACTTTCATAAAGGCGATATAAGCAGCAAAACCTTTTACCATATTAGGCGGCAATTGGCCCTTGGTGGCGATATGGTTTTTTAACAAAGGAATACACCTTGCTTTGAACTTTAAACTGTATTGCAGGGAGATATTAATCCAATAATGCTTTAGATAAGGGTTGGCAAAGCGCTCCATCACCGCATCGGCAAACCGGGTAATTTCTGTGGTATTAATGGGGTAGGGGATGGCTGGGGCAATTTCGTTGTACAACAGTGCTTGTACGAAACCCCTGAAGTCCTCATCCTGCATGGCACTTGCAACAGTGGGAAAGCCATTGAAAAACGCCAAGCCGCAACAGAAACTGTGTGTGGCATTGAGCAACCGCAATTTTAATTCTCTGTATACATTCAAATCTTTTACCACTATGCAGCCTGCTGCTTTGTCTTGAAAGCCGATACGCTGACTAATATCGGCATCCCCTTCAATGGCCCAAAGCGTAAAAGGTTCGGCTTCTATCAATAACTCATCTTGATAACCGAGTGCCTGTTGGATGACATTGATATTGTTGGGTTTGCCCGGTACAATCCTATCCACCAAGGTATTGCAAAACCGATTGTGGGTTTGCAGCCAATGGATAAAAGTGGCATCTGCGTTTTTTAACTGGGCCAGTTCTAGTACAATGGATTGCAGTACGCTGCCATTGTTGCTGATCAACTCAGTAGGCAAAATAATCAAGCCACTTTCAGCAGTGCCATTAAAAGCATGGTATCTTTCTTGTAAAAAAGCCAATAATCGTCCAGGGAAGGAAACAGGCACTTCATTTTGTACATCGGCTACCTGTAACTGTATGCCCACTTCTGTGGTATTGGATATAACGAACTGCAGTTGCGCATTGTGGGAACATTGCAAAATAGCGGCCCAATCGCTTTTGGCACTCAGTACCCGGCTGATGGAAGCATTGATGGTATTACGTTCTACCGGCTGTCCGTTTTCAATGCCCCTGGTACAAATGGTATATAGATTGTCTTGTTGCTCAAAAGCACTAGTGTCTCCATGATCGGTTGATTTTACCACCACTACCCGACCTCCAAACCGGTTTTCGTTGTTGGCCTTATCGATAAAATAATCGGGTAGGCCACGCAGTAATACACCGGTTCCAAATTGTAATACTTTTTCTGGCAGGCCAAATATTTCCTGTGCAGGCAATGCCACTTTACTACTGTCTATTTGTTGTATGGTTGTTTTGCTAACTCTCATTTTATTCCACGTTGTTTCGTTGCCTCCATTCAGGATATAACTTATTTAATATTTTGTTGGGCCAGGTGCCGTACCAAGCATAGCCCACCCGCCTTTCATGCTCCACGGCGGCCAGTACGGTTTGTTTGATCCCGTTTCTGCCGCAGAAGAAGGGCTGGTTGGTTTCCAAATCGTAAAAGCGGGCCCAGATAACACTGCCCAGTTTGGGGCGTGCAATCCTGTCCTTACCGTTGGGTTGCGATGGGTCGTCCACATCCACATATTCCATGTTTTCGATTTTCGATTTTTCGAACCATTGCATGGCAGCTTTGATGGCGGTGGTGATACGCTTGGAAGGATTGGGCTGCCGCATCAAAAACTCTACAATGCCCACTGACTCTTGCCCGCTGATGGAGGCCAGTTCAAATGCCCGGGCCTTAGCGGGCGCATAGGTAATCTCGTCGTGCTGGGCGCACCAAGCCGTGAATTGCCCACCCTGCGTGATTTGCAAATCGAGAATAATGTCAATACCTTTTTGTACGGATTTTTTACATGGGTCTATAAGGCTGGCATCTACCAGTTCCATATTGTTTTTTTGTTCGGCCAGATCTTGCAATACATTCAACACATTCACCATGGCGTTATCGTTGAAGGTAATGAGGTGACGATAACTGCTCAAGTCAGGGTAAAACTGAGGCCAGCCGCCATTGTTGTACTGCGCCTTTAGCAAATAGCGGATACCGTTTTCGGCGGCTGTTAAATAATCCTTGTTTTGTGTGGTTTTATAGGCTTTTACCAAATAGATAATTTCTTTGGTAGTCGCCCGGTTGTCTATCGTGGCATCGTTCCTGTTCTTATCATCTTTGACACCCGCTATTTCCGATTCGCTGTAGTTGGTATTGTAATCAATGGCCTTGTCTTTATAATGCTTGGGCCAGCCACCGTAGCTGCGCTGGAAAAGCAGCATTTTCTCGGCCACGGGGTCAGTAACGGTAACTGTGTCTTTAGAAACCACTGATGCCGCGGCCATTTTTATCTGCACCAATTCCTTGGGCTCATCAGGCTGCCATTGGCAATCAAAGGGCCAACTGGTAGTGATGGGCACATTGTTGAGTGAGCTTGGTAGATTGTCTTGGTGCCAAGTATAATCACCGCCGCTCCTATGGCAGTTATAATAGTACACCCTTCTGCCCCATTGCAATACGTTCGGTGGGGTAGCGGCCCGCTGAAATATATCGGCATTGGCCATTTCCTTGCTAAAGCTGCAATTGAACAAGTAAAATTGTGCATCTCGGTGGTACCTACCCAAGCCAAAACCTTCGTCGCCTTTAAAATGGCAGTTCACCAACACTGTTTTCGAGTCTTTGTTTTTGCTGCCATCATGCCATATCGCCGCTTCTTTGTTATGGCAAATAAACGTACAGTTGAGCGCCAAAGCCCATCCCCTCGGGCAATAAAAATCAACGCCACCTTCCATTACACAGTCCTTGAAATAAAACATACCGTTATCGGTGTTCCAAGGGCTTACCGTATCGCCGCCATAAGCGGTAAATACACAGTTGATGGCTTTTAAACGGGTAGTGCCAAAGGAACGGAGGGCCATTTGGTGCCCCGTGGGTTTAACGGTTTTTTTGCCGCTGCTATCGTTGGCACAGTCAATGGTTTTATCGCTTGCATTGTCCTTGCCATAATTATTTACAAAGGATAAATTTTCCAGTACAATATCATTGCCTTTTAAGTTGATGGTAGCAGTACCATAATCATCGGGGTTGCTGCAGCGCCACTGATCCCTGGCCAAGGAGATAACAATGCAAGTAGTTTTGGGCGACTCACCTTTGAGGGTAATGAAGTTTTTGTCGATGAACAGTTTTTCGTTGTAGGTGCCTTTTTTGATGAGGATGATGCGTTGCTCTTTGGCGTCTGCAGGCAAGCTGTTGATGGCAGCTTGTATACTGGTGAAATCTCCCTTGCCTTTAGGGGATACCACAAGGGTAGTCTGCGCCAGTAATCCATTACTGACGATGCACAAAAGAGATATTATGAAAGCAAATAACCGTTGCATCATTTTTTTGTTTGTTGTAGCAGCCATTTAACCAAATCGGTAGCTGCTTTGTAGTTCTCGTATGCCAAGGGCAATTTACGCCCATCCACATATTCATTGTAAAACCAAGGATCGCCCACGGCAAATACAGTACCCTTGCCCAGTTTGGCTATGGTAATAATGGCTTCGCCATTTTCGCTGTAAAGGGCCTTGGCTGGGGCTTTGATGGTTTGTGTACAAAGCTGTTTGATATATCCTTTTTTAGCCGTGGCAAAAACCGTTCTAGCTTTTGTTAAATCTACCGCACCTTGTTCAAATGTATCGTTCTTTACATCGTGGCGCAGGTTTTCATTCCATTGGATGCCAAACCTAGCTGCCAGTTTGTTGTAGTTTACAAATTCCACATTGTTGGTGTCGTTGGCCAACATCACCAATACACCTCCATTTTTTACATAGTTGTACAAGACATCTATATGCTGTGCTTCAATGTACTGTGGCGTTTTGTTTTCCTTGGGCCAATCGGGGTCAATTAAAAAATAAATTGAAGCATTTTTTAAATTGGCTGCAGTGGGCGCTTCGTTCAGCAGTTGGGTGGTGGTGCCATGCCTGTTAAAAATATGACAGACAACCGAAAAGCCGCCATTATCCCTTTCATCCCATTTGTAATGGAAAATAACTTTGTTGCCAAAGGCATCGGTTTTAGTTTCGGCATTGAAGTAATTGTCCATCAACACTTGTTTGCCGCTGCCGATGGATAGGGTGGGCAACATTTCCATTTCGTTGGCGGCCATAATAAAGGCACCCATGCCCTTGGGATCGTTGGTAATCACCGGCTCACTCATGTAATAACCAAAGCTGCCATCCCGATAGGGTTTGCCGCCGAGGCCAGATACTTTTACCGTACCAGTTAGTACCCATTGTCCATCTTGTTGTTGGATGAAATTTTTGAGGATGCCTGCATATCCTTTTTTAGCAGTAACTAATTTAGCCGCAGGTAAATATTTTTTTCTCACACCCTTGGCAATGGCATACACAAATTGTGAGGAAGCAGATGCTTCAAAATAATTTTTTTCTTTGTCGGGACCATTATAGTTTAGGATGTCTTTCCAAAGTCCGGTTTTGGCATCCTGTTGCTTTTCCACCGCCATAGCCAGACGGTTCAAAATGTCAATGAGATTTTTTCTTTTGGGATGATTGGCAGGGAAATAATCCAGCGCATCCACCAAAGCCGTGGCATACCAGCCCATGGCCCTGGCCCAAAACAAAGGAGAACGGCCAGTAATCTTATCGGCCCAAGCCTGCTGCTTACTTTCGTCGTACGCATGATAGAGCAGCCCCGTTTTATCGTCCCTTGCATTTTTCTCCATCCAAATAAATTGGTTGGCAATATCATTAAAAGCCGTGTCTTCTTGGGCCAGCTGGGCATACTCGGCATAAAAAGGTTGGCCCATGTACAAGCCGTCTAACCAAGTTTGGTAAGGGTATATCTTTTTGTGCCAAAAGCCACCCTCATTGGTACGGGGATGTGTTTGAAGCTGATTGCGCAATAACTTGGCGGCTTTCAGGTACTTGTCTTTAAGCGTTACCCGGTACAGCAACAACAATATTTTGCCGTTGTTGATATGGTCAATATTGTATTCATCGGGCTTATAGGTTTTGATACTGCCATCTTCTTGTACAAAAAAATCGGCCTGCTTTTGTATGTAGTTAAAATAGCTTCCGTCGCCCGTGGCCAACCATAGCCCTTCAATGCCCTTTAGCACCACGCCCATATCATAAGTCCATTTGGCTGGCTTCCCATCTAGTGCAAAGGAGTCTTTCCACAACTGCATGGCCGTAGCACCCAACTTAGCGGCATAGCCTTGCTGCGCTTGGCTTGCCAATGTGCTGCATAAGAATGATATGATGACTATCGCTTGCTTCATTGTTTTATGTCAACTTGGTTTTCTGATGCGCCCAGTTCTACTTTTAATTTTTCCAAGGCCTTGCCTGCATCGGTATTGTGCAGGGTAATCTTACCGTTCCTATCACCTGCCAAGCGTAGGAGCAGTTGTGCATTGGGGCTATACACTATTTTATCAAATCGAATATCTTGGCTGTTGATAATGTCGATAACCGGATTGGTATTTTTGGTTATCACCGTACAGTTTTTAATATCAATGCCCGTAGCTTCTTGTATGTCGATGCCATGCTTGGCTTGCAGCGAAAGATTTTTCATCCAAATATTGCTGATGTGCATTTCGGGCAAGCCCCGCACAAAAATGGCTTTTTCGGCCCCATTGCATACAATGTTTTTGATGTAGAAATTGGTAAAGCGGGGCGTGGTTTCATCCACCGCTTTCATTTCCACCTTAGGCAACTCTCTTTTCTCGCCTTCCAATGGCACGGGGTCTTTGGCCATATAATACATATCGAATAAGATGGCTTCACCTACAATATCCTTCATGTAAATATTGCTGATGTAGATATTTTCTACCAATCCGCCACGGCCACGGGTCGTTTTAAAACGCAGACCAATATCGGTGCCGATAAAACTGCAATTGTCAACGATGATATTACGTGCCCCGCCGCTCATTTCGCTACCGATAACAAAGCCGCCATGGGCATGGTATACTTTGCAATTGGTGATGCGTACGTTTTGTGTAGGCATGCCCCGCTTCCTGCCAGCCGCATCCCTACCGCTTTTCATACAAAGGCCATCATCGCCCACATCAAACGTGCTGTTGTCGATGATGACGTTACTGCAACTTTCCAAATCAATACCATCACCGTTTTGGGCATACCAAGGGTTGAGTACTTTGATGTTTTTAACGATGATATTACTGCTCATCAATGGGTGCAGGCACCAAGCGGGGGAGTTTTGAAAAGTAACCCCTTCCAACAAAATTTTATTGCAGTTGGCCAATACCAATAAGTTGGGCCTTAAAAAATCCTTCACACTGTCGTAAAAGGCCGTTGATTTTTCGAGTTTTATTTCGCCGGGGTTGCTGTACTTAGTGCCACGCAAGGATTTTTCTGATGGGTACCATGTTTTTTTATCTTCACTCAACAGGCCACCCGAAGCCACCAGTTTTTTCCAATTGCTTTCGGTGAGTTTATCTTTTTTTACCATGCGCCAAGCATCGCCGTTCCCATCAATGATACCTGTGCCGGTGATGGCAATGTTAACCGCATTGGTGGCCGAAATGGGACTGGCGCAGCGCATTTGCGGCAATCCTTCCCAATTGGTGGCTACCAAGGGGTATTGCGTAAAATCAGTGGTGTACAGTAGTATGGCACCTTCCCGCAAGTGCAGGTTGATATTGGATTGCAATACGATCGGGCCTGTGAGCCAGATCCCTTTGGGCACCACCACTACGCCGCCACCTTTTTTACTGAGGTTGCCAATGGCATTGTTGATGGCTTGGGTATTTAAAAAAATCCCATCGCCAATGGCCCCTGCTTTTTCAATATTGAGCGAATCCTTTTTGAAATTGGTAGTTAGCACCTTGGGCAACACAGGTTGCGCCAGGATGATACCAGTGGTAAGCAAAAGGCCAAGGGTGGCGATATATGTTTTTGTTTTTTGCATTTGATTATTTCAATTCGTTCATTGTCAGTTTATCCATGTCGCTATAATCAAGGTTTTCGCCGCACATGCCCCAAATAAAAGAATAGTTGCTGGTACCGCAGCCGCTGTGGATGCTCCAGGGTGGCGATACCACGGCATCGTAATTATTGAGTACCAAATGGCGTGTCTGTTGCGGCTCGCCCATTAAATGAATGATGCGCTGGTCGGCGGGGACATCAAAATAAAAATAAGCTTCCATGCGCCGATCATGTACATGGGCGGGCATGGTATTCCACACGCTGCCGGTTTGCAAAATGGTAAGCCCCATCACCAATTGGCAACTTTGCAGGCCGGCCAAATGGATGTATTTATAAATGGTGCGGTGGTTGCTGGTGGCCAATGCGCCCATTTCGGTAGGCGATGCAGCTTCTTTTTTGCACAATTGCAAGGGGTAACTGTGGTGCGCAGGACAGCTCAATAAGTAAAATTTGGCCGTTTCTTTTTTATTGGTAGATGCAAAGGACACATTTTTGTTGCCCTTGCCCACATAGAGGCAATCCAGTTTGCGCAGGGTATATTTTTTGCCATCGACAGTTACTTCGCCATTGCCGCCTACATTGATAATGCCCAGCTCCCTGCGCTCTAAAAAGTATTCGGCTTTAAGGCCTGGATAGTTGGGTAGTACTAGTTTTTTGGTGGTAGGCACGGCCCCGCCGATCATCATCCTATCATAATGGGTGTAGGTAAACTGCAATTGGCCGGACTGCATGAGGTTTTCCATCAAAAAATGTTCACGGAGCTGTGCCGTATCAAACTGTTTGGCCTCATTGGCGCTAACTGCAAAAATCGTGTTGAGCTTCATTGTGCTATCAATCGTTGAATAAAGTAATGCGGTACAAGAGTCAAGACGCTTGCGGTCTTGATGCCGACAATAACCGTCGGCATGCGATGCCTATACAGCTAAAAACCCTTGCAACCGCTGGTTACATAAAAAATTATCGGCCCATCCAACCGCCGTCAACGGTTACGATGGTGCCGTTCATATAGTCGCTGGCCTTGCTGGCCAACAATATGGTAATACCCTTGAAATCGTCTGGCTGTCCCCACCTGCCTGCGGGGATGCGCTGCAAAATAGATTGGCTCCTTTCGGGATCATTGCGCAAGGCTTCCGTATTATCGGTGGCGATATAGCCCGGCGCAATACCATTTACATTGATGCCCTTGCCCGCCCACTCATTGGCAAATGCCTTGATGAGGCTGCTGATGGCACCCTTGCTGGCCGCATAGCCCGGCACGTTGATGCCGCCTTGAAAACTGAGCAAGGAGGCGGTAAAAATGATTTTGCCGCTGCCCTGTGCCAACATCCGCTTGCCCACTTCACGGGTAATGATGAACTGCGCATCAAGGTTCACGGCCATTACTTGGTCCCAGTATTCGTCGCTGTGCTCAGCGGCAGGGCTGCGCAAAATGGTGCCCGCATTGTTGACCAAAATGTCAATCGCCGGGTTTTCTTGCAGTACCGTGGCGGCAAATTGGGTTACCGATTGTCTATCGGCAAAATTGCACTGATAGGCTGAAAACTGCCTGCCGAGTGCCTGTACCGCTGCGCCCACTTCGCTGCCCTGTAGGGGCAAACTGGCCGATACGCCAATGATATCGGCACCCGCCTCTGCCAGGGCAATGGCCATGGAGCGGCCGATGCCACGTTGGCAACCGGTTACCAAGGCGGTTTTGCCCTGCAATGAAAACAGTTGTGTGATTGCTTGCTCCATATCCTATTCAATATTACTCAATTATGCCTTGCTAGCTTAAAAAAAGGGCATTTATTCATGCAATCGTTTCCGGTATTTGTGGGGGCTTTGAGAGTTGAAAGTTGAAAGCTGCGAGGCTTTGCTCGCAGTGGCGAGCAAAGCCTCGCCATTCAATTGTTCGATGCCAGCCATTTGTTGGCCGGTGCCATCCAATTGTTGGCCAGTCCCAGCCAATTGTTGGCTAGTCCCAGCCGATTTTTAGCTGATGACAGCCGATAGTTAGCCGGTGCCAGCCATTTATTGGCTAGCCTCAGCCGATTTCTAGCTAGGGCCAGCCGATTGTTGGCCGATGCCAGCCGATAGTTGGCTAGTCCCAGCCATTTATTGGCTTCTTTTTCGCAAAAACTTACCGCAGTCCTGCGGCGGCATTTCCGTGGGGAAAGAAAGCGCCCCGCACCTCTGCGGTAGCATTTCTGTGGGAAAAGAAAGCGTCCCGCACCCCTGCGGCGGCACTTCCGTGGGAAAAGAAAGCGTCCTGCACCCTGCCTTTGCCGGCAGGCAGGCCCTGCGGCAGCCCCTGGTGGGAAAAATGAGCTGAAGGACACCTGCGGCATATCATCACAAAATAAGGATGGAGAGCGGCAGACCTATTCGGGATATTTTGAAATATCGGAATGTAGAAAAGGGGTTCAATACTTTGAGCTGGTATGTGGCCATCTGTTGCGGGGTATTTGCCAAGGTTTGTTGATGTTAATTTTTGTTTCGATCATTTAGTTGAATAGTTGCAACATTCACACATTTGAATTGATAGCCCGGTTATTAAATGTAGCTTGTAAAATGCGCTTTTCAATCCCAAATGCCCATTATGGGCAAATTATTACTTATTCTAATAAACATATGAAGTGGGTATTCAGCGATTAGCATTCTGTGGGTTGTTTGATTAATACTAAATGCAGCAAAAAGGTTTATTGAAGATAGTAAAGTTGAAGGGGAGCAATTATTAATGGTACACCCTATTAGTGGTACAAGTATTGCAACAATAATTAAAATATACAAATGAAAAAGATTCTTGTTACCACCGATTTTTCAGATAAGTCTAAAGCAGGTTTATTCTTTGCCATACAATTGGCGGCTCAAAATAAATATAGCCTTACTTTTTTTCATGTTTTCCATACTTCAACTCCTACTGCATGGAATTTTACAAGAATAGAAGCACATGAAAAAGAGCAAACACAAATAATGCAGCAAAAGCTAAACCTATTTGTTGAAAAAATTTATAAAAGCTTTCCTGCAACAACAGCTAAAATAGAATGTGTTGTTAAAAACGCTGTTCTGCCACAAGCTACTATTATGGAGTATGCGGAAGAAAATAAATTCGATTTTATTTGCATCAGTACAAGAGGTGCAGGCAAATTGGAAAGGATTTTAGGTACCAATACAGGAAATCTTATCAATCATTCCGCCATCCCTGTAATTGCTGTACCGTACAAGTATAAAACAACTGCCATTACCAGCATATTGTATGCATCCGATCTGGCACATTTTAAAAAGGAAATTATAAAAGTAGTGGCTTTTGCAAAACCATTAAACGCAACAATTGAATTGCTGCATCTTGCATCAGTATTAGAAAACAGCGATAGTTTAAAAGCAATTGAAACTGCCGTTAAAAAAATTGCTACCTACCATATCAATTTTAATATTACTAACAGGAACCCCAATGAATCTTTAATTACTGATATTGAAACTGCCATAAAAAAGAGAAAGCCATCAATGATGATAATGTTTACACAGCAAAATAGGAATTGGTTTGAAAAAATATTCTTATCCAGTAAATCAGCAGAATACTCTTTTAATGCAAAAGTTCCGTTACTGGTTTTTAATAAATCATGATTTTGTCTTTTACGAATAACTATTATAAACAGTATTCTAAAATATATGTTTCTGCAAATGATAACAATAATTTTGAAATAAGGAAAACAGGAATTATTGCTGCTTATTACGATACAGAAACAGGTGCGGTAAGCTCTTGAACAAAATAGAGTCAAACCAATATAACAGCTTTTAAAATATGTCAAATCAGGAAAAGATGAAAATTACTTATCCATTTATAAATCCACATACTTTAACGGCTAAAGAAATTGTACAGGCGTTTGATACAAATGCAGAAAACGGCATCAGCCAATCGGAAGCAGATAACCGCACCGCAGCATTTGGTGCGAATATTTATGAAGCACAAAAACAAAAAAGTATCTGGATGATGTTGCTGCTGCAATTCAAAAGCCCGATCGTTTATTTGTTAGTAGTGGCAGCGGCAGTAACCTTATACTTTCAAAATTATATTGAGGCTGCTGCTATAGGTGTAGTTATTTTAATCAATGCACTCATTGGATTTTTTATGGAGTTGCAGGCACGCAGTTCTATGAATGCGTTGAGGGAAATGGATGTGATATTGTGTAAAGTGATACGGGATGGGAAAACGCAGGAAATACCATCTGAAAAATTGACGCCGGGTGATGTGATAGTGTTAGAAGCAGGAGATGTAATACCAGGAGATGGCAGGTTGATAGAAATAAACCAACTGCAATGTGATGAATCTTCGCTAACCGGAGAATCGCTCCCCACAGAAAAAATTTTGGAGAAACTTGATAAAGACACTGCGTTGGGAGACCAACACAACATGGTGTTTAAAGGCGCTTCGGTAATGAACGGAAAAGGCAAAGCGGTTGTAACCGGTATTGCACAGCATACACAACTCGGCACCATTACTTCATTAGTAGAAAGTGCCGAAGAAACCATTACACCTTTAGATAAAAAATTAGGGGCGTTAAGCAAAAAGTTGATTTGGATAACCTTGTTTATGACATCCATATTTGCCGTTACGGGAATGATACAAGGTAAACCATGGATATTGATATTTGAAACTTCCATAGCCCTTGCTGTAGCGGCTTTTCCGGAAGGATTGCCCATTGTTTCTACCGTGGCATTGGCTTACGGAATGTTGTTAATGGCAAAGAGAAATGCCATTGTAAAAAAACTTTCGGCTGTAGAAACATTGGGCAGCACCAGTGTGATTTTAACAGATAAAACAGGAACACTAACTGAAAACACCATTCATGTAGACACCTTTTCTTTTCCGGCAGAAGAAATAAAAGTACGGATTGAAAACAAAGCATTAAAATTTGAAAACGGGGAAATAAAAACCAGCAAAGAGAATTTTGAACAATTAAAATTGATTGGTGTACTGTGTAATAATGCTGCACCAAAAAATGCAGAAGAAAAAGACATCTTGCTGGGCGACCCGATTGAAATTGCATTAATTCATTTATTCAACACTTCCGACATAACTGCCGAAGATATAAAAAAGCAATACGAACGAATTGCAGAGATGCCTTTTAATTCCGAGACAAAAATAATGGGTACGCTGCACAAAAGCACCAACGGAAATTTTGTGGCAGCAAAAGGTTCGGTAGAACATTTATTGGCAAAATGCAACAGGATACAAACCGGAAAAGAAATTGAAGAATTAAAAGATGGTGATAAAAAAAACATACTAGACGCATCTGAGAAAATGGCTGCCAACGGGCTGAGGGTTTTGGCATTTGCTTATAACGAATCAGTTGAAATTAGTAAAGAAAATTATGTAGAGGCGTTGATTTATATTGGCATGATTGGCTTTTTAGACCCACCCCGATTAGATATTAAAGAAGCCATTTTAACCTGTAGAAAAGCAGGGATAAAAGTAGTAATGATAACCGGCGACCATCCATTAACAGCACTGAACATTGCCAAAAAAACGGGATTGGTAAATGATGATGAACAGGCTGTAATTACTGGAAAAGATTTACCGGCGGCAGCGTCACTTACTGATGAATGGAACGAGAAAATTTTGAACACAGCCGTATTTGCCCGTACTACGCCCAAACAAAAATTAGAAATTGCAGGCATTTATCAAACGGCAGGCAATATAGTAGCGATGACGGGTGATGGGGTAAACGATGCCCCGGCTTTAAAGAAAGCAGATGTAGGCATTGCAATGGGTTTAAGGGGAACACAGGTAGCAAAAGAAACAGCCAGTATTGTTTTAAAAGACGATTCCTTTATTTCAATTGCAGAAGCTGTAGCGCATGGGCGTGAAATTTTTAGGAATATTCAAAAGTTTGTTATCTACTTAGTGTCGTGCAATTTGAGCGAAATATTTATTGTAACGGCATTGGGTTTTATTGCACCTGCAGCAACACTGTTAGCTTTGCAAATATTATTTTTAAACATGGTAACGGATGTATTTCCCGCTTTGGCACTTGGCGTTGGCAAGGGAGATAAAACTATCATGGATAATCCGCCACGAAATCCTGCCAAAAACATCATCACCAATAAGAACTGGATCGCTATTGCCCTATATTCTGCAGCCATTACTTTATCTGTAATTATTGCTGTGTTCTATTGTAAGGCATATATTAGTGTTGATGATAAAGTAGCCAATAACATAGCATTTATAACCTTAGCATTCGCACAATTATTTCATGTGTTTAATATGTCTTCTCCGCATTCGAAATTAGTGGTGAACGAGGTTACTACCAATAAGTTTGTATGGCTGGCTTTAGTATTGTGCACCGGCTTGATGTTATTGGTGTATGCAGTGCCGCAAATGCGTTTGGTATTGGGGCTGGTTGTACTATCTGGAAAATCTTGGTTAGTTTCTATTATAGCTGCTTTGATACCACTGTTGTTAGTGCAGTTGCATAAAATTATTTTTGGAAGAAATAAATTAGCTACGACAGATTAAAGAGGAAATCAAGCAGCATAACAAAAGGGCAATATGCAAAATCTATAATTGCCAAGGCCACAAGGCAAGCACATTGCCAGGCACACAAAGCACACAGTACAAAAGCCAACCTGCCATAGCGCTTGCCTTCTGCTCGGCTTGGGTAACAGTCTTGGGCCGACACAGTTATAACGCAACACGCTACCAATAGACAGCGGAAAGGGCGAATGTACAACAAGGGATTTGCCAAAATACGGGCAGACGGATGCTATCTTCGGCTTTTTGTAATTCTATTGTGCTTCATATAGGGCTGAATATTATCTATTTTGCTTTTTGTTGTTATCTTCATCCTCGATAATGTATCGTTGATTACTTTTTTAGTCTTGTATATAAATGAAATTATGAGCTGTCTATTCAATTTAGTTTGCTTGCTTCACTGCCTGCCTTGCCAACAGCTTCCAGCTTCTACCGGTTTTTGCCAAACCAACAAAACAGACAAGTATACTTTACTGGGCCTGCCATTGTTGTTGGTAACGGCATCTAGCTTATAGCGTTCGTGCTGTATGTATATCCCACAACTCGAAAGTTTATAACTAAGTAAGGTGCGGCAACCCCAGCATCTATAAATAATGTGTTGTTTCGTTGTCCAAAGATTCGGTTTTTATCCTAAAAAATGGGTAAATTGTGAAGCAAACTATTATTTTTTCACATAAAAAGGGCTCGTATGTTTTTGATTTATGGACTATGTTTAACGACTCCTAATTATGACGGGAAATAGAATTCGAAAAATTAATTAAAACAAATATTAATAGTATGAAAAAGTTGCAATTCAAAGTAAGCATCAATGCACCTGTGGCCAAGGTTTATGATTTTATGCTTGGCATTAGCAGTAAATCAACTTATGAGCAATGGACTGCTTTGTTTAACTCCACATCGACCTATGAAGGAAGTTGGGATAAGGGAAATAAAATGCTATTTGTTGGCGTAGATGAGAAAGGGGAAAAGGGAGGTATGGTTTCCAAGATAGCTGAAAACATTCCCAACGAGTTTGTTTCCATTCAACATTATGGTCTTTTAAAAGCTGATAAGGAAATTACAGAAGGACCAGATGTGGAAAAATGGGCAAACGGATTTGAAAACTATACCTTCGAAGAAAACAATGGGGCTACCAACGTTACTGTTGACTTAGACATTTCGGAAGATTTATTAGGTTATATGAACGAGACTTACCCCAAAGCACTCGATAAGTTGAAAGAAATTTGTGAAAAATAACTATTTCGAGAATAGCTTAAAATGCAAAGAAGTAAGCAAGGCCAACAACAACTATCTTAAAACTGGGGCATTGAACATTGACGAAACTTTAGACGAAAAATAGCAAAGAGCTTATGGTAAATTAAGAGCAACCATACTGGTGACGGTGACTATGATGATCGTTACAGAAGAAATCCTGTGGGATAGTAGTACTACATTTCCGTTTTTAGTTGTATACTACTACTGCTTCACCGCCTGCCTTGCTAGTAATTTCCAATTTCTGCCAATTTTTTGCCAAACCAACAAAACAAACAGGTGTACTTCGCCGGGCTTGCCATTGTCGTTGGTAACGGCATCCAGCTTATGGCGCACCAAGGCTGTTTGGCGGCTGATGGTGATGGTTTGCCCCGTGATGTTGATGGATACAAAATCCGATTGGCCGCTTGTGAGCTTGCGGGTAAGAGAGGCCTTGCTATCAATTTGCCCACTGCTGTGGCCATAACTGAGGTCATTATGTGCCAGCTTCTCTAAACTTACAGAATCGGCATTCACCAATGCGTTTTGTAAATCCGTTACCCGTTCGGCAATCTTTTGCTCCGTTTTGCTTTGGGCATTGGCTGTGCCCATCATTATCAACAACAAGCAGCTTATCCAATATTTCATTCTTTGTTTTTTATGATGTGAAACCAATCGATGTTGGCATAGCCCGCATCATTGGTAATGGTATTGCGTTGACAAAATAGCCCCAACTTGGTACCTACCCATTTACCGGGCATCGCTGTAAAAACAGTACCGATGTGTATAAAGTTATTGCCATCGTCATCGCTAAAGCTAAAAAAACACATACCGCCTTTTGCTACTTTTATTTGCAAAATGACTGTTGGGCCATTCACAAGGGCCGTAGCCGATTCCGTTTCTTTGTTGCCCTTGTCGGCGTGTTTATTTTGGGTAAAGCTAATGTACAGTTGTTCATTCCTTTTTACCAAGGCAATATAGGCATAATCTGTGCCAAGCATGGCCAGTCCTATTTTTTCGTTGTGAAATTTGGGATGGAAAGTCAATTTTACCTGTGCGGTAAAAGCTTCGGCTGGGAGTTTTTGCCCCAGTATGTTGGGTAAGTTCCATATCGACTGTACCGAATCGGGCTGATACACACTGAACATACGCAGATAACCCAATGGGGTGGGGTAGGCCCAGCCTTCCTGCGGGTTGGCCTGCCATTGCCATTGCAGCCCCAGTTGCGGACTGTTGAATTCGTCGCTATCGGCAATGGTGGTAATGGGGTAGGTTTTGCCCACTTTCGGTTTGCGATGCTGCAATACGGGTTCACCAATACCATCGCCATCCTTGTCTTCGCCCATCAGCGGCCAATCATTTTTCCATTGCATGGGCTGTAAGTGCACCACCCGGCCGTAAGCTTCCTTGTCTTGAAAATGCAAGAACCAATCTTCGCCTGTTTGTGTGCTTACCCAAGCGCCTTGGTGCGGCCCGTTGATGGCCGTATTGCCTTGGTGTAGCACTACTTTTCGTTCGTAAGGACCATAAATATTTTTACTGCGCAGCACCAATTGCCAGCCCGTAGGTACGCCGCCTGCTGGCGCAAAAATATAGTACCAGCCATTGCGCTTGTACAGTTTTGGGCCTTCAATGGTAGGGTCTATATCATGGCCGTCATATACCATCGTACCCTTGCCGATTACCTGGGTGCCATCGGCATTCAGTTCTTTTACCACCAATATAGATTTGATGCCTGCCCGGCTGCCGGCAAAAGCATGTATGAGGTAGGCTTTGCCGTTATCATCCCACAAAGGACAGGGATCAATGAGCCCCTTGCCAGCCTGTACCAATTGCGGTTGGCTCCATGGTCCATTGATATGGGTTGCTTTGGTTACATAGATGCCAAAATCTGGGTCGGGATAATAAATGTAAAAATGCTGGTTGTGATAGCGGAGGGATGGTGCCCACACGCCGCCACCATGCTGCACTTTGCTAAAATGGTCGAGCGGTGCTTGCTGTTGTAAAGCATGACCGATGAGCGACCAATTGACCAAGTCTTTGGAGTGTAGAATGGGCAGGCCGGGCATATGGTTCATACTGGAAGCGATCATGTAATAATCATCGCCCACCCTAATGGCATCGGGGTCGCTGTAATCGGCATGGATGATGGGGTTTTGATAACTGCCATCGCCCTTATCGGCTACCCATACTTTGGAGGGCTGTTGCTGTGCCATGGTGTATTGACCACAAACCATCAGTATGGCTATCAACGCTTTTGTCATAAGTCCACCTTTTTGCCTTCTTGACTGCTTTTAAGCGCTGCTTCGATGATGCGGATCACTTCTCGGCCCTCTTCGGCGGTTACGGGCAGCGGTTTCCCATTTTGCAAAGCTTGATAAATGGCTTCGTAATATGTGGCATAGTTACCCCTTTCGCTAGCAACTTGGCTGATGGTGAAATCGCCATTTTGTTCGCAATGCAAGGTGCCGTAAGCGCTGGCAGGCTCTAGGCCCCAATCGGCATCGGTAACTGGTTTGGCAGCCTGTAAATCTTTCTCCTGTGTATCGGAGCGGCTTTTGATAAAGGAGCCCTTGGTGCCATGGATGGTAAAGCCTTGTGGTTCCTTGGCAAAAAAAGTGGCTTTGAGCCTTACCCGGCTGCCGGGATAGTAAAACAGTATTTCAAAATAATCATCTACCTGTGTATGTTCCCGCATGCGCATGATATCGGCAAAAACGGCATCCGGTGTGCCAAAGAGTTGCAAGGCCGAATCAATTAAATGCGAGCCCAAATCGTATAGGATGCCCACGGCTGGGGTGGGGGTTTCTTTGTGCGGCTTGGGACTAAGGGCAGGCGTAAAGCGATCATAGAAAATAGAAGCTTCTTTTATTTGCCCAAGGCTGCCGCTTTGGATGATTTTTTTAACAGTCAAAAAATCACTGTCGTAGCGCCGGTTATGAAAAACAGAAAGCAGTTTGTTATGGGCACTTGCTAAGGAAATGAGTTCGTTGGCATCGGCGGCTGTGGCGGTAAAAGGTTTTTCTACAATCACATGCTTGTCGTGCTGCAGGGCTTGTGCGGCAAATGCTACATGCGTAATGCTGGGCGTATTTACCACTACCAAATCGATGTTGTCATCTGCCAGCAGTTCTTCTATGCTCCTAAAAGTTTTGATGTTGGGATATATTTCCGCCGCCGTGTTTTTGCTCCTTTCCAATACACCATAGAGGTTGAGCCCTGGGTGTGCGTGGATGAACGGGGCATGAAACACCCTTCCGCTCATGCCAAAAGCGCAGAGTGCTACATTTATTTGTCTGGGTTCCATGTGCCTAATATATTTTCGATGGTATATTTTTTTAGTTCGGCCTCCGTTAATTGTTTGCTCCAAGCCACCCTGCCCGCTGCATTGCCGCCGGGCCCGCTGCTGTTGTACTCAGCATACCTTGCCGTGGCTTCATTGGCGGGGTTTTTCCAGTTGTTCCAACCCTCGGCAATGATATGTTTGCCCATCCAGCAATTGATATATGTTACCTGGGCAGTGGGGCTCCAAGGCCGGCCTAAAGATACTTTATTAATATTGGAATCGGCCGTCAGCTTACAGTCAAAAAAAACAAAACCGAAGGGGATGATGCTATTGGTAGATGCGGCGGTTACATGGCTGTTCTTTCTGCTATGGATATGGCAGTTTTTAAATACGGCAGTGGCAGCCCCAAAAATAAAATCGGTCGTTCCTTCAATATAGCAGTTTTTAAAAAAATGTTTCACCCCGCTGCCACTCAAAAAAAGTACATCTTGGTTGCCCACCATCCTGCAATTGATAAATGCGGCCCGGTTGCCTTCGATGCGCAGTGCCACGGCCTGGCCAGCGGTAAAGCCTGCATCGTTTTGGAATGTGATATTGGTGGCAGAAAAATCATTGCCATAAATAAAAGTGGAGGCGCAGGTCCACGTGTTGAGGGTATCGCCATTGGGCAGGGTAGTACCAGCATGGTTGTTATACGTGAGGATGGTAGTATGGGCATCATCGCCCACCAAGCGTACAAAATTTTTACGGGCATCTACTGTAATCACTTCTTTGTAAATCCCTTTTTTGATGCGGATGGTTACCGGTTGCTGGTTGTTGCTGGGCAGGGCATCCAATGCGGCCTGCACGCTGCGGTATTGGCCACTGCCATCCTGTGCCACGGTGATTTGTTTGCTGCGCTGGGCTATGGCGGGGTTTGCCATTTGCGTAACTATAGAAATGCCTAGCAGGAAAAACAGTTTCATAACTTGGCTATTTATTTTTTAGGTGAGGGAATGATGACCCTTTCCTTTAAATCGGGGAACTGGGCTTTTAGTTCTTGTAAAATCATTTGCGCAATCAGCCTTGCGCCCAGCTCATTAAAATGGGTATTGTCATCTCGGCCCTCGGGATAATTGGGATGCTCGCCTTTTTGTAATTGCAAAAAAAGCAGCTTGGAATTCTCCCTGCCCATTTGCTGGTAGAGTGCCCGGCTTTGGGTATCCAAATCAAAGTAAAATACGTCTTCTTTTTCGGCTACCGCTTTTACCAACGCACTGTATTCCTTATGTGTTTCCAGCGCCGTGCCCGTGCTGTCGAACCTGCGGCGGCTTACCGGTGTAAACAAAATGGGAATGGCTTTTTTTGCCCTTGCCTCATGCACAAAGCGGCTCAGGTTCATCATAAAAGTATCGGGGGTGGCATAGCGCTCTTTTTTCTCCTTGCTTTCGTCGTTGTGCCCAAATTGGATGATTACATAATCGCCCTCGCCGGCATTATCTATAATCGATTGCCAAAGCCCTTCCAATAAAAAGGTTTTGGTGCTACGTCCGTTTTTGGCTTTGTTCACAATAGTTACACTGGAATCCCAAAAATGTACAAAAGGCATGCCCCAACCTGTTTCGGGATAGGCCTTGGTTTCTTTGATGCTGGCAGTGGAGTCGCCCGCAATGAAGATGTTGATCTTCTTTTTTTGTTGATAAGCAAAACCCAATATCATTGCGCCAATCATCAACAATAATAAAGTATTCTTTTTATTTTGATAGCCTTTTAGCATGATATGATTTTTATGGACAATAAATGGGGGTAAGAAAAAGAGTATTTAAATTTCCTATCTATTCCTTACTTGAATTTCTCTTTAATGCCATCTTTTTCCACTTTTGTCTTGATACAAAAGTGGAGCAAAAAATCAAGGCTGCATAAAAAAGCCTAAAAATTGAATCCTCGGGCTAAAGAAAAACAAGCTCAATCTGTGTTGTATAACCTAGCTTTAGTAGGACTTACGGGCCAACAGCACAGCCAAGCTTTGGTAACAACTGTTTTTCTTTTGCGCCCTCAGCTTCAATTTTCTTAACGGCTTTTTTATGAGGCCGCACCGAAGCGGAGGCGAGAACTCTAAGAACTCAATTTAGTAAAGGCTAAAACTTGAAATTCATTTTTTAAAAAAGGCCGTCAGTAGTAATGACAGCCTTTTTACATGAGCGTGCTATTAATTAATAACCAAAATTTTGATACATATTGATGTTGGCATCTTTGGAGGCTTGTGGTATGGGCAATAATTGCGACTTATTGGCCTGATAACCCGTTGCAAACCTTACCAAAGCGACTGTGTTGATGGGGGCGCCCAACCAGTTTACCCTCGTTGTGCCCGTGGGGGTAGTGGTGGGTGCTGTTTTGTAAAAAGAGTTGCGCCACAGGGCCACATTGTCTGCCGAGGAAGCATTGTTGAAGTACATAAACAAGGGCAGTGCTACCAAGCAGTAGGATGGATAACCTGCCATATAGGTAGGTTGGCTCAACACCGTGTTGGTAGACATTTTCAGCATATTGGCCTTGCTTTCGCTCAGTGCAGTTGTTAACAGGTTCCAGCGGATCAGGTCGTATTTGCGGATGCCTTCGCCGCCCAGTTCCAACGACCTTTCCCTTACCAGATGTTTAAAGAAATCGGCCTTGGATAAGCCAACAGGCAAATCCACCGTAGGATCGGGTGTGCCGATGGGTTTGCCATAGCCCCTTCTCCTTACCTTGTTTAGCGATTCGTATGCCAATGCAGTAGGACCTGTCAGTTCATTTTCCGCTTCGGCCAACATCAACAACACATCGGCATAACGTAGTATCTGCCATTTGGTACTAAAGTACTGCACCGCATTGGTAGGCAATACGGTAGGGTTGGTCAACCAGTCGCGCCGGAACTTACCATCGTTGAGCGCTGTAATGGCCTGACCGGTCTTGGTGGTACCATCGGCATTTACATTATAAGGGGCAATGGTTACATCCCTGCGTAAGTCGGTACTGTCGAAAAGGTAAAAATAGGAGGGCAGTGGGTTGATGCTCCTATTGCCCAAATTGTTTACCGTAGGACCATTATAATAACCCAGCTTAGTATCGGCTACGGCATTCAGGCCAATGCCCGATGCTTGAAACATCAGCTCCCCACCGGGGTCGAAATTTACATGGCCACAAACCAAATCCTTCCACAAATTCCTATAGTTGGCATTGAGTGCGTGTTGGCCACTGTTTACAATATCAGTGCATTCGTCTTTGGCAATTTGATAATATTTCTGTGGATCGGTCCCTTGTACCATATTGCCATCCTTTCTTAAAGAATAACCCGCACGGAACAAGGCCAACCGGGCCCTTAGCCCTTTTACGGTGCCCTTGGTAATGCGCTCATCCTCTTGGTCGCCAATAGCAGCCAATTCATTGCGCCATGGTACCAAAGTAGCGGCGGTTTTCAAATCTTCAATCAACACATCGTACAACGAATCCCTACCAACCCTACCGGGGAAGGGGCTACCCACGGCTTGTGCATAAGCAGGTTGAAAGTGGGCAGGCAAGTCGCCCCAATTGCGGATGGCTTCAAAATAAAATTGGGCCCTTAATGTAAGGGCTTCGCCCAACATGCGCTGCAATTGTTTTTTCTCATTTTCCGTGCCGCTACCGTACATTTCCATTTTAGGAATATTGTCGATACAGATATTGGCATACTCAATACCAGTAAACAATTGGTTAAAAGGACGCTCCAATTGCGCATTGCCGGGCTTTGCTTCGTAGCGGGCAATATCCCTCCTGTCGTTGTCCAGCGCACCAGTTGGCCCCTGCATCTCATCATTGTCCACGGGGTAGTAGAGGCTGATGCGGATGCCATAGGCTTGGTCGCCCACCATGCGGCTGTACACACCGGCCAAGGCTTGGCGGGTGGTGGTTACATCTTTAAATACCAGTTCTGTTCCAACGGCTGTGATGGGCTGTTGATCCAAATATTTTTTACAACCTGCAATGGTGCCGATGGCGATGGCCATTACTGCAAGGTTGGTGATAGAAAAATGACGCTTCATATTGCAATCGTTTTTTGTTTTTTAGAAATTTGCGTTAACACCAAAAATGAATGAGCGGCTTTTGGGATAGGCCGAATAGTCGAGGCCCGGTGTGAGGGGGTTCGACCTAACACTCACTTCTGGGTCGTAACCGGAATAACCCGTTAACACCGCCAAATTGTTGATGGTGGCATATACCCTTAATTTGCTGATGCCCAGTTTCGTTAAAGATTTTACTGGCAGTGAGTAACCCAATGTTACGTTGTTGATACGCAGGAAGGAACCATCTTCTACCGCCCAAGAGTGGGGATAAAAGGCACCACCCGTTTCAATGGGGAACCATATTTTGGCGTTGGCATTCAATGCTTGCAATACGCTGGGCGCTGCGCCAAAAGCATAAGCCTTGGTAATGCCGCCCACGGTTACATTTTGTACAGTTTGCAATACGTTGCCATTGGCATCAATGGTGCGCCACCTGTCGGCCATAATATCCAGCAGGTTACTGCGACGGGTATAACCGTTGGTGAGCTCAATTTTATTGGCGTTGTAAATGTCGTTGCCATAGCTAAAGTTTACAAACACACTCATGTCCCAATTTTTGTAGGTAAACTGTTGGTTAAGGCCACCCGTAAATTTGGGCGTAGGGTTGCCGATGATGGTTTTATCCAAGTCATCCACAATGCCATCGTTGTTCAAATCTTTAAACTTGATCATACCGGGCTGTGCGCCGCCTGTAATTTTGTAGTTGTCGGCCACACCTGTTTTTAAGGTGTATCGAGTGGTGGCGGCATCATAATCAAAATCGCTGATGCCGTACATGCCGTCGGTTACCCAGCCCCAAAAGCTGCCCACTGGCTTGCCAATTTGTGCAATGTAATCAACGGGCTGGCCCGATACGCCCCAACTGGCCGCAGGGTAAAAATAATTTTGGTTCACACCCAGGGCATCAATCTTGGTATTGTTGAACGACATATTGTAATTGATGTTCCAAGTAAAATCTTTTTTACGGATCAGATTGGCACCCAATTGCAATTCCACACCTCTGTTGGTCGTTTTGCCTATGTTCTGCAACTGTGTAGAATAGCCATAAGTGGAAGCTACCGGCACATTCAGCAACAGGTCTTTGGTTGAGTTGTCGTACATGTCGATGCTAAAAGTATAGCGACCGTTTTGGAAGGCAACATCCAAGCCGATGTTACGGCTGGTAGTGGTTTCCCATTTCAACTTTTCGTTTACCAAGCTGGTAGAAGTATAAGCAGGTACCAACTGGTTGTTGATGCCATAATAGAGTACATCATTACGGAAAGTGGTGAGGTACAGGTAATCGTCAATACGGTTATTACCCACTTGGCCATAACTCACCCTTAATTTTAAATCGCTGATGAGCTTTTGTTTTTGCATGAACTTTTCGTTGCTGATGCGCCAAGCAAATGTGCCGGAGGGGAAATAGCCCCAGCGCTCGTTTTTAGCAAATTTAGAGGAACCATCTACCCTAAAGTTGAAGGTAAACAGGTACTTTTTGGCAATGGCATAGTTGATGCGGCTAAAGAACGACAAGGAGGTAAACTTGCTCTTGTATTTTTTGGGATAACCGGCAAACGGTACACCCAATCCCGTATTGCTAAAGGCAGTTTTATAAGATGTGAGTTGCGGGAAATCCCTGAAAAGGCTTTGCCGCTGGTCGGTTTCTACCTGATAGGTTTCTTCGCCCAACAAAAAGTCGAAATCGTGGATGCGCTTGAAATTTTTGATGGAGTAAGTCAACACATTCGAGTTGGTAAGCGTTTTGCGGATAGTGGTATCCAGCCCTACAATGGGTTTTTTGGCCCCTTGGATAACAGAGTAAGGCGTTAGCGAATCACTAAACTGCCGATCTACCAAGTTGTTATAATCGTAACCAATGGTTGATTTGAAACTTAGGTTTTTGGTAATGTTAAAAGTTAAATTAGCGTTCAGGTTGTACGCATCCGTTGTTTTGCGGCGGTACTCCGATTCTGCCAAAACTATAGGGTTTACCAAGTTGAGGCCATTGCCCACGTTGGGGTCGGCAGCAGGGTCAATGTCATCAAAATCTTCGCCCGGCTTTAGGTAGGGTTTGTACTTAACCGCGTTGCGTAACCGGTTGTAGGTAGAGCCCTTGGTGTCGGAAACGCCAGAGCCATATACGTTTTGGTTGGTATATCTGCCGCCCAATTGCAGCTTTATTTTGTCGGTAATCTTTTGGTCCAAGCGCAAGTTAAACTGGTGGCGCACATATTTGGAGTTGATTACAATCGCTTTTTCGTTGTTGTGCGTATAGCTGAAATTGTAGGTTGTCCACTTGCTGCCACCGCTCATATTGATATTGTGTGTTTGGGTAAGTCCCTTGTTGTCCATGATCTTTTTCTGCCAGTTGTACGGTTCAATGGTTTGGTAGTTTTTCAAGGTATCCCAAGTGGTGCCATAGTATTTGGCAAAGTCGGAAGAGTCTTGCGCACTGCCCCTAGAGCGTTCGTATTCGTACAGCACAAAATCGTATGGGCTCATCACGCCCAAGGTTTTGGGCAGGGTTTTGATACCGATAAAACCATTGTAGCTTACCCGCAGCTTGCCGGGTTTGCCCGATTTGGTAGTGATGATGATAACGCCATTGGCACCCCTGGCCCCATAAATGGCAGTGGCCGCCGCATCTTTTAGTACGTCGATGTTCTGAATGTCCTGAATCACCACATTGGCCAATCCGTTTTCCACCTGCACCCCATCTACGATATATAATGGTGAGTTGTCTTGTGTAATAGAGCCGCCGCCCCGCACCCGCACCCGCACTTCGGCATCGGGCGAACCTTCTGCGGTAGTGGCGGTTACCCCTGCCAATCGGCCATTGAGGGCTTCGGCAGCCGAGTTAATGGGCATATCCCGCAGGTCTTTGGCCCCAATGGATGAAACCGAAGCCAACACATCCTTTTTACGTACGGTTTGGTAGCCAATAATAACCACTTCATCGCCATCTTTAATGTCTTGCCGCAGTGCCACATCGGCCGGGCTGCCCAGCTTGGCCTTTACCGTTGCTGCGGCATAGCCCACCGAGCTCACCGTAAGGGTAGCACTCTGCTTATCCTTGATGTCTATGCTAAAGTTGCCCTCTGCATCGCTGGTAACCCCCTTTTTGTTGCCCGTGTACACCACCGTAGCATTGGGAATACCTTTGCCCGTGTTGTCGTCGGTAACCTTGCCTTTGATCATGTTTTGGGAAAAAACACCGGAGGAAAATAGCATGCCGGCACAGTAAAAAATCAATTTTCTCATACAGCAATTATAATTAGTTGAAAATGCGTTACCGGCACTACAAGCCTTGCCAGTAAGTGATATTAAAGATAGAAGGTTAGCCAAGAAGAAGCGATAAACAGGGGCTTTTTTTACGCAAACGATACCACTGGGAGCGGCTTTTTTAGCCCTACTGGCCAAGGTTAAATGTAATATCTTTACTAAAAATCAACGATTGTGAAATTTGAGCCGGTTACGATAAAAGATATTGCCAAAGCGCTTAAATTGTCCACTTCTACCGTGTCGAGGGCATTGAGCGATAGCTATCAAATAAGCCCTAAAACCAAAAAAGTGGTGGCCGACTATGCCGCCAAGATCAATTATCAGCCCAATCCCATAGCGCAAAGCCTAAAAGTACGAAAAAGCCATACCATTGCCGTGGTGGTTAGCGAACTGGCCAACAGTTTTTTTTCGCAGGTAATTGATGGGGTAGATACCTTGGCGCATGAAAAGGGGTATAACGTGATCATTGCCCAAAGCCACGAAAAGTTTGATATTGAGGAAAGCATCCTCAAGTACCTCTCGGGCCGCTCGGTAGACGGTATCATCATTTCGGTATCGCTGGAAACCAAGGATTTCAGCTTTTTAAAGGAGTTGAAGCAGCGGGGCATGCCCATTGTATTTGTGGATAGGATTGCCAACGACCTAGATACGCACAAAGTAATATTGAACAACTACAAAGCCTCCTACGATGCTACCACTTATTTAATTAAAAAGGGCTACCGGCGTATTGCAGCCCTTGCGAGTGTGGTCAACCTGTCCATTACGCAAGAAAGGCTGGCCGGGTACATGGCTGCGCTGAACGATAACCGCATTTCCATCAACAACAATTATATACGCCATTGTAAGCCCGGTGCCACTTTGGGTGAGGAGATTGCCAAAGTGCTGGGCTATTTCCAACGGCTCAAGCAGAAACCAGATGCCGTAATTGGCCTATCGGATAAGCTCACCACCGGTATGTTGCGGGAAATGGTACGGCAAAAAATTAAAATACCCGATGAAATGGCCATCATGGGCTTTTCCAACAACGACCTGACAGAGTTGTTTTCCCCACCACTTTCCATTATCAAGCAGCCCGCCTTTGAAATGGGCAAGGTAGCTACCGAGTTGTTGATACGATTAATTGAGAGCAAAAGACCCATTACCGAGTTTATTACCAAAATTTTAGAACCCGAGCATATCATCAGGGAATCCGTTATCAAAGGGAAGCGTTTATAGTCGAGTAAAATGTTGAATTTTGTTGTAAAACTGTTCCAATAGGTCTATGGCGGCAGTAAACCCTATGCTGGGTGTATATAATGAGTAAAAACCACTAGTGCGCCGATAGTAATTTCCGAAGTATCTATTATTTTGTTTATATGTTATTTATCTTTTTAAGAATAGTAGGCCTAAAAAGAAAATGGGGGCATTTATAAGTGGGTAGTAATAGTAGAAACACGGTTCACTAGCCGTTTAAACCCTTACTGGTATTGGTTATTGAGTAAATTATTTTTACCGGATTTGACTTCCCCAATTTCGCAAAATGATAATAATATCAACCTGCTTGTGCCATTTTTCCAAAAAGTTTGAACAGATTTTTTTTCAAAATGAGAGTATAGGCCTTGAGTTTAGCCTCGTTGTATTTAAAAAACAGCTCTTTTTGTTAAATATTCTCAATATTTTGATATGTGTGATTGTTATGTGATTTTTTTTACATTAATTGCATCTAGTTAATATGAATTATTGCTCGGTGGCCTCCTTAAAGACATGTCAAGATTTAAAAATCAGGAGCAAACTTAGCCAAACACAAGCGGACGCCGAAAAGCTTAATAATAGAGTAGGCACTATTTATTTGAAACATTAAATCACTTAAAAATGACTTCAGAAATCTTGTTTGAAAAACGTATCGTTGCCGAACTCACCGAGGCCGAATTGATGGACATTGATGGTGGTACTACACCCGTATGTGCCTGGGCTGCAGGCGCTGCTGCTGCCTCTTCTTCTTATTGCGCTGGAGTAGCCATAGCTGGCGGTATATTCCTAGTTGGTGCAGTAGTAGGATATCTTGATAACTAACTTAAACAAAACAATATGAAACTGAATAGCAAATTTCTCAAAGTAGCCTTAGGTATGCTTGCATTTATGGGAGCTATACTAATGGCAAAATTCGGATACATATTTGGACAAATGCTCGCCGCATAAATTTAATTAACAAGCTTGTTGCGCTTGCACACTCGGCCATTACAAGTATTGTTTGATTTATAGCGAACCTGGCTATTATAATTTCTTTTAAAGTTGTTTAAAAATGCACTGCTATTGCAGTAAGCGTTTCTGTTTGCTCACTGGCAAGGGTAGGGGATTACTATGTAGTTAACCCAATCCAAGCTTATGAACAGATGGGTATCACAATGTAGTAGTATGTGATACTGGGTAAATGTATTGCCTGTACGGTAACACATAATGGCATCTATATGCAGTAACCCATATAACAACCAATAGCCGCCGCTATATGACAAGTGGCGCATAAAAAATGTACAAAAAGCGGACGCCGAAAAGCTTTGTAATAGAGTAGGCATAATTTTTTATTTTTTAAATCATTTAAAACATGACTTCAGAAATCTTATTTGAAAAGCGTACAGTAGCTGAACTTTCAGAAAACGAATTAATGTCAGTAAACGGTGGTGCTACACCTGCAATCCTTGTTGCTGGTGGTGCCGTTTTGCTGGGCATCGAAATCTTCCAAGCTGGCTACGCCTTCGGTCAATGGTTGGCTGGTAAGTAAGTAGTACCTGTAGCCTTTGGGTATACAGTACTTTAAATTTTTATAAGGGTGGTTCAAAGCAGTATTATTTCATGAAGTTTATACTTTTAATACGTGCTAAATTTCATGTGTCAAAATACATTGTTTTTGAACCACCCTTAATCTAAAAAGTAATTGTCATTAGTTCTTTGTTTCTAGGGATGTAACTTGATTGTTTATTTCCTAGGCTCATTTCTAAAAATATCTTCTTGGCCACAGAGATATCAATGGGTACTTGCTGAATTGAGCTAAACTTTACAGCAACACCTATTGAAAAAGCGTTAGCCGAAAAGCTTTATAATAGAGTAGGCACTATTTAATTTAAAAATCAAATTTTTACAACATGACTTCAGAAATCTTATTTGAAAAGCGTACTATCGCCGAATTGTCTATCGACGAAATGGAATCAGTTAATGGTGGTGCTACTCCTGCTTTGGCCGCAGCTTCTTCTAGCTATTGCGCTGGTGTTGCAATTGCTGCTGGTGTGTTCGTAGTAGGTGCCGTAGTTGGTTTCTTCTCTAAGTAATTAGTGCAAAGCGGTATGAAAATGAATGAAAGCCTGGTGAAGATTTTCTTTGGCATGCTAGCAGTTATGGCTACTATCCTTTTGGCAAAGTTCGGATATAAATTCGGCCAGATGCTGGCGGATAGATGGCATTAGCAGCGTTGTTTTCATACTGCTTTGTTTACATAACTTTAAAATGTACATACTAGATTGGTAAAAGTTAATGTAATTTGATCACTATAAAAACCTCAAGAAAAGGATTGCTTACACGCTGGTTTTTTATAGTTGTAAGTTGTAGGATTAAATATCAGATTCTTTGATAAAAACCTAGTATGTACACGTAAAGTTTGTAAAAGCGGGCGCCGAAAAGCTTCACAAATAGAGTAGGCAATATTTTTTATCTTCAAATCTTTTAGCATGACTTCAGAATTGTTATTCGAAAAGCGTACGGTAGCTGAACTTTCAGAAAACGAATTAATGGCAGTTAATGGTGGTGCCACACCCGCGGCCCCCGCTGTTGTTGTTGCAACAGCCGCTATCCTTGTTGGTGCCGGCGCTGTTATGCTGGGAATTGAAATTTTCCAAGCAGGTTACTCCTTTGGCCAATGGCTGGCTGGTAAGTAATTAAGTGATAGCGGTGACCTTATAGGTTACTAGGCTAGCACTTTTATAAGGGTGGCTCAAAATCGCTATTTTAAGGATTGTAAATTTTGAACCACCCTTCTATTGGGTACTATTGTTGAAATGTCGAATACCCATATCAGTGACAATGGATAGATTGTAGGTGCGAAGATGATGGTAGTAAATATTTTTTTACGTAAAAAAATATAATATAAATAGCCATCAAGCACATAAGAGATAGGCGAATAATAACAGTTTTATTTTTGTATGTGCACTTCAAATCAACAATCAGTTTATTGCTTTTAACATCGATTATTTAGTTACCAACATTTTTATCATTTTGCGAAAATAAATTTGATTTTGTAACTTGACTATATTAAATTACATTCTCTTCTTGGCCAAGGAAGGATACTGGTAAGCACCTGCTAATATTTTTATACAAAGTGTGGACTTATCAGAAAAGCGTTAGCCGAAAAGCTTCATAATAGAGTAGGCAATATTTATTTAAAACATTTAATCTTTTAATTATGACTTCAGAAATGTTGTTCGAAAAGCGCACAGTTGCCGAGCTTTCAGAAGCTGAACTGATGGATGTCAATGGTGGAGCAACACCCGCTATCCTTGTAGGTGCTGGTGCTTTCTTGCTCGGTGTTGAAATTTTCCAAGCTGGTTATGCTTTTGGTCAATGGCTTGCTAAGTAAGCGCTTACCAATTTCATACTTTGATAGCAGTATGCTCAATGTTAATCTTTAGCAAGCGCTATTGGAGTATTGCCTCGCTTCGAGGATGTATCTGTATTTAGAAATTCTAACTTAAACTTTTAAAATTTAATTTTATGACTTCAGAAATCTTGTTCGAAAAACGTACTATCGCCGAATTGTCTATCGACGAAATGGAATCAGTTAATGGTGGTGCTACTCCAGCAGTTTTGGCCGCAGCTTCTTCTAGCTATTGCGCTGGTGTTGCTATCGCAGCTGGTATCTTCGTAGTAGGTGCCGTTGTTGGTTATTTCAGCAACTAAGCAATTAACTTAATAATATGAGCAATATTTTTTTGAAAATATTGGTGGCAATGATATCATTCTATGCTGCCATAACCGTAGCGAAGGCAGGCTTTCGCTTTGGCCAATACCTGCGGGAGAAAAGTCATTAGTAATCTTGCTTTTATGAACTTATGGCAGTACTAGATAATAGTGCTGCCATATTTTTATGATTTTATTCAAACACACACCAAATTTTTATTTTACAATCGCACTTGTGCTTATTTAATTCAAATTTTACAGCCAGCTGAAAAATCTAGGTTAAAATCGAAAAAGTGCAATTTTCTAGCTTGTATCGCCCATGATGCTTGTATACAGTAAGATTGTTATTCATCAGCGCATATATACCCGGCAACTCCCTTAGCAATAAAATTTGTTCATGTTGATAATTTATACTTTGCATGATCGGCAATAAAAAAGAAATTTAATTGCACATTTTTCAACTAAAAAGTGTTGTTTTAGCGGGGCTTGCAAATCATTCTACAAGCATTTTTTAATTTGTTTTTTTGGTATAAAATATTATACATATCATTGTAAAAATGCAAAAAAAGCAAGCAAAAATTACCGCAACATGTTGATGTAAATGCCGAGCTTGATTATGTTTGCAGCATAAAGGGGGCAGTAAGTATTTTACCAGTTTGATTACGTGGAATAATACTCCTTTTTTTTGATTAAATCATTGGTAATCATTAACTTGTGCGATAGTTGGGGGATATGTGAAAATATAGGGTAACAGTTTGCCTGTCTCCGCAATTTGCAAATGTGAAGCTGAGTTAGAGCCAAGGCAGCAAATGCAATAGCTAAGTAGCAATGAAGCGCTTATTGCTAAAAAAGTTTGAGAAATAAAATGGAGGTTCGATGTATGGCTGAGTGTTTAACATATGAGGCATGAACCAAAAATAAACAAGATAATTTTATAACTACTATGAGCGAAAAGGACATTAAGGAATATAGGCCACAAATGCATGTGCAGTATACTTACATGAAAACGCTATCATTGCGATCAAACGCCTTTTATTCTTTCCTGCTATTGGCTGTCATTGCCGTTTTTGCTATACTTCCTTTTGTGTATGTGCAGGTTTCAAGTTCGTCGCCTGTGGCCATTCAGCCCAAGCAGCCCAAGGAAACAGTATTTGCACCTGCAGGGGGTAAGATTACTTATTGGGGCATGAGCAGTAACCGACCTATCAATAAGGGAGATACAATCTATCAATATAGTCAAGAAGTATTTGGTTTGCAGGCATCCAACCCAACTGCCACCAGCACCCGTACCGGCTCAGTGGTAGCCAATATATCAGGTACCGGCCATATTATGGAAGGGTTACAAGTGGGTTCCTTTGTACAAGGCGGCCAAAAAGTAGCAGAGATTTTGCCCGATAGCGGATTGCTGGCCGTTTGTTATGTATCACCTAGGGATATCGCTTTTGTAAGGCCAGGTCAGCCTGTGCAATTGCAAATTGATTCTTACAACTATTACGATTGGGGAATGCTGAACGGAACGGTGACTGAAATTTTTAAAGATTTGATTTTTATTGAAAACAGGCCTTTTTATATTGTTCATTGTAAGATGGACCGTGATTTTTTGACACTTAAAAGTGGTTATGTGGGAAAGCTGTTAAAGGGCATGACGGGCAAGGCCAATTTTATACAGGGCAAGAAAAGCCTGTGGCAACTGCTTTTTACCAAAGTAAACGAATGGTTTAACCCTAAGGCAAGTTAGCCGAACAACAACGAATTATAAAGATGAGAATAAAGATAAGACAACACGATGCAATGGATTGCGGTGCGGCTTGCTTGGCAAGTATTTGCGCTTATTACAAACTACAAATACCTATTGGCCGTGTAAGACAGTACGCCAATACAGATAGAAAGGGCACCAATTTGCTGGGGCTGGTAGAGGCTAGTAAAAAACTGGGCTTTGTTGCCAAAGGTGCCAAACTAACCGAGGAGAAAGACCTGTCTGAGTTGCACGTGCCTGCAATTGCACATGTGCTGTCGCAAGGCAAGTACCTGCATTATTCGGTTATTTATAAAATTACCGACAAGTATGTGCAGGTAATGGATCCGGAGTATGGCGACCTTAAGAAAGTACCCATTGAAGAGTTCAAAAAAATAATGACCGGTTACTTGGTGCTGTTGATGCCCGATGAGAACTTTAAGCGGGGGCGCATTGGCGAATCGAGAAGGAGCCAGTTGTTGAAGTTGATAAAACCGCATCGCTACCACTTGATGCAAATCATTGTCGGTTCGTTGTTGTACACGATGCTCGGCATGGGTACTTCTATCTATATCGAAAAAGTAACCGATTACGTTTTGCCCAATTATAATGGCAACTTAATGAACCTGTTGAGTGTGGCCATGATATCCATACTCGTGATACAGTTGATTATTGGGGTTTTTAGGCAAGTGCTGAATTTGCGGATAGGACAAATTATTGACGTAAAACTGATATTGGGTTATTATAAGCATCTGACAAAATTGCCGCAAAGCTTTTTCGACAGCATGCGGGTAGGTGAAATCATGAGCCGGATCAATGATGCGGTAAAAATCCGTTCCTTCATTAACGATGTGGCTGTTTCATTTTTTGTAAACCTTTGTATCGTTACGTTTTCCTTTATATTAATGTACAGTTATAACTGGAAAATCGCACTGATAATTACACTTTGCATTCCTTTTTACTTTTTGCTGTATTTTATATCCAATAGGCTCAATAGAAAAACGGTTAGAACCGTAATGGAAAAATCGGCTGATTTGCAGAGCCAACTTTTTGAGAGTATCAATTCCATGGAAACCATCAAGCTCTTTAATTTGGAGGAACATGCGAATGTTAAAACAGAGGAAAAGTTTATTGATTTGTTGAAAAGCCTTTATAGGGTTACCATCAATAACATGGCTGTTTTCTTTGCCAGTGATATTTTTGCAAAGGTATTCACCATTATCTTGTTTTGGACGGGTACTTATTTCATTTTCAAGAATGAATTGTCGCCAGGCGAATTGTTTTCTTTTTATTCATTGATTGGGTTTTTCACTGGCCCTATCGAAGCACTGGTTACTGCCAACCGGCCTATACAGGAAGCGGCCATTGCGGCAGATAGGCTTTTTGAAATCATGGACTTGGAAAATGAACCCGGTGAAGGCGAAAAGAAAGTTGAACTGGACTCTGCTCTGTTGGGCAATATCCGATTTGAGAATATTCAATTTAGGTATGGATCAAGGCCCAAGGTGTTTAACGATATTTCGCTCACCATCGAACATAAAAAAGTTACTGCGATAGTGGGGGTCAGCGGCTCAGGCAAAAGCACCCTGATTGGTCTGCTCCAAAAAATGTACCCTTTATCGGCAGGTAAGATTTTTATTGGCGACTACGATTTGGATTATGTGTCTAACGATTCGTTGCGGTCGGTAATCAGCATTGTGCCCCAATCCATCGTTTTGTTTGCAGGTAGCATTATCGAAAACATTACCATCGGCGACCCTTCGCCCAATCTGCCCAAAATGTTTTCCATCTGTAAAGACTTGGACATACTGCCGTTTATTGAAACGCTGCCGAATGGTTTTGAAACCTATGTTGGCGAAAACGGTACAGCATTGTCTGGTGGGCAAAGGCAACGCTTGGGCATTGCCCGTGCCTTGTACAAAGATTTCGATATTTTTATAATGGATGAAGCCACCTCCTCCCTGGATAGCTTTAGTGATGCCGTAGTGCAAAAAATCATAAGGGGGTTGAAGGAACGTGGCAAAACCATTATCATCATTACACACAGACTAAGTTCCATTACAGCAGCCGATAAAATCATTGTACTGCGGGATGGTAAAGTAACCGAAGAAGGCGACCATGATACCTTAATGGCCAACGGCGATTACTATTCTGAACTATGGAAAATACAGTTTTAATACTTAAATAGACAGCGACAGACTTAAAAATATGGCCAACAAAACAACTACAGCTCCGCTTAAACTGATTGATAAAATTATTGTTCGTTCTCCATTGTACCCGTTTAATTTTTCTTCTACGGTAGAACAGGTGTACGCTTTATTGGAGGACGATTTTTTTATGGAAGCCATTTATGTGTCATCTCCACTATTGTACGAGGAGGCCGTAAAGCTTAAAGAGGGTCAAATTAAAGTAGAAAAGGAAAAGCAAAAAATCACTAACAGTTTATATCGCTATTTTACCCGCATGTACTCCCGTAGTACACCCTTTGGTTTGTTTTCTACCTGCGACGTAGCGGAGTGGGGTAGCGGCGATAACACAGATGTTGAAAGAACCTACAGGCGCCATACGCGACTGGATATGTACTTTTTGCAAACCATGGTATCTACGCTTACGCAAATTACCAACATTAAGGAGTTACTGCATTACCACAGCAATAGCAGTATTTACCTTACCGATTCCGAAATACGTTATATAGAGCATACTTATTTAGCTGGGTTACGTAAGTACAAAATTTCAGCGGTTACACGCAATGATTATGTGTTAAGCATGCTGGAAGCAAGTAAGGGCGGTGCAAGCAAACAGGTGTTGGTGCAGAAAATGGTGGAGAAAGGCATTTCAGAAGCGGACGCCAGTGGCTTTATAGATAACCTGATTGACTCTCAACTCTTGTTGAATGAGTTTGAAGTGGCAATTACCGGGGAAGATGATTTTGCGTATCAGGTATTAAAACATTTGGAATCAATTACGGAACGCTCCAACAGTTGGTATGTGCGTAGTGTGCTTAACTTTTTTAAAGAGGTTGTACATGACCTGCAAGTGTTGGATTCTGGCAAGCCCAATAAGGTAGTGGCGTATAAGCAGCTTGTTGGTAAATTAAGGCAATTGCAACCCGTTATTGAGGAAGGCAAAACATTCCATATCGATTCTTACAGAATGGGCAGTAAACCCCTTACCGTTAGGGAAACCGCGAAGGAGGAAATATTGGATGTGATTGGTTATATGCTGCAAATGAACCAAGGCATGTTTTTGATAAACAGGACCTTGGAAGATTTTAAAGCAAAATTTTGGGAGCGTTACGAAAATGCTACCGTTCCGCTAGTAGAGGCTTTGGATACGGATATGGGCATTGGCTACCCGGTAAATAGAAAATCGGCCAGCGCACCCATGGTGGATGATATTGTGGTAAAGCAAGCCGAAGTAGGTACCACCATTCAACTGAGTGCGGTTGAAAAAATACTTTTTGAATTACTATCACGGGAGGATAATCAAAATCAGTATCAAATTAATTTGGATAAGCATATAAAGCCCATGCAAGCTACTGCACAAGGGCCCAATGCTTGGGCAATGATGCCGCTTTCCATGTCGGTACTTTTTAGGATATTGAACAATGAAGAACAAACCCTTCTGTTCGAAGGGATAACCGGGCCTTCCGCAGCACCATTCTTGGCAAGGTTTACTTATGGCAATAAGGAGATAAGGGAAGTGGTGGAAACCGTGATAGCCGAGGAAGAGAAGCTGTTGGAGAATACAATCATGGCGGAAATTGTGCATTTGCCCGATAATAGGGTGACCAATGTAATCATGCATCCGCCCATGCGCAAATATGAAATCCCGTATCTGGCTATGCCCAGCACTAGCGATGCGTATGTAATTGAGTTGGCTGATTTGCATCTGCGTATGGATAATGGCGAGTTGATTCTCTTCTCTAAAAAGCACAATAAGCGGATCCTCCCACGGAAAACGCATATGCACAACCATGTCAATAACAGTTTGCCGGCCTATAACTTCCTTGCCGATTTGCAAGAGCAAGGTGGTAATAGGAGTTTCATGTTCTTTGGCAGGGAGTTGTTGCGGTTATTTGTGTTTATGCCCCGGTTCTATTACAAGAATGTGATTATTTCCGCAGCCATGTGGCACCTAACATCGGCTATCATAGAACAATTAAAAGTGGCGGAAGGCAAAATACCTACTGATGCCATTGAAAAAATACGCAAGCAATACAATATCCCCAATTTGGTATTGCATGTGGAAGGGGATAATGAACTGTTGGTTGATTTTTCAAATCCCAACTTGGTTCAAATATGGTTGAACCTTATCAAAAATGCCCCTTCGGTATTGCTCAAAGAATTTTTATATGAAGCAGATAAAGGTGAAATTTTCACCAACCAGTACATTGCCTCGCTGGTAAATACGGAAAAAAGGACTTACCCTAACCCCATTCCTTTTACACCGACCGAAAATCAACCAGCGATAAAGCGTCACTTCCCATTGGGATCAGAATGGGTCTTTTTGAAACTGTATTGTGGTATTGGCTCAGTGGATATGATATTGAACAAGACCATTGCGCCGATCATGAACAAATTGCTGCAACAAGGGTTGATTCAAAAATGGTTCTTTATAAAATACTTCGATACTGAATATCATGTCAGATTGCGCATGCTGCTTAAGAACCCTGCCGATATGTACCAAGTACTTAATATCGTAAACGAAAGCATTGCACAGTCGCAGGAAAAAATACTCATCTGGAAAATACAGCCCGATATGTACAGCAGGGAGTTGGAGCGGTACGGACCCACTACTATTGAGCATTGCGAATCGTTATTCTTTGTGGATAGTATGGTGACGGCACAATTGTTTCCCTTGTTACAATTTGGTCAAAATAGCAGGATGACATTTTTGTGGGGTGTTAAAATGACCGATGACTTATTAAATGCCTTTCAGTTGACAGTGGAGGAAAAATTGGCTTTGGTGGATGAGGTGCGAAAAGCTTATCAGCGGGAATTTAATGCTGATAAGGACACCAACGACAAAATTAATACCAAGTACAACCTGATGAAAGTTGAGTTGGAAGCCATGTTGGCCAATGAAGACCCAGAAGGCAAGCATAAGATGAAGTTTTCGTTGCTGCAGCAAAAAATTGCCATGCAGATGCCCATAATCACAGAAATTGTTAAACTGAAGCAGAGCGGCGAATTGCAAGTAGATTTTACGGGATTGGTGTCTAGTTTGATACATATGTTACTAAACCGTTTGATATCGGTTAAAGAACGGCTGCACGAGTTTTTGGTGTACGAATTTTTAGTAAAGCAATATCGTATGCAGATGTTCAAAGGAAAAAAAACGGAGTAAGCCTTTGTGTAAATGCACTGGCATACCCAAAAAGTATAACACTCACTTATAACAAAACAAAAATGTGACTAACGCAATACGGTATAGTGCACACTTGCTGATAAATTGAATATCGCAAAAGGACTTTTATGGCAGAAATTAGCAATCAGTTATTGGAACATATTAAAAAATCGGCGGTAGTAACCAACGAGACTTACGATAATGGTATTGCAGCTTTGTCTACCTTATTAAAGTTCCATGGTTACGAAACCAGTATGGAACAATTACGCTTACTTTCTGGCACCAATGAAGGCGGCAGTACCTTGTTTGGTTTGCAGCAAGCGGCTATCAGCGTAGGCTTTAGCTGTAAAGCATATAAGATTGACACAGATACACTCAAGCAATATCAATCTCCCGTAATATTAAGTGTTGTGTCCAGGGCCCTGCAACAGTATCAGGATTATATAGTGGTTTTTGGTACAATCATGCATCAAGGAAAGGAGCAATTTGTAGTATCAGATGCGGTGCAGGGGTTTACCTATATTGCCCCCCGTCAATTAGAAACCTACTGGCCCACCCGGCATTGTTTGGTTATTGAGCCGCCTGCCGATTTGATTAAGACACCCCCCAGAGCGGCACAAAATTTACGGAATTTATTTAGGCAGGAAGGGCGGTTGCTCAAAGCTGCAATCGCCTTGTTTTTTTTAGAAGCGGGATTGCTCCTTTGCACAGGTGGTTTTTTATTGAAACAATTGGTAGATATTTGGTTGCCGGCGCAACAGTATAACGCATTGGCGATTGGGGCTGTTGTAGCAATAACTGCTTTTGCACTTATGTATTTTGTTGCAGCACATCGCAAGCGGTTGGCTATTTTATGGGTAATGCCCTTAGCAAAGCGCTTAAACGAACAGTTTTATTTTGCAGTACAGCGATTGCCCAAGATGTTTTTTTATAGTAGCCGAGGTTCGAGGTTGTTGCGCAACCAAACCAAGCTGCGAGAAGTAAATGCGGCACTGTTGCTGATTGCGAACAAGGGCATTGGCGGCATGATAGCCATATCGCTGATTATTATTACTGTTGCTTTTTTATCGCCCTTGTCGCTATTGATTACCTTGCCTTTGGGGTTGTTGTATTTCCTATGGCTCAAAGCGTTTAGTAAAAAATATTTCTTTGGTGTGCAACGTGTGCTTGATAGCCAATACAAATCCGACGAAGCTTTTGTTGAGTTTACCGATACCAATAGCAAGTGGTACAATAGAAAAAGAAATTTTAAAATGTTGGGCGGCGTTAGGCAGTACCATGCTTTTAACCAATTTCATCATTACAGCGAGGAGGGTAAGCGGGGTTTATATTTGAGTTATGCGCAATTATTTTGCACAGTTATATTTGTTGGTGCTACCTGTTTGCATGCATGGCAGTTGCTTTCGCTACAAATGAGCATGGGCTTGTTTTTATTGTTGAGCTATCTATATTTTTGTTTATGGCACTATATGGTTTCCTTTTTTACAGTGGCCATCAATGTACGGGTTGCGGATAATTTCATTCAGCAAGTAGCCCCCATAGCAGCTATTGCGGATGCCGAAAAACAAAGATCGGTAACGGTGGAAAAAATTGAGACTGTATCCGCCATTGATGTTGGTTTTGCCGTGCCAGGCTATAGTAAGGAAGTGTTTTCCAACATAAATTTTGTGGCCCGTGCCGGAGCAATAACTGCGGTAGTGGGCAAAAATGGATCGGGTAAAAGTTTGATGGCCAATATTTTGGTGCAACATTATGCACCTTCCTCAGGTGGTATTGCAATCAATAGCAATATCGATCTGCAAAAGGTGAATCAGGAGAACTGGATGAGTCTAACAGCACTTGTGCCGCAACAGCCATTGATTTTGAATGAGAGTGTTGTTGATAATATCTCGATGGGTGAAAGCGTGCAATACTTACCTAGGTTATTGGGTTTTATGAAAGCCTTTGGCTTAGATACACTTTTTCAATCACTCCCCCGCAAGGAGTTTACCATGGTAGGCGAGGGCAATACTCCATTGTCGTTTGCCCAAATGCAGGTGATCAATATTGCTAGAGCGGTTTATGCACAGCCTGCTTTATTGATTATTGACGATGCCCTACAAAGTATGGATGAAGCCACCAAAGAACTTATTATTGCGATGCTGAAAAAAGTAAAAGCCACAATGTGCATCATTTTATTTACGGCGGATAAGCAGTTGGCCGAGCAATGCGGCGATCAAATTTTTAATATAACAAACTAACAAAGTGTATTGGTAAATGAAAAAAGCGTTGATTATACCAGCTCCGGCAGTAAGCCACTTGTATGCATCTTTTAAGATTGCAAACATCTTGGGCAAGCATGGGTATGAAATACACTATTTTACGCACAACGCTGTTGCCCCCATGGTGATGGAGAATCAATTTCACCATTACAGTTCATTTAATGGCCCCATTGCTGAGGAGTATAATGAAAAAGCCATGAAAACGGAGAATATACAATTTTCTTACTATGATCGTTTTAGGGATGGTGTCATGCGTGTTTTAATCGACAATCGAAAGGAAGAGTTGATAGCTGTTGTGAATAAGGTAAATCCTGATATTATTATTGCCGATACATTTGCCGGTGGAGATTTTGCCTTGCTGTATAAAATTTTAAAAGAGCGGGGCATTCGCTTTTTTCAATTTGAAGCCATGCCCTCCATTTTGGATGTAAAGGGATATCCGTATTTTGACTCCAAGGCTTTTCCAGGACAGCCCCTAAAAATATGGGCAGAGCATTTAAAGCGTAAATACAAAAAGAAATGGCGTCGTTTGTGGCGACGGATCATTTATGTGGGTTACGATACCTACACCACTTTGCAAAGGGAAATGAAACAGCAGGGCATGGCCAAAAAGTATGTCATCAACCAAGCTAACTTTTTTGACCTTACCTACAAAGCTGTACCCTCCATGCTTACTTTGCCATTGGAAATGGAGTTTTTTAAGGAAGCGCCGGATAGGTACCAACATTATCTTGGTTTTTTTGTAAATGAAAAAGCCAAACAAGAAGCAGTTGTAGAAAGCCGGTTGCAAGAATTGTTGGATAAGGGCAAGCCCATTATTTATATTTCTTTTGGAACTGTTTTTGGTGGCATACGGGCCGATGACATCAGTGGTTTTATGCAAAAAATCAACACGGCCCTGGAAGATTTTAAGGATACCGTGACTATTTTTTCAATGGGCAATGCGCATGCTTCATTGGATGAAATGAACAAGCTGCACAATATCCATGCTTTTAGTTTTGTGCCTCAGCTTTATTTATTGCAGTTCTGCAGCGTATTTGTTACCCATGGGGGGCTCAATTCCATGAAGGAGGGCATTCAAGAAGCGGTACCCATGTTGGTGATACCCTTGGAAGTAGACCAAACCGGTAATGCCCGAAAGATTGCACACAAGGAGTTGGGGCTTTTGGGGGATGTAGCAACCGAAACCGTTGAACAATTAAAAACTAAAATTGGTGCGCTACTACAACAAACAAAATACAAAGAGAACTTGCAAAGATTTAGGGATACCATTGCCGCCAAATATGATGTAGAAGCGAAAGTGATGCAAATTATTGAGAACGAAGGGGTTGTAGAATAACCCATTTTAAAATATAGCTATTATGAAGCAGTATAAGCATACCATTTGTTTGATGACTTGTTGTTTTGGGGAAGCGCTCCGAAATAGGGCGGCTTACTTTTTAAAAACGGCTGGCTGGAACGACACGGTAGATTTTGTCGTATTTTCTGATAAGAAGGCACCTGCTGGTTTGCCAGCGAATGTAAAATTTGTGCAAATATCAATGGCAGATTTCAACCGGTTGGCATCTGAGCAGTTGGGTATGGCGATTAATGTGGAGGAGATTGAAAAATTGAAAGATTTTCGACCTGCTTATGGTAAAATATTCGCCAACCATATTCAAGGTTACGACTTTTGGGGTCATGTGGATACCGATACTTTACTGGGTGATATCCGTGAATTTTTAACGGCCGAAGTGTTGGACGAAACAGATGTTTTTACAGTAAAAGAAGCGTTTCCTGCTGGTTATTTTACGTTATATCGCAACAATGATGATACGGCTCACCTATTCAAGCAAAGTGAGGATTGGCAAAGGGTTTTTGCCAATGCCGCTTATTTGGGATTTGATGAATGGGGGCTTACTTATCAAGCTTATTTCAATAGGCGAAAATTGCCACAGGATAATACTGCCGCAATCGTTTCAATGGGGGATGTACTTGGCAGGGAAAGTACAAAACTTCGCGTTGTAAGTCAACCCATATCGCATGAACTGGGCTATCGGGAGTTGTTGGAGGTTAACAAGACGGGCATTCAGCGATTGGGCAAAGAAGGTAGGTTTATGCTTATTTATTTTGATGTTTTGAACAAGCAACCATCCTATGTTTACGAAGAAATGAAGGATGGTGATGAGCAGTTTTATGTAGATGTGTTTGGGCTGCTACCTTGTACTGTCGATACAACGCTAACCGTGGCGCAAAGAGATGAACAAATACTGGCAAAGCGTTACGCAATCAATTTCGAGAATGTAAAGATGAAGGACAACAGCGAGGTGAGTATTTATGTTGGCAATAACGAGTGGTTTGATGTATCAAAATACATCTTGATCAATACGCAATTCCTCTTATTGGTAAACGAAGCAAAAGAAAAAACGGGTAATCAGATTGTTGATTTTTTTGTGGAGAGTAAGTTGTTTTCTATTCAAAAACAAGTGCCGCCAACACGAAACGATATTGAATTGGTATTACTGAATATTTTGTGTAACCTAGTTGAGTTTGGGCATCTTACTATCTTAAAATAATGGAGCAATGAGACGGTGTTATTGTACCCAATTCCACTTTTTCCCTTCCTCATCATACCTAAAGCGAAACAGTGTTTCCTGCTTTTCGGTGGGAGCCGTTAGGTTGTAATTAAACTCTACACCATGGATTACCATATCGCCATTTTTCTCAAACCTGATACGGCGTGCTTTATCGTCGCCCCTGGGGCCCAACATGTCGAGGGTACATTCTTTTTGCGCCGTACCGCTAAACTTGCCACTCTTGGTTAAGGTGACTGAATAGATATCGGAAGTGCGGCTGCTGCCAAAATACAGCTTCTTAACGCCTGTAACGCCCGCCACGCAAAGGCCTAAGGCATCCATGCCCGGTAGTTTGTCGAGCACATCCCCGTTTTGTGGATCAATCACATAGATTACACCTTTTTCAAGGCTGCGGGTTGAACCGGCTACCGAGCTGGCATACAATTTTTCGCCATGGCAGTCATAGTATAATCCCAAAAGCCCAAATGCATTTTCCAATCGGTTGACTTGGGTACTGGGCAAATCGCAGAGCGGCTTCATCTCGCCACTTTGAAAATCTGTTTTATAGACGACATTTTGTTTTTCTACAGGATTGTCCAGTAAGTTAATTACCGGGATGGGTGCCGTGTAGGCATTGCCTTGAGCATCTGTTGCAATAGGCCCCATCCAACCAAATTTACGCCAACTGGGGTGCTGCCATACTTTTCTTCCCGCTGTATCTGTAGGCACTTCTGGAAATTGTATCAAGGCCAAACCCATGGTTTTTCTTTCAGAAGTGGAAAACGCACAACGCTTCGGGTTGAGTCCTGTACTTGGCAAATATTGGGGCAAACGCTGGCAAGGTGTGGTGCCGATAGACAATACTTCGGTTTCATCCATTTTTTCACCACAAGACACCCATAATACTGCGCTAATCAGAACAATATAATGATGATTTTTAAACATGATTGGCTTATTGATTGTTTGTCGCAATTTTATTGTCAAGGGGAACGAACATAGGCCCACTTATGCAAGGATAGGTTTTTGTTTTGTAGATGCCATTTTCCAAGTAACTCTCGGCCCAGCAATATTCCCGGCCCTTGGTATCATCGTTTTTAAGTTGTGCTACATACCATACTACTAATTGTGTATTTTGTATTGCTTCAGGTGTAGGTTCAATAAACTTTTCCGGACCTTGCCGATAATCACTGTTGCAGCAAGGGCCAATGGTTACCAGATCCGTTTCGCCTTCATCTTTGGTAGGGTTCATTTTGGTAACGTATACATAGGCATTATCCCCTCTGCCACCATCATTAAACTGTCCATTGCCAGGCACCAGATAAAAACCACCACTGCTGGCATCGGATATTTTATATTGATAGCCTTCTGGCGTATAGGCTGTTTGTGCATTTTGCAAGCGCCATTGCTCTTTCTCCCAAGCCTGCCATCCAGCAGTTGTCCATTCGCTAAAAATATTTTGCTGACCAGCAAAAGCTATTCTGGTAACGGGGCGATACGTGCCATCGTTGCCACAGCCACGGCCCAAGCTGGCTACGCCTACCCTAAAACGACCGTCGGCATAAAATTCATATCGCTGCACATAGTTGTAGTTGCAAGGGCGGGGCCACTGTTCGCTTTGAAAAACCTGTTCCAATACAAACCCCACTGTTTTGTTATTTTGTATCAACTGGCTAACTGTCGGTTCTTTCGCCGCTACCACGGCAGCTTGGCTAAACTCGGGGCACCCCACCGCATCACTGTAACCAAATCCATCGGTGCCGCTATAGCTTACATGCCAATCAACCAATTTAGCATTATTAATCACCAATTTATTATTAAAATATACTTCACTGATGCGTAGCCCGTCGGAACTGGTCAATACATAGTTCATTTTCCAACCATCCCGGTTAACCGCTTTTTGTTGTTTACAATTGCATTCCATTATTTTCTCAAATTGCAACTTGCGCTCACTGATACGCTCTGCTTGCCCGGTGGCACCCACATGGGTCCAGCGAACCCCTACCAAGCGGTTGTCGGTAAGATCAACAATGGCCCATAAAGCTTTTTCGCCTTTGATAAATGTGGGGGCCACGCATAAGTGCATGCTCCGCTCACATTTGGTACGATTGAGTGCCGTTTTGGTGGAAGCCATCAGTGCTTCTTTTTCCGTGGGTTTGTAGCCCAAGGCCTGCATTACTTCGGGTGCGTTGATGGCAATTTGTGTGGCCAAATCGGTTAAATAAGCATTGAGGTCGGGTTGCGTTTGTGGATAAGTACTTACATTGGTCACCATCTTTTTGGCGATATCCGATAAAGCTACCGTAGTAAGATTGAGGGCATAGTTGTACATCTCTACCCGGTACATATCGGCGGCATTATGCCCTTTGGGTACTTCTTGCGGCCGGGCTTTGTAAACATTGAAGATTTCGTTGCGCAAAGGCTGCAGCCGCTCTTTGTCCATCACATTTTCTGTAAAACGTTTATCCGACAGGGCAACCAATTGGGCTATTTTTAGATTAGTATCTGTAACCGGTAGTTGCAAAACAGGAATGGGTAGTTGCAGGGCGTTTTTTATGGCGGTCAGCCGTTCTTGCATCATTGCAAAAGACGGGGTAGCCGAGTCGGATGCAATAATAGCTTCGGCAGCATACTGGTTGTCGGGTTTGCTTACCGCTGTATGGGCCGATTGGTTATTACAAGCGTAAACAGCAGCAAGGGTTAAAAAGCTTAAATATACAAGTATCCGTTTCATGTAAGTAGTTATATCAATCAAAATTAACTAATTGTTTGTTTGTGCAAAAGGATTTTGAAAAACAGGGTTTGAAGATAGGGTGGAGTCGGTAAGGGCATAAAAAAAAGCCAACAGTTGCTTTCTTTCGGTGCCGCTTAGTGTAAAACCTTTGATTAACTTGCTCTTGTTTGTATTATTGGCCCCATCTCCGCTGCTTGGGCCAGCCGAAATTTGCCTGCCGCCACGCATATATATATCCAGTACTTCGGGCAAAGAGGCAACACTGCCCTCGTGCATATAGGGTGCTGTGATGGCGATATTGCGCAAACTGGGAACTTTAAACCGACCGTCATCGCTGGGTTTCCCCGTTGCGGCCCTCAAGCCATTATCAGCTGCAGGGTAGCAGTTACTATTGCCTACATTGTACAAACCCGTATTGAAATAAATGCTGTCAATATTTTTGGTAAGGGTAGCATTACTGAGGTATAAGCCCCCATGACATTGGCTACAACCCAACCGTTGACTATTGAACAAGGCGAATCCGCTCCTGGCATCGGGGCTCATGGCCAAACTATCGCCTTGTACATATTTATCAAATTGCGAACCGGTTGATTGTAGGCTTTCAACATAAGTGGCAATGGATTGTATGATATTGTCGAAGGTAAAGGGATTGGCCAAATCGGGAAAAGCTGCTTTAAAAAGTCGGCGACAAAGGCTGTCTTTTTGCAAACGATCAATAATCATTTGCTCATTGCCCTTGGCACCCAGTTCAACGGGTCCGGTATTGAACAAGGGGCGTTTGTGTTGTTGCGCTAAGGTAGTGAGCGAATAGTCGGCCCAATTAAAATAAGTCTGCTTGCCGATATTGATGAGCGAGGGTGCATTGTGCAACACATTATCTCCCGAAGCAGTGATGCTTCTTCTATAACCATCGGAAAAGGCAAACTGCGGAGCGTGGCAACTGGCGCAGCTTTTGGTATTGTTGAAAGAAAGACGGGTATCAAAAAAAAGGTAATGCCCTAATTGGGCTTGGTCGATTTTGGTAGTTATGGTGGGCGTTTTCACACTTAGCAAATAAAACAAAGCGGCTGCCGATAGTGTTAGTAAGACCACTACAAAAAGAATTGTTTTTTTATGCATCTACCAAATGATTGTTGCTTTAAAGATTATCTCTTTTTGTACCGCTGTACAGCTCATATTCCAATAACCTACAGTCAATTTTGCCGGTATAAAATTCGATGCGCTTGGTGGGTTTTAACCCTATTTTTTTGGCAAGGTCTAAATTACCGGTAAACACATAACCAGTATAGCCTTTGCATTGCTGCTTCATAAAATCTCCAATTGCTTTATAGGTGGCTTCCAAAGCAGCTATTTCCCCCAACCGATCACCATATTCCGGATTGAAATAAACTACTCCACCTGCATCAGGGGGTAGTTTCGTTTGCCTAAAATCGCATATTGCAAAATCGATCATTTCTTCCACACCTGCAATACCCGCATTGATTTTGGCAATATCAATGGCATCTTCACTAATATCTGTGGCTACAATGGTTAAGCCCGGTACTTCGATAACTGATTGCTCTAATTCACGCATGGCCGTTTCATAGAGGTCTTGCGAGTAGCCGAGTATGTGCATAAACCCATAATTGGCCCGGTAAAGCCCCGGCTTACGGTTGGTAGCCAATAAGGCGGCTTCAATGGCCAAGGTGCCCGAGCCGCACATGGGGTTGATGAAGGGCGATTGCCGGTTCCAACGGGTAGCCAGCAAGGTGGCGGCCGCTAGCGACTCCATCATGGGCGCTTTACCCGGTATCTTTCTGTACCCGTGTTTCGAAAGGGTTTGGCCGGAAGTATCTATAAATACCTCGGCCTCCTGATCCCGCCAAAAAAGATTGATGACGGCTTTGTCGTTTTCAGGACCCGAATCGGGCCTTTGCCCCGTCAATTTTCTAAACCTATCGGCAATGGCGTCTTTTACCCGCACATTTACGAACAAGGCATTGTCGATGGTATCGTTTTGCACATTGCTGGTTACTGAAAAATAACCATCTGCTGCCAATATCTCTTCCCAGGCTACATCCGTTAGGGCGTCGTAAATGTCTTGTGCGTTGGCAGCTTTAAAAGTCTTGAGAGAAAACAGCACTTGGCTGGCGCAGCACAGGTGAAGGTTCAATCGTATGCAATCGGCCATCGTGCCCATAAAACTTACACCAGTTTTAAAAACCTGAACGGGGCCATAACCTAACGCTTCCACCTCTTGCTGTAGGTAAGGGGCCAAGCGGTAACTACAGGTAATAACGATGTGGGACTTGGTTTGGAACAATTGCATAGCCACAAATTTACGCAATTGCGGCAAGTTGTGGCTTATTGCTTTTGGAAAGGGGAAATGTATGGCTAAGGACAGTCTGGCTGTGGCAAATCCATAAAATTCACTACTTGGGAAAAGCGGCTACCCTTCAGGGCTACTTTACTAAAATATAGGGCATCCCAAATAATCCCAGAGTACCGAACTATTGCTGCTTTACTACAATCGGCTCCTCTAGCAGGTTGAACAATTTCTTGTAGAAGTCTTTTAGAAAGCCATAGTCCTTGGCCCGGAATTCCGACTGATTATAGAGCAGGGTCATTTGCAGGGCCAGCTTTTTACCAGCGCTAGTAATGGTGCGGTTGCATTCGATGGTTTTGCCGGGCATGGCCAATTGCGTATTGGGCGCTACTGCTTCAAAAGCAAAGCCATCCGGCAGGGTAATATTCACATTGATGGAATAAGCCTGATAATACCTAAATTCTACATTGGTACGTCGCTCATCATCGGTAAAAGGGTTTTTGTCAAGATCGGTAAATAAATTGGTGGGCACATAATAATAAGCGCCACTTTTATTAATGGGCAACTCAAAATTGAAACGCTGCTCCAGCGGCAGTGTATCGTTTACTTCATTGGTAACCTGTAGCGAATCAATGGCAAAGGAAAATCGGGTGCTTGCCAAATGTTCGGTCCCAAATTTTTCTTTGTTGCGTAGCCAAGTATCTACCCTGGGCGCTTTGGCATAGCCATAACTTTTGATTACCGCTTTGCCTGTGGCCTTGCCCTGTCTATCCATTACAATATCTACATCCACCACTTGTTTGTAATCATTGCCATTGTCTGTAATGGGTAAGAAAAAGCTTTCGTCGCCATTAATCACCAGCCCTTTGGTGCCCAGCATGTACCATGGCACCAGCCCCGGTAAACTGGCTTTGTCCGCCGCATTCAGTAAATAAAAACCATTGGCCGTTGGCACATATACCATCAATACATTAAACTGTTTGTAAGAAGGATAATTGAGCGATATGGCCCCATTGTAGTAAGTGCTGCCCATTAGCGCCAAAGCGTTTACCCCCGCTTTTTGTAGCAGGTTTAACAGCAGCAGGTTGATGTCGGCGATACTGCCGGTGCGTTTTTGCCAGGCCGCTGCGGCCCCTTCATTGGGAAAAATATCTTCCTCTTCTGTACAGGTAATGGTATTGCGCAAATAATCGAAAATAACCTTGATTTTTTGTAGGGTATCCTGCTGCTGGCTTGCCTTTTGTACCAGCGCCTCACTACCTTTTATATCCGCTACAGCGCTTTCGTCATAGCCCCCTTTATCGCTCAGCATATTGGCCATGTTGCGCCAAAGTGCCATGGGATCTTTGCTTTTAGCTCTGCCAGCACCCACACTGTGGTAATACACCCGCTGCATGTAATCCCAAACAGCTCCTGCAAAGGGTTCCCTTTTAATGGAATGTACATTTTGCAAATAAAAGATCCGGTTTACAAAGGGAACTTCTACTTGGGCGCCCCCTTCTCCATATATTTCTTTTAACTCATTAGAATTTTTTACAGCGGAGGGATGGTTGATAAAAGCCTCTTCTCCAAAACCATGCGTAAGCGGAATGTTTATGTCATAATAGCTGAGGCGGGTAGGCATGCCCACACTTTGGAAATACCAATCCCTTACAAAAAACTCATTTTCGGTTTCCAAAATGTATTTGTACTCTATTACACTGCCCACTTTTACATTGGGCAACACCATTACCAATTGGCTGTTGGTTTGTGTTGTTTTTTTAATGTAAATACCATCTTTGCCTACTTCCGATACGGTAATGTTGCCGCTGCCATCTATATTGTACGTGCAGGCAGCCGCTTTTTTGATGGCTTCCTCTTGGGTAAAAAAAGGGATTTTAATATTGGCCAATTCAATGCCATCTGTTTTAAGTATTTTAATACGTACCCTTCTTTCGGTAACCACTTTAAGTATTTTGCCTTGTACGGTTTCATTTTGGCCTGTGAAATCTTTTTCGTCCATGTACTTGCTCTTGGCAAAACGCACTTTTCCATAATCCAGCAGTTTGAAAGCCGAAGCACCAGCATCAAAATCACAATCGGTCATCAATAAATCGGCCTTGTCAATTTTGCCATAGTCGGGAATGTTGGGTTGGCAAAATACCATGAAAGGCGCCAATAGTAATAGGGCATAAAAGAGTACTGTTTTCATATTCAGTATTTTATTGTCGGTTTGTAATAGCAAATATAGGAAAAGCTCACAATTTACTATAGCCATCGTCAATTATCGGCGGATAAACGCATTTAAATTCGTACGCCTTAAAGAGCTGCGTCTTTGACCATTACATCGGTTGTAGTAATAATGTCCTTAATGTAAAAGGGCATCCCGGAATAAATCCAACGTATCCCGCAGCAAAAACAGGGCATCTTAGAACAAAAACTGCGTACCCCGGAACCATTTGCCGTACCGTTCTCATTGTATGCTTTCCGTAGATTTGGTATAACTTAGCGGCTTATGGCCAAGTTTTTAATAGTAGGGCTGGGCAATATTGGCAACGAGTATGCCCATACCCGGCACAATATCGGCTTTGATGTAGTACAGGCTTTCGTAGCCAAGCACGGTGGCAGCTTTAGGGTTGACAGGCTGGCCTATGTGGCCGAGTTAAGCTGGAAGGGCAAACAGTTTGTATGTATATGCCCCACCACGTACATGAACCTTAGCGGCAAGGCTTTTCGCTATTGGTTAGATAAAGAAAAAATACCCTTGGAGAACAGCCTTACCGTGGTAGACGATTTGGCCCTGCCCTTGGAAAAACTCCGGCTGCGGGGTAGTGGTTCCAGTGCCGGCCACAATGGCTTGAAAGATATCGAAGCGGTAATGGGTACGGATAAGTACCCCAAGCTCCGTTTCGGTATTGGCAACCTATTCCCCAAAGGCAGGCAATCCGACTTTGTATTGGGCAAATGGTTCACCGAGGAAGTAGAACTGGTAAAATATAAAATAGAAAAAAGCGTAGAAACAATTGAACTTTTTGCATCTTTGGGGTTGGAACGCACCATGAACACGGTAAATAACCTCACCATCAAGCTGCCCGAAAGGTAGTTTTGCAATTAGGTTGCGTATTGTTATATGGTACTAATTACTTATTTTCGCTCAACAAAAACAAAAAGGAGCCCTGCAAAACCTCCTCTGCTATGAAGATAATTTGTATAGGCCGCAATTATGCGGATCATGCCAAAGAACTTGGCAACGACATACCGGATGAACCGGTGATTTTCATGAAGCCTAAAAATGCTTTGTTGCAAAGCCATACGCCATTCTATTACCCAGAATTTACCAACGAACTGCATTACGAATGCGAATTGGTATTGCGGGTATCTAAAAATGGAAAGTACATCCAGGAAAGGTTTGCACACAATTATTACAACGGCATTACGGTGGGTATTGATTTTACGGCCCGTGACTTACAGGACGAGCTGAAGAAAAAAGGCCTGCCCTGGGAAAAGGCCAAAGCATTTGACAATTCGGCCGCTGTGGGCAAGTTTTTGGACATCACGCCTGCCATTAACAAAAAGAACATCAACTTTTGCCTGTACAAAAATAAGGAGCTGGTGCAACAAGGCAATTCTGGCGAGATGATTTTCAGTTTTGATTCGATTGTGGCAAATATCTCCAACTATTTTTCACTCAACATTGGCGACCTTATTTTTACCGGCACCCCTGCAGGTGTGGGCGAATGTGTGGTGGGCGACGAAATCGAGTGTTTTATCGAAGACAAGAGCCTGCTTGTTATGGACATCAAATAATGTGTTTATCCATATATATTACCAGCCATCCCGTTAAGAGCGGGATGGTTTTTTTATTTTATCAGCTATTTGCTAATTTCGAGCCTCGTTTATGAACACGATTGCCATTCCCCTTTTGCTTAAAGCATACAAACAGATGTGCACCGCTTGGCACATGGCGGCTACTTACGAGGCTAACCGTCCAATATGCAAGTATGTACACTCCACCAGCCGTGGCCACGAGGCCATACAGTTGGCTGCTGCCTATCAACTGCTTCCTTGCGATTATGTAAGCCCTTACTACCGCGATGAAAGCCTGCTGCTGGGCCTTGGTTTTGAACCTTACCAACTGATGCTGCAACTGCTGGCAAAGGGGGCCGATATTTTTACCGGCGGCAGGGAATATTATAGCCATCCCAATTACAGAGGGGCCGATAAGCCCACCATCATACACCAAAGCAGTGCCACGGGCATGCAGGTGATCCCTACCACGGGTTTGGCCCAGGGCGTAGCTTTTATCGAAAATCATTTACGGGAAAAATTGAATGTAGGCCCCGATGGACAAAAACCGGTGGTCATTTGCTCCTTGGGCGATGCCAGTGTTACCGAGGGTGAAGTAAGCGAAGCCTTGCAATTTGCGGTATTAAAACAACTGCCCATTATTTATTTGGTGCAGGACAACAACTGGGGTATTAGTGTAAGCGCTGCCGAAGCCCGTACCATGAATGCTGCCGAGTTTGGTGCAGGGTTTAAGGGGCTCAATTGTATTACCATTGATGGTAGCAATTTTGAAACGGCGTACACGGCCATGCAGGATGTGGTAAATAAAGTGCGGGAACAGCGTGGGCCATGGTTGGTGCATGCCCGGGTGCCCTTGCTGGGCCATCATACCAGCGGGGTGCGTAAAGAGTTTTACCGTACCGATACCGATTTGGCCGCCCACGGCATCAACGATCCTGGCCCTTTACTGCGCAATCGGCTACTGCAATTGGGTGTTGAAGAATCCATCCTCACCCAGTTGAACGATGAAGCCGCAACCGAAGTGGCGGGTGCTTTTGCCAAGGCAACGGCCATGCCCGACCCCGACCCCCAAACCGTAACACAGCATGTATTTGTGCCAACGCCGGTTACCGCCGAAAAAGGCGACCGTAGCCCCGCAGGCCGAGAAAAAATTATGATGGTAGATGCTGCCCTGTTTGCCATCAGGGAAATCATGGAGCAGCACCCCGAAGCGGTTTTGTATGGTCAAGATGTGGGCCGTAGACTGGGCGGCGTATTTAGGGAAGCCGCTACCTTGGCCGAGCAATTTGGCGACCATCGGGTGTTCAATACCGCCATCCAAGAAGCTTATATCATCGGCAGTACGGTGGGTATGAGTGCCACGGGCCTCAAACCCATTGTAGAAGTGCAATTTGCCGATTATATTTATCCCGGCCTTAATCAATTGGTAACCGAAATCAGCAAGAGCTGCTACCTCAGTTGCGGCAAATTTCCCGTACAAACCCTTATACGGGTGCCTACGGGTGCTTATGGCGGCGGCGGGCCCTACCATAGCGGCTGCGTAGAAAGTACGCTACTGAGCATCAAAGGCATCAAGGTGGTATATCCTTCCAACGCCGCGGACATGAAGGGCCTGATGAAGGCGGCATTTGCCGATCCTAACCCCGTGGTAATGCTGGAGCACAAAGGCCTTTATTGGAGCAAAGTGCCCGGTACCGAGGAAGCCAAATGCCCCGAACCATCGGTCGATTATATCATCCCCTTGGGCAAAGCTAGCATTGCTTTGGCCGCTAGTAATGCCAAACTGGCAACCGGCGAAACCTGCTGCGTCATTACCTATGGCATGGGTGTTTATTGGGCCAAAGCGGCCGCTGCACAGTTGCCCGGCCAAGTGGAAGTGATTGACCTGCGCACCCTTTTCCCCTTGGATGAGGAATTGGTTTTTGAAACGGTGAAAAAGCATGGCAAGTGTTTGGTGCTTACCGAAGAACAACAGAACAATTCTTTTGCCGAAGCCTTGGCGGGCCGTATTTCCAAGGCCTGCTTTACCTATTTGGATGCCCCCGTGGAGGTATTGGGTGCGTTGAACCTGCCTGCCGTGCCCATGAACATGGTGCTTGAGCAGGCCATGTTGCCCAGCGCTGCCAAAACTGCTGCTGTTTTAAAAAAATTGTTGGAGGCTTAAAGCATAGAATCGGGTATTTCTTTCAAGATATTCGGTGTAGGGGTGTATTTCAAATTTTCGCAGCTGCAAACTTCGCTTCAGACTCCGCTCCGTTGTAGCATTACCGCAGTTGAGTTTACAGTAGTACCAAAGCCAAATCAAGGAACCCTCCGCCGCCGGGGTGTAATCGGCGGCGGTGTCCTTTCCTGCCTAGCCGGCAGGCAAGGTTTGGTTACTTTTTTTGACAAGAAAAAAAGTAACTCAAAGGGCAACCGAAAAGTGCGAACTGTGACAGTAAAGCGAAAATTTGATATGCATTCTGTACAGGAATATAAAAAATGCCCTATTTTTATAGCCATTTTAATCCTTAACCCGTATTTCTTATGAGAGATATACATACACTTAAGCCGGCTAGGCTGATTGATACAGACAAGAGAACCGTAAGTAAAGATATTTACTACAGTACTTTCAAAAGAGGCATTATTTGGTCATCGCTTATAACTGGGGCAGGCTTTATATGTTTTGTTTTGAACAAATACCTAGGCTGGCATCTTCCGCTGGAGATAAGGGATATTACAGCTATTTTCACCTGCGGCATCATTGTAGTAACTTGTTTGTACCACGCCAAGAACCTACGCTTAAACACAGAAGCCAATCAAAATAAACTCGATTTTGATTATGAAAAATTTGTGTTTGAACAAGCAGAAAAGCAAGAAGCCTACGCCAGTAAATCAACAACGGAAAAACGATTGTTTGCTTTTAATATGTGCCGTGAATTTGTGTCGCCCGTAATGGTAGCCAATCTGCACCGGGCAAGATTGTTCTATTTAACTGATGCGCTGATGCAAGCAATAAAAACCATACCAACCACTGATACAGAAGCATTTAAAAACTGGTCAAAAAGGTTCGATTTGCATCCTGCCCGAAAATCGGTTATCATGGTATTGAATTTTTTTGAACAGATTGCCATCTCCGTAAACAATGGGTTTGCCGATGAGCAAGTATGCCGGCAATTGCTAAAAACCGTTATGCTACAATACTTTACGGCCTATCGGCCCTATATAACTTATCGCCAGCACGATGCAACCAGCGGCAGTGCTACCTTTCTGGAAAATTTCGAAAACCTGGCTATCCGGTGGTCGGATGGAACTTTAAAAAAGTAAATAACCCAAATAAATTGTTTATTCCGTAAAAAATACTACATTTGTTAGTAAATTATCTATTGAAATGAATCAAATAAAAGATATCGACGGTTTGTTCTAAGCGGCTCCCTCCATTTGCCCAAGGCGGCCTTTTGTATAAGGCTATAGCCTGCCCTGCCTGCTATGCCAATAGCACCCAAAACGTTATTTTGCCGATTCCTCACTTATTTGCATCTTTATAAGGTGTGGTTTAAAATTTATTATATGATGATGTACCTGACAAGGCCCTTGGTGTTCCTGCTATTCCTTACCCTTTCCGGAATGAATGTAAATGCCCAGAAGACCAAGCAACCCCAGTATCCCAGCCTGTTATGGGAAATAACCGGCAATGGATTAACCAAGCCCTCTTACCTGTTTGGTACCATGCACGTAAGCAGCAAATTGGCGTTTCACCTCAGCGACTCCTTTTACATGGCACTCAAAAGTGTGGATGCGGTGGCACTGGAGCTCAACCCCGCTTTGTGGCAGCCACAAATGGTGGAACTGGAAAAAATGAAAGCCATCTACCAAGATTATTCAGAACTACCTTCAGGTGATTACCTAACGGAAAAATCATTTCAGATTGGCAAGTTTGATGATGAGTTGAAAGCCGCTTTGGCCAGCGAACCAGCCGTTGTTAATAGCCTACTGTACCGCAGTTACAAAAGCGATGAGGATTTTGAGGAAGACACTTTTTTGGATTTGTATATTTTTCAAACGGCCCGCAAACTGGGCAAACGCACTACGGGTGTGGAGGATTATTACCAATCGGAAAAACTGATGCTGGAAGCCTACCGCGATATGGCCAAAGAGAAGAAGAAAAAAAGCATGGATTATGATAGGGACCTTAGCTACAATATTGGCGAAAAATTGCAAGAGGCCTACCGCCGCGGCGACTTGGACTTGTTGGACTCTTTGGACCAGATGACCGAACGTTCCGAAGCTTATCGTGAAAAGTTCATGTACCAGCGCAATGTGATACAGGCCCATTCAATTGATACAATACTTAAAAAGAGTTCGCTCTTTGTGGGCGTAGGCTCTGGCCATTTGCCCGGTAAACGGGGCGTAATTGAACTATTGCGGAAAATGGGGTATAAACTGCGCCCTATTAAAATGACCGATCGGGATGCCCGGCAAAAAGAAAGCATCGACAAATTAAAAGCCACGGTACAGTTTGCCACACAAGTATCTGAAGACAGTATGTACAGCGTTGCGGCCCCAGGTAATTTGTACAAAATGACGGATGAATACCAATTGTTGGACAGGCGCCAATATTCCGACATGAGCAATGGTACTTATTATTTGGTAACCCGTGTAAAAACACATGCCGCATTTTTGGGCAAAACAGAGTCGGAAATACTGCAAAAAGTAGATAGCAGTTTGTACGACAATATACCCGGCAAAATTTTGCGCAAAACCAGTATAATCAACGATGGGTATAAAGGTTTCGACATCACCAATAAAAACCGTCGTGGTGATTTGCAACGGTATCAAATTTTCATTACCCCTACCGAAATCATGCTTTTTAAAATGGGCGGTAAGGAGGATTATATCCAAGGCCCAGAAGCCAATCAGTTTTTTGGCTCTATACAACTCAAAAAACAAAGCTACAAGCCTGTTGCCTACAGCCCAGCCCAAGGCGGCTTTGCAGTAAAACTACCGCAGCAGCCTGCAGTTTATCTCAACGAAAATACACAAGATGGCATGGACCGCTGGGAATACGAAGCTATGGATCCTGCCAGTGGTAACGCATATCTCATTCTTAAAAAAAGTGTACACAATTTTCGCTTTCTCGAAAAAGATTCTTTCGATTTGGCGATGATAGAAACCTCTTTTAGGTCGGCAGATTTCTTCGACAAACAACTGCGGCGTTCTTACGGCACCCACGAGGGTTTTCCTTGCCTTGATGTAGTAGAAAAACTAAAAGACAGTAGCGAAATCGTTGCCCGGTACATCATCAAAGGCCCGCACTACTATGTGTTGGCTGCCAAGGGTAAGAGTCAAAAACAAATTGGTACGGATTTTTTCAACTCCTTTCACCTACAGCCTTATCGCTATAATATCGCACAGGTTTATACCGATACTTTTTTGCACATGCGTGTTAACACACCGCTGTTTCCCAAGATAGATGACGGTTACCGGGCATTGATTGAAGATACCAAGAAGGCTATGCAGAGCGGCAGCAGCTATGGCGGCACTAACTCCTTTTGGGAACGACAAGAGAATGCTTTTTTCCGTAGCGATAGTACCGGCGAGCAACTGCAACTGTTTGTACAGGAATACCCTAAATATTATATCTCCAAAGACTCGGCCACTTTTTGGAAGTATGAACTGGATGACAATTATAAGGAATCGGATTTTTTGATGCATAAAAAACAGCCCATTCATTTGGCCAATGGTGCCAATGGCTACCGCATAGAATTGAGGGATACCGGCAGCTCCCGTTGCATTTATCTGATGGCCTTGCTCAAAAACAACCATGTATATCGGTTGGCGGCCATGGGCGATACCCTTACACAACCCAGTAGCTTTACCGAAGGCTTTTTTAGCACACTGCAACCCATCAACAACAACAATAACTACGATATTTTTCAAAATAAATTGCCGGCCGTTTTTGCGGCACTTTTTAGCAAAGACAGTGCTACTCATGCCGAAGCCTTAAAATCCATCAGTAATATTTATTATGGCGAAAAAGGGCTACCGTACATCATTGATGCCATGGGGAAATTAAAAGCTTCGGATAAGGATTATTTTGAAACCAAAAAGAAATTAATTGCCGAGTTGGGCTACATTAGGGATACTATCCAACCACGGATTGTAAATTATTTAAACAGCTTGTACGAGCAGGTTGGTGATACCAGTATTTTTCAAAAAGAAATCATACAGGCGCTGGCCAAGCACAAAACCACTGCTGCCGTAAAGCTCTTAAAAGAACTGTTGTTGCAAGACCCGCCCATATTTGAAGACCGGTATGAATACGAAAGTATTTTTTACAATCTAGAAGACAGTTTGGCATTGGGCAAAACGCTTTTTCCAGAACTGCTGCGCTTAACCACCTTGGATGATTACAAAGAAAATGTATTATCGCTATTGGTAAACTTGGTAGATAGCGGCTATGTTACAGCCAAAGAATATGAAGCTTGGTTTGATCAATTGTATTTTGATGCGAAAATTGAATTGAAAAAACTGCAAAGCCGGGATGAAAAGCAAATGCAAAAGGAGAGCAAAAAAGAAGGCGATGATGACGAGGATGAAGAAGATAGTTACGCACCTAGCTATTATAGCGGCGGTTCGGGTAGCTTGAGCAACTATGCGGTACTGTTGGCACCTTTTTATGATAAGCAAGCAAGCGTACCGAAATTTTTTGCCCGTTTACTCAATTCAAAAGATGAACAGGCGCAACTATTGGCCGCTGTTTTATTGCTGCGCAGCCAGAAACCTGTTCCAGACAGTGTGTTGGTAAAGCTGGCAAGTAAAGATAAGTTGCGGGCCAACCTATACGCTAGTTTGGAAAGGGCCAAGTTGACCGATAAATTTCCAGCACAATTCCGCAACCAAATTGATATGGCACGAAGTTGCTTGGTAGGCGAAAAAAGCGGTACTAAAATCGACTCCATCGTTTATGTAGACAAACAAACCATTGCCTACGCCGACCAGCAGGGCACTGTGTATTATTTTAAGTACCGGGTAAAAAAAGAAGATGATTGGAAAATTGGGATCAGCGGGTTGCAGCCGGTAGCCGAGAAGGAAGTAAGCAGTAATATACGATTGGTGAATATGACCGATAAAAAACTGAAGGAAGATGAGCCGCTGCTTGAGCAGTATGAAAAACAACTGAAGAAAATGGTTTTTGAGCTGTACAAAAGTGGTACGAATTTTTACAATGGTAGCGACAATTATTATGGCAACTTCAACTTGTTTAAGCGCATGAATTAAACTGCCATCTTTTTGCCGGGGATGGCTTCAATCAATTGTTGTGTATAGGCGTGCTGGGGATGGTGGTATATTTCATCGGCATCACCTTGCTCTACGATGCGGCCATTTTTCATTACCAGTATGCGGTTGCTGATATACCGCACCACCGATAAATCATGCGAAATAAAAATAGCGGTAAAGCCAAATTCATGCTTCAAATCGTTGATGAGGTTGAGTACTTGCGCCTGTACACTTACATCCAATGCCGATACACTTTCATCAAAAATTAAAAAAGCCGGATCGAGTGCCAAAGCCCGGGCAATACAGATGCGTTGCCGCTGGCCGCCGCTAAACTGATGTGGGTAGCGGTTAAAGTGGTCGGTATTCAGGCTCACTTTTTCCAACAGTTCCATGGCTTTTTCCCGCCGTTGCTTGGCCGCAGGCAATAGGCCATGCACCAGCAAGGGTTCCATGATAGCGCTGCCAATGGATAGGCGGGGGTTCAACGATCCATACGGGTCTTGAAAAACAATCTGCAAGTCTTTCCGCACTTGGCGCAATGCCTTGCCGTGTAGGTGGGCTATATCTTGACCGTTCAAAATAATTTTACCAGCACTGGGTTTTACCAATTGCAAAATGCAGCGACCCAAAGTGGTTTTACCGCAACCGCTTTCGCCAACCAAACCCACTATTTCACCTTTTTGTACGGTAAAGCTCACATCATCAACGGCCGTAAATGGGGGGCTTGCCTTGCCAAACCATTTTTTGGGGCTTTCGTAGCGTACCGTTACATGTTCTACTTGCAATGCCCGGGGTGCTCCGGTATCAGCGGCGGTTTTGGTCGGGAAAACTTTTGCCTCCCGAACTGTATCTACCGGGCTTAAAAAATCGCTCACCACCGGTAGTCTTTCACCCTTGGGATGATTGGCGGGCCGGCAAGCCAAGAGGGCCTGTGTATAATGATGCTGGGGTTTTTGTAATACATCGGCTGTAAGGCCCTGCTCCATAATTTGCCCCTTGTACATCACAACAATTTTATCTGCAATATCGGCTACCACGCCCAAGTCGTGCGTAATAAAAATCACACCCATGTTATTTTGCTGCTGCAACTCCTTAATCAGTTGTAGGATGGTTTTTTGAACCGTTACATCCAAGGCCGTGGTAGGCTCGTCGGCAATGAGTAGGGAAGGGTTGCAGCTCATGGCCATGGCTATCATCACCCGTTGCTTTTGACCGCCACTGATTTGGTGTGGGTAACGGTGCAGCATGGCCGCCGGATTGGGCAGTTTTACTTTTTCAAACAGTGCCACCGTTTGTTGTTCGGCTTCCGCCTTGCTCATGGGCCGGTGCAGCCTGAGGGCTTCCATTACTTGTTGGCCGCAGGTAAATACCGGGTTGAGCGAGGTCATAGGCTCCTGAAAAATCATGGCGATATCCTTGCCCCGTATCTGGTTCATTTGGATAGGGCTGCAATGTAACAGGTCAATGCTGTCCGTTCCATTTTTGCTAAAAAGTAATTCTCCTTTTACTTGGGCCTGCTTGGGCAACAGTTGCATAAGGGCCAAAGAGGTAATGGATTTGCCGGAGCCGGATTCTCCTACGATGGCTACCACTTCGCCCGCATGTACCGTAAACGAACTGCCCTGCACGGCCGTGGCTGTTTCACCATCGCTGGTAAAACACACTTGCAACTGCCGAATATCTAAAAGAGGCTGGGGCATAACCATTCGTTTAAAACTTAAGGTGGCGAACGGTTGCGCCGTTATTGATCAATTGTTTCAATGAATCAATACCTATTTTAAGATGCCGCTCTACAAAACCTGCGGTTACTTTTTTGTCGCTTTCCTCCGTTTTAACACCATCGGGCGTCATGGGCTGGTCGCTTACCAACAACAGCGCACCCGAGGGGATACGGTTGTAAAAGCCAACAGAAAAAATAGTAGCCGTTTCCATATCAATGGCATAGGCTCTAATCTTTTCCAGATAAGCCTTAAAATCTTCGTCGTGCTCCCACACCCGGCGGTTGGTAGTGTAAACCGTACCCGTCCAATAATCCACTTCGTAATCCCTGATGGTGGTAGAAATGGCTTTTTGCAACATGAAGGAAGGCAGTGCAGGTACAATTGCAGGAAAGTAGTCGTTGGAAGTACCTTCGCCCCGCATGGCAGCAATGGGCAGTATCAGGTCGCCGATTTGATGCCGCTTCTTCAATCCCCCACATTTGCCCAAAAACAATACGGCTTTGGGTTTGATGGCCGTGAGCAAATCCATTACCGTAGCGGCTGTGGGGCTGCCCATACCAAAATTGATGATGGTGATATTGTCGGCAGTGGCACATTGCATGGGCCTATCCCTGCCTACAACCGTGGTATTGTTCCATTCCGCAAACATTTCGATGTAATTGTAAAAATTGGTCAGCAAAATATACTGCCCAAAGTTCTCCAGTTTTTCGCCCGTGTAGCGGGGCAGCCAGTTGTTTACTATTTCTTCTTTTGTTTTCATCTCTGCTTCTTTTTTTAAATAAATAGCGCAATATACGCAAAAAGCAGCTAATGGCAAATGGTTTAGCGCATTATGTAAACGTTAGGATTGAAGATATACCACCTAAGGGTAGGCGGGTGTATTTCAAATTTTCGCTTTCAGCATAAGCGAATTCATAGGGTTCTCAACCTCCGCTTCGGTACGGCCTCATAAAAAAGCCGTTAAGAAAATTAAAGCTGAGGGCGCAAAAGAAAAACGAATGATACTGAAGCTAGGCAGTGTTATTGGCCTGTAAGTCGTACATAAGCTTGGTGTTGTACAACAGATAGAACTTGTTTTTCTTTAGCCCGAAGGTTCAATTTTTAGGCTTTTTTATGCAGCCCCGTCCGACTGGCGTCAGCCGGGCGGGCTTGATTTTTTGCTCCACTTTTGCATCAAGGCAAAAGTGGAAAGAACTGCGGCAAAAGGTTACTTCGAACTTGGAAAAGAGCGAAAGGTTGAAACACACCCCCATCAATCCTATCTACCCAAATTACTTACCTTTATCGCCATGATAGCTATTGAGTATCCTCCATATCAACCCAAGGTGAAAGTGCAGGCCAATGGCCGCCTCATTTTCGATCCTGTGCGTAAGCAATGGGTGGCGCTCACACCCGAGGAATGGGTGCGGCAACATTTTTTACAATACTTGCTGCAGGTGAAAAATTATCCTGCTACCTTGATGGCTGTGGAAAAAGAAATTGACCTCTGGGGCTTAAAAAAAAGATGCGACATCGTTGTTTTTGATACAGGCAATACAGCGCCCAAACTGTTGGTAGAGTGTAAGCAACCAACTGTAGCATTAGATGAAAAAGTAATTGATCAAGTACTGCGTTACAACATGAATTTGCAAGTGTCCTATATCGTTATCACCAATGGAACCCATACTGCCGCCTTTCGGCACACACCAACGGGCTTCATGACATTGGACTCAATACCCGATTGGAACACATTGATCATGCTATAGGCTTACTCTCTTAAAAGAGCGAGCAACCTGTTTTTGAGGTAATTGTTGGCTGGCGTTTCGGCGTTCGACAAAAAGATCAGGCAGAGCTTTTTTTCAGGAAAACGATAGTAATAGCTCGTAAAGCCAGGATGCCCACCGCCATGCGATACCATTTGACCCAATGCTTCATCGCGGCTGATGATCCAACCAAACCCATAACTGACGGGCTTTCCGGCTTTGTTAAGCGGTAATTCGCCATTCACTTTGTAGGGCTCAAAAGCTTCCTGCTGTATTGCTGGCGGCAGCAAGCGGCTTCGGGTAAGTGCCCGGTGCCACAAAAACAAATCGAAGGCGGTACTCACCACCGAGCCATCGCCATAAAAATCGCCCAAGTAAAAAACAAAACTACGGGAAGGCTGTAAATGGGCCGGTACAAATGTGCGGTCCGTACTATCAAAAATATGGCCCACAGCCAAGCGTTTGCTTTTGATGCGGCGTATATCGGTTACTTGTTCGGCCGTAGTTGCAAACAGGCCCACCGGTTTAAAAATATATTGCCACATATATTGCCGATAGGTCTTACCGCTGATGCGTTCTATCACCATCGCCAACAGGTCGTAGCCAATATCGGCATACTCAAACACGTTGCCCGGTACCGATTGCAATGGGGGCTTGGCCGTTGCCAAGTACTGCAATAGATCAGTATTGCCATTGCTGCGGGTGGTATCAAAATGGGGAAGAATTTGGGAGATAAAATTGGGCAGGCCGGAGGTGTGGGATAACAGATGGCGAATGGTGATGGAAGGGTAGGGGAACTCCTTGATATAACTGCTCACCGCACTATCGTAATCCAATAAACCATTCTTTTTCAGCAACATGATACCATAAGCGGTAAATTGTTTGGATATGGACGCTATCTGAAAAGCATTGGATTTTTGTAATGGCTTGGCCGTGGTGATATCCGCAAAACCTACATTCCGTTCAAACAGGGGCCTTACATCGCTAGCAATCATAATATTGGCGCTGATGGTATGGTGCGATAGCATAGAGTCGATTACATAGTCCATCCGATGCCTAAAATCCTGCGCTCGGCAGGGTATAATGGCAATGAAAAACCAAGCAATTGCAATGAAACTACCTTTTGTTAGCTTCATGCGCCGATATATTTATTGCGTGTGGCCAGATCGTTCATTTTTTTGTCAAAGGATAAAAGGCTGCTCTTATTGTGCATACATTTATTTACCGCAGAAAGTTAATCCCAAATTTCGCAATGGCAAAATTTGAGTTTATATAAGCTTAAAAAAGCCAGCAAACACAGTGGAATTAGATAAATGCACAAAAAAAGGGCTGATTACACATCCGGGTGGGACAGTATCAATAAAATCTGTGCTAATTCATTAGTTTTGAAACATGAATTTACTTATAGCAAAAAAGATACATTTCATTGGTGTGGCGGGCACGGGTATGAGTGCGATTGCACAGTATTTGGCAGGTACCGGCCATACGGTTTCGGGTAGCGACCGGGAGTTTGCCAAAGAAAGCACCGACCTTGTTAAGCGACAATTAACAGAAGCGGGCATCAGTTGCTTTGCACAAGATGGCAGCGGTATCCATGCCGATTTGGACGCTGTGGTGGTATCTACAGCCATTGAAGATACAGTGACTGAGTTTAAAAAGGCCAAGGATTTGGGCATTGCCATTCTGCACCGGGCCGATATGCTAAAAGCCATTACCGACACCAAGAAAACCATTGCGGTATCCGGCACTTCGGGCAAAAGTACCACCAGCGCCATGCTCTTCCATATATTACACCAAAGTGGTTTTGAGGCATCCATCATTGCTGGTGCGGGGCTGGTGAGCCTACAGCAGGAAGGTAAAATCGGCAATGCCTATGCCGGTAAGGGCGAATGGTTGGTGATAGAGGCCGATGAGAGTGATGGCACGTTGGTAAAATATCATCCGGCTATTGGGGTTATCCTCAATTTGGATAAGGACCATAAAGAAGTGGAGGAATTGCAGGACATCTTTGCGCAGTTCAAGCAAAATATTAGGGATAAGCTGATCGTAAATGCTGCTCATGCAGGTGCTGCCGTTTATTCGCAAAATGCTGACCATGATTTTGGCTATGGAGAAGGGGTTGGCTACCGAATGGCGGACTTTGTGCAATATGCCGATCGGGTAGCTTTTACCATCAATGGAGTGGCTTTTAGTATACCCGTTTTGGGGGCACACAATATGGAGAATGCGGTGGCGGCCTGTGCTGCGGCCTGCTTGGTGGGTGCAACCCTTGCCCAATGCGCAACGGCACTGCAAAGCTATGGCGGCATTTACCGGCGTATGCAGTTGCTGGGGGTGGTGAACGGTGTAACGATTTATGATGATTATGCCCACAACCCGGTAAAAATTGCTGCGGCCATCCGGGCATTACAGCCCTTGGCCAATCGGATTATTGCTTGGTTTCAGCCACATGGCTACGGACCTACCCGTTTTTTACGTGCCGATTTTGTACATGAAATAAGCGCTGTGCTCAGGCCGGAAGACCAGATTTGGATGAGTGAAATTTTTTATGCGGGCGGTACAGCCGTAAAAGACATTTCTGCCAACGATTTGATACAGGACATTGCGCAAAACGGCAAGCAGGCTTTTTTTGAGGCTGATAGAAAGGATTTGCCCACGGCCTTGCGCAAGGTATTGCAACCGGGCGATATACTGCTGCTGATGGGCGCTAGGGACCCTTCGCTGGAAGTTTTTGCGAATGAAGTGGTGAAGGAGTTACGAATGGGGAATAGTGAATAATGAATAGTGAATAACGAGTGACGCCGTATCCTAGCTTCTTGCCTTGGACTGGCGGTTGCGGTAGAACGCTGCGCCCAATGGGGAAATGGTGTAAATAATCCGTGTAATAAGTGTAATCCCTAGCAATCCTTGGTTAAAGAAGCATCAACCTTTCACCTTAATCCCGGCTTTTTTATTAAACAGCAGCCATGCCAAGCCCAACAACAGGTACAACAGACAGGCAGCCAATAACCCAAACTTGATTTTTGCACACAAGGCTGTGGCATAAGTACCCATGTCCGTGATATTGCCCTGCAGCGTTTTGAACATGAATAGGTTTTCTACCACATCCAGCAAACCGGCCAACACACTGCCCCACCTGAGCCAAAGGCCCAATTTGCCAGCAAAGCCGGGCAAACTCTGCCCTAATACCAACGAAGTCATATAGAAGAAGAGCACATAAAAAGCGATGAACACAAAATCCAGTTTGGTATTGGCAACGGCAGTAGCAACCAAGGTACGGCCATCGTTACAGCGACTGGCCTGCCATTCGGCCACCACGGCATTGGCAGCGATGGGTGTAGCGGCAAACTCTAGGTTTAATATACCTTGGGGCGTGTTGCAGGTAACCAAGGGCGCACCTTGGTCTTTCATCATGGTAGCCAACAACAAAGTGCCCGCCACGGCGATTATCAGGATAAAAATTTGCTTCATGTATTGTACTTAATCTAATTAACGGGCAAAGCGCTGTTGCACATAATCCCAATTGACCAACTTCCAAAAATTCTCAATGTAGTCGGCCCTTTTGTTTTGGTATTTGAGGTAGTAAGCATGCTCCCACACATCCAACCCCAGCAAGGGAAAGCCTTTTACATCAGCAATATCCATCAGCGGATTATCTTGATTGGCCGTACTGCATATCTGTAAGTTATTGTCTTTGTTTACAATTAGCCAAGCCCAGCCGCTGCCAAACCGCGTTTTGCCCGCATCGGCAAATTGATTTTTAAAAGCCTCAAAGGTGTTGAAGTTTTTTTCAATGGCCGCTAAAAGGGTGCCGTTAGGTTGGCCCACATTTTGGCCCGGGGCCTTCATGCACTTCCAAAACATTTCGTGGTTGTAATGGCCACCGCCGTTGTTGCGCATCTTGGCAGAATACTTCGATATTTTGGCTAGTACCTCTTCCAGTGGATTGCCCATGTTTACACCCTCTGCCTGGGCTGCATCCGCTAAATTTTTGGTATAGGCGGCTGCATGTTTGTTATAATGGATATCCATCGTTTGCGCATCTATCCAAGGCTCAAGCGCATTGTAAGCGTAGGGGAGTGGTTGCTGGGTAAATCCGGTTTTAAACGGCGTTGGCCCTGCTGTAACTTTTTTTGTGGAACCACAAGCTTCTAATAAACTGCCTGCTGCTAGTACACCGATGCCAGCAAAACTGGTATTTTTAATAAAATTGCGACGAGATGATGGCTTGCTCATAACTTATGTATTGAAGTACTAAGTTACGCAAACAATTCAACAGATAAGTAAAAGGGTGTATTTCATATTTCCGCATCTTGCTCTGTTTGCAGTCGGTAGTACACCGAGCGTCGCTCTCTGCCTTGGCTGACGTTTCCACTAGCCAGCGAAAATTTGAAAAGCGCCCTTAATAAATGGATGTATTTCAAATTTTCGCTTTTCGTAAAGCTAGGTTTTCAACCTTCGCTTCGGTACGGCCTCATAAAAAAGCCGTTAAGAAAATTGAAACTGAGGGCGCAAAAGAAAAACAGTTGATACTGAAGCTTGGCAATGCTATTGGCTTGTAAGTCCTACTAAGGATAGGCTTTGGATTGCAGATTGAGCTTGTTTTTCTTTAGCCCGAAGGTTCAATTTTTAGGCTTTTTTATGCAGCCCCGTCCGACTGGCGTCAGCCGGGCGGGCTTGAATTTTTGCTCCACTTTTGTTTCAAGACAAAAGTGGAAAAGCCACCACCAAAGGCAACTACGAATAGGGACAAGAGCGAAAATTTGAAAAGCACCATTAATAAATTAGGTACGCTGCGCAATCGTAGTATTCCACTAACTTTACGGAAAAGTAAATTATGTTGCCAATTATTTTGTACGCCGTTATCGCTTTTTCGCAGCCAGCCAATAGTAGTGCATCTACTACCTCAATCGGGCCCAAGGTAAGCAGTGCTGGAACCAATGCTGCCGGACAACTGTAATTTTTTTCAGTAAGTATTTTACACTGATGCTTCAGTGATTTGCTCCCCGGGATGCTGGGGAACCGAGGAATCGTTTTGCTTATTCTTACGTTTAAAAAAGCGCCATATTTTCAGATAGAAATCTTTGTTGAACAATTGTGAGTCGTGCATGGCCTTGTAGGTAAGAAAAGCCCCCAAGGGCGCCAACACCAGTACGCTCAGCCACATGCCCCAAAAAGGGGAAGCGATGTACCCTTTGGCAAATTTTTCGCCAAACATATTCAACAAGTGAAAAATCAAAAAGAAAATAATGGCTACCACCAAGGGCATGCCCAAACCGCCCTTTCGGATAATGGAACCCAACGGTGCGCCGATAAAGAAAAGTACCAAACAGGCGAGCGACAGCGAAAACTTACGGTGCCATTCAATTTTATGATACACCATATCTTTTCCATATCCGGTCATCTGTATGCCCGTTGATTGCAAACTGCCTTTGATATTGTTCACCACATTCATGGCTAAATCGGCCACCCTATCCCTGGCAGAATCGGGTAAAATCAAATTGAATTGCTTTTGCTTATAAATGGTATCGGCCGCTTTATTCCAACTACTGTCTGCCGCATGGGGGTAATGCAGGTAAACCGACATCTCTTTGTCCATACGCACAGCAAAACTATCGCTCAACCGCACAATAGAGTCCAACGACCTGTCCAATTGGCGTACGCTCAGCATTTTGTAATTGTTCTTATAAATGGTGTCGCTTGTTTTTTGGATTTGCAGCCCACTCAAGTCAAACAATTTTTTATACTCTTTAAAAGCCAAGCGTATGTATTCGGTGGCACTGTCGCCGCTATTGCCCCGCTCTTGATATCGCACCCCGTTTTCTAAATTGAACTCTAGAAATTTTTTGTCTTTTGAAATGGACATCACCCCTTTTTCGGCAATGATGGTATTGTCTTGCAGGTTATTGCCCTGCTCAAAAATGATCACATCCCGGATGGTTTTTCCATCGGCATCTTTTTTCTTTACCTTGATGGCGTAAGAGGGGATATGGGTAAAAAAGATGCCTTCTTTTAAATCAAAAGCGGGCTTCTTATAAAAAATATCATTGTACAGGGTAACAAACTTGAGGTTGGCATAGGGGATAACATAATTGGCAAAAAGAAAAGTGACGCCGCAGAGGAATACGGCCACAAACATCAAGGGCCGCATAAAGCGCAGCAATGAAATACCGGAGGATTTGATGGCCACCAGTTCAAAACTTTCGCCCAGGTTGCCAAAAGTCATGATGGAGGAAATCAAAATGGCGATGGGCATGGCCAAGGTAAGCATAGAGGCGCTGGCATACCACAAGAACTGGCCCAATGTAATCAGGTCCAACCCTTTCCCCACCAAATCGTCGATGTACTTCCACAAAATCTGCATCATCAGCACAAAAAAAGCGATGAAGAAAGTGGCAACGAACGGCCCGGTAAAGGAGCGTAATATTAACTTGTCTAATTTTTTAAACACCCGCCGTGGTTAATTTTTGTAAGTTTGGCCAATGGCCCAAAATGCAAAAATAGCCCTTTCGGCGGAGGAACTGCACTTGCTGCAGAATAAGGACTGGATTTTAACAAAACGTTCACTTTTACAAAAGGCGGATACGCTGTTGGGCATGGCTTTGCCCGGCTTACAGGCATTGGTAACAGCACAGGAGTGGCTGCCCGCCAACTTGTTGGTGACCAACGCTAAAATACATCGGGGCGAAAACTATCAGGGCTTACCCTATGTTATATTGGATTATCCAGCCTTCTTTAGCAAAAAGGGCAGCTTTGCCTTGCGGAGCATGCTTTGGTGGGGCAATTTTTTTTCGGTTACCCTGCACGTATCGGGTATGTACAAAACAATGTTTCAAGATAACCTGTTGAAAAAAATCCAGTTGCTACAACAGCCGGGCATATCCATTTGTACGGGGTTGAGCGAATGGGAACACCATTTTGGCGCTGATAATTACACCAATGCACATACGCTTAGCTTGCTGCAATTGCAACAAGTAATCCGAGAAAAAGAGTTTGTAAAGCTGGCCACAAAAACCGATCTAGGGCAATGGGATTCAATGCCGGCAATAATAGTACAACAAGCAAGCTCAATGCTCAACTTGATAGCACCTTAATTGCCCAAGCGGTGAAAAAGGTCCTTGATTTGGTACTCCCACAACTGGCTTTGGTCTTTGATGTCTTTTTTATCTGCAAAATCCTTTACCACCAAAATGGTTTGATTGGTAATTTCAGATTTTTCTATCGAAAACTCAAAGTACTCTTCCTTGGGGGCATGCGTCCAATGGAAACGGATAAATTTGGCTTCTTCTTTTTCTAAAACTTCGGCCCTGTCAGCGGGCCCGTTCCAACTAAAACTAAAAACACCATCTTTTTCGTCCACTTTGTCGGCAAACCATTCTTGAAGGCCTGCTGGGGTACTTAAAAACTCGTATAAAATGCCCGGAGAACATCTTACGGGGTATTCCAATGTGTATAAAACTTTCTTACTCATCCTAATTGTTTGTATAATCGCCTACTACCCTGCAATAATAGAAAAAAAACTGACGTGACAAAATTTTTGGCAAACTATTTTTGTTAAACAAATAAACTCGATTTGTTAAACAAAATATAGCTCAACGCACTGAACCTCAATTAATTAACCCCTTTTTTTTGGTGGAATACTTTGGAATCGTTACTTTACGTGGGGAATTTTAACACTTTTTTAACATTTGACATATGGTATTTTTTTAACCCTTAAATCAACAGGCTTATGAGTATGCGTCAACTCAAGATTACAAAATCGATCACCAACCGTGAAAGCCAAAGTTTAGAAAAATATCTACAAGAGATTGGGAAAGTAGAGTTACTATCGCCCGAAGAAGAAGTTAAATTAGCATTACGTATCCGCCAGGGCGACCAATTGGCATTAGAAAAGCTGACCAAATCCAATTTACGTTTTGTGGTATCTGTTGCCAAGCAGTACCAAAATCAAGGCCTTACCTTGCCCGACTTGATCAACGAGGGTAATCTGGGCCTCATCAAGGCTGCGCAGCGGTTTGATGAAACCCGTGGCTTCAAATTCATTTCCTATGCCGTTTGGTGGATCAGGCAAAGCATTTTGCAAGCCTTGGCCGAACAGTCACGCATTGTACGGTTGCCGCTTAACAAAGTAGGGCTTACCAACCGCATCAGCAAAGCCTATTCGCAATTGGAGCAAGAGTACGAAAGGGAACCAACCCCCGAGGAACTGGCCGCCCTGCTCGAAATTGATACCGAAGAAGTGGCTGCCACCATGGGTATGTCGGCCCGCCATGTAAGTATGGACCAACCTTTGGCCGATGGCGAAGACGGTACCCTTATGGATTTGATGAGCAATCCCAACGCCGATAGCAGCGATAGGGAACTGATGGTAAAAGCGTCGCTGAGCACAGAAATCGATCGCTCATTGAGTACTTTAACCGAGCGGCAGAAAGAAGTGGTTCGTTATTTCTTTGGTTTAGGTGTTGACCATCCGCTCAGTTTGGAAGATATCGGCGAAAAATTTAATCTAACACGGGAAAGGGTACGCCAAATAAAAGACAAAGCCATAAGCCGCCTACGCAGTGCCTCTCGATGCAAACTGCTGCGTACCTATTTGGGGGCATAAGCTTATATGATATAATTGAAGGCCTGCCGTTGTATTGCGGCAGGTTTTTTATTGGCTACTAAATCAATGCTACCAGTGCTACACCACCCTTGGCTTCCAAGGTATTTCGGGCACATTGAGTAAGTGGCCGGCATACCTGCTCAGCACAAACAAATAGTCGCTCAACCGGTTGAGGTATTTGATGACGAGCGGGTCCACAAATAATTCATGCTCCTGCATGTTTACGCACAGGCGTTCGGTGCGCCTGCACACACAACGGGCAACATGTGTAGTGGATACGGCCGGATGCCCCCCGGGCAGTACAAAAAACTTCATCGGCGGCAGGGCGTCGTTCATATTATCAATTTCCCTTTCCAGCAAGTTGATATCGCCTTCTTTTAAGTCGGGGATTTTCATCAGCGGCTCCTTATCGGGGTCGCAGGCCAAGGAAGAGCCAATGGTAAACAAGCGGTCTTGAATTTCCCGCAAAATGGCTAGGGTAGGTGCATGGGCAATATGGTCGCCCACGAGGCCGATATAGGAGTTAAGCTCGTCCACCGTGCCATAGGTTTCGATACGCAAGTGGCTTTTGGCTACCTTGGTACCACCAATCAAACTGGTTTTGCCCAAATCGCCAGTTTTTGTATAAATTTTTAATGCCATAACGATTGTAAAGTATAACGGTTGTTCAACTAAACAACAAAGAAACTGTTTTTTGGTTGCATGTCGCTTTTTGTCATGATCAATTTATCCCCTACTTGGGTATTGGTTTGATAACCCTAGCAAAAGGGTGCATTTCAAATTTTCGCTTTCAATACAATCGAGTTAGTAGAGTTCTCAACCTTCGCTTCGGTACGGCCTCATAAAAAAGCCGTTAAGAAAATTGAATCTGAGGGCGCAAAAGAAAAACAGTTGTTACGGAAGCTTGGCAATATTCTTAGCCTGTAAGTCGCACTGAAGCGGGGTTATTTGCTACTGCTTGAGCTTGTTTTTCTTTAGCCCGAAGGTTCAATTTTTAGGCTTTTTTATGCAGCCTTGATTTTTTGCTCCACTTTTGTATCAAGACAAAAGTGGAAAAAGCAACCACTAGAGGCAACCTCGAGTAGAGATAAGAGCGAAAATTTGAAATATACCCCAGCAAAAAACAACCTAATCATTTGCACACTACATTTGCTGACACAAAAGAATCATCATGGCCCGAGTTAAATTAACGATGCCGCAGCAAATTATTGCCGAAATACAAGTGCCGGTAAGGATTACCGACATCAATTATGGCAACCACTTGGGCAATGGTGCCGTGGTGAATATTTTGCATGAGGCCCGGATGCAATGGCTGCACGGCCATGGTTTTACCGAACTGGATGTGGCTGGCTGCGGGTTGATTATGGCGGATTTGGCTGTGGAATTTAAGGCCGAAGGTTTTTATGGCGATATGGTATTGGTGAAGATGGGTTGTAGTGATATCAGCAGGGTGGGTTTTGATTTGTACTATGCCCTTTGGGTAACCAGAGATGAACAAACCATTTTACTTGCCCAAGCCAAAACGGGCATGGTATGTTTTGATTATGGCCAGAAAAAAGTAGTGCCTCTTACCGATGTTTTGTTGCAAATGCTACAGCCGCCCGCCTAAAAGTTTTATAAATTCCAGATATTCCAACTAGCTTCCGCTTGTATCAGCAGCATATCGAAGCCATTTTTTACGGTAGCTCCCTGTTGCATGCCCCGCTGCATAAAAACAGTAGTGGTGGGCTTGTAAACCATATCAAACAAGTAATGTTGAGGGGTAAGGTATTGGTAAGGTATATCCGGAAACGTTGCTTCGTGGGGCTGCATGCCCGCCGGTGTACAATTGATGATGATGGAATGGCTTGCCATCATCTCTGCATCAATATCCCGATAGGTGATAGCACCCGGCATTGTGTTTCTGCTCACCAAAACATAAGGGATATTCCGCTGTTGCAGTACATATTGAGCCGCCCTTGAAGCGCCACCGGTACCCAGCACCAGAGCCTTTGTATGGTGCGGTAGTAGGGCTGGGGCAAATGATTGCTCAAAACCAATTACATCGGTATTGTGGGCAGTTATAATGCCATTGTGGATGTGTAAGGTATTGGCAGCGCCTATTTGCTGCACCACTTCCGATTGCACCTGTGTGTAGGGCAGTACTTTTTCTTTGTAGGGAATGGTTACATTGAGGCCAACCAAATGCGGGTTGGCGGCCAGCAAACCCGCTATTTCGGCTATATCCTGCAAGGGAAACAGTTCATATTCACAGTCGTCCAGCCCCTCTTTAAGGAATTTTTCCGTAAAGTATTGCTTGGAAAATGAATGTCCCAGCGGGTAGCCGATTAGGCCATATAGTTTGGTTGCTTGCATGTGCCCATGGTGCGTACTGTAAATCCGTGTACGCCTATTTATTCAAATACAGTTCAAACGTATCGCCCCTAAGCCCGATGCGCATGGCTTCCAGTGCAATTACTTCTGCGGGGGCAATATTACCCAAGTTTACATTGCAGCCGATCAGTTCCAAAAAGTAGAGCTGCTGCGCTTTTTGTGGTGCTTCCCACAAAATTTTTTCTTCCGGTATTTGGGTCAATATCTCTTGCACCAATCCTTCCCTTACCTCGCCACTGCCCCGGTAGATACCCACATTGCCCGCTTCCCTGGCTTCGGCAATTACATAAGTACTGCCCGCTTCCAGCTCTGCTTTCATCAGCTCAATCCATTTGTAGGGGGGGATGATATGGGCGGCATCTTTGCTGCCTACTTCACTCAGTACCACACCGTGCTTGGTCAGTTTTTCAATATAGCCACATTTTTCGGCGTGGGGGATGGTAATAGAGCCATCGCTCACTTCCATGTAGCTTACGCCAAATTCCTTGCACACATCAATATAGTCGTTGAACTGGTTACGGATCAAGAAAGCTTCAAACAAGGTGCCGCCAAAATATACGGGCATATCGTGTTCACGATAAACGGCCAATTTCTCCTTGAGGTTGGGGGTTACAAAGGCAGTGCCAAATCCCAGTTTCACCATATCGACATGCGGACCGGCCACACTTAAAAAGTTTTTGGCCTCTTCAATACTCAAGCCTTTGTCCATTACCATGGTGATACCGTGGTTGCGTGGCTTTTTGTTACGTTCTGGAATTTGCGAAAGATTAAAGTTCATGCTTACCTGTTTAAGGCTGCAAATATAGCCAATGAAGGGGAAAAAGGGAATTTGGAATTTGGAATAGGGTATTGGGGTAGGGAATGACGAATGATGAATGTGGAATGACGAGTGTTGAATGACGAATAAGGAATCCGTGTAATCAGTGCAATTCGTCTTAATCCGTGGTCAAAGCAATGTGGAATGAAGCATCCGTGGCCAAAAATCAGATGACTTTACCCTTCTTGTGCCTTGCTATCACATCCACTACTTGTTGGTTTTGCAATATTTGTGGATTGAGCTCTATGAATTTTTTGATGAGTTTGGCATTTTGCTGCATGCCCATTTCCAACAATAAGAGGGCTTCCTTGCTTTTGCCCAACATAAATAGGGCCGTGCTTTTATAATACAAAAACAAAGGTTTGCCTTCAGTTTGTTCCAATGCAAAATTGGTGTATTCAAGCGCATCTTCGGCATAACCCGCCTTGAGCAGGCATTTCAGCAGTTCCGACCAGCCGTTCACATTTTTGGGCCTTACCCGTACCACATTGCCAAAATAAGAGATGGCATCGTCCAGTTTGTTCAACTCCATGCAGCACTGCCCCATGGCCAAGTTGTATTCTGGCTGTAGCTTGTGCAGCCGCATCGCATTTTCCAGGCTTTTGATGGCACTGGGCCAAGCCCCTTCGTTCATGTAAGTGCAAGCTATTTTGTACTGCAGTTGGCTATCTTCTGGGTTGAGGTGGGTGGCTTTTTTGTAATGAAACCGGGCCTGTGCATAATTCTTCATCTTATCGTAGCAGTGGCCAATGGCTTCGTAAATCACATCTTCGGGGCGGGCCAGCTCCAATACTTTTTCCAACACCTCAATGGCCTCCTTGTAGCGGCGCAGGCGCAGTAGGGCATCGCCCATATTGCGATAAGCATAATCAAATTTTTCGTCTATCGCAATGGCATATTGATAGGCATCGATGGCTTTTTCGTACAATTTGAGGCCCTGATAGGCGGCCGCCAAGTTGAACCAAGCCAGTTCGTTGTAAGGCGAGTCGTCGATGATCTGTTTGTGCAGTTGGATACCTTCTTCGTTGCGGCCCGTAAAATCGGTCCAAAAGCAGATTTTGTGCAGGGCTTCCTCGTTATTGGGGTTATCCTGTAATATCATTTTAAGGCAGTCGAATACTTTTTCAAAATTCTCGTAATCATCGTACACATCGGCCAACTCAAACAGCAGTTCCAACCGTTCTTCCCCATCAAAATGATTGATGGCAAACTCCAGTACCGCCGCGGCTTTTTCTTGCTGATCGAGGGCCAAAAAGGCATCGGTCTTCAAAATATACAATTCCTTATCCCCACTATCCAATAATTCGGCTTGTTCTAGCACATATAGGGCACCTTTGTAGTTGTTCAGTGCCAATAACATATCTGCTTTTTTAAGTAAAAGGCCAGCCGAGTAAGGGTATTGCTCTACGGCATAGTCGGCCGCTTCTAGGGCCATTCGGTATTGTTCTTTTTCGTCGTAATAGTCGATAATGCGCTCAAAAGCGTCTTCCTCAATAAAAGAGTTGCTTCTGCCTAACCTCAGGTTTTCGAACTGCTCTAACAATTCCCTTATTTCATCACTGTTTTGCCTGTAAGGATATTTGCTCATTCCACATTATGTTACTGTAATTTACACCGGAAAAAATAAAATTGCTCTTTTTTTATACCTTTTTTTGTTCCAAAACGTTAAATAGACGGTTTCTGGGTGCCAAATGTTAAAGAAATGTTAAATCTTGGTACGGGTGGTAGTGGAAATAAGAATAATTTCATTTATATTTGCTCATTAAAACAACATCCCAATGTTAAAGAAGGCTCAAATCATACTTGCTGCGTGTGTGCTATTAAGCATATCGCCAAGTGCGTTGGCCGACAGGGGGGCCATTAAAAAAAACAAGTCCAAGGCAGGCATTAGCCTAAACATTAAAACACCGGTTTCGTTAAGGAATTCAATTTCCTTTAACCTTAAATCGGGTTTAGTGTATAAGGGCAGTACCTTGGGTTCCAACACCAATACCAATATGGGTATCCGGTTGAGTACAGGTACTGTTACTTACCAAAAGGGCAATACCGTTTACATCCTCCCTTACAAGCATAAAATTGCAGTTCCAGAAGTGCGTCAAGGTTATGCTGGCATGAAGCTCATTATCAGGTCACAATAATCCTCGATTTTTTACAACATATTTATATTGCAGCGCCCCACTTGTTGGGGCGTTTTTTATGCGCCCTTTTAGCGATTGCCCTTTTTCAATTGCTGATTTTCCGCATACGTCATTACCCTGTACCCCGACTTAGGGAAATCAAATCTGGCGGCTAACACCGGCTCAAAACTGATTTTAGATGCCGTAAAATTCAACTTTAACTTACCTACTTGGTATTCATATTCCATGGCCAAACCAGGTAGGTTTTTAAACGTATTATCGTACTCCTTGTTGGCAATACTGATCTCCGTATTATAGTACACTGCAAAAGTTTTGCCATCTACGGTGGCCGTTGCTTTTTTACACTTATAACCAGCAATTGTTTTCTCCTCAGGAAGCATCGTAAAAACGATATTGTCGTATTTTTTGTTCTTGGTGGCCCAATCCTCTTTGGTGAGGGTTATCATCAATTTTTGGCCACTGTATTCTTTTAAAATAACAGCATTACCGGCTTTGGCATCGTGGATAGTGCTTTCGCTACCCAAGGCGTTTACAAAATCGGTGCGGCTTTGGGTATTCTTTACGTAAATCGTAGTTTTTGCACCATCCAATGCATCCGCCATTTGGGGCTCTTTGCTACCGGTTTGCACCGTGATATCGTAAACAATAGAACCTTCATTCAGCACTTTCTGTGCACTGGCCGATATGGTAAAGCCAAGTGCGGTAACAGCCGAGAAAAATATCCTACTAAAATTGCTCATACTACGTATTTACCACTAAGGTAATAAAATCCCATGCCAAACATTATTTTGATGGGTCGCTTTTAACATATTTACTTGTAAACGTGGCTAAAAAATTAACAAAAACCCCGGTAAAGGGTAATCCTTTTACCGGGGCAATCACTTTCGCTTATACTGAAATAGTTACTTTTTCTTGCCTTTGTTCAGCTTATCAGCCGCTTGTTTGTTCTTTTCCCGCATTTCTTCGATACGCTGCTGCAAAGCATTTACTTTTACCGGTTTTTTTCGGTTTTCCTCTATTTGCACCTTCAGCTTATCATGATTGATAATGTATTTTTGAATCACTATCTGCAAGATCAATGTGATTACATTCGATACCGTATAATACCAAGTAAGGGCCGCAGGTAAGTTGTTAAACACGCCCAATAACAATACAGGGAAGATATAAGGCATGTACTTCATCAGCGGATTACTATTGTCCTGCATATTGCTCATGCCATAAATGGATATAAGCATGCTGGTAAGGGTAGCCGTTAATGTAAACAGACTTACGTGGTCGCCATAAAAAGGGATGCTAAAGGGCAACTGTGCTATGGAATCGTAAGCAGCCAAATCTTTGGCCCATAAAAAGCTTTGCCCCCGCAGCGAAATATTGCTTTGGAAGAAGTAGTACAGCGACATAAAGATTGGTATCTGCAGCAATGCCGGCAAACAACCGCCCATGGGGCTTACACCTGCGCTTTTCCACAGTTTCATTTGTTCTAAGCTAAATGCCTGCTGATCGTCCTTGTATTTGGCCTTCAATTCATCAATCTCGGGTTTCAATACTTTCATTTTGGCACCACTCAAATAGCTTTTGTACAAAATGGGCGAAGTGAGCAACCGGATGAACAAGGTCAACAGTAAAATAACGAGGCCGTAGCTAGCGATTTTCGACTGTAAAAAGTCCCAAACGGGCAATAAAAAGTGACGGTTGATGTATTTTACAAAAGCGAATATACCGCTGCCGTAGGGAACAATCTGCTCCATATCGTTGCCGTACTTTTTAAGCACTTTATAGTCGCTGGGGCCATAATACAACTGCATGGCCAACGGCACTTGGGTACCATTAGGTACGCTTAGCTTGTAATTGGTACTGGTGGCCACTACTTTTTTAGCTGAATCCTCGGGTACTTTCCATACCACTTCAGCCGACTGGAATTTATTTTTAGCAGCAAGTACCATGACAAAAAACTGTTGTTTCACGCCTACCCAGCTTACTGCATCTAACTTGATATCATCGCCAGAACCAGCGTATTCAAAGTCGTATTTGCCCTTTTCCAAATAACAAATATTCACCTGTTGCTTTTCGTATTTGATATCTTTTTCCACTTGGGGCGATTCGGTTTGCCACTGCAGGTTCAGCATGTTTTGCGAAACCAACTGATCGGCACCGTTCAATACTAGGTCAAAATCAACCATGTATTCGTTGGGCCGCAGGGTATATTGGTGGGTAATGGATTTACCAGCCGAATCAGCTATGGAAAAGCTGATTTTTTGGGTTCCATCGGCAGCCGTTACCACTTGGCCCGCATCAAAAAACAAATCCGCCGATTGGGCCGTTTGGTTGCTGCCCGACTTAAATTCGTACGAAAGTTTGTTGCCATTGCCGCTTTGCAAAACCAGTGGTTTGCCATCGTAGGCTTTATATGTTTTAAGTTCTACCGTTTTGGGCTGACCCCCTTTGCTGGAGAAAGCGATTTTAACGAGGCTGTTTTCCAGCGTTGCCAGTTGTTCGGTACCCGTGAGGTATTTTTGAAAATTGCCAGCAGCTAAGGTTTTTTTGCTTGAATCTGCCTTTAGCGAATCCGCCGTCGCCAGAGCGGGGTTGGGCTTTGGTTTGGTACGCTCGATAGAGTCGGCAATCCGCTTTTGTTCGGTTTGGTACGCAACTTGGCTCCTGTTGTTGAACCACATCATTCCAATCAATAACGCCCCGATGAGCAGAAAGCCAATGATTGTGTTCTTATCAAATCCCATTATAGCTATTTTAAGTGGGCAAAGGTACTATTTAGTTACGACTATTGCGTGAAGTGGATGTACATAAAAAAACCGCCACCAACAGGTTGGGGGCGGCCATATCAATAACCTTGTAATGCTTATTTTTTGGCAGCAGCACCTTTGGCAGGAGTAGCGGCAGCTTTTGCAGCGTTGGCTTCTTCTTGCTTCAACTGACGGGTCATGGTTACAGATGCGATGGGAATACGGGGAGAGTTCAAAATTTCCATATTCTCAGCTTTTACATCTTCCACCCTGATGTTGCCGTTCAATTCCAAAGCGGTAACATCCAATTCGATGTTTTCCCTTAAGTATTTGGGGTAGGTTTTTACCTTTACCGACTTGATTTTAACTACCAGTTTACCACCGGCTTTTACACCCGCAGGTGTACCTACCAGTTTCAAAGGCAAAGTAGCCACTACCATTTTGTCGTCTACCAGTTCCAGCAGGTCGATGTGGATCAGCGCATCGCTCACCTTGTCAAACTGCAGGTCCTTCATAATACATTTGTAAATTTTGCCGTCCAGGTTCACTTCTGTGAGCATAAATTCTGGTGTGTAAACCAGGGACTTGAATGCTGCCGCAGGAGCCGAAAAATTGATCTCTTGCGCACCCCCGTAAATTACACCTGGCACTAGTTGCTGAGAGCGTAGTTGGCGGGTTGCTGTTTTGCCAAATCCGGTCCTCAGTTGTCCTTCGATTGTAATCGTCTTCATTATTAATAATTTTTTATGAGGCGCAAAGGTAAGGGAAACAGGCCAGTATATGGGGCCTAAAATCAAGTTTTTGCCCATTGTATGCAGTAATAAGGGTCAAAAAATAAAAAAATACGCAATGTTGTTGCGTATTTTTTGAAATATGATGCGTTGCGTCCTATTGTTTTTTATTGGCCATCCTGCTGCGCATAAAAAGCTGGTTGATGCTTTTGTTTTCGTATGCATTGCGCAAAGCCACGGCAAAGAGTTCGTCAACGGAAAGCACCTTTATCTTAGAACACAGCCCTTCCTTGATAGGGATGGTATCGCATACGACCAATTCCTCCAACACACTGTTTTCGATGTTTTCGTATGCTTTTCCGCTCAATACGGGGTGCGTACAAAGGGCCCTTACGCTACGGGCACCCTTTTCTTTAAGCAAGCCCGCACTTTTGGCCAAGGTACCACCCGTATCGCAAATATCATCAATCAATACGATATCCCTGTCGGTTACATCGCCAATTACCACCATACTGGCAATTTCATTGGCCCGCTTGCGGTGTTTGTCGCAAATAACCATTTCGCATTCAAAATAAGTGGCTACTTCCCGTATGCGGTTGGCACTGCCCACATCCGGTGCCGCAAAAGTGAGGTTGGGTAATTGCAGTTTCTCAATATAGGGTATAAAAATGGCGGAAGAATCCAAATGGTCAACCGGAATATCAAAATACCCTTGTATTTGAGGGGCGTGTAGGTCCATGGTAACCACCCTGTCGGCGCCTGCCGCCGTGAGCATATTGGCCACAAGTTTGGAGCCGATGGCCACCCTGGGACGGTCTTTACGGTCTTGCCGGGCAAAGCCATAGTAGGGCATTACCGCAATTACCTTGTAGGCCGATGCCCTTTTGGCTGCATCAATCATCAGCAGCAATTCCATCAAATTATCCGCTGGCGCAAAAGTGCTTTGTACCAAAAAAACAAATTTGCCCCGGATGCTTTCTAGAAATTCAACATAAATTTCACCATCACTGAAGCGTTGGATATTGACTTTGCCAAGGGGTTCGCCAAACTTTTCCGATATGAGCTCGGCAAGGTATTGGGAACCAGTTCCTGAAAAAATTTTAGCTGTAGATGCCATGAGTAATAACGTTGGAAAATGATATATTTGTTGCGAAATTATCACTTAACTCTTGATGAAAACAATTAAAGTATGAAAACTATTAACAAGCCTTCCACATCTATCAAAAATTGGGCAGTTGAAGACCGTCCACGGGAAAAAATGGCACAGCATGGCGCCAATACGCTCAGCAATGCCGAACTGCTGGCCATCCTCATCAACAATGGATATAAGGATAAGTCTGCATTAGAGCTGGCGAGGGAGGTGTTGGTATTGGGCAATAACAACCTGGCTGAAATAGGCAAGCTGGGTATTGAGCAAATAGCAACGGTAAAAGGCATCGGCCCGGCGAAAGCGATTGTGATTGCCGCTGCACTGGAATTGGGTAGGCGCAGGCAAGTAACCGAGCCGATGATCCGGTCGGTTATCCGTACCAGCAACGACATAGCAAGGTACCTACGGCCTATGCTACAAGATTATGCTTATGAAGTATTTGCTGTTATTTATTTAAACCGTGCCAATAAAGTAAAGCACTTTGAGGTAATCAGTAGGGGAGGTATTACCGGTACGGTGGTAGATCCACGGATTATTTTAAAACGGGCGATAGATACCGAGGCAACCTCTATCATACTTTGTCACAATCATCCATCGGGTAACCTAAAGCCCAGTAAGGCAGATACATCGCTTACCACCAAAATAAAGCAGGCGGCTAGTTATTTCGATATTGATGTGGCCGACCATATCATCGTTAGCGAAGATGGCTATTATAGCTTTGCCGATGGGGGCTTGCTGTAAATACAATACCGGCGATGTATTGAAAGCAGACCTATGTATCTAACAAGCACTACTTTGTCATCAAATGATATCCTCAGATGCCGAGCGTAGCCTCAATACCATTTATTATTGGCCCAATTAATAAGTTAAATGATATTAACTTAGGCCTGTGCCGTAGGGCCACCAAATGTAAAAGGCAGTTCCACAGTTTCCAAGTCCTGTATGGTACCGTTTACGGCTTCAAACTTTTTAACATTGTCTACAATGGCTTTCATAAACCGCTTGGCATGAAAAGGGGTAAGGATAACCCTGCTTTTCACTTTGCTTTTGGGCGTGCCGGGCATTACATTTACAAAATCTATTACAAATTCTGCATGACTATGCGTTATGATGGCCAAGTTGGCATATTGTCCTTCAGAAACTTCTTCAGAAATTTCAATGTTCAATTGTTGCCCTTGTTCGTTTTCTTTGCTCATGATACTATTGTTTACAACAAAGATAAAAAGAAAGGGCTTCCCTTATTGGGAAGCCCTTATAATATTGTTAGATAAAATTAATTACCTAGGTCCTACGTAAGTCCAAGTTTCGTTAAAAAACACCCTATCGCCAACAAATGCGGCAGGTGCTGCTTGCGAAAGAATGTACTTGATCCTGATATTCTTGCTGCCATCAACCGCATTAACACCAGTTGGATCCAAGCGGCATGACCTTACATTGGGGCCAGAATTTTGGCCGTAGATGTTGGTTGCGCTGGCGATAACATTGGTGGCGGGGTCGAAAGTTAAACCGGGCATAAAGCTACCATAATAAGATCCAGCTCCAGCCGCATCAAAATAGTGGCCATAGAGACCGCCAAATGAAATAGGATCGTATGCTTCGCAGGTATTGGCACCGGTAGTAATAAGGTGGAAAGTTAAAGGATAGCTACCCACAAAAGTTGCATTGGCAACATCTACCATGGTACCAGTTACTGTGTAAACACCGTCCCATTTGTTGATGGGGCCTACTTCCACAACGATGGTTTTGGATTCAGCAGCAATTTTACCATCGGCATCAACAGATTTGAGCGTAAAGCCGAAAGCATATTGTTTGTTCAAATCCAACAAAGTAGCGTTGGGGATGGTAAATTTGATTGACTTGGCAAATTCGCCAGGATTGAAAGTTACCGTATAATTGTTGCCAACCTTGGGGTTAGCAGCGTCAATGGTGTACTGACCGGCTGGAATGGCTTCAAAAGAACTACCATGTTGAGCGTTATAGTCAGAAACAGCGCCGGGGGCGTCTTCTACAATTACTTTCATGGTCCTACCCAATTGGGCTTCGTTGGGAACATCCCTGCGGATATCCACCATGCTAAGTACCTGTGCTGTAGTTACAACACCGATATTAATCCCTATTTTACCTTCGCCGCTAGGGTCAACTATTTTAACAATGGTTTGGCCACCGTCTCCGATGGGATCAACTTTGTCTACCTTTTCGCAAGAGCTGAAAAGTATAGCGCCTACTGCCAAAAACGACAGGGATTTAATGAGGCTTACATATTTCATATTTAATATATTTTAAATTATTAGTGATTAAAATGGAAGGGGCAAGTGAATACCCCATCCATTTATATACAATTTTTATGGCCTATCCCACCAAACCCTAGACTCTTGCTTATCGCCGCCGGGGATACCTGTAAGGGCAGTTTGCAAGTTGGTATTGTTCAATGCATATTCAACTGTGCCATATACATACCTGCGAATGATTTGACCAGTAGAAGAAGGAGAATAGTAGATAGTAGGCTTAATGTCAGGAACAGCTGTCCTGCGCCAGTTGCTCCAGCCTTGCAAACCATCAGGATAAAATGCAATCCATTGCTGTAATGCAATCCTGCTCAATTTGGAAGAAGTAGTGGCATTGGCACCGGGCGTAAGTGTATTGGTATTGATAGCCGCTACACCAGTACCCGTAGTAAAGTTGGCAGCACCACTTGTAAGATAGGAAGCTGGCAAAGCAGCACCCCATTGCTCAAATGAAGCAGTTACACCAGCATCATAAGCAGCTTTGGAGTCACCTGTAATCCAAGTCCTTTCAATGGCTTCAGATTTGGCCAACCAGATAGAAGCAGCATTAATAATTACCAAAGGAGCCGTTTCTGTCCTAAAAGTAGGGTTCAAAATTTTACTGGTATTGGGGCGGGCAGTTTTGTCGCCGTAAGGGATACCATTAGCAGTACTAGCCAAAGCGCTAATACGGGTATCACCTAAACCAGTCAGTACATCGGTAAAGGTTTTGGCAACGCCATTGTCTTCACTAGCACCGGCTGAGAACCAAGGATTGCGGTAGTTACCACCAGCATAAGCCAAAGTGAAATTATCAGCATTGGCAGTGATATGACCAGCGGGATGTTCTGCTGCAGCTTTGAATTGTGTAGCAGCATATTCGCTAGCACCGGGATAACGTTTTGACAACCTTAAGGCGATCAGCATACGCATTGAATTCACTACTTTTTTCCATTTGGCATTGTTGCCTGCAAAAACGATATCGCCTTTTACAGGAATACCAGCATCATCAAAACCAGTAGTTGCCGACAATGTTGATGCAAGCGAATCCAAAATGCCTTTGTAGATTGTTTCTTGCGCATCATATTTGGGCGTTAGGTATTCTGTTCCCTTTAACGCTTCGGTGTATGGTAAATCTCCCCATGCATCTGTTAACTTCCAATAGGTGAATGCCTGCAATACTTTGGCAATTGCAATTTGGTTCCTATTGGAGCCACCTGACAATACCGTAGGCAAGCCCTTGGTAGCTTCATTGTAATTTTTGTTGATTACAACTTGGCAATCCATCAAAGTAGATGAATAAGTGCCGGAAGAGTTAAACTGCGGCAAGTTGTAAATTTGGTTGCCCGGATAAGTGGGTTCGGCAAAATACTGGCAATAATGCCCTGGGTTTAAAGCCGAAACCGCCAAATTGGGGGCACCACCGGGGTTAGCCGTAGTAGCGCCACCTATACCAATGGGGTTGCCCAAGTAGGATTCAACATTCGTAATTAAAGCACTGGTCAAAACCTCACTACTACCGTTGGGGTTCACATTGGTATTACCAAAGTCTTTGAACTTGTCGCAGCCGCTGCCAGCAAAAACCAGTGCGCCGCCAACGATGCCGTATGTTAATAATTTATTTATCTTATTCATTGTAATTAATATTTACTATTGATTAAAAACCGATTTTCAGGTTTACACCCAATGCCCTTGTACCTGGAGTTTGACCTTCTTCACCAGCGATGGTAGCAATTTCTGAAGGATCAAAAGCCAAAGCTTTGCGGTATATCAACCATGCGTTCCTGGCCACTACTGAGAAAGTAGCATTTTTAACTACTTTGCCAATGCCCAGTTTCTCTACAGGTATTTTGTAACCCAAGCTCAATTCCCTCAACTTAACAAAAGTAAGGTCCCTGATATATGGTTCTGCGATACCTGCACCATAAGAAAACTGTTGGAAGTAATCCCTAGCTGGTACATAATAATCAACAGGCTTGCCAGTTGCATCCACACCAAATACGTGAACACCACCGCCATCAGCTACATTATCCCTGATAGAGTTGCCTTTGTCGTTCAATACGGCTGTTGCTTCAAACAAGCCAGTACCATGACCGTAGAATTCTGAAGTAGAGAAGAACTTACCACCTACAGAGAAGTCAATATTTACGTTAACAGTAAAGTTCTTGAAAATGTTGAACGTGTTTTGAACACCACCGGTATAATCGGGCAAGCTGCTACCGAAGTTTATTTCGGGTTCATCTACAAAGAAGCCATCACCATCCAACACGGGTTGGCCATTGATACGCTTAAAGCCGATACCCCTGATTTGACCCCATTGTTCGCCCCTTTCGCTCACGATGTAAGCAGAAGTGCCGGGTTGAGCAAAGCCAGTGCCAGGCAATGCAATCCTGTCGATGCCAGGTGCGATTTCAACAATGGTATTGTCTAACAAACGGCCCCAAGTGGCGTTGATGGTCCACTCAAAGTTTTTAGAACGGAAGGGAACAAACATGGCTTGCAAATCAAGACCTTTTTTCCTAACCTCACCAGCATTGGTAGCAAAAGTATTGTAACCGCTACCGCCGTAGATAGAAGCATTGAAAGGGAAGTCTTTATTGGTACGATCCCAATAAGTAGCTGAGAAACCAATCCTGTTTTTCAAGAAACGCAATTCAATACCCAATTCTTTTTCAGTGTTGGCAGTACCACTCAAAGTGGGGCTAACCAATGTATTCAATTCAAATTGCAACTGATTGCCGTTCCATTGTTGTGGGTTGATGGCATACAGTGATGAATTTTGATAAGGAGTCAAAGAATTCAACAACTGACCAATTGAAGCCCTTACTTTACCATAAGAAAGGAATGGCGCTTTGTCTTTGATCAAATCGCTGAATACAAATGAGGCACCCACAGATTTGGTATCAATGGCAAAACCTTTTTGTTCGGTAGAGCTATAATCCCTACGGAAAGTACCGTCAAGGAACAAGTAGTTGCGGAAACCAATGTTTGCAGAAGCAAACAGTGAGCGCCTACCTGAATTAGTGATGGTATTGCTTTGGTTGATATTGTTTTTAGAGTTAGAAAGCAAGAACAGATCAGGAATAACCAAACCGCCCAATGTGTTGGCAGTGAAAACGGTTTGCCTTACTTTCAAGATATCAACACCCGCATTAACAGTAATGTTGAAATCCTTGATTTTCTTAGTATAAGTAGTCAAGAATTCGAAGTTTTGCCTGTTGCTTTGGCTAGTACCCAAGGCGAAACCACCCCAAGGAACAGCACGTTGAGAAAGTGTTTCCCAGTAGTTGAAACCAGACAGGTTAGAAGTAGCTTGGCTGATATCCAGCGCATTGTACTGACGTGTATCGCTGCTGGTATTCAGTTGGTTTTTACGATAAGTAAATTTCACCCTAAGATCGCTGGTTGGTTTGTATGTCAATGACACATCACCAAACAACCTGTTCCTATCATTCGCATTCAATATGTTTTTTTGATAAGAATAGGGGCTGAACCAGAAATAAGCACCATAAAAACCTACTGGGTTGGCAGTATTCCATTTGTCAGGATTCCTGTGGTTCCAAGTGGCCAAAAAGCCTTCTGGTGTTTTATAATCTGCAAATTCCCTGATGATGTTCATATCCAAATCACGGTGGAACCAGTTGTTGAATGAACCAGTGGTGTTATTGGAATATCCGTCGTCATTTTCTGAATTTGATTGTTGGCTCAGGTAGTTGATATTAGCGGCAACCGTAAATTTATTGCTCAGGTCAAAAGAACCATTCAAGTTGAAAGTGTTCCTTTTCAGCCAAGAGTAAGGAACGATGCCCTTTTGGTCTTGGTTGGTATAAGAAGCCCTGAAATTGTAGTTGTCACCTGCTTTTGAGAAAGCGATATTGTTCAACCTGTTAACACCAGTATTAAAGAAGTCCCTGGCATTGTTGGGCTGAGGCGTCAATTTGGCCGTTTTGTAAGAATATTTGGTACCAGGGTACCAAGCATACCAAGGAATGTATTCTTGGCCTACCATGCGGGGACCCCAGCTTTCATCATCCTCGTAATCGGGATAGTATTTGCCATCCAAAGCAGCCCATTCTGCGGGGTGCTTGGTACCATCAAACACAAATTGCTTCAAATTACCAGTACCAGTACCACCATTGAAGGTACCGTTACCACCTGCATAAGCATTTTGGTAATTGGGCAAAATGTACACTTTGTCAAACTGGATACCAGAGTTGATTTCAACACCCAGTCCTTTTTGACCCCTTTTTGCTTTTTTAGTTGTGATTACGATGGCACCATTGGCACCGTCCGTTCCGAAAAGTGCAGCGGCGGCAGGACCTTGCAATACACTGATATCTTCAATATCATCGGTATTGATGTCGTTGCCACTTGGCATGATGGTACCGTCTACAACATACAGGGCACCGCCCCCAGCCAAGATGCCATTTTCACCACGCAAGCGTACTTGGGTTTCGCTACCCAATTTGGAGGCAGATTGGCTGCGCACTTGCGCACCGGCCACTTTACCCGCAATGGCGTTATTGATATTGGGCTGACGGATGGTATTCAATTGCTCACCCGTTACATTTTGTACGTTGGACGAAGTACTTCGTGCCGTTCTTTTTACGTTAAAGGCACCTGTTACCACCACTTCGGTCAAAGTGCCCGAAGCGCTTTTTTCCATGGCAGTGTTAATAGATGTTTGTGTGCCTACCATTACATCTTTAGTTTTAAAACCAGCGCTGGAAATTTCCAATATATCGCCATCCTTCACGCGGATAGTGTATTGGCCATTAGCATCAGCAGAAACCCCCGATTTTGCCCCTTTTACTTTAACAGAAGCGAAAGGAACTGGATTGCCGTTTTCATCAGCAACCCTACCGGACACCACCCGATTTTGAGCAGACGCCAATACTCCACAGAGCATCAACATCGTAAACAGTGTTAAAAATCTTCTCATGTGCGACAAGTTGTTTTAATTAATGTGTAAAATTAAGGATATTTCTCAGTGTAAAAAAAATGTTAAAATTTGCACCAGATACCCCATAGTGTCGTTTTTTTAGACAAAAAAACGTATATAAACGCTGCTTTGGGTGCATAAATCTAAAAATCATATGCTAACTGCAGTTTTATTTCGGTTTTTCTATTGCTTTTGATTGCATCCAGCCCACTACCATTTGTTACCATGTTGCGGTAGCTTGTTTGTGCTATCCGTGCCCAGAAAGACCATTTTTTGCCCACATCATAGTGTAGGTTGAGGTACCAGCGCACCCCTTTATTGTAAAAAACCGGAATGCTAAAGCTATACAGCACATCGTTTTCATAGGCATACAGCCTCGCATTATAGTCGGAAGCTTCAAAATATTGTAACCTCATGCCCGCCGAGAAGGGGCGGAGCATGGGCTTGTACAACAGATCGGCAAAAATGAGGAAGCCCTGCCCTGCATCGGGCCCTTTTTTATCGTACCATACTATTTCGGCCCTACTGCGCACCATTATTGCCTTGGTAAGCTTGTAATTTACTTGGGTGCGCCAGTTTTGTTTCGGCCGGGCTACGGTTCCCGTTAACACAGCTTCACCCGTGCTAGCATTACTGGCTTTTGACTCAGATCGGTAGCGGCTGTAAATTTCCAGCTCCTTATTAGGCTTATAAGTAGCCTGCACCCATGTATCAGTTCCGTAGCTGGGGGCATCCACCCGGTAACGCAGCCAAGGAAAGCGGTATACATCTATATAAGCATCCAAGCGCCAGGCAGCCGATGGCCGGATGCTCATGCCGGTATAAAACCCCTGCTCGTTATTGGGCAAACTGCTTTCGGTAAAGGCATTGGCGTTGATGCTGGGATAATCCCTGGCAATATGGCGGTACAGCAAAGCCATATCCACTTGGGGTGCCACACTCACCAGCAGTCCGCACACCAGCGCCTTGCCCCTACCATTGCCCACAGCCAGCTCGCCAAAAAAATGGGCATTTTTATAGGTATAACTATAATGAAGGCTTTGGTTAACCAATTGCTCACCCGAAAAGGCAAAAAGATTGTAAGGCTCATTCGCTTTAACCAGCGGCAATGCCAACCGGTGCTGCACCATGTTGATGCCGAGCTGCAAAGGGCCTTGCTGCCAACTAATATTACCGCCCCAAGTTGTTAAACGTTGGGCCCCTTTATCGGCCAACTCACTATTGGTGCGGTGATAGCCGGAAGTTTGTAAGGCCGAAATATACAACTCGTTGTTGGCGAAACTATCCACCACCCCATTGGCATCCATCTTTTTACGGGATGCAAAAAGGGTAAGTTGCCAATGCTTTTTGTGCAGGGTAGTGCCGAAGCCACGGTAAAAATTGGCCTCGCCGGCCGAGTTGTAGGGGCGCAGTACGGCCGATTGCCTTTTGATATTGATGACATCCGCCCCTTTTTTAAAGGCCAAGCCCTGCCATTGCGTAAGGCCCTGCCCAAGGTTGACAGTAAAATCGCCAAGGGCCAGGGCCTGTACCGGGCCGATATTGCGTACAAAAAAATGGGCGGAGTAAAAATCGAAGCCCTGCCTTTGCTTGCCTTTGAAAAATTGTTCACCGGCATCTTTTTCTCCCACCATACCATACTGCAACAGGTTTTTGTACACATAACGGTAACGCATGAATATTTTTTGTGGCGAGCCTTTGTATAAATTATCCGCAGCGGTATCTACCCCAAAGCCCTTGGCTCTTTCCAATACCTGCGACGCCCGTAGCAGCAGGCTGTGGTTGCCGCCCAATAAGCGTTTGCGCAAGGTAGGGACTAAGGAAATGGGACTGCTAACAGTTACATATAGCCGTAGGCGCAGTATGGTGGCGATATCCCAGCCCGGCACGGCCTGTAATTCGTAGATGCTGATCAACTGCCCCATGATTGCCCTGTACGATAGCAGGCTATTGATTTGCAAGGGTGTGAGCAGTTTCAATTCGGCCAATGTGGCTTCATCGGTCGTGTTGAGGTTGATGGGATGGTGCAGGTACTGCTGCATTTGTTGTAGGAAACCATCATCCTCTGTTGGCTCGTCGGCATTGCCAGCGGTTAGGTTTTCCAACTGTTGTTCGGTATTGGCTGTTTCGGGCAATTGCGCCAAGAGCATACCGTGTAGCATCAAACAAAGTAATACACAACACAGGGATTTACAAAGGGATGGCATACGCATCAATGTTAGCTTATTCATTTTCCCTTTTTTTAAAGTGAAGTATCAATAACAGGCCTGGCGATAGGCCCAATTGCGGATGGTAACTGCCTGTGAGGTCCAGCCGGATATTTTTCCAGCCCAGCCCCAACCCTGCAAAAGCGGTAGCCGTATTGGTTACAAAGCCAGCCCTTGCAAAAAACTGTTGCATCAACTGGTACTTTGCGCCAATGGTTACACCCATGTCCTTGTCTTCTTCTTTGCTGATGACCGCACTGATAAAAAACTGATCGGACGCATCATAACCCAAACCCAGTTGATAAGCCGAAGCCAATTTTTCGCCGCTGCTTTTGGATAGGGTAGCACCCATGGGGTTGTACACATGCATGCCGCCGTGCAGCTTATCGGAAAAATGCAGGATAGCGCCCAATTCAAAATTCAGGGTAGCGGCTTGGCCATATCCCGGCACCCGATAACCATAATAATTGAACTGTATGCCCACATCTACCTTTTTGCCCAAGCTGCGGGCATAGGCGAGGCCGATGGCATTTTCGTTAAAGTTTTTAAAGCCCGCATAATTCAACTGGATACCGAAATTACCCAAGCGGGTAGGAAAGGCCAGGGCCGCTCGATAGGCGCTATTGGCCGCCAACATAAAACGCCGCTCGCCATATACGCCCACGGCAATTGCTTGCTGTTGAGCCAAAGCGGCTTGGTTACCGGTAAAGGAAAAAACGTTGACATGACGGCTGTAGGCATCCAAACCTACATAAGGCATGGCCACGGAATAACGTAAAGTTTGTGCATCCACATTGGCGGTACTGATGGCCAATGCTATCGCCCAAAGGGCAAATTGTTTTTGTAGCATAGCGTACGGATATTTAGGGTATAAAAATATAAAAAAATCAGTAATTGCAAATTTGTTGGATGATTTTTTTTTTGAATTGGGTAATTGAATGAGTGGATTTTTTGGGGTAATGGCTCATTAGGGGAAAGGCATTTTCTTAATGACTTTTGAATTGCTGCTATATTATCTGTATCGCTGCATTCTATTGTCCGATTGCTTGTGCTTGCCTCGGGCCGGCTGGCCTTGTTCCGGGTTCACCACTGCATTTAGCCCTTTTTCTGGGTCCCCTTCACCCCAGAAAATCCGCCTACGGCGGACCGGACTAAATGAGGTGGTTCACCTCGGAACTGGTGGAAGGTTACCCACTTTTTGCATTGTTACATTAAGCCAAATGGGCTGGGTTTACTACATTTAATTTAGATGCGTTTGACTTTGTAATTTTATCTTTGATGCAATTATTTTAAACCACACAATTATGACAAACGATTATCTCGATAGTGTAAAAAAGCAATTTGAATATTATAAACTGTTGGGCGAAAAAACATTTGCACAACTGACCGACGAGCAACTTTTTTATCAGGTAAACCCGGAAAGCAATAGCATTGCCACCATCGTAAAACACTTGTGGGGAAACATGCTTTCTCGGTGGACGGATTTTTTAAATACCGATGGCGAAAAGGAATGGCGGAACCGGGATGCCGAATTTGAAAACGATATTATTACACGGCAAGCACTGCTGGACAAATGGGATGCCGGCTGGAAATGTTTGTTTAATGCACTGGGCAGTTTAACCCCAGCCGATTTGGAAAGGATCATTTATATCCGCAACATAGGCCATACCGTTGCCGAAGCCATCAACCGCCAGTTGGCCCATTATCCCTATCATGTAGGGCAAATTGTATTCATCGGAAAAATGGTGTGCAATGATGGCTGGGCCTCATTGTCCATTCCCAAGGGGAATTCTACTGCTTATAATAGCGACAAGTTTGCGCAACCGAAGCGCAAGGCACATTTTACGGATGAGGTGTTGAAGGATGGGAAGTAGGGGCGGGTTAACGGATTACTGTTGACAGCCTGAACACGTGTGCGATGAAAGGCTGGAAGGGACCAGTAATTGGTAACGTTCAAACATCTTATGTTAATTTTTTACCTACATTGGTATTCGCTTGGCCCGCCTATTCCGTGAGCCGCCGTACCTCTCAAGTCCAAGGCATGATGGTTTTTAACCAACGGCCTAAGTGAACGGGCTTAGGAACTTTTCAATTCGTTAAACCCCGCCATGGTTGTTGGTCAAAGACCAGACAACGGCAGCGGTGGGTATATGCAGGTTATGGTAGCGTTTCTAATCTTCGCTCCTTGCATTTCCCCCAAGCATAAAAGCGCTGCTGTCCGGGCGTTTGTAACCCCGGACAAAGCCAACCCAATCGTACTGCCACCATTAACCGATGTACACTCATCTTTTTCGCCTTGTTGGTAACCACCTATCCCGTGAGCCGCCGTACCTGTCAAGCCAAAGGCATGATGGTTTTTAACCAACGGCCGAAGTGAACGGACTGAGGAACTTTTCAATTCGTTAAACCCCGCCTTGGTTGTTGGTCAAAGACCAGACAACGGCAGCGGTGGGTGTATGCAGGTTATGGTAGCGTTTCTAATCTTCGCTCCTTGCATTCTCTACCAACCATAAAAGCACTGCTATCCGGGCGTTTGTAACCCCGGACAAAGCCAACCCAATTGTACTGCCTCCATTAGAAGCATAACCCTCGTCCTGTCAAACCGAGCCTGCCACGCCAAGGGAGTGGGCACGAGGTTTCTACTCTTTCGGGTAGCATACCGCCACTGGTTAGTGTAGATGGCTCATGCCCCGCCTGACCAGCCAGTCGGGCAGGCTTCGCCATGACAGGACGAGGCAGTATGTTGTCAATCGCTACAATCCGGACACGACTTGTCCCGCATGGCGGGAGTCCGGCGGATTTGATAGGCACCAGCCTGCCTGCCGGCAAAGGCAGGTTGCGCTTCGCTAAACTGTCGCCAGAAAAGGAGTTTCTTCACTATTAACTATTCACTATTAACTATTCATTATCCTCACCCATTCCCCTAAAACCTAACCACAAAATCCTGCTTCACCTTAAAATCCTTATTCACAAAAACCAGCCCAATAAAAAACAAATCGATGGTGAGGGTAACGGCCGGATGCGCTTTGATGACCGCCCAGGCTTCTTCCATTTCGGCGCTCCAGTGGATATCATCAAAAATAAGGATGGACTGCGCCGTGGTTTTGGGCAGCAACTGCTCAAAATATTGCAGGGTAGGGGCTTTGCGATGGTTGCCATCCACAAAAGCCAAATCAATTTGTTGTACGGAGTCCAATAATACGGGCAGGGTTTTGGCAAAATCGCCTTGTAGTAAAATGATATTGTTCAGCCCCAAGGCAGAAAAGTTTTGTTGGGCGATATTGGCGATGGATGCCGCCCCTTCGCAGGTATACACCAATGCCTTGTTGTTGCCACTGGCCAGGTAGGAGGTGGTGATGCCAAAGGATGTGCCCAACTCTATAATGGTTGCTGGCTGACCCGCCTGCGTGCCTTCGGCGGGCAGGTAGTGATTAACAATCCTAAATAAGAGTTGCGCAAACTTTTTCGGCTTCAGCGAGGAGGCGGCCATGGCTTTTACCACCCGCCTGTTCGACTTGATGACCGTGGAACCGGCACCAAAATCTTCTACTTCAATTATATCGCTGTTTTGTAGCAATTGTTGCCGCAACTGCTCAATCGGGCCATAACAGTAATAGTCTTTTTTATCCCGCAGCACAAATTGGATAAAATCAAATACAAAGGGCGAGTGTACCCCATGCCCCTTGCCGTTGGCTGCCGTAAACCAGTAGCGTATATACTTTTTGGCTAATTGAAAGGGACTGTACATGCTTAGTGTTGGACTGTTTTGTGTTTCCACACTTGTATGCTAAAGGAGTAGATATGCTTTTCGTCCGTTTCAAAATCATCGTTGCTCGTCATTTGCCATTCGTTTTCGTCCAACACCGGAAAAAATGTATCGCCTTCCAACTCGGCATGTACACGGGTAAGGTAAACCGTATCGGCCAGTGGCAGGGCCTGTCGGTAAATTTCGCCACCGCCAATAACAAAAATTTCTTTGCAGTTGGTAGCCTTGGCCTGCTCCAGCGCATCGGCCAAGCTGCTGGCCGTTTGGGCACCCTCCGCCTTCCAATCTGCATTACTGGTGATGACAATATTGATGCGGCCTGGCAGGGGCTTGTTAACCGATTCAAAGGTTTTACGGCCCATGATTACCGGCATGCCCCAAGTGGTATTTTTAAAAAATTTCAGGTCTTTGGGCAAGTGCCAAAGCAATTGCCCAGCTTTACCTATGGCCTGATTGGCCGCCGCCGCTACTATTAATGCTATGCTCATAATGGGATTGATTTTTATACGGCCACAGGCGCTTTAATGACGGGATGGCATTGGTAATTGACCAATTCAAAATCGGCAAATGTAAAAGCAAAAATATCTTTTACCGCAGGATTGATTGTTAGCTGTGGCAGGGGAAAAGGCTCCCGGCTCAGTTGCAAGTGCGCCTGCTCAAAATGGTTATTGTACAAATGCACATCGCCAAAGGAATGGACAAAATCACCCAACTCCATATCGCATACCTGTGCAATCATCATGGTGAGCAGCGCATAGGAAGCAATATTGAAGGGCACCCCCAAAAACACATCAGCAGAACGTTGGTACAATTGGCAGCTCAGCTTTCTTTTGCCGTTATCGCCTACCGTGGTATAAAACTGAAAGAGGCAATGGCAGGGCATCAGCTTCATGTCGGGCAGGTCGGCCACGTTCCAAGCGCTGATGATGAGGCGGCGGCTATCGGGATTGGTTTTTAACTGGGCAATCAGTTCCGATACTTGGTCAACCGTTTTGCCATCGGCCCCTTGCCAACTGCGCCACTGCTTGCCATACACGGGGCCTAGGTTGCCGTTTTCATCGGCCCATTCGTCCCAAATGCGCACGCCGTTTTCTTTCAAATAACCAATATTGGTATCGCCCCGCAAAAACCACAGCAGTTCGTAAATGATACTTTTAACATGGCATTTTTTGGTGGTCACCAGCGGAAACCCATCGGCCAGGTTGAACCGCATTTGGTAGCCAAATACGCTACGGGTGCCGGTTCCGGTACGGTCGCTTTTGTCCGAGCCGGTATCGATGATATGTTGAAGTAAATCTAAATATTGCTGCATGGCGCAAAGATAGTGGATAGTTGAAAGTGGAGAGTTGAAAGTTGAGGATTTCGGGGTTGAAACAGCGTATTCAAATAAAGCTTAGATGGCAGCCACTGGGTGCTGAGGCTACTGACCGCCCCATACACCGCTAAGGCAAGGCATAATTGCCCATCATTGCCCCTGTACTCCTGCGGAAGCCATCCGCACCCCTTAACGTGTGTTACATTCCTGCTACATAGAATTACTGCCCTGTGGATTCGCTACAGCACCCATACCACCGTATCATTCAGCCTCGGTAGCACTCTTCATTATTCACTCTTCACTATTCACTAAAAAAGGGCCGCCTATCGGCAACCCTATAATGTTGTAAAAATCTATCAGCCTGTAAGCCGGATTCTGTCCTTTGCCTTGGGATTAATCCCAAGGCAAAGGAGGTTATCATTTATCTGGCCCTACTATTACTAGCAGGATCTTGCTGCCTACCCTTCAGCGTATCTCCCCCAACTAGTTGGGGGGAAATCGGGCGGGCCGCCCTCTTCCACTGATATACATGGCATTTCAGCACACAAGGTTTACCCGTCCCGTCAGTTACCTGACGGGCCCGTGGGCTCTTACCCCGCGTTTTCACCCTTATCTCGTCTCGTCAATAATGACGAGACGGGACGGTAATTTTCTGTGGCACTTTCTTCCCCCAAGGGCTTGGGCCCAAGGAAGACCGGCTATTAACCGGTGTGTCGCCCTGTGCTGTCCGGACTTTCCTCCTCCCACCTTGCAGTGGCAAGCGATAACCCGGCTGATAGGGGACAAAGGTAGCGATAATTGGGTGATTGGTTGAATAGTTGACAGGTTGACTGGCTGAAGGTTGGTAGGTTGATGTTATGGTTATTCAACCAATCAACTATTCAACTAATCAACTTTTTCCCTGCCATGCAACGGTATCCCTAAAACGGTTGTCAACCCCTCATACCAAGTAATGACTGAGCATACCCAATTAGTAAAAAGCTGTTTGCAAAACGACCGGGCTTCGCAAAAGGAGCTGTACCGTTGCTTTGCCGATACCATGCTGGGCGTATGCTACCGTTATACCAAGTCGCAGGCCGATGCGGAAGACATTTTGCAGGAAGGCTTTGTAAAAGTGTTCAAAAACCTGCACCAATACCGCTCCGAGGGCGAACTGGGCGCATGGATACGGCGCATTATGGTAACCACGGCCCTCAACTATCTCAAGCGCAATGTGCGTTACCAAGGCCAAATGGCTTTTGATGAAGTGAGCCTGCACCCCGTGGCCGACGACGATCCTCGGGTGGATCTGGAAACCAAGGAGCTGGTGGGCCTGATAAGGCAACTGCCGGCAGGCTATCAAATGATATTTAACCTGCATGTGGTAGAGGGCTATACCCATGTGGAGATAGGGCAACTGTTGGGCATCAGCGAAGGTACATCCCGGTCGCAGTATGCCCGTGCCCGTGCTTTGCTGATAACGTGGATAAAAAAAAATTATTCGGGCCATGAACGGATTACGTATGCACAATAACGAATTTGAGCGGCGGGTGCAGCAAAAAACCGAAGGGCTGAAAATAATCCCTTCGGAAGGGCTGTGGGATAAAATTGAGGGGCAATTGCCGCCGGAAAAAAAGCGCAGGCGGGCACTGTTGTGGTTGTTAATGCCCCTATTACTGGTAGCGATTATAACCGCTACTTGGCTTTTGGGTGGAGAGAATGACAAAGCTTTGCAAAAGCCCATTGCACAAACGGGGCAACAACGGTCGGCTTCTACTGAAAATTTATCGGTGAGCCAGGGCAATCAAACCTCGCCCAAAGAAAATACACTTTCATTGGCCCCTAACCCTACTAGTGGGCAGCAGCAAAGCACTAGGGCAATTATTGGGTTGGATAGTAGTGCCAAGCAACAGCCAGTGGCTAAGCAAAACATAGCGGTACAATTAAAAACTGGGCAGTCGGTGAGGGGGAAGGCACCCATAGCGGACAATGCCAATAAGCGAACAGCAGCAACCCAAACAGATATTGATAGCCAAACCGTTATAGCCCAGCAACAAAAAAAAGGCAACGGTTCACTATTTGCTTCCTACGCCAAAGCAATGCGGGTGAGCATAACAGCAGGGCAAACGGATACGATAGGGTTAGTCCCAAGTTTGGATGCTGATGTGGCCATGGCAAAACTAGCGGCCCCCCTTTTTGCAACCATAGCAACAAAGCCTGCTATGGCAGATGAGTTATTGCGGCCCATTCGTCAGGTGCCTATTAATCCGTTAACAATACCAAGCAATGCCGCAAGCCCAGCTGGCAAAGCTAAAAGCCATTGGGAATTTGGGTTGACATTTGGCGCAGGGCTGGGCATTCGGGCCGATAACCTGCTGTCGTCCCAAAAAAATGAAAACAACATGGCCGCTCTTGGAGGCGGTTCGGTAACGCCCCCGTTTTATGCTTCAGGTAGTAAGCCATTTAAGCCCGGCATTGTTTGCCAAATAGGGCTGTACTCGCAAAAACACATGGGGCAGCGATGGCATGTACAAACAGGGCTTTCTTATAGCTACCTGTCCAACAAGCAAACGGTGGGTAGTTATGTACGGGACACGGTTCAGCGTTTAGTAGCTGGTTTTACTTATCCGGGGTCGTTGAATACAAGTGCCAATAATATTATCGGATATTCCAACTACTATAGATCAGGAGATAGTACGGTTTATACCAATCGGATACACTTGTTGCAATTGCCCATCGAGTTGCAATACCGTTTGGGCAAGCAACAAAAATGGGGGCTGCAAACAGGTGTCGCTTTGGCGTATATGGTGCAGGGTAAAATGCTCGTTTACGACCAAGCCAATCGCCAATATTTCAGTAGCCCAAAAGCATATAACCGCATGCAACTATCCCTTCAAATGGGTGCTGCGTTTTATCCCAAACCCCAGTCTTCGCTAGCTATTGGGATACGTTTGAATTACAATGTCAATTCTTTTGTTAAGCTGTGGATTGAAGAGCAGAGAATATTATCTGGGTTACTCTATTGCAATATGCCCCTTAAAAAAAATAAGCGGTAACGCAACGGTTGTTGCCATTGCGTTGTCAGGCTGGTAAGCGGGTTTACGCTAAACTGAAAGAGGTTGCTTGTTTTACGAAGCCCTTTTTTGCAAGGTGGCGTTCTTTTCTTTCAAGGAAAATCTGCATTATTTTTTAACAGCAAAACATTTAAAATGAAACAATTTACAATTTTATTGCCCCTCATTTTTGCAGCCATGTTGATGGGCTTTAACGAAACTGAAAGCCAAAAGAATCAAACGGCAAATGCCATTCTGGGCGATATTAGTTTTGTGCATAAGTTTGGCCACAGGCCTAATCAAACAACTGATAATACCCTGAGGATAAAAACACATCTGGAATATGTAGAAAACTTATTGAGGCAAAAAGATGTTTCAAGGTTGCCATTGGCACAACAACAACAAAGGGTACAGCTTTTAGATTTATTGCACGGTTATCGGGAAAAGGGGATCTTCCCTAAAAATCACGACTACATCAACCAACGCAAGCCCTGCTTTATTGATAAGGACGGCAATATTTGTGCGGTGGGCTATTTAATAGAAAAAACCGCTGGTAGGGAAGCGGCAGAAAAAATAAACAGGCAATATCAATATGAAGAATTGTTGGCGATGCAGGATGAGGGGATTGATAACTGGGTATCGACCAGTGGCCTTACCAAAGAAGAATGCGCTATGATACAGCCTACTTATGGCCCATTTGTTTATGAGGAAGGCAATTATATAAAACCATCTTATGGCATTACATCATCTGTTTTCAGTGGTTTAAATGTGTCGCTGGGTACAATTAACATGGTGCAAATTGGCAGAGGTGCCAAAAGCAAGGCAGTGCCCATTGTAGGGCTGATAACGGGTGCGGGCCAAATTGTATTGGGGGCTACAAACATGCCAAAGAGTATCTTTAAGTTTGGTTTGAATTATACCAACGAAACTCAAAAAAAACTTTCGATGTTTAATATCGGCGTAGGTGCTGCCAATATGATTTTGAGCGCTTGGAATTTGATTGCCAATCGCACACCTAAAAACAAGAAAATGGCGTGGAATATATACAGTTATCCAGCAGTGGGTAACAACATGGGGCTTGCTGTGGGCTTTACAAGAAAGTTGTAATGGAATAATAATCAATAACGCAACGCTTGCTGCATTTGCATTGTCAGGCGTATAAAATAGTATGTTATGCAAAAAATGAATCAAACCATTTTATTATCCCTGCTGTTGATGGCAAGCGCCCTTGTAGTGAGCAGTTGCAAAAAGCCCTGCAAAGGCACCTATACGTACACCTATATGGAGCCCATCTACAAGGCCAAAGCCCAAGTAAAGGCCAACATCAAAAGCAATGCGCCAAGGGCCATTAACAATCCCGGTAAAATTTACCAATATGGCCAGTATATTTTTTTAAATGAAGTGAGCAAGGGCATTCATGTAATTGACAACAGCAACCCTGCCGCACCCATCAACAAATCATTTATTGATATACCGGGCAATGTGGACATCGCCATCAAGGGTAATCTGTTGTATGCCGATTTGTATGCCGATCTGGTTGTGATGGACGTAAGCAATCCTTTGGGTGTGGTAACCAAATCCTTTGTGGATAAGGTTTTCCCAACCCGTAATTTTGGCTACTTGTATAATGGCGATTCTTCCTCCATCATTGTTGAGTGGGAGCAAAAGACGGAAACAGTGGAGTACGAGTGCGATGAAGACCCAAGGGTAAAAAATTTATCCGGAGGTTGTTTCTTCCTTGGTACAAACGGTAACTCGCCCGGTAATATGGTAGGTGCGGGGGCTAATGCCGTTCCTACGGGTATCGCAGGATCCTTGGCCCGTTTTGCCATAGTGGACAATCATCTATACGCTGTATCCGATGAAGGGCTTTATACCTTTAGCTTGGTGGTTCCGCATCAACCACTAAAAACCCATACCCTTGCATTGCCCTGGGGTGTAGAAACCATCTATCCATTCCAGCACAAATTGTTTATCGGTTCCTCCACCGGTATGCATATCTGCGATTTGCAACTGCCTTGGGCACCCACGCATGCTGGTACTTTTGCACATGTGCGCTCCTGCGACCCTGTTATTACCGATGGTACCACGGCTTATGTTACTTTACGTGGCGGCGGTCTTTGTGGCGGCAATGCCAATCAATTAGATATACTGGATGTAGCCAATATCAATGCACCACAATTGCTAAAAACCTATCCCCTTACCAGTCCCATGGGATTGGGCAAAGATGGAAACTTGCTGTTTGTGTGCGATGGTACCAGCGGGGTTCGGATATTTGACGCAGCCAATCCCTTGGATGTAAAACCTATCACAACCTTACAGATCGACTCGCCAACTGATGTAATTGTACACAATGGGATAGCCTTGGTGATGGCCCGTACGGGGCTTTATCAATATGATTACACTAACCCCAACCAAATCAGATTGATTTCTACCATCGCCGTAAACAGATAATCGGTTGTCCATTTAATAATCTTACCAACCAAGAGCCACGTAGTAGCGTGGCTCTTGGTTGGTATAGGGTGTTTGTCGTTATCTTTGCGCCATGGAAATTTTATCGCAGGATACCAAAAGCATATTGCGGCTGGAGCTGCCCACCGATCCACGTTGGGTGGATTTGGCAAGCATACAACTGGCCGATATTTTAACCGACCATGCTTATTGCGAGCAAAAAGCGGCACTCACCTGTATTTCCCTTATCCAAAAACATCCCGATAAGGAAAAACTGGTAACCGAACTAAGTCCCATTGTTACCGAAGAATGGGGGCATTTTAGGCAGGTGCTGGCCGAACTGCAAAAGCGCAGCCTGCCTTTGGGCAAACAGCGTAAAGACATTTATGTAAACAAGCTGCTGGAATTTCAAAAGAAGGGCGGCAACCCGGAGGAGCGCTTTTTGGACCAGTTGCTTACCATGGCCTTGATAGAGGCAAGGAGCTGCGAAAGGTTCAAGCGGCTGAGCGAAGGGCTAGAAGATGATTACCTGCGAAAATTTTACCGCCGCTTTATGGAGAGTGAAGCGGGGCATTATACCCTCTTTATCAATTTGGCCGATACCTATTTTGATAAAGCGGCTGTGCGCCAACGTTGGGCTGAATGGCTGGCTTACGAAACCAGTATTATGGACAGTATTGAACTGCGGGGGGACAGGATACATTAATGCCATGATACAAACACAGCCCAACCACAACCCAGCCTTGCATACCATACCCCTGCCTTTTGCATGGAATGGCAACCCCATGGATAGTAAGGGATGCTTTGTGAACCTTAACCATCCTTTTACCACTTCTTTTAAAGATGTATGGAAATGGCAGCGGGGCCCCAAGCCACAAAAACTGGAAAAGCAAAATGATACTTGGCGCATGCCCGTTCATCAAAACCCAGCTATATTGCACAGCGATGCCGATGCGATTTACTGGTTGGGCCATGCCTGTTTTTTGATTTGTATCAACGGCATCCGATTGATTACCGACCCGGTTTTTGGGGCCATGCCCTTTATCAAAAGACATACGGCATTGCCGGTGGATGTTGCAGCACTGCGCTCCCTTGATTATATTTTACTATCACACGACCATCGGGATCATTGCGATAAAAAAAGTCTGCAATTATTGGCCGCCAACAATCCGCAAGCAAGGGTGCTTACCTCGCTGGGTATGGAAAAACTCATCCGGCCTTGGATCGGCAATATAGCGGTTCAAGAAGCGGGTTGGTTTCAGCAGTATAAAACCGATGGATTTACGCTTACCTATTTGCCCGCCCGCCATTGGTGCCGCCGTGGGCTGAACGATATCAACCGCAGGCTATGGGGCAGTTTTATGCTGGAACTGGATGGGCGCTGTATTTATTTTGGTGCCGATAGCGGCTATGATACACACTTTGCCATGATTGGTCAGTTGTTCCCTAACATTGATGTGTGCATGATTGGTGCCGGTGCTTACAAACCCAGTTGGTTCATGAGCCCATCGCATACTTCGCCGCAGGAAGCCGTGCAAGCTTTTGCCGACTTGGGTGCCAAAACCCTTCTCCCCATGCACTATGGTACTTTCGACCTGAGCGATGAACCCATGGGCGAACCTGCAAGGCTGTTGCGGCAAATGCAGCAGGAAGGCAAGGGCGATATCCGCCTTTTGGGAGTAGGCGAAACCATGTATTTGTAAAGCTATTAATGGGTAACAGCCCCATATTTCATTTTGAGTAAATGGCAACGCTTCCGTATCAACAATGGCTGGGTAGGACGTTCAACGATGACCAGATAAAGATTGTCGAATTGTGTATCGGGTATCAACCCAATGCCAGGGCAGCCGCAGCGCTTGATCAGCGAATCCACTGTATTGGAATGGCCCACCACCAGTATCTCTTTGCCCGGATGCTTTTTCAAAATGGTATCAATAACTTGCCTACTGTTGGAATAAAAAGCGGTGGTGATACCCAAATGATTGGCCAAGGGTTCTGCAGTTGAACGGGTACGGTTGGTGTTGGTGCTATAAATACTGTCGATGCCCGTTTTCTGTAAAACCCGTTTCAGTTACTCTGCCCGCTTGGTGCCTTGCGGTACTTTTAGGGCATCCAAATTGCCGTCCCGATCGGCATGGCGTACAATAAAAATTTTGGTAATCTGAGCCTCGGTGGTAGGCCCCATCAATACGAGGCTTGCCAATGCGATGATGCTGTACAATACTTTCATGGTAGTGATAAGTTTTGGTTTGATGTAAATATATCCTTTAGGTTGGGTAATTGTTACCGGTTGGTAATGAACCCTGAAGGTGTATTTCAGATTTTCGCTACCATAATCTTTGTAAAGGTCTTTGCTTAGGTGTAGAATTGCAAATGTTGAAGCTACAGTAGTACTGAAGCTAAATCAAGGAACCCTCCGCCGCCGGGGTGTAATCGGCGGCGGTGTCCTTTTTTGGTTACTTTTTTTGACAAGAAAAAAAGTAACTCAAAAGGCAACCAAGAAGTACGAACTGTTACTATAAAGAGAAACTTTGAAGTGCACCCACATTATCTCCCCCAATATCCCCTAATCTAAATATCTTTATCACAAACTTTTGACTCATGCGATTGCTGCTGATTTTTTTACTGTTCGGCTTACAACTAACAGGCCAAATCAATTATACAAAATATGTTAACCCCTTTATCGGTACCGGTGGCCACGGCCATACCTATCCCGGTGCGGTACTGCCGCATGGCATGGTGCAACTAAGCCCCGATACAAGGCTCAGCGGTTGGGACGGCTGCGGCGGCTATCATTACAGCGACAACTACATTTACGGGTTTTCGCATACCCACCTCAGCGGCACGGGCTGTAGCGACTATGGCGATATTTTACTGATGCCGATGGGTGGTGCGCCCTCGCCCGACAATAAAGTGTATGGCTCCAATTTTAACCATGCAACAGAAAAAGCATCGCCCGGCTTTTACAGTGTAAAACTGGCCGATGATAATATTGATGTGATGCTTACGGCCACCGAAAGGGTAGGGCTGCACCATTATTTTTTTGGTGGTGGAAAGATGGCCAATATCATCCTCGATCTTAAGCACCGTGATGAAGTGCTGGAGTCATCTATTGAAATTGTAAACAACCGCACCATTACGGGGCTCCGCCGTAGCAAGGCTTGGGCCACCAATCAGTATGTGTTTTTTGCCATCGAGTTTTCGGTACCTTTTACCGGTTACGCTATTTGGCAAAATGACAAACAAGTGCCCATCCGCCCTTACCACTTAGAAAAGGGTACTGACCTCAAAGCCTATTTTCAATTTGGCAATTTGGATAAATCGGTTGTGATGGCCAAAGTGGCCCTTTCTGCTGTGAGCGAAGCAGGCGCTTTGAATAACCTGAAAACGGAAATGCCGGGCTGGGATTTTGAAAAAGTAAAAAAAGGCGCCGAAGTCAAATGGCAAAAAGAGTTGAGCAAAATACAGGCCAGTGGCGGCAGCAAGGAACAAATGGAAGTGTTTTACACGGCCCTTTATCATACCATGGTGGTACCCAATATCAACATGGATGTGGATGGTCAGTACCGTGGTAGGGACAACGCCATCCATACCGCCAAAGGTTTTACCAATTACAGTGTATTCTCCTTATGGGATACCTACCGCGGTGCCCATCCGCTCTACACCATCATTGATCGGCAGCGCACCCAAGACTATATCCAATCTTTTTTAACGCAGTACAAAGAAGGTGGTCGCCTGCCCGTGTGGGAGCTTAGCGGCTGCGAAACCGATTGTATGATCGGTTACCACAGCGTGCCGGTGATGGTAGATGCTTATGTAAAAGGCATTGATGGGTTTGATAAACAATTGGCTTTGGAAGCGATGGTAAAAAGCGCCACTTGGAACCATTTGGGCCTGCCCGCTATCATGGATCATGGCTATTTGGAAAAAGATGATGAGCATGAGAGTGTGAGCAAAACATTGGAGTATGCTTACGACGATTGGTGTATTGCGGAATTTGCCAAACGCACCGGTAACAACGAAGCCTATAAAACCTTTGCCCGACGCTCACAATCGTGGAAAAACCTGTTTGACCCTACTACCCAGTTTATGCGCCCACGCAAAAATGGGGGTTGGCTCACCCCCTTCGATCCTTATGAAGTGAACAATAATTTTACCGAGGGCAATAGCTGGCAGTACGCTTTTTATGTGCCACACGATATGGAAGCATATATGGGCGCACTGGGCGGCCGTGCCCAATTGGAGCGAAGGCTCGATAGCATTTTTACCACCACCAGTAAAATGACAGGGCTGGAGCTGCCCGATATTACCGGTTTGATTGGTCAGTATGCACATGGCAACGAACCCAGTCACCACATTGCCTATTTATACAATTTTGCGGGCCGTCCTGCCAAGGGCCAAAAGTTGTTGCGGCATATCATGGACAAACTGTATTACGCAGCACCCGACGGGCTTACCGGCAATGAAGACTGCGGACAGATGAGTGCTTGGTATGTGCTGAGTGCCATGGGCTTTTATCCCGTAACACCCGGCACCACCGATTATATGATTGGTACACCGCTGTTCAAGCAGGTTACCGTCAACCAAGAAAATGGTAAAAGCTTTGTGATAATGGCCGATAATGTCAGCAGTAAAAATTGCTATGTGCAAAAACTGTCGCTCCATGGCAAACCCAGCAACAAAGCTTGGTTCACCCACGGCGATATCACCAAAGGCGGTACCATGCAGTTTACCATGGGTGCCCAACCCACTGCATTTGGCACCACCGAACTGCCCACTACAGCGGTAAAGGACGAAGCCATTGTAGCCAACCCCGTGATAACCGGCAGCATGAGCTTTAAAGGGAGCAACACCATTACATTAACCAATGCACAAACAAATGTAAAACTATATTATACCTTGGATGGCAGTACGCCCACAGCTTTTGCTACGCTTTACACAGCACCTTTTGTTATTGACAACACCACAACGGTAAAAGCGATTGCAATAGATGCCACGGGTAAAACCAGCTATATTAGCAAAGGAATATTTACCAAGGCCGTGAACGATTGGGCTTTGCAACTGAATACGCCGCATGAAAAGCAGTATCCTGCCAGTGGCAATGATGCGCTGATAGACGGTATCAGGGGCAGTGCCGAATGGCGCAGGGGCAATTGGCAGGGCTGGCAAAAAACCGATATGGATGTGGTGATAGATTTGAAACAGTTGACCACGGTTAATAAAGTAACGGTAGGCCTTTTGCATGATGTGAATGCATGGATCGTAATGCCAAGGGAGGTAAGTGTAACCCTGTCAACCGATGGCAAGCAGTTCACGCCGTTTGCAATGGTGAACAATATGGTATCAGTTGATGATAAAGTGCCGCAAGTAAAGCAGGTTCTGTTACAAGCGCCGCCGGTGCAGGCCCGTTATATACGCATTGTGGCACGGCAGCATGGTAAGATGCCCGCTTGGCACGAGGGTGCAGGCGGCGACACCCACATCTTTTGTGATGAAGTGGTGGTGGAGTAAGTGCGCACACTTGGGGATGTACATCAATACCCCGTCTGGACTTTGACCAACGGGTGATAAGATATTACGGGTTTGAATCCCCTGTCTGGTCTTCGACCAACAGGGCACAGCCCTTACATGTTTTTTTCTATTGCGGTATATATTTCTTTGGCGCTTACCAAGCCCTCAATGCTCTTTACTACTTTGCCGCCTTTGAAGAACAGCAACAAGGGGATAGACTGTATTTTATACTTTTCAGAAACGGTAGGATTTTCATCTACATCGATGCTGGCAAAACTGGCTTTGCCCGAAAAATCATTCGCAGCTTTGTCAAAAATCGGTTTCAGCATCTTGCACGGTCCGCACCAAGTGGCGTTAAAATCTACAACGGTCAATCCGGGATTGTTTATCACTTTATCCCCAAATGCAGCATCGTTTATTTCCTTTACCCCTTTCCAAGCGGCTGTGGTCGCTGGAGCAGGCACGGGCGTGGGGTCTGGCACTGGCGTAGCTTTGGACGTATCTAGGAGAGGGGCTTCTTTGGCTGCGGGATTGCTGGCAGCCGCCTCTTTGTTACTAGCTTCATTGTTGCAAGCTGCCAATACCATAACTGCAGCTACACACGATAATATTGTTTTGCGCATAAATTGAATTTGAAAGCAAAGATAGGTTTTTGCGGTTAAGCGGGGAGACGGTAAACCTCAACGTATTTTTTGCCTCCTTCTCACATAAAAGAATATAACCACCAAACTGATAAATGGTAGGGTTGACAATATGATTTTGCCATTGGCCGATAGGATGCCGATGAGTAAAAAGAGCAGTACGATCATACCCAGCAGCAAGATACCGGCCATATTCAACCAAGCGGGACGGCCATTGGTAAAAGTAGTGTACAAGAGGCTGAACTGCCCCGCCAGTCCGGCCAAAATCAGGGGGTGCGACAAGGCATCGCCAGTGGCCCCTTTGTTAAAAAGCATTTCATACTGTATCTGAAAAATGAAGGCCGAATAATGCTGGCCCCATTCTGTGTAGCAAAGCATAAAAGCCAAGATAAGGGCAATATTGATAAAGCGGGTCATCGTATAAATATCAGATGATAAAGGTACATCATTGGTTTATATCGGTAAATGCCTTTCATTTTTTGGGTGCATTTCAAATTTTCGCAGCTATAAACTTCTCTTTAGGCTCCGCTTCGTTGTAGAATTACCGAAGTTGAGTTTACAGTAGTACAAAAGCTAAATCAGGGAGCCCTCCGTCTCGTCATTTTGACGAGAGGGTGTAATCGGCGGCGGTGTCCTTTCCTGCCTAGCCGGCAGGCAAGGTTTAGTTACTTTTTTTGACAAGTTGCAAATCCCGGCCGCAGCGTCGGGGAAAAAAAGTAACTCAAAAGGCAGCCGAAAAGAGCGAACTGTGACTATAAAGCGAAAATTTGAAATCCACCCCATCATCCCATAAAAGCAAAAAAATACCCCGCCAAAAGCGGGGCATTTTACTATCTTACAAAAAACGATTAATCTTCCGATTCTACCCTGCCCATTTTTCTGCCAAACACTACAAAGTGTATAACGGCAAAAGCAAGGGAGATGTACAACAATGTCCTGTCGGTATCAAAACCTACAGAGTATTGATGCAAAAAGCCCACTATAATCAACAAAGCACTCAGGGCCAAGCCGGTAAGCCGGGCAATCTTCATACCCTTGCGGTTAGCGGTACCATTGCCCAAGTGGCTGTTTTTGGCACCATACACCAAGTAAATATCCATGCCGATCAACATCCACACCAACAAACGTATCCATGTGTCCATGGGCAAAAACACCATCATAAACAAGCAGGTGACAATGCCCAAAATGGGTACAAGCGGTACCAATGGGGTTTTAAAGGCCCTTGGCAGGTTGGGCATTTTGTTGCGCATTACCCACACCCCGATACAAACCAAGATGAAGGCAAATAAGGTACCGATGCTCGTCATTTCACCTACCACACGGGCGGGTACAAAGGCGGCAAACAAGCTCACAAACAACATGAACAAAAGGTTGCTCTTGGCCGGCGTTTGTGTTTTGGGATTTACCGAAGAAAATATTTTAGGGATCAAACCATCTTTACTCATGCTAAAGAATACACGGCTTTGGCCCATCAACATCACCAATATTACCGAAGCATAACCTGCTAGGATCGCTACCACGATGGCCCTGTTCAACCAAGGATAGTCGGGGGTAACCACTCCGGCCGCATCGGTTGTGCCCATGTGATCGATGGCAATGGCCACAGGCGCAATACCATCTTTACCGGCAAAGCTGGTGTAGCTGGTAACACCTGTCATAACGTGGGCAAACAAGATGTACAATACCGTACAAATGGCCAAAGAGCCCAAAATGCCCCAGGGCATATCCCTTTTGGGGTTTTTGGCTTCCTGTGCCGCCGTACTCACCGCATCAAAGCCAATATAGGCGAAGAACACAATGGCCGCCGCTCGAATGATACCGCTAAAGCCAAAGTCGCCAAACTTGCCCGTATTATCAGGGATGTAAGGATTGTAATTGCTGCTGTTGATGTACTTCCAGCCCAAGAAAATGAATACCAGCACTACTGTAATTTTAAGCCCTACAATAATGGCATTTACAAAAGCGCTTTCTTTGGTGCCCTTCATCAGCAGCAAGCTCATCAATACAATAATAAATACGGCAGGCAGGTTGATAACACCGCCATCCCAGGGCCCCACTGTAAGGGCTTGGGGGAGATGGATATCGAACCCTTCTAAAAATTTTACCAAATAACGGCTCCAACTGATGCCCACGGTAGCCGCACCCACGGCGTATTCCAGCACCAAGTCCCAGCCAATGATCCAAGCGATAAACTCGCCCATGGTAGCGTAGGAATAAGTATAGGCACTGCCCGCTACGGGGATCATGGATGCAAACTCTGCATAGCAAAGCCCTGCAAACAAACAGCCCATGGCTGCCACAACAAAGGAAATGGTAATAGCGGGTCCTGCGTGATTGGCCGCCGCCATACCGGTAATGGAAAATAGGCCTGCACCGATAATGGCACCGATGCCCAAGGCTATGAGGCCACCAGCGCCCAAGGTCCGTTTAAGCGTATGCTCACCAGTCTCTTGCGCCTCCTGCATCAATGCATCCATTGGCTTTCTTACAAATAAACTCATATCAATCAGTTGGTTTTAACGATAAATGAAACGGAAAAATAAGCAAATAATTGATAATAATACTACCAGTGGTAAATTTTAGCCCCCTTGGGCGCAAACCGCATATATACAGTATATTGCAAAAATTAAACAACCTCCTTGATATGGAATTGGAAAAAGATAAAAAACCCAATCGGCTCACGCTGTACATTTTTATAGCCTTGCTGGCCGGCATCATACTGGGCTTTGTGTTCAATAAATACTATGTAGGTAACGAAAACAACCGGATTGCAGAAGCAGAAACGGCCCAAAAAGCCGCTGTTGCCGCTACCAAGCCCTACGAAAAAGTAACCGATTCCGTTGCGGTGGGCAACCTAAAAGCGGCTAAAAAAACAGTGGATGCCAACATTGCCAATACAATGGCGGACTTGGTAAAAACGCCCCAAAGCCCGGCGCTCACCAATCAGTTGATTGCCTGGAAGGATTCTGCCAAACGTATCGAAGTAGGCCTAGCTGCCCTTTGCGATACCAACAACCTCGCCTATAAAGAGCTGGTAAAATACCAAGCCGCCCTAGGGGTTAAGAAAAACGAAGCGGTAAAGACCCGTGATAAAAAACTGGACTGGTTTACTATATTGGCCGATGTATTCATCCGTTTGATAAAAATGATTGTGGCCCCGCTGGTATTTACCACTTTGGTGGTGGGTGTGGCCAAACTGGGCGATATCAGGGCCGTGGGCCGCATCGGTGGCAAAACCCTGCTCTGGTTCCTTTGTGCCTCGCTGATGAGTTTGGCGCTGGGCATGTTGCTGGTGAACCTTTTCCAGCCCGGCCATAGCATGCACCTGAGCTTGCCCGATAGCAATATCAATACGGGTATCGACAAAGCTGCCCTTACCGTTAAAGATTTCTTTTACCATGTGTTCCCCGCCAGTTTTGTGGAGGCGATGGCCAAAAACGAAATATTGCAAATTGTGGTGTTCTCCTTGTTTTTTGGGGTGGCCGCCGCCGCCATTGGCGAAAAGGCCCAACCCATTGTAAAAGCACTGGACGCCGTGGCCCATATCATTTTAAAAGTAACGGGCTATGTAATGAAGTTCGCACCCTTGGCTGTGTTCGGTGCCATGACGGCCATCATTGCCAAACAGGGTATCGGCATCCTCAAAACCTACTCCATCTTTATCGGCGAATTTTATTTTGGTCTCGCCCTGCTCTGGTGCATCCTCATATTCGCTGGCTTCCTGTTCTTAAAAAAGCGGGTATTCACTTTGGTCAAACGCATCAAAGAGCCCACACTATTGGCCTTTAGTACCGCCAGTAGCGAAGCTGCTTTTCCCAAAACGATGTTGGAACTGGAACGCTTTGGCTGTAAGGATAAAATTGTAAGCTTTGTACTGCCGCTGGGCTATAGCTTCAACTTGGATGGCAGTATGATGTACATGACTTTTGCCTCCCTGTTCATTGCCCAATCCTATGGTATGGAAATCGCTTTTGCCACCCAAATAAGCATGTTGCTGGTGCTGATGCTCACCAGTAAGGGCATTGCCGGTGTGCCCAGGGCCTCGTTAGTAGTAATTGCGGGCACCTTGGCTACGTTCAACATTCCCGAAGCCGGTATTGCACTCTTGTTGGGTATCGATCCGCTGCTGGACATGGGCCGCAGTGCAACCAATGTGGTGGGCAATAGCATCGCTACGGCCGTGGTGAGCAAGTGGGAGGGCGAACTAACAGATCATGGAGGGGCGTAAGCAGGGAGGTTTTCAATTTTCGGGTTTAATGTAATCGAGTTTGCAGAATTCTCACCCTCCGCTTCGGTACGGCCTCATAAAAAAGCCGTTAAGAAAATTGAAGCTGAGGGCGCAAAAGAAAAACGAATGTTACCAAAGCTTGGCAGTATTCTTAGTCGGTAAGTCGCACTGAGGCGGGGTGATTTGCTACTGCTTAAGCTTGTTTTTCTTTAGCCCGAGGGTTCAATTTTTAGGCTTTTTTATGCAGCCTTGATTTTTTGCTCCACTTTTGTATCAAGACAAAAGTGGAAAAACCCGCCGTAAAAGGCAACTTCAAATTGGAACGAGTGCGAAAAATCGAAAACCATCCGCCGTAACCCAAACCATATTATCTTTACCGCTACAATAATTACATGATGGAATTTTTTTTCCTTGATTTTCACTGGACACAATTGCTGCAGCCACAGTTTTATATCGAAAACGGTGGACTTTGGCTATTGCTGTTTGTGGTATTTGCCGAAACCGGACTCTTTGCAGGCTTCTTTTTACCCGGCGACTCCCTCCTGTTTGTAGCAGGTATATATGCCCACGAAATAAAAACCGAAACCGTTACCAAACCCGGCTTGAGCTATCAGTTTTTAAAGTTGTTTGGCATGGACAACAACCACAGCTATTGGGTGGATTTGTTTGTGCTGGCCGCTTTGATCAGTTTGGCGGGCATCTTGGGCAATACATTGGGCTATTGGACGGGCCGAAAATTTGGCCAAAACATGTACCAATGGAAAGACCGCTGGTTTTTTAAGAAGCGGTACTTGCAGGAAGCCCACGATTTTTACGAAAAGCATGGCGGCGGTGCCATCGTGGCTGCCCGCTTCATCCCTATTGTACGCACTTTTGCCCCCATCATTGCCGGCATAGTGGGCATGGACAAAAAGAAATTCCACTTTTTTAATATCATTGGTTGCGTGGCTTGGGTGGTAAGCATGTTGTTTGCCGGTTTCTTCTTGCAAAAATGGATATTGTCGCAGTTTGGCTTTGATTTAAAAGAGCATTTGGAAATCATTGTAATTGGCATCGTGCTGGTTACCACGGCCCCGGTTTTCATCAAACTGTTTTGGCGCAAAAAGAAAAAAGATACCCCCGCTGTATAACGATTGTATATGCAAAAAAAGACTGCTTCCATATTCAATGTGGCCGTGCTGGTGGCGGCACTGGGCTATTTTGTAGATATTTATGATCTGTTGTTGTTCAGCATCATCCGGGTACCAAGTTTGAAGGATCTGGGCTTGAACGCTGCAGAGATTACTACCAGTGGCGAAAGCATCATCATGTGGCAAATGCTCGGCTTACTTATTGGTGGCATTATATGGGGCGTAATGGGCGATAAAAAAGGCAGGCTGAGCGTACTCTTTGGCTCCATCATTTTATATTCTTTGGCCAATATCGCCAATGGCTTTGTGCAAACGCCTGATCAGTATGCCCTTATCCGTTTCATAGCGGGCATTGGCCTCGCAGGTGAATTGGGCGCTGGCATTACCTTGGTAAGCGAACTCACCCCCAAGGAAAAGCGGGGCCTGGCCACATCGCTGGTGGCGGGCATTGGACTTACCGGTGCGGTAGTGGCTTTTATCATCAAAGAAAATTTCCATTGGCGGGTTTGCTACTTTATCGGGGGCGGTTTGGGGCTGATGCTGTTGCTGTTACGCATCGCCGTGTTTGAGTCGGGCATGTTTAACAAAGTAAAAGAGATGAACGTGCAGCGGGGCAATTTCTTCATGTTATTTACCAAGGGCGAGCGGTTCAAACGTTATATACTTAGCATATTGATAGGGCTACCTACTTGGTTTGTGATAGGGGTGCTGGTCACTTTTTCCAAAGAGTTTGGCGAAAAATTTGGCATTGTTGAAAAAATAGATTCGGGCAAGGCCATCATGTATGCGTATGCAGCCATTTCCATTGGCGATATTTTGATAGGCATCATCAGCCAGTGGTTCAAGAGCCGCAAAAAAGCCCTGTTTCTTTTTTATGGCATCACCATTTTGTTTATGGTTTTGTTCTTTACCACCCTACAAAATGGCAGTGCCGCATCCATGTATTGGATTTGCGCCGGGCTGGGCTTTGGTACGGGTTTTTGGGCCATTTTTGTTACCATGGGGGCCGAGCAGTTTGGCACCAACCTCCGGGCCACAGCGGCTACCACCATTCCCAATATGGTGCGGGGCATGTTAACCATACTCATTTTACCACTCTTCAAATTTACCCGCAGCTATACCGGCGATTATGTAACCGGCGGCTGGATTACCGCCATAGTCATCATGGCCATCACCTTGGTAGCTGCGTCGATGAGCAAAGAAACATTTAACAAGGATTTGAACTTTGTAGAAGAGGATTAAACAACATGATAGCAACGCACGAAGCCATACCACCCAAGGTTAAATTCCTCATCATCCGCTTTTCCTCCATTGGCGATATTGTGCTCACCACGCCCGTTGTGCGTTGTGTGCGGCAACAATACCCCGAAGCCGAAATCCATTTCCTTACTAAAAAATCATTTAAGGGCATACTGGAGCATAACCCGCACCTAGATAAAATACATTTGCTGGAAGAGGATCTGAACAAGGTAATTGCCGATTTGCAGCAGGAGCATTTTACCTATATCATCGACCTGCACCATAACCTGCGCACCCTGCGGGTAAAAAAGGCATTGAAAAAAGCGAAAAGCTTTTCGTTTAATAAACTCAATATCGAAAAATTCATTTACACCAATTTCAAAATCAATACCCTGCCCAACAAGCATATTGTTGACAGGAACTTTGAATGTATTGCCGAACTGGGTATCCGCAACGATGGCAGGGGCTTGGATTATTTTATCCCAGCCAAAGATGTGGTGCCGCAAAACGATATTCCCACGGCACATGCACATGGTTTTATTGCCATTGTGATAGGGGCAGCACTGGCCACAAAGCAATTGCCCCTGCACAAGTTAATCGAACTTTGCGCTGCCATCAACCATCCCATCATGCTGCTCGGCGGCAAGGAAGATGTGGAAGCGGGAAAGGCGATTTCCGATACCGACCCCATTAAAATTTACAATGCTTGTGGCAAATTTAACCTCAACGAATCGGCCGATTTGTTGAGGCAATCCAAGCTGGTCATTACCCACGATACCGGCCTGATGCATATGGCCGCGGCCCTGCAAAAGCCCATCATTTCCATTTGGGGCAATACGGTGCCTTCCTTTGGCATGTACCCCTATTACGGAACCCAAAGCCTGCAGCAATACCGGGTGGTGCAGGTAAACAAGCTCTGGTGCCGCCCTTGCAGCAAAATTGGGTATGCTAAATGCCCCCGTGGCCATTTTAAGTGCATGGAAAAGATTGATATTGCCGAGATAGTACAGCATACCAAGGCCTTTTTGAGTAAGTAGGGACCGTAATAAATGAATTTAAGATGCTAGCCTAAAACATAATTGAATTTGTAGGGTTTTCAACCTCCGCTTCGGTACGGCCTCATAAAAAAGCCGTTTAGAAAATTGAAGCTGAGGGCGTAAAAGAAAAACTGTTGTTACCCAAGCTTGGCCGTGCTATTGGTCCGTAAGTCCTACTAAAGCTAGGTTTGGCACTACTGATTGAGCTTGTTTTTCTTTAGCCCGAGGATTCAATTTTTAGGCTTTTTTATGCAGCCTTTATTTTTTGCTCCACTTTTGTATCAAGACAAAAGTGGAAAAACCTCAATAAGAAGGTTTTCCAAATATGGATAAAGAGTGACTTGAAATGCATCTTCCGCAAAGCGATTTGTTAATAAATTCATAAAATTAACAACCATAGGCTGGCAAACATAACAAATGGCCCAGTTTTTAGTTATTAGGGTGAATCAATAACCAAGCATGAAATATTTTTTGTTAGGGATAGTATTATTTTGCGGCGGCCCCTTACTGGCCCAGCCCTTGAGCGTAAACGTGGTACTGGTACAGCGCACGGCACCCGAAAGCTCGGATAGTATTTATTACAACCCCAACCGCAAACTTACTTGGGCCGATTTTAAGGGGCAGCCCGTAGCGGGCAGTCCGGCTGCGGCCATTACCAACAGCGGTTTTGGCTTTGGCATGGGCACCTACACCAAGGCAGGCAAAACACGAATCAATATTTCGGTAAACGGCAGCTTTAACAAATCCCTATCTTGGGTAAAACCAGCTTATGCAAATGAGTATGTGCTCAACCACGAGCAACATCATTTTGACCTCACTTGGTATTGTACGGTACAGTTTTACAAAAAGCTAAAAGCGGCCGTCCTCACGCCCGATAACTATCGGGATGTGATTACGAGAATTTACACCGAGTCGTACACCTTGTTGCGCCAGTTACAGGATGCCTACGACTCCGAAACCAGCAATGGTATTTTAAAAGACAAGCAAGCCCTCTGGAACAAAAAAATTGATAGCCTGCTCGCCAGCGAATCCGAAATATTATAAATTAACCACCAGCACAGGAATTTTTAAGGCATGGCGTACTGCATTCACCGTTTCGCCATAAATAAAGTCTTTTAAACCGGTATGGCCATGGGCACCTATTACCAGCATGTCGGCTTTGTTGTCTATCACGATACGGGCAATTTCCTTTACCCGGTTTCGGTAACCAATTTCGCCTTTTACTTGATATCCCTTTTCGGTAAGCTGCGACACATAAAAGGCCAACCGCTCCTTATCCTTGCGGGTTTCGTAATCATCACTTTCGCCGCCCAAAAGCTTGGCAGAAGCACTTTCTACTATGTGCAGGAGTAGGTAATGAGAGTCTTGCCTTCCTTGGCCAATGGCATAAGCCAACAGCTTTTCATCATTTTCGCTAAAGTCGAGCGCTACGGCTACCGTATTAAAAACCGGTATGGGCAGGTGTTGGATGCTGTTCACATCGGGGTGCATTTGGATGGATACGGCTTTTTCTTTCTTGCGCATGAAGGGGTGTAGTAAAATATAAGTCAGTAAAGTAGCTGCAATAGTAAAAGCGAGTCCCAGCAATAACTTGGGCCACAGTACCTCACTTGCAAACACAGCGCTTGTCTCGCTGATGACCAAGCGGATATTCAGGTACACCAATATGGAGGCAATAACCCACGCAGCAATTTTGGTTTTGATGCCGATGGCAAAACTGCCCATCTTCTTTTTATCGCTTGTAAAATGTATCAAAGGGATGATGGCAAAACCCAATTGCAGGCATAAGATTACTTGGCTAATCAATAGCAATCGATCTATTTTTTCCTCGCCATATATCAGTATCACTATCAGTGCCGGAATCACGGCCAGCATTCGGGTAAGCAAGCGCCGCAATATGGGGTTGATGCGCAGGCTCAGGTATCCTTCCATAACAATTTGTCCGGCCAACGTACCCGTGATGGTACTGCTCTGTCCGGCAGCAATCAATGCTACTGCAAATAAGATAGGGGCGAGATTACTGCCCAATAAACCGTTCAGCAATTGATGCGCTTCTTTTATTTCGCCCACATGGCTATTGCCCGTGTTAAAAAAAGCGGTGGCCGCCAGCACCAGTATGGCAGCATTTACAAAAAAAGCAATGTTGAGGGCAATGGTACTGTCGATGAAATTAAAGCGTAAAGCCTGTTTAATGCCCTCCTTGGTTTTATTGATTTTGCGGGTTTGTACCAAGGCACTGTGCAAATACAGATTGTGTGGCATTACCGTGGCCCCAATGATACCGATGGCAATCAGCAAGGCTTCGGGATTGAGTTTGCCGGGCATAAAACCCTTTACCACTTCCGAAAGTTGGGGCTTGGCTATGATGATTTCTGTGAGAAAGGAGAAGGCCACAATGGCTACCAGCGCAATGATGAAAGCTTCCATTTTGCGCATGCCCAAGCGCTGGAGGTACAGCAATAAAAAAGTGTCCAATACAGTAATGGTAACGCCCCAGGCCAAAGGTAGGCCGGTTAACAGGTTGATGCCGATGGCCATACCCAGTACTTCGGCCAAATCGGTAGCGGCAATCGCCACTTCTGCAAGGATGTACAACATAAAGTTGACGTACTTGGGGTATTCCTCTCTGTTAGCCTGCGCCAAATCCCGGCCCCGCACTATGCCCAATCTGGCCGAAAGCCCCTGTAGCAGCAATGCCATTAGGTTGCTCATCAATAGCACCCATATCAACGAGTAACCAAATTTACTACCGCCCTGCAAATCGGTGGCCCAGTTGCCGGGGTCCATATAGCCCACGCTTACCAAATAGGCAGGCCCCAAAAAAGAAAACAGTTTGCGCCAACGGCCGGTATTGCGGGTCGTATCAACGCTTTGGTGCACCTCACTCAGTGAAGCGTCGGAATGTTGTTTATTCGGCATAATGTACAAATATATTTTTGGCAGCCTGCCCACTGATAACACAGGCCTGTTTGTTCACAATAATTTCCAAAGAACCATCAAATGCAAAATGCTTTTTTACCTTGATGCGTGAACCAATGGCAATACCATAATGGTTCAGCATTTCCAACATTTCCGGCGATTGGTTGGTTACGGCACTTACAGCCAGCAATTTATTCAGGGGTAAGTCGCAAAGGGTTACCTGTGCAATCACGGGCATGCGGCCCTGACTGTCGGGTATGGGGTCGCCATGCGGGTCGGTAAGGGGATTGCCCAGATAATTGCCCAATCGCTCAATCAGTTCATCGCCGCCCACATGTTCCAACTCTTCCGCAATGGCATGTACTTTGTCCCAATCGAAGCCCAATTTCTCCACCAAAAAAAACTCCCACAGGCGATGGCGGCGCACAATTATCAAGGCAGCTTTATTGCCCTTTTCGGTAAGGGCAAAGCCCTTGTAGGGCTGATAGTGGAGCAGTTTTTTGGCGCTCAGTTTTTTTAGCATATCGGTTACCGATGCAGCCTTGGTTTGTAAGTGACCCGCCAAAGCATTGGTATTGGCGCTGCCATTTTGTTGCTGTAAGTGGTAAATGCCCTTGATGTAGTTTTCTTCGCTAACGCTGAATTTCATGTTGTCGAAAATAAAATTTAGACAAATCTAAAAATAATTTTCTATATCCCTAACTTTATTTTAACCTATATTCGTAGGCACAATATAAAGCAATGAAACAACTGATCAGTTCTGGCTCGCCATGGGAAGATGTGGTGGGCTATTCCCGGGCGGTACGTTTGGGCAATATCATTGAAGTGGCGGGTACCACGGCGATGGACGGCGACAAGCTGGTGGGCAAGGGCGATATATATGCCCAAACCGTGTATGTGATACAAAAAATAGAAAAAGCTTTGCTGGAGGCTGGGGCTACGTTGCAAGATGTGGTGCGCACCCGCATGTATGTAACCGATATTGGCCAATGGGAGGCCGTGGGCAAGGCGCATGGTACGTTTTTTAAAACCATCAAACCCGCTAGCACGATGGTAGAGGTAAGTAATCTCATCAACGATGACCTGTTGATCGAAATAGAAGTCACGGCTATCCTACCCTAAACAAGAACGACACACAAACGTTTGCAGGGCCCGCCGACAACGTAATAATGTGTAGTTTTTACACAGTATTTTGCCACAACTGCGCCATATCCTGAAATTTCCCATTATATTGCGCCCTCAATAAAGTTTGGAGATATATGAATTTTCATCATTACAAGGTTCCCTATCACGTTGACGAAAGGTACAGTAAGAAGATTGCGTATTTTTCGATGGAGTTTGCTGTGCATCAACCCCTAAAAATTTACAGTGGCGGGTTGGGTTTTTTAAGCGGTAGCCACATGCGCAGCGCTTATGAATTACAGCAAAACTTGGTAGGTATTGGTATCTTATGGAAGTACGGCTATTACGATCAGGCCCGTAACCAAGACCAAACCTTACAAGTGCAATGGAACGAGAAAATTTATAATTTTTTAGAGGACCATCACATCAAGTTTCAAATTGATATTCACGATCACCCGGTATGGGTGAAAGCATATTACCTCAACCCCGAAACGTTCAAGTCGGCCCCGCTGTTTTTACTTAGCACCGATTTGCCCGAAAACGATTATGTATCACAAACCATTACCCATCGCTTATACGATGCCAATGTGGCTACCAAAGTGGCGCAATTTATTTTGTTGGGCGTGGGTGGGGCCAAGTTGATGGATGTAATCGGGTTCAATCCCGATTTGTATCATTTGAACGAGGCACATGGTTTTAGTGCGGCCTTTTATCTGCACAAAAAATTCGGCAATATTGAAGAAGTGCGCAAGCGGTTGGTGTTTACCACGCATACGCCAGAAGAAGCAGGCAACGAAAAGCACGATATTTATCTTTGCGAAAAGATGAGCTATTTCTGCGGCATGAAGCTGGATGAAGTACGTAAACTGACAGGTATTACCGATGATTTGTTCAACCACTCATTGGCTGCCCTGCGCTTTGCCAAACTGGCCAACGGCGTATCGCAATTACATGGTGAGGTAAGCCGCCAAATGTGGGGCAAATTTGAAGGCATCTGCGAAATAAAAGCCATTACCAATGCGCAAAACTGGCGCTATTGGGCCGATAAGCAGTTGTATTACTTCATGGATGAAACCGATGATGAGCGTTTTGACGACCGCAAACGGTTTTTGAAGAAAAGGGCTTTTGATTTGGTGGCCGACCAAACGGGCAAATTACTGAACCCCGATGTGTTTACCATTGTGTGGGCACGACGCTTTGCAGGTTACAAAAGGGCCGAGCTGCTCACCCGCGACCATAAAAGGTTTGAAGCTTTGCTGAACAATAAAAAATATCCGGTGCAAATTATCTGGGCAGGTAAACCCTATCCGGTTGATTATCCCGCCATCAGCGACTTCAACCATTTGGTACATTTGAGCAAGCAGTACAAAAATGTAGCGGTATGTACTGGCTACGAATTATCGCTCAGCAAAAGGCTCAAGCAGGCTTCGGATGCTTGGCTGAACAATCCCCGTGTGCCCCGTGAGGCCAGCGGCACCAGCGGTATGACGGCGGCGATGAACGGTGCGGTGAACGTAAGTACCAACGATGGTTGGATCTGCGAGTTCATCAACCATGGCAACAATGGCTTTGTGGTACCGCCCGTTGATTATGCCAGTATGCATGTACAAGAGCAGGACGAATACGATTTGAACAAACTGTACGAGATACTGGAGAACCAGATACTGCCCATGTACTACAATAATTTTGAAGTGTGGCGGCAGATTGTTAAAAACGGTATGCGTGATGTGCGTTTTCAATTTGATAGCAACCGCATGGCGGATGAGTATTACCGTATTTTGTATGCATAATACATTTGGTTATAATGGTAAAAGCGGTGGCAACACCGCTTTTTTTATGGGTGCGTTTCAAATTCTCTGGCGGGCCGGCCACAAGACTGCTGCAACAACCTGATGGGGGAATCCCCACCTGTTGGTCAAAGACCAGACAGGGGCATGCGAAGGGTTCCGATTCGCCGCTGCGTGGTCTTTGACCAGCGGCGCTTTCTTTATACTGATTATGGGTCAGTTGAAGATAGATGGCTCCACTTTTTTATCAAGTTGCAAACCAAGCAAAGGCAGGAAGAAAAGTGGAAAAGCCACCACAAGCGATAACTTCAAATATGGGGAAGCGTCAAATCTTTAAATACCCGCTTTTTTTATGCTTCTCATACAATTTTGTAAAGAAATAAATACCTTCATCCCCTAAACCTTGCCATGATACAATATTTTAAACTGCCGGTACATTTTGATGCTGCCCGCTTGCAGCAGGAAGCGAGCGGACTGGCTGATGGTTTGTGGAAGCAGCATTACAACACCAAAGATTATGAAGGCAGTTGGTCGGTAATTCCCTTGCGTTCGTTCATGGGTTTGGTAGATGCCAATTTCTCTGCGCCGGTAAGCATCAGCGGCGAAAACCGTTACCAAGATACCGAACTGATGCAGCATTGCCCGTATGTACAAGAACTGCTTCATTGGCTTCAGTGCGAAAAAACGGCCGTGCGGTTGATGAACTTGGCAGCCGGTGCGGTGATCAAAGAGCATTGCGATGATGCCCTGAACTTGGAAGCAGGGGAGGCCCGCTTGCACATACCCGTGCAAACCAATCCCCAAGTGGCTTTTTATGTGGCCAATGAACAGGTGCCGCTCCAAGCAGGCGAATGTTGGTACCTCAACCTTTCATTGCCCCACAAAGTGCATAACTTGGGCGATAGCGACCGCATCCATTTGGTAATTGATTGTTTGGTAAACGATTGGTTGCTGGCATTGCTGGATCAGCCCGGTGTTATAAAAAAAGAAATAGCACCAGCGGCTAACCAACGCACTTATTTGCCAGGAGAAAAAGAACAGATTATTGCACAATTAAAAAGCATGGGCACCAGCATCGGCGATGAACTGGCTGCCCGTATGGAAGCAGAATGATGACACAGGATACCACTCTTTTATTTGACAAATGCATCGATTTTTTACAAACCATTGGTATTCCCGTAGAGTTTACCACCATTGAAGCTGAATGCTTTTTGCCCGGCTTTCAACTCAGCGGTGGCAAGGTATTGGTGGACAGGGAGAAAATGCGTTACCCCGGTGACCTGCTGCACGAAGCGGCGCATATTGCTATTGTGCCGGCAGCCGAGCGGAGCATCCTTACAGCGGAAAGTATCATGCTGCGGCCCATGCGGGAGGCAGAAGAAATGATGGCGATCGCTTGGAGTTATGCCGCTTGTGTACATTTGGATATCCACCCTTATTTTGTGTTGCACAACGAGGGCTACCAAGGCGGTGGCAACGAAATAGCCGATAATTTTATAGAAGGCCGCTATTTTGGTGTGCCCATGTTGCAATGGACGGGTATGTGCGCTGCCAATGGATCGGATGAGCCGCAGTATCCGGTGATGTTAAAGTGGTTGCGAGATTAAGTGGTGGCCTACTTCAGGTACTGTTTCGCCGCCATCTCTGCCAATTCAAAGCCCATGTCCGCTACCCGAAAACCTTTATCTCCAAACATGCTATAGCCGGCAGAGAGGTTGGTGAGCAAAACGATTGTTAAATTTTCTTCCGGAAAACAAAGCAAGGCAGTGCCCGTATGGCCCGTGTGGTACATACATTTTTTGCCCGCAATGGTTTTGATATGCCAGCCCAGCCCCACACTCACCGGATAGTTTCTAGGTCCAGCGGGTTTGCCGTCATTTAGCAGGGTAGGTTGTGTCATTTGTTGCAAACTGGCTTTGCGGATAATTTTTTCTTGCAGTACGGCTTGGGTAAAAGCATGTAGGTCGTTGGTAGTACTCATCAATCCACCAAACCCGTTGGTGTTCAGTGCTTGGATGGTACCTTCTAAACTAAAACGCACCAACCTGTTTTTGCGTTTGGTATAACCTTGCGCATGGTGTGGTACGATGGAGTCACCATTGATAAAATAGGAATGGGCCATACCCGCTTTGTCGAAAATTTCTTTTTGTATGTACTGTTGGTAGGTAAGTCCGGTTACCGTTTCGATGATGGCCGCTTGCAGAAAAAAGCCCGCATTGCTGTACTGGTATTTTTCGCCGGGTGCCGCTGTGGGCTTGAGTGCAAACAGGTCGGTCAATTGATCCTTGGCCGTATAGCGCAGAGGGGTAGGCGCATACAATTTAGTATAGGTATAGTGGTCGGAGGCTATGCCTGCTGTGTGGCTCATCAACTGCCGGATGGTGATGGGCCGATAATTGTCTGGTACCGAAGTACCCAAGTATTTGGCAATAGAAGAATCCAAGGATACTTTACCCTGCTCCGCCAGCAACATCAGGCCGGTGGCCGTAATGGGCTTGCTTACAGAGGCCAGTTCATATACGGTTTGTTGGCTGGCTGCAACTTGGTTTTCGAGATTGCAAAAGCCGAGGTTGGCCGTTTTTACCACTTTGCCCTTGTAAGCAATGGAAAAACTTATGCCGGGGATGCTGTCTGCCAGCAAGTGCTGCTGTAGGTATTGGTCATACGCATCTGTTTTTTGTGCCATGGAGGTGGTGCCAAGGGAGAGGCATAGTATCAAGAAGAAAATCCGCATTATTGTAGTTTTATGTATAAAGTTTAAAGTCTAAAGTTCGAAGTTTAGTTTTCAAAGATAATGGTTCATTGTTGGGTAGCGATGGTTTTATAAAAATCCAAGTGCTGTGCTGCAACCTCCTCTATGTTAAACTTTTCGGCCACAGTAGCTTTACCAGCGACTGCCAAGCGGTTGCGCAGGTCATGGTCTTGCAACAATAGGATGATAGCGGCGGCAATTGCATCGGCACTATTAGGGTCAACCAATAATCCGTTTTCACCATCGGTAATCAGTTCGGGGCCGGATGATTGGCTGGTGTAAATAACAGGGCAACCATTGGCCATGGCTTCCAGCGGTGCCAGCGCAAAACATTCGGCCTGCGAGGGAAAAACGGCTGCCGTGGCCGTGGCAAAGGCTGCCATTACGGATTGCCTTGGCATATGTCCGTAAAAATGCACCGTTTGCGCCGCACTTCCCTGCAATATCTGCTTTAGTTGCTGCACAGGCCCCTTGCCATACATATGCAGACTGGCTTGGGGGTATTGTTGGTGTACGAGGTTCCAGGCTTGCAATAATATGGGCACACCCTTGTTAACAGAAAGCGCCCCCGCAAAAACAATCTTGCCTTCCGTTAGGGGCAAGTGATTGTCGGGCGGCAAGGGGATACCGTTGTACAAAATTTTTATGGGTTGTTGCAGTTGGAACAGCGCTGCCGTTTGTTGGGCAGTGTACTGGCTTACGGCCACTAGTGCGGTAGCTTTTTGCAATAGGGCTTTTTCAGCCTCAAAAATAACAGGGTTAACTGCTAACCCGGCTTGTTGGCGCAAGTAACTATGGCCTCCGTGGAACTTTACCACCAGCGGTACCCCAAAATCAGGGAGGGTAATGGGGCGCCGGGCATTGTGCAAAAACGTGTTCCAGTCGGGCATTTCAATAATGTCGATGGCATGCGCTTGTACCAATTGCTTGACTTTGTGGAAAAGGTGTTGGCCGCTGCGGCGGGCATCCCAGTTCAGCAGGCCGGTAAAGCGCAGGAAGCGGTACAGCAGGTTATCGGTAAAAGAAAAATTGTTGCGGATCAGTCCCCAATCGGTGGCATAGCGCAGGCGAAAGACTTTTACCCCTTGGTCTTCCTCATAATCGGCACCGCCATAGCCGTGCGGGTACAGTCCCACCACATACACTTGGTGGCCCTGTGCAGCCAAGCTGGTGGCCAATGATTTTACCATACTGCCGATACCGCCGTTTTTGCCGGGCGGATATTCTTCGCAGAGGTATAGTATATTCATTATTGTGCGATTGTGGTACAAACATAGGCAGGTTGCGCCATTTGGGAAAGTTTGGGTTTTAAAAGTTTAAAGAGGGGCATTTGCACATTTGTTCCGTCAATTGTCTTAATGACTGCTATGCTGTACGTAACTGAACTTTGGCTCCTTGCTGGACAAGCAATTTTGAGCATTTGTTCTTAACTTCACCTAAACAAAATAATCAGCAGTGGCTCTGGGTGGACAGTTTGCCTTCACCTACCCAAAGCCGCCGACGTTATGCGCAATTTGACATTCCAGCGTCCCAGTCTTTAGGAGGGACAAAATTTATTTGACAAAAGCTTTAAGAAAATCAATTTCTATATATAAAAAGACAATGAGTTGCATTTTAACTATTAGCGGACGAAATTTTAATATTGATGCTTTTATTGAAGCAAGTAAATTAAAGCCTTACAAAAAATCCTACAAAGGACAACCAAAGATTAAAACAAAACCAGACGGTGAAAAATTGACTCGTTCGCTTATTTCAATAGAAACAAGTAATGCAGACTTTGATAATTTGAACAAGCAAATTGTTGATACTATTCGCTATCTAAAAGGGAACAAAGACAAACTTGCTCACATTGCTATAACAAAAGGAATTGACCATGCCATTTTAGACTTTGGGATTGATCTTAGAATTGATAAAAAGAAAGTACTTTATCAGTCGGACAGATTTCCAAGTCAACTCTTAAAGCTTGCAGGTGATTTGGGTTTGGATATAGAGCTTTCGGTATATCCAACTGATATGTAAAAAATACTAGAGAAAAAAAATTCAAAAAGCAGGCAAAAAAGCGCATAACAAATATATTGCAGCAAATGGGACAGTCGGAATGCTAATTCCCAACCTGCATAAAGCCTTGCTTGTTTAATCATAACGACAAACAGTAACATCTTAATAACTTAAAAAGTAATCAATGAATTTCGAAAAATTAGTTCCCAATATTTTTTATGTTGACATTAACGATGGTTTAAAGCTATTTGTGGATTGTTTAGATTTTGTTATTGGACACAATGAAATAAAATCCAAAAACCCATTCTGCGTTTTGGAAAAAGACGGATTACGTATAAATCTTTTTGAAAATGCCGAACTTGCTAACGAACATTATCCAGAATTTCGGTTGGTAACAAACAATATTGAAGAAGTTTATGATAAGGTTTCTAAATCTCACCCTGAATTGCTTCATCCCAACCTTAAAGAAATTACGCTTAGACCGTGGACAGCGAAAGAATTTGCAATAAAGGATAATCAAGTTGGCATTATCATTCAAGAGTGGTAAATGCTTCCTCTAAAATTCCCTACTATCTGAATACCAGCTCCTTGACTAAATTTCAAGGAATACAGAGGGGAATTGAAAATGCTTTTAAAGAAAACTTTAGCTACTAGCAGTGAATCTACGGCGGACCGGTCTAAATGAGGTGGTTCACCTCGGCACTGGTGGGAGTTTACCCGCTTCTTACCTCCTTGCATTAAGGCAAATGGCTCATGCTCCTGAATTTAATTTTATTTGTCCGGCCCGTTACACCACATAAAAGAGCCAAACGCCCAAAACTTTGTATGTTTATACAAAATTTACAACAATGAAAAGTATTGCTATCATTGCCACCCTCTTATCCTTTTGCGTGATATCAAAAGCGCAGCAGGTGCAAAATGTGGTTGATTACTCTTTGCCCGATAGCATAAAAGCGGTAAGTGTATTGGCCAAGCTGCAAGTGCCTGCTTTGAAGGGTAAGGGGAAAGCCATGATGGACCTGCGTGCCAATGAAGTATCGTTGGGTATCATAGCTACCGCCAATAAATCTGAAGTACGTTTTTCTTTTCCAGCAGAAGCCAGGGTGCTCGCTACCGGACAGGATGTAACTTCCACACATACCGCAAGGATTTGGAAATTTGATCGGTCCGTACAAGGCGATTATCAATTGCTGATCGCTGCTGCGGGCGACTCGGCTGAAAACTTCATGTTGTATTCCGGCTACATCTATTTTCCGCAAACGCAAAAATGGAAATTGATTGCTACCTGTCAATTGTCTGGTCAATGGACTACGATGAAAACAATATCCACCGCTACAAAGGCGGCACCTTCGACCACAGCACCGATAATCATTGGCGATCTGTGGTGCCAACGCAGCAGCGGTGGCTGGAAAAATTTGGTGCCTACAACAGCGGCGCCGCCCGTGTTGCCGCCTTTTAGCAATATGGACAGTCTTCGGCAGTTTGCTTTTGATTCGGCCTGGATCGCCCAAGATATCGCAGCGGGCAAAACCGATGTGCAGCCCCTTGCAGAAGGCGTGTATTACGCCATGTTGCAGGAAGGCACTGGGAAACAAGTGGCTGTTACCGATACCGTAAGCGTTTTTTACAAAGGTTACCTGTATGCCGATGGCAAAGTATTTGACCAAACCAAGGGCAAGCCTGCCCGCTTTCCGCTCAACCGCCTCATCAAGGGTTGGCAGTTGGGGCTGCCCCTTTGCAAAGTAGGCGGCAAAATCAAGTTGGTCATCCTATCGGGCCAAGCCTATTCAATCCGCACCCGTGCCGCCAAGATACCGCCCAATTCTATTTTGGTGTTTGAGATTGAAGTGCTTAAGAGTGAATAGTGGATAATTGATAATGGATAGTTGAAGGATATGCGATTGTATAAAGGATTTTCAGTGCTTGATTTTTTTTGGACTTTATTCCTTCGGGGTGCTTGTGTTTTTGGGCTTATTTATACCCTACCACATTTTGAAGAAAACCCTGTACTCATTACGATTGTAGTATTTTTTCTTTTGTTGGGTATATGCTTTATCGGAAATGAAGTAATCCTCATTTATGAAGACCGAATCGTACAAAAACCCAACTCCTTGGCCTCGCTCTTTTTTAAGCGTAAGCACAAAACAATTGCCATCCCCCAAATTCAACGGGCCTACTTGCAACAGGCATCCAAGAATAGCCCCAGTGAAACAGGTATTGCCATACTGTTGGCGTTCTTTTTATCAAGGAATACAAGTTCAATGTTAGCTGCCATTTCATTTCAACTCAAAAATGGCGATACGATTGAACTTTACACCGAATTAGATACCGGCGAAAGGGAAAAAATGGTCGCCTTGGTTAATTCGCTGTTAAGGTGAGGCGCTTTTTTCTTTCCAACGGTCACACTTGCCCCAACTCTCGATGTTGCTCCAACTCTCGATATTCCTCCAACTCTCAATGTTGCCCCAACTCTCGATGTTCCTCCAACTCTCGATGTTGCCCCAACTCTCGATGTTCCTCCAACTCTCGATGTTGCTCCAACGGTCGATGTTGCTCCAGCGGTCACCTCCGGTAGAGCTACGGTCGGCCTCGGTAGAGCTACGGTCGGCCTCGGTAAAGCTTCGGTCACCCCGGTAAGGTTTCGGTCACCCCCGGTAAGGTTTCGGTCACCTCCGGTAGAGTTTCGGTCACCTCAGGTAGAGTTTCGGTCATCCCCGGTAGAGCTACGGTGACCCCCGGTGAAGTTTCGGTCATCCCCGGTAAAGCTACGGTCATCCCCAGTAGAGCTACGGTCAACTCAGGTACAGTTTCGGTCATCCTCGGAAAGGTTTCGGTCGGCCCCAATCCATTTACGGTCAACGGCGAACGGAGAACGGCCAACGCCCAACGAGCAACCCCTGCTTTGCTCCATATTCCAAAAAAACGTATCTTTAACCCACTATGAGCATAAAACTAACAGCCCAGCAAAAAGCCAAACCGATTTACACGGTTGCAAACCATTCATACCGCTTGGGCCATGGCATTTATGACATCATACAACTGATTTTATTAAGGGAAAACCGGATGCAAAGCAATGTCTTATCGCAAACCAAGCGTTAAATTATTGGGGCAAATGCGCTATAATAGTAATTAAGGATTTGCATGAGGATGAGGTCAAGTTGTTGAAGTAAACGATGGCGGCGGAAGCGGCTGGGGAGAAGGCGAAGGAAATTGCGTTGCTGGCGTTGAAGCAGGGTTTTACATTAGAGCAGGCGGCGAAGCTGACAGGGTTGAGGAAGAATGTGGTGGATGGGTTGGTGGGGAAATAGGGTCTTTTTCCGGTGGAATGGTTGGTGTGGTTTGGGTAGATTTGTGCTATTACAAGCCGTTTGTAAACGTTTATAAACCACTACAAACATTTAAAAAAGAAAGTTTGAAAATAGACAAGTGCTTATAAAGCAGCTAATTAATACTCAGGGGTTGCGTATATTTCCGAGTTGTGTGTAATTTTAATTCAACATCATGATAATACTTGATATACATTGGAGTGAAATACTAAAAAATATTGCCGAGATTTCTGCAATAGTAGTTGGAGGTATATGGGTATACTGGAAATTTTTCTTAAATCGAGAAAATGAATCAAAAATTGAGCTCGATTTAGACATAAAACTAATTGGAAAAAGTCAAGATAAATTTATAGTTGAGCTTTCTGCAGTTCTTACCAATAAGGGTCTTGTAAGGCATATTATAGAAAATTTTTCTTTCGATTTTCTATATTTATCAAATTCAGACACAATAAAAAAAGGCGAAGAGTTAATTGACTATCAACTTTTATTTCCCAATAGTGTTTTTAGCCAGAGACAGTGGGTTTCAAAGGACTGGTATCGAGCCTTTGTTGATGCTGGTGTTACTCGCAAATTTTCTCATATTACTTTTATACCTGCAGACTCAATGTTTGCACTACTAATAACAAGATTCGATCAACCAAATAGTAAAAATATATTGGGAGGGACAAAAACGAATGTGTTGCGTGTTTCAGCCCAAAAAACTATAACTTTGGGGGAGCCGACAGCCAAACCAATTGCCCCATAAAAACCTTAATCAAAAACTACACACAACATGTGGGCAAAACCTTACAAGGCTTCGTATATTAATGGCAGTTACTTGAAGAACGAAATATAATGACTAAGCCACATCCTGATTTTATTAATAGAACTCCGAGTGACGGCCTTCAAAGTATTTTGGAGCATTATAGCTATTATATCAAAGAAGCGGTTAATTTTGGAACACAAATGTTGTCATGGGGAAATAAAGATTCAAAAGATCAATCTGCTGTATCTAATTTGTTTTTTCGACAATTCATCGATATACTTGATGCCTTCTCAATATTGGTAGAGAATGGCTCAAGCGGCTCTTGTAAAATACTTTTAAGAAGTATGTTTGAAATAAACTTGTTTATTCATTTTATTAGTGATAGCCATACTAAAGAAAGATCTTATTCTTATTTAGTCTTTGACATACTTGATCACATTAAAGAATTAGATAAACTAGATATTCAAACTGATTCTGGAAAACAAATTAAATCTAAATTTTTAAACGAGTTTTGGCTTAACAATGTTCAAACTAAACATAGTACTCAGGAAATTCAAACTGAAAGAGTAAGATTAGAAGGTTTATTAAATCATTCAGAATTTGAGATTGTCTTAAAAGAGCATGATAAAATTAAAGTTGAAATGAATAATAATTCCTCTGCTATAAAAAAAATAAAATGGTATTCTTTGTTTGGTGGAGCTAATAATATTGAATCATTGGCCAAATTGTTGAAAAAGCAAACTTTATATGAAGTTCTTTATAGAAATTGGTCTAAAGCTGTACATGGTGTCGACATTTTTAAAGACAAAAATACTTTAATTGATGACGAGCATATTTTTATACATCCTATCCGAGAGCCGAGAGGATTAATGCTTTTGTCAAGGTGTGCGTGTAATCTTGCAGTAAATACCTTCGGATATTATTCTTTTATTAACCATCCTTTAAAGCAAGAAGAATATGCAAAATGGCAAAATGAATTTATAGAAGATTTTTCTGACCAACTAGATCACGAATATGTACAAACTAAAATCAAATAACCAATAAGGCTGCCCCCTTTTGGCGCAAGGTTACCTTTCCCACAGACTTCCGCCGTCGTGTAACGCATTGAAAATCGGCCTCGTGGCGCAAGCGTCTCGATTGTGCTCCTAAAAGTAGCTCTATCTAATCTTCTTCCCAGCCGTATCTCTGCCACAAAAGCATTACATGCATTATAAGCTAATTAGGCGGAGCCTGGCGCAAAGCAGAGTACTACGGTAAGCTGATTGCAACACCCTCTTACTACAGTCTCTTGTTACGGCAAAGCCTTTTACTGAGTAGGGCACTCGGGCAAAGACACTGTAGGTAAAGATGGTTCTTGAGAAACGAACCAAGGTAGAAATAGGGTGTTTTTCCGGTGGGGATTAGTGGAGGAGTTTAGTTAGGTTTGTTATATCAAAAAGCTATCCACAAGTATTTAGAGGTGAATAATCTTGTGATAGGGCTTTAAAAGAACAATTTTTAAGCAATTGAAAAGTAATAGACAAATAAATTAAATAGGTAGATGTATATTATCTGTTTCTAATTGCGAAAAAATAATAGTATTTCATAATCTTAATAGATATATTCTATGGGGAGGGGTCCAAAAAATGATAATAACTCAAAAAAACAGGAAGTAAATTCTAAAAGAGCTTACCTAAAACAATCAGACGTACCTGGTGGCTCCTTAGACGACGCACTTAGAGTGCCGCAAGCAATTTTTGAACATTACGGAGGAAAGCCAACATCGCCATTGTACGTAGCAAAAGCGCTTAATATCGATCCAAGAGGCTCTCAGTTTAAATTGTTGACAGGCGCGGCAATAGCTTTTGGGCTAGTTGACGGGGGCGCACAAGCAACTTCAATTAATGTCTTAGATTTAGCAAGACGCATATTTAAACCAAAAATTGAAGGAGACCAACTTGCCGCTAAAAGACAAGCTGTTATGGGACCGCGGATTTTCAAAGAGTTTCTTACAACTTATAATGAAAACCCACTTCCAAGACAAGATATTGCATTAAACGTGTTAGAGGACATGGGCGTTCCAATGGATAAAAGAGAAGAAGTGTTTGAGAGGATCTTAAGTAGCGCAAAATCTGTTGGTTTTACAGAAGATATAAAAGGTAAAACATACATTATGTTGCAGGGGGCTGTTTCTAGTGATAACGAAGCAGATAAATCTAGAAAAGATAATGATACGGAGGAAGAACATAGAGGTGATGATGAAGGCATAGGAGAATCTCGATTAGAAAAAACTATAAAACCGCAGTTTCAAAAACAAACGCAACTTGCTACTGCAATTGCAGACGATGAGAGAAGGAAAAAAGTGTTTATTACCCATGGTAAAAATCAAGCATTAATTGAACCGATTAAAAAACTGTTAGAATTCGGAGAGCTTATGCCAATTGTTTCAATTCAAAGGCAAACTGTATCAAAACCTATTCCAGAAAAAGTAATGGACGATATGCGAATGTGTGGTGCCGCAATTATCCATGTAGATGCAGAGACTGTTATAATTGATGGTGATGGCAAGGAACACGTAATAATTAACCCAAATGTTTTGATAGAGATTGGGGCAGCAATGGCGTTTTATGGCAGGCGGTTTATTTTGCTTGTTAAAGATGGAGTAAAACTGCCTTCTAACCTTCAGGGTTTATATGAGGTTAAGTATTCGAATGACATGTTAGATGCCACCGCAACAATAAAGTTGCTTGAAGCAATAAAAGACATAAAGAATTATTCTTTGCCTACTGATATTCAGGATAATGACGAATAGGCCTTTCTAGCGCATCCGAAGAATCTATCTGGCCCCATCTAGCCCTCCGTTTGGCGCAAGGTTACCTTTCCCACAGACTTCCGCCGTCATGTAGCGTATTGAAAAGCGGCCTCGTGGCGCAAGCGTCTCGCTTGTGCCCATAAAAGTTGCTCCAACTAAAATCTTTCCAAAGGATATTGCTTCTTTATTCTACCAAGTGTAAAGAGTTTTCAATTTGTTGCGGTAAGCGTGGCACAAGCGAGACGCTTGCGCCAGTGGTAGTTCAATGGCCGTGCCAAGAACGGTGGGTTCTATTGGCTTTTGGTGAAAGTTTTTAGGCCCTAGCTGGGCAGACTTGCAAGACACGGGTGATCCTGCAGTACACCTGCCAGACAAAAGTCACCCTCCCCCCTACTCAGCTAACTACCCCCTCCCGCATCCCCTTCAAATACCCATTACCACAATATGCCGACGCCTTGGTCGGCATCACGCCTATGGCGTGACCCAATACCGACCTCCCTACTCAGCAGTAACCCCCAATTGAAAAGTGCCTCAACCCAATTCCCAATCCCCAATTCCTAATTCCTAAAGTCTTAACTTTATCCCCAAACCAACTCAACATGCGGGGAATCCTTTTGATTGTATTAGCCACTATCATGGCGGTAAGCCAAGCACAGCAACCGGCCAATATCCAGCAACTGGATTCGGCACTCGACCGGCTGCACCAAACCAATCGCTTCAACGGTACCGTGCTGTATGCCGAGGCGGGCAAAGTATTGTACAAAAAGGCTTTTGGCGTAACGGATTACCGGACCCAACAAGCCCTGCAAACCACATCGGCCTTTAACCTGGCTTCGGTTACCAAACAGTTCATTTGCATGGGCATTCTCATTTTGCAAGAAAAGGGACTGCTGCAATTGGACGATGACTGTAAAAAATATATTCCCGAATTGCCTTATAACGGTATCACCGTCCGCAACCTGATGACGCATGTGAGCGGCATACCGGAATACTTCGATGTATTTCAACGCTACAAAACCCCGCTGGATACCTTGGACAATGAAAAGCTGGTTCGCCTCTATGCGGCCCATCCACCACCGTTGGATTTTGCCACGGGCACCCAATGGCAATACTGCAATACCAATTATGTGCTGCTGGTTAGCATCATCGAACGTATCAGCAAACAGCCGATTGATCAATTTGTAAAAGAGCGCATCACCGTCCCGCTGGGTTTAAAAGATACCTATATCTATCATTTGTTGATGCGCTCCGTTCCGGCCAACCATGTATACGGTTTTGAGGAAACGGCGCATGGCCGCAAGCTGAACGACCTTACCCCTTTTGATGGTATTGTGGGCGATGGCAACTTATATTCGTCGGTAGAGGATTTGTACAAATGGGAGCAGAGCTTGACTACCGAAAAATTGCTAAAACGATCCACATTGGCCCAAGCCTTTGAACCCGTAAAGCTAAACGATGGCACCACCTATTCCTATGGCTTTGGCTGGTTTATTGATGATGCCAAGGAACAACAATATTCCCACAGCGGTGGATGGGTGGGCTTTGTCAATTTGATTTGCCGGGATGTGAAAAGAAAGCGCACCTTGGTGATATTAAGCAGCGGCAGCAATGGCAACGGCAACCGGGTAGCACGGGCTTTTATGCAAGGCAACGCAACAGTTGCGGCTAGTACCTTTTTAATTACAAACGTAAGGTTGATAGATGGGACGGGTACCGTGGAAAGGGCCGCCTCCGTTCGGGTGCAGGGCAAAAGGATTTTGGCGGTGGGCAACCTGTCGCCTTTTGCGGGCGAGGAAGTGTTAGATGGTCAAGGTAAAATTTTGGCACCGGGTTTTATTGATAGCCATAGCCATTTGGCGGGTTCGTTGGACAAATATCCCGAAGCATTGGCGGCGCTGAACCAAGGCGTTACCACCATTGTGGCAGGGCAGGACGGCGATGGCGATCCAGTGGACAGTTTGCAACTTTACCTCAAACAAAAACCTGCTGCCATTAACGTGGCTACGTATACGGGCCATGCGGCCATCAGGGAAAAAATAATGGGTGTGGACAATTTGGCGAGACCAGCAACAGCAGCCGAGCTGGGAAAGATAAAGGTTTTACTAAAAGAAGAATTGCAAAAGGGCTCGTTGGGACTTTCAACAGGGTTGGAATATGAGGCGGGCTTTTACAGTAACCGCCATGAAGTGATTGAACTCGCCAAAGTAGCGGCGGCGGAAAAGGCCCGCTACATCAGCCACGTGCGCAGCGAAGACATCAACCTAACCGATGCCATTGATGAGATTATCCAAATTGGCCGAGAAGCCAAATTGCCGGTGCAGATTTCGCATATCAAAATGGCATTGAAAGATGATTGGGGTACGGCCACTGCATTATTGGCCACTTTGCAAAATGCCCGTGCCAGTGGCATCGACATTACGGCGGATTGTTACCCCTACGATTTTTGGAACAGTACTTTGCGGGTACTGTTTCCCAATAAAGATTTTACCAGTCTCAAAGCGGCTACTTATGCCACCGATCATTTGTTTGATCCGGCGGGTTCCATTTTGGTACGCTATGCACCCGACAGCACCTATAAGGGCAAAACCATTACGGCCATTGCCAAAATGCGAAACGAAACCCCTGCACAAACTTTGTTGTACTTGGTAGCCGCTGCTGCCGAGTACGAAAAGCAGCACCCCGATGCGGGGGGGATACAGGCCATTATGGGCAAGTCGATGGCCGAGGAAGACATCATGGCTTTTTTGAGTTGGCAGCATACCAATATCTGCTCGGATGGGGCCAACGGCGGGCATCCTAGGGGCTATGGTAGTTTTACAAGGGTGTTATCGCACTATGTAAAAGAAAAGAAAATCATGAGCTGGGAAACCGCCATCAATAAAATGACAGGACTGGCGGCGGAGCATACCGGCATCGCCAACCGGGGCATTGTGGCGCCGGGCTATTTTGCCGATTTGGTATTGATTGATCCCGATACGGTAAAGGACAATGCCAATGTACAAAACCCCAAAGCTTTGTCGGATGGCATTGTAAAAGTGTGGGTAAATGGGGTGTTGGTATATCAGGATAAAAAAGCCACACAAAAATATCCGGGTGAGTTTGTGGGGAGATAATGAGGGCCTCACCTCCTATCCTCCTCTCCAAAGGAGAGGAGGCAATCACGAAGACCATAGCGAAGCCTCAACCATGGTACTTCGCTTCTATCTTCGAGACACCCTCTCCTGTGGGAGAGGGCCGGGGTGAGGCCATCACCAAAGATTTATCATAGCATTGAAATCACTAACGTTTAAATCAGGTAAACGATTTGCCCCGGTGAGAGAATCCTGTTTGCCAGAAATGGCAGCGTTTGATAGTAAGACTTTAGTTAATAAACAAATAACAAAAATAGGCTCAATAAATTTATAGCTTAACGAACAATCAATGAAGGAATTACATAAACCCAAAGCCATTGTATTAACAGACGGCATGTTGCAATCGTCGGATGCCAAAACAGCGCATGGGCTGATACGTGGAACAGAACGCTACGAGATTGTAGCGATAATAGACAGTGTACAATCGGACAACGATGCCGGCGAAGTGTTGGACGGCAAACATCGCAACATACCCGTATTGCCCACGGTAGCGGCAGCGGTAAGCAGCATACCGGACATACAGTATTGCATCATCGGCATTGCTACGGTGGGCGGTAAACTGCCTGAACATTTTATACCGATTATCGAAGATTGTATCCGACAAAAAATGGGTATCGTAAATGGCTTGCACGAATTTTTGTGCAGCAAACCAGCATTGGTAACATTGGCAGCGGAATACGGCGTGGAACTGATTGATGTGCGCAAGCCGAAGAATAGGGAAGACCTCCATTTTTGGGATGCCTCCATTTACACCATCACAGCGCCCATCATTGCCGTGATGGGAACCGACTGTGCCTTGGGCAAACGCACCACCTGCCGATTGGTAAAGGAAGCCTGCCAAGCTGCGGGCATCCATGCGCAAATGATTTATACCGGGCAAACGGGCTGGCTGCAAGGCGGGCAATATGGTTTTATATTCGATTCTACCCTCAACGATTTTATTTCGGGGGAGTTGGAGCATGCCTTGGTAAGCTGCTGGCAACAAACCAATGCCGATGTGTTGTTGATAGAAGGGCAGGCGGCACTGCGCAACCCCAGCGGGCCCTGTGGCTCGGAGCTGTTGGTATCGGGCAATGCCAAGCAGGTGATATTGGTACATGCCCCCAAGCGGCAGTATTACGACCATATACCTGAGTGGGGCAACATCCATTCTGTAAAGTCGGAGATTGAATTGATCAAAATGTACGGCTCACAAGTAATGGCCTTGGCTTTGAATACAGAGGATTGTACCTTGGAAGAAGCCTTGGATTTTCAAACGGCTTATGAAGCGGCATTGCAAATACCGGTAATGCTGCCCTTGGAGCAGGGCGTATATCCAATACTGCCCATTATACAGTCACTCATCAAACCCAAGCCATGAAAATAAAATCGGTAAAAGCATGGCTGCAACAATTGCCCCTTACTAATCCCTATACCATTGCGTATCATGTAACGGAGGATGCGGAAATTGTTTTTTTGGAACTGGAATTGGAAAACGGTATCCGAGGCATCGGTGCTGCCAACCCTTTTGCGGAAGTGGTGGGCGAAACATCGGCGCTTACATTGGCCAACTTGCAGCAGGATTTTGTACAGCAGTTGGTGGGTAGGGATATCCGCTTTTTCAATCAAATCATCGACGAAGCCCTGCTGACCTTTCCACACATGCCCGGCACCATAGCGGCCATTGATATTGCGCTGCACGATGCGTTTTGCCAATGGGTGGGCATTAGGGTGGTGGATTTGTACGGCTGTAAAAAAGGACCGCTGCCCACTTCTTTTACCATTGGCATCAAAGATACGGCTGCCATGTTGGAAGAAGCGGCGGGTATCTATGCCCGTGGTTTTAGGATCATCAAAATAAAAACGGGCTTGGAGGTGGAAGCGGATATTGAACGGGTAACCAAACTCACGGAAAAGTACAGGGGTAAAATGAAGCTGCGGGTGGATGCCAACCAAGGCTATGATTTGGTTCAGTTGCAACAGTTCATGAAAGCTACCCAATCACTCGATATAGAGTTGATAGAGCAACCCTTGCCAGTGGGCAGCGAGGATATGCTGCGGCAACTGTCTACCGCCGAGCGGAGCCTGTTAGCTGCTGATGAATCCTTGCTCGATACAACATCGGCCATGGAACTCTGCCAAACGCCCCTGCCTTATGGTATCTTTAACATTAAATTGATGAAATGTGGCGGTATCCGTGGCGCTCGGGAAATTGCGCTGCTGGCACAACAAAGGCATATTGATTTGTTTTGGGGCTGCAACGACGAAAGTATTGTTAGCATTACCGCAGCCTTGCATGCAGCGTATAGTTGCAGCAATACCCGTTACCTAGATTTGGATGGCAGTTTTGATTTAAGCAGCGATGGAGTAACGGGCGGGTTTGTACTAAAGGAGGGGATGCTATATTGTGGGGATAAGCCGGGTTTAGCCTTAGCCGTAGCCTGAAGGCCACGGTAACGGAGATCGAAGGCCTTTGAATTGACAGGCTCCCTTACCTTGGCTTTTAAGCCAAGGGGAAAAAGAAATAAACATGACAACATTAAACGAACAATACTGGAACGAACGTTACGCCACCAAGTCCACGGGCTGGGACTTGGGGCAATTATCGCCGCCTTTAAAGGCCTACATCGATCAATTGACGAACAAAGACCTGCGCATATTGATACCCGGCTGCGGAAATACCTACGAAGCGGCTTATCTGTTGCAACAAGGTTTTACCAATATTACGGTGCTAGACATAGCCCCTCTACTGGTGGCCGAACTGCAAAAACAGTTTGCGAACGAACCCCATTTAAAAGTAATGGAAGGGGATTTCTTTGCCCACCAAGGCGAATATGATTTGATACTGGAACAAACTTTTTTCTGCGCCATCGACCCTAGTTTGCGGCCTAACTATGCTCAACAAATGCACCAACTGCTGGCACCGGGTGGCAAACTGGTAGGTGTTTTGTTTAATAGGGAATTTGAAGCGGCCGGCCCACCTTTTGGCGGCAGTGCCGATGAATACAGGACTTATTTTGAAACTTACTTTGAGCTGTTGGTATTTTCACCTTGTTATAATTCCGTACATCCCAGAGCGGGGAATGAGTTGTTTGTCATATTGCAATCGGTCGGTATTGGGTAATATGGTAATGGGTATTTGGCTAGCTTTTATTTTATCAGTCTCTTGCGTAAAGACAAACTTTATGCTCTTCATTCTCAGCGAAAACTAACTGATTAAACATATTCTTCAAATACCCAATACCCCAATACCCAATACCGCCTAAAAGCCGCTCATTATTCACTCTTAACTATTCACTACACCAAAACCTCCCCCGTCATCTCCATCGGTATCGGCAAGCCCATCAGCGTTAATATGGTAGGGGCAATATCGCCCAATTTGCCGGGCTTCACAGTGCCTGTAAAGTCGTTGCTGATTACAAACAGTGGCACAGGGTTGAGCGTATGCGCCGTATTGGGACTCCCATCTTCGTTGACCATATAATCCGCATTGCCATGGTCGGCCGTGAGCAGGATGGTATAATCCAGTTCCAAGCCCTTGGTAACCACCCGGTTTACGCAGGCATCCACCGTTTCTACAGCTTTGATAACGGCTCCCCACACGCCTGTATGCCCCACCATATCGGCATTGGCGTAATTAAGGCAAATAAAATCGGGCCTATCCGCTTCCATGGCGGGCAGCAACGCATCCGTTAGCTCTACCGCACTCATTTCGGGCTGTAAATCATAAGTAGCCACTTTGGGCGAGGCCGCCATGATGCGTTTTTCGCCCTCAAATGGATTTTCCCTTCCCCCGCTGAAAAAGAAGGTAACATGCGGGTATTTTTCCGTTTCGGCGATGCGGAGCTGGGTTTTGCCCTGCTGCTCCAGTACTTCACCCAAGGTATTGGTCAAATCATCGTTGTTGAACACTACGTTTACGCCCACAAAGGTTTTGTCGTATTCCGTTAAGGTGGTATAATTCAGCGGCAGTTTATACATACCTAATTCCGGCTTATCCGTTTGTGTAAGCACTTCGGTAATTTCCCGGCACCTATCTGTACGGAAATTGAAGCAAATCACCACATCGCCGGGCTTGATGAGGGTATTGCCTACCCGATTATTGATAATGGGTTTGATAAACTCATCGGTAACCCCATTGTCGTACGATCGTTGTATAGCGGTAAATATATCGCTAACAGACTCACCTTGGCCGTTCACCAAGGCATCGTAGGCCAGTTTTACCCTTTCCCAGCGTTTGTCCCTATCCATGGCATAATAACGGCCGGTAATGGTGGCAATGCTGCCCACGGTTTGGTCCAAATGTGCCTGTAAATCTTTTAGGTAGTCGAGTCCGCCTTTGGGGTCGGTATCCCTGCCATCGGTAAACGCATGTACCAACAGTTGGGTAAGCCCTTCGGCTTGGCACAAACTGGTGATGGCTTTTAAATGGCCAATGTGGGAGTGTACGCCGCCATCGCTCACCAAACCTAGTAGGTGCAAGGTTTTTTGGGTCTTTTTGGCGTATTGTATGGCCTGTAATAAAGTCTCGTTTTTGGCAAATGTACCGCTGCGTACGGCCACATTGATGCGCTGTAGCTCTTGGTACACAATGCGCCCAGCGCCCAAATTCAGGTGCCCCACTTCGCTATTGCCCATTTGCCCATCGGGTAGGCCCACGGGCTCGCCACAGGTAACCAAGGTGGTATGTGGATATTTTTTGTATAAACTGCTCACAAAGGGGGTATAAGCATGCTGTATGGCATCGCTACTTTTAACCTGTCCCAGCCCCCAGCCGTCCATTACTATCAAAATCGTCTTTCTCTCTTGCATATTGTAAAACTATAATATTTGCAACTTTTAAGCGTTAAATATAGTCTGTTTAACGATGTGTCATAACATAATGGTAGTATTTAACAGAGCTTGGCACGTTTTTGGCTCATTTATCCATATAAACTCTTACACAAAATGAAAAGAATTTTTACCTTACTCACCTTGGCCTTTGCGGTCGCATCTTTTACTTATTCACAAAGCATTGATGCGGTGGTAGCGGCCATTAAGGGCTCTAATGCGGCGCAAGTAGCCAAATATTTTGACAACACGGTGGAAATGACCCTTCCGGGCAAAAGCAGCAGCTTTAGCAAAACGCAGGCAGAAGTGGTGTTGAAAGATTTTTTAGCCAACAATCCGGTTAAAGATATCGTGGCGATACACAAAGGCGAAAACAGTGGTAACCAATATTATATTGGTACATTGGTAACCAAGGCCGGCAATTTCCGCACTACCATTTACATGAAGCAGCGGGGCGATGGGCAAGTATTGCAGGAATTGAAATTTGAACGCTAAGCGACACTAATACAATAATTTTGAATAGGCCTGGGGTAAAACCCGGGCCTTTTTGTTATAGTTTTGTGGCATGATGGACAAAGCGAAACTCAATTTGTTGATACAAAATGCATTGGCCGAAGATATTGGCGATGGCGATCATTCTACCCTGTCGGCCATTGATGCCAATGCCCAAGGCAAGGCCATCCTAAAAGTGAAGGAAAATGGGGTGTTGGCCGGTATGGAAGTGGCCGAAGCCGTTTTTGCGTACATGCAGCCCGATAGTGTATTTACCCCGTTTAAAAAAGATGGGGAGGCGATGGCCTACGGCGATATCGCTTTTGAGGTATCGGCCAAAGTGCACACCATTTTACAGTGCGAAAGGCTGGTGCTCAACTGTATGCAGCGCATGAGCGGTATTGCCACCCTTACCCGCCAATACACGGATAAACTGGCCGGTTACAAAACCCGCCTGTTGGATACCCGCAAAACCACCCCCAATTTTCGGTTGTTGGAAAAGGAAGCGGTACGTATTGGTGGTGGGCACAACCACCGCTTTGGCCTGTACGATATGATTATGCTAAAGGACAACCATATCGACTATTGCGGCGGCATTGAAAAGGCGATTGAAAAAGCAGCGCTGTATGTGCAGGAAAAAAAGCCGGGACTGAAAATAGAAGTGGAAACCCGCAGTTTGGCCGATGTGCAGCGGGTGTTGGCGGTGGGCAAGGTACACCGTATTATGCTGGATAATTTTACGTCGCCACAGGTAGCCGAAGCGGTGGTACTCATCCATGGTGCTTACGAAACAGAGGCCAGTGGCGGGATCAACTACAGTAACCTGCAAGATTATGCGGCCACAGGGGTGGATTTTATTTCTTCCGGGGCCATTATCCACCAGGCCCGGAGCTTGGATTTAAGCCTAAAGGCGCAGATTTTATAACCATCATTACGGGCAGTATATGTCAAAGAAAAAATTGTCTTCATTGGGTGGACTGGTTTACTCCACCGATCCCAATTTTAAACCCGAAGCGGAAGAAACGGAGCCGCAGGAAACGCTGGAACCTAAGCTGCAAAAGCTAAAAGTGAGCTTGGACCGCAAGCGAAGGGCCGGCAAAACGGTTACTTTGTTGGAAGGTTTTGTGGGCACCGAAGCCGACTTGGAAACACTGGGCAAAAAATTGAAAAACTTTTGTGGTACAGGCGGTAGTGTAAAAGATGGCGAAATCATCATCCAAGGGGATAACCGGGATAAAATTGTACAATGGTTGAAGAAGGAAGGGTATGGGGTGCGGTGAGGTGAGGTGAGGTGCTGATTGAATGTGCAAATATGCAGATGTGCAAAAAATGGTCAGGATAGTTTCAGAAATAGGAAGGAGCTTGCTACCCAACCCTAATCCGTGTAATCCGTGCAATCCATCAAAATCCGTGTCCAAAAAACCCGTAACCCGCAACCAAATCAACTCGTAACCAAATCAACCCTTGTCCTCATTATAATAAAAACTAATCGCCCCGCTGGGGCAGGCTTTTACTTGTTCGATGATCCTTTCGGTGCTGCTATTGTCTGCTTCAATCCAAGGCTTGCGGCGGGGGTCAAATACTTCGGGCAGGCCCTTGAAACAGATGCCGGAATGGATGCAGACGCTGGGCTTCCATACGATGGTGATGGTACCGTTGGTATATTTATGCGTTTGTAGTGGCATGATAATGGTATTATAGTTGAAAAAAACCTTACACAATTTACAACAAAACCAATTAAATTGGGTTAATTTCACATTGTAACACAGCAATATGGTTTCTCAAATTTCAGAAGGGGTAAAAATTACGGTTGAAACATACTACCAGCCAGATTACAGCAACCCTGTGAACAATGAGTACATGTTTGCCTACCGCATCACCATCGAAAACCACAATGTATTTGCGGTAAAATTGCTCAGCAGGCATTGGTTTATTTTTGATAGCAATGGCAGTTTACGGGAAACCGAGGGCGATGGGGTAGTGGGCGTACAACCCCAAATCAACCCTGGCGAACACTATCAATACGTAAGCGGCTGTAATTTGCGTACCGAATTGGGCCGAATGCACGGCACTTATACCATGGAAAATATCACCAATAAACGTACTTTCAGCGTGTTCATCCCCGCATTTGAAATGCAAGCCCCTTTTAAGCTCAATTGAGGCACCAATAAGCATTTGCTGCCATGTGTGGCCCCGCAATGTCATTTTTTTGCACTTTCGTTTAACTTTGAAACGCAAATTGGCCCGATTAGTCAATTTTACATACAGGGTATGCATTTTGGTTGTACCTTTATTGCTCCTTGAGTAAAGCTGGGTAACGCACATTAGCCTGTTGCATTTCAGTAGCAGTAGATCAATAATAAAATGTTAAAATGGCAAAAGTAACTTTCAACAACAGTGATAACCTGTTTTTCCAATCGCTCAAATCTGCGGTTGACAATTATTTTACCACCAACAAAATAAAAAAAACAGGCGATTGGCGACTTTTTAGCAAAACGATTATTTTGATAGGCGCCGCAATCGCCATTTATAGTACACTCATGTTTGTGCAACCGAGTCCCCTTTTTGCCCTATTGCTTTGTGGAGGGCTGGGTTTTGTTTCCGCCTCTATTGGGTTTAGCGTAATGCACGATGCCAACCACGGCAGCTATTCTACCCGCCCCAAGTTGAACGACTTTCTGGGTTTGAGCGCCAATGCCTTAGGTGCCAGTTCTTTTTTCTGGAAGCAAAAGCACAATATCATCCACCACACTTATACCAATGTAGATGGCATTGATGATGATATTGCCAAAAGCCCCATCATCCGCCAATGCGAATCGCAAAAATGGGTGCCCGCACATAAAATCCAGCACCTTTACTTACTGCCTATTTATGCCTTGTCATCTATCTTTTGGTTGTTTTTTATGGATTTTACCAAGTATTTTACCCGTAAAATTTATACCACCGAAGCGTGGAAAATGAACACCAAGAACCATGTCATTTTTTGGGCTACCAAAATATGCTATCTGGCCTTTTATATTCTGTTGCCTATAAAAGTATGGGGCTTCCTGCCTTGGTTGGCCGGTTTTTTTGCCATGCATGCCGTAATGGGTTTAACCCTTTCGCTGGTGTTTCAATTGGCGCATGTGGTAGAGAATACCGAGTTTGAGCATATCGGCTTAGACGAGACCAAGCACTTGGAAACAGCTTGGGCCGAATTTCAGTTAAAAACCACGGCCAATTTTGCCATGAACAACAAAGTGATTTCTTGGTTTGTGGGCGGCCTCAATTTTCAAATAGAACATCACCTCTTCCCCAAAATCAGCCATGTGCATTATCCCGCCATCAGCAAAATAGTAATGGCCAAATGCGCTGAATTCAATTTGCCCTATAATCAATATCCTACTATGTTGGGGGCGCTTGCTTCACATTTTAGGGTAATGAAGTATCTGGGCAAAAAACCCGAAGCCATGGTATTGGCCAATGCGGCCTAAAGTAGTTGACGGTTGACAGCGGGCAGTTGACAGGGTTTAGACCATGGTCCATCGTCTATGGTCCATGGACCGCCCACTTTCAACTATTTGGCGCAGAGCGCCACCAAGCCATAGGCATGGCATTATTAACTATTCCCTATTCACTATTCACTACATTAAGGTTTGTACTTCGCCTCCTGAAACAATTGCTCATTATCCTTAGCAATCAGTTGCTGCAAGCTAACCGATGGGTTTTTGGCCATGTACTTTTTTACAATTTGCCATCCCGCAAAGCTGCCGATATTGCCCGGTGCAGCTTCCCCCAGTTCTTGTGTTTTGGGCCCTTCGCCCACATAGTTTTTAATGATGTTTTTATCGGATAGCTGTAGGTAATTGTTGCGCACAAACAAATCCCACACGGCCGCTTCATGTTTGTAACAATCTTTCATTTGCGCTTCCGTGTAGCCCATCAGTTTGTATTCGTCCGTACCGGGAAGGAGCTTGCTCAAAAGGTACAACCGTTTTCCATTCAATACCATTTGCTGTACCAAGGGCTTGTCTTCATTGTTGGCGGATATCAGCTCATCCACAATGGGTTTGAAGCAGTTGAGGGCAATATAATCCGGTTCAAAGCGGTTAGAAATATACTGCGGGTACAATTGTTGGCCCTGCTCGCTTTGGTAATAAGAAAAGCCGCTGCCCATATGCAGGTGCAGGCCCACGCCAAAAGCATCGGGCATCAATATATCGCTCTGTATGCCAAAACTGGTAGGGTAGGCCACATCCATGGGGCCAATAAAGCTGATGAGTTTATCAGGTGCCTTGTAATTGGGAAAATAGTATTTTAGGTATTGCAACCCCTTTTTTACGGCACTCGCCTGTTTGTCGAAGTCGCCAAAGACCAATGCGGTACTATCGTATAACTTTTTATATGTACCGATGAAGGAGCGGACCGCCGCGGGGGCCATGCCGCTTTGGATCATATTGTTGTCGATGCCCAATATTTCGCCGATAAACACGGGAAAAAAACTGGGGTATTTGGTCTTAAGGGCATCCAAACCAGCATCGATGCGATTGGTATCCAATGCAAAAAAATCCTTTTCAAACCGTTGCACGCTCAGGTTTACTTTGATGCCAGACACATCGGGCGCTTTTTCGCCGTTGTTACAGGCTGCCAGTCCCACAAAGGCCAACAGCATAAATATGATAATCCTAAGCATGTTTGTATGAGATTGATTTAACTTTACATGGTAATTGAACCATTCACAAACTTAAAACAAAACCCCCATTACAGGCGGGTGGTGCAGATGAAAATTTTTTTAGCGCAACAGAACTACCATATTGGCAATTTTGAAAGCAATACAGCCAAAATTATTGCGGCAGTGGAACAGGCCAAAGCTGCTGGCGGGGATTTGATCGTTTTTAGCGAATTGAGCATTTGCGGCTACCCGCCCCGCGACTTTTTGGAGTTTGAGGATTTTTTGCAAAAGTGCAACCAGTCCATTGATGCCATCCGGCAACATGCCGATACCATTGGTGTGATAGTGGGGGCACCCGATAAAAACCTCGTAAAGGAGGGCAAGGACCTGTTTAACGGCGCTTGGTTTTTGTATGAAAAAGAAGTGAAAGCGGTGGCGCACAAAACCTGTTTGCCTACCTATGATGTGTTTGATGAGTACCGCTATTTTGAACCGGCCTACGAGTGGAAAGTAGTGCCCTTTAAAGGATATCGCTTGGCCATTACCGTTTGTGAAGATATTTGGAACCTAGGCGACAATCCGCTGTACCGCATTTGCCCCATGGACAAATTGATGGAACAGCAGCCAGATATGATGATCAATATTTCGGCATCGCCTTTCGATTATACCCATGTGGAAGACCGGAAAGCCACGGTAAAGGCCAATGTAACCAAGTATGGGTTGCCGATGTTCTATTGCAATGGGGTGGGCAGCCAAACGGAGATTGTGTTTGACGGAGCTTCGTTGGTATTTGACAAGTTAGGCAACCTGCATAGGCAAATGCCGCTTTTTGCAGAGGCTTTGGAAGGCTTTGTGTTACAGGAGGATGGTACGGTGCAAGGGTTGGTGGAAGCTACCGTAGATCAGGTGCCCGATGAGGAACTGAACCCGGCACTGCTGGAGCCTGCCCTGCATATTGCGCAGGTACACGATGCCATTGTGATGGGGATTAAAGATTACTTTGAAAAAATGGGTTTTACCAAGGCCATACTCGGCAGCAGCGGCGGCATTGATAGTGCTGTTACCTTGGCGCTGGCCTGCGAAGCCTTGGGTGCAGCCAATGTAAGGGCCGTGTTAATGCCCTCGCAATACTCAACCGGCCACAGCGTAAGCGATGCCGAACAGTTGAGCAAAAATTTAGGCAACCCTTATGATATTGTGCCCATCAAAAATATTTACGAAAGCTTTTTGCAGGAGCTATCGCCCATTTTTAAAGATTTGCCCTTTAGCATTGCCGAAGAGAATATACAGAGCCGTACCCGTGGTAATTTGTTGATGGCCATCGCCAATAAGTTTGGGTACATTTTGCTCAATACGTCCAACAAAAGCGAACTGGCCACCGGCTATGGTACATTGTACGGTGATATGGCGGGTGGCTTGGGCGTGCTGGGCGACTGTTACAAATTGCAGGTGTACGAACTGGCCCAATACATCAATCGCAATGGCGAAATCATTCCTACGAATATCGTTACCAAAGCGCCGAGTGCCGAACTGCGGCCGGGCCAAAAAGACAGCGACAGCCTACCGGATTATGCCGTACTGGATAAATTGCTGTACCAATACATTGAACGCAGACAGGGCCCCAACGAAATAAAGGCCCAAGGCTTTGACCCCGCTTTGGTGGATAGGGTATTGCGCATGGTAAACATGAATGAGTACAAGCGCAATCAGTTCTGCCCCATCATCCGCATCAGCCCCAAGGCTTTTGGTGTGGGTAGAAGATTGCCGATTGTGGGGAAGTACTTGAGTTAATTATCGCCATGGTCAGTGCCCCGTTACCATGTTCGGTGTCCCACCGACTATTTTGCGGGACGTAAATAGGGACTGATAAATATTTTTTCTCCAAAACGTACTGATTTCCAGCCACCCCTCGGCCCAAAAACCTCCTCTGTGATGACACCATATTTTTCAATCGCTTCCTCCCGGGTCAAGGTTTTTATAACCAATACCCAAACACCCATGGATGCACATCTAGGTTCTCCATATTCGTATAACAGGCCAAAGCGATCTTCGCCAAGAAAAGTAAGTATTTTATAACCCCATGCTGTTGGCTCCCCGCAAAAGCTATCATAAAGTACTACGCCATAATCGCTCAATTCTTTTTCGAAGCCTTCAGGTTTTTTATGTTCCATATAAACTATTGACTATATAAAATCATTCTCCACCATGGTCAGTGTCCCCACTGACCATCAAATCAACTCCCGCAGCGAGTGGGGACATGGGCCATCACAGCAATCATACAATCACAACAATCACGGTATTAGTTTCTCCACCACCACCGCCGTCCCATAAGCCAATACTTCGGTTACCCCATTCATCACCTCATTGGCATCGTACCGCATATTGATGATGGCATTGGCCCCCATCTCGGCCGCATGTTGCATCATCAGGTCATAGGCTTCGGCCCTGGTCTTTTCGCACAGCTCGGCATAAATGGAAATCTTGCCGCCAAAAAGCGTTTGAAAACCACCGGCAATATTGCCAAATATGCTACGGCTGCGAACGGTAATACCCCGAACAACACCCAAATGCGTAACTACCTTGTACCCCTCCAATTGGTTGGAAGTGGTAATTAATTGTTGATTAAACATGTTTTTTTGTTAAAGTTATCCCATTTTAACAAAGTTTTTACATAGTCGGTACAATGGCAAAATTATTGTTAATACTTACTTTGTATTTTGCAGGCCAATGGCCATGCTCATAAAAACTGGCATCCATCAATTAATAATCAGGTAGATATGTTACAAACAGCCGATGACATCCGTTTGCTGAACGAAAAAATTAATCATGCAGCGGGTTTTATAATGAAGATCAACGATGAGTTGGGCAAAGTGATTGTAGGGCAGCAGGGTATGGTGGAGCGTTTGCTGATAGGCATGCTCAGTAATGGGCACGTGTTGCTGGAAGGGGTACCCGGTCTTGCCAAAACCTTGGCCATCAAATCGCTGGCCCAAGCCGTGGACGCCCATTACAGCCGCATACAGTTTACCCCCGATCTATTGCCCGCCGATGTGATCGGTACCATGATTTACAATCAGCCCAAGAATGAATTCATCGTACGCAAGGGCCCCATTTTTGCCAACTTTATCCTGGCCGACGAAATCAACCGGGCGCCTGCCAAAGTGCAAAGCGCCTTGTTGGAAGCGATGCAAGAGCGGCAGGTAACCATTGGCGATACCACCTATAAATTGGATGAACCTTTTTTGGTACTGGCTACGCAAAACCCCATTGAGCAAGAGGGTACTTACCCATTGCCCGAGGCGCAGGTAGACCGCTTTATGCTAAAAGTGATTGTGGGCTATCCCAATAAGGCGGAGGAGCAACTCATCATACGTCAAAATACCCAAGGGCTTACCATGCCCCCCATTAATCCGGTGGCTGCCAAAACGGAGATATTGCAGGCAAGGGGATTGGTCCGGCAGATTTATGTGGATGAAAAAATCGAACAGTATATATTGGACATTGTGTTTGCCACCCGTTTTCCGGAGCAATACAATTTGTCACGCCTCAAGCCCTTGATTGCTTTTGGCGGTTCGCCCCGGGCCAGTATCAATTTGGCCCTGGCAGCCAAAGCCCATGCGTTTTTGAACAAACGGGCATTTGTAGTACCCGAAGATGTGCGGGCCATTTGCAAAGATGTGCTGCGCCACCGTATCGGCCTCACCTACGAAGCAGAAGCCGAAAGCGTTAATGCGGAAATGGTGGTGGATGCGATATTGAAGGAGGTGGCGGTACCATAGGAGACGATGACCGAGGTTCGTTGGCCGATGACCGTGGGCCGCTTATCGTTTAGTAGGAGCAAATTTTTGCTAATAATTTTGTACTCTTTTTAAAATATTAAACTGTTACTAATATGACAAACTACAAAACCTTAGATGTATGGTTACAATCCATGCAGTTGGTAAATGAAGTGTATAATTTGATGAAAAAATATCCTAAAGATGAGCAATATGGATTGGTTTCCCAAAGCAGGCGTGCTGTCGTTTCAATTCCTGCCAATATAGCTGAAGGTATTGGGCGAAATCATAAGAAGGAAACCGTTCAGTTTTTTCATATTGCAAGAGGCTCTGCTTACGAAACGGAAACGCTACTTGAGGTAGCATTGATGGTAGGTATTTTATCTGCAACAGAAGTAGTTGTTGCAAATGCATTGATACAGAAATGTTTACAATTGATTAATGGAATGATACGATTTTACGAGAAAGAGAATCTTAAATAATAAAATGAAGTTGGGGCTATTGAGGTTGACATGCGGTCAACGGCCAACGGTTATCGGCCAACGATTATGACTACAGAAGAGATCATACGAAAAGTAAAAGAGCTAGAAATTAAAAGCAAAAAGATAACGACCCACTTGTTTACGGGAGAGTACCATACTGCTTTTAAGGGCAAGGGCATGCGGTTTAGGGAAGTGCGGGAGTATGCCGCAGGGGATGATGTGCGCTTTATCGATTGGAATGTGAGCGCCCGGTTTGGCCACCCTTTTACCAAGGTATTTGAGGAAGAAAGGGAACTGAATGTGATGTTATTGGTAGATACCAGTGCCAGCAACCTATTTGGTACGGTGCTGCGCCGCAAAAAAGATTTGATCGATGAACTTTGTGCAGTGCTGGCCTTTAGTGCCATCAACAACAACGATAAAGTAGGCGCCATTTTTTGTAGCGATAAGGTAGAGCGGTATATCGCTCCGGGCAAGGGCAAGCAGCATGCGCTACTGATTGTACGCCAATTGCTGGCGGGACAAAGCAATGGCACAAAAACCAATTTGGCAGAAGCCATGAAACATTTGAACAACGCCACCCGCCAAAAAAGCATTGTGTTTATCGCCAGTGATTTTATCGGTGGCGATTTTAGCAACGATTTGAAAGTGATCGGCAGTCGGCACGATGTAATCGGTTTGCGGGTGTACGATAAAATGGACATGCAACTACCACCGGCGGGGCTGTTGCAATTGCAGGATGCCGAAACGGGCAAAACGAAATGGGTAGACAGTAGCGATGCATTGGTGCGCTACAATTACCAGCAATATTTTATGGCGCAAAGCGAACAATGTAAAAATTGGTTTAGGACTGCAGGGGCCGAACTGCTGCACCTGCGAACCGATGAGGATTATGTAAAAATTCTGCAGCAATTTTTTATTAGGCGGAGCTGATAATAAGGATATGGGCAATAACAAACGGACAGGGACCATTATTTTACTCGCCTTTGGGCTAATGGTAGGGCTGTTGCCAACGGCTAAGGCCCAATTGCCCACAATCACTAGCAACCTCGACAAAAACGAACTGCTCATTGGCGAGCAGGCCACCCTAAAAATAAAAGCCAGTTTCCCTGATAATAATTATACCGTAACCTGGTTTGCGCCACCCGATAGTTTGCCTCATTTTGAATTGGTGCAAGCGGGTGAAATGGATACCCTGCGCAGCAATGGTACGGTACAATTGGAGCAAGCACTAACCTTTACTTGTTTTGATAGTGGGCAATGGAAAACGCCGGCCTTGGGAGTTTCGTTTCAACAGCAAGGGCAGCCCAAGCCGCTTGTATTATATGCGGATACCCTTGTGTACAAAGTAGGTTTTACGGTGGATACCACCGCCGAACTGCGGGACATTAAGCCGATTATAGATGCCGAGGAGACAAAGGAATGGCCCTGGCGTTGGATCTACATCGGGCTGGGTGCGCTGGCCATACTAGCGGTGTTAATATGGCTTTTGTACAAATGGATACGAAAAGGTGCCGACAAAAAAGTAGTGGTAGGTTCAGCAACAGCTTATCAGCAAGCCATGCAACAATTGGCAGCCTTGCAGCAATTGAACTTGGCTTTGCCAGATGAATGTAGGCTATACCACACCCGGCTTTCGCAATTGTTTAAAGCATACATGGGTTATAAGCTCGGTACTGTGCTTGCCAATAAAACAACGGGCGATACCTTATTGGCATTAAAAGAGGCGCAGTGGCCATCTGCCATGCTCACAAATGCCAGCGCAGCATTGCGTGGCTGCGATGCCGTTAAATTTGCCAAGTTCATGCCCCCACCAGATCAAAGCATTGTATGGTTGAACGATATAAAAAATATCATTGAGCAGGTAGAAAAGCAACAAGTGTTACAAGCATGATTTTTGAATATTTTAAAGATATCAATTTTGGCCAACCTTGGTTTTTTGCGCTACTGGCGCTGTTGCCGGTATTGGTTATTTGGTATGTAGCCAAACACAATCGGCAAGCAAGTGCCATCGCCATTTCTTCGTTATCAGCACCGGGTTTGGGTAGTTGGAAAGCCAGTATGCGCCACCTTCCTTTTGTGCTACGCTTGCTGGCAGTGGCAGCTATCATTGTAGCACTGGCCAGGCCCCAATCAACACGGAGCGAGCAGGTGGCCAATGGCGAAGGGATTGATATCATGCTGTGTATTGATGTGAGCGGCAGCATGAAGGCCCAAGACTTGCAACCCAACCGCTTGGAGGCAGCAAAGGCTGTGGCCATCGACTTTGTAAAAAAACGGGTTACCGATAGGATTGGGGTAGTGGTGTTTAGTGGCGAAAGTTTTACCCAATGTCCGCTTACGACCAATTACGGCGTGCTGGAGCAGTCCATCGCCTCCATCCGCAGTGGGCTATTGGAGGATGGTACAGCAATCGGCAGTGGGCTCGGCACTAGCGTGGAAAGGTTGCGGACCAGCAAATCCAAAACCAAAGTGGTGATATTGATTACCGATGGCGTGGATAATGGTGGCCGCATCCTCGATCCCAATACGGCCAAAGAAATTGCCAAGGCCTTCGGTGTGCGGGTGTATGCCATTGGCGTGGGTACCGATGGGGTGGCCAATACACCCACTCGCACGGCCATGGGCGATACCATCATGGATGTACAGCGGGTGGCTATCGACGAGCGTTTGCTCACGCAGATTGCTACTGAAACGGGCGGTAAATATTTTAGGGCCAAAGACAACGAAGGATTAAAAAAAGTATACGCCGAAATAGATGGCTTTGAAAAATCAACGGTAGAGATTACCAAAACCACCAAATACGTTGAAAAGTTTGCGCCTTTTGTATTGGCCGCTTTGGCGTTATTGCTGTTGGAGTTGCTGCTACGGCATCTCCTGTTTAAGAAATTCCCATAACCCAATAAATATTCCTTTACATTCGTGGTGCAATGAAAATGTTAGTATATAAATCAACGGGTAGTTGGTACCTCGTAAAAAATGAGGAGGGCAAGGCCTATAATGCCCGTTTAAAGGGCATTTTCAAAATGGATGGCATGCAATCCACCAATCCCATTGCGGTGGGCGATTGGGTAGATGTGGAAATGGAAAATGAGGGGGAGGGTACCGTAACCATTACCCGTATTTATCAGCGCAAAAATTATGTAAACCGCCAAAGCCCACGCAACCAGCACCAGCACCATATCATAGCGGCCAATTTAGATCAATCCTTGCTGATTGCCACCCTTAAAGACCCCAAGACTTCACAGGGTTTTATCGACCGTTTTTTGGTGGGCTGCGAAACCTACCATGTGCCTGCCATCCTTGTATTTAATAAATGCGATTTGCATAGGGACAAAGAGCAGCAGCTATTTCTCGTACTCAAAGCCCGATATGAGGCTATTGGCTATCGGGTAATGCAAATGAGCGTAGAAAAAGGGGAAGGCGTAGAAGCAGTGCAAGCTTTATTGCAGCAAAAAACTACGTTGGTAAGCGGTCATTCCGGGGTGGGCAAATCTTCGTTTATCAATAGTGTGTTTCCGGGTATGGAACTGCGAACAAAAGACGTGAGCGGATGGAGCGGTAAGGGCATGCATACCACCACCTTTGCCGAAATGTTCGATATACCCAATGGCGGTAAAATCATTGATACGCCCGGTATCCGTGAGTTTGGTATTGTGGATATAGAAAAAGAAGAACTCTCCCAGTATTTTGCAGAAATGCGGGCGGTACTGCCCAATTGCCAGTTTAATAATTGTATGCATATCAACGAGCCCAACTGCGCTGTTAAAGCTGCGGTATTGGCTGGGCAAATCAGCGAAGAACGGTACATTAGCTACCGGAACATCCTTGATTCGATAGAGGTGAAAAAATATTAAGGGGTCAACCTGATTGTTCTAGGTGTAAAGTAGAATGTATCGGGGATAGGGTCATATACTTTTGGCCTTTTACTTTCTGTTTTGAATTTGATTAGGTGATAATACATCGCTTCGTACATATCTTTATAATAAACATGCCCTTTGTCCCATTTTATCTTACCCGGTGTACCTTCTACGATAATAAAATCGAAATGGGCTTTTAATTTTCCCTTTCTCTCGGCATCTTTAACAACATAGGTCATGCTTTGCAGATTGTCCGGAAAGTCAAAAATGGTTCCTCCTTGCTCTAGTTCGCTAAATAAATAATTACATTCATCAAAGCAGCAATTTATATCGTTGGTAAATACTTTTTTGTAATCAATGCTTTGTGTAAATAGTGAATTACAATAGTCATTATTTCTGAATAAACAAAAGCTACCAGTGATATAATCATGTCGGCAACTTATGATGTCGTGATAGTTTAAAACCTCGTCCGTCATAAAATCCCTTATGCTCCCATACACAAGATCGATATCGGCATGCCCCCAAAAACTATATTCTTTAATATATTCCGAGAAGATCAACCCGTAAGCGGGTTTAAAATCGCAAAGTTTATAGGGCGCATCCAAACTTACTTCGAAACCAAGTTTTTCGGAAGCCAGTGCCTTGATTGCTGCTAGATTTTTGTTTATTATCTTAATGTTGGCTGGCTTATTGGCAATGGGCTCTTCGTTATCTGTAATGATGATAAAATCAACACTGCTGTTGTAGCTGCATGTATGCACAAAATAAGGGAAATACCATGGATAGCTACCGATCCAGCAAGTCATTACGGCAATAGAGTTTGTGGGTTTGTTTTCTTCTTTTTGGGTCATTTTTGCTCAAGCTTTATTTGATGTAGGGAAGTATTTCTTCAATATTCCTCCCTTCAATTATTATTAAATTTTCTTCGTTGATAAGTATGTAATGAGGCACTCCGATTACTTGTAGAGTAGTAAAAAACTTTTCAGATAGCCCTTTTGCACAATTGTATGTGTGAAACCAAAAGGGAGGTTTTTTTAATGACTCCACCCACTTATTTCTGTCTTCATCAATGGAAATATGTATTATGTCTACCTTGTTTGTATCAATCTTATTGTTTGTGATTGCAAGAAATATTTTTTGATTCTCATAGCTGCAAGGCGAACACCATGTGGCACCCATAACCATCAATTTCTTTTTTTTCGCACTCAGCAAATTGAATAGCTGTGTTTTATTGTTATGCGCATCTGTTAAAGGCAAGTTGGGGTAATCAGTGATGACCTTATTAACATGGCTTGCTTTTTTTTCTAAGATTATCAGGGTTTTTCTCCCTTGCTCCGAATTGCGTAAGTGTTCGGGAAACTTCATGAATAGCGCTTTCTTTTTATCATAATCCAGTAGGGTAGATAGTTCAAATAATGAATACAGCGCATAGAATTCTTTTTTCTCTTTTGGCAGGTGTTGTAGGTTTCTATATAACAGAATTAGGAAAAGCTCTTGAAAATTCGCATACGTACTATCTGCCAAATAGTTGCCATTCAAAGCTGTAACCTTGAGTTTGGCGCAGTGTTCCAATATTTCTTTCTGCATATTTCGGTGGTAAGCATAAAAATCCTCCAACGAATTGAAGACCAAATTGGTATCAACCAGTTCATCGTTTGTAATAGACTTTATTTGGACCTGAGTATGTTTACTATTGTTACTTTCACGAATATTGGATGTACAACTCACATATGTTAAGCAAATAAAAAATGCAGAAATGTGTAACTTGAAGTACATAACGAGAGTTATCGGTAGTTTAGTGGGGTTAAGTAGAGCTGCGATAATATTTTGGCTGGGCTTCACAATACGTACAATTCCTATTATTTATAAACAAATGCTGAGGGGCATTGGCAATTAAGCTGCCTATACACCCTCAGCTTTTCAAACGGCTGAAAACTTACATATGACAGCCAGAACAACCAACTTGATAAGAGATACCAGCAGATCCTGGGTAAACCCTTTGGCACAAGGTCCATGGATTAGTGGTGTACCAGCAACTGCTGTAACCCCTAACGTCATCGCAACGCCAGCAGACACCGCCGCCGCTGCCGCCCATAACTTTTTTCATTTCGGCTTTGCTCATTTTCCCTTTTACTTGGGAAAGCGTCATTTTTTTCATTTCCATTGTTTTTATATTTAAGGTTAAAAAAACAAGTTTAGCATGCGGTATTATATAAATATTTAGCCGAATCATATTAGTAATGAGGTATGGCTGTCAAGCTTCATGCAATAGACCCATTACCAACAAGCATGCTTTTAGCATTCAAGCTGGTTTAAGAGTTGAGTAATGTTTGGGCTTATAAGTTTAACTAAGGGTTAACCTTTCCCATGACGGGGCAGGCATCATGTATAAACGAAATTGTAGATTAGGTTTGTCTAACAGAGGGTCACAAAGTTCATTTTTACAGGTCGCACGAAAACAAAACCTAATTCAATATAAGTCTACGTTTATATAGTAAAGATACGGGAAAATATATTACAAAATAACCTTAAGGGATTTTTTTCAAATACCCTTAAGGAGTAAATAAGTCATTTCCATTTATTTCACAATGGCTGTACAGCATCAAAACTAATACGCCCTTTGCTCCAAAAAGTGTGCAATTTCTAAAACGGCCTTGTTCTCTTGCTTAATGCTTTTGGTGTGTTGCGGAAAAATACTCACACCATTGAAAATATTGTAATGCAGGGTTAAAAACTGGTCTTTGTATTTAAAATCCCAGTCGAGGGTGTCAGCGTCATCTACTTGGTTGAGGAAGTCGATTTGTAGTTCACTGCTTAAAGCACCTGCAATGGCATAAAATTTAGAAATGCCGCAGTTGTCGTCAATGACGGCTTCGGTGCCGCCAAAATCGGTTGTTAAATGGTAACACATAGCAAAATTGGATTTAGAGATTTACGTTGCAATCTAATTGTGTAACGCAAATAGGTGTTTTTTATTTTGCCCTGTGTAAAAAATCAATAACTTTTTCTGCCGCCTTTGTATTTGGCTTTATTGGCCTGCCGGATGGCTTTTTCGTCACCGGAAGCAATTTTTTCTGCACCCACATTCCGCCCATCAGTGGGACAGCCGTATTTCTCTTTTTTACGGAAAATGAAACAACTGCTCAAAAAAGCCAGACAGATAACGGCAATGATCATTTTTTTCATAATCAAATTTACATTTTAATGTGCAAATATGCAAATATGCAGATGTGCAAATATGAACGGGATTCCCCTTGCTGATTCCTTACTTGTTAAAATCAATCAAAGTAGGCCTTTTAATGAAGGATACTGCTTTTTTGCACATTTGCAAATTGGCACATTTTCTCATTACTTAAACCAACTACTGTACAGCACATAATTTTCCGCTATCCGGTCAATTTCGCCGCCTATCAGCGCTTGGCTAATATCTTTTACCTTTTTCGCTGGAATACCAGCATATATCGTGCCCGGCTCCACAATGGTACCTTCCAGCACCACGGCACCGGCAGCAATGATACTGTTGCTGCCTACTTGTACCCGGTCCATTACAATACTGCCCATGCCAATCAGCACATTATCGGCAATAACGCAGCCATGTACAATGGCATTGTGTCCAATGCTAACATTATTTCCAATGGTGGTACTGTGTTTTTGGTAGGTACAATGGATAATGGCACCGTCTTGTACGTTTACCTTGTTGCCCATCGTAATACTATTTACATCGCCCCGAACCACGGCATTGAACCAAATGCTACAGTCGTTGCCCATGGTTACTTCGCCTACAATGGTGGCATTGGGGGCTATAAAACAGTTTTCCCCAAAAACCGGGGAGATTCCTTTAACGGGTAAAATAACAGGCATATGATTAATCTTTTAAATAATGAAGGTATGATATTGGTTGGACAGTTAGCCGGGCTATGACGATGACCGTTTTTCGATGACCGCTCCAGTTTCCAGCCACGTTTGCCACATCATGCTGGGCAAGGTGATGCCGATTAAAAGCCTCCACATCTAGCATCTAGCATCTAGCATCAAGTATCCAGCCACGCCTATTGCCCGCCTGAATGACGTAGTCGGGCAGGCCCGTCCGAACGCCAGCCCGAAAGATTCATTCTGGCGAGGCTTCGGCCGGGCGGGCGTGGTGTCGGCAAAGCCTCCACATCCACATCCAGTATCCAGTATCCAGCCACGCCTATTGCCCGCCTAAATGACGTAGTCGGGCAGGCGTGGTGTCGGCAAAGCCTCCACATCCAGTATCTCCCTTCCCGTACAAATATCCACTTTTTGTTGCGAACTTTGCCACATGAACCAACGGCAACTTTTTTTGCAGCATGTGGGCCAAACTTCCCCGGCACCTTTGGCATTGGAAATTGTAAAGGCGCAGGGCTGTACGTTGTGGGATGTAAATGGCAAAGAATACCTCGACCTTATCGCTGGCATCAGCGTATGCAATGTAGGGCATTGCCATCCCAAAGTGGTGCAGGCCGTACAAGCCCAAGCCGCCGCTTATATGCACATCATGGTGTATGGCGAACTGGTAGAAAATCCGCAGGTACGCTATGCCCAACAACTGGCAGCGCACCTACCTGCCAACCTGCATTCCATCTTTTACACCGCCAGTGGCAGCGAAGCCACCGAAGGGGCCATGAAATTGGCCAAGCGCTATACCAACCGTACACAAATCGTTTCTTTTAAAAATTCCTATCACGGCAGTACCCAAGGCGCCCTCAGCATTATGGGCAGCGAATATTGGCAACAGGCTTTCCGGCCGCTTTTGCCGGGCATCGTACAACTGCGTTATAATTCCTTTGAAGATTTACAGCAGATTACCGAACAAACGGCCTGCGTGGTGGCAGAAACCATCCAAGCAGAAATGGGTGTAAACGTACCAGCAGATGGTTGGTTGCCAGCCCTGCGCCAACGTTGCACCGAGGTAGGGACTTTGTTGGTGCTGGATGAGATACAATGCGGTTTTGGGCGCAACGGTACGCTTTGGGCCTTTGAGCAGTTTGGCGTAGTGCCCGATATCTTGTTGCTGGGCAAGGCCTTGGGCGGTGGCATGCCCTTGGGAGCTTTTGTAAGCAGTAAAACAATCATGGACAGCCTCACCCATAACCCGGTGTTGGGGCATATCAATACATTTGGCGGACATCCCGTAAGCTGCGCTGCTGGCCTTGCCGCATGGGAAGTGTTGCGGGAAGAAAACCTGGTTGCAACGGTGGCAGCAAAAGAAAAATTGTTTTTGGAACTATTGGCACCCTTGAAACTGCGGAGCCGCGGTCTGATGATGGCAGTGGAGTTTCCCGATTTTGAGACCAATAAAAAGGTGATTGATCAGTTGATTGAACGCGGCGTGTTTACCGACTGGTTTTTGTTTGCCAGTAATTGTTTGCGGATTGCCCCGCCGCTTACCATTAGCCAAGCGGAGATTGAAAGGGCTTGTGCGGCTATTAAAGAGGTGGCAAAGGCGGTTGGCTAGGGCAGCAGGGGTGCTGATAGCCGGTTTCCCCTTTTTCTCTACCTTTGCGCTGAATACGTTTTTTATGAGGATACTAGTACTACTACCCGTACTCTTTTTTTCGGTAACCCTATTTGCCCAAAAAAGAATCGAGGAAAAAACCCTGCTTTGGCGGATAACCGGTAACGGGGCAAAAAATGCTTCCTACCTTTTTGGTACCATGCATGTAAAAGATAGCCGTCTTTTTAATTTTAAGGACTCGCTTTACGCAGCTTTGGAAAACTGCGACAGGTTGGCCTTGGAGTTTCAACCCGATTCGCTTGCCATTGGGCTGTTTCAAGAGTTTGATCTGTTGAAGTACTTGATTAATAAAGGCAGTGTGGAAAGCGAAGCGGACAAATCCTTCAACGACTATGTTGAGAAAAAATTGACCCCACAACAAATCGATTCGTTGCAAAAGGCCATGAAATGGCTTACCGGAACCGATAAAATCAATTATAAAAAAATCATTGCCCGTAAACGATTGGGCTATAGTGAGTTGGCGAGTAAGGAAAGTATGCCTGTATTTATGGATGCTTGGCTGTACAACGTGGCCAGAAGGCAAGGCAAAAAAATTTCCGGTTTAGAGCGGCTGGCATCGCAATTGGAGCAGGTGGAAGAAATGCGGAAGAAAAACCTTGCGCCGGATATTTTGTTGTCGCCTGTGGGAACGGAGTTATTTATGGAGGCTTTAACTACTGTTTACATGTCGGAAGATATCCAGCGCATGTACGACAAGCTATTTGCTACCGGGAGCGCTTATGAACGGGGGTTGTTTATCGGTAGAAATTTGCAAATGTTGACCAGCATCGAGTCTTTGATTGGAACCGATAAACTTTTTATAGCCGTTGGAGCAGGGCATTTAGCGGGTGATAGTGGTTTGGTATGGTTGCTGCGTGGTAGGGGATATACGGTGGAACCCGTTTATACCCAAAACCGAAAACCGGCCAGCAAGTATCAATACAAATCCGTACTGCCCGCAAGGTATAATTTTAAGGATACCATAAGCGGCTATGGGCTTCGTTTTCCCAATGAACCGGCTGTGTTTGAAATGGTAGAGGGAATGAAAATGCACATTTATGTTGACATTGGAACGGGGATGGGCTACTTTTCCCTTGGCGGGCGTGTACCCGTTGCGCTTAAAGAGAGCGATAGCAGTAGCATCATCAAATACCTTTTAAACAGGCTGGAAGATATGGGTGAAGTGAAAAACAAAAAACCATTGCGACATAACAATGTGTTGGGTATGGAAGCGGATATCATGAAGTTGGGCATGTCCGAGTCCTACCGCTTCCGGATTTTCTACACCAATCAAATGATCTATGTTTTGATGCTGTGGGCCGAGGATAAAAAAATGCTTACCCAAGAGGATGCCACGGATTTTTTTGCTTCGCTGGTATTTGAAACACCCCAACTGCCTAAAGATATGGCATGGGAAAGGTACACCAACAATGAATTTGCTTTTTCTTTACTGATGCCCGGTAAGCCTAAAATTTCGGACATCGGGCAAAAGGGAAACTCCCAAGAGACGGATGCCTTGAGCATGGGCATGGCCCTGGAGATATCCAAGGCCAATTACTATATGTTTACTTGTACCAAGCTGCGCCAAGGTTATTACTATCCCAATGATTCCACCATATTCAACGAAACACAGCTTAATTTGTGCAGCAGCTTAGAAGCGGTAGTGGTAAAGACCACTGATACCTTGCTACAGGGATACCATGCCCAACGTTTGGACTTGAAGATGGATAAAGGTGTAAGAAAGGGTACAGCCAGTGTACTGATGGTAAACCGGAGTAACATTTTTTATGTTTTTATTGCATTTAATGAAGAACTAGCTACCAAGGAGAAATCCTTTGACACATTTCTTAATTCCGTTGCTTTTACGCCCTATGCTACGGAGGGATGGGCTTATTTTCAGCAGGATAGTTTGGGTATTGCCGGTTGGCTGCCCGGGCCTTTTATGATAGCCGATCCCCAAGCAGATGATGTTGCCCAATACGACGAGTCATTCAAAGTGTATAAAGTGTATGATAAAGCATCGGGCCATTCATTTGCTATATATCAAGAAACCTTATCTCCTTATTTTTGGGTAGACTCCGACAGTACCTTATGGAATTCTTTTAACAATACTGCATATATCTATGGCGACTCGGTGCTAAGCGAAAAAAATGTAGTAAACGGTAATGCCAAGGGTAAAGAGTGGCTAATCATAAAAGAAGGTGCTTCATCTGTTACAAGGCGCCGGATTATTTGGTGCGGCAATAAAAAGTATGAACTGGTTGCAAACATGCACATGGCGGATACAGCATCTGCCAATGCCAATAAGTTATTTAAGGAGTTGAAAATTTTGTTGCCTGTGGATACCGCCTTTGTTTATACTAGCAAAGCCAAGCAATTGTTGATGGATTTACGTGCCACCGATTCTGCCACAAAGCAAAACGCAAAAGCGTACTTGCCGTTGGCATCGTTTTCCAAAGCTGATCTCCCCTTGTTATACGAGGCCCTATTATACGATTATGGCGAGCAGGCATTTAACTATAACAGCCCTACACGCCAATTGCCGAATATCATCAACTCCCTAAAGGATGACACGGTACGTTTGTTTGCCGAGCGGAATTATGAAAAAGCGGCCAAGATAACAGGATTGCAATACCAATTGCTGGGTATGATATTAGAAAGCCGAACACAGGAGGCTGCTGATGCATGTAAGCAATTATTGCTTACCCATACACCTACAAGCGATGGTAGTAATCCTATTTTAGAATGCTTGTACGATTCGGCGCAACTGCTACAAAGCTGGTACCCCGAAATTTTGCAATTGGCCAAAGCACCATCGTTCAAATCTACTTTGTGGCAGATTACCGAACACATGCTCGACAGTAATAGGATACCCCTTTCGATGGTAATGCCCTATGTGGAAACCTTTTATACACAGGCAAAAGCCGAATTGGATTCGATTAAGGCAAATGCGGAGTATGCGCAGTACGAGATGAGCAGTTTGTTTGCCATACTTGCTTATTGCAATACCCAAAAGGGCAATGAATTATTACGTACCAACTTGGGGTTGTTGTCGCAATTCAATAAAAAATCAGTCATTGTTGCTTTGGCAAAAAATGGCGTTAAAGCCCCAGATAGCGAAATCCTGAAATTGGCTGCCGATGATGCTTGGCGTTATATTTTGTACGATGATTTGGCAAAGTACAAAAAGGAAAGTTGGTTCCCGGCCAAGTATGCTACACAGCAACAAATGGCCCAATCGTATATGTACAGTATGGTGCAGGAAGAAGATGAAGGAACGGTTACCTATATTGGTGAAAAAACGGCTTTGTACGATGGAAAACAACAACGCTTTTACCTGTTTAAGGTGAAGTATTCACTAGATGTAGAAGATGAAACATTAGGCATCTGCGGCCCCTACAGCATGGATAAGAAAAAGTTGGGCAGCAGTTACAAGGCGGTTGCTTTTTCGGAAGAGCCCTATCAAAAAAGTGAAATCCAAAAACATTTCCGGGCACTGTTGTACAATGAATAGGGGTGCTATGGCCCTGTTGCGTAGGCTCAACCCATTCTCTTTTTGGAACAAGGATGTAAAAATTTAATTACCCCAACACTTGGAAAAATAAAAAACATACATTTACTTTGTAATTCAAAGTGCTTTTTATGGATGAGCAGCAACAATCATTAGAAACCCTTAAGGATATCAAGCGTATGATGGAGCGCAGCAGCCGTTTCATCAGTCTGAGTGGCCTCAGCGGGGTATCTGCCGGCCTTTGTGCCCTTGCCGGGGCTTGGTTGGCACATCGCAAAATTGGTAACTGGAGTTTGGATGCTACCTTGTATGGGCGCGACAGTGAGCTAGGGCTGATCATCGATTTATTACTGATAGCGGTTTTTACATTTGTGGCGGCATTTGTGTCCGCCTTTATTTTTACCTATATCCGTAGCCGGAAAAACAATACCTCGGTATGGGGTGCGGCCACTTGGCGGCTACTGTGGAATACGATGATTCCTTTGGCGGTAGGTGGGGTGTTTATGTTGCGTTTATTACAGTTGGGCCAGTACGAAATGATTGCCCCCGGTTGTCTCATCTTTTATGGGTTGGCATTGGTAAACGGATCCAAATATACCTTGGGTGAAATACGTTATTTGGGTTACGGCCAATTGGTGCTGGGCCTCATCAACCTTTGGTACATAGGGTGGGGGCTCGAAATGTGGGCCATCGGTTTTGGCGTACTCCATATTATTTATGGGATAACCATGTGGCTGAAGTATGAGAAGAATTAGTTGATGTGCTGATTAGCTAATTGGCTGATGGGAAAAGCGTATAATAAAAGAGATGTAATGAAAGTGCGGCTGGTACCGTACAATAATAAGACAAATGGCGAATCCAATAGCGCATTTAAATAAGATTTTCGATAGCCGCATCAGGCTGGGCATTATGAGTGCCCTGGTGGTGAATGCGGAAGTGAATTTTAATGACCTAAAGGAGCTGTTAGATATCACCGACGGCAATCTGGCCAGTCACCTCAAAACCTTGGAAGAGAGCGGTTTTGTAAAGGTGCACAAGGGTTTTATCGGCCGCAAAACCAATACCACGTATGCCATTACCAAAGTTGGCGAAAAAGCATTTAAAGATCATTTGGAAGCCATGGAGCAGTTGATAAAAAATTTAGGGAAGTAAAAGGTTTTTTTTTGTCCTTTCACTTTGAAATACAAAGTACTTTTTAATTATGAAACTATTTCAAGTCATAGCACATAGCCTTACGGTTACATTGGTAGCCTGCCTTTTGAACGGTTTTTTGTGCGGCGTCTACACAATCTTTAACACTGCGGATACGCATACGCCTAATGTGCTGCTGTTGGTAATCATTTTTTCGGGTGTTTTTGCTGCTCCGGGGGCGCTGGTATTTTGCTTGAGCTTTTATATATGGGTCAGCAACGGAAAAGTTGGCCAACCCCTTTTTAGGGCCTTGGTAAAATTGGCCGCCTGTATAGCTTTTTGTAGCAGTATCTTATTTTGTTGGCTGTGCTGGCGGATGATTCCCTTACCCATACCGGTGGCCGTGGTGGCGGCTATTGTAGCAAGTGTGGCTAGCGTTTTCTTGCATCGGGCAGCCATCGTATCATCCTTTCAATCTGCTAAAAAATTATCGCATGTATAAACTATTTGATCGGCTAAGGGCCGCCGTATTGGTACTGTTAACGCATTCCCTTGCATTGCCCCTGCTTAAATTGATAAGGCGGCCCACCAAATTTCCCTACACGCCACAGGCATTGGAAGCCATGCCAGCAGGCACGCTGGGCAATGATATGGTGCATTATCTCCGTAACAAAAATCTGCCGCTGTTGTCGTATTATGCCCGGCACGACATGAAGCATATCCTGCTAGGCTATGATACCACTGGCGAAGGGGAAGTGTGCTTGCAATGCTTTATGTTGGGCAATGGGCATTTGTCCTTTCCGGTAGCGGCTACGGTATTGTACGGACTGGTTACCATGCCTGAACATTATGGGCTGTTTAAAAAGGCTTGGCAACGGGGCAAAAAATGCAAACCCTTGGAGCCAATCAACTGGATGGCCCTGCCACCCTTGAATACACAACAACTCATCCAAACCATCAATGCCCATGAAACCATTATTGTATAAACTCCAATGCCTGTATTATTTCGTAGAGCTGGCTGCTGTGCTGGCCCTACAACAACTTAAAAAGTAGTTTTATGAAAAAAGATGCAATCAAAGCCCTTGTTACCATTATGGGCGCTGTCATTTTCAACTTGGTTTTTTGGCAGGAGAAAATGGCCCTCAACCTATTGCTGTTTGATCTATTTGTAATCGGTTCCGTTTTTTGTCTATACCCTGGTATGTTCAGTAAGCCCGCCACCCTTTGGTTATTGCTGGGCCATGCAGTTACCCTTGCGGCTGTTATTGTAAACAATACACTGTTGAGCAAAATGGCTTGCAGCGTTACCTTACTACTGCTGATGGCTTTTGCCCAATACCTGCACCGTTCGGTATGGTATGCGGCAGGCTCTACCTTGCTTAATTTTTTATTGATGGCGGTATCTTTTGGCAAAGGGGTAGGGGCTTTGTATAAGGGTAAACTGCCGGGTATTGGCCTGCGCAGGGCCCTTCGTTTTGTGGTGCTGCCGTTGTTGATTGTTGCGGTGTTTGTGCTCGTGTATGCCTTGGCCAACACCGTGTTTATGCAGGCCCTATCGGATATGGGACTGGCCGTACAACAGTTTTTTGAACAATTTTTTAGCTGGCTTAGTTTTGGGCGTTTGGCTTTTTTATTGTTGGGGCTATTTGTTACCGGGGCCTTGTTGCTCAAATCCAATACCCTGTTTTTTCAAGTAGCCGATATTGCGCAACACAACGATTTGGTACGCCGCAAAAGGAGTATGCGCCAATGGCAGCAGTCGGGTTGGTTTGATATACTTACCCTGTTTATGGGGCGCTTTGCCAATGGTATGCTGGCACTGCGCAACGAGCATACCGTGGGCATCATCAGTTTGGTTTTGCTCAATGGGCTACTGCTCTGTATCAATACCATCGATGTAGTGTATGTATGGTTTGGCTTTTCTTATAAACCGGGCCTTAACCTTTCGCAGTATGTACATGAAGGAGCGGGACTGCTTATTTTCTCCATTGTACTGGCTATGTTGGTGCTGCTGTTTTTCTTTAGGGGCAACCTCAATTTTTATACCCGCAACAAATGGTTGCGCCGCGGGGCTTATTTATGGATTTTGCAAAATGTGGTGCTGGCCATTTCGGTGCTGATACGGGACTACTATTATTTTGCGCACATGGGCATGGCCTATAAGCGCATTGGTGTAGTGGTCTTTTTGGCTTTGGTATTAGCGGGCCTTTGTACCATCTTTATCAAAATCCATTACCGCAAAAGCAATTATTATCTCTTTCGGGTAAATGCTTGGGTAGCGATTGTGGTGATGGTGCTGTGCAGTTGTGTGCATTGGGACGAATGGATTGCCACCCACAATCTTTCCCGCAAGGGCGAAATTCCGGTGGATGTAAATTTTTTACTGAACCTGAGCGATAGGACCTTGCCCATTATTGAACAGCACAAAGAGGTATTGGATACAGCTTATTTAAAAGCACATGATGAGGTGAACTATATCTACGGTGCTAGGATGACACCGCTGCAATATTTTGAAATGCGCAAACAACAGTTTTTTGATGCGCAAAAAGGCTATAGCTGGTTGAGCTGGAACTGGGCAGATGCTTATGTACTACGGCACTTACAACCATCAGCTAACCCTATCGCTTATTCTTATCAGTAATGGGCAAGCTTTATCCATATTATTTATCTTTTGAAAAAAACAACTTTATGATGCGCAGGTGGCGGGCATTGGGCCATGCGCTACGAGGTGTTGGGTTTTGTTTTAGAAAGGAAACCCATTTTCAACTGCAGCTAGTAGCGGCGTTCTTAGTAATGGTGGTAGGTTTCCTATTGGGTTTATCCAAGTTGGAATGGGCCGTGGTAGGGCTTTGTATGGCAATGGTGTTGGCCTTTGAAGCTATTAATACCGCTATAGAACATTTGTGCAATGTGCTGCATCCCAATTACCATCCGGACATCAAACTGGTGAAGGATGCGGCTGCGGGGGCCGTGTTGATTGTGGTTATCGGTAGTTGCGTGGTGGGGTGTATTATCTTTTTACCCAAACTTATTTCACTCTTGTATAATTAAACTTCTATGCTTACAATATCTTCATTCGATCGTTTGTTGTATGCTTTTACCGGCTTTGTATTGCTGTTGATTGGTTGCCGCATGATTTACTTCAACAGCTTACATTATGCATTTTTGGCGTTCAATCTTTTTTTGGCATGGATTCCCTATTACATGAGCCGCTATTTTACTAAATGGCAATCGCCTTGGTTGCGCTGGGGCATTTTGTGTATATGGCTATTGTTTTTGCCCAATGCTTTTTATATCGTTACCGATTTGATACATCTTCGGCATGCCTCGATAGTGCCGTTATGGCTGGATGCGATAATTGTTTTTGGCGCTGCGATCGCCGGTATTATCATGGCCTTGGCTTCCTTATACCGGGCAGAGTATTTTTTAACCTTGTATTTTAAAAATTGGCAGGTACAAACCGTACTGGCCGGTATTTTATTGGCTTCGGGTTTTGGGGTGTATCTAGGGCGGTTTTTAAGGTGGTATAGTTGGGATGTGGTTACCCAGCCCCTGCCTTTCTTTTCGTCGGTACTCAACCAGCTTGTATTTCCGCATCAGCATTTGCGTACTTGGGCTTTTACGGTTTTGTTGGCTGGCTTCTTTGGACTTTTATACGCTATGGTAAAAAAGCTGCCACTGGTAGTGGCCAACATAAAAAAGGAAGGCTGATGGGCCTTCCTTTTACTATTTGAAATAAACTGATTAAAAATCCAATCCCATGCTCAAGTACAATTGGGGTTTGCCTTTAAAGATGCCGTTCATTTGCCAAGCAGCATCAAAGCGTAGGAAATAACCCAGCAAGGTACTGCGTAAGCCAAAACCGTATCCGCCTGCAAAGGGTCCAATACCACCTGCTTTTTTAATTACCTGTACACCATTGGCATCACCATATACAATTTCTGGGCGTTTGATTTTGCCGTACTGTCCGTTCCAAGCCGTACCCAAATCGGTAAACTGTACTACTTGCAAATTGCGGAGGAAGGCGTTGTTGATGGGCCTGTTGATGAAAGTGCTGAAAATGGGCAACCTAAATTCACTGTTGATGACTACGGCATTGTTGCCATTGGCCACGTTTTGCTTAAAGCCACGCATGTTTACGGCCAAGCTTTGGAAAGCATAGTCGTTATCGGCCGCAGGTGGCGGGTCGGGGTTAAAGTAGCGATACGTACCATCGGCTTTGAGGTTACTACCAAACTGTAGCCAGCCATCGGTACCACCCAAATAATAAATGGTTTTTTGATTGCCCCAGCTCAAATCCGCAGCGGCCCTACCGGCCCAAATGAAGTTGCGGAAGATGGGGTAGTAGTAACGGAAATCGGCACCCAAGTTGAACATGGTAGGCCCATCGGCAAAACGTACTTTGTTTACCTGCCTGTTCCAATCGAAGAATATCTTGTACCGCAAACCGTTCCAGATATTCAAGGTGGGGTTCAATGAATTGTCGTACACATATTCCAAATGCGTGGTAGAGTACAGGGTTTTGCTTGCAGGCTCCTTGAGCGTTGGTACATCAATAGAACCCGGCACAAAATTGTCTGACCTGATGCCGGTTGTAAGGCGAATGCTTTTACTTTCATCAAATGGATAGTTCACATTCACTTGGTACAAATTGGTAAAGGTTTTACCAAAACTGCCTGAACCGCCTTGGAAACCGTTTCTATCATAGCCACCCACTACGTTGCGGTAGAAGGTAAGGCCCCAATCGATGCGGCGCTTGTAGTTTTGATAACTCAGCAGCCATTCATTGTCTTTTAAATTGGTCGACAAGCGATAGCCGCCCAATATTTTCACGTCTTCCATCAACTCACTGGTGCTCATCCTTATCAGGGCATTTAATGGCGTATTGGAGTTGAGTTGTATGGGCCCTGTGCCTCCTGCATAAGCTTGGTAGCGGTTAATCAGCACACTGTTGTTAAACCCGCCACTGCCCGACTCTGCGTAAAACTTCGGTGGCTTGTAGGGGAAGAGTTTGGCTTTTTTCAGCACATTCTTTTCTTCCATGGGGTCGCCCGATGCAAAGATGGTACCCAAGAAGGAAGTATCTGCCTTTTCATTGGCAAATTCATTTTGGAAGATATCATCTTGTTTTCTTGCCGAATCACTAGTGCCCGGCATGGTTACTGCATCGCTTTGGCCCTTGGCCAATCGGTCGGCCGTTATCAAACGCTTCATGTAAGCCGTGGGCCTAGCATTTACATTACGGCGACGCAATACATTTTCGTCTATCTTCAATTTGAATAATTCTTTTTCGTAGCCCTGGCGGGTTACTTCACTAACCTGATTGTTCTCGCCTGCAATCCTCGATTCTGAAACAGAACTTTCGTAGTTGGTAAGCGGAAAACTATAAGCAGAATCGGAGGAAACTGATACTACCGCAATAGAATCCACATCGGTCTTTTTATAAGCCCTCAAAGTACTGTCCACTTCTTTAGGCGAAGGGTTGCGCAAAATTTCGCCACTTATCAGCACCAAGGTATCCAGCCCCAATTTGGTACTGGTAAAAAAGCCGGCATAACGGTTACCGATACCATTTTCGTCATTGATAAACGTAAAGTGGTTTTGGTTGTACTGTGTGGGGAAACGGGCGTTGCCAAACTTCAATTTTGTTAATTGGGTAGCTTGGTTCAGTTCGGGCTTGTCGCCAAAATCGGTAATCAAAAACACATTGTAGCGGTTGTTGCTGGGCAAGGCAGTATCCGAAGTTTTGGCCATGGCAGTCGGCCGGTTACTGGAAAACAGGATACCCGTTTTTCCTGGAAAAGCCACAAAGGAAGCATCCAAATCATCGTACACGTCGTTGGTAATGGCTTTTGCTTTCTCCTTATCCAAATCGTAGGTATAAATATCGGTATGGCCATTTTTTACAGCGCTCAACAGTAGGGTTTTGCTGTCCAGCATGTACTTCATGTCCTGCACCTGATCAAATTGTTCGGTCAAATCTTGCCTGTATTTGATACGGGTAATCACGTCGTACACAAACAGTTTCAAACGGCCTTCCTGTGCATAAAGCACGGCAATGCGGGTGCCCTTAGGATCCCAAGCCATCATGGGATAGTTGGGGTTTACCTCGTTTTTATAGCTGCGTATGCCGTATTTAAGCAATGTAATGTTCTTATCGTCATCGTAGTATATCACCCTTACAATACCTTTTTTGTATTGGGTCATTACATACGAGTAATTCCTCTTGTTGGGGTTTACGTTAAAGCGGTAGTAATCGGTGCGGCGGTTCACATCAAAGCTTTCGATAGAGCTACCTTTGGGGTAAGACCGGCGGCCTGTGATATCTTCGTCGTATTTGGTGCTGTTCCAATCCATAAACTCGGCCAGCACATCTTTCAATTTCTTTTTGCAAACCGCTAGGCAGGCTTTGTTCAGGTTTTTATACACTTTGGATAGGTACAGCAGCTTGCGTACATTCTCTTTTTTGTAGCGCTCTTCGATGTAGTACCAAAAAGCATGACCGGCGAGTAAAGGCTCGTCAAAAGCCAATTGGGTAAACTTTCTGTACTTACCGCTAAGGATTTCGTTTTTTAAATCATCGTCTAATTTGGTGCTCCAGTTTTCGCCCAAGTAGGCAATATAGCCATCTGTCATCCATTTGGGCAGATCCAGCAAGGCTTGGTTACCGGCAATTTCGCCCAACCCCTCACCAAATAGGTCGTTGGCAATGATGATCTGCGCAATACCTTGGCGCACTTGCCTGCGGAGGTTTTGGTGGTCGGCATCAAAATATATCATCATTTTATTGTTCACCAGTTTGGTAATGCCGCTAGACGTTTGCCAAGCTTGCTCCAGCCCGATATTGCTTTGCTGCATATCGGCATAGTGGTTGTACAAAATGATGTTGGCCCTGCGCTGCAAACTATATTCCGCTTCGTTTTCTATGGAAGGCAGTTCCTTTTCGGCTACTTGCGCCACATATTTGGCCAGTTCCTGCCCATTTTGGTTAAAATAAACATTGAAATTCTTGGTTTGGTAGTATTGCCATTTGAATTTTTTGAATTGCAGGCGGTTCCTGCCAAACTCCACGGCATTTACCTGTGCTTCGACGGTAAATACTAGCCCACAAACCATTGTTAGCAGTAATAATCCTATTCTTTTTGCGCTGTTCAATTGCATATTCCCTAATTATGTTATAAAATTAGCGGTTTTAGCTTAAAACTAGACCAATTTGGGGGTACACTTGTTAAATTGGCTTGTTTTGCCTTGGCCAGCTATTAGACAGGTGAGGCAGATGGATTTGCTGCTTGTAATAAAAAGCCCCGTTCGGCGGACGGGGCTTGGGTGATTTACGGATTAAAAACGGCCCGCGGTGTTTGGCCTAGGTGCTTCCGTTGAATGTAAGTGCAAATTAAAACGACTCCGTCAAACCCTTGTGCTCAAACAGGGAAGGTTTTTCTTCTTTTTTACACTTTTTTCCTTCTTTTTTTTACATGTTTTTCTTCTTTTTTAAACATGATTTCCCTCTTTTTGTATCAACGGGTTGTTTATCAGGTCATTAGATATGGGTGGAAATTGTTGGGTATTGGCTTGGGCTTGCTGACCCCTCATCCCGTTTGATAGATGGTAATAAGCCTCAAACAAAAAGCAGGTAATGGATACCTGCTTTTTTAAAAAATTTATCTACTAAAACCTTTACCCGCCCGTAACCATACGCATCATATTACCGCCAGGCATGCGGGTTTGTGGCCGCTGCCCTTGGAACTTTTGCAAGCGATAGGTAAATGTGAGCATGAAGTACCGGGTAAGCCGGTTGGTACGGGTATCGGTAATGGCATTGGCATTAACACTGCGGTTTACATTGGTGTTTTGGTTAAACAGGTCAAATGCTGCCAAACGCAGGGCGCCGTTCTTCTTTTTGAACAATAGTTTTTCCACCGAAGTGTTCATGATGGCCAAGTTTTGGCTGATATTACTGGCAATACCATTGTTGATGGTATAGTCAAAATCGTAGCGCCAAACCCAGCCGCCGGGAATGTCCACTTGGGCATTGCTGCTAAGGGTTACCGCATTGCTGCTGGTATTTTGCAAGCCCGTTACTGCGGTGCCGCCGGGGTTTTTATACTTTACATCATTAAGGCTGTAACCCACGCCGGTACCCAGTTGCAGCCATTCTTTGTAATTGAATTCAAAGTTTAGGTTTTGTGTGAGCAACCAGTTTTGGCCAATGTTGCGGATATTATCTACCAAGTTGATGTTGTGGTTGTAGTTGGCAATACCCATTAAAGTAATTACATACTTACGGTTTTTGTAGGGCTTGCTGTATGTGTAAAAACCATTTACATTAAAGTAGCCATTTACGTTTTCGGGCTTGGTCAATTGGGCACCCGTATTGCCTTGGCGGATGGTATTGTTTACGATTTGGTTTTGGGTGGTGCTGAACGATACATTGGTAAACAGTACTTTGCCCGTAATAAAATTGAAGTTGTTAAAAGAGGCATTGAGGCTATGCGTAACAGAAGGCTTTAGGTTGGGGTTACCAATGCTGGCAAATTGCGGATTGCTGTTGTCCAACACATCTTGCAACTGGCTAAAGCTGGGCTGCTGGGCATTGCCGCGGTAGCTGAAGTTGAGGGTTTTGCTGCGGGAAAAATTGAAGGCCATGCGGAAGATGGGGAATACATTCATCCGGCGGATGGGGCGGTAGGCGCTGTCTTTGGTGAGGGAAGTACCCTGCAAATCCACTGGCTGTAAACTTACGCCCAAAGTGTAGTTGTATTTCTTTTTGGTGGTGCGTACCGAAACGCCGATGCGGTTGTTGTAAAAATTATTTTCAAAATCGTTCGACAAAGAATCGATAAAGCTGCGCACATACGTAGCAGGGTTTACCGCATAAGTTTGTTTGTTGTTGCGGGCATAATTGTTATTGTGCGAATAGCGCAGATCCAATGTGCGGTAGCGGTTCAGCGGTTCGGAGTAAGTGGCGCTGAAGCCGTAATTGTAGTTGTTATTGGCTTGGTTGATGTATTGGTACAAGCTGGAACTGCCGGGCGGGCCCACATAGCGGTTGGTATTGTTTTGCGCATCCTGCTCGCTATCGTTGGTAGAGCTGCCTAGGCTAACCGTGGCCGAAAAATTGCGGCCCCGTTTGCGGAATTTATGGTTAAACAGCAGGTCGCCGCTAAAAGAAGGGGCGTTGCTATTGCTGATGTTTCGGTTGGTACCATCGCTGGTTTTGATGCTGCCATTGTTGAAATTGAACAAAGTATTGCTGTTCGTTTCGCTGGCGGCATAGCTAATGGAAGGGCTTAGCTTGAGGTAGTTGAAAGAGTCGATATTATACTCCATGTTAAAATAAAAGCGGTGGTTATCGCCTTGGCTTTGTGTATTCACATCTTGCACATTTACAAAGCTGCCACTGGCAAAAAAGTTTTGGGTAGAAGTGTATTGTTGGGTGCTGTTGTTGCGATGGCCATAGGAATAGCTACCATACACAGATATTTTTTTGCTCCATTCTGCCCGGTAATTCAAGCCCACCGCGGTGGATGCGGTGATACCATTGTTGCCCGATTGACCACTGCTCAAAAAGCCCCTGTCGCCACTGCCCATGGCATTCATGATACCACTGCCGCCGCCCATTTCGCTCATCATGCTTTGTCCGCCACGCATCATGCTGGTGGCCCCACGGTTGCCGGATCCCAATCCCCCAAACTCAAAAAGCGACTGGTTGGTATTGTTGCTATTGGCAAATAGGGAAATCTGTGTATTGTTGTTGAAGTAGTTGGTATTCAGCGAAGCCAAATAACGGTCGGGACTGCCCTGTGCCATGGTGCCGCCGCCCAAAGTTGCTTTACCAAAATAGCCACGGTTCTTGTCTTTTTTCAATTGTAGGTTGATCACTTTGTTCGGCTCACCATCTTTAATGCCGGAGATATTGGCTTGGTCGCCATAGTCGTCAATTACCTGTACTTTGTCGATGATATTGGCAGGCAGTTCCCGGGTGGCCGTTTTTACATCACCGCCAAAAAAGTCTTTACCGTTTACTTTTACCTTACTCACCTGTTTGCCATGGGCGGTTACGTTACCGTCCTTATCCACGCTAATGCCCGGCAATTTCTTCAGCAGGTCTTCGGTGGTGGCATTTTCTTTTACTTGAAAAGAAGCCGCATTGTATTCGATGGTATCTTCTTTGATAACAATAGGGGCGGCCTGCACAATCACTTCGCCCAGTACTTTTATCCGATCGGCGAGGGCGATGGTGCCCAACTGCACGGTTTTTTGCGGAGCGGTAATGGGTACGTATTTGGCTACGGGCTGATAGCCCATATTGCTGATGATAACCGAAAAATTGCCGGTAGGTACATTGGGGAAGAAAAACTCGCCTTTATCAGTGGTAAATGTGTACATGGTATCCAGCGGTGCGGATTTTATCACCAGTCCTACCACGGCCCTATCGATGGGTTTTTTGCTGGCAGAGTCGATAACAGTGCCTTTTACTTGGGCAAATGCAGTGCTGGCAATCATTACGGCAATGATGAGGGAAAGAATTTTTTGCATTGTCTTGGTATTTACGAAAACTTTCGTGTAAAGATAGGGGGTAAGGTTGGAATGCGGTGGATTTTTTGTGATGAATGGCGGGGTTAATTTGCTGATGTGCTGATTAGCTGATATGCTGATGAATGGGCGGAGTAGGTTTGGGGATAGGTTGGTTTGCGCTGGACGATGGTCCATGGTCAATGGTCCATGGTCCATGGTCGGGTGATCCCGAAAGGTTGCCAAGCATCTTGGGAAGGAATCGGGTGCTCCCGAAAGGCTGCCAAGCATCTTGGGAAGGAATCGGGTGTTCCCGAAAGGTTGCCAAGCATCTTGGGAGGGAATCGGGTCTTCCCGAAAGGTTGCCAAGCATCTTGGGAGGGAATCGGGTCTTCCCGAAGGGTTGCCAAGCATCTTGGGAAGGAATCGGGTGTTCCCGAAGGGTTGCCAAGCATCTTGGGAAGGAATCGGGTGCTCCCGAAAGGTTGCCAAGCATCTTGGGAGGGAATCGGGTGTTCCGGAAAGGTTGTCGGTTGGACGGAGAACAAATCGGGTCTTCCCGAAAGCGCACCCCAAAAGATATGCTATCGCCCGGTCACCGACCCACGGCCAACGGCTTCCAACTATCTGGCGCAGAGCGCCACCGAGCCAAGGGTACGGCATTATTAATTATCCACTATCAACTACTCACTATTCATTATTCACTACTTAACCACCGCCACCATCACCCCAAAACCGCCACCAAGCTGGGTATAGTTGGATTGCGGACAATAGGTACGGCAGACAAATCCGTCAAAAAACAGGGCTTCTTGGCAGCCCTTGCTTTTAAAGTGTTGGGCAAAATCATACAGGTTCACGGGGTAGGTGCTCATGGCAAAGTAGGCATGGCCGTTGGGGAGAATGCCCACGCCGTTGCGAATGTTTACATTGCTGCTGCCGGGCTTGAACTGGGTATTGATAGTGCCGTTGTGTACCAGCATGGGGCCGCTTTGCGTTAGATAGCGGATCTCCTTGGTTGGTAGGGCCGCCCGGTCTTTGGCCGTTTCAATACTCTGTACCTGGGCTTGGCCATTCGTTAACACATAAAATACGCCTTTGGGTGGCATATAAAAATTGCCATAGCCGCCCGTTCGGGTATTTATTTTTTGCAATGTCTTACCATCTTCAATATAGTAACCCAGCGGGGCCTGGTTTTCCATGTACATGCCGCCGTTGCAGCCATAAAGCAGGGTGCCACCTTTTTGTTCCACTTCGGTTTTTAGGTTTTGTAGACTGCCGAGAATGCTGCCGTTGCTGCCCTTCCAATACATCCGAATGGCACCGCTGTCGGGATGGGCTTCATAGCCGATGTACTCGTTCTTTAAATCTAAATGCTCCACGGTGGCTTTTACCTGCTTGGCTATTTCCTTGCCTTTGGCAATTTGATTTTTTGTTTCGGGGGAAAGGTTGTTGCAGGCGAATAGGCTGATGGCGAAAAAGAAAAAGGGGAGATACTTTGGCATGGTATGAAGGTAGGGAAAATGGTGGAAGTCCGGGGTTGCAAACCCCGGACAGCGAGTTAGTATGTCTAGAGTTACAAACTCTAGACAGCAGGCTACAAACCCTGTAAAGCAGTTTATAAACCCTGAACTGTAGAAGCTGTTTATACTTTGCGTCGTTCTTCGCTCATATCTTCGCGGCTATCCGGAGTTTGTAACTCCGGATAAACTCATCATAGCAGTAAATCTCTTTTAGTAAAATGCTATTTCTTCCTTGATAACAATACGCCTGTCCGGAGTTTATAACTCCGGATAAGTCCATTATAGCAGTAAATCTACTTTTAGTAAGCTGCCATTTTTACCTTGATAATAATCCGTAGCGCTGCTATATACATAATCTTCTGGTTTGTATACAATGCCCGCAGTTACAGGGTTATTGTGGATGTAGTCTATTTTTTGTTGAGCAAAAGCATCGGTAAACAATTCTATGGGATGATTGTCTTGTTGCCAAAACTGGTAATTGCTGTTGTGGCTATTGCCTTCGCCAGTCTTTTTGAATATATCCAACATCCACTCCCGCCTGCTTTCTTTTGGGTGTTCCTCAATGGCTTTGATTATTTTTTTGCTGGTGAACTTTTTAAAATCCCTGAGCACATCACTGGGTGTATTGTCTTTGCTGCTAATGACCATGTGTATGTGATTGCTCATTAAACACCACGCATGTAGCAGCAAGCCTTTGTGCGCTTGGCAATAGCGGATGCTTTCTAACAATATATCGCAATAGGTCTTACGGGTAAATACGTCTACCCAATGAACAACGGCAAAAGTGATGAAATGAATGCCTGCTTTATTACGGATTTTATAGCCGGTATGGATACTCATGGTATAAAAATAATAAAAAAGCATTTTCTACGTATAACGTGACTACTTTTTTGGTTGTAGAGGTCCGGGGTTGCAAACCCCGGACAGCACCTCTTGTATGCTTTGGAGATAATAGTGCTATTGGAGAGTGGCTGTAAAAACTATTGAAGTACTTATTGCTACAGCTTCGCTTCGTTCTTCGCTTATATCTTCGCGGCTGTCCGGGGTTTACAACTCCGGTACTTCGCTAGCTTGTTCATGCGGTATGGTACGTCCGTTGGCTGCATCATCGAGTCCGGCATCTAAAGCGGCTTGCAGTTCAGGCGTGAGGGTTACAGCGGCAGGATGGGCATGCGCCCACTCCAGCAAGCGGTACACTTCTGCCAGCACTTGCTCGTCGTCAATGAGGGTTATCCGGTCTATCAATCGCTGTTTTAATTCAGTTGTTGACATACTGTTTATTTTACCAAATATACTAAAAATACCAGCGCAACAAAAAACCCGCCTCTCTCGAAGCGGGTTTGTATAATGGGGCACAAGGCCATTCAATCTTAGTACCTGTAAGCTTCTGGCTTAAACGGTCCTTCTGTTGAAATACCGAGGTAACTTGCCTGTGTAGGTGTCAATTCATCCAGCACCACACCAATTTTTGCAAGGTGCAGACGGGCTACTTTTTCATCCAGTAATTTAGGCAGCACATATACTTTGTTTTCGTATTTCTCAGTATTTGTCCATAACTCAATTTGCGCCAGGGTTTGGTTGCTGAAAGAGTTGCTCATTACAAAACTTGGGTGGCCGGTGGCGCAACCGAGGTTCACCAAGCGGCCTTCTGCCAGTACAATTACATCTTTGCCATCAATGGTGTACATATCCACCTGCGGCTTAATGGTATTTTTAGTATGACCATAGTTGGTGTTCAACCATGCCATGTCAATTTCAATATCAAAGTGGCCAATGTTACACACAATCGCTTTATCCTTCATTACACGGAAATGCTGCTCGGTAATCAAATCACGGCAACCGCTTGCTGTAACGATGATGTCTGCTTCTTTTACCGCATCAATCATGCGCTTTACTTCAAAACCATCCATTGCAGCTTGTAATGCACAAATAGGGTCAATTTCGGTAACAATTACACGGCAACCAGCACCTTTTAAAGAAGCAGCAGAGCCCTTGCCCACATCACCATAACTACCCACAACAGCTACTTTACCAGCCATCATGATGTCTGTGGCACGGCGTATGGCATCCACTAGGCTTTCTTTGCAACCGTATTTGTTGTCAAATTTGCTTTTGGTAACAGAGTCGTTTACGTTAAAAGCGGGAACAGGCAAAGTTCCTTTTTCCATCCTTTCGTACAGGCGGTGTACACCCGTGGTTGTTTCTTCGCTTAAGCCTTTTATGTTGGCAATCAGCTCAGGGTAAGTGTCAAAAACCATATTGGTAAGGTCACCACCATCATCCAAAATCATGTTTAAAGGACGATCGGCACCACCAAAGAACAGTGTTTGCTCAATGCACCAGTCAGCTTCTTCCTGTGTTTGGCCTTTCCAGGCAAATACACCGATACCAGCAGCGGCTATGGCAGCAGCAGCCTGATCTTGCGTAGAGAAGATATTGCAAGAGCTCCATTTTACTTCGGCACCCAAGGCTACCAGTGTTTCAATCAACACGGCGGTTTGGATGGTCATGTGCAGACAACCTGCTACACGGGCACCTTTCAGGGGTTGTTTGGGTCCGTATTCTTCACGGATGGCCATCAAACCGGGCATTTCGGCCTCGGCCAGGCGAATTTCTTTGCGGCCCCACTCGGCGAGGCTAATATCGGCTACCTTGTATTTCAAGCTGAAATCAATGGTACTTCTTGTTGCTGTAGACATATTAATAATTTTATGCAGCAAAGATAGGTTTGCTAGGATAGAATACTAAATATGTAAATAAATTTGGTGTTTTGTACTATCTTGCATCAGTTAAATAGATAAAAATACTGTTTTGATATGGCAAAAGCATTGCAAACAGAAAAAACGGCTGCTACGGATGTGGCACTCGACGAAAAAGACCTGTCCATCCTACGCTTGTTGCAGCAAAATGCCCGTATGACGGTGAAGGAAATTGCATCGGCGGTACACCTCAGTACTACCCCCGTGCATGAGCGCATCAAGCGGATGGAAAGCACCGGCATCATCAAACAATATGCGGCCTTGCTGGACCCGGCTAAATTGAACAAGGGGCTAACGGCCATTTGCTATGTATCGCTGAAAGAGCATAGTAAGGCGGCGGGTACCGAATTTATCAATGCCATCAACCAAATGACCGAAGTGGTGGAATGCTACAATATCAGCGGCGAATTTGACTTTATGCTGAAAGTGGTATGTAGGGATATGAACGAGTACCACGATTTTCATGTCAACAAATTGAGCAATATCGAAAACATGGGGCATGTGCAGAGTGTGTTTGTGATTGGGGTGATCAAGCAGACGCACCAGTTGGTTTAATTCTTTTGAGGACACGGATAAGACGGATTGCACGGATTACACAGATTATTTTTGTTACGGGTTACGGGTTGATTTGGTTGCGGATTGGGGACACGGATAGAGACGAATTGCACGGATTACACGGATTATTTTGTTGCGGGTTGATTTGGTTACGGGTTACAGGTTTTCGGGCATGTATTGATTCAGGATTACACGGATTGGGATTTGGGGAGTGAATAGATGGATGTTAAGTGAATTCGTGTAATCGGTGTAATGATCTATAATTCGTGGTCCAAAAAAGCATATCAGTGCATTGTTTTCAGCATGACGTAATCATTCATCCAATACCCATTGCCGATATCGATATCTTCTTCTTGGGTTATTACAAAACCCATCTTGGCATAAAAATGTTGGGCGGGGTTATGGCGGTTTACGTTGAGTTCGAGTGCGGTAGCGCCTTGTGGAAGGATATCGTTGTAAATGTATTGCAGCAAGGCTTTGCCGGTACCCTTGCCTTGTTGATTGGGATGGATATAAATTTTGTGCAAGCGAAAAACAGTAGGCTCCATTGCTGATTTGGGGCCGTAGGAGGCGAAAGCCACGGCTTCCGTTTCTTCATAGGCTAGAATGAAGCGGTGTTGCTGCTCTGTCATTTGCGATAATAGGGAAGGACTGCTATAAAACTTATCTAGCATATACCGCATTTGCGCAGGGCTCAATATTTCCTTATAAGCTTCGGCCCAAGTAACATCGGCCAGTTGTTGGATGGTGGCAATATCGGTAGGACCAGCGGTGCGTATGTTGACCATTATTGTATCTGTACTTTTAGGTCGGGCGCAAAGAACAAGCGGCCCTGTGCATCTTTTACAATCACATCAAAAAAGTAAAATTTCTCCCCTTTTTTGAGGCGGGTTTTGATATTGTTCTGCCATAGCTCGGGCAGTGGGGTAGTAGTAAAACGGTCGCTCACCATTTCGGAGGACGGCAACACTTTACCCGTGGCTTCTTCTTCGGTAACCGTTACCCGGGTATAAGCTACTTGATATGATGCGATGGGATAGGCTTTGTTTTGGGCATCCGTTATCCGCAGCGGTATGCTCAACAGTTGAGCAGCTTCCTCCTTGGTGATGCCGATGGAATCCACACAGCGGCCCCATGCCGTTTTTACCTTGGGCGGCTTGAACTTTTGCACCGGGGTAGGTTTGGCGGGTTTAACGGGCTTGACCGGCTGGGCCATGGCCACCGATGTGGAAAAAAGGGCCACTGTGGCAAATAAGACTGTGCTTGCTTTGTTCATGCTTGTGAAATTACGCTAATAACGAATTTTCAGGCAAAAAATTATTTGTTAGCCTTGGCCTTTAGGCCAGGGCAAGGGAACTTGGGCTTTACCTTCTCCCTTCCCTTGGCCTTTAGGCCAAGGAAGGCTACAACCCCTTCAATGTCGCTTCAATCAATTCTATCTTCTCCTGTGCATCGCTTTGCTTTTTACGCTCCAAGGCAATTACCTCGGGTTTGGCGTTTTGTACAAAGCGTTCGTTGCCCAGTTTCTTTTCCACACTTACCAAAAAGCCTTGCAAATGCACCAATTCTTTTTCCAGCTCCGCTTTTTGGGCGGCCGTATCAATGGGGCGTTCGCTTTCTATGTAAAACTTGTCTTTGCCAATCACCACGCTGATGGTACCTGCCACCGCATCATCGGTGTAGGCAATGCTTTGGGCATTTACCTGCTTGGCCAATACGCTGCCGATGGTGCTGTACAAATCCTGCTCGGCGCTTTGTATATGCAGTACAATGGCTTCCTTCGGTTTCAACTGGTTTTTGTTGCGGGCATCCCGTAGGCCGGTAATGGCTTCCTTTAGCAGTTGACCCTGCGCCAAAATAGCGGCATCGGGTTGTTCGCCGGGCACCAGTTGCAGTTGGCACAAATCGGTGGTGCGGGGTTGCAGCAAATGATAAATTTCCTCCGTAATAAAAGGCATATAGGGGTGCAACAATTGCAACAATTCGGTAAAGAAACCGATGGTTTGCTCATATACCTTGCTGGCAATCGGTTGGTCGAAGCCGGGTTTTACCCACTCCAAATACCAGCTACAGAAATCATCCCATACCAAGGAGTAAATGGTTTTTAAGGCTTCGCTCAGCCTAAACTGTTGCATCAGGATTTCTACCTCGGCCTTTACTTCGTACAAGCGGCTTTGCATCCATTGCAGGGCAAAAGCACTGTCATCAGTGGCATCCGGACTCACTTTGGCTTCCCACATTTTTATCAACTTCAATGCATTCCACAGTTTATTGCCAAAATTGCGGCCCTGCTCTAGGCTGCTCTCGTCAAACAACAAATCGTTGCCTGCCGGGCTGCTGATCATGATGCCAAAGCGCACCGCATCGGCACCATGCTTGTCTATAAGCTCCAACAAATCGGGACTATTGCCCAGGCTCTTACTCATTTTGCGGGCCTGCTTATCCCTAACAATACCGGTAAAATATACTTGCTTAAAGGGTATCTGGTGCATGTATTCCTTGCCGGCTACAATCATTCGGGCCACCCAGAAAAAGATGATTTCCGGGGCTGTAACCAAGGTGGCGGTGGGATAATAATATTGTACATCCGCATTGCCGGGGTTGCTATAGCCCTTAAACACTTCAAAGGGCCACAACCAACTGCTGAACCAAGTGTCCAAACAATCTTCGTCTTGCGTAAGTACAACAGCACTTTCGGGTTTGTATTTGGCTTGATAGGCTTGTTGGGCTTCGGCTTCATTAGCAGCTACCACATAATTGCCCCTGTCATCGTACCAGGCAGGGATGCGATGGCCCCACCACAGTTGACGGCTGATGCACCAATCTTTTACATTCTCCATCCAGTGACGGTACAGGTTCTTGAACTTTTCGGGTATAAAGGCAATTTCGCCGCCCATTACTGCTTCCAAGGCCGGTTCGCTCAACTGTTTCATGCTTACCCACCATTGCAGGCTCAGGCGGGGCTCTACCACCGCATCGGTACGCTCACTGTAACCCACTTCACTGGTATAGTCTTCTTTTTTTTCCAAGTAATGGCCTTCTTCCAGCAACTGCACTATCTTTTTACGGGCAGCAAAACGTTCTTCTCCCACCAATATCTGCGCCGCTTCGTTCAGTGTGCCATCTTCGTTCAGTATATCAATGATTTCCAAATTGTGCTTTTGGCCCAATTGGTAGTCATTGGTATCATGGGCAGGCGTAACCTTTAAGGCACCGGTACCAAAGTCCATCGTTACATAATCATCTGCAATAATGGGGATGGCCCGGTTGATAAGGGGCACCAGCGCTTTTTGTCCAATCAACTGTTGATAACGTTCATCGTTGGGGTTTACGCAAATGGCACTATCGCCCATGATGGTTTCCGGACGAACCGTGGCGATGATGATATGCTTGTCCGTACCCTCGATGGCATAGCGGAGATAATATAATTTTTGTTGGGTTTCCTTGCGGATTACTTCTTCGTCGCTCAACGCCGTTTTGGCCTTCACGTCCCAGTTAATCATCCGTTTACCACGGTAGATATGGCCCTTTTGGTACAAATCCACAAATACGCCGATCACACTTTTGTAATAATGGTCGTCCATGGTAAAGCTGGTGCGGTTCCAGTCGAGCCGACAGCCCATCTTTTTCAACTGCTCCAATATGATGCCGCCGTATTTTTCCTTCCAAACCCAAGCATGCTTTAAAAAATCTTCCCGGCTCAAACTGTGTTTGGCAATGCCCTGCTCCCGCAGCATTTGCACCACTTTGGCTTCGGTGGCAATACTGGCATGGTCGGTACCCGGTACCCAGCAGGTATTAAAGCCCTGCATGGCGGCACGGCGTATCAATACATCCTGAATGGTATTATTGAGGCAGTGGCCCATGTGCAGCACACCGGTAACATTGGGTGGGGGGATGACGATGGTATAAGCGGGCCGATTGTCGGGTTGACTGTTGAAATAGCCCTGCGCTAGCCAGTGGCTGTACCATTTTTGCTCTGCTGCTTGATGTTCAAAATTCTTACTGAGTTCCATACTATTTGTTTACGCCCAACGGTTGTTTTGCCTTAATTGATAAAAATGTGTGCAAAATTACCGTGTTTGGGCTGGATGGCAAAAAGTTGAGGGATACTTGATACTTGATGCTGGATCCTTGATGCTGGATACGAGCATCTTCCTTTAACCTTCAGTATCCGCCGTCCAGTATCCAGTATCTGCTATCCAGTATCTGCTCTTAAGCATCCAGCCCCCGCCCTCTAGTATCCAGTATCCGCCCTCCAGCATCCCCGAAATTCTTGCTTCTCCTCCAATAAAGCATTAGATTTGCTCAAAAATTTAGTTATCAGTATCTGTATAACAACTCATGCGTTACGCCATAGTAGATATCGAAACAACCGGAGGCTATGCTGCTTCGCACGGTATCACCGAAATAGCCATTTACCTGCACGATGGGGAGCAGGTGCTGCAACAGTTTGAAACACTGATCAACCCGCACCAGCATATCCCTCATTATATTACGGCACTTACGGGCATTACCAACGAAATGGTGGCCGATGCCCCTTCTTTTGAGGAGGTGGCACCGCAGATTGACGCATTGTTAAGGGAAGCCGTGTTTGTGGCACATAACGTCAATTTCGACTACTCCTTTGTGAAGCGCCACATGGAGATGCATGGGTATGAAGTAAAATACCGCAAACTCTGTACGGTACGATTGGCCCGCAAAGTATTTCCGGGTATGCCCTCCTATAGTTTGGGCAATTTGTGCAGACAACTCGGCATCGGCATTAGCAACCGGCACCGGGCTGGCGGCGATGCCAGTGCAACCGTAAAACTATTTGAGCACTTATTGGCCAACGACGGTTATCTGCATGTACAACAGATGTTGAAAAAATCTTCTGCCGAGCAATGGTTGCCCATGCACCTCACCAAGGCCGATATTGACCAAATGCCCCAGTTGCCGGGTGTGTATTATTTTCATGATGTAAAGCAGAAAATAATTTATGTGGGCAAGGCCGTGAACCTGCGTAAAAGGGTAAGCAGCCATTTTACCAACAACGATGCGGAACGAAAGCGGCAAAACCTGTTGCGCAGCATACACAAAATAACCTTTACCACCTGTGTTACCGAATTGGAAGCCTTGGTGTTGGAGAGTGCCGAAATAAAAAGGCTTTGGCCACGCTACAACGTTAGTCAAAAAAATATAACCCAACGCTTTGCCCTCTATCAATTTGAAGATGCCCGTGGCTACCTGCGCTTGGCCATCGACCGAAAAAAGAAAAACCTGCATCCACTTTACAGCTTTAACCTGTTGCACGAAGGGCAGGTAATGCTGAAAAAAATGGCCGAGGAATTTGACCTGAACGAGAAACTCTGTTTTTTGGATAAATCGCCCTTTACGGAGCATGATTTGGAATTTACCGATACGCCCATGGTACACAACGGTAAAGTGCGGCAGGCATTGGAGGCCTTGGAAGAAAAGCTGCCCACTTTTGCCATTGTAGATGAGGGCCGCAGCACCGATGAGCGCTTGTGCCTACTGATAGAAAGAGGCAATTTTTGGGGTATGGGCTACCTGCCCCTGCACATCCCTGTTAGCAATGCCAGTGATTTGAAAATGCACTTGAATCCCTATGCAGACAATGATACCATCCGCAACAGCATTTACCAATTTGCCGAGCAGCATCCCGAAAAAAGGGTTGATTTGAAGCAATGATTGCGATGTTCAGCCCAATACTAGTCAAATGACTAGTATTATTGCTGGTTAAAAAACTTTTTTTTTTCAGTCATTTGTTTTTTGGCACAATATGCCATCCGTGTAATTTCGCTTTTTAAAAATCAGCAATGTCCCAATGAACCCTAACATATGAAAGGCAACTTTCTATACACTTCATTCCCCTTGCTGATCTATAAAAACAATCCCCATACGACCTTGGTATTGCGGATTACATAACCAGTATTTAATAAACCTAAAATAAACTTTATGAGAAAATTAATGAACAACCTGTACGGGTTCATACACATCTGTGTTTCTCAACAGCCAACAGTATTGCGCCAGCCTGCCAATTGGCAACCTATTTATCTATTAGCGGCGCAAGAATAACTTCAACGAATACTCGTTTCGTACACATTATACTAATGGGCTGCGTAATGACTACATCTTGAGTAGCCATTATGGTAAGGATCTGTTTTTTGTGTCTGTACATTATTGTTCTACACTACATTTTCATGATTTAAACGCATGGTAAAGTCATTGCTATGGGTAGCCATGTTATAAATATTACCCATATACGCTATAAGCTATATGGGTAACGGTTTCCACTATTCGTTTTGTCACATCTTAAAAAATTAAGGAATGAAAAGAATTTCTACAGTTGTATTTTTCCTATTTTGGCTGCTCTGCCTGCTGCTTTATTCGGTGGCTATGCAGGCCCAAGCTTGGAAGTCGTTCAACATCCTTTCGGGTAACCCCAATGCCACGGGCAACGAAATACGTTTCCTCAACGGCACCACCGGATGTTTGGGCAGTACCATTGCCACCACCAATGGCATACCGGCGGGCAATAACAACCTGCCCTATGGTGCAGCATTTGATGCTACCGAAGGAAAGCTCTATTACTCAAAAGCCGGGACTACGGCGGGTACCAGTGTATTCAATGTATACAACAATACCGGTGCTGTAGCTACCAATACCAACTTGGCTACCATTACCGGTGGCGAGTTTTTCCGCATGGGCGTGGGGCAAGACGGTAATGTGTATGGTACCATTACGGCATTGGTGATACAGCTTTCGGCCAGTGCACCCCGTATCGACATCCATACGGTAAAGCTTACCCGTTATAACCCCAGCACCAACACATTTACGGTATTGGGCAACATTCAGTGCCCTGCGGCTTATGCCAGCACCATGCCGGCGCCTTATAACACAGGCGATTATTGGTCGGCCAGCGATGCTACTACCACACCTTTTTATGCCGCCCAATTGGGCAGTGCCACTTATGGCGATTTGGTGATAGCACCGGATAATACCATGTACATGACCATCGGTAAAAAAATCATTCGCATACCCAACTATACATCCATTACCGGTACGGCCCTTATCCCCTCGGTAGAAGTGGGCAATATCCTGCCAACCGGTGTGGGCTTTAACTTTACTACGCAGGGCCCCGGCACTTACGGTTTATCTTGGGACTATACCAACAGCAATATCATGGTAATTAGCAGCCGTACCAGCGATGGCAGCGATGGCAGTTACAATGTGAACCCAGCTACCGGTGCTTTGGCAGGCTCGTTTAGGGTTAACTGTTTGGCAACCCCCACTTCGGCCAACTTTGCCGATTTAACCAGTGTAATCAGTTCTATCGGTGTAGCCAAACAGCTTACTACTGTACAATGGCTGGGCTACAGCAACCGCTATCGGCTTACCTATCGCATACGGGTAGAAAACATCGGTACTTCCATCCTCAAAACGGTTCAAGCCACGGAGAACCTAAGCACCGCTTTTCCTGCATTGACCATCAGCAACGTATCGGCGGCCTTTGCAAACAACCCGGCTTCCTTGGTACTCAATCCCTTATACAACGGTACCACGGTCACCACCTTGTTCGATGGCTTAAAAACATTGTACGGTTCGCTCTACAATGGTGCCAACCTCAATGGCGGTGGTGGTAATATCACAGCAGGCAGCAATTTTGCCACCATTGATATTACTTTCGACGTGGCGGGTGTGGCCACCAACGGCACCACTACCTACAACAATACGGGTACGGGTACGGGTACTGCTTTTGACGCTACCACCATAACCGACAATAGCGATAACGGTACGGCCGTGGAAACGGGTACGGCCAACCTACGGGCCGATGATGCGGGCGAAGGCGACCCTACACCCATCAGGTTTGGCTCAACCGTTAGCGGTACGGTATGGAACGATATAAACAACAGTGCCAACAATACCCTCAGCAATATTTTTACCGCTGGCGAAAGCGGTAGCAATGCAGGTGGGCTCAATGCGATACTGATTGATCCGGTTACCAATTTGGTGATCGCTTCGGTACCTGTTGCAGCCAATGGCACTTACAGTTTTACCAATGTGCCTTCCTTTGCCAATTTGCAGGTAACATTGAGTACTACGGCAGGTACGGCGGGTAGTGCCCCTCCAGCGGCTGCTTTGCCCGCCGGATGGAGCGCCACATCGCCCACAGGCACCAATACCACAGGCGATATCAATACAGGTACTTACAATGCCACCGATGCCAGCCGCTTTGGTGCAGTTGACGATGTCAACAATGATTTTGGTATCCAACGTTTACCCGAATCGGCCTTTAACCTTCAAGGCGAACAGGCCAATCCCGCAGGGTTCGGTACCGTAATCGTACCGCCCGGTGCTTTCCAAACCAATAATGTGGGCGCAACCCCCAGCACACAGGATTATGACGGTGGTACGGTAAACAATATCCGCATCACGGCCTTCCCAACCAATGCCAATACCATCACCATCAATGGTGTTATTTATATCAATGGCGGCACTTGTCCACCTGCAGCTACTTGTACACCTTGGCCCGGCGGCGGTGTTACGGTTCCTTATAGCAACGGCGTAGGCCCCTTGCAAGAAATTACCGTAGATCCCATCAACGGCGCGGTGAGTGTGGTTATTCCATTTGTGTCAATCGACAATGCAGGTAAGGAAGATGCTACTGCCGGTAGTGTTACCCTGCCGGTTACCCTGCCCGCCATCATTGGCAATAGGGTATGGAAAGACGATAATGGCAATGGCACCCAAGATGCCGGAGAAGTAGGTGTGGCAGGCGTAACCGTTACCCTGTACAACAATGCAGGCGTTCCGGTAAGTACCACCATTACCGATGCGTATGGCAATTATCAGTTTACCAATATTTATGTACCTGCTGGCGGCGCTACATACAGTGTAGGCTTTACGCCACCGGCCAATTATACTTTTGCACCACAAACCGGTGGCGGTGGGGCTGGCAATGCGGTAGACAGCGACCCCAGTCCTACAACAGGCCGTTCAGCCACCTTTACGGTGCTGCCCGGTGATACCGAAAACGATATTGATGCAGGCCTGATATTTACCCAGCCTGCCCCCTTGGCCAGCTTGGGCGATAGGGTATGGAACGATATTGATGGCGATGGTATCCAGGATGCCAACGAACCCGGTATGGCCGGTATTACCGTTACGCTATACGATGCTTCGGGTAATGTAGTGGGTACCACCATTACCGATGCCACAGGCAATTATAAATTCAGCAACCTAGCGGCTGGTAGCTATCGGGTAGGCTTTACGCTGCCTGCTGGCTTTGTATTCAGCGGCAAAGATTTAGGCGGCAACGACAATACAGACAGCGATGTAAATACCAGCGGTGCCAATTTTGGCAGAACCGACTTGGTTACTTTGGCTGCTGGCGAACAAAAAACAACCGTGGATGCTGGCTTGCGGACCGATGCCAATACCAGCATTGGCGATAAAGTGTGGAACGATTTGGATCAAGATGGCGTACAAGATGCCAATGAGCCCGGTATTGCTGGTGTTACGGTAGAACTGTACAATCCCGGCACCGATGGCATTCCCGGTACGGGCGACGATGTATTGTTGAGCACCACCACCACCGATGCCTATGGCAACTACATGTTTACCGGTCTTACCAATGCCTTCTACCACATGAAGTTTACAGCGCCAAGCGGCTACAGTATTTCTCCGGCCAATGCAGGTGGCAACGACTTTACCGATAGCGATATCAATGGTAGCGGCCTCACCGCAGGTTTTTGGGTGGGCAGCAATAATATTGCCGACGTAACCTGGGATGCAGGTATATACCTCACCAGTCCGGCTGGTACCGCTAGCATCGGCGATAGGGTATGGAACGATTTGAACGGTAACGGTGTGCAAGATGCGGGCGAACCCGGTATGCAAGGCGTAGCGGTAACCCTGTACAACAACAGCGGAACCCCCATTGATACTGTTTATACCGATATCAACGGCAATTATATATTCCCCGGCTTGGCTGCGGGCAACTATACCGTAGGCTTTAGCAACCTGCCCGCTGGCTTTGCCTTTACGGGTCAAGATTTAGGCGGTAACGATGCTACCGATAGCGATGTAATCCCCGGCACTGGCCGTACGGGCACCATTGCAGTAGCTGCCGGTGCTACTATTACTAATGTAGATGCAGGGCTGCGCCAAGGAACACCGGCCGGTACCGCTACCGTGGGCAACCGGGTTTGGTACGATATGGATGCTGATGGCTTGCAAGATGCAGGCGAGCTGGGTGTGGCAGGCGTAACCGTTACCCTGCGGGATGCGGGACCCGATGGCATCTTTGGCAATGGCGATGATGTGTTGCGTACTACTGCCACCAATGCTTTGGGCGACTTTGTATTTACTGGTCTGCCTGCTGGCAACTACCGCGTGGAATACAGCACCCTGCCTGCGGGCTTTGGCACTTCGCCACAAAATACGGGTACCAACGATGCCGTTGATAGCGATGGCGCTGCCCCTGTTGGCGGTGTATCTACTACCGGTTCTTTTGCGCTCGCATTGGGCGAAGACAAACTGGATGTGGCCCTGGGCCTTACGCCTCCGGCCAATACCAATAGCATCAGCGATAGGATGTGGATAGATACGGATGCCGATGGTGTGCAGGATGCTGGCGAAACCAGTGGATTGCCCGGCGTAACCGTTACCTTGTACAACAGTGCGGGTGCAGTAGTGGCCACTACTACCACCGATGGCAATGGCAATTATCTGTTTGCAGGCTTGGCCGATGGTACTTACACCGTAGGCTTTAGCAACCTGCCTACTGGCTTTAGCCTTACGGGCAAAGACTTGGGCGGCAACGATGCATCCGATAGTGACCCCGATATTTACAATGGCCGCACAGCCGGTATTACCCTCAATGCAGGCAACCGCAATGTTACCAATGTGGATGCGGGTGCCAGCAGTACAAGGGCCGCCTTGGGCGATAGGGTATGGAGCGATTTGGACGGTGATGGCATACAGGATGCTGGCGAGCCCGGTGTGGCAGGCGTAACCGTTATTTTGTACGACAATACCAATACCCCAGTGGCATCAACCGTTACCGACGACAATGGCAATTATCTTTTTGCTAATGTAATACCCGGTACTTACACTGTAGGCTTTGGTACCCTGCCCGGCGCATTGGGCTATACTACCAAGGAAGCGGCTCCGGTAGGCACTGGCAGCGATGTGAACCCCGCAACGGGCCGCACTGATGCTATCGTATTGGCCGCTGGCGACTTCCGCACTGATATTGATGCAGGTGTGCGGCCGCCCAACACAGCTTCCATTGGCGATTTTGTATGGATAGATGCCAACAGCAACGGCTTGCAAGATGGAGGCGAAAATGGTGTGGCAGGTGTATTGGTTACCCTCTATGGTCCCGGCGTGGATGGTATACCCAATAACGGCGATGATGTGGCAATTGGCAGTGCTGTTACCGATGGCAAAGGTGGTTATTTGATTACCAATGTTCCAGCGGGCAACAACTACTACCTCATCTTTAGCAATAAACCCGCCAATGGCAACTTTACCTTGGTGAATGTGGGTGGTGCAGGTGCTGCCAATAACAACAAGGCAACGGCTGCGGGTGTTACGGCTCCCTTTAATGTTGCTTGGGGCCAAACCATTGCCAATTTGGATGCGGGGCTTACCAGCGTGGTAATACTGCCCGTACGATTGGTAGATTTCGCAGCAGCTAAAACGGCCAGTGGTGCCTTGGTTACTTGGAAAACCACCAGCGAACTGTCGATGGATCACTATGTGGTTGAACGTAGCACCAACGGAATACAGTTTGATGCGATTGGTCAATTGGCCAGCAAGGGTGATGGTAGCTTTAACTATCAGTTGCCCGACGCACTTACTGGCGTAACGGCCAAACTGGTTTACTACCGTTTGCGCATGGTAGGCCAATCGGGTAAAATAGAATACTCCGCTGTTGTGCGGTTGGTGCTTGATGGTAAATCCTTGTTTGCTGTTAGCCCCAATCCTTTCCATAACAGCGTGGCTATACAAACCAAGGCCAACCAAAATGGCATGGCCCGTATACGCATCATCAATAGTGTTGGCCAAACGGTTTATCGTACCGATAAGGCGGTAACGATGGGCAACAATACCTTGTTGGTTACGGGTTTACAAGGCTTGGCCAATGGTGTATATGCGGTGGAAGTAATGGTAGATGGCGCAACGAATAGGCAACAGGTAGTAAAACAATAGAGATGGTATCGGCAAAACAGTTTTTGCCAATATAAAGATATACGGACGAACAATGGATAGCTGGACGAGGGGGCGCCCTGTTTAATGGGTGCCCACCTTCTAAAACACATACCTGCTTATTGTAGCAGAATGTGTAGATAGCGAAACATTTGATCGTTAAACTTATTGATACACGAGATGGATGACTGACGGACAATTGGACAATGTGGGCGCCCTAATCATGGGTGCCCAACATTCAACATGTTAAGTGTGTCTTTATTTCGCAACCAATCAATTTTTTATTAAGCCTTTCCATTGAAAAAAAATACGGATGACGGACGGATAACTGGATGATGGGGGTGTCCCTACTATGTGGACACCCCTTATTTCCCGCCGTTAGTACGGTATGATCAAGCAGTATCTTTTTTATGGAAGGAGATGTATCCAACGGGTATCATACCAGCAATCGGTAATGAATAAACGACGAATAGCGATTTGATAAATGAATTGTGTTTTCCTTTAAGGGTGTTTTTGTTTTTTGCTAACCGGCCGCTTGAGTCTTCAGGGGGCCTTTTTTAGTAATATCATTTACCTTATCAATCCAACCCAATACAAATGGCATTAACGACTTTATCTTTCAATTTTCCGCTTTCTATTTTCAATTTTCACCCTTCCGCTTACCCTATCCACAAATGTTCACAATTGCTTAACCCATATTTCCAAACACAATACTACATTTGAAAAAAAACCAATAATACCGATGCTGCTTATTAAATAGTCCAATCGAATCGTAGCAAATTAAAAGCAGATCGGCATTATATCAGAACGGATTGGACTATATATTACTTATAATTGATATAACATGAAGGTAAACAAAATGATGTTGATAGCCGCTTGGCTACTGATGGCACTCTCTTGTAAAAAAGCAGGTAGTATCGGTGTTGAAACGGCTATTAGGGCTCAAGAATCGCCCACGGAAATGCGGGCAGGTGTAGTAACCACCGAAACCTTTGAAACCGGCACCAAAGCTAGCTATGCCGCCGCCAATGTAACTTTGGGTACAGGCGTTTGGAACCTCAACGATGCCCTTATTGGCAACACCACTGCCGACCCTAAGGTAGGTGCACAAAGTGCCAGGGTGCGCAACAGCGGCAAACTCACCATGCAGTTCAACCGCACTACGGGTGCAGGAACGGTAACAGTGCAACATGCCAAATACGGCACGGATGCCAATGGTACTTGGAGCCTTTGGTACAGCACCAATAGCGGCACTTCCTACACACAGGTAGGTGCTTCGGTAACCACCAGTACCACTACTTTAGCTACCGCCACTTTTACGGTAAACGTAGCCGGTACCGTAAGGTTGGAAATACGTAAAACTGATGCTGGCACCAACCGCATCAATTTCGACAATATTGCAGTAGATGAATTTTCGGCAGTGGGCAACCCAGCCCCTGCGCTCACCACCATTAGTCCCAATAGCGCCAATGCAGGTGCCGCTGCTTTTACCCTTACCGTAAATGGCAGCAATTTTATCAGTGGCAGCACTGTTCGCTGGAACGGTAATGCATTGAGCACCACTTTTGTAAGTAGTGCACAACTAACGGCCACTGTACCCGCAGCTAATGTAGCCACACCGGGCAGCGCCAGCGTAACCGTGTTTACGTCCACACCCGGTGGCGGCACCAGCACGGCTGTTAATTTTACCATCAATGGGGCCACGGGCGGGGCCAAAAAGTTTTTGTTTGATGCTACCAAGGCCGAAACAGCCGGCAATGCCGATTGGGTGATAGACCAAGATGGCTCACCGCAACGTATACCCACACCGCTACAAAATACCATTACCGCCAGTACCCCCGAAACCTATTGGCTGGGTGGTATTTCTGCTTGGGGCATCGCCTTGGCCAAAAAAGGCCATACGGTGGAAACATTGCCCAGCACGGGAGCTATTACTTATGGCAGTACTACCAATGCACAGGATTTATCCAAATACGATGTGTTTGTAATTGACGAACCCAATATCCGCTTTACCGCTGCGGAAAAAGTGGCCATTTTAACCTTTGTGCAAAATGGGGGCGGATTGTTTATGGTATCCGATCATACCGTATCCGACCGCAACAACGATGGTTGGGACTCGCCCGCTATTTGGAACGATTTGATGAACAACAATACGGTGCAGAACAATCCTTTTGGCTTTGTGGTTGACCTCACGAATTTTTCGCAATTGACCAGCAATGTGCGTACTGCCAGCAGTGGCAATGTTATATTGAATGGCTCACAAGGTGCCGTTACCCAATTGGATTTTCACAATGGGGCTTCTGTTACCATCAACCCGGCTGCCAATGCCAGTGTAACCGGACTGATTTGGAAAAGCGGTGTAACGCAGAACAATAGCAATCTCATGGCCGCATCTTCTACTTTTGGAACGGGCCGTGTGTTTATGGTTACCGATAGCTCGCCCATTGATGATGGTACTGCTGCTCCAGGCAACAATGTGTTCAATGGCTGGTTTACCTATAGCCATGTGCCCTTGTTTATGAACGCTTCATTTTGGTTGGCCAAATTGCAGTAAACCAAAAAGAAAAGGGGATATAAAAACATTAAGAAATTAAGGAACATTAAGGTTGTATTCGTTGCAGTTTACACTGAATGGTTAAAGCAAAAAAACTGGAACAAAAAGGCTTTCTTAATGGACCTTAATCCCTTAATGGTTAAAAAAAGCGAAGCGTAAGATTAGTAAATCATCTTCTAGTTAGCCAACAAAAAGCCCTCCCCGATTTGTTAGGGAGGGCTTTTTTATTAACCCTTCAATATAATCTCATGCTAAACCCACTATACTGCAAAACTCTCGCCACAGCCACAGCTCCTACTGGCATTGGGATTGTTGAAAAAGAACCCCTTGCCATTGAGCCCATCGCTGAAGTTGAGCTCGGTATTTACTAAATATAGAAAGCTTTTTAAATCGGTAACCACTTTGATGCCATTGTCTTCAAACACTTGGTCCATGGGCTTTACCTCATTGTCAAAATCCATTTTGTAGCTCAGGCCACTACAGCCGCCGCCAACCACGCCCACCCGCAAAAAGTAGCTGGAATCATCGGCCACGCCGGCTTCTTCCATCAGTTTGATTACCTTTTCCTTGGCCTTATCGCTTACGTATATGCTATTCTCCGTTGCTGTCATTTCCCTTATTGATTAATGCACGGCGCTTTCTTCAAACTTGATCGCTTCCATGTTGTTTTTAACACGGTAGTCGTTGATGGCCGCTTTGATAGCGTCTTCCGCCAAAACCGAACAGTGGATTTTCACGGGGGGAAGGTTCAGTTCCTCCACAATATCCATATTGTCTATTTTCAGCGCATCATCCACGCTTTTGCCCTTTAACCATTCGGTGGCTAAAGAAGAAGAAGCAATGGCAGAGCCGCAACCAAAGGTTTTAAACTTGGCATCTGTAATGGTACCGGTCGTTTCGTCCACTTCAATTTGCAAGCGCATTACGTCGCCGCATTCAGGAGCACCCACGAGGCCTGTGCCTACATTCTTTTTGCCCTTGTCCAACGTACCCACATTTTTGGGGTTTTGGTAATGGTCGATTACTTTTTCTGAGTATGCCATGGTTCTAATTTGATAATGTGATGATTAGCTAATTAGCTAATTCTTTAAACTTGTTAATTGCTTTCTTTTTTCTAAAACTTGTACTGCTTTGTTAAATGAGTGTGCCAACAAATCGAAAACATTAGCACATTATCCCATTAGCAAATCAGCTAATTAATTAATGGTGCGCCCACTCAATACTATCCATATCCACACCTTCCTTGTACATTTCCCACAGCGGGCTCATTTCACGCAGCTTTAATACCGTATCGCTAATGGCCTTGATGGTATAGTCAATCTGCTCTTCGGTGGTAAAGCGGCCCAAGCCAAAGCGCAAAGACGAATGCGCCAGATCATCGCCGAGGCCCAAGGCCTTCAATACATACGAAGGTTCGAGTGAAGCAGATGTACAGGCCGAGCCAGAACTGAGGGCAATGCTTTTGTTAAAGCCCATCATCAAGCCTTCGCCCTCAACATATTTAAAAGAAATATTGCTTACATGTGGCAAACGGTGCTCACGGCTACCGTTTACATACGCTTCTTCCAACTGCATTAAACCATTTTCCAGCTTGTCGCGCAGTACGCTGATGCGTTTGCTGTCGGATTCCATTTCCAAGCGGCAGAGTTCGCAGGCCTTACCAAAGCCCACAATGCCCGGCACGTTGAGGGTACCGCTGCGCATGCCCCTTTCGTGGCCGCCACCGTCCATTTGGGCGGTCACTTTTACACGGGGGTTTTTGCGACGAACGTACAATGCACCCACACCTTTGGGGCCGTACATTTTATGGGCGCTAAACGCCATCAAATCAATACCGTCTTTAATCACATCCACGGGTATCTTGCCCACAGCTTGTACACCGTCGGTAAAGAACAAGGCACCATGCTTTTTGGCAATGGCGGCTATTTCCTTAACGGGTTGTACCACGCCCACTTCATTGTTGGCGTACATGATGGCTATCAAAATGGTGGTAGGCTTCATGGCCGCTTCCAACTCAGCGAGGTCTATCAAGCCCTCGTTGTTCACTTTCATGTAGGTAACTTCTGCTCCCAACTTTTCCAAGTGTTTGCAGGTATCCAATACGGCTTTGTGCTCGGTAACCGCTGTAATGATATGGTTGCCCTTGGAAGCGTACATTTCGTACACGCCCTTGATGGCCAGGTTATCGGCTTCGGTAGCCCCCGATGTAAGGATGATTTCCTTGGGGTCGGCACCGATCAATTGCGCAATTTGCTCACGGGCATAATCCACCGCCTCTTCCGCCTGCCAGCCAAAAGGATGGTTGCGACTGGCTGCATTGCCAAAACTCTGCGTAAAATAGGGCAACATGGCCTCTACCACACGGGGATCGCAGGGGGTGGTGGCGTTATTATCTAAATAAATGGGTAAATCGAGCATTGATTGTTTAATTTTTATACCTAATGGTAACACAAAATTACTATAAAAGGTTTATACCCGTGGTCCGCCCGCAACGGATTTACCGATTTCGTAAACCGTGTAAAATGACGAATTGGGAATGATGAAGGTAGAATGACGAGGTACGAATGCGGAATGATGAATTTGGAGCTCCAGTGGTCTTGTAAAGGGTATTCGCCTTTAGACGCCCCTAATTCGTCATTCATCATTCAACCTTCGTCATTCCCCAAACCCTTATTTTTACAAAAAATTACCATGCTCAACGTAGAACATATCGGCATTGCCGTCAAAAGCCTGGCCAGCTCGGTGCCGCTGTTTGAAAAACTGCTGGATACCCCCTGTTACAAAACCGAGCCCGTGGAAGGTGAAAAGGTAAATACGGCTTTTTTTAGGCAGGGCGGCACCAAAATCGAGCTGCTGGAAAGCATTGCCGAGGATGGGGTGATTGCTAAATTCATCGAGAAAAAGGGTGAGGGCATCCACCATATCGCTTTTGAAGTGGCCGATATCGAAGCCGAAATGGCCCGTCTACAAGCGGAAGGCTTTGTATTGCTGAACGAAACCCCCAAACTCGGCGCCGACAACAAACTCGTTTGCTTTCTGCATCCCAAGGGAACGAATGGGGTGTTGGTGGAGCTGTGTCAGTCAATTAGCTGATTAGCTTATGTGCTAATGTGCTGATTCCTTCGGGTTGGGTAGCTTTTAATAAAGCTCAAACCGCTCTTCTTTTTGAAAAATTAAAGGGATTAACAAACCTAAAAAATTAGCTAATTATCCCATCAGCTAATCAGCTAATTCTTCAAAAACGGATTCTCCCTCCGTTCCTCCCCAATCGTGGTAGCCGGGCCGTGGCCGCTGAAAACCTTGGTGGCATCGGGCAGTACCAATAAATTTTGACGGATACTGTTGATGAGGGTGTCGAAATCGCCGCCGGGCAGATCGGTGCGGCCAATGCTGCGCTGGAAGAGAACATCTCCGCCGATAACAAAGCCATCGGCTTCGCTGTAAAAGCTGATGCTGCCGGGGCTATGGCCGGGGGTAAACAGTACCTGTAGTGTATCCTCGCCCAGTTTTACCGTATCGCCTGCTTCCAAATAGATGAATGCGCCGGTATAAATGTCGAAGGGCATATTGTACATGAGGCTGCTCACGCCCGCATATTCAAATACTTGTTTCTCCGTGGGGTGGATATGGGGTTGGAGTTGGTATTTTTCCGCTACAAACTTATCGCCGAAAATATGGTCCAAATGCCCGTGGGTATTCAGCAGCAGGGTAGGTTGCAGTTTCTTTTTTTCAATAAAATTCGCCAGTTCCTCCCGCTCTTGCGGAAAATAACAGCCGGGGTCAACGATGGCGCAAAGGCCCTGCTCATTGTACAGCACGTAGGTATTTTCTTGTATGGGGCTGAATGTAAATGAATGGATATGTATCACGGTGGATGGTTTTTTGTTGTAAAGGTAGGGAAGAGTTGAAAGTTGAAAGGTGAAAATTGAAAGTGGGAGGCTTGTACTGTACTTTATCAGGCACAAGTCTTTCGCAGCATGACTTATCAGCCTGACTGTATCATGCAGGCGGACCTACCAGCAGTGCTATACCAACCTTTCTACAAAGTGACTAAACTTGCCCATTGCCTACTAAATCAGTTTTCTTGTATAAACGTCTTCTATCTTGTCTTTCAGTATCGCAATAAGTGCTGCTTGCATGTAATCATACTCGTCTGGGATGTATAGGCATACAATGCGTTTGGTATTGTAAATAGCAGGAAAGTGCTTTCTGATGTAGCTTCTGTGGTATTTCTCCATCACAACAATGCTGTCAGCCCAGTTTAAAATATCTATTGTAAGAACCGTATTAGCAGTTTTATCTGTCCCGGCCGATTTAACTTCAAAACGATTATCATTTTTATAAATTTCATGCGCAGTTGCGCTCCTCATTCTATTCACTGTACAAACAAAAAGCAATTTAAGCTTATGGTTTTCCTGCCAAAGCTGCCGCATCAGCGGTGCAATTTTCCAGCAATCCACTTGATTTTCATCGTCAAAGCAAGCCCAATAATAGATGGTGTATTCGTGGATATAAAAGTCCTTTTGTAAAATGGGTTTTATTTGCTGCCAATATTTTATAAAAAGGGCTTCTGTTGTTTGGTCTTCAGTTAATTGTATGATGCTTTCCATGAGGGTAAATTGCTCGTCTTCATCTGTTAATTTAGCATAATGGACAATGAATCTTTCTATATCAACAGGAATGGTAACTTCATAAGGCCAGTCTTGCATCCAATCTTCAAATGGGAGGTTGAGCGCTTCCGCTAGGGTATCCATTGCTTTTCTCGTTCTACATCTAAAGGTTGGTTCTATGTTTTCTCTCATACTTGAGTTAATTGTGTATGGCCTGCTTTTTATGCAGTTGGGTAAATAATTATTATGGTTCGTCTATAATTGTAAATATAGCAAAATCCCTTTTCAAAATCCCGATGCAATCGGGCGGGCTTTACTACAAAGGCAGCTTTGGTTGGCACCTGCTAACCTACAGGCACCGGCCCTTTGAATGTTGCCTATTGGTTAATGTCTGCACTTTTACTTACAGGTTGCCTTTTGGTAAGCAAGCTAAATCCGAAATAGATAAACCATACAATAGAGAAGGCAATCAACCCTTTGAGGTTTGCTTCGACATCTTCTTTGTCGTAACGCCCGTGTATTTTTTTGTGGAAAAATTTATTAGAATATTCTTGCGCATACTCAATGGACACGCCTAATACAAACAGGATACCAAATATCAAAAGGTGTCTATGGATTTTCTTGTTTGCAAATAGTACATTTAAAAATGCAGCGGCCAGAAAATAAAATAAAGCATGCAACTCTTTGTCAATATGTCTAAAACCAGATGGCAGCTTTATCATAAATCCAAGAAGGGATAATCCCAAGAAGGCGCCCACCAAAAATATTTTTGCCCATTTGCCAATTGACAACTTCATTCGTAATGTGTTAATGTTGCGTGTAAAATAAGCCACAAAATTGAATTCGTATCGCTTTTCAGCAACTTAAACTGTTAAAATAGTTGTTGTGTCAGGCTGACTGTTGGTTAACGGTTGCACGTCGTTAAAATTGCCAAAGGGTGTGAGTTGCTGGCTAGAATGCGCCAAGGGGAACAGTAACAGCCACGGACGCTTGCACCACGCAGTAGCTTTTCAATGCGTTACATGGCGGCGACAGTTGGCGGTAAAGGTAGCCTTGCGCCAATGGGGGACTCCGGTAGGCAGGCACAGGAATGCGACCTGTACTAGTAACTGAGTGGCTACGAAGGTAGCTAATTCATTTACCCTTACTTGACCATGGAGGAAACTCTTCAGCTTCCGAGCCCCACATTTGACTTGAGCATCTATTAAAATATTTTTCATCAAAGTCTAAAATTTTAAGAAGCGTCATTTCAATATACCAAATTGAAAGCTGTAAAGCTTCGTGTTTTACCATGTCATGAATTGAATCAAGTGTCTTTCTTTTTTCTTGTTGAGAATGTACTATTGCATTTCTGATTTGAACTATTGCTTCAGGAGCGTCTGTAATTTTTTCATCTACGTAATGCTGTAAATGAGTAAAGGCAGATGGGACAGAATGAGAAATGTTCAATTGGGACAAAAGCAATCTTATTTTATTTGCAGCATTTATATTTTCAGAATCTTTACCTATAATCATTTTCTTACTTTCTATTATCCACCAGTTGTATAATAATTCAAGAGCTGTTTGAGTCATGATGATTGAACCTTCGGTAAACCCGCTATTTGCATTCGCTTCTACATACCAATGTATCGCCGAAGTAAAAAAAATCTTATTATTACTGTCCTTCCAAAGAGTGCTAAATTGTTCCCACATTTTTGATATGCCCACTACTGAAGTTTTTTGTGGCCAGGTCTGAACATATTTATAATTGTCTACTAAATAGTCGGAATAATCACACCATAATACTCTTTCTTCATACACACCTTGTATGAAAAATGCCGATGTCCTACGCCCGTTTAGGAATGTAAGAAAAGTTGAAAGGCATTGAAATATTTCTGCTGAATCCTCTAATTTAATCGAACCCTTCTTGGGAAATAACTCGCAATTGTATAGAATATTAAATCCCCCTTTTTCTTCTAGAGATTGAACTCTGGTTTTGAAATCTTTACATTTATCAATATTTATTAAACAAAAATCATTTTCAAGAGTTAGCCTATTTGAAAAAGTCGAAAAGTTAGTTTCAGCTTTACTCTTTACTACTGTTCCATGAAAATCTCTAAGATTTGGGATTGTAAAAATCAGTTTTTGTACTGCAACAGACTTGTCGCCAAAGCATGCCTGCCCCAATAGTCTTCCCTTTATTTCTGTGCCATAAATATCGGTACCAATCGTCTTATTATTTACATGTCCATCTCCGAATACTAGGCCGTCGACAATTATTTGAATTTTGTCGTGGCTTATTGGAAAGCTGTTAGCAATTTGTATGTTGCCATCAATTGTTCCAAAAAAGTGAGCTCCAGAACTAGCGACCCAATTAAAAACAATTTCGCCATTTACATTTAAATCGCCTTTTTCATTTCGTATCAAGAAATTGCCTGAAAATATTTTAATTTGGCAATTAGCTTCAAGCATTTCGATGCTTGATTGAATAATCTCAGGAACATCCTTATATCTTTCTAGAATTTCTTCTGCTTGCATGATTTTTTATAAAGTTATGGAGTGTCGCCTAGCTTATCACTAACGGTTTTCGGCTTGGCGAAGGCTGTGCTTTTGAAAGCGGTCATCTTAAGTTAAACATAAGCGATGATAGAAATGGAAATATTGAATTACTTCCGTCTGCCCTGCTTTTGCCAAATCGATGTAGACCTTTTTAATCTTCAATTTGTCTTACTTCTTTTAGTATTTCTGGTATTTCGCCCCAACTATTTATCCAAATTGTTTTAACTCCAAAAGATGCAGTATCACTTTCTTCGAATCTTTCAATAATATCAATTAAAAATTTTACCGTGTCGTCAAAGTTTAATTCGGCTAGGACTTTTTCATTAAATAAAGATTTGCTTTTTTCCAATAAATCTTGAAGGCGTTCCTTTATAACATCTTCTTGATGTCGCATTTTAAAAACATAGTGGTATTCTTCTGTTTCACCTTTTTGTCTTTTTGCAATATCAAGTAAACGTCTTGTGTTTGGGTCTGTCAATGATGAGCCAATGAAAAGGCAATTGAAATCTCTAAATTTATTTATTTGAACTATGTTATTCCAACTATAAATATCTGAATATTGTTTGTGATATATTGATTCTCCAAAAGTTACTTGGTTTGATTCTGTTAGTTTTCCTTTATGAGGCAAGAACCCGTGAACGTGATAAATTTGCAAGTGTTTGCTAGGTTTCATGCCAATCCCATATATTGATTTATATGGGATTGCTACTCCAACTTTTGATAATCTTTGCTCTAAAATATCATCAAAATTGTAAGTAATAATACTGTCAAGTGAAGGACTGTTTCCTGGTGCAACACAAAAATTTACAATTTCGTTCATTAAGTCTGATGGTTTTGTAATATCTAATTCTTCATATAATACTTTTCGAACAGCTTCTTCAAAAGATAGTTTTTTTTCGTCGTAATATTTTTGTAAGTACCTTCCTGCAATTAATGGACTTGGTGCAAAAATATTTGAAAATAACTTTGATAGAACTGTTGAAACATTTTGCTCTTTTTCAATAGTTGTAATCATTAATTTTTGTAAAAGGGTATCCCAATTAGGTAATCCAAAACCCATCGAAACACCTGCTCCTAAAACAAAAACAAGTTTTTTACCTTCAAGAGATTTTGATAATTTTCTTACGATTTCTTGTCGTGTTAAAGAATGGGCATTCGGTAGTTTATTAATAAAGTCTTCTTTATCTTTTTTACTTTTTAAGCTTTTGATAAATGCCCTAATTACTCCTTCTGTTAAGGTGCTTCCACCCATTGTTATTATGTCCAATGCCCCTATGCTCATATCGATTTTTTTGTGTCTGTAAATTTCCTAAAACATTATGATTGTCGGACATGCCTACAGACTGCCAATTCTCTAACTTTTTGATTATCAATAATTATTTATGTCGCTTTTTTCATTTTTTTATCAATTCCAGTGTTGCAGTGAAATTTTAATATTTCAAATATATTGAATTGCGACTATGGTTCCCACTAGAAAAACACCCTACTTTTTCATCTTTCCCACCGTCTTCCCTAACCCCATAACCGACATCACAGCCAATGGACTCCAATAGCATTGAGCTTATTGTCTTCTTCTCAAATAGTATCACATGGAATATTGGTGCGAGGTTATCAACAGTTGTGCTGCTAGCTTAGTGTCGGTAACGGTTACAAGATACAGGTTTTTAGTAAATCACCAAAACTACGGGAAACGCACAGGCCGTCCTATGTAAAACAGGCAAATTTCCATCTCCAAACTAGCAATCCTTGCTGATGTATTAGCAGCCCTTGCATAACCATTAGCAACGGTTAAAGAAGTATTAGTAGCCCTTGAACAACCATTAGCAACGGTTAAAGAAGTATTAGCAGTCCTTGAACAACCATTAGCAATGGCTGAACAAGTATTAGCAACTCTTGCATAACCATTGGCAACGGTTAAATAAGTATTAGCAGCCCCTGAACAACCATTAGCACCGGTTAAATAAGTATTAGCAGCCCTTGGATAACCATTAGCAACGGTTAAACGAGCCCCGTTGCCGCCATCTTACACCCCGTTAGCGCTTTCCGGCCCTCCGTTGCCCTATCCTTGCCCTCCGTTTGGAAGAAAAGGCACCCTGTTTGGAAGAAAAGGGCTTCCGTTGCGGCTATTGGGCCTTCTGTTACCACTTTCTTATCCTCCGTTCAGTAGAAAAGGTCCTCCGTTTGGAAGAAATGGTACCCCGTTACCCTTGTCCGGCCTTCCGTTTGGAAGAAAAGATCCTTATTATACAGTAAAATAGAATTTTTACCCTAAAGGAGGCCCTTTTTATCCCCACTAAAGGTAAGATTGCCCCAACGGAAGCCAAGATAGTGGCAACGGAATGCAAGTTATTCTTAACGGAACATAAGTTCTTCTTAACGGAGTGTAAGTTCTTCCAAACTAATGGTAAGTTATTCCAAACGGAATGCCTTTTGAAAGCAACGGATAATAAGTTGCTTGTAACAATATGCATTTGCTATATGCCAGCTTTTATCATTACGGCCATCCATTGACCAAGTTTTATAGCCAATTGGGTGCACGAAATGCCCTAACGAGAAAAGGTCTGACCTCGCCTGCCAGTAGTTCTTTTAGTCGGGTTGATTTTTCAGGCAGGCCATGCCTTCGGCTTGATATATTACTTCGGTGCTGACCTTTTCCGCACCCGTTTTAAAAAAACCCCACCATTTTGAAGGAATCAGCACATTAGCAAATCAGCACATTAGCTAATTCCTCTATTTTTGCCCCTCAAATAATAAAGTGACATTACCTCCCGCCTTACTCGCCTCCCTGCAAGCCGCCCCCGGCTTCGCCGAAGCTGCTTTTGTGCAGGCCCATGCCAGCGGGCAGGCCATTACCAGCATCCGCCTCAACCCTGCCAAACCGGTGGAGGGGCTGTTGGACGGTTTTGGCACAGCGGTAAGCTCCGTACCCTGGAACAGCCATGGCTATTACCTAGCCGAGCGCCCCGTATTTACCCTCGACCCCTTGCTACACGCCGGTGCCTACTATGTGCAGGAAGCCAGCAGCATGTTTTTGCAACAGGCCGTGGTGCAATGCTGTCCGCAGGAGCGGCCGCTCAAAGCGCTGGACCTCTGTGCGGCACCGGGCGGTAAATCCACTTTGTTGCAGTCGGTACTGCCGCCGGGCAGTCTGCTGGTGAGCAATGAAGTGATCAAGGGCAGGGCCAATATCTTGGCCGAAAATATCACCAAATGGGGTGCGGCCAATGTGGTGGTTACCAATAACGACCCGCAGCATTTTGCCCGCTTGTCCAATTATTTCGATTTGATTGTGGTGGATGCACCTTGTAGCGGCAGCGGCCTCTTTCGGCGGGATGCCGCCGCCATGGACGAATGGAGCCCCGCCAATGTGGAGCTGTGCAGCCAACGCCAGCTGCGCATTTTGGCCGATATTTTGCCCGCCCTTCAACCCGGCGGCACCTTGATTTACGCCACCTGCTCCTACTCGCCGCAGGAGGATGAGGGCATCATGGATTGGCTGATGGGGCAGGGTGGGCTAGAGGGCCAACGGATTGCTTTTGATGCTAACTGGGGGATTGTTGAAACGGAATCATCCGGGGCTTATGGCTATCGGTTTTACCCCGACAAAGTACAGGGCGAGGGCTTTTTTATCGCTTGCTTTACCAAACAGGAGGGGGCCACTGGCAACGGTTATCATGGCAAACCCAAAAAGCAGGACATCCCTAGCCGTCATGAAGCGGCGTTGGCGGCTCAATGGCTGCAAAACCCCAACGACTTTGCCCTGCTGAAACAACAAAACGATATACTGGCCATTCCGCAAGCACTGATGGCGGATCTGGCCCTGCTACAAAGCACCCTCTACATTAAAAAAGCGGGTATCAACATGGGCCAACCGGTAGCCAATGGTTGGGTGCCCAGTCATGAACTGGCCATGAGCGGCTTGCTGCCCCATACCGTTCCTTTTGTAGATCTGGACAAAACCAATGCCCTGCAATACCTCCGCCGCGACCATTTTGTCATCGGCGACGGCCCCCAACTGGTTGTGGGGTGGGCGCTGGTGCGCTACCTAGGGCTGCCATTGGGCTGGATAAAGGCCATGCCGGGGCGGGTGAATAATTATTATCCGAAGGATTGGAGAATACTTATGAGAAGTGAATAGTGAATAGTGAATAGTGAATAGTTGAGAGGTGAAAGGTGAAAGTGGGCTGTTCATAGTCCATTAACCATGGACAATGGACCATGGACTAAAGCCTGCCTTCCCGTTAACTGTCAACCGTCCACTGTTATCTGCATTTCCCAATACCCAATACCCAATTCCTAATTCCAGCATTTTATCGCATCTTTGCACCAATACAAATTAAACACACATGATCAGGAAATACGTTACAGGCATCATCATGGTAGGCTGCGCCCTTGTGGGCAAGGCGCAGGACAAACCTTTAATGGCGCAGGGCGTTTCCCCTAACTTGTACCTGAACCATACCGTGGCGCCCAAAGAGAACTATTACAGCATCGGCCGGTTGTACAATGCGAGTCCCAAAGACCAGATTGCCCCTTTTAACAGTCTGCAGATGGAAAAAGGCTTAAATCCCGGGCAGGTGATCAAAATTCCACTGGCGGCCAATAATTTTTCGCAAGATGGCAGCAAGGCCGAAGACGAGGCATTGGTACCCGTTTACCATACCGTGCAGGAAAAAGAGGGTTTGTACCGCATCAGCGTTACTTACAATAAAGTACCCATTGCCACTATTAAAGAATGGAACAAAATTGCCGGCGACGCCGTGAGCAATGGCACCCGCTTGGTAATTGGATACCTGAAGGTAAAAAAAGCCTTATCGCCTTTGGCAGGTATGGCCGCCAACCCCACGGTTGTTACCACACCAGTTACCAAACCCGTGGAGCCTGTGGTAAAGCCCACGCCGATTGAACCCAAACCGGTAGAACCCAAGCCGGTGGTAACGGAGCCTGCCGTTAAACCGGCACCGCCCAAGCCACAGCCTGTGGTTACCAATGTAATCAAAGAAAACGGCATCAATTTCAACGGTGGCCAATTTAAAAGCCAGTACGACAATAATGGCGATATGGTTACCGAAACGGGTGCTGCCAATGTGTTTAAAAGCAACAGTGGCTGGAGCGATGGCAAGTATTATTGTCTACACAACAGTGCGGCCCCTGGCACCATCGTTAAAATAACCAGTACTACCAGCGGCAAAAGCATTTTTGCCAAAGTACTGGATGCCATACCCGATATTAAGCAAAATGCCGGACTGTTGGTGCGCTTGAGCAATGCCGCTGCCGAAGAGCTGGGTGTGGGCGAAAACAAATTTGATTGTACATTATCTTATAGCAAATAATTGTTTATGCAAAAAGCATTGTTCATAAGCTGTTTGGCCCTGAATATGGGTGCCGCCATAGCGCAGCCCAGTACACAATCCATGATGGATAACGGTTTTGCCGTAGTGAAGTCCTTGCCCGCTACCCCTGTAAAAAATCAGGCCATGACGGGTACCTGTTGGTGTTTTTCTGCCACTTCCTTGGTGGAGAGCCAATGCCTCAAAAGCAATTTGGGCGAAATGGACATCAGCGAAATGTTCATTGTGCGCAATATCTATATCGAAAAGGCCAAAAACTATGTACTGCGTCAGGGCCGTGCGCAGTTTAGCGAGGGCGGCCTGGGCCACGATCTCGTTAGGGGCATCGCTACTTATGGCGCCATCCCCGAAAGCGTGTACAGTGGTTTGAAGCAAGGGCGTAAACAATTCAACCACAGTGCCATGGCCATTGGCCTTAAAAAATACTTAGACAGTGTGATAGCTGCCACGCCCATCAGTGCGGGTTGGTTGGCTGGTTATATCGATATTTTAAACGAAACCATGCCCGAGCCGCCTACCGAGTTTACCTACAACGGTAAAAAATATACGCCCATTGCTTTTGCAAAAGAGGTGTTGAAGTTTAATCCAGATGATTATGTAAACATTACTTCTTTTACGCACCAGCCTTATTATACGCCCTTCATTTTACAGGTGCCGGATAATTTTAGCAATGGGATGTATTACAACCTGCCCTTGGCAGAAATGATACAATTGGCCAAAGATGTATTGGGCAATGGTTATACCCTGATGTGGGATGCCGATGTGAGCAACAATTGGTTCATGCAAGACAAGGGCTTGGCCATGTTCCCCGCCAATCGTGTAAAGCCCGATAAGGTAAACAGTCCCGATTATGACGAAGACCCCTGGAGCGCCAGTATCCGCCAAGAAATGTATGAGCGCTTGGAAACACAGGACGATCACTTGATGCACATCACTGGTCTAACCAAAACGGCCAAGGGCAAAACATTCTTTACGGTAAAAAACAGTTGGGGTGCCAGTGTGGGTCCCTTGCAAGGCTATATCAATGTATCGGAAGCCTATTTCGCCATCAATACCATCAGTTTGGTAGTACCCAAAGCGGCGATTGGTAAGGCGTTGTTGGAGAAGTTGAAACTGTGATGATGTGCAAATGTGCAGATGTGCAAATGGCTGAAGGATGTAGTTTACTGGGATAGGTTGATGCATAACATGGATAATGATTGAATTTTTAGATAAATGCCCGGCTAGTCCTCATACGGATACCAATCTGCTAATGAAGTGTAGATAAGGAAGGGTAATAACGCAAAAGACAGTCTAAAGACCATTGTCCATGGACCATCGACAATGGTGTTTCAACATTAGAGACCTCTACACTATCAATTATCAATTATCCATTCTCCACTAAAAGAATCAGCGTATCAATATAAAATTCCCCTTTACCCTTTTGGCCGCACCCAAATAATCGGTATACGTAAGCCAATACACATAAGCGCCAGCGGTTTGGTTGGCCCCTTTGTAAGTGCCGTCCCATTTGGCATTGGGCCCCGTGCCGTTGTAGATCATTTGCCCATAGCGGTTGAAAACTTGTAAGCGCATATTTTGTGTAAAGAAAGCATTGGCCGGCCGGAATACATCATTGCGGCCATCGCCATTGGGCGTAAAGGCCGAAGGTACATATACCGTCAAACAGCGGGGCTCCAGTTTAATGGTAAGCTGTTCCGTTATCGAATCCACAACGCAACCATCTTTATCGTTAATGGTGATGGTATAACTGCCTTCCGTAAGGCCCGTAATCGCTTGGCCACTGGTAAAGGAGCGGTTGTTCAGCCATAAAGTATAGGGCCCTGCGGTGCCCGTTACCGTAACGGTGATACTGCCGTTGAACACCTTTTCGCAATCGGGGTTGATGGTGGCGGCCGTTGCCGATACAGGTACTTTGGGATAGGGTTTGATGACAAGGGTCGTATCCCAAGTGCAGCCATATTGGTTGCGGATGCCTACTAAGTAACTGCCCGGTGCCAAATTGGTAAAGTTGCCGTTGCTGCCAAATCCACCGCCGTTCAGTTGGTACCCAAATGTATAGCCATTGGCAGCGGCCGTAATATTGATACTGCCATTGTTGAGATAACAAACCTGTGGGTTTACCGTTGCCGTTAGTTGGGGCTTAGGGTCGATTATATTGGCGATGATAACCGTAGTGTCAAAAAAGCAGCCTGTACCCCGTTTTGCTTGGATATTGTAGATGCCGGGACCTAAGTTGTAGTAGCTCACTTGGGGCAAAAAGGCGGCCCCCGACAAACTAGTGGTTACACCGCTGGTATCCCCGCCTGCAAGGTTCAATTTAATAAAACCCGTATTGCTGCCACAATGCACCCCATCCAGTTGCACAGTTTGAACAAAAAGCGGCGGCTGTTGCACCAATGTGATGGTTGTATCCTTATTACAGCCTGCAGCATCTTTAATATTGAATTGATAAATGCCCGGCACCAAGTTATTGAATGCGCCATTGGCCTGCTGTTGCCCATTGTTCAGCATCGTATAAGTTATGGGCAAGTGTCCCGTAGAAGCGGTAAGCGTTACCGATCCATTGTTGCCATCGCAGTTGTTGGGGTTGGTTTGTTGCACACCTATTACAGGGTTGAGCCCCGGCGTGATATTGATGGCCGTATCCAAAGCACAACCATTGGCTTCTAGGTGAAGGTTGTATTGGCCAATGGGCAGGTTGTTGAAAATGCCCGTGGTATTGGTAGTGCTGCCATTGAGGGTATAGTTTACCGTAAACCCGTCCCGGATGGCCTGTATGTTGATGTTGCCGGTAAGGGTAGGTGGACAGGGCTGCGTAACCTGCAAACTGGTAATGGTAATGCCCGCACTGATGCCGCCCTCGGTAGTGCTGCCCGCATCATATACATTCAAGCCCGCTAAGTTGCAGGTATTACCCAAAACCGTTTTGTTCAGCAGATCCAGTTCGTACATCCTGGTACCACCGCTGGTGATGGGTACTAACCCAAAATAGCGGCTATTGCCACAGGGTACCGGATACGAAACAAGTCCGAAAAAGCCCAGGCCATTGGTATCCATGTATAAAGTACTGGCCGCAGGGTTGGCAATATTGATTTCATAAATGCCCGGAGGCGTACCCGCCAATAACAATTTGCCATTGAAAAAAATCAAGTCGCCCGCACTGCCAAAAGGCATGTTGCCCAAGTTGGTCAATTGGTTATTGTAGGGATCGTACCGCCATAAAAAGCTGCTGGCAAAATAGAGGATGCCGTTGGGATCCACCGTCATGGAGGTAAAAGTGCCGATGGTACCATACGACTGGCAACTCCCCGATGCGCCAATTTTAAAACTGTATAATTGGGTGCCGTTGAGGTAATAAATGGTGTCTTTGTACACGGCCATGCTGTAGGTGCCGGTAGAGGTAGTGGGCACACATTCATTGTTCAGGGGTACCCAAGTACAGTTGCCCGCCCCGCCCGTTAGCTCATAAAAGCCATTGGGCACGTTTACAAACACCCGCTGCGCCGAAGCAGTGCCGATGAGCGATTGCAGCAGCAAAAGGCCAATGCATGATATAATATGTTGCCGGAAACGCATGGGTTGTAAAATAAAGCGGTAAAAATAGGTCTTTTTTGTGCAGGATGGCTGTGGGCAGGGCGGACGCATTAAAACTATAATTGGAGTTTAAGCTCTATAATATAGCATTTTACGAGACAATTGCTTGTGCTTGCCTCAAGCCGGCGGGCTTCGTTCCCGGTTCACCACTGCATTTAGCCCTTTTTCTGGGTCCCCTTCGCCCCAGAAAATCCGCCTACGGCGGACCGGCCTAAATGAGGTGGTTCACTTGGGAACTGGTGGGAGATGGACTTCTTTTGGCTTGTAAAAGCCCATTTTCTTATGAACAATCAATACTAGTATTTTAATGCGTTTGCCAGTGGCTACGTGCGTATTTCAAATTTTCGCATTCAATACAATCGAGTTATTGGGGTTCTCAACCTCCGCTTCGGTACGGCCTCATAAAAAAGCCGTTTAGAAAATTGAAACGGAGGGTGCAAAAGAAAAACAGTTGTTACCCAAGCTTGGCGGTGCTATGGGCCCGTAAGTCCTACTAAAGCTAGGTTTTGCACAAAAGATTGGGCTTGTTTTTCTTTAGCCCGAGGGTTCAATTTTTAGGCTTTTTTATGCAGCCTTGATTTTTTGCTCCACTTTTGTATCAAGACAAAAGTGGAAAAACCTGAGCATAAATGCTTCATCAAAAACAAAAAGAGTTAAAAAATGCAGACTGTCAGCCGGTTATTGCAGCAGTTTTGCGGCCGCCCCGCTCGGGGAATTTGAAATGCACTCTTGGCTGGCGTGTGGAAATATGAACGAGTAATGATATTGTCATTTAAATGCTCCTAAATGGAAGTTTCTAACGTTTTGCACATTCGTTTGCGCAAATTTTCTGCCCTACCTATTAAAAAAATCTTATTTTGTTAGCCATTACCAAATTCAACCATTGGCGTTTATGAGAAATTATGCTGTTACTGTAGCATTTTTAGGGGCATTTTTGTGCAGCAACCCTGCGGGAGCACAAACGTATTCACCGATTGCGCTAACGGGGTACAACCAAGATGTGGTTGCCGAAGCGGGTACCAGCGCTTTAACCACAACCACCATGGCTTTGGATGCCGTGCCTGCTTCCAACAAAGTGATGTACACACAGGCTTTTAGGACCAGTGCTGGGTTTTCGGGCGGTGGCTTGGTCAATAATGGCACCATTGTAAACGGTACTTCCACCTACCAATTGGCGGCTTATACCGGTAATAACTGCTTTTTGATCCAGCGGGGGCAAAATAGGGATATTGTTTTGGCTACACCGGGTAGTTATAGCAAACTAAGACTATTGGGCTTTACCACCGAAGGCAGCAGCCGATTGAACGTCACCGTTTTTTTTACCGATGGTTCATCTACTACCGCTTTAACCAATTATACCTTGGGCGATTGGTTCAATAATACCACCAATTTGGTCGTATCGGGTTTTGGCAGGTGCTCCAGAACCACGCCCGCCACTGGGGCAGACGGCTTTACTACCAACCCCAGGATGTATTATGTAGAAGTACCCATCACCTGTGCGGATGCGCAAAAGAGCATTCAAAAAATAAATGTGGCCAATGTAACTACGGCAGGCAACAATGCACCCTATCCCAATGCAGTAATAATGGCTTTGTCGGGCTTGGCCTATACCCCCATCACCAGCAGTATGGCTATCACCAATGCCACTTGTACCAATGGCGGCTCAGCTACCGTAACGGTATCGGGGCAATCGCCTTTTACCATCAGCTGGAACAGCAGCCCGGCGCAAACCGGTGTAACGGCCAGCAATTTGCCCGTGGGCAATTATACCGCCACCATTACCGATGCCAACGGCTGTACGGGTACGGCCAATGCCACCATTGCATTGACCAATAATCTTACCATCAGTACCCGGACCGATACCACTATTTGCAGCGGCTCTTCCTTTAGCCCCAACCTCAGCAGCAACGCAACTGGTTTTGCATGGACGCCCAGTACTGGTGTAAGCAATACAGCCATCTTAAACCCAGTGCTATCGCCTGCTTCTACCACACAATATATCGTTACAGGCACCTTGAACAATTGTACGGCTACCAGAAGTTTTACGGTAAATGTGATACAGGGTGTTACGGTAAATGCAGGCCCCAATTTTACCATATTGGCAGGGCAGAGTCAGCAATTGCAGGCATCCGGCACAGTGGGTACTTATTTGTGGACGCCACCCACGGGCCTTAGTGCTACCAATGTGCTGAACCCCATTGCCACGCCAGCCACCACCACTACCTACACTTTGCGCATTACCACTGCACTGGGTTGCACCAATACCGACGATGTGCTGGTTACCGTGGTGCCTTACTGCGTAAAACCTTTGAATGCCTTTACGCCCAATGGCGATGGCATCAACGACCGCTGGTTGGTTACCAATGGCAATTGCATCATCAAAGCCACGGCACAGGTGTACAATCGCTATGGCAGTAAAGTATTTGAATCGAACGATTATAAAAATACATGGGACGGTACTTATAAAGGCAAGCCCTTACCCGATGGTACTTACTATTACAAACTGGAATATCTGCTCATCAACAACCAAACGGTTTTTGCCCAAGGGGATGTAACGATATTGAGGTAATGCAGAATGTCGAGTGATGAATGACGAATGATGCCATGCCTGCGGCTTGGTGGCGCTATGCGCCAAATGGGGAGTGGTGAGTTATGGGTTATGAGTGAGGAGTAGGGGAATAATGAATAATTAAGAATGAATAATGAAGAGTGACGCATGCATTTTTGAAGTGCATGCTTCTTTTTTTTACACCGTTAGTGCCAGCAATGCTTCCATGGCTTTGTCCGCATCGGCATAGGGTACAAAAATATGATCGTGGTAATAACCCGCCACGGTATTGCAACTGATATCAACGGCTGCCAAGGCGGTGGCAAAAGCGGCGGTAAGCCCCACGGCTTCCAGCGATGAATGTACGGTGAGGGTAATCCAAGCCATGATGCAAGGGTAGGTGAGTTGTAAATGATCAGCTTCCTCTTGCGTTAGTATCAGGGTATAACCTTCTGCTTCTTTAAACATACCAAGGATAGCGTTGGTGTCTATTTTTTCCATGCTGGCTATCGTACAAAATACATAACTACCGGGGTTGCGTACCGGCTGCATATTTTTTAATAGCTGCGTAAGATTGGTTTCGCCTACTGTCATGCTTAGAGCGTTACTATTTTTTCAAAACAAACACTGTTATCGATATGGGCGTACTGCCCATAGTTGGGGATGCGTTGGTAGCCACATTTATGGTACATGGCAATGGCTTCGGGTTGGTTTTTGCCCGTTTCCAATATGCACCTAGAAAAACCCAGTTCGGCGGCCCATGCTTCCAATGCTGCCAATACGGCCTTAGCGATACCCTTGCCACGGTATTCGGTCAGGGTGTACATGCGCTTGATTTCCAAATTGCCATCGGCCAAAGGCCGCAATGCACCGCTGCCCACGGCCATGCCATTGTAATAGGCCACCAAGGTATGCGCCAAGGTGGCGGTTTTGTTGAACTGTGCATAAAAAGCATGGTCATCCCCATCCCGAATGGCCAAATCGGCATCCAGTAATTGTACCAGTTCCACAAAATCAGGGTTGGAAGAATCGGTTCTAGTAATTGTGATCATGTTGTACTTATATAATTAGATTGTTGTTTAGGGATAAAGATAAGCAGAAGTGGCGATGGTATTGATAAGTGCGGTTATCAAAAATGGTATTCATTTGTCTAAAATGAACTCTTTGAATCGGATGTGATCAATTTTGCCGAAAGGGTTTCATTTTCAAGTATATGGATGTGGGGATTATCTTATGGGGCGCTTAGTATCGATAATTTTTGCTCCACTTCCCTTATTTTTTCAAACCAGTAAATTTTCGCTGCTTCATTTGAAATGACTTCCTTTTTGTTACTTCTTTTTTCAAAAGGTATCTGCGATATAAAATGCCAATACTTACTATTTTCCCGGTCTCTCTCTTGTTGGGTGGTCGGCTCTAGCCGCTCTCTCCAAAAATTTAATTGATGATGATATTGGTTCAGTATGTCTTTAAAGTAAATGATAAGTGCTTCCTTGCTGCTGGGAATATACCCTGGCCCTGAACAGCCGCATGAATGAAAAGCAATGCCTACCGTGAACAGTGTTTTGATATGCTCCCATTGTTGAAGGTCATCCTTTTTGGGCGCAGCAAAATCTAAACCCATATTGGCCATCAGTTCCCCACATTGTGGACATTTGGCCGGAACCCGATCTTGCCCGCTCCGCTGTATATCCCACATCAACCTTCGCTTGAAAGTTTTTCTACACCCAAAACAAGCATAGTGTGATTTATAATATGACATGGCATATCTGCACATAATAAATGAGTTTTATTAATAATCATTACAAAATTAAGATTTTATGATTTAGGGTAGTATAAAAGAGCATTGTTGTGGTAAAAGTGGATAGTGAATTTCGTCATACTTGTACCCTGTGTAGCCACCCATCTCTCATCACCCATAACTCATCATTCATAACTCATAATTCCTCACTCCCCAACTCCTTCAACCGGTTCTTCGCTTCCTCATAGCCCGGCGTAATGGCCAGCGCCTTTTTATAATAGACAATGGCATCGGCTTTTCTGTTCAGGGCCAAATAAGTATTGCCCATGGTTACCATCACCAAATCCCGGTTGGGAAACTCGGCCGCATTGTTTTCGCCAATGATACGGGCATCTTCGTAGCGCTTCAGCGTAAGCAATTGTTCGGCAATAAAGTTCATCGAAATCCAGTCGATATAATAATGTGCAGTATCAGCTTTCATAGTTTTGTACTGGCCCACGGCAGTAGCGGCACCTTGCTGGGCTATCAATCGCTCCATGGCCTTGTGAACTGGTTGCTTCAGCATTACGGGTTTGTTGTACAATACTTTTATCAAATTGCGGATAATGCCAAAAAAATCGGTGGGCGAACTGTTGCATAGTATCACGGCCATGCTATTGGTGCCGGGTATGCGCAACATAAAGGAGATAAAGCCGTCCGTCATACCCAAATGAAAGTTGGCGGCCACACTATCCGTATCGGTGTACTTAAAGTTTTGGTTAAACCACCCAAACCCATACCTAGCGGGCCGCATGCCGGGCGTGAGCATGGCATCAGTCAGTGCTTTGTTCAACAGGGTATGGTTGCCAATGGCCAAATGCAGTTTCAGCAAGTCTTCCACCGTGGTATAAATATCGCCCGTACCCATGGTGTTGGACTGGTCCCTAAAGTCGCCCGTGGCGTATCCGCCCAAGCTATAATCGTAGCCGGTGGCCCGTTTGGGCACCACTTGCGTATGATAGTAAGAACCCGAACTCTTCATGCCCAGTTTGTCAAAAATTTCTTCCTTCATCAATGCCGCATACGATTTGCCCGTTACCCTTTCCATGATATAGCCCAAGGTAAAATAACCCCAACTGCTATAATAGTAGCGAGTGCCGGGTGTAAAGGCCAGCGCAGAATCCATGTAGATTTTAACATAATCTTCCCTCGTAAAATGTTGGCGACTGATGCGGGGGAAAAAGTCTTTGATGATATCATAATTGGGCATGCCGGAAATATGCCCCAGTAGTTGGCGGATGGTAATAGGAGCTGCGGGTTTACCGGTAAATTCGGGCAGATAGTCGGCAATCGTTTTATCGAGGTTGACCAATCCCTTTTGTACCTGTAGCAACATCAGCAGGGCGGTGATGGGTTTTGATACAGAGCCGATCATGAACTTGGTATCGGTAGTGTTGGGGATTTTCCACTCCCGGTTGGCCATGCCAAATGCACCTTTGTACAGCAATTGGCCGTTTTCTGCTACCAGTACGGCCCCATCAAACATATTGAAGCGGTGGTAGGTTTGCATGATGTTGGCCAGTTGCGCTTTTTTGTGCTGGGCCGATAAGCTAGTAGCCATCCAAAGCAAGCAACCCAATAACACATATCTTTTTCTGTAAGTCATACAAGCCGTTTTTATGAATGAGGATTAGCTTCGCTGTTTTTCTTGGCTATAAAAATTATTTCAATCTGGGTTCTGCCGGGGTGTTGTTGGCGGATGAGTTGGATATTGCCAAAGCCATGTTCCTGCAACTGTTCCGTTATATACGCTGCTTGATGATAATACACGTACGATTGGTGCCCTGTGCTAGCAGCTTCATACCCCGATTGTTCGTAATCGCCTTCCATGGTGCTGCAATAAAACAGACCGCCGGGAGATAGCAGATGGGCCACGTCTTTGATCAGTTTGGCGCAATCGGCTTTTGATAAATAGGGTAAACAGAAGCCACAGACCACGCCATCGAATGATCCCGTAAAACTGTCCAGTTCCCGAACATCCATTACCAAAAACCGGGCAGTAGGATTATTGGCTTGGGCCAGGGCTACCATATTGGGTGCCACATCCATACCGGTAATATCCCAATCGGGCCTTTGTTGCAACAGATACCGGGTGATATTGCCGGGGCCACAACCAAGCTCTAAAATTTTTGCCTTTGGATCGTTGATGGATTTACAAAATAGGTCATAGGTATCATTGTACAAATCCAATAACATGAATTTGTCTTGATACACTTGAGCTACCTCGTTCCAAGTTTGGAAAGTGATGTTATAGCTATCTTCAATTGGCATCATGTGTACACTAAAGTACATTTTTTTGCTGGATTACTGCAATTGTTTCGGCCATGCCAATAAACAGAGCAGTTTATGACAGTCTTTATCTGTTGAATAAATTTTTATTTATCTAAACTGATTTAGAGCCTGTTTAAATTTTAGTGATGAGATTTCCCCATGCGTTCCGCTTGGCCGTAGGTATATTCAATTTTTGAGCGAAACAAGGCGAATTTTGCAGCCCTAGTCTAAACGCCTAAGGCGAAAAATTCAATCCCGCCGCAATGGCGGGACAGCCAAAAAGTGGCATAGGGAATCCATTGAATGAATTTTAAACAGGCTCTTAATTTAATCAATCAGTACTTTGTATATAATACCGTTTGTGGTAGCTGGCACAAAAAAAGTTTCCAGCTTTCTGCAGCTTGCATTTACCCTATCTGGTCTGCCAATACAACCGTTTACGTTGTTAAGGGCTATCAATTGGTATGTATGCTTATTTGTAAGGGAGATTGATTTGGGAAGATTATTGCCCGGACAGTTGCCGCCATTCCACTGGGCGGCAAGAAGCCCATGATCTTCCCAAGTATTTGTAGTGAAATCATAAGTCCACAAATTAACGCTGAGCGCATCATTGTGACAGTTAGAAATTTCAAATTTGCTAAAGCCCTGCGGCTGTGGAGCCATACATTCGGCCTCCCACTGTAGGTCTATGCCCGATGTTTGCCAGTTACATTGAATAAGCTTGCTATTGCTGTTGATATTGAGCAAGGATATATTGTCGCCATGCAGTACAGGGATTCCATTGGTATTGCCACCCACAACCCATTGACCCGATCCTATGTCAGAAAACCGAAGGTCAATACCAGATACATTGTTGTAATGGTTTAAATAATGAGGCGCTGCGCCAGCATTAAAATAAAGTGAAACCGTATCGCCATATTTCAGTACAGCATTCGACCCATCCGGGCCCTTTTCAATTCCTTTGTAAATAGAAGTCATGCCATTAACTGCGTTACTGCTGGCCCAAGCCAAGCCGCTAGCGCCTCCTGTAGTTTTTGTCAAGTATTTTTGTTTTACGGTATTGTATAGATGAAAGTTATGATTGTCTTTTTGTATCGGGATGCCGCTCCTCCAATAGATGGCACCATTGTCGTAATAGGTTTGCGCCCGCCATTGGGTAGGCAAAGTGGTTGACTGGCCTTGGTTGGGCAAACGCTTTTTAAAAATAAACCAATCTTCGGCAAGGCTCCCTTGACTGCTGATCAATACCAATCGGTCGCCATTCCTATCCCCAGCGGCTTTTAAAACATGACGTGGGAAGCCTGCATTTACAAGGTGTAAAAAATCGCCGCTATCCCATTGCGACTGCGATTTTACCAATTTCCATTTTTGGTATTTAGGGTCCTTGGGGTTTACCATTAGTTGGGGCGTGGCAGGTTGTTGGTACTTTCTTTCCTGCGTGATACTTACATTGGACAAGGGCGCCAACGGGTTAATGGGTGGTTCCATGTCTGGGTGAACAGCTACAGCCATTGTCTGTTTGGCAGTAACATATAGGCCTGCTTTGGTGCGGATGTAGTAATACCCACCGCCGGCATCTTCAAAAGTGAATTGTTGTGGGTTGGAAAAATTAATATGGTATTGCCAAATGGAGGCCCCTGCACTGCTGCTGTTGTCTTTTACATTCCACACCAGATTGGTGCTTTTGTTGATGATGGTATAAATAGTGCCGTTTGTTTCAATTTGGCAAGTAGCCCCCAATGGAAGCAACGCAACAACGCAAAATATAAGTTGGTATATTTTTGCCGGGATAGAAAACACATTTGTTTTACACATGATGGAGTTGGTTTTGGTAATGAAAAATATGGTTTGTGGGCAGAGCGGTAGGCATGACTTATAACCTAGCAAAAGCAGGGTTAATGCAAATGGCTAATTATGCCTTTGCGAGAAATATATCCCACTCATTGCTGCTTTGTTACCATTTTGGGAGCGTATTTGTATAAATACCGGTTATCCTATACATATTTAGTTGCGCCAAATGCTAAAAACCTCCGCAGCCAATCGACAGGCCCGGCCGAAATAGGTGGGTAACTTTTTAGCCAATGGTATTACTGTTATGTACAATGGATAACCCAATTTGACGGGGAATAGCAACGAAAGCTTTAACCATATAGTAAAGGCTGCCGGGTAAAATGGCAGCCTTTTACATCCCGTTCAATGCTGGATTGGTTTATGCAACGGCAACCACTTTTTGCCGAACAATCATAAAGTAAATGCTTGCGACCAACTTGTGCACAAGCACTACTTAGCAAAGGGTTTTAGTAAGACGGACAAATGTAAAAGAATTAACTGCGCGTAGACAAGGGTGTTTTTCCGGTTTTTTTTGAGTATTAAGCCCTGTTTGGGCATTACCTGTTAGTAATTTATTTGCGCAGCCAACTGCATTTACGTTTCTTTGCAAAACCTTTCTAAAAAATGACGTTTTCTACATCTCCGCGGGCAGTATTGTTATTGAGTGATGGTACTTTTATCGAAGGCAAGGCTTTTGGCAAAATTGGTACTGCTACTGGTGAAATTTGTTTCAATACCGGTATGACGGGGTATCAGGAAGTATTTACCGACCCCAGCTACTACGGCCAAGTATTGATTATGAACACGGTGCATATCGGTAACTATGGCACCAACGCCACCGATGTAGAAAGCGGCAGTGTAAAAGTAAAAGCCGTTATTGGCCGCAATCTTGAGGAAAAATTCAGCCGTTTTGCCGCCCAAATCTCCCTGCAACAGTATTTTGAAAATGAGCAGATCGTAGCGATCGACTGTGTGGATACCCGTGCATTGGTGGAGCATATCCGCAGGCAGGGTGCCATGAACTGTATTGTTTCATCGGAAGTGTTGGACAAGGAAATACTCGCCACCCAACTGGCGGCCGTGCCTTCCATGGATGGGCTGGAGCTTGCTTCTACCGTGAGTACGACCGAGCCTTATTTTTTGGGCGATGAAGACAGCAGCATCCGCATTGCCGTATTGGATTTTGGCGTAAAGCAAAATATACTCAACTGTTTGGTGGAAAGGGGCGCTTATGTAAAAGTACATCCCGCCAAAACCAACTTTGAAACCTTGGAGCAGTTTAGGCCGCATGGCTATTTCATCAGCAATGGCCCTGGCGACCCGGCCCCCATGCAGTATGCGGTGGAAACCATACAACAAATATTGGCAGCCGATAAGCCACTGTTCGGCATCTGCCTCGGGCACCAACTGCTGGCCTTGGCCAATGGCATCGGCACTTTTAAAATGCACCATGGCCACCGGGGGCTCAACCATCCGGTTAAAAACGTGGTTACCGGCCGCAGCGAAATCACCACGCAAAACCATGGTTTCGGCATTAACCCCCAAGATGTGGCCGCCAGCGATAAGGTAGCCATTACCCATGTTAATTTAAATGACAAAAGTATCGAAGGCATCCGCATCAAGGATAAGAAAGCCTTTTCGGTGCAATACCACCCCGAAGCCACGCCCGGCCCACACGACAGCCGCTATTTGTTTGATGATTTTATGGCAATGGTGAGGGGTTAATGTGCTGATTAGCTGATGTGCTGATGTGCTAATGCGAATGGGCAAATGTGCAAATGGGCAAATGTGCAAAATTCAATTCGGTGCAGTAAAGATGGCGAATGTACGGCGCAGCTTTTTCAATTTAAAGGGTTGCCAACTCTATCAAGATGAGATTAAAGCCCAAGGCCGCTCACTTTCCACTACCCACTATCAATTATCAATTATCAACTATCCATTATTCACTATTCATTATTCACTTTCCAACTCTCACCTTTCAACTAACAAAAAAAGCCTCCACTTTGCAGCAAAGGCTCATTTTATTTTATCCGGAATAAGCGGGACTACCTCACAAAAGTTTGATAAGTTTCTGCCACCACACCCGGCATTTGGGGGATGGATGATTTGTTTACGACGTTCATATTGGTTTCCGTCAACAGCAGGTTTTTCCACCTGTACAATACACCGCCGATGGTAGCATGGATGGAATCTTCCCCTACAAAAACGTAGGTGCCAAAATCGGATGTAGGTTTATTGAACCGGTATTCCACACCGCCAGCGCCATCAAATTGAACATAATTAACGGGCTGTGGGGCGTTGGGCACAATGCTATCTTTAACAAGTGTTCCGCCCATATAAGCCTTTACCTGCACCCGGTTGATGCTCCAACGGGCTGCAATCAGTTGTTCCTTCGGCCTTTCTACAGCCGGATCGCCTTTTTTGCAGGAAACAAATGGGGCAGCCATAACAATAACTGCCACTACGCTACAGAGGGTAAACATTTTCTTCATTTGATATTGTTTTTACCCCCTCTTAACGTTCTTTTTTACGTTTTATTGTTTTCGCGGCTTGTGCACAAACCGGATAGTGCCATTTTTTTGCGTGTCGGAAGTAATACGCACTTCGTAGCGGTTATTGCCATCGGTAACCACCATCAAAGCCGTATTGGGTGGTATGCTGCCCAGGTTTTCGGCATACATCACCAATTCATTGATTTCCCGGCCACTATTGGCTTCCAGCGTAAGGGTCAACGCCTTATCCGTTAGCCGTTTGTGCTGTAACAAGGTTTTGCCATTGTAAGTCAATGTAATGCTATCACCATCCACCTCGCCATTATCGTACAAATCCACCGTAAAGGTTTCGTTTTCCACCTCGATGGTTTTTAGCAGGCTATTGTTCCTTTTGGTAAACTGGGCATCCGGCTTAACATCAGGTATGGGGTCTTTTTTCACAATAACCGGGGGTTGTACAGGCGGTTTAACCGTTGGTTTTACCTCAATGGGTTTTACGGGGTCTTTTTTCAACGTAACCGGACTATCTTTTTTAATTACCGGCTTTGCCTTGGCAATCACGGGCGGGGTGGGGGTTTTGTTTTTGTCACGCAGGTCGGGCAAATTTTTGATGGGCTTGGTAGGCACCGAGCGGGCATTGGCCTTATTGTAACCCGGAAAAGACTGCTGCATCACCCGGCGGCTCAGCACCGTGCTACCATAGCCACAATCGCCGTCTTGGCTGGGTGCAGGCCGCCAGCTACCTTCCAGCACTTCCTCCTTGCCATCTTTGTAAAAACTCAGGCGGTGTATTTGAAAGCAGTTGCGGATATTTACCGGCACATTGGTTTTGGTACGTTCTACCTCGGTTACTTCCACAGACTTGCCATCGTTGCTAACCGTACCCTTTAGCTTGCAAATGGTATAATAGCGCTTACCGCCATCATTAAAATAAGTGTAGGAAAAACCAGTGGCCACTTTGCCCTTGGTTTCCAGCTCCAGTACATACTCACATCGGTCGCCGCCCCAGTTCATAAAAGCAGAGCTTTTGTCAACAAAATATCCCTTCCATTGTCCGGTCAGGTCTTTTTGCGCCATGGCCCACTGGCCCAACAGCAGCAACAATCCGATTGATAAAAGTTTTTTCATCATTGTCATGCTTCTTTTTTTTGTTTGAGTAAAAACACACCCTCACAAGATGCTTTTTAAAACAAATAACATAATCTAGTGCAAATTTCAGTATTATCTATCAAATTTGGTGCAATCTTTATCCAGCCAATAGCCAATGTTTTGTTAAATTTGCAGCCACAAAGACAAGAAAGCACAAAGGATGATAAAAATTACATTGCCAGATGGCGCAGTTAGGGAATATGAGTCCGGTATTTCGGCCATGGGGGTGGCCAAATCAATCAGTGAAGGGCTGGCACGCAAGGTGTTGGCCGCTAGCATAAACGGAGAAGTATGGGATGCCAGCCGCCCCATTAATGATGATGCCGCCATCAAATTGCTTACCTGGGATGATATGGACGGCAAAATGACTTTTTGGCACAGCAGCGCCCACTTATTGGCCGAGGCGGTAGAAAGCCTGTACCCCGGCGTTAAGTTTTGGGTAGGCCCCGCCCTCGAAAAAACACAGGGCTTTTATTATGATATGGACCTGGGCGACCGCCAAATTACCGAGGAAGATCTGGAAGGACTGGAGAAAAAAATGAACGAACTGGCCAAGCAGGCCAATGTATATGAGCGCAAACCCATTAGCAAGGCCGATGCCATTGCCTATTTTACCGAAAAAGGCGATGAATACAAACTGGATTTGTTGGGCGGTTTAGAAGACGGTACCATCACTTTTTATACACAGGGCGGCTTTACCGATCTGTGCCGTGGGCCGCATATCCCCCATACAGGCCTCATCAAAGCCATTAAGCTAACCAGTGTATCGGGTGCTTATTGGAAAGGCGATGAGCGCAATAAAGTGCTTACCCGTGTGTACGGTGTAACTTTTACCGCACAAAAGGAATTGGACGAATATATGCACTTGCTGGAGGAAGCCAAAAAGCGTGACCACCGCAAGCTGGGCAAGGAACTGGGCATTTATACCATGGATGATGATATTGGCCAAGGCCTGCCGCTGTGGCTGCCCAATGGTACCATAATTATTGAAGAACTGGAGCGTTTGGCTAAAGAAACCGAACAAGCTGCGGGCTACAAGCGGGTGGTAACACCGCATATCGCCAAAGAAAGCCTGTACCTAACCAGTGGGCATTTGCCTTATTACCAAGAGAGCATGTACCCGCCCATGGAATTGGACGGTACCAAGTACTATCTAAAGGCCATGAACTGCCCTCACCACCACAAAATATTTGCGGCAGAACCCAAAAGCTACAAGGATTTGCCCCTGCGCTTGGCCGAGTACGGTACCTGCTACCGCTACGAGCAAAGCGGCGAATTGTTTGGCCTGATGCGGGTACGTTGCCTGCACATGAACGATGCCCATATTTACTGTACCAAAGAGCAGTTTGCACAAGAGTTTAGGGCAGTAAACGACATGTACCAATATTACTTTAAGATATTTGGCATTGATAAATATGTGATGCGCTTGAGTTTGCACGATCCTGCCAAACTGGGGCAGAAGTATGTGAATGAGCCCGAACTGTGGCTGGAAACGGAAGATATGGTGCGTCAAGTGTTGAAAGATACCGGAACTCCCTTTGTGGAAGTGGCCGACGAAGGCGCTTTTTATGGTCCTAAAATCGACGTACAGATTTGGAGTGCCATTGGCCGTGAGTTTACCTTGGCCACCAATCAGGTGGATTTTGCCCAAGGCCGCCGCTTTAAACTGGAATTTACCAATAAAGACAATACGGCCGAAACACCGCTTATCATCCACCGGGCACCGCTTGGCACACATGAGCGTTTCATCGGCTTTTTGCTAGAGCATTATGCAGGTAAGTTCCCGGTTTGGCTGGCACCGGTACAGGTAAAAATCCTGCCCATCAGCGATAAGTTTATGGATTATGCAAATAACCTTTTGATTTCATTAAAAAAAGCTGATATTCGTGCTGAGATTGATGATAGGAGCGAAAAGATAGGCAAAAAAATTAGGGATACCGAGTTGGCAAGGGTACCCTATATGCTGGTTGTAGGCGAAAAAGAAATGAACGAAGGCAAGGCTTCGGTTCGCAGGCAGGGCAAGGGCGATTTGGGCAGCAAAGAGGTCGATAGCATTATTGCCGACATGGTAGCCGAAATTGCGTCACGCAGCGCAGATGTAAATTAAACCCCAACATAAGTATTTATAAATTTAAAAATTAAACACAGGAGCCCCAAGGGGTAGGGCAAACAACAAGATATGGCATTTCCACCCAGACAACCGAGGGGGGCATTTAACCCCCGCTTTAGAAAAGAGCAACAACAGGAACACCGGACCAACCACATGATACGTGTGCCGGAAGTACGCTTGGTAGGCGACAACGTTACCGTAGGCGTGTATCCCACTGCCGAAGCACAAAAAATGGCGCAGGCCCAAGAACTCGACTTGGTAGAGATTTCTCCTGCCGCCAACCCGCCTGTTTGTAAAATCATTGATTACAATAAGTTCCTTTACGACAAGAAGAAGAAGGAAAAGGAAATGAAGGCCAAGGCCAAAACCAGCGAGGTGAAGGAAATTCGCTTTACGCCGGGCACCGATGACCATGACTTTGACTTCAAGAGCCGCCATGCCGAGGGCTTTTTAAAGGATGGCAACAAGGTAAAAGCCTATGTGCAATTCAAGGGTCGTGCCATCATGTTTAAAGAAAGGGGCGAACTGTTGCTGCTGAAATTTGCCGAACGTTTGGCAGAGTTTGGCCAGCCCGAATCGCTGCCCAAGCTGGAAGGTAAACGCATGATGATTATGTTTACCCCCAAAACGCAAAAAGCCAAAAAGAAAGACAAAGACGGGGACGAATAAGCCCGTTTGTTACTATATAATTGTCCCCTTGCCGGTTGGTGAGGGGATTTTTTTTAACCGTGGTCGGTGTCCCACCGACCGCAAAGCAGGGTAAAACTTTTGGCATGCCTAACGCAATCTATTCAGCCCAAATGCAAAAATCAAGTTAATCTTTGGCGTAGGCCGCCTTTCCATTTCGCCACTACCCGCAATTCAGCTATTTTTGCGCCCTGTAAGGCAACATGAAAATAATTGACTGGTACATATTAAAAAAATATCTCACAACTTTTGTGTTTTGCCTTTTGCTGTTTACAGTAATCGTAGTGGTGGTGGATATTAGCGAAAAAACCGACGATTTTGTGAAGTCGGGCCTATCCGGATGGCGCATTTTTACCGATTATTATTTGGGCTTTATCCCCCGTATCACGGCCATGCTCTTCCCTTTGTTTGTATTTATTTCGGTGATATTTTTTACATCCAAAATGGCTTCCCGCTCAGAAGTGGTGGCCATTTTGAGCAGTGGCGTTAGCTTTAGGCGGTATTTGGTACCTTTTATGGTTGGGGCCCTGTTCCTGAGTTCGCTGTTGTGGCTGGGCTACCGCTATGTGGTGCCGCCCGCCAATCGGCTTTGGGGCGAATTTGAGGCCAAATACATTGATGTGAACTTTGCGGGCAATATCAATAAAAACTACTTGCATAACCACTACTGGCGCATCGACTCCAATACCTATGCTGGTCTGCGGTTTTATGATACGGCGGCAAAAAACGGCAATAACTTCTACATCCAACGGTTTAGCAAAAACCAAATGGTGTACAACCTGCGGGCAGATGGTATCCGCTGGGATACGGCCACCCGGCGCTGGCGCTTGGAAAACGTGATGGAGCGCTGGCCCAAGGGCGTTTCAGAAGACATTAAGCATTCGCCCGTAATGCAAGTGAACTACAACTTTAAGCCCCGTGATCTGCGGCGGGATGATTATCTCAAAGACCAGTTGCCCACACCCGAGCTGAACGAATTTATCGCCCAAGAACGGATGCGGGGCTCCGAAATGGTGAACACCCTGTTGGTAGAACGGTACAACCGGGATGCTATTCCAGTTTCGGTAATCATACTTACTTTTATCGGTGCCGTGCTGGCCTCACGTAGGGTAAGGGGCGGTAGCGGATTTCACTTGGCCCTAGGCGTTGTTATCAGCGTATTGTACATCCTGTTCAGCCGGTTTTCGCTGGTATTTGCTACCAAGGGCAACTTTACACCCATCCTGGCCGCTTGGCTGCCCAACATCTTATTTGGCCTGCTGGCCCTGTATTTTTACAGGCGTGCCCCCAAATAAAATGCCCCCGTACGCATTTTTTTCAACTTTCATATAAAACTTTTGTTTAACAGAGTACCGCGTTGTAATTTTATGCACCTTTAACGATTGTGCATTTTCATCTATTACAACACGTTTATAGCGTGGTAGCGTACCGGTTCCGTTCAATCATCAGAGCCGCAACGGGTATCTATAAGGTTTGCTCAAGGCAGCGTAGATTTTTGCTAGTAGCGATGGGGTGACATTCGTAAAGTATCATAAGTTATTATCAATATAATTCATCATTATGGGTATTATTAAGGACAGGTTTAAGGCAAAAGCCGATGCTACGGCCGCAGAAATTAAAGATTTGTTAAAGGAGCATGGCAATAAAAAAATTGGCGAAGTAACCTTGGCGCAAATTTACCAAGGCATGCGTGGCATTACCGGCTTGGTTACCGAAACATCATTGTTGGATGCACAAGAAGGTATCCGTTTTAGGGGTTATACCATACCCGAATTGCAGGAAAAACTGCCCAAAGTAAAAGGTGGCAGCGAACCCTTGCCCGAAGGTTTGTTTTACCTTATGTTGGTAGGTAGCCTGCCCACGGAAGATGATGTGCATCATATTACCAATGTATGGCAGCGCCGGAGCCATGTGCCCAACCATGTATTTGATACCATCGAGGCATTGCCGGTAAATACACATCCCATGACGCAGTTTGTAACCGCCATCATGGCCTTACAAACCGAAAGCACTTTTTCCCGTCGCTATGCCGAAGGCATGAGCAAAAAAGATTATTGGGATGCGGTATTTGACGATGCGATGGACCTGATAGCCCGCTTGCCCAGGGTAGCGGCTTATATCTATCGCCGCAAATATAAAAATGGCGAACATATCCAACCCAATGGCCTATTGGATTGGGCGGGCAACTTTGCCCATATGATGGGTTACAACGATGATACTTTTAAAGAACTGATGCGTTTGTACATGACCATCCATGCCGATCATGAGGGCGGTAACGTATCGGCCCATACTACGCACTTGGTAGGCTCGGCACTCAGCGATCCTTACCTGAGCTTTGCCGCCGGTATGAACGGTTTGGCAGGTCCCTTGCACGGTTTGGCCAATCAAGAAGTGATCAAATGGATTTACGAAATGCGGGAGGAACTGCAAACCGAAACGCCCAGCAAGGAACAAATTGAAGCATATGTAAAGAAAACCATCAGCGAAGGCAAAGTGGTACCGGGCTATGGCCATGCGGTTTTGCGTAAAACCGATCCCCGCTTTACGGCCCAGATGGCCTTTGGCAAAAAGCACATGCCCGACGATCCCTTGGTGCGCATTGTATGGGACATATACGAAACCGTTCCACCCATTTTACAATCGCTGGGCAAAATCAAAAACCCATGGCCCAATGTGGATGCGCATAGCGGTGCATTGCTGGTGCATTATGGCATGGTAGAGTACGAATTTTATACCGTATTGTTTGGCGTTTCCCGTTCTTTGGGTGTATTGGCCAGCCTCATTTGGGACAGGGCCCTTGGCTCACCACTCGAAAGGCCCAAATCGGTTACTACCGAATTGGTAAAACTGTGGCTGGATGGCAAGGATGAGATTTGGGAAGGATAAAATAGTTGACAGTAGATAGTTAACGGTTGACAGTTTGGAAATGATGAAGGCGAACACCTACCAAACCAAAAAAGTAGGCCGTTGGCTCAATATATTAAAACCCGCAACGATGTTTGCGGGTTTTTTCGTTATTTTGGGCGGTAAACAAAAAATAAAGATGAAAAGAATTGTAATAATGGTATCCGTACTGGCTTTGTGTACAGCCGCTATGGCCCAACCCGGTAAAAAACCGACTGCCGCCCCTAAGAACCCACATTTGGATGTTTTTTATCAGGCTTTGCAAGCGGGCGACCTCAGTACTGCTATTTTATCACTCAATTATTATGTGGCTGGGCAAAATGGCAACACGCCTTATGCCGATACATTGGCCATGCTGTACATGCAGCAAGGCGCTTATGCACAGTGTTATCATTGGGCCAATCGCCGTTTGGCACTTAGCCCCGAGGATATCACTTTGATGGAAATGAAAGCTGTTTGTTTGGACAAGCTGCAACAGCCCACCGAATCCATTACGCTTTTTGAAAAACTGTTCAAAAAAACGCAGAGCCCTTTCCATGCCTACAAGTTGATGGAACTACAGTATACCATCAAGCGTTTGATAGAATGTGTAAACACGGCCACGGCGGCAGAAAAACTTACTTACAAACCCGAATATATCATGCCCTATGTATTGGGCGAGCAAACTGGCCGCACCTATCTGCAAGCCGGTGTGTATAATATCCATGCTTTGGCTTTGTACGATTTGGACCGCAAGGCAGAAGCCAAAGCGTACTTTGAAAGGGCCTTGGCTTTGGATAGCACTTTTGCTTTGGCCAAACAAAACCTGCAGGCCATGCGGGCCGCTGAAGCCGCCGCCAATAAGGGTGTAGGTAATACGCCCACACAGGGTGCACCGCCTGCTAATAAGCAGAACTAAATTAATTTTGCTACTAATTGGGTTGACTGTATATTTGCAGCCCAATAGGGGAATTAGCTCTCCCGCTTGGGGCGGGATGGCTAACCGCAGTAGTTAAAATAAAGGGGAATTAGCTCAGTTGGTAGAGCGCTTGCATGGCATGCAAGAGGTCAGCGGTTCGACCCCGCTATTCTCCACAAAGGTTGTCTTTTAGGCAGCCTTTTTTTGTGCGCATTAGCTCCTACGCTTTGGGGCGGTATGGCTAACGCAGTAGTTGAAATAAAGGGGAATTAGCTCAGTTGGTATAGCGTCCCGCTTTTGGCGGGAAGGTCAGCGGTTCGACCCCGCTATTCTCCACAGTTTAAAAGTCACGGAGTAATTCGTGGCTTTTTTATTTGTATAACAGCAACTCATTCTCATTCATTTGTCAGAGCGTCCCGCTTTGGGCTGGAAGGTCAGCCCCCAACCAGTTGGGGGCTATTCTCCACAAAGGTTGTCTGTAAGGCAGCCTTTTTTATTTCCGGACTTTGGTTTGGTTGACCGTTCCATTCAGGGCGACAATGGCAAACCTAAGTTTCATCGGTTACATTTAATCTTGCCGTTCTTCATTTGAGAAATACCGTTTGTTTGGTGTTAGTCCGCAACCTTCCTTTCTATTGCCCATACTTCTTTGTAAGGTCAGCCTTCCATAACAGTTCGGCATAAGGGCAGCAAATACCCCGAATACCCTATTCGGTACGGTAAAATGCCAGTTCAGTAACCTTTTTTCTTTGGCGGCGCAAACGTTTTCTACTTTTAATGGTATCGTTTTTGTAGAGCATTTCGCACTGTCACTACAAGAAATACTTCAACAACCAAGACCATACGCACTCGATGAGGGGATTTTTTACATTTATTGCCATGTTCCTACTATTGCTGTTGGTGGTTACCAACGGTAAGGCACAGGTGGTTAATGCCTCCCCTCACCTCAAGCAAATCGGCAACCCCGCCGATTTGTTTGGCAACACCCAATGTTTTACAGAAAATATCGGCCAGTACGGCCAAACGGTTGCTGGGTTTGAGCAAATGGGTAGGGTAGCGTATGGGTACGAGGGTTTGGACATGCCCGTACTGTTTACCCCCAAAGGGCTGGTGCACTTGTTGCGCAAAGTGGAACGCAAAGATGAGGAGGAGCGGGAAAGAGAGCGTCGGAAAAAGCAAAAGGGTGAAAAAGAGGAAGACGAAGACGAGGCAGGGGTTGCCATCGACCGCACCATCACCATGCAATGGCTAAATGCCAATCCCCATGTGCAAATCGTGGCCACCGAAATTACACAAGGGTACCATACCTATGGCATGCTACAGGGCAAGGCCAAAGGCTACCGACAAATTACTTACCGGGAACTGTACCCCGGTATCGATGTGGTATATACGCTGGGCTCCCACCAAAAACCGGGCTTCGAATACAGCCTGATCATTAAGCCAGGGGCCAATTTGGGCATGGTGCAAATGCAGTACGGCGGCGATGTAAAGCAAGTAAAATTGACTACCAATGGCAGTGTGCTGGTAAAATCCGATATCAATGGCATTGAAGAAAGCGCCCCCATTGGTTTTTATGGCAACAGTGTAACCGCCATAGGGGAGAAGGTGAAAGCTGCTTTTGTGTTGGATGGCCAAACGGCAGGCTTTGTGTTGCCAGACGGTTACGATAGCACGAAGAAACTGGTGATAGATCCCTTTGTGAGCAATACCAACAACCTAACGGGTACCAATGCCGGAAAGGCCAAGGATGTTGATTTTGACTATGTAGGTAATGTATACGTAAGCGGTGGCGGAACCTTGGGCAGCCACCTGCTGGCGAAATATGATGCGGCGGGTAACCTACTTTGGACTTTTGCTGGATCACTTACCATCCCCACTTGGACATTTGGTCCCTATTATGGCGGCTGGGTGGTAGAGAAGAACACCGGGAATGTGTACCTAGGCCAAGGCTTCAACTTTACACAGGGCTTTATCGTAATCCGCTTGAGTACTACAGGTTTGTACGATAATTATGTAACCGCTGGCAATTCCAATTTTAGGGAGAACTGGAAAATGATATGGAACTGTAATGCCGGTTCCCCACAGATCCTTGTTGCAGGCGGCGGTACCAACTCCAATATCAATTTGGGACTTTTCACGCCGCCATCTACTACCGTTTCTGCTGCCAACATTACGGGGATATCCCCCACTGCTTTTCAGGATATGGCCGATATGGTGATTGATCCCTTGAACAACCAGATATATACCCTTTTTGCTTCCGGTTCCGTACCGGGCTTGAACAATGCCATTTATAAACACAGCCAACCGTATTCGGCGGGCACCATCGCTTGGAACCGTCAATCGGGTTACAATGTGCTGCAAGAAGCCAACAACCGACCCTATCTCTCTACAACGCTTATTGACAACTCTACCAATATATTAGCCGTTAATGCCAATTACCTGTTTTACTGGGATGGCAAAAACCTAAAGGCCATGAGCAAGGCTACGGGAGCGGATGTGGGTACGCCCATCACCTTTGCCAATGCCGCCCTCACGCAGGGTGGTGTAGTGGCCGATGCCTGCAACAATGTTTTTATCGGTACGGGCACTGGCCTCATCAAAGTATATCAGTTCAATGGTACGGTTTTCGACGATGCGGCCGCACCGGATTTACAGCTGCCTGGCGCAACAAGCACCGTGTACGATATTGCCTACGATGAAGCCAAGAAGTTGATTTATGCCAGTGGCAATGGTTTTGTGGCATCGGCCGATGTATCGGCCTATTGCCCCACTACCGTTTACACGGTCAACGTTACCCCCAACTGTATCAACGGCAGTGCTACGGCTACCATTAGTCCCGCACCGCCCGTGGGTAGCACGGTTACCTACAACTTGTATTTGGGTACTGTATTGGTAACCACCAATACCACCGGCGTGTTTACCGGCCTTACCCCCAATGTTACTTACACGGTAGTGGCCACCATTAACCTCGCCTGCAGTGGGGTACAAAGCACTACCACTTTTATCATCAATGCACCGCTGCTTACGGCCGTGCCCACCAATACCCTTTGCGGGGCCAGTACGGGTACCATTACGGCTACGGGTGCTGGAACGGCGGGGCCTTATACTTACAGCATTGATGGAACCAACTTTTCTCCCAGTAATATTTTTTCGGGCCTTGCTGCGGGTATATACACCATAACGGTAAGGGATGCAGCAGGTTGTGTCAATAGGGTGCAGGTAACCGTTGTAAATACCGATGGGCCTGCTGTTACGGCCAGTGGTACCAATGCCAATTGCAGCATTAGCAATGGAACGGTTACCGTAACCGCTACTGGCGGCTTACCCCCATACGAATACAGTGTTAACAATGGCGTCACTTATCAATCCAATAACTTTTTTACCGGCTTGGCCGCAGGCACTTATACCATTATTGTACGGGATGCCAATAGCTGTGCCAATTTTGCACAGGTAACCATCACAGCTTCGGCCACACCCTTGCTTTCGGCCATACCGGCTGCGGCCACCTGTGGCAACAACAACGGCTCCATTACGGCTTTTGGTTCAGGCGGTGCTGCTCCACTTCAATACAGCGTTAATGGCAATACTTATCAGCTAAGCGGCAGTTTTACCAACCTTACGCCCGGTGCTTATACCGTATATGTAAAAGATGCAAATGGTTGTATCAGAACCGTGGCTGTAACAGTGGCCAATACCCCTGCGCCTACGGTTACCGCTACTGCTACCATTTCTAGCTGTAGCAATGTAAATGGTAGCATTACTGCTACGGGTAATGGTGGTGTACCCCCTTTGCAATACAGTATCAATGGTACGGTTTTTCAAGCAGGCAATATTTTTACCGGGCTTGCCGCCGGGGTTTATACGGTTACGGTAAAAGACTTTACAGGCTGCACGGCCATTGTTTCGGTTACGGTTACCGGTACGGGCGGACCAACGGTTACGGCCAGTGCTACAGCTTCCAGTTGTGGTGCGGCCAACGGCAGTATTACCATTACGGGTATAGGAACGGCACCCTTTACCTATAGCATCAATGGTGTTACATTTGGGGCTGTCAACCTGTTCAGCGGCTTGGCCGGCGGCAATTATATTGCCTATGCCAGAGATGCCACCGGCTGTATTGGGGCAGTAGCTGTGGTAGTGCCCAATATTGCGGGCCCTGCTTTAACGGCCAGTACCACCCCCTCGTCTTGTACGGTAAACGATGGCACCATTACCGCCAATGGCAGTGGTGGTACGGCACCATTGGAATATAGTATTGATGGAACCAATTACCAAGTAGGGAATATATTTACGGGGCTTGCAGCGGGCAATTACACCGTATATGTAAGGGATGCAAACGGCTGTATCAAAACGGTGACGGTAACAGTGTCCAATGGCTCTGGCCTGGCACTGGTGTTGAGCAGCACAGTTGTGAGTTGCAACGCCAGTAACGGTACCATCACGGCCAATGCATCGGGTGGTGCTGCGCCGCTACAATACAGTATTGATGGCACCAATTACCAAGCCGCCAATTTGTTTACGGCACTGGCCCCTGGCAATTATACCGTGTATGTGCGGGATGCCAATGGGTGCATCGTAACCAAGCTGGTTACGGTGTCATCGGCAGCCAATCTAACCATAACGGCCACGGTTCCGTTGAACACTTCCTGCGCTGCCAGCAATGGGGTTATTGTGGCAACGGGTACAGGCGGTGCCGCTCCATTGGAGTATAGCATCAATGGTACCGTGTATCAATCGGGCCGCACATTTATTAACGTAGCAGCAGGCACGTATACGGTGTATGTGCGGGATGCGAATGGCTGTATGGCCACTACACAGGTTACGGTAGCCGCATCAACCGGCGGGCCGGGCATCAGTACTTTTACCGTGCGGGTGGATGATGCCTATATGTGCAATGATGCCGTAGGCAGGATTACCAACCCAAGGGTAAACGGGGCCAATTGCGGTACCTGCACTTTTAGTCTCAACTTTGGTGCCTTTGTGCCCAATGCAGCACAATTGTTCATCAACTTGCCACCGGCTACCTACGCAGTAACGGCAATGGATGCCAATGGCTGTACCAAAACGATATTGGTTACCATTGATACAGCGGTACTTGCTACTGCTACGGCTGTTGTTACCCCATCGGCTTGCGGTGCCAATACAGGCAGCATTACCATTACCGGTGTGGGGCCCAATACGCCTTACCATGCAAGCATAGATGGTATCGGCGGGCCCTTTGTTGATTTTGACCCAACGCATACATTTACCAATTTGGCCCCTGGCGTTTATACCATCATCAATGCCGATGATGAGGATTTTAACGGTGTAAATGATCCGGGCGGTTGCTTGGATACCATTATAGTAATAGTGCCTTCTATCGGTGGCCCCAGTATTGCTGTAAGCCAAACGGGAGGTACCTGCGCACAAAGCACGGGCAGCATTAATGCCGTCGGTAGTGGCGGTGCCGGTGGATATACTTACAACATCAATGGCGGTGCTTACCAGCCGAGTGGGTTGTTCTCCAACTTGGCCGCAGGTACTTATATGGTAGGGGTAATGGATGCAGCGGGCTGCGTATCGGCAACCAGTATAACAGTAACCAATACGGGCAGGCCAACGGCTACAGCGGCTGTAGTAGGGGCGGCCTGCAACAGCGGTACGGGCAGCATTACGGCCACGGGTACCGGCGGTACGGCACCATTGACCTATAGTATCAACGGGTTCGACTTTCAAGCGGCCAACCTGTTTTCGGGCCTTACCGCAGGCAATTATACCTTGTATGTAAAAGACGATTTGGGATGCTATTCCACCGTAGTGGTAAATGTGCCCAGTATCCCCCGGCCTACGGTAACAGCATTTACGATATCGGCCACTTGCAATAACAACGATGGTATGGTGATAGCCAACGGCAGTGCCGGCACTGCGCCATACCGCTACAGTTTGGATGGTGTTGTTTTTCAAAATACCAACAGTTTTGCGGGTTTGGCGGCCGGTACCTACACCATCACCATTAAAGATGCCAGGGATTGTATCAATACCACAATGGTTGCTTTGTCCAATACCGGTGCCCCTAGCTTTACAACCGTTATCACCGTAGCCAATTGCGGTAATGCTACCGGTGTTATTACGGTTACGGCCATTGGCGGTACGGGACCTTATGAGTATTCCAAGGACGGAGTAATATATCAAGTAAGCAATATTTTTAGCGGACTGCTGCCCGGCACATATACCATTACCGTAAGGGATGTGAACGGTTGCCAAAGTAACCGCACGGTGTTGGTGGGCCGTACCAATGGCCCGCAGGTATTAACGGCTGCCGTGGTAAATGCGGCTTGCGGCTTGGCCAATGGCAGTATAACGGCTACGGCATCTGGCGGTACGGGTGCTTTGCAGTACAGCATCAACGGGGTAACCTACCAAGTAAGTACTTCCTTCCCTGGCTTGGCGGCTGGCCCTTATACCTTATATGTAAGGGATGCGCTGGGCTGTATTAAAACATTGGCAGTAAACCTGCTCAACCTGCCCGGCCCCACATTGACGGTTAGCCCCACACCTAGCTCATGTGGCAAAAATGATGGCACCATTACGGTTACGGCCAGTGGCGGTACAGGTGCCATTACCTATAGCATCAACGGGACTATCTTTCAGGCCAGTAATGTATTTACTGGACTGGCGGCTGGCCCTTACACGGTTACCGTAAGGGATATCAGGGGCTGTACTAGCTCCGTTACCACTACCATTACCACCATTGGCAGCGTAGTTACGCCCAGTTTTGCCGCAGTGGCACCTATCTGTGCCGGTGATGCCTTATCGGCCCTGCCCACGGTGTCGCAAAATGGCATTACGGGTACTTGGGCACCAGCGCTCAACAATACCCTCACCACCACTTACACTTTTACGCCCACCGTGGGCCAATGTGCCAACCCGGTTACTTTAACCATTACGGTAAACCCAGCGGTGGTGCCCACTTTTAACGCAGTGGCACCCGCCTGTGCCGGTACTGCACTAGCGGCGCTGCCCACTGTTTCGCTCAATGGTATTACGGGTACTTGGCTGCCTGCATTAGACAATACAACTACCACTACTTACACGTTTACCCCCACCGCAGGGCAATGTGCCAGTACGGCTACTTTAACCATTACCATCAACCCCAAACCATCACCCATATTAATATCACACAACTAAGGCAATCAATATGCACAAGTATCAAATCATATATCACACACAAACCAACAGCACGGCTGCTCCGGCCGCTTGGCTGCACCGTTTGCAATGGAGCCGTTTACTGGTATTGGCACTCAGCCGTATCAGAAAATGGGAACAGCCACCACCATGGCGTATGGTATCTATATCAACCAACAACCAATCATCAATTGTAAATATCCAACAACATGAAATTTAAAAATTTGCTTATAAAATGGACATTCCTGCTGCTCCTCACCTTGGGTGCAGCCAATGGGGTATTGGCCCAATCGCCGTACCCCAATACGGGCGATCATTCGGTTTGCTTAAATGCCACCGAGCCTTATGGCGTGGTGTTCAATGCCGGTTCTACCTACAATTGGACACTTACTACCATCACGGGCGGTAACGGTACCATTACACCCGGCGCCACCCCCAACCTCATTACCATCAACTGGACCAGTGTGGGTACGGTAACCCTGCAAGTGGTGGAAACCAATGCGCTGGGTTGCGTGGGCGATCCGGTTACCATCATCATCACCGTTAACCCCACGCCTACGGTAGTGGTTACCAACCCAGCGGCTGTTTGCTCGCCCGGCACGGTTGACCTTACGGCGGCAGGTGTAACGGCAGGCTCAACAGCGGGCCTCACCTATACGTATTGGACGGATGCTGCGGCTACCATACCGTATGCAACGCCCACAGCGGCCACGGCAGGTACTTACTATATCAAAGGTACATCGGCTGCCAACTGTTACGATATCAAGCCCGTAACGGTTACGGTGAACCCAACCCCCACCGTGGTGATCACCAACCCAGCAGCGGTTTGCGCACCGGGTACGGTTGACTTAACGGCAGCAGCTATCACAGCCGGTTCAACAGCGGGCCTCACTTTTACTTACTGGACGGATGCAGCAGGTACCATACCGTATGCAACGCCCACAGCGGCCACCAACGGTACATACTACATCAAGGGTACTACGGCAGCAGGCTGTATTGATATTAAGCCGGTAACGGTATCAGTAACGGCTACACCAACGGTAACCATCACCAACCCCACAGCGGTTTGCGCACCGGGTACGGTTGATCTTACGGCTGCGGGTGTAACAGCGGGTTCTTCTCCTGGCCTCACCTTTACTTACTGGACGGATGCAGCGGGTACCATCCCTTATGCAACGCCTACAGCGGCCACGGCAGGTACTTACTATATCAAAGGTAGCTTGGCCGGAGGATGTAACGATATCCAGCCAGTAGTAGTTACGGTGAACCCATTACCAACACCAGTGATTACAGGTCCAACGCCTGTGTGCGTAAGCGTAAGCGGTGCCACCAGCACCTACAATACGCCCAACGTAGTAGGACATACCTACAACTGGACGGTTACGGGTGGTACCATTACCACCGGACAGGGCACCAATCAAATTACGGTGAACTGGACAACGGCCGGACCGGGTACGGTAGCGGTAACGGAAACCATTACGGCTACGGGTTGTAGCGCTAGCGCATCGCAAGCGGTTACGGTGAACCCCAAACCGACAACCACGCCGATAACGCATAATTAGTAATCTGTCGCCTACATATATCCAAATGCTGTAAAAGCCACCCGCCCGAAAGGGTGGGTGGCCCACAGCAAAGTTGGTGTAGCGGGATTGAATAGTGAAGAATTAATAATGGATAATGGATAATTGATAGTTGAGAGTGAAGAGTGAATAATGCCACGCAGAGCCCGCCTGAATAGCGAAGTCGGGCAGGCGTGGTGGCGAGCAAAGCCTCGCCAAATAGTGAATAGTGAATCGGATAAATCCGTGTAACCTGACTGCCGTCAGGCAGGTACGTGTAATGGGTTACAATCAGTGGCGGAATGAAAGAAATCGGTGTAACCTGACTGCCGTCAGGCAGGTACGTGTAATGGGTTACAATCAGTGGACAAAATAAAGGAATGGTGAAACCATGTTTAAAAGGGTAAAACATATCATCGTAACGCTGCTGCTGTTCTTCAGCACAGCCCCGGCAATGGCACAAGTGCCCATGCCCGATACGGTATGTATAGGCACCACCCGGCGTTATCAGGTAAACGATGCCACGGTACCCTCCACCTATACTTGGGCCATCAATGGCGTAGTACAAGCAACTACTACCCATGCCATCAGCATTACCTGGACTACGCCGGGCATTTATCAGTTGACGGTACAAGAACATGGGGCCAATGGTTGCGATGGCGATATACGGTCGGGATTGGTATATGTAAATGCGCCGCCGGTGCCCAATGCAGGGCCCGATCAGGTGGTGTGCTTTGGCGCCACTACCCGCCTCAATGGCAGCGGAGGGGCCACCTATTTATGGTCGCCGCCAACCGGTTTGTCCAACCCCGCCATCTTTAATCCCGTGGTCAATATTAGTACGCCCGGTGTGTACCAATATGTACTCACGGTAAGCAGTGCCAATGGCTGTGCGGCGGTAACCAAGGATACGGTAAACATTACCATCCAGCCACAATTGCGCCTCTTTGCGGGCAACGATACCATCATTGCGCTCAACCAACCGTTGCCGCTCAATGCCACGGACTTGACCAATAGCAATTTTGTCAGCTACCTCTGGTCGCCGCCGGTTGGCCTAAGCAACAGCGGCATCAAAAACCCCGTGGCGCTGTACAGTACGTTGCCGGGCAACAATGGCATTACCTACACGGTGGTAGCCCGAACGGCCAACGGCTGCGAGGCGAGGGACGATATCAACATACGGGTATTTGCGCAGGCCAATGTATTTGTGCCCAATGCCTTTACGCCCAATGGCGATGGGCTGAACGATGTGGCCCGGCCGATATTGGTAGGCATCAAGGAACTGAGATACTTCTCCCTCTTCAATCGGTACGGCGAGTTGGTATATACCACCACCAAGCAAGGGGCCGGTTGGGATGGTATGTACAAAGGCAACAAACAAAACCAAGGCGCTTACGTATGGCAGTTGCAGGCGGTGGACATCAATGGCAATGTGGTCAACCAAAAAGGGTCTATTATTTTGATCAGATAATAAGGTAAAAAAGATGATGGGTACTTAACCTTACAATGCCTTTAGGGGTGTTGTGAGGTTTTTTTGTGGGCATTGACCTGTGGTCAGTAGGATTTTACAGTGTGATTGCTAAAATTACCCAAAGACCTCAGATATTGCCTATGGTAATTGTTATTCAGTTTGCCGAAACTGAAGCTGAGTAGCGAACAAAAGGCTGAGAGCATATTCGTTATCCCCGCCATATTGCCGATGCAATTTTAACTGAAGCCTTATTGTCAATATTTATTTTGCAATGTGGCAGATGGCAACGACCAGTCACCACTTCTGGTCTCCTCAACACTCATCACGATTCTTTCTCTCAATTTGTATTCAAATTCGAAAATTTCCATGAATTGCTTTTTTGGGTCTTTGTCATGGGGCTTTCTACCTAAAATAAAGTTTCCAATTGCCTCGTCAAATGCTTCAACGTCTTTCCAAATTCCAACATTGATAAATGTCTTATAATGTTGACTTTCGACATCAAGAGTGTGATATTTTTCTTCGACACTATCAATAGGTTTGCTGAAAAACTCACGATAAAGCCCAGACTTTATTTGTGGTTCCATCAATTCTATCCAAGTGTTCTTGAAATTATCTTCTTGTCCTGCAATGATGTACCATCTTACTATTACAATTACCATATACTTGGGGTTAAGTTTTGTTTCTTCTATTTTTCAAAGTAATCTAAATTCTCATTATATCTCCCTTTAAACGACTTCCCTTTCTTAGAGAAACCTCTTTCAATAAGATATTTTCTCATTGTGTCATTGTCTGTTGTCGCATATATATCAATGGTTTTAGCTGCTTCCAAAAGTTTATCATTAATAGCTCTATTTATTCCTTGTCCTCTAAAATTCTGTTTTGTTACTGAATATCCTAATTCGTATATAGGCAATTTCCCGTCTGAAATCCCAGCCTTTAGTTTTATCGCTTCAACTGAATGTTTAGTTTTTGTTTTAATCGCAGAAATACCAACTAACTCCTTCTTGTCGTTGTAAAAGAACCCCAAAAATTTACATTGATTAATTCGATTTTCCAAGCCGGTTGAGTCAACCTGCCCACCTTCAATAACTAAATTCTTGAAATTATTGAGTTCGTCTTCAGTACAGTCAGTTGGCTTTTTAATTATCATATAGTTTGTTGATAAGAGTTTCAGCTAATGTGTAGGGCTTCTCGAAGTAGGGGTAATAGAATTCCGTTTGCCCCCGGGTAACTGCTTTTAAATAAAGATAAAAAGATGATGACATATTCTAAAGCTAAATTAATAACGTCAAGCTGGCTATGAATCTAAGTTAAAAAAATGAAACACGGCTTCCGTCAGCCTCCCTTTTGGCAATACCTTGTTATGTGCTGGCATATCAATCATGGCTAATTGAAATACTGTTAACACCCTTTATGTTTCTGAAACTACTTCCGGCGATTATGACTTGTAAGTTCTCATTAGCTTTACACAACTCAACGAACGGTTCAACTACATAATTTTCACTGAACACAATATCCCTCTCCGTATTCGGAAGTTCAGGTGGGAAGTCAATTATCAATAGGCCAGGATAGTTGAAGTTTGGCACCTTGGTCAATGCGAGTAAACCATAATGATAAGCAAAAAGAAAATATAGTTTAGAGGTTGCTCCTAATGTTTTTGACCACTTTCCTTCATTAACCTTCAACATAAACCCTTTCTCACCAATTCTAAATGTAGGCCTTTTGTGCCGCCATCTTTCAGGATTTTTTTTTATGAGTTCGTTTAAGTAATAGGCCATCTGCTCTTCAAATATGCTACCAACTTCTTCAAAATTTATTTCTTCTTCTTGGGTATTCAGTTGCTCATCAAGCTTTGCTATATCAGTATTTAAATCGTCTATTTTTTTTATGAGATCATCTTTATAGTCCAAATTTTTAAGCATCCGTTTGTGCCCTTCAATTTGTTCTTCGTATCGGCCACGCTCAGCATCAATGTGTCCCACCTCAGGAGATATAAGAGCTGTCATCTTATTTCGAAGGGGAGCCATTTCCCTATCAACCAACGTGAGATCGTATCTAAGTTTGTCCTCATGTGTGTTAAGCTCGTTTATATCCCTTTCCAAGCTTGTTATAAGTTCCATTATCTCATCTTTCTCAGCACTCAATTGAGCGATTTCAAAGTCAATCCTGTTTTCAACTTGTTCTTGAATTGTGGTCCGATGGCATAAAAAGCAGTGATCTTCACCTACAAGGGAAGTCTGACTTATGGGTTGGTCACATGCAGGGCAATTAGTGATTTTTAAGTCCGCAAAGAGGCTGCCCGCTTCTTTTGTGCGAACCAGCTTATCGACTTCCTGTTTAATGCTTTTATGAATGCTGCGGAAATCTGAGATGCGTGCAATCAATCCCTTTTGTTTTTTGTTTACTTTGTAAATCTCTTCAATAAATTTTTCACGTTCTGCGGTTTTCTGCAAGATGAAATTTTCCATCTCCTTATTTCCCTTTTCTACCTTCTCAATCTCACCTTTTATTATCTCTTGCCTTTTTTCCAGCAGTGCCTTTATCTTCTCTTCTAATGTTTCTATCGACTTTTTGATTGTATCGTGTGTTAGAAAGGTGATGTTCTCTTTCGGACTCGCCATGCTTTTACCAATATTATCTAAGATAGCTCCGAACTGCTCCTTCTCGGCTTCCAGTTTTAAAAGTTGTTTCCTTTTGTTCACCACATCACCAAACTGCTGAGAAAACATTTTAGCTGCAATTCCAAGAAATTGAGCAAGTACAGCATGCTGTTCACTTTCAGGCTGCTTATCCGCAAGGTCGCTCCAATAATTTTCTTGCCTGAAAATATGACGTAACATCATGCGCCAGCTTAACGATGGCCATGCTTTATCGGTAAACGGATTTCCTTTTGGAAAGTGTAATACGGGTATTTCCAGTTCGGTTAGAATGAAATCAGAAAAGTCTTGTGCGAGAATTGCGGTGCCGTCAATGTATACTTTGCTTCTCGCACCTTGTTCTGTCCATTTGCGTTCAATATTTATTGTTTTATCAAAAATTGTAATATTCATTGACGCAGCTATGTATTTTTCGTACAGTTTTTTGCCATTCGCATCTTCGTTGGATAAGACCTCTTCAATTGGTCCTGTATCACCCATTAAAAAATCAATAAAATTCAACCATACGGTTTTTCCAGAGTTTGGTGGTCCCTCCAAGATATTTACCCCAGATTGTAATTCAAGCGTTTCAATCACCCCATCAGCTGTAATGCGTGATACAGAATTTATTCTTATTTGCTTACTCATGCGTTAATTGTTAATTATCTCATCGAGGTTCTTGTTGGCAACCTCACTTTTGAATACCTCATATATCAGGTCTTTTAACCTGCTCCCGCTTGTATTTCGAAACGTCTTGCCAACAACCTGGATTTTACCTATTACGTCCTCATATTTCTTGTTTTTCTTTAGTTGTTTTGCCAGGCCTTCACCAAGTTTGGTAAGTGAAAAAGTATATTGTTTATTATTTTTTTCAATTTTAATAATTCCTCGTGCCTCTAAATAAGGCAATACATGGTAGTACCGCTTATCCCATGGACCATAATGAAATCGAATCATTTTAGACTCGACTTCTTCCGATTCAATTTGTGCATCTTTCTTTAGGTAATCCGCAATCCGATTGAAGAATGAAGGGTACCGTATAAAGAAATCTAATTTTGCGAGCTTGGTAAGTCCCTCAATGGAGTGGCCTTCACTGTCCTTGCTTTTAATACCGCACATGGAAATGAGTAATAAAAGCCTGGCAGCATGAAATTCAATAATTTCATCTGACGTCAGATTAATACCTGCAGCTGTCCTACCGATGTTTTTTATGGACTTCATGCTTCTATTTTTGTAAATCTATGCAGACAATCACTGGTGAGTTTGTACATGTACCCTGAAAATATATAGTCTGGAATATTCTTGTGTTTGAAAGCTGGTGAATCTTTGATTTCATCCAATTTTTTCATACAAAGTTTATGAAATTGTTCCTCTTCAATTTCATCGTTATCAAGGGATAATTTCATTTTGTAGAGTTCTCCCAAGACAACACTCTCTAAGGAGCTTAGTTCCGAAGGTTGAATGAAATCGTTCGTAAGTCTTTTTTGAAGATAATTCCACCGAAGTTGTTTAGCTCCTGGAATATAGTCTGCAGGAACATTCTTTGCCTTGCCAAGTTTGTCTTCAAGTTTTTTCGCTCCAGTGGTTGAGGAAGTGTAAAGTGATACAACAGCATTGGAAAGCCAACTGGAAAACTCGTCTCTTTTTATCTTATAGCTGTCTGATTTTAAGCTTAAATCCACAGTTGAAGCATCTTGGCAAAACTTAAGAATCTTTTGATAAATTTCGTCTCTCTGGTCCCAAAAAAGTGGTTTTCCCAATGAAATGAGGACATTTTCCAAAGCAATTTTATTGGAGTTTACCAAGTCTTGAGGATTATCTGCTTTCTTTTCCCACCAACAAAGCTTAAGCCATTCCGAAATTGTTTTACCATTTGGAGATTTGTAGTCCCCTAACTTCTTTTTTATTGCATCAGACAGTTGTATCTCTTTATTTGCTTTTGCATTTCGTTCCGTTGAATTAATGGCCATTTTAAGTACCGCCAAATCTTGGTTAACATCATAGGATGAAACGATACGGAAAAGAACCTCTTCGGTGCATCTATCTTGGTCCATCAATTTTTTTACAATAGAATCGCTGGTATTACCGTTTCCGCAAATTGACGGCACTGACCATCTAGAAGGTTGGTCTACAGCTTTGACTTGCACAAATTCGACACTAATAACTTCTTTGTCCTCCCAGAAAAGAAGAATGTCGTCATGAGTTTCGAGCCAAATCTCCTTAAGTGTTGGCGTGGTCAGCATACTTATGCATAAGCCCACAGCAACATGGTCTTGATATGAGAAGCCCTTCCTTGCGTGTCGGCCACTCACATCCAATGGGACTAAATGTCTTATCGATTTTGAAGTGTTCAATTATGTTCTTTTTGCTTACATACAATTCATGAATATGCGAACCTTTTTATCATTAATAGTTGATTGTCAATTTAAAACCCATTGCGCCAATATCCGTTTGTAAACGTTTGCAGTCGTTTGTAAATACGTGCAAACCGGTTTTAGCCATTACAAACCTAGCTAAACGTACTTTACTATCTCACCGAAAAACACCTATTTCTTCGCCTTCCCCAATTTCCCCACCACCGCCTTACCCAACCCCGTCAACCGCATCACTTGTTCAACAGTAAAGCCCTCCGCCAGCATCGCCTTGGCAATCACTTTCTTCCCCTTCTCCAACCCAATCACTTCACCCTTGGCAATCCCCGCCGCTTCCATCTGTAATTTCAGCAACTCCACCTCATCCTCATGCAGCACTTTATAGGTACTACTCTCCCGCAATTGCTTCATCAGCCCTGCTTCGGCAAAGCTGTAATAGCCCGCTTCGTTGATGATGAAATGGTCAACAATTTTAATTTCCACTACTTCCCCGGCCTTCATCAGGCGGTTGGTGGTGTCCTTATCGGAGGCACTGGGCTCTAATTTACCCTTGGGGTGGTTGTGGATGAAGATAACGTAGTCGGCATTTTTGTAAATGGCCGCCTTAAAGGCATCGGCAGGTTTAATGTGTACCCGGTTGTCGCTACCAATAGCGAGTAGCTCGGCTACCTGTAAATAGCGTTCCCTATCAATACCCAAGAGCCAAAAGTATTCTTTTTGGCGGCGCATCTTGTTTTCCCGCATGTGGATGGGGTGGATAATATCCCATACATCTTGGGCCGTGTATATCGGTTTGCTTTTTTGCTGGGCCGTTAGTTTAATGCTCATAGTAAGTTAAAGGTATAATTTTTTGGATAAAATGCCAATTTTGGCCACCCAGCCCATCCTTACAGTATCATACAGCAAATGTTCGCCCAACTATCCCCAGCCCTAATGTTGCAATTATATTAAATGTCATAATTAGGGTTGGCCTCAATATAGTCTTCAATTATTTCCTCAATATCGTAGTCGCCATTTTGTGGTTGATAGGTTTCAATAAAATTTGTCAACTCACCTTTTGAAAAGGCAGGACTGCATAAAACTTCATAGTCTCCGTCTTTTAAAAGCGATAAAAGTATTTCTTTATAACTTCCTTCTCGAACTTCAATACACTCGTCAAAGCCTTTGTCGCAAGTCCAAAATTCGTAGCGTCTAACAAAGAGGCCTTCCGGCGAAGTGAGGAACCAAGTTTTGGCTTTTTGGTTATCATGCCAAGAAGTTGTGTGGTCCCTGAAACGCCATAAAAACCCTCTTTTAAAATCTTCAGCAGTTAGAATCTTTCCGTCAAAATCCCATATATCCCAATCCTCCCGGAATTTATCAAAAATCTCTTTACCATCTTTTCCGCTCAGTTGTTGTCGAATAAAGCTCGCTCTTGAAATGTAGTTATGTCTGTTGGTCGATTGTAATTCATCTGCAATTTTAAAATACATATCCAGCGGTTCCGATAAGTCAATCGTCCGCATGGATGCAAGTACTGCTAAATCTTTAATATCTTCTAACATAAACAGACTGTTCAAATAGTTTGTATGCCACTCAAAAATATATAAACCTTTTCATGATAAAAATAGTAGTTTGCTTCATAATGTAACCCATTATTCGTATACCTCCGACTACGGACAAACAAAACAGCATCCATAAATCTCCCAACCCGCAACAGACCAATGCACCCATTAGCCTTCACCATACCCCTGTTGCAAGCTGCCGATATACCCATTAGCCTTCACCACACCACTGTTGCAAGCTGCCGATATACCCATTAGCCTTCACCACACCACTGTTGCAGGCTGCCGATATACTCATTAGCCTTCACCACAGCACTGTTGCAGGCTGCCGATGCACCCATTAGCCTTCACCACACCACTGTTACAAGCTGCCAATGCACCCATTAGCCTTCACCATACCACTGTTGCAAACCGACAATGCACCCATTAGCCTTCACCCTTGTTTATTTATCCCATCGCAGCGGACAATCGCCTTGCTACAGGGGCAAAAAAAGGGCCGTCCCCACTAGTCGGGGGACGGCCCTATCAATGATGAAAACAATAAAAATATTAATACCGCTCTTTCTGAAAACCCCATTCACGCAGCATCGCTTTGAACTGCTTGCGGTAATTGCCCCTGAGCAAATCGATCAGGGAGTTGAGCACTTCGGTCAACTGCTCTTTCAGCAGGTTTTTGTTGCTCACTTTGTTGCTTACGGCACCCACGGTTTTAACGGATTGGTCCAACATGGTTTCGTAGCTGTTGTTCAGCTCGTTCCAAAATTCCCTGCCGTACTTTTTGTCGGCAAAGCCTTCGCTTTCAATATTTTCTACAATCATCTTTAAACCGGCTAGGCGCCCTTCCCTGTCGTTAGGGAATTTGTAGTTACGGCCTTTGTGTACAATACCAAAACTGGCATAATGTTGGGTGGCCTGCTCCTCGTACTTTTCCTGCAGGTACAACTTTACTTGGCTGATGCCCTTGTTGATCCGCTTGTCGGCAGCATTTAGGTCGCCGGTAATGGTGGGACGTTTACCGGCCGTTGTTTTTTTGCTGCTCAAAGTGCTGTTGTACTGGGTAACCATGGTGTCAAACTCGGGCTGCGTTATGTACAAGAGCACAAAAAAGGGATTTTGCTTCCACTTTTCGTTTACAAACTTGCACAGCTTCCCAAAATCATCGTCTTTGTTGGGAACCGTTTTTGTTGATTTGGTTTTGGCAACAGGTACTTCGGTGTTGCCGCCGGTGGCTTCGCCCGCTTGGGGGCTGTTTTGTTTAATCGTTCTCATTGCTGATACGTTTAAAGTGTTTAAAAAATTATTGACACTGCTAAATTAAAGTGCCGGTAAATTCAACCCAAGAACCAGGCTGTTAAAAATATGTTAAAAATTATTGGCGGTGGCACTACCGGTAACGGAGGGGTATATTTAGAATTTCCTGACTGGTTTATTGAAATAAATGCCCTGCCTGACTATGTCATTAAGGTGGGCCTGCCCGACTAGTCATTCAGGCGGGCCTGTCCGACTATGTCAATGAGGCGGGCCGAAGGCACGGCATTATTCATTATTCATTATTAATTATTCCTCATTCGTCATTCCCTCTCCTTCCTCATAATAAAGAAAATCAACACAAAACCCGATAACAGATTGATAAAACGGATCCATTGAAAGAGTGTCTCCAAGGAAGTACCAACGGTGGCATAGACCAGTACCCCGGTGGGCAAAAACAAAAACCACAGACTGTACTTAAGCATTTTTTCCAGCGCAGTACGGGCCGGTACCAAAAAGCCCAGCATGAAAAAAGCGAAATAGGCCAAATGCCATTTCATCATGCTTTCGGTAGACTGCCAAGTGATGGAAGCAGGCTCAACGGCAATATCGCCGATGGCCTGTTGCATCAGGGAATAGATATGGAAGTTTTCCCAAAAGTCCAATAGGGCCACAGCAATCAGCAATCCACCGGTTAGGTAGGCAACAAAGCTGGGCGCATGGCCACTCCATGTTTTCACAGTAAACAAGGCCATGCTGGTGTAAAGGATGATAAAAATATTGTCCAGCACAAAAATGATGTTGAGCGCTTGGCTGTGTTCGATTATGGCTTCGGTGTATTGGGCAGGGTGATGTACCAGCTCAAAATACTGCTGCGAAATACCCTGTAAGAGCACTACGCCTAACAGTAAAACGAAAACAAGGGCAGTAGCGGCTGCCAGCAGGGAAGCAGTTTTGGCTGTGGACATGGTTGATTGTATTTATACCAAGATAGGTGTTTTTTACAAATCAAGAAAAGGAGGGCAAGTGACGAATGTAGAGCGACGAATGTTGAATGACGAATTGCCCAATTCATCATTCATCATTCATCATTCATCATTCATTATTCGCTATTCGTCATTCCCTATTCGTCATTCGCTACAACACATCCTGATAGGCGGTTACTTTATCAAACACACTTTTTGCGAAGGGGCAAAGCGGTAATATTGTAATATGCTTTTCTCTTGCAAACAGTACCGCTTGATTGACCATTTGTTTGCCCGCCCCTTTGCCGGCTAATTGATCGCTTACTTCGGTATGGTCGATGATCATTTTGTCGCCGGCCCATACATAGGTCATTTCGGCCAATACCTCCCCATCTTGTGCTATGTAAAAGGCACCCTTTTTACCGTCATCTCTATGTTGTATTTCCATGTTAGGCTGTATGTATGGTGATATTGTTGGATAATATTTTTGAAACGGGGCATTTGGTAGCAATCAACAACAGTTTTTCTTTTTGTTCATCCGTAATAGCATTGCCAAATTGTATGTCCCTTTGGATGATGGTAGTAAGATTGTCGTTGTCTTCCTTTCCCATATTGAGCGTAACCGAAATATGGGGGATATCCCAACCCTTGCGGTCGATGTACATGCGCAAGGTAGAAAGGGTGCATGCTGCCAAAGAAGCCAATAACAAGCTATAAGGATCGGGGCCCAAGTCTTGGCCACCCACGCTTACGGGTTCATCACCAATCAATTGTCCATTGTGCCATTGAATGGTTACTTTGTATTTCTCAGTACCAATTTCCGCCGTGATTGGCTGCTCTAATTCCCAATTCATGTTATTGCTTTTAATGGATGTGTTGATACTAATGTTTGATGTATGCGGGATAAGGTTTTAATACACCGTCTTCCGCTTACCACTTTCAAAATCCCGAAAGATAAAAGCCCCCAGTTTGTCCAAGGATGCAAAAAAAGCCTTGCCGCTATTGGCTTCTGTAAACTCATGCACAAAGCGTTGCAGGTAAGGGTCGCTGGCTATCATGAAAGTAGTAATGGGTATTTTTAGTTTTTTACATTGGATGGCCAAGCTCATACAGCGGTTGAGGATTTTACGATCGATGCCAAAACTGTTCTTATAATAACGCTTGCCTACTTTTAAGCAGGTTGGCTTGCCATCGGTAATCATAAATATCTGCTTATTCGCATTGCGCCTCCTACGTAGGATATCCATGGCCAATTCCAACCCCGCCACCGTATTGGTATGGTAAGGCCCCACTTGCAGATAGGGGAGGTCTTTTACCTCAATGGGCCAGGCGTCGTTGCCAAACACTACAATGTCCAGCGTATCCTTGGGGTATTTGGTTTTAATCAATTCGCTCAATGCCATCGCCACTTTTTTGGCGGGGGTAATGCGGTCTTCGCCATACAGTATCATGCTATGCGAAATATCAATCATCAGTACCGTAGCTGTTTGCGATTTGTAATCACTTTCCCTTATTTCCAAATCATCTTCCTGCAAACGGAAACTCTCCACCCCGTGGTTGATTTGTGCATTGCGGATGGAAGAAGTGAAATCTATCTGCTCCAGCATATCGCCAAATTGGAAGGGGCGGGACTCGGGGTTTACTTCATCACCTTGACCGGGCTTAAACGTATGGTGGTCGCCTTTTTTCGTTTTCTTCAGCTTGCCAAATATTTCCTCCAAACTACTCTTGCGAATGGCCTGTTCTGTTTTGGCCGTGATGCGTGAGGTGCCCGTTTGATTGTTTTCTTCAATATAACCCTTGTCCTTCAAGTCCTCATAAAAGTCGCCAATACCGTATTCATCGGTACTCAGCTTGTATTCCAAGTCCAGTTCGTTCAACCATTGCATGGCTTCGGCCACATCCCCATTGGTATAGGTAAGTATTTGCGTAAAAAGGTTCAGCAGTTGGTCAAATGGACTTTTGCCATTTTGCCCTGGCGTATATTTTGAAAAATTAAAACCGATCATATTCACTCCTTGCATGGCCGTTGGTGAAGGGCAGCCGAATGCTTGTGTAAGTTACAACAAATTTAAAGGCGATTGGTTGGGATGGTTGGTATGGTTCGGTGATGGTTCGTGGGGACACGAACCATGGCGGTGGTTTGTTGATGGTTTGTGGGGGCACAAACCATGGCGTTGGTTTGTTGATGGTTTGTGGGGACACAAACCATGGCGGACACAAACCATGGCGCACGGCGCACAAAAAACTCCCTAAAGCCAAGGTTCGTGTCCCCACGAACCTTAACTAGCATAAAAAAACTCCCGTTGGATAAGTCCAACGGGAGTCGTATGATTTAATTGTTACATTACAGCTTTTTGGGCGCAGTATCCTTTTGGGGCCCTGGCGCTACTTGCTGCGGGTTTTCTACCGCCGGTTTGGGCGCCAGTGGGGTTTTAAACCTAGCTTCCAGCGCTTGCATGTTTTGCAAGAGCGACTGGGCTTGTTGTATTTCGTAACCCAAGTGCTCCAATTGACTTTCGCTCAGGGCATTGTAATACGCCATTTGCTGATCCAAATCCTTTTTGAGGCTCTTGGTTATTTTATCAGCCAATACGGTATCGCCACTTATATAAGCAGCCTGCAACATACTGAGCGATGTTTGATTGTGCATCTGATAACGGCTAACCATACCATAGGGCATGTTTTCTTCCAACATCATTTGGTCGCATTTGGCCAGCATTTTTTTAGCATCCTCTTTTTTGTCGCTATTGGCCAAACTTACAGCTGCCTGTGCATAAGCGCCCCTGATGGAGTTGAGGTGGCGCCTGTTTTCTTCGTCGAAATAAACGCCTGCAATATTGGCATTGCCAAATACAAACTTGTTCATCATCACATCCTTCACCCGCTCGTCATTTACGGCTGTCATTTCCCTGGCAAATTTATTTTCGATGGGCACCAGCCTATACGTAAGACCGTCCATGCGCAAATATTTACCAAAGCCAAGGCTTTCGTATGGCGATGTAAAGTAAATGGGCCTTTTCCATTTATTGGCGGCAATGATGTTCAGGATGGCCGCATCGTTCTTGTACAACGTGCTTTTGGGTATTTCAAAACGCAGTTCGCTTACAATACCCGTATCCGATGCATTAACGGTGCCGTTTTGGCGTACCAAGGCTTGGTCAACCGGTACGATTACCTTACGGGTAGGGAAGCTGTTGGCAAATGTGCCTCCTTGCAAGGGCACCATTTTGTTCTGCTCATCGCTACCGGCATAATCTTTCATCATACTGTACAAATCCATGTAGCCGTTGGGGTCAACACCCGAAAGCGGTGCATTCACAATATAATCACGCTTGGCACCCTCAATTTGAGCTGCCGACCAAATGGGATCGATGGGGTCGCTCTGGTTGAGTTTATAGCGCAACTGGTTGATATACCAATCGGTACCCAATAGGCTGGCATTGATGATGCGGAGGTCGCGGCGTATGCCTTCCACTTCCTGTGCATACCATAAGGGGTAAGTATCGTTGTCGCCAAAAGTAATCACAATCGCATTGGGCGCACAGCTTTCCAAGTAATCGGTGGCCAAATCCCTGGCCAACACTTTTTTGCTCCGGTCGTGGTCGTCCCATTCTTGGCTCGCCATCAACACGGGTACGGCCAAAGTACAAACGGCCGCTGCAAGGATGCCCGCTATTTTACCATTTTTAGTAAGATTGGTCAGTAGGTCTTTTACCATCAGTACGCCCAAGCCAATCCATATCGCAAATGCATAGAACGAACCCACATAAGCATAGTCACGCTCACGGGGCTGATTGCCTGCTTGGTTCAGGTATACCACAATGGCCAAGCCTGTAAAGAAGAAGAGCAGGCTTACAATCAATGTATCCTTTTTGCTATTGATAAACTGAAATACAAAGCCCATGATACCCAATATCAAGGGCAGCATAAACAGCTTGTTGTTGGCTTTGTTGTTTTTCAGGCTATCGGGCAATTTGCTTTGGTCGCCCAAGCGTAAATTGTCATAAAAGCCGATACCCGTTTTCCAGTTGCCATCCCGCACATTGTTAGAGGCTACGCCTTGGATATCGTTTTGCTTACCGGCAAAATTCCACATGAAATAGCGGAAATACATCCAGTTCAATTGGTACTGCCAAAAGTAACTGATGTTTTCGCCCATGGTAGGGGCCCTTTCGTAATTGCCCTGTTTGTCTTTGCTAATGCCTGCAAAACTGGCATAGTAATCGGCATGACCTTGGTCATTGCTTTGGTCCCACATACGGGGGAACAAATGCTTATCAGCCGCATCATATACGTACTCCACTTTGCGGCCGCTCTTTTCGTATTTGCCATTGGCTTTGATATAGGTTTCCTGTATATCCATATCAGCCGGTTGGGCCGTAAAATCCTGTCCGTACAAAATAGGCCAGTCGCCATATTGCTCACGGCTCAGGTAGCCTACCAAGTTTACCGGATTGTCCACATTGTACATATCCACGGAGGGGTCGGCATTGGAGCGTACCAGCGTGGTAAAGTAAGTAGAGTAACCCATGAGCATAAACACAAAGCTCCAGAGGCCCAATTTTAAAAAGTTCCAATTCTTTCTGTTGGCCAAGCGGATGCCGAAGTAAACCAAGGTACCGATGAACAAAAAGAAGAAGGCAAAACCGCTGAAGAAGGGCAGGCCGAAACTGTTTACAAACCAAATGTCAAAAGCACCGGCGCCTTTAATGCTCCATACAATCACGGCTTTTTGTACCAATCCGGTAATGATGATGCCAATGATAAAAGCCAATATAGTGCCCCTGGTAGTAGCTTTATAACGTTTGAAATAGTAAATCAATACGATGGCGGGGATGGTGAGCAAGTTCAACAAGTGAACACCGATGGAAAGGCCCATCAGATAAAAAATGAGTATGATCCAGCGGTCGGCACCCGTAAAATGTCCTTTGATGCCCTGCTGCATTTCCACTTCCACAGCCTGCTCCCATTTAACCATGGCCCAAAATACCACGGCGGTAAAAAAGGAAGAAAGGGCATATACCTCACCTTCTACGGCGCTGTACCAAAATGAATCGGAAAAAGTATAAGCGAGAGCGCCCACTGCTCCGGCGGCCATGATCAGGAAGGTTTGCTGACCGGTTATTTCGCCAATGCCTTTATATACAATTTTGCGGGCATAGTGCGTAATGGTCCAAAACAGGAACAGGATGGTAAAGCCACTGGCGAGGGCGCTCATCAGGTTTACCCCTGTAGCCGCATGTTTGGGGTCGAAGGGGATGGTAAAGATACGGCCAATGAGCACAAACAAAGGTGCGCCGGGCGGGTGGGGAATCTGTAGCTTATAGCAACTGGAAACAAATTCGCCGCAGTCCCAAAAACTGCCGGTCGCTTCCATTGTCATAATATACACGGTACAGGCAATAAGGCATACCAACCAGCCCGTAACATTGTTAATCCGTTTAAAATTCATACAGTCGTATTTATATATAAGAGGGGCAAATATAGCCATGTTTATGGATTATCGGGAGTCGCTCGTGTAATTTTTGAGGGGAGGGTTAGTGGATGTGGATACTGGAGGGCGGATGCTGGATACGAGAGGGCGGATACTGGATACTTAGTACTAAGTACTTAGTACCCAGTACTTAGTACCACCCTGTCAACCGTCAACCGTCAACTGTCAACTCCCCATCAGCACATTAGCACATCAGCAAATTACCTCATTGCCCTACCTTTGGCCCCATGAAAAAAGCATTGGCCCAGTTGCATGCGGCTGTTTTTCTGGCGGGTTTTACGGGGATACTCGGTAAATTGATCGAGTTGAACGAGGGTTTATTGGTAGGGTACCGGATGCTGATAACGGCAGTGAGCTTGGGCATTTGGGCCTTGCTGGGCAAGCGTTTGCAGCGCATCACCCTGCGGGACACCCTGTCTTTACTCGGCATTGGTGCCATCGTGGCCCTGCATTGGCTCTGTTTTTATGCCAGTATCAAGTATGCCAATGTATCCGTGGCCCTTACCTGTTTTTCGGCTACGGGCTTTTTTACCGCTTTTTTCGAACCCCTCTACAACCGGGGCCCCATCAAGTGGGCCGAAGTGCTGCTGGGCCTGCTGGCCATTGTGGGCATCTACATCATTTTCGACTTCCACCCCCAATACCAAACCGGTATCGCTTTTGGCATTGCGGCGGCCCTGGGCAGTGCAGTTTTTCCGGTACTCAACAAAAAAATGATCGACCGGGTGGCGCCCCGTACCCTTACTTTTTATGAAATGGTTGGCGGTGTGCTGCTGTTGGCAGCCCTTTTGCCGCTGTACCTACAGGCGTTTCCGGCGGCCTATTACCTGCCCACGCCTAGCGACTGGGTTTGGCTATTGGTGCTGAGCTGGCTCTGTACCATTCTTTGTTTTGAACTGCAATTACGGGCCCTGCGCCATATCAGCGCTTTTACCACCAACCTTACCTATAACCTCGAACCCATCTATGGTATTGTGCTGGCCTTTTTGTTTTTGCAAGAAAACCAATCGCTCAATACGGGCTTCTACTGGGGACTGGGGCTGATTTTAGGGGCCGTGGTGCTGCAGATGGCGAGGATGAGGGGGGTGAGGAATTAGGAATTGGGAATTGGGAATTGGGAATTGGGTATTGGGAATGAGGAATTTGGAATGATGAATGTCGAATATTAGAATCCGTGTAATTGGTGAAGTCAGTTCTCATTCGTGGTCCAAGAAAGGATTCGTGTAACTAGACTGCCGTCAGGCAGGTCAGTGTTATCTGCAACAATCTGTGAAAAGGAGTTAGGTATCGAATATTGAATATAGAATCCGTGTAATTGGTGAAATCAGTTCTCATTCGTGGTCAAATAAAGAATTCATGTAACCAGACTGCCGTCAGGCAAGTCTTTGCAATTGTTTCCTATATGTGGTCAAATAAAGAATCCGTGTAATTGGTGCAATCAGTTCTCATTCGTGGTCCAAGAAAAGATTCGTGTAACTAGACTGCCGTATTCGTCACTCAACATTCACCATTCGTCACTCAAAAACTATTTCCCTTTCCAGTGTAGCAAATTTCCTGAACATGGCCGATACGCCGCAATATTTATCCATCGACAGCGCTACGGCTTTTTCTACCTTGGCCTGGTCTTCGGCTGCTACTTTGATATAATAGGTAAGTTTTACCGTGTGGTACACAGCCGCATCCTCGTCGGTTAAATCGGCCTGCACATCAATGCGCAAATCCGAAAAACTTACTTTCATTTTATTGAGTATACTTACCACATCAATGCCCGTACATCCCGTGAGGGATACCAGCATCAGGGCTTTGGGGCGGGGCCCCTTGTTTTGGCCATCGCCATTATCCGTGTCGGTGGTAATGTGATGACCGTTTAACAGGGTGGTAAAAGCCATCCCTTCCCTGTTTACAGAAGATATATTGTGTTGCTTAGCAGCCATATTCGTTTGTTATCTGATCAAAATACTGGAGCCCCTACGTTCTACCACATTGCCCTTGTAATCGGTGCCACGGGCCATCCATATATAATTGCCTTGGTTTTGCAAAAGACCATTATACGTGCCGTCCCAGCCGCGCCGATAATCGCTGGTGGTAAATATCCGTTGGCCCCAGCGGTTAAAGACTGTAAAATAATCAAATGATTTGAAACCGATTACAATCGCCCTCAATACATCGTTCCTACCATCGCCGTTGGGCGAAAAAGCATTGGGCACATAAATTTCGGGACCCAAATATACTTTGATGCGGATGCTGGCCGTGTCTTTACAACCAATGGCATCGCTTACGGTAACCAAATACGTAATATCATCTTGCAAAACGGCAATGGGGTTGGCAATATTGGGATTGCTCAGTCCCGTGGTGGGCGTCCATAAGTAGTTGGTACTGCCGGTTGCCTGTAACTGCAAGGGTTGGTTGATGGCCACAATTGTATCCCTGCCTGCAAAGGCATCAATGGCCGGGAAAATGGTAACCCTCACTGTATCTGAGCGCAACGAACGGCAACCATTGGCATCCATTACCGTTACCCAATAATCTTTGGTAGCGATGGGTGCGGCAATGGGGTTGGCAATATTGGTGGCCGAAAGAAATTCGGGCGGTGCCCAGGTGTATTGCACACCACCGGAGCCCCTTAGTATGGTAGTGGCGCCAAAGCAAATAGCCGTATCGGGCCCCGCATTGGGGATGGGGGCGGGCCGTACAGTAACGGTTATCGAATCCCTGCGCTGGCAAATGCCCAAGATGGCCGTTACCGTGTATTGGGTGGTAAGGCTGGGGCTGGCCACAGGGTTTTGCAGCGTAGTATCGTTGAGCGTGGCACCGGGCCGCCAGTCGTAATTGGAGGCATTGCTAGCCGTGGTAAGCGTAACCGATTGCCCTTCGCAAATGGTGGTGTCGGGCCTGATGGATACTGTAACGGTATTGTTCAGCGGCACTACCACCGTGGCCGTGTCAACGCATCCGGTATTATCCCTTACCACAGCCGATTGTGGGCCAGTGGTGGCTGACAGTACATTAGCATTTTGTGGAGATCCGCCCAACAATAAATATTGGTACGTGCCCGATCCGCCACTAGCGGTAACCGTGATGCTGCCATCGGCATTACCGCTGCAAGAAGCCGCAGTGGCAGCCAATGTCATCGTAATAGGCGGGTCGCCATTTACCACAGTGGGCACCGTGAAAATACAGTTGTTGGCATCTTTGATATAAACGGTGTAATTGCCCGCCACCGTGTTGGCAAAAGCGTTAGATAGTTGATAGGTAAGGCCGTCGAGCGAATATTGATAGGGGGCCAAACCGCCGGTAGCTGTGGCGGTAATGCCGCCGCCTTGGCCGTTGCAATTGGCAAAGCTGGTAGTGGTACTGCCCCCCAGCGTAGGAAATGCCTGCGTAAGGGTTACCACACTATCTAACCTACAGCCTGTGTTGTCATGGATACTTACGGTATAAATACCCACGCCCAAGTTGTTAAAATTGCTATCTACCTGCAAGGGGCCATTATTGATGGAAAATTGCAATGGGTAAGCCAGCAAGGGGTTTCCCTGCAGTTGAATAAAGCCATCGTTGCTACTGGCACAAAAAATATTCTTTTTGGTAAGGCTGGTAATGCGTTTGCTCCGCACTATCACCGAGTCCCGTGCGTTGCAGTTGCCCAATTGGGTGGTCACCATATAGGTGATGTTGCCGGTGGGTGTGGCAATGGGGTTGGCAATGGAGGTGTTGCTGAGGGTGGCTGGGGGCGTCCAACTATAAGTGGCAAAACTGCCTAAAACCTGCAACTGCACAGCATTGTTGCCGCCTGTGGGGCAGAAGCCGATGTTTTTTGGGGTAACCGTTAGCGTATCGTAGTCCCTAATTTCAAATTCAACACTATCGTAAGGTTGCCCATTACCGCAACTGTTGACCAAATAAATTTTGGCCGGTTCATTGCCTTCTGCAATATTATCCACCGTGGGTGTGATAATGGTAGTTACATCCAATTGCCCTGCCGGTATCGTTACGCTCAGCGGGGCCGCATTGTAATCAACGCCCCTAACGGCCGTACCCGCATATTGCAGGTTGATGGTGGTGTTTACGGGCCTAACTTGAGGCAATGCTACCTTAAAACTGCCTGTATTGCAGCCTTCGGCCAAAAAATTTGTACCGTTGATATCTACCGAAAATTGCGGTTCCAATTGGGTAACGGAAGAGTTGAAGCTGCCCGCCTCTAAAAACACCCCCGAATCCAATGAAGCATCCGACACATCGGCAATGGCCAGTTTGATATGGTAAGTACCACAGGGCTGAACGGCTGTGCCGGCAGTGAGAATGATGGTAAACCCATTGTGCGTTACTGTGGTGCTTGTATTATTGTTAACAAACAATGCAGTAAAAGGCGATCCGGGGCCCATGGCATTGCAATCGGCAATGTTGGCACCTATGCCGGGTATGCCATTGTTTACCGAGTTAATGGAAACCGGGATATTGGTGCCAGGTATCAGTGCCAGGTTGCGCTGCCCAATAATGCCCGGCCCTGAAATGAAAAAGGCAAATACGTCGTTGAATTCGGTACAGTTATAATCAGGGTATTCCTCCGAACTAAAAATATACCTAAAATTGATGCTGTCGCCGGTGGGCACAAAGTCAAATTCCAATATACAGGCATCGCTGGTCTGTCCGGTAATCAGGGTTTCGAGGTCATTATCGCCGGCTGCATTGTTATCGTTATCTGCTTCGTCTAGGGCATCGCCATCCAATCCCGTATCAAAAAAGCCATTGCTTTTCACTAGTCCGGTTGTAAGCACAATGCCACTGTCTAAGCGGATAGTTGAGCCATTACGGTTAAAATAGCCATACGATCCAGCGGGGGCCGTAAGCGTAACATTGGAAATTTGGATGCCGTTTCCCACAAGGGACTGCACCATTTGCTGCGCCGTTACCGTATTGTTGATGAGGATTTGGGCATTGGCGAATATGGAAACGAACACAAAGCAGTTAATAAGTAGTAACCTTTTTTGCATGGCTTTATTTTTCGGTGCATAATAAAGGTACCCAATATAGGGCTAAATGCTGCTTCGTGGTTGCAAAAAAGCGATAAAAATTTGTTAAAAGAGCAACTGTTTTCGGTATTGCTGTGGAAAACCTTGTATTACAGGATAGGGCAATTGCAAATAATTGCAAAATTGGCTGCACCAGCTTGTTTACCATTCCGGAGGGCTATATTTGCCCATCATGACCGCTTTTTATGTGGATAACTGTCGAAATAACCAAAATTCAATAAAAAAGCGGTGATTGGCCTTGCTGTTAATAATAATTCCCCTACCTTTGCACTCCTAAAAAAATAGTACAATGGCTAGAGTATGTCAGGTAACTGGGAAAAAACCAATTACCGGAAATAAGGTTTCTCACTCAAATATAAAGACCAAGCGTAGGTTTTTACCCAATTTGCAGACTAAGCGCTACTTTTTGGCAGAAGAGGATAAGTGGGTAACCTTAAAAGTATCTTCGGAGGCAATAAGGACTATCAACAAAAACGGCTTGTTATCAGTTGTTAAGCAACTGCGTGCTGCCGGCGAAAAAATCTAATCACTGCTAAAATAACTATACAATGGCAAAAAAAGGCAATAGGGTTCAGGTGATACTGGAATGTACGGAGCATAAAACGAGCGGCCAGCCCGGTACCAGCCGTTATATTTCCAACAAGAACAAAAAGAATACTCCAGAAAGGTTGGAACTGAAGAAGTACAACCCCATCTTGAAGAAAGTTACTGTTCACAAAGAAATTAAATAATTAGCTAATTGGCTGATTAGCTGATTAGCTAATTGGCGCATTATCATATTCGAAAATTAAAATACAATGGCAAAAGCAGCTAAAACGGCGATTAAAACCAAAGACCAAAAGGCAGCAGCCGAAGCTAAAAACTGGTCAAAGGTAATTCGCACTGTACGCAGTGCTAAATCGGGTGCTTATACTTTTAAAGAAGCAATCGTACACAAAGACAAGATCAAAGATTTTTTAGGCCAATAAATCAATGGCTCAACAAAATACTATAAAGCTGTTCCGGTTAATGCGGAATGGCTTTTGTTATTTTAGCCAAGCCGCCCTATTGTTTTAACACGATCATCAACAGCATAAAGTTATGGGACTATTTGACAAACTTTTTGGTAAAAAACAGCAGCAGCAAAGCCTGGAAGAGGGTTTGCAAAAAACCCGTGAAGGCTTTTTTAGCAAAATCACCAAGGCGATTGCTGGTAAGAGCAAGGTAGACGAAGAAGTGTTGGATGATTTGGAGGAAGCCTTGGTAGGTGCCGATGTAGGCATTGAAACCACGGTAAAAATCATTGAGCAGGTAGAAAAAAGGGTGGCCCGTGACAAATATTTGGGTACGGCCGACCTGAACCGCATACTAAAGGAGGAGATTCAGGCCGTATTGGTAGATGCCCCGGAAGATACCGCTTATGCAGAATATCAATTGCCCAAGGGCCACAAACCGCATATTGTGCTGGTAGTTGGCGTTAATGGGGTGGGCAAAACCACTACCATTGGCAAATTGGCCCATAATTTTAGTAAGGCGGGCCATTCGGTACTGCTGGGGGCGGCGGATACCTTTAGGGCCGCAGCGGTGGATCAGTTGACCATTTGGAGCGAAAGAACGGGTGTGCCCATCGTTAAAAAGGAAATGGGCAGCGACCCTGCTTCGGTGGCTTTTGATACGGTAAACAGCGGTTTGGCACGTAATGTGGACGTTATTTTGATTGATACGGCAGGACGGCTGCACAACAAAGCTCACCTGATGGAAGAGCTGGGCAAGATTAAAAGGGTGATCCAGAAGGTGATTCCCGACGCCCCCCACGAGGTAATGCTGGTTTTGGACGGCAGTACGGGACAAAATGCACTGGAGCAGGCCAAGCAGTTTACAGCCGCTACCGAGGTAAGCGCCCTCACTGTTACCAAGCTGGACGGCACAGCCAAGGGCGGGGTAGTGCTGGCCATCGCCAGTCAGTTTAAAATACCCGTTAAATTCATCGGGGTGGGCGAAAAGGCTGAGGACTTACTGGTTTTTGATAAAAAATTGTTCGTAGATGGGCTTTTTGGATTAGAAAAAGAGTAGATTTGCTTGTTATTATAATGTTATCAATGGTAGCGTGCGCTTGATTAACAGCTAGGGCACTTTATCTTCAATATCCTTTTTAGAATCGATTAAACGACTTATTGTGAAACCAATTTTGATGTTCCTTTATTTAATGGCATTTGCCATTAGCGCTAATGCTCAAATTGTAGAATACCAGCAATACCAAATTACCCGCCCCAGTTTGCAAGATATCCCCGGCTTAGAAAAGAAAATGCGGGGCAAGAAAAGCGACTACAATTTCAACATTACCGTTTCGAAAAATTATTTCCCAGGTGCAGCCAATCTGCAACTGGCCAATCCATTGGTATATCAACGCCCCACCCGCGATGGCAAAACGGAAGTGAGCTATTTTTATTCGCAGCCGGATAAAGTGGTGCGCCTGATCGAATACAGTTTTGATAAGCCCTTATCGGATACCAGTCTTTTAAAGCAGTTTTTTGCAGCCAACGAAACTTATTTCAACGACCTCTTTAAGCGTTCTGCCATTAGTTTTGATGAAGTGCACGATAGTTGGTGGCAAAGGATACAAACCTGGGAAACCAACCTCGTTTTCATCAAGCAGTTTATCGTAATCGGCGACGGTACTTACCGGGTGAGGGTTTTGGTGAGTTGGAAGATGTAGTGAATGTGCAAAGGTGCAAATGTGCAAATGTGCAAAAGCGAACTTGGTGGAGCATACAGGTTTTTGTGACATGCTGATGGGTGGATACCAATGTTTTATAAGCGTGGCTTTCAATGGTATATATATCAAAAGGGCCGGAAGGCCCTTTTGATGGGCTGGGTTTATTTATCCTTTTTCTTACGCCCCCGTCATTTTATACGCATCCGTATTGCTGCCTATATGATGAATAACCCCAAGGTTTAAAGCATTATCAAGTTCATATTGAGGAATGGGAACATTGCCTTGTATGGTATGATCGATATGGCGTATTGCTTCTCATTTGTCCGTACTGATTACTTTAAAGCACTGCCGCAAAGGCAAGACTTATAACCTCAATTTATAAAACGCTGGTAGGTACTGACATTATGATAATGATTCACAATATTCTTTATTGACTACTTTATCTCTCATGTTTGTTTTACTATTGAAGTTTCGAGAAATGTTTTTAACGAGGTCAATATAATTATCTGTTTCCAAATCTTTTTTGTGATAGAAGGGTTTTATTGATGAACAATTTTTATGTTCAAAAAGAGTATTTAATAAAGTTCTATCTGAAATGCCACAGGAATGCCCAAAGATGAAAATTTGGTAGTCTCCACTATTTACAAATTCTAACAATTGTTTGTAATTGTCAGTTTTTAAATACTTGATTGACTTAATATTTTCGAGATAAGCATTGTTATTTAAATTTTCAATTGATTTGTAGTCTTCATCAATTTCATCTCCAAAGCCAAATATGACATCATTTCGATCGTATTTGTTAGTTGTTCCGTGTATATGAATAACATGTTTTTTTAAATTCCTAATCGAATCAAATGATTCAAATTCTGTATGGTTTGCATATATTTTTTCAGTGAAAGTGTAATTGAAATTTAGAAATAATATTTCTTCAGGTATTAATTCAAAATAGTTTGAAGCACTCACGGAAATAAGTAATTTTCTGACTTCTTTTATTGTTCCATTAGGGCCAATTCTTTCAATTAGTTTTCTACTGTACCCACTCAGATCAGGCATTTTAATTAAATCTTCTTTTAATCCTTTTATATCTTTTTGTATTTTTTGAAATTCAATTTCTGCTTTTTTGTTGATTGCAATTTCTGTGAAATCCTTTATTTTAAAAGGAGAATAGATTTTGTATCCTATACTTGTTTTCAATCTAATGTCAGTTGTATTATTGCCAAAATCTGCAATAAACTTTTCTTCAACCTCATTTAAATATATTTCAAGTAATTTTTGTATTTGATTAAAATCTTTATTTAAATCAGCTATTTCATAAGTACAGTTTTCTCTTTTGAAGGATTCTTTTAACAAACTATAATATTCATTCTCAATATCAACCCAGTTTTGTTCTTTGTGTTTCTTTGTTAGAATTTCTAAAAACTTATTTTTAAAAACAAATTTAAGATTTTGAGTGTTTATAATACTTATTAAATCGTCAAATGTTTTTCCAGTATCCCACTTCGGAGCAATCCAAGGCCCTGGTACATCTTCAATTTTAATTTCATCAGTTTCAAATATTGTTCTATGACTTGTAATATTATTATTATATTTATTTTGTAACTTGATCATTATTTTTTGCCAATAATCATTTATAAAATGATTATAACTGCTTTGAATGCCATGTGCCAAATCAAATCCATTCCCAATAAGTATAATTCTATTCATTTGGTTGTTTTCAATGATTTTCAAATGCTTACAGCCATGTTTGTATTGCCGCAAGTTTTATAATTATTTAGCACAAAATACGCAAGTATTTTAATTGATAATCAACCCTTAATGAAATTGTCGCTACAAAATCCTCTTGCGCCAGTAACTTATAAATCATCACTCCTACGGTTTCCGAATCGGCGTACCCTCTGGCTTATCGGGCTTGGATACGTTCCTTACACTGCTCTTGTTAAACTGATAGTAGACCATTGCATCTTCGTTTGCAATAGGCCGGTACACCTTATTGTCAAGCAAATATACTTTGCCCGTAGCTTCAACAACATACAATCCGCTGTTGGTTATAAAAGGCCCGTATGGGTAAGGTGGTTTAAAATAATCCGTGTAAAGGGTTTTAGTCAATGCCTCGGTATTGTTGCCATAAATGGCCGTTAAAATACTTTTGTCGGCAAGCGGACGCAAACTGCCGTCAATATACAGACTGTATTTTCCAGAGGCAGGATGGTAAAAGATGGGATTGGCGGGTGGGGCTACAATATTGGTCCTGGGTGTAATTTTCCAATACTGGCCACTTATAGCTTGGGTATTGTCCAACCAAACCTGGTTATAGTTTTTGCCATCGTTGATCACATCCAATGATTTTGTAGGTTGATATTGGGGAGATAACCGAAAAAAGCCCGCCTGCCCTTCTATGGACGTGATTTTCCACAATTGCCCGTTTGCCAGTTGGGTTCTATCCAACCACACCTGGTTAAAGTTTTTACCATCGTTGATTACATCCAGTGATTTTGTTGGCTGATACTGAGGGGATAGCCGAAAAAAGCCTGGCTGCCCAGCTACAGGGGTTATTTTCCAGTATTGTCCGCTCACAGCTTGGGTTTTATCCAACCAAACTTGGTTAAAGTTTTTACCATCGTTTATTACATCCAAGGATTTGGCAGGTTGATACATGGGACTTAGGTTGTACCATACATTCTGGTCAAAAAATGGTGTTGGTGCTGTTGGAATTGGTTTTGGCGTTGGGGCAATTTTTGGTGTAATCATCCAATACTGTCCGCTTACAGCTTGGGTATTGTCCAACCAAACCTTATTGTAGTTTTTTCCATCATTGATCACATCCAAAGATTTTGTAGGCTGAAACATGGGGGATAGCCGAAAGGAACCGGGCTGCCCTTCTATATGTGTAATTTTCCAAAATTGGCCACTTACATTTTGGGTTTTGTCCAACCAAGCTTGGTTATAGTTTTTGCCATCGTTGAGCACATCCAAGGACTTTGTTGGCTGATATTGGGGCGTTAGCCGAAAAAAGCCCGGTTGCCCGTTTGCAGGAGTTATTTTCCAGTATTGTCCGCTTGCGGCTTGTGTTTTATCCAACCAAACTTGGTTGAAATTTTTGCCATCATTGACCACATCCAAGGATTTTGTCGGTTGAAACATCGGACTTAGGTTGTACCAAACATTCGGGTCAAATGTTGGGGTGGCAGTTTGTGCGTTTGCATTAAAACCCAGCACCATAAAAGTGCATGTAACGAAGAATAAAAATTTCATACCATGTAAAATTTAGATTTTTGCAATACCTATGGCTATTCTAAAAATGCCATTGGATAAATGTACCTATGGGCGAACTCATTTTTTCAGTGATTGTCAAATGCTAAATAATTTGATTTTTTGCGACAAGTACTTTCGCCACCACAATGGTTTTACACTTACCCACAACTTGATACTGGATGAACCTATTAATGCCAACTAACGGATGTTAAGCGGCAATCCTATTATGCGAATTACCTTTGTAAATATACGTAAACGCTAACTACTGGCTTATTTATGCTGCAATATAGTAAAACTAAGTAATACATAGTATTATGCGCCAGGCAACGGTGGGCAGGGGCTGCTTGTTTTACGCGGAAGCAGCTTGTTATATAATGGTTGGGTAAAACGGAAAAACATTGGGATACAGGATAGCGCCTTTGGCCAATGGCGTTTCAAATGCCACCTATGCCTTTTGGCGCTGCCGGTTTCCAGCCTTACGCAGGGCAACTGCAAGCAGGTTTTCTTTACAAATGTTGAACCCCAATTTTGTAGCAAACTGCAAAATGGGGTTTAATGGCTGGTTTCTATTTAAATTTAATAACCATTACAATTTATGCAGTCCAATTTTTACCGAAAATAAGGCCAAGGCCACCCTTGTTTTCACGTTTAACTTTTCAAAGAGACTATCACGGTAACTTTCTACCGTACGGGGGCTACAGAACATTTTTTCGCTTATCTCCTTATAAGTAAGTTCGGTGCACACGTATGTCAAAAATTCTTTCTCCCGATCATTCAATGCCAATTCGTCGCCATAACCTTTTGTATCACCGGCAAGCGACGCAATCACTTTCGACATGGCCCAGTCTGGGTAATAGAGGCCCTGGCTTATCAGTGTTTGTAAGGCCCTTTCCAATTCAATAGGGTGTACATTTTTATGCATGTAACCCTTTGCGCCCGCTTTTACCATCTTGATGATGGAATTATCGTCATCTTGCACACTGAGGGCCATTACCAGTACGGCTGGGTGTTGCTCCTTGAGCCATGTGGCCGTGGCATATCCATCCATAATGGGCATACTCACATCTAGGAGTACAATATCTGGTATATTTTTCGCCACTTTGAATTTCTCCTGTAATACGGCCCCATTTTCCACTTCATAAAGTACTTCAAAGTTGTCGAAATTATTTACAATGCTACTAACGGCTTTCGCAACTAGTAAGTGATCATCTGCTATGGCGATGGTTTTCTTCATGTTATATTTTTTGTATGACTAAGGTAAGCATTGTTCCCTCACCTTGTTTACTGGTAAGTTGATATTGGCCCATTAATTGGGCCGCCCTGGTCTTCATGTTTTGCAGCCCAATACCATTGCTGGTTTCAGCCATGTCAAACCCATTTCCATCATCGGTCGCTTTTATGTATAAGGTGTTTTCACTTGTTTGCAAATCAATGGTTATTTTCTTACAATGGGCATGCTTCAAGCTATTCTGCATAAATTCTTGCAATAACCTAAAAAGGGTATATTTCTGCTCGGTTGTCAATTCGAAAGATGCTTCGGTATGTGTAATGGTAACCTTACAGAAGCCAAAGGCATTGATGCGGCCGGCTTCTTCTTGCAATAGCGACAACAAATTGGCGTTAATCAATTCGGGGTTGGTAAGCGTTTTGCTCAACTGGCGCAATTCTGTAAGCGATTCATCAATGATGCTACCAATGGCATTCATTCTGTCATTGAAATTGAGCGGAAGAATGCCTGCCAATTGCTTATTGTATAGCGAGGCCAAGGTTAGTTTTTGGCCTACACTATCATGTATTTCCCTGCCGATAAACTGCATGGCCCATTGTTGGCTTTCAAGCTGTGTAGAAAGCAATTGTTGCGCATGATTTTCTTGTAGGCTTTTCTTTTCCAAGATGTGTTGTAATTTTTTCTTTCGTATTTGATATATATATATGATGGCTGACGTAAAAAAAATTATAATGACCAAGGATATAATGACTAAAAATATGGTTAGTTCCTCTTTGCGCATATAAATCCGATTATGAATAATAAGTACATGGTGCTGGCAAGCCCCACATTGATGTACCAGCAGATTAAGAATATATCCGTATGCTCAAGCAAGATATTTCTCAATCCCTCAAAAGGTAGCGTGGCTATGTAGTAAAAAAAAATGCCCGAACTTACCCAAAATATTCTCGCCCTCTTAAAAAAAATAATGTCTTCGCTGTTGATATAGTAAAAGAAAAACAGTACTAATGAGAAAAGGGTGACAGCGGCTCCTACGCTGTTGGAAAAAGTGTAAGCCAATAGGGGAGTTTCAGGACTAATGCTACAATCTATCACCCAGCAAATCGCATATACTGAAATCGCATACAATATCCACTTGGACCTTTTAGCATTATACAGCGCTGTATTTTTGAAAATCAACCAAGCTATAAATATGTTTTGAACAGGAGACAGAAAATAGTTGAATAGCATTGGATTGTATTGCTCAAGGCCTCGTGTTTCTGCCAAATAGTGTCCTACTGATTCACCCACCACAACCAGCAACAGAAAAAATGGCATCCATTTCCAAAAACTAACTGTTTTTATCGGTATTGTAACAAATGCTGTGATGCAAGCCGCTACTTCCAACGAAAATAATACAGCTTTTAATGTAATAGAGATGTCCATTTTTCCTGTTCGTTAAAATAAGTATTAATAATTCTCTACTATGTTTTCGACCAAATCAAGCATAACAGCCCCCTTGCGCTCACCTGCGTTACTATTACCAGCAGGTGGTGGCGGAGGGATCAAGGAGCCTCTATTTTTAGCGGTAGTCCTCACATTGGGTGATAGCATAAGGGTATTTTCAACTCCCCCTATTACTTTACCTTCACTATCAATTTCGGCGCCCAACTTATTTAAAACATGGTGCATAGACATGGGTACACACTGCTTTTCTTTATTGTATTCTGTAAATCGCGGGTCAAAATCTACGTTCATTTGGCTATTTGTATTATAGTATGTCGGTGTCATAACCAATGTGTGTAAGCCTTGGTATTCCATCCTATGTGCCAGAGTTGCCGGGTCATTGTCATATTGGTTCCACGTTACAATGTCTGGATATTCGGCATAGTAAAATCTTATCCCAAGATCAGCCCTATTTACACAATTTGAACTGCATGCCGCTTGTTCAATTTTGTATATAAACTTCTTTAGGGTATCAAGGTTAAACCAGACACTTCTTGCATCTGTTGGTTGCTGGTTCCCTAATACACGTTGATTATTCCAGTGATTGAGCTTATACTGCTTTATCATGGTATAAACTAGCCCGGCTGGCACCCCCTCAAACTCATCGCCGCTATAATCCTTACAATGATCACATTCGGCAATAACGGGTTCTTTTCGAAAGAAGTCGCAGCCACAAAAAGCGCCCATACATAGTACTGTTGCTAAAGTTAATAAAATTTTCATAAATGCTGTTTTAGTTGTTAATAATGAATTACAAAGGTTCCCATTTCTATTAATCCGGGTATTGGTGTATCCAACATATTATGTTGGTTAAATAGCGGAAAATTAAAATCGCTGATTGTGCGCCCATTTATAGTATATCAACCATAGGCAGCAAATGATACCTTTTACAGCTTTGCGGTGCAAGGGGCCGTTGTTTTATGGGATATGGTAGAAAAATAATGATCCCATGCCAGGGATGCCAAAAACTGAATAGAGTAGGCGTATTGAACGAATAATTTTATGGGTATGAAAAAATTAATTTTTACCATGCTGGGTATGCTGATGTTAATGGTCGGTTTTGGCCAAAAAGAGCTTGCGTTGGAGTATTATAAAGACAGCATCCGGACGCAAGTTTTAAGAACCTTTTGTACATCCGCCGCTGTACTTGATATTAGTACGGGGCAAGACGGGAATGGTAATTTGGTAAATGTGGGCGGTGGCGACCCCTTTTGGGGCGGCGTTAGGATTGCCAACCTTACGGGGGCATTAACACCTTGGAATGTCATTAATGGTACTGCCATCCTTTCACCAAATACGGGTAATGAAGTGCAGAGGGCACAAGTTTTTAAAAGGTATTTTTATACTTGTGGAGGCACCATCAATTTTAGCGGTATTTACAAAAACGATAATATGCTGCAATCGTTTGTGCTAAAAAATGCTACGGCCAACATTTTGTGGCAGGCAGCTTTGCCTCCTAACGACCCCCAATGTTATACAGCAAATCCGTTTTCAGGAACGGCTAACCTACCTGCTGGCGAATACTACTTTGAGTTTGAATACGTAAACTCGGGTGGCTATGGTGGTTTTTCTTTGCAAGGTTCGGTTATTGCGGAAGGAAGCACCTTGTCCAACTACCCCGATTGTTGCTGTGATTGCAATAAACTGCCACAGCGCATTGCTATAAGCGGTCCTACTTGCTTTTGTTGGTCGAGAAATTGCAAGGAAAAGCTTACTTACAGTGTACCCAAATATGATGGGCCTGCCGGCTGCTTTCAATATTCATGGAGTGCTAAACCGGCTATTGAAATGAGTGGACAAGGTACCAACCAGATAGGCGTTAATTGTAGTGCGCTAAAGCCGGGCAATTACACCATATCGGTTACGATTAGTTGTGGCAGAAGAAAGGTTACCAGCTCTTTGCCATTAACAGTATGCGCCAAAATTAGCCCCGGATTCAGTACTACTATGAGCCAACAGGTAGCCTCCTTTACACCGGCTGACCCATCAGGAAGCCACTATTGGCTGTTGGTAACCGATAATGATAACAACTGTAACTACAGTTGGGGGGAACCCATCACGGTAGTAAACGGAAACCCTGCTACGGCTAATAATTTGCAGGTCAACAAGTCTTATGTGATGTACCATGTGGTTAGCAACCAGTGTGGCAAAAGCTGCGAATGTTGGTCGTACCAAACGCTCTGCTTTAAATGGTCTCCTGCACAGTATAAGATGGCGGCTAAAGTTGGCAAGCAAGCCGATGGTCCCACAATGGAAGGGTTAGAAAGTTTGCCCGAGGCACTCAGGAAGGAACTTCAAAAGCGGGTGGTGGAGATGAAGGCGAAGAACGTAGAAATGGACACTAAAAGTATGGAGCAATAAACACCCATGAGGGGGCTTTTACTGGCGAACGATATCAGTGGGGCAAAACGGCAGTTGCCTGAATGGAGTGACAGCAAAGCGATAGTGCATTGCGGTGGCTTTAGGAATAAAGGTGTACCGTTTCGTATGACTCAATGATGGCTGTTAATTTATCTTGCAAATGTTCGTTTTCCGCTAATACGTATAGCTGGTAAGAGTCTCCCTCATATTTTGCCCATAAAGGCATTTCGGTATGCCAACCTGCTGCCGACATTTCCTGTATCAGCTTAATCAGCAAATCTCCCCAATCTGCTGCGATGGGCAATTGTGGCCCGTTTTTTCGGATGTATTTTTTGATGTCGGTTACTGTTGTAAGGTGGAGGGGATATACGATTTTGCTCCTGCGCTTGGCATCCCGCCGCTCCTGCCATTGCCTTATTTGGCGGGTAAATAGGGCCCATAACTTAGCAAAACTGCCCAATAAGTAACCTAGTATCAATCCTGTAATACCAAGCGACAATAGAATGGCCTGTGTTATCGTCATTGTGCCCCGTTTTGATACATAGCGAATTGAGCCAAGTATATCATCACCTAATCACATAGGTCTTCTTGTCTGGTCCAACACCCGTAATCGTCAAACTTTTCCAGCCCTTGGGCAATACCGATTTTACTTGTTGGATGCCCTGCGGCGTAATTTCCAAACCGCCAAAGCCCATGAGGATGCTTTGCACAATACCACCTGCTCCTGTGGCAAAATAAGGATTGGTACCACCCTTGGTTTCGGCAATCACCCTAAACGGTGGGTTGAGGTTGGGTACATATGCATCTTGAAACCAATGGAAGGCTTTGTCTTTATCGCCCAAGCGGGCATAGAGCAGCGTAAAGATGGCTTGTGTCATGGCGGGGGTGCCTTCGTTGGGTACCCGCTTTTCGTAATATTCCAAATCCCTTTTGATGGCAATGGGGTCGGTTACTTCTTTTAAAGGATAGGAAAGCAGGTTTACATCGGCCTGCTTGATGCCTTCGCCCTTGTAAGTGGCATGTTCCTGCGTGGTGCCATCGGCCATTTTCAAAATGGGAATGTTATTGGCCACCAGCATCCAATCAGCATCGGGCGCTATGCCCAATAGTTTGGCGGCTTCAGTAGCATTCTTCAATGTGGCTTTGGCGGCCGCATTGGTAAAGGCATTGTTGTCCACGTTTTCGGCCCACTCATCGGCGGCTACCACATTTTTAATATCGTAATGCCCCGGCCCGTTGCGTTCCACCCTACTGGCCCAAAAATCGGCAACGGCACTCATGATGGGCCAACCTTTGTCACGTAGCCATTGCTTGTCTTGCGTTACGCAATAATAATTCCAAGCGGCAATGCCCACACAGGCAGTGATATGATGCTCAAAGGGTCCGCTCAAGGCCCATACCGGTGTTTCTTCCACACCCGTTTCGGCACTCTCCCAAGGGAACATGGCACCTTTGTAGCCTTTGCTAAATGCGTTGCGTTTGGCGGCGGCCAGTCGTTGAAAACGGTATTCCATCATGCTCTTGGCAATTTCAGGGTGCAATACTAACACCGAGGGGTACATCCACAGTTCCGTGTCCCAAAACACATGGCCATTGTAACCCAAACCGCTCAGGCCCATCGGCGAAGGGGAAAAGGCGGTGCCTTCCCGAGAGAAGGAATACAAATGGTACAACATGCTGTGTACATCTTGCTGACTTTGCGCATCGCCTTCTATCTGTATATCGCTTTTCCACAAATCTGCCCATGCTTTTTGGTGGAACTGCAGCAAGCGCTCACGGCCTTCCAGCTTGGCAAAAATGGTAAGGCGTTCGGCCTCGTTCAATGGATCATCGTGGTGGGCGCTTGTGATGGAGGAACCGGCAATGGAAAAGCGGTAGGTCTGCCCGGCTTTGATGGTACGGGCAAACTTCATCAGGTGCATGTTATTGTCCCACATTTCATGTATCACCCTGGGCTCTTGGCCATGCGGCTCGCTGAACAAAAAAGTATTGCTGGCGCACATCAGCAGTTTGCCCGTGGGGCTTTTGGCCGATGAGGTAAGCAGACTGATGACCACATGGGGCCTGTCGATTTCATTGTAATAATTTTGTACATCCCGCAGCGCATCGGGCGCTTCCATTACGCTGGCACTGTTGATGGCAATGTCTTTTTTAGCGGTTACGGTTACATCCATCAGTACCGTAAAAGGCAACTGGCGCAAAGAGTAATAGGTGTAAGATACGGTGGCCTTGTCGCCATAATCAAAACTGGTGGTAAAACTGGCCCCTTGCATATCCAACTCCTGCCGCAGGTTCTGTACCGATTTGCCATCCATGCGGCGGCCATCAATATCCAGCGTCATGTTCAGCAGGTTGAAGCTCTTTAAAAAATTGCTCACCCGGCCACGGCCGTACAGGTCGTAAGCACCCGCCAATACCACATCCTTTATCTTAAACGGTTCCGGTGCCGATACAATGCCGATCATGCCATTGGCCACGGTAACGCCGTAATAGTTGGAGGGATCGATTTTGGTGGCTGCTATCTTCCAAGGATCAATCGTTTGGCTAGTTGCCGTTAGGCCGATGCAACTTATGAGTAATGTTTGGAGGATTTTTTTTGTAGTGTACATTTTTAGTTCAATGTTTGATTGTTCAAAGTTCGGTTGTTCAAAGTTGTAAGTCTAAATGTCTAAAGTTTAAGGTTCGTTTAGTGCAAGTTATTTACCCATACAGCAAACGCCTACGGGTTGAAGGAATTAGCTAATTATCGTATTAGCTAATCAGCACATTAGCCAATCGCTTCCATCACATAAAACCCAAACGACTCTACCACTAAATACTCATCATCCCTGCCAACGGTATAATCTTTCCCTTGCCAATGGTCATGTAATGTGGTGGGCGCATTGCCTTTTTCCTTAAACGCATACCAAGTGAGCCAAGCGGGCTTATCGCTATAATTAAAGATACAGAAAATCCGCTGTTGGTTGAGCGAACGTACAAAAGCGGCAAGGTGTATATTGTGCGGACTGATCCATTGTAGGTTGTTGTAATCGGCAAAAGCATCCAATTGTTTGCGCAACTGTATCAGCTTTTGTGTGCCGCTGAACACTTTTTGCTCCACGGTGCCGGGTTCGTTCACCCGCTCGTTCTTTTCCCAATCAATCAAGGGACGGTGCATCCAGCGGTTGTCGTAGCTCTTGCCGGGGTCGTTGAGGTAACTATAATCATTGATATGCCCCGTTTCGTCGCCATAAAACAACATGGGGATGCCACCTGCAAAAAAGCTGTGCGCCTGCATCAACAGTATTTTTCGGATGGAGGTTTCAATCCAATCGGCATCGCCGGCAGCCAATGCTTTTTCCAAGCCGCAGAGCGAAGCCAGGGAACCGCTGATACGGGCATCCTGTGTTTTGGGGTTTACCGAAAACAGGGCGCCACTGGCAGGAGAACCGTCGTAAGCACCCGAATAATAGTCTTTTAAAAACCGCCGATGCTCATAAGGCTCAAAGCCCGTGGCGGCAATCATATAGTCATCGTACCCGAGGCCAATATCATCGTGGCAGCGGGTATAAGTAATCCAGGTAGTGCCAAAGGGCTTTTGCAATATAAGCGATTGCGCTTGCAACATCACTTCGGTTTTGCCCGTGGCCAAGGCATCCCATTGCAGGGCCATATTGGTGGCACCATAAGCCACATCACATTCTTTGGCTTGGTAACCGCCGGTACCAAAATAGCCGAGTATTTCCTTGGGGGCCACAATGGCTTCGCCCAATAGCGCCATACCGGGCGTGGCTATTTGTACACATAGTTTGATGAGTTGCAGCAGGGTATGGGCCTGTGGCAGGTTTTGGCAGGTAGTGCCCAATTGCTTCCAGATAAAGGCAGGGGCATCAATCCGTAAGATGTCCACGCCCAAATTGGCGTAGAAAAAGATATTGTCCAGCATGGCCACTAGCACAGCGGGATTGGTAAAATTCAAATCCCATTGGTAGTTGTGGAAGACGCTCATCACCCATTTGTTGCACTCGGGCACATAGGTAAAACTGCCTGCCGCCGATTCGGGGAAAATTTCGGGCATGGTTTGCTCAAACTGATCGGGCAGGCTACGGTCGTTGTACATGTAAAAGTAATCCTGATATATGGCATCGCCCTGTTTGGCTTTTTCTGCCCACTCGTGCCGGTGCGAGGTATGGTTCAGTACAATGTCCAGCATCAAGTACATCTCCTTATCGGCCATTTGTGCACGCAAGTCATGTAAATCTTTCAATTGGCCAAAGCGGCTATCTACTTTTCTAAAATTGCTTACGGCATAGCCGCCATCACTTTCACCAGCAGGACTTTCAAAAAGTGGCATCAGGTGTAGGAGGTTAACGCCCAGTTGTTCCAACCAAGGCAGTTTGTCGGCCAGGTTGGTGAGCTTGCCGCAAAAGCGGTCAACATACAAACTCATGCCCACCATTTGATTGCTCAGGAACCAATGCTCTTTGGCTATTTTATCGGCATCCCTTTTTTTCAGTTGCTTCGATCGGTTGTTATTGGCCTGGATGATGGTATCCAATAACTGCTCAAAAAAGGAATGGGCCTGTGAATGCAGGTTGTACAACTGTTGGTACAACTGATGGGCTGCTGGTGCCAGTTGCGTAAAGCGTTTGGCAAAAGCCGCGGCATGCGCATCTTGGGTATCCACTTGCTGTAAGGATTGTGCTATAAAAACTGATATGTTCTGATCGTTCAGCACGAGGTGATGTATTTAATTGAAAATTTGATTGTTTAAATGCTTGAAGGCTTCCATGGCACCCATGTACTCACAGGTACGGGCACCGGCTTTGTTGGCATTCGCTACCAACGTTGCCCAATCGTCAGCCGACATTTGGGCAATATCCGCAGGGGTTTTGCTGCTCAACTGATACAGTAGCGCACCTACAAAAGCATCGCCTGCACCTGTGGTATCCACTGGGGTAATGGGAATGCTGGGCACGGTGGTGAGTGTTTGCCCGTGGCCGAGCAGGGTGCCCTCCTTGCCAATGGTAATGGCAAATACGGCATTGGTTTTTTGCTGTAGAATGGCAACCGCTTCTGGCAATGTAGCCGCGCCGGTAATCAACAGAGCTTCTTCATCGCTCAATTTAAAAAAATCGCATTGCTGCATAAAGTGCCAGCTTTGCTCTATAAAAGATGGGGTATTACCGGGAAACAGCAAGTGTCGGTAGTTGGGGTCGAAGCTGATAAAGAGTTGCCGCTCCTTGGCCTGCTGCAACAGCGAAAGATAGGCCTGCTGCAAAGGGCCGGGCAAGAAACCAGTGGCCGAGCCAAAATGTACAATGGCAAATTCACCCAAGTTGATATGGGCAATGTCTGCCTCGCTCAACTGTCCATCGGCACCACGGTTGAATACAAAATCACGTTCACCATTTTCCATCAAGGATACAAAGGCGAAAGTGGTAAAATAATTGTTGTCTTGCAGCATCCATTTGGCCGATACGCCAAAGCTTTCCATCACTTCTATCAATTGCTTGCCAAAGGGATCGTTGCCCACTTTGGCCGCCAGTTCCACTTGGCCGCCCAGTGCCGCTATGGCCGCTGCCACATTGGTGGGTGCGCCGCCGGGCTTTTTTAAAAAGTTATCGCCATGCGATAGTGACTTGCCCTTATCGGTGCAAATCATATCTATCAATGCTTCTCCTATACAAAGTATTTTGCTCATGTGTATGTATTAAACAAATGTTATCAATGCGCCACTACGGTACCCATTTCCTCTAGGGCCGTGCCTTTTGTTTCGGGCATCATCTTCCATACAAACAATAATTGCAGTACCATCATCACGGCAAAAAATCCAAATATTTTGGTGGCGCCAATGGCAGGCGACTCTGCAAAGAATGGAAAGGTTTGTGATATGAGTGCCGCAAACACCCAATGGGTGAGGCAACCAAAGGATGTGCCCTTGGCCCTAACCGAATTGGGGAATATCTCCGATAAGAAAACCCATATTACGGCACCTTGGCCAACGGCGTGTGCGGCGATAAAGGCAAATACATACCAAGAGATGCCGCCCGAATTGCCGGATGAAAAAGAAAAGGCAATCAAGGATAGCGATATGATGTAACCGATTGAACCTATGAATAGCAAGGTCCTTCTGCCCAAGCGGTCAATCAGGTACCAACCCAACACCGTAAACAGCAAGTTTACCAAACCAATGCCGGCGGTAGACAAAAAAGCGCTGTCTTTGCCAATGCCCGCCATTTCAAATACCCTGGGCGCAAAATAAATGATGGCATTGATGCCGGACATTTGGTTGAAAAAAGCAAGCAGAAATGCAAGCAGTAGTGGCTTGCCAAATTTGCCCGAAAAGAGCGATTCCGTTTTGGTGCTTACCGAGTTTTTGATATTGGCCACTACTTGGTCGATATCGGTTTCGGTAAGCTGCAATATTTTGCGGGCAGTGGCTTCGTCTTTTTTATACAGCAACAACCAACGGGGCGTTTCGGGTGTAAAAAAGAGCAGCAGGGAGAAAAGCAAGGAAGGGGCTGCCACAATGCCCAGCATCCAGCGCCAATCGTTTGGACCACCCGTGCCCCGGAATAAATAATTGGATACATAGGCAATCAAAATACCGGCTACTATGTTTAATTGAAACGCAATGACCATTTTGCCCCGGTGCTTGGCCGGTGCAATTTCGGATATGTACAAAGGGGCCACCACCGAGGATGCGCCGATGGCCAAACCGCCCAGCAAGCGGAAGAGCATAAACGTATATACATCCTGCGCCACTGCGGCCCCAATGGATGATACAAAGAACAGGATACCGATGGCAATCAGCGTTTTTTTACGGCCTATTTTGTTGGCAGGTATATTGCCCAGCCAGGCCCCCAGTACCGTGCCGTACAGGGCCATGGCAATCGCTGTGCCGTGCATCAAGTTGCCCAAGTTCCACAGCTTTTGTATGGCTTGTTCCGCACCCGAAATAACGGCCACATCTAAGCCAAAGAGCAAACCGCCCAAGCTTACCGTAATCGTCCACAATATCAGTTTCTTGTTCATGTATTAGCGATTTTATAGTTCGTAAATAGCCGCTTCGTAGGGCTGTAATTGCTCATTGGTTTGCCGATTGGGATAGTTGCACAATAACAGTTTGGCATTGGCCAAGGGCAAGCCCGTATTGGCTTTTACCGCTTTACTGGTAAAGTTGAGCAGCACCAATATTTTTTTGCCGTTTGCTTCTCGTACATAAGCAAATACATCGGGGTTGTCTTTGTCAACCAAATTGTATTTTCCGTACACCAAAATATCTTTCCGCTCTTTGCGTAGCTTGATCATCTGCCGCACAAAATTCAATACCGAATGGGCACTGGTATCCTGCATCGCCGTATTCACCGTAGTATAGTTATCGTTGATGGGCAGCCAAGGTTTACCGGTAGTAAAGCCTGCATTGGCCGTATTGCTCCATTGCATGGGCGTTCTGCTATTGTCCCTGCTCAGTTCCTGTTGCATCAACAAATAATCGGCAGCTTGTTGCTTGCCCTCTTTCAGTGCCAAGTAATAGCGGTTGCGGGTTTGCAGGTCGTTGTACTGCTCAATATTTTTAAAGCGGATATTGGTCATGCCAATTTCGTCGCCATTGTATATGTAAGGGATGGCCCTTTGTGTTAACAAAAAGGCATGCAGCATTTTGGCACTGGCATCCTTGTACTCAGGCGCATCGTTGCCATAGCGGCTCACGGCCCGGCTTTGGTCGTGGTTGGTAAAGAACACCGTGTTCCAACCTTTGGTTAAAAATTTCTCATCCCATTTGCTTACAATCTGCTTCATGCCCAATACATTGTTGCGGCCTACTTTATAGTCGCCCACATCAAAACTATCCCGGCCCCAGATATTGCCCATCTCATCATGGTACAGGGTATTGATTTCTTTTCTGTCCTCATCTACATAGTCCATTACTTTGCTAAAAGGGATTACGCCGCCTTCGCCCACGGTATATACTTCTTTGTACTTGCTCAAAATGGCTTCATTCATTTCACGCAGGTAGTCGTGTACTTTTTTATCGGCACCATAGTAGCGCACAAATTGGTCATTGGTAAAGTTGGCAGGCATGGCGGGCCAACTCGTATCCTTGGCCATAAAGGGAAAAGCATCCAAGCGGAAACCGCTTACGCCCTTGTCCAGCCAAAATTGCATGATGCCGTACATTTCTTTGCGCAGGGCCGGGTTCTCCCAATTAAGGTCGGGCTGCTTGCGGCTAAAGTAATGCAGGTAGTAACTATTGGTGGTACTGTCGAAGCGCCAGGCATCGGCGTTTTCGTCAAATAAACTATAGCGCTTGGGCGGCGTTCCTTTTTCGGCTGGCCACCAATGGTAGTATTCCCTGTACTTGTTGTTGCGGCTGCTTTTGGCCCCTTTGAACCACCGATGCTCATCGCTGCTGTGGTTGAGCACTAGGTCCATGATGAGGCGGATATTGCGCTTTTTCATACCCGCCAGCATTTCGTCAAAATCGGCCATGGTACCCATTTCTTTCATGATGGCCCGATAGTCGCTGATGTCGTAACCATTGTCGTCGTTGGGCGATGCACAAATGGGGTTGAGCCAAATGGCATCTACGCCTAGACTTTGCAGATAGTCTAAGCGCTGGGTGATGCCCTTGAGGTCGCCCACGCCATCCCCATCGCTATCTTGAAAGCTGCGGGGGTACAGTTGGTACACCACGGCTTCCTTCCACCAAGTTTCGCCATTGGCTTTGGCGGTTGTGGCGTTGCTGTTTGTTGATGAATTGCATCCCAATGCCCCCAATAGGATGATACTGATGAGGGCTTTGTAAGTGAAAAAAAATGAACGCATCTTTTGTTGCTTTTATAATGATTAATGTCCTCCACCCATTTGTATGGGGGCTTCACCTGTTGGAATTTTATCGCTTTTAATCAATAATGTGAGCAGTGCGGCGATTAATAAAAACACACCAGCAAATACAATGGCATTGCCAGGATTGTTGTTCAGCAAGTGTTTGAGCACATAGCCAAAAGTGATGGTTTGTATAAACATGGGTATTACAATCATCATGTTGATGATGCCCATGTACACACCATATCTTTCCTTGGGTATTTTGCTTACCACAATCAAGTAAGGGATACCCATCATGCTGGCCCAACCAATGCCAAAACCGGTGATGGCGGGAAAGAGCAGGTATTTATTTTCAATATATGGAAATACCAGTAGGCCCAGCCCGGCCAATATGAGGCAGCCAAAGTGTACCAGCTTGGGCGAATATTTTTTGGCAAACCAAACCAATCCAAACGCACACAAGAAAGTAACGACATTGTACCAGCCATTTACCAGTCCAGTCCAACTAACTGCTTTTTCATACAGCGCACTGTCTTGTTCGGGAGATGTTTTCCAAACAGATTGTGCCACGCTTTTGGAAGAGTTTTGCCAATAACAAAAGAGGGCATACCATTGAAACAAATACACCAATGCCAGTTGCCACATGGCTTTGGGCATTTTGGTAACGGCATCAATGATCTCAATGTTTTGCGAAAACAATATTTTGAGGGTAGGGTGGCCCTCAGCATAGTTCACCACCTGCTTTAGTACCCTGCCTTTTGTAAACAGGGCGGGGATTAGCAGTAACGCAATTACCGCATAGGCAATGATGGTTGTAACAATGGATAAGAAAAATTGAACAATGGGATGCGGCATGCCCTTATTTTTTTCCTTCAGTACAGCCAGTTCTTCATCTGTGGGCGGTATTTCCGGTGTGGTTTTGATGCTCCACCAAATGGAGCCAATGGAACAGACAGCGCCCAAAAAGAAAGAGGCAAACACCCAAGTGGGTAGTTTACCGGTTTTGCCCACAAATATGAGCGGAAAAGCAAAGAGCGATATGTTGGCCAATGTTTGCCCAAAGCCGGTAAAAAAACTCTGAGCCTGAAAGCCGGTGCCTTGTTGGGAGGCATCCAATTTGTCGGCCACAAAGGCCCGGTAAGGCTCCATGGCCGTGTTGTTGCCAGCATCCAGTATCCACAGTAAACCAGCAGCCATCCAAAGTGCGCTGCTAAAGGGAAATAGAAAAAGTGCAATGCTGCATATCAGGGCCCCAATAAAAAAATAGGGCTTCCGCCTGCCAAATTTGGGATGCCAGGTTTTATCGCTCAATGCACCAATGATGGGCTGAATAATAAGGCCTGTTAAAGGGCCCGCCAAATTGAGCCAAGGGATTTCATCGGGCTTGGCGCCCAAAAAGTCGTAGATGGGGTTCACGGCACTTTGCTGCAGGCCAAAGCTGTACTGAATGCCAAAAAAACCCACATTCATGTTGATGATTTGCCAAAAACTAAGGCGGGGTTTGGTAAAACGCATAAGCAATCGTTGATTTTACAAAGATGTAATATATTGTAAAATAGGCATTTGTGTACTTTTTGCATAATGCTGGGTATTGCAAACGGTTGCTGTGGGGAAAAGTTGGGTTTGTTGGGTTGATTGGTTGAATGGTTGATTGGGTTACGGGTTAACTTAGTTACGGGTTACGAGTTGCGAGTTGGTTTGGTTGTTTTTGTTACGAGTTGATTTTGTTACGGGTTTTTCCTGTCAACCGTCCACGCCTAATGCCCCGCCGTCTGGTCTCCGACCAACGGCCTAGCAACCGTCCACGCCTACTGCGTGGTGTCGGCCTAGCCTCCACATCCGTCAACTTCTTTCGGCCAACGACCAACGAACAACGGCCAACGACCCCCGGCCAACGAACTACCTTTTTCCCTACCTTTACCACATGCCTACCATCATTTTTACAGAAGAAGATTGCGGCAGGGAAAATCTATATCCCTTTACCCTTACCCGTAGCATACCCGACATACGGATGGGCATCCTTACGCTGCGGGAAAAATGGGAAAAACTATTGGGCATCCCCTCTGTCAACCTAGCACAAAAAGATTTTTACGATACCAATCCCACCATGGCGCTGGCCCCTGATATGCCGGACGGAGCTTACGTGCTGATCCGTGCGAATACCATACCCACGGTCGCACTGGCCAAGCAAGTAAAAAAACTCAGCGCAGGCCAATGTTTGTTGAGCCAAGAAGGTACCGTAATTGCGCTGGCTTTTACTGATGCACAAGTATTAAAGGGCGGTAAAATAAAAGTGGGCCAAACCGTGGAAGCCAAGGGCGAAGTACAACTACTGCAATACGCATGGCAGATTTTTCATTGGAACGATGCGGCATTGCGGGCAGATTTTGCATGGCTGACGAAAGGAAGAAAATCGGCACCCATTCATAAAACCAATCGCTGCACCCATACCGCTGCTATATTTATTGAACCGGGTGCGCAAGTGAGCCACAGTGTACTCAATGCCGAAAACGGGCCCATCTATATTGGCAAAAATGCGTTGGTGATGGAAGGCTGTTGCATCCGCGGCGGCTTTGCCATGGGCGAAGGTTCTGTACTAAAAATGGGTGTACAAGTATATGGGGCTACCAGTTTGGGGCCTTACTGCACGGTGGGCGGCGAAATAAAAAACAGTGTGCTATTTGGTTATAGCAACAAAGCCCATCATGGTTATTTGGGCGATAGTGTAATAGGGGAGTGGTGCAACTTGGGTGCCGGTACCACCAACAGCAATATTAAAAACAATGCGGGGCTGGTATGCTATGCCCTGGGCAACGGCTCACGCCCGTGGCGTGATGTCGGCAAGGCCTCCACAACGATCATTGGCCCCGGCAACAAGGGCGGTCTGCTCATGGGCGATCATAGCAAAGCGGCCATCAATACATCTTTTAACACAGGTGCGGTGGTAGGCGTTTGTTGCAATGTATTTGGCAGCGGCCTCAGTCCAGCACATATCCCCAGCTTTAGTTGGGGCATGAAAGGCCAGGTGAAATACCAATTGCCCAAAGCCTTTACCGATATAGCCGAGTGGAAAAAACTAAAGGGCGGTAGCCTATCCGAAGCGGAAAAAAAGCAATTAAAACATATTTTTGACCATCATTAAAATCAACACATTATGCGTAAACAGATAGCAGCGGCTAACTGGAAGATGAACCTCACTTGGCAACAGGGCCAAACCTTACTGACCGAGTTACTGGCCCAGCCCTACGAATTGAGCGAACAGCAGCAAGTAGTGCTGGGTATCCCCTTTCCTTATTTGCAGGCGGCCAAGGCCCAAGTTGCTGGACAGCAAGGGGTGTACATCGCTGCGCAAAACTGTTATCATCAAAAAAGTGGCGCTTTTACCGGCGAAGTAAGTGCGGAAATGTTGCAGAGCATTGGCGTGGATTATATCATCATTGGCCATAGCGAACGCCGTGAGTATTTTGGCGAAACCCATGCGGTATTAGCTGAAAAAATAAACCTTTGCATGGCCAACGGTATGCGCCCCATTTTTTGCTGCGGCGAACCTTTGGCCATTAGGGAAAAAGAGGAGCAGAACGCCTATGTATCCACGCAGTTGCAGGAAAGCCTGTTTCATTTAACGGCGGAACAATTGACCGGTTTTGTAATTGCCTACGAACCCATCTGGGCCATCGGTACGGGCAAAACGGCCAGCAGTGCCCAAGCGCAGGAAATGCATGCACATATCCGTAGCATCATGGCGGCGCAGTATGGTGCAGCCGTGGCCGACAGCATCTCTATATTATATGGCGGTAGCGTTAAAGCAGCCAATGCAGCCGAAATATTCGGTCAGCCGGATGTGGACGGTGGCTTGGTGGGCGGTGCATCGCTGGTGGCGGCAGAGTTTGCGGCCATTATCAAAGGATTAAAATAAACGAAACACGACAAGTCCCTGTACCATAATGCTCATCCGGCAACGCCATTGGCTGCTCAAGCTGATGGGGATGCGGGCCGTTGTAAACAGCCAGCACTTATACGAGTTGGCCGAAGCAGCCCCCGTGGCCATACCTTTTGCTGATGCGTCGGTTACGCTGATGGTGACCAATGGTTTTCATGCTTCGGAGCCGGTGCAGTTGCCCTTTGAGCCGGGCAGCACCTACTTTTTTCAGGTAAATGCGGTGGTGAACAATGCGGGGCTGGCTTTTCTTTTATTGGCCAGCCTATCGTTTTTTGCCTTGTATGTACTCAATGGCAGCGGGTTGTTGTTGATAGCGGCCAACCTGCCCATTTTGGCACTGATATGGCTTTTCTTTTTGCAGCCCAAGCGGGCCATTTTGCTAAAACCTTGGCAGCCCAAAACAACATAACATGCAAGTGAAAATATGGTGCCGCTCTTTCCTCTTGCTCTGCTTTGCCATGCTTTCCGTACACCTGCTCGCCCAGCAAAGGCTACCGGGCAAATACTTGCCGCAGTACCGCTTGTTTGTCCCACAGGATAGCACGGGTATTTTTGTAAAACGCTTCAGCAGTGGGGCTGCCGTTTATATGTATAAAAATGAATCGAGACTGAAAGACGGCCTTTTGGTTGGTAAATGTGGGCTGATCGATACCACGGGGCTATTGCTTACCCCTGCTATTTACGACAGGATACGCATCGCCAACGATACGCTTTTTATGGTGCAACTGAATGGTAAAGAGGGTCTGATTAATCTACAGGGCAAGGTAGTGCTCACACCTAAATACGACTACATGGGTTTGCTTTGTAATGGTAAAATGGTGGTGAGTAATGATGGGAAATTTGGTTACATTGATGTTACTGGAAAAGTGTGTATCCCCTTGGTTTACGACTTGGCTTTTGATTATTACAATGGCTTTTTTCATGTAAAATCGAACCATACATTCGGACTGTTGAATGCAAAGGGCGATACCGTACTGCCGCCGGTATATCAATACATCAGGCCTTACGGAAGATTCATCATTGCCCGCAAAGGGGGTAAATGCGGCTTGTTGGACAAACAGGGTAAGCTGCTGCTGGATTTTGAATACGATGCATTGGAGGAACTGAACAGTGATTCCATTGTTTCCGCAAATGTAAATCGGGAAAGTTGGGTGATGAACTGGCGCACCAAAGCTGTGCTTTCAAAAAAGTACCATTCGATTTATACGTTTGGGGTATTGGATAGCATTCCCTATTATCGAGCGCAAAAAAATGGTAAAAAAGCCTTGATTGACCAAAAAGGGGAATTGATGAGCGATGGTTTTTATGATGAAATGGGTATTTACTACGAACAACTCGCTAATGTGAGCCGAGGTAATAAGCAGGGCTTTATTGATGCAACCGGCAAACTGGTTATTCCGCTGATTTATGATCGGGTATGGCGCTTTAAAGAAGGATTTTGTTTGGTAATACTACAGGGCAAAACCGGCTTTATTGATAAAAAAGGGAAATTGCTGTTTACCGTGCCGTACACTGAAACCGGTTTTTTTGAAAATGGGTTGGCACAGGTTTTTGAAAACAAGAAGATGGGCTTTATCAATACAAAAGGAAAACTGGTAATACCCATCCAGTACGATTGGGGAGAAAACTTTAAAGCCGGTACCGCACTGGTACATATAAACCAATCTTTTTTTTACATAACAGAAGCGGGCGGCATCGTTCGATAGCTATTTGGGTGGCCATACCTCCCTTTTCAGCTATCCCCAATGCCCGTTCGGTATATTGCAGTTGCAAAATAGTTGCTGCAACATTAGTTTTACAGCATCAATCAGTTCCGAGCTTATAAAATGTTTTAGTAGTTACAATATCCAATTCCAATTAAGGCCACAAAACCAATATCCAACTAAGAAAGGCCATCGGTAAAACCACAGGAACTGAAATTTGAAGCTGCCCCCCAACTAGTTGGGGGGCAGCTCGTTATTGCTGCTTTTTGGTCTTTGAGAATTGAATCCGCTTTACCGCTTAGCACTTGAGCAAGTTGGGGCCAAAGGCACTGCGGATAAGACTATTGATGATTTAATGCGTATCGAGCACCTTTATATTCGATATCTTTATCAAAAAAAGTAGTTTTACTTAGTGTGGCATTGGAATTTATACTCTACATTTGCTTTAAAACATATTTCTTATGAAGCCACTTTACATTCGTTTACGAAAAACATGCCTTTTATGTCTTTTATTTTCCGCTCTCATACATTTTAAAGCAAAGGCAACTGACCTCAACGCAGGCGAACTACTGTTTACTGGTTATCATGCCAATGCATCCACTACGGATGCCTTTTCCTTTGTAGTACTGGTAAATCTTTCGGGCACTACCATTGTGAACTTTACGGACAACGGATGGTTAAGCACCAATGTTTTCCGCGCAGGAGAGCAAACGCTTACTTGGACTTACACGGGTACCTTGGTAGCGGGCCGTGAGATTACCATTTCCGGCCCCAGTGCTGGTGCTGGTATTGCCATTCTTTACGGCAGCGGTACTACCATCGGTTCTTGCACGGGTTCCATCCCCAGCTTTGCTACCAGTGGCGACCAAATCATTGCCTATCGTGGTACCGTGGGTGCTCCCACACTCATTGCAGGTTTGCACATGAACGTGTATTCTACTGATTTGGGTCAATGTGCTAACACCACCAATGCCGCTTGGGACCCCGACTGCATTACAAATAATGCCAACTTTAGCGTGATGCCCCTGGGCCTTGCGGCTGGTGTGAGCACTACTTGGATTGGCACAGAAGGGGTAGGCGCCAGCGAACAGGACAACGCCCGCTTTTTGTGCGCAGGTCCCCTACTTACCCCCGCTCAAGTAAGGGCATCGGTTACCAATAGCGCTAATTGGTTTGCCAATAGTGTGGCACCGCCCGACTTTACGTTGCCTTCCACTTGTGCCTATCTGGGTTTGGTAGGGCTACCGCTTAAACTGCTCCAGTTCAACGGCAATGGTAATAGTAGCGATATCAGCCTGACGTGGAAAACCACTAATGAGTATAACCATAGTTATTTTGAACTAGAAAAAAGTGCCGATGGGCGAAATTTCAACCAATTGGGCCGTGTAACTGCCCAAGGCGGTTTAAGCTATCTCCCTTTTGATTATAGTTTCCGTGATGTTGCTCCGGTAAGGGGTGCCAACTTTTACAGGCTTAAAATGGTGGGCAGCGATGGCTCTATTCAATACAGCGATATTGTAAAAGTAATATTCGGTGCCAAGGGCAAACCGCTGTTTGTTAGCCCCAACCCTGCCATAAACGAAATTACCGTTACCGCCACTTTTCAAGAATATAACTTGGTAACCATTTCCAATATGGCCGGCAGCGTGGTACTGCAACAAAAAATGTTTACCAACAACCAAAAAATAGATATCAGCCAATTGGCTGCTGGCCAATACAGCATTACGTTAACTGGCCCTACCGAAAAGGCAACAGAAAAATTAATGATTATCCGATAAGCATTACTGTATATTATTGAGCAACCCCGGTATTTAAAGTATCGGGGTTGTTTTTTTAATAGGGGTCAATGCCTTTTGCTTTATGGGTAAACGGGATGTCTTTGGGGGCAGACCGGATAACTTTGGGGGCAAACCGGATGGCCTTGGGGGCAGTCCGGATAGCCTTGGGGGCAGTCCGGATAGCCTTGGGGGCAAACCGGATAGGTTTGGGGGCAGACCGGATAGCCTTGGGGGCAGTCCGGATAGGTTTGGGGGCAAACCGGATAGCCTTGGGGGCAAACCGGATGGCCTTGGGGGCAGTCAGGATAGGCTTGGGGGCAATTCCAAAGACTGTAGCGGTAAAACCTTAGCATAAAAAAAAGCCCCGGCACATGGCCGGGGCGGTTGGTTATTTCTTCTTTTTGAGCTTTGTAAATTGGATGCCCCTTACCGCTTGGTACTCGGGCGAATTGGTGCCAAAAGCACTGCGGATATAACGCTTAATGGCCAAGCCCCTATCCACCAATCCCGTTTCGGGGGTATATAGCGCAGCGTCGCGAAATTGGCGGGCATCAGCTTCCGGTCGCTCCACCACTACCACTGCTTCCGATAAGTTCTTGAGCTCATCGGCATAAGTAGTAAGACTGGGCAGTGTTAAATCGGGCTCATTGGTGGCATAGGTGCCGCTTTCGGCAAATACCTCAATGAGGCGGTACAGGTTTTCAATCCTGCTATCCATGCTGCGGCGTGAAGTGGAATGTCCATCTTTGGCTGTTTCTTCGCCTTCGGTGGGTGTATCTTTGGGTTTGCCCTTTTTGCCGCCTGCACCCCTGATGCTTTTGGCAAGGGTTTCCGCACTGCGTTTTTGCCCCGGCAGGGCCTTGCTAATGGTAAACATGCCCAAGGCCCTGGTAACCCTGCTATCCAGCGGGGCAAATGCCTTGTCTTTGCGGGCCACGGCCGTAGTGTAGGGCGGGCTTACCTTGTTCAAATTGGTTTGTAATTGCTCGGCCTCTTTAAGCTGGAGTTCCGCTATGCTTAGCTCCAGTTCTTTTTGGGCGGGATTGTAGCGGCTGCCAAAGCCTTTGCAAATGTTGAGCAGATCGGTAAATAGGGCCACATTGTTGGCGTGACCGGTTTCGGAATTACTAGCCATGTTAAATGATTTTTTTGTTTTTTAAATTAAAAATATTTTTCTGAATAAAATTATAAGGACGTTTGTTAATGAAATGTTAAAAGTGTTGGAATGGTCGGTGTTAAAATGTTAAAATTTGGGTTGTTCGGTTGTTCGATGTTGGGTTGTTCGGATGTTCAATGTTCCGTTGTTTTGGGGTTTAAAGTTTAAAAGGTTTAAAGTTGGGGGATTTATTGATTGTGTTTTGTTGTCCGTAGTCGGAGACGTACGGGCAGCGGCGAAGAACTTAGCGAGTAGGGGCGGGGATGTTAGGGAGAATGTGGAGTTGATAGCGTAGCTTAAAAAACATGATTATTAATGCCTTGCAAATTTCCACCAATAGTGGGATGAACAATAGAGCTGCCGGCACTATTGATGACATTTATTGAATAATAAACCTTCATATTGCCAGAATATATGAGTGAATTTAAGCCCAACCAAAATGCATTGCTTGTTATTGTGCAAAATGAATTTCCTAGTGAGCCATCGGCCCCCATAATTCTAATTGAACATGATTCATTTAGTCTTAGCCGAAAGGTATTGTTTGCAATCAAATAAAATTTCGCTATTGTAGAACTGGGATCTATCTCTATAATGTCGCTATATCCAGTTTTTACCTTAGAAAATTGATTGTTGCTTATTGTAACCCTTGCTGGTGCTGAAGCGGAATTACCAATTATTATCTTTGCATCGTCTGTTTTGTTATTTGTAAAAGTAAAGTCAATGTTTTTTACATCAATTATTGAATTTTCAATATTGCAATCAGAAATTAGACTTACAGAACCAGTAGCATTGCCTATCCGACTATCAGCGTTTATTATAGACCCAATGATGTCGGAAATGTAATTAATTTGTGAGTTAGCAATTAAGGAATTCTTAATTTTCCCTGTAGCACTGCCAACCCCTGTACTTGTAACTCCAGTGAATGTGCAATTAATGTAACTACACCTGCTACCTAAATTTGTACAAATGCCATTGAAATTGCAATTAATAAAAGTAGTTTCTGATGTAGTTATACTAACATCAGTAAAACTACAACCTGAAACCAACGATTTATGACCAATGGTAACTGTAAAACTACTACTGCCATTAAACCCCCCACCTGCTATTGTTAGGTTATTTTCCTGCAAAGCAAATGAGTTATTTGCCAAAGTGATTATACCGTCAATTTTAGCAAAATTGTTGCTTGGTACAAAGTTCCCAGTATAATTTGCTTGATTTACTGTGTAAGTGGCTTGTATACTTTGCCAGCTTAATCCATTACCGGTACTCATTAAAAATTGTCCATTTACGCCCGATACCCCATTAGCTTTTATCGTGCCAACTAAATTCATATTTCCATTGACATCAAGTCTTTCAATTGGTGATGGTGTACCTATTCCAACATTTTGGGCATACATTAGGTGACTAATAAATGTTATAGCTAAAATAGCAATTGCCTTTTTCATATTTGATGTTTTTAGTTATAAAATGGTAGAGTAATATAATGTTTCTTTTTGGATAATACAATTGTATTTTAAGCAAATGCTGATTTCTTACTCATTTGGCACCACGCCGGGATATAAGTTAAGTGTTGTTTGAGGGTTAAGCTTGGGGGCGGTATACGAGGTAGCGTTACGAGTTGTTGTGTTTGGAGATTGTTCGATTGCTGCGAGGCCTGCCACTATACTTAGAATGAAAGGTTTAATGTATAAAGGTCAAGGTTGGGGGGTATTGATTGTGTTTTGTTTGTCCGTAGTCGGAGACATACGGACAGCTGCGAAGAACTTGGCGAGTTGGGGCGGGGATGTTAGGACGAGTGGGGGAATAATAACACTTAACCACCTAATTGGGCCAAATTGAGTTGTGCATTGGCAAATTGCTGTGTCCAGAAGCCATGTAAGATGCCGTTTTTGTAGTTTTGATCTGCATTACGTGTTTCAATAATCTTGTTCCTAGCTTTGCTAGATAGTAATTCTATCGCTGCTTTCCTTGTTTTGTAGGTTATATTGCCAAGTAGCCGCTTAGGTATCTTGTGCGCCTTGAGCCGTCCATCGCCCCTATAATCAGAAAAGCTAAAATCAGTATCTGCTTCTTTGATTTGGAACAATTCCTTTATTTCAGGCGTATCCAATACTAAAAAGCCTTTTTGATATGCTTTTTCACCAATAGGCATACGGTGGTCTTCTATTATCAACAATGAACCGGTCTCTTTTATGCAACTACTTATAGCTCCTCCGTGTTGGAACAATGTAAGCCAATCAGCAGGATCTATTTCGTGCAGAACATTACACATGATAACCACATCAAAACTCGCTATGTCGTAGTAAGAGAAGAGTGTATCAAAGTCGTTGTAATACCTTCTTTCTGCACTCCCATATACTTTTGTTAGTGCTGCTTCGCATGCTTCTTTATCGCTGCTATACTTATCAAATGCTATATAGTCTATGCTATTTACCAAAGAGTTATGTTCGCCTTCTTCCTCTTCGGCCAAGTTGGCAATCAACCTACCTTTTCCTGCGCCATAATCAAGTACCCTGATTTTGCCATTCGCAGCGGTGGCCCAGAGTTCACCTCTTATTTGAGCTACTTGTGGGTCTTCTTTGCCTGTCATTACAACTTGCGGAGCAAAAAGAGATTCGTAGGCATATCTAGTGGTAGCATATTGGGCAGGTAAGCTGATGAAGTCTTGCAACTTGGCTATTTCTTCTTCATCACCTAATAAGCTTTGGAGTACTTTTTCAGGGATTTTTCCGGCATGGCTTATTTTACCATTTTCTACATACCAAATAACAGAGGGGTCAAAGTGAGCCAGCAGGGGGATGGAATGAGTTGCTATCCAAACTTGACCATCTGTAACGCATGTTTGGATACGCTTGATGATTTCGATAATGGCTGCGGGATGTAAATGGTTTTCCGGTTCATCCAGTACCAAAATCAAATCTTTAAGCGCCTGTTGCTGACTGTAAATGGCCAAACAAAATTGTAGTAAAATCTTTTGACCATCAGAGAGTTTTGACTGCCCTAACGGAAATCCAAATAGCGTGGCATCTCCATCGATTGTCCTTGTAAGTTTTGTGCCAAGAAATGTTTCAATTATTATACAAAGTTTTTTATAATCATTTTCGGCTTTTTCTTTTTCCTCAACCGTAGTTTGCGCTAATTGGTGTGTAGCATTAAACCATATTTCCTGTACATATTGAATTTTCGCTAATGCCCCACTAGCTAGCCTGTCAATACCAGGACTATCAAGGGCAGTTGCAGCATCTGAAATCTTTTTTTTGCTGAAGTCTCTACTGTCCGATAATGTAAGTGTTTTCGGAACAAAATAAATAAATGAGTAATTATCTACAAGGAAATCTGTTTCTATTAAATTCCAGTTTTGCAAAGTTTGAAGGCCAGCTATATCATTTTCCGATGCCTGCAAATATGATGTAAACTTTTGAACAAACGCTTTGGCTTCATCCTTTTTATCAAGCGTAGTCGAACTTTGTTCTAAGCGAATATTTTCATCAAGAAGATTTTTATTGGTAATTTGATTTCGTTTTATCCTTGCTAGACTTGAAGGTATTTCATTTAATGTCTCTTTGGTTGGTTTGGTAGAGAGGGTAGAGAAAACCTTATTTAGTACCCTTGTCTTACCAGAGCCATTTTTGCCTGCTAGCAGTACGATATTTCCAAGTCTATCCATTTTAATATCGTCTAAGCCTTGGTTATCTACATAGTCTTTGGGTATGTTTACTTTAGTTATTTTCACTGTGTTTAACTTTTATGAGTTTTAGCGAACAGGTAAATATTTAGAATTTAAGCATTCATCTATTGGATACGGCATTACATTTATCTTTCTGTGTTTGCAAGGGAAAAGCGATGATTTATCTCACCCTTTGCTGCGCAACTGCTCCCTCAAAAAGGCAATCTCCTCGTCTTTATCCTTAATTATTTTTTCAAACAATTCCCTTTCGCCGTGAAAAATAGGGGCTTTATTTACTCCAATTCCTTGCGCATTGATTGTTTGGTTATAGATTTCATTTCCGTAATTCACTATCTCCATTTCATCCACTTCCAAAGCCTCCGCAATCTCAGCCAGTTTTTTAAAATTAAGGTCGGCATCGCCCCGCTCGATATTGCCATAGGCGGTTACGCTCATGCCGAGGCTTTTGGCCACACTTTCTTGCGTAAGCCTTTTTATTTCACGGATGCGTTTGATATTTTCTCCTACATTCATTTTTGTAAAGTTTTACTTGAAAACATATTAGGCCAAACTTAAAAACATCTTAAGCCATTTTTTTGCTGTTGTGTTGGGCCTGTTTCAACTTTGCACAAGATAATACAAATATGCAAATATGCAGATGTGCAAATATGCAAAATTAGTAACGCTGCTTTAAACAGAAACCGAAAAAGGTGGAATATGGAAACGAATACCCCCTACATTAACCACTGGAAACGTCTGCACGACAGCCTAAACAATGACCGGGCAAAGGTATTAAAAGCCAAAATTGAGCGGCTACTCTGTATTAGCCAAAGTGCATTCTACAGGAAGATTAAGCACCCCGACCGCTTTTTGACAACTGCGGAGAAGATAGTGATTGCGATGGTGTACGAACTGGAGGTGGGGTATTTGTTTCCGGAAGTGGACTTGGATTAATTTGATTTTGTGATGGGTACGGGGATTAGTTTGATTATGTGATGGGCATGAGTGGGCATTGTGTCTTTTGGGGTATATGGTAATGGTTTGTTGTTGTACTGTGCCGGGAAGCCTTGGGGGACTTACAATCCGCCTATCCGTGGCTACTATATTCAGCTATCTGTACCCTCCATGCCCGTTCGGGTTCCATAATAACCCGTTCAGTAGGTTTTGTTTGTAAACGGTTAATGGTCGCCCTACTTTTGAATCATCAAATAAGTTACAAAACAAATAAAATCAATTTTTATGAAACTGTTAAAAGCCTTAAGTGTGATATTGGTGGCACATACGCTACTGTCTTCTACCTGCTCTAAAAACGATGATATCGTGTCGCCCGGCAGTGGCGGTAATATTGCCGGTACTTGGAAAGTGAGTTTTTATTGGGACAATACCAAAGACGAGACCAACAAATTCAGCGGTTATGCTTTTACTTTCAACAGCAATGGCCAATTGACGGCGGTAAAAGGCAGCAGTACGGTTACCGGTAGTTGGTCGGAAACCAGCAGCAAACTGATTATTGATTTTGGTGCGGACCCTGTGCTGAGCGATATGAACGATGATTGGCTGCGGGTGGAAAAAACAGCTACGAGCATCAAGGTAAAGGATGATAACCCAGCCCGTGATGAGCGATTGGAATTTGTAAAAAACTAGTCCGCTTTATAAATCCAACACATAAGCCAATATCTAGCAAGACCATTCAAATAATTCCTCACGAAAAGCCAAATAGTGTTACTTTTTAGCTTGTAAGCCGCAGTGATTTTTTTCCTGCGGCTTTTTTTTTTGACCACGGATGAAGACTAATTGCACTGATTACACGAATTAAATACAGCTACCAGTAATCGCAGTATTTTCAAATACCCAATATGGCGAGGCTTTGCTCGCCACCGAGCCGAAGGCACGGCCCAATACCCAATTTGCCGACGCTCCGGTCGGCATCACGCCTACGGCGTGACCCAATACCTAATACCTAATTCCCAATTCCCTTCTTCCACTTTCCGCTCCGCATATACAAATAGGAAATGGTGAACATGCTGCTCCAATATACAAACTCGTTGCTCCAGGCCCAAGCAATGGGTACATGGTATATTTTCATGGCTACAATGGTATAGCCAATGTACAATGAAATGCCCACTAGCTCCGTCATCAGGTTAACCTTGGTTTTGCCAGTGCCCGTTAGTCCGTTGAGCCAAGTGGTGCAAAGGCTCATGCACAGCAAGGCCACGCTTACCACTCGCATTACGGGTATGGCCCTGTCAATAAAGGCTTTGTCTTCGCCAAACAAACCAAAAAATACACCGGGGAATACATTCAGCACCAACGCCATGCAGGCCGTGGTACACATGCTCATTAGGGCAATGCGTTGAATGGTGGGTATTACTTTCTGTGGCAGTCCTTGCCCTATTAAATTGGCTACCATGGTATTGCTGGTGCTGGCAAAGGCCCACGCAAATATGCCGATAAAGCCAAATACATTGCGCATTACATTGCTAATGGCTTTGTCCACATCGCCATAAGGCTCAATCATTAAAAAAAAGATGAGCCAAGTAACCAAGCTGATGAAGTATTGCAGCACCAAGGGCATGCTTACACGGAGCAGTTGACGATTGAATGTTTTGGCAAAACGGAAACTGGTAAAAAGCTCAAAGCGTTTTTTTAATTTCAATTGATAAATAACCGTCAGCACCACCACCAGCCCCAACATTTCGGCAATGGCCGAGGCCCAAGCAGCGCCATTAAAGCCCAGCGCCGGAAAGCCCCAGTGGCCAAATATCAGCAGGTAATCCAGCAGAATGTTAAGCCCGGCTTCCACAATAGTGCCGATCATTAAATAGCGGCTATTGAGCGTACCCACCAAAAAGGCATTGCACAGTTGGAAGGCAAACAAAAAGGGCAGGCCGATTACCCGTATTTTAAGAAAATCGGTAATGGTGTATAAATTATCGGCCGCAATAAAGGGCTGTAGGCAAAGCGGTGCAATAAACCAAGTAAACAAAATGGCCCCCAGCGCAAACTGGAACACAATGCGCAGGCCCTGCGAAAAGTAGGTGCTGATGGCACCCAAATCGCCACTACCCGCACTGCGGGAAATGAGCGATTGCAGCCCATTGTTGAACCCATTGCCCATTACAGACAGGATGAGGTAAAAAACCCCGGTAATACCTGCATTGCCCAGCGCTTTTACGCCCAATTGACCGATAAAAACATTATTGGTAATAAAATTAAGCTGTGGTACCACCAAGGCCAGCGTTACCGGTAGGGCAATAGAAAGTATCTGCCTGTAGCCGGTACCTACTTTTAAATTGCCCGTATTTGCTGTTGCATCCATACAATCGACAAAAATATCTTATTTTGCCTGCCCAAACTAATGCCATTTCAATTGGAATGATGCAAGGCCGTTTTTATCAATTGGCTTTTGCAGCAGGGCATAGCATATTAAATTTAAAAATGTGGAACCATCCTTTAACATACGAACCGAAAACGTAGATGCGGCATCGCTACAAGTGTTGGTAGAAGCCGGTCTGCAGGGGCTTGCCTTGGTGGCCGTGGATGGCAACAGCAAAACGGTGGCCCATTGTGTGGCTTGGCATTTTGCGGCAGGTACCAACGCCGAGAAGGCAGCGGCTACCATTGCGGAGCTGTTTGCACAGGAACCGCTGTTACAGCAAACCTATCAAAAAGCGGAACTGATATATAGTTTTGGCGAAAGTATATTAACCCCGCAGGAGGTATTTGCTTCGGTGGATGCCAACGAAATGATCCAGCAAGTGTATGGCGATGCGCAGAATGGCATTGTACGCACCGATTTTGTGTACAGTCACCACTTGCACAATGTATACCGCTTGCCCATGACGGCGGCCCGCTTGATGTTGCAGGGCCATACCGCTACCGCTGGGCATCAATATTCCGCTTTGCTCAATGGTTTTTCGGGCAGTGGCGATGCGCTGTGGGCCATTTTTTATCCGCACAGTGTAACGGTTTTGCTGCGCAAGGGAGGGGCTTTGCAAATCGTACAACAGTTTGCTTACACCAGTCCTGAAGATGCCGCTTGGTACTTATTGGCGGTGTGCGAGCAGTTTGGTGTACCGGTGCAAGAGCTGCCGCTTACCCTGTTTGGCATGATCGATCAGCGCTCTGCCCTTTACGCCGAGATATATAAATATTTTTTACATATTAGTTTTGCGGCGTTGCCGGAAGGGCTTGTATGGCCCGATACACTGTCGCAGCAGCCGGGCCACTTTTTTAGTCACCTTTTTACCGCCTTGCTATGCGAATAATCAGTGGAACACATGGTGGGCGTAAAATCAACCCACCGGGCAATATGCCGCATACAAGGCCTACTACGGATATTGCGAGGGAAGGCCTGTTCAATATTTTGCAAAACAACTTGGATTTTGAGGCATTGCATACACTGGATTTGTTTGGGGGCACCGGCTGCATCAGTTACGAGCTGGCCAGTAGGGGCGTACCGCAGTTGACCGTGGTGGAAAAAGACCCCGTTATGTATGCCTTTATCAAAAAAACGGCAGAACAACTGCAAATGCCGCAGCTACAAGTGCTAAAAATGGAAGTGTTCAAATACATTGAAACCTGCCATGAACAGTACGATTTTATATTTGCCGGGCCGCCTTATGCCCTTGCCACCATCGACGACCTGCCCCGCAAAATAATGGAGAAAAAGCTGCTAAAGCCGGGCGGCTGGTTTGTATTGGAGCATACGCCACGCAATAATTACAAAGATTTTACATTTTATACTACAGAACGAAATTACGGTACTACCATATTCTCTATCTTCATTTACAAAGAATGACCCATGGGGCAGAACAGTAATATGACCAAACCAGAACTGCGTAAATTGTATGGCGAAAAACGTCAACTGCTTACTGATGCCCAAATGGAAAAAATGCAAGATTTGATGTTGATCCAATTTCAGGCGCTCGACATTGATATACCTGCCAATATCATGGCATTTTCGCCCTTGGAAAGCAGGAACGAATTCAATACACAACTCATCACCGATTATTGCTATTTTAAAAATCCCGAACAGGTGCTTTTTTACCCGGTGATGAACCCAACATCGCAAACCATCAGTTGCGTAGCGGTAAACGATGATACCCTGTTTGACACCAATAGTTATGGTATAGATGAACCGATTGATGGCCAAGCGGTATTGCCCGAAGCCGTCGATTTGGTGTTGTTGCCCTTGCTGGCCTTTGATAAGCGTGGTTATCGGGTGGGCTATGGCAAGGGCTACTACGATCGGTTTTTGAAAGAGTGCCGGGATGATGTGGTGAAGATCGGGTTTAGTTTTTTTGCCCCGGTTGACCGTATCTCCAATGTCAATCGGCATGATGAAAAAATGGATTATTGCATTACACCCGATGATATTTATCGGTTTTAAAATCACTATAGTACTGTCGATATTGCACAACAAAAAACAACATGTTAAAAAGCTTCCGTTATTTATTGTTCCCTTTTTCGCTGGTGTACGGCGGGGCTGTATGGTTGCGCAATTATTTATTCAACAAAGCGGTATTTAGGTCAACCGATTTTAACTTTCCCCTCATTTGTGTGGGCAATTTGGCGGTGGGCGGTACGGGCAAAACCCCTATGACGGAATACCTGATCCGCTTGCTACGGCCACAATACCAAGTAGCTACCCTAAGCCGTGGTTACAAACGGAAAACCAAAGGGTTCGCCATTGCCAATGAAGCCACCACGGCATTGGAGATTGGCGATGAACCCATGCAGTTTCACGAAAAATTTCCCGATGTTAGCGTAGCTGTGGGCGAAGAGCGGCTGGTGGCCATACCACAGTTGCTGCACAGCAAACCCGATACCGGGGTGATTATTTTAGATGATGCTTTTCAGCACCGGCAGGTAAAAGCGGGGCTCAATATCTTGCTCACCGAGTACCGTAATTTATACACCCGTGATCTGATGATGCCGGCGGGCGACTTAAGGGATGTGCGCAGCAGCGGCAAAAGGGCCGATATTATTATTGTAACCAAATGCCCCGGCAACTTACCGGAAACAGAACGCCAAGCATTGGTAAAAGAGATAAAGCCTGACGCCCATCAAACCGTTTACTTTACCGAAATCGTTTATGCGCAGCCTTATCATCTATTCAGCAAAGCACCCATAGATTTTGGCCCCGCTACCGAAATACTGCTCGTTTGTGGTATTGCCAACCCAAGGCCATTAAAAGATTTTTTGGCCAAGCAAGTGCATACCTACGAAATGCTGCGCTATGCCGACCATCATATCTTTTCCATCAGCGATTTGGAAGACATTAAAAAACAATTTGAAGCCATTGCAACGCCCAATAAAATGATACTCACCACCGAAAAGGATGCGGTAAGGTTGCACAAATTTGCCCAAGAACTGAGTGCCCTACCCATAGGTGTGATACCCATTGAACATGCCTTTTTATTTGGACAAGCCGATGCCTTTGCCGCACAAGTAACCGGATTTGTGGGGCGTTTTAGCCAAAAGCCACAGACGGATTAGGTAAAGTAGGCCTTGGATACCCTGAGCAATCGAGCCGTACTGTTAGTATGGGCTTCCTGTAGCGCATATATAGAAAATAAACCATATTTCTACAGGTTTTTGTACCTTCCCACCCAAACTACATTACTGTTATGCGAAAAAAGATTTCCCTTTTAACAGTATTGGCCATATTCATGGCCGGTACTGGACCAACGCTAGCACAAAAACCCATCCCCCATGCCTCATTAGAAATTAAACTACCGGCCGAAGACGATAGTTACTATTTTACCGGCAGTAACCGCATCCTTGGCCGTACAGGCTATGCTGCGGCCATGTATCAAGTGTCGTACAAAGTAGGCCAGGTGGCACCTTTAGCAATGGCCAAACAGTTTCTAACAGCCAGTAAAGCTACATTAGGATTGACCGATAATGAGATCAACAACGATTTGGTACTCCATCATACCAAAACAGATGATGGGGGAACCGTTATACGTCTGCGCCAACGTTACAAAGGTTTGCCCGTGAATAAAAATGCCGAAATCACGGTGCATATTGATAAAAACAATACGGTCGATTTTGTCATGAACGGCTTTAGGCCAGGCATTCAATTGGCCTCGGTAGTTCCCACGGTTACGGCTGCCGCAGCCCGACAAACGGTGGCCACGCATTTGGGCATTACGGGACAGATCAATTTTGAATCGAACGAACTGATGGTATTGCAGCACCGGGGCCAGCATTACTTGGTGCACAAGGTGGTGATCGTGTGCGATGAGCCTGTTGGCGAATGGGAAGCCTTTGTGGATGCACAAAACGGCAACTTGCTAAAGGTTGAAGATTTGGCTGCCTATCATCATGATGGTCGGACCAAGCGCAAAAAACGCTCCCCGGCCCCCCGCAGGGCTACCGTGAATGGTACGGGTACTATTTTTAGCCCCGATCCATTAACCACGGCAACAGCAGCTTATGGCGGTAGCTATGTGGATGGCAGCGATGCTAACGCCGCAGTGCTAACGGCACAATTGCAAAGTGTAACACTCTTGGACATTACTTCCAATGCCGGCGTATTTTCGTTGGAAGGTCCTTATGCGGTGATACAGGATTTTGAAGCACCCAATAAAGGCCTCTTTACACAAGCCAGTTCCACGTTTAATTTCGACCGCAGTGCCGATGCTTTTGAAGCGGTAAACACCTACTATCATATTGATGCGGCCATGCGCTACCTCAATACGGTGGCGGGCGTTACGGTAATGCCTTATCAATATACGGGCGGTGTACGCTTCGACCCCAGTGGCTTGAGCGGTGCCGACAACTCGCATTATTTGGGCAGCACCGGTAGGTTGGCTTTTGGCGAGGGTGGCGTGGATGATGCAGAAGATGCGGATGTGATTATACATGAGCTGGGCCACGGCCTGCACGATTGGGTTACCAGCGGCGGTCTATCGCAGGTGAATGGCCTGAGCGAGGGCACGGGCGACTATTTTGCGGGCTCTTACAGCCGGGCACTGGGCTTTTGGCCCACGGGCAATGCGGCTTATCATTATACTTTTAACTGGGATGGACACAATCCTTTTTGGGGTGGACGGTTACTGAACTACGCAGCGGTTTATCCTGGTGGTTTGGTAAGCCAAATACATACAGATGGGCAGATATGGGCCACGGCCAACATGAAAATATGGGATGATATTGGCAGGGTAAAATCTGATAAAGTGTTTTGGAAAGGCTTGGCTGTAACCAATAGCAGCACCAACCAAAACGATGCCGCCAATGCCGTGTTTACCATGTCGGGTACATTGGGCTATACCAATGCTGAAAGGCAGGCTATCCGAAACCGGTATGTGGCCGCTGGTTATACCATACCTGCACTTACGCTACCGGTAAAAGTGCTGGGTTTCAGTGCCGAGAAAAACAGCAATACCGTGTCGGTAAAATGGAGCGTAACCAACGAAACGCCGGGTAATATATATACCATCGAAAGAGCCATTGATGGAAGGGATTTTACAGGTTTGCAAAACATACCCGCTATCGCCAATGGTTTGGTAAATGCTTATGCGATTATCGACCATCAACCCAACGACGGTATTAATTATTATCGATTAAAAGAAACAGACCGGGATGGCCAAGTAAGTTATTCGCATACCATTGTCATCAATTTTGGCAATAAGCAATTGCTGGAAGTGTATCCCAACCCAGCCAAGGGCTTTGTAAAGCTGAGTTGTAGTGGCCTGAAAGGGGCTACACAACTGGAGATTGTGGATGCTGCGGGTAAAAAATTGCTGCAAAAGCAATACAACAATGCCACGGCGTTAACCGATTTGATTGATATCGCCAACTTAGCTGCTGGGCAGTACCAAGTACGTTTGATCAATCAAGGAAATATAACCAGCAAAAAATTAACGGTGGTAAAATAAATGATACCGCTATCAATAAAAAAGGGCTGCCGATTGGGTGGCCCTTTTTGTATAACTGTACTGTCGGTTGTTGGGCAGTGGTTTTTGACGATAATATGGCAATCCTTATTGTTTAAATGTACGTAGGTAGCACAAACAAGTAATATGAAATTTGCAATCAGTATGATAGCTGCCTCGGTTTTGTTTTTTACAGCCTGTAAAAAGAACAATACACCGCAGTATTTGCAAGAAGTGTTACCCATGGGCAACAAGCTGGCCATGGGCAGTTTTAACAGCAATGCCCATACCACCACTGGAATAGTAAAAGTAATTGATTCAATGGGGCTGCGCTATTTGGTATTTGATAATTTCAAAACTGATAATGGGCCTGCATTGCGGGTTTGGTTGTCGAAGAATACCGGTGTGGCCAATTACATCAGTCTAGGCAACCTAAAGGCTGTCAATGGTAATTTTTACTATCCGTTAACAGCGGCGCAAAGCACAACCACCTATAATCATGTGTTGATTTGGTGCGAAGCTTTTTCCGTATTGTTCGGCCATGCGGTATTACAATAAAACGCTTGCCATTACTTGTTTTGTTGCAACAGTCGCCGCATACATACCAAATGCGATAACAGCACCACGGGTACCACAAAGCAGGGCAACCACACAAAAGGGAAATGTAGCACCGCCACATTCGGCTGCTCAAAAGCCAGTTGCTGAAAAGGGAAAGGGGCAGATAGTACGGCGTGTGCAACGATATTGAATAATAGCAACAGGCAGCATATATTCCACAACAGTAACCAGCGTACAGGTATTTTGTTTTTTACATAACCAAAATAGTAAACAAAGGGTGCGGTAATGCCCGATAGGATATCCCAATTGCGGCCTTCAAAAGTCATGAGCTGCGGCACTGTTTGGTGCAGGTACAGCGCATACAGCACCAGTTCCACGGGAATCCGTATGGTATGCAATAGTGTGAGCTGCCCTGGGTGTAAACGATCCAACCACTGCCTACCTTGGGTGCTGGCAAAAAGAACAACTACGAGTAACAGGGGCGGCACCACCAGTAATAAAAAGCGGGGCGGGTTACTTGTGGTTACTGTGTAGAAGCCAGTTGCAGCCACAATGCCTTGTAGGAGCAACCAAGCGGCCATCACCAATACTAATTTTCTGTTTCGTAGCGAGGCCCGATAAAATAACCACGCAGTGGCAAGGGTTGTTAGGCCAAACAACCACCCTATATAAGTAGGTAAATGGTTCATCATCCTGTTACATTGATGGTACAAAGAAACAGCTTATGGCTGCAATGCCACTTGCCAAATGACAAGAAAACGTCCTTTATTTTTTGGCGAACTCCCTGCGGATGCGGCTTAGGGAAGTATCGGTAATGCCCAAGTAAGAAGCGATTTGCTTGAGCTGGGCATGCTGAAAAATTTCGCCATTGTGCTGCAATAGCTGTTGGTAGCGGGTTTCGGCCGTTTCGTTAATGATAGATAAAGTGCGTTGCTTAAGGGCGGCAAAACCATTCACCAGCATTGCCCTGCCAAATTCCCTAAATGCCGGCATGGAGTGGAAAAGCTGGTTCAACCGTTCGAAGCGGATAAAATAGCCACTGCAAGCGGTGAGTGCCTGTATGTTTTCTTTGGAGGGGGTACGGGTAAAAAAAGAGGCAGGCTCAAATACCAAGCTGTTGGCCCGGTAAAAATTAGTGGTTACTTCATTGCCATGATAGTCGAAGGTATAAGCCCGCATAAAACCGGTTTCCATAAAAAAGTAGGCATCGCTAACGGTACCGGCTTGTAAAAAATAACCACCTTTCTCAATAGCATTTTCTTTAAATAACTCCACAATTTCCATAATCTCTTTGGAAGTAGCTTTTGAGCGCTCTTGTATAAATTGTAATAGGGCGAGTTTTTGCATACCGGAAGATATTGTAAATATGGTTTAATATGACCTTCTGATAGCAGGAACTCCCATTCGCTGCATACCAAATCATAAAATTTTGTTAAAAATTACTGAAACCCTTGTTATTGTGTGCAATGTTTCCAAATATTGCATCTCACCCAGTAACCAACTTTATATTTTATGCAAGTTACCAACAAAATTGCGGCATCTATGCTGGCCGCTTTCGTAGCCATATCGGCCATCGCCCTTGTAAGTTTTACGGCACCTGACAAAAGCAGGTCCCCCTATTTTGCAAAGACAGTAACCGATACTGGCGGCGTGGAAATCCCGGCCGGGGCATCCATCGGCTACCAAATGTGGAGCAACAGCCCCTATTTTGTAAACCAACCCGACTCTTCCATTTTTTTATATTTAGAGGCAAAAGCCATCCAACACACGGCTCCGGCAGGCAAACGCTTGCCATTGAATATCGCACTGGTATTGGACCGCAGCGGTTCGATGAGCGGCGAAAAATTGGCTTATTGCAAAAAAGCCGCCCAGTTTGTGGTAGACAATTTGGATGCTTCCGATAGGGTGTCCATTGTTATTTATGAGTCGGGGGTAAGGGTATTGTTGCCAGCTACCCAGGTTACCAATAAAGAACAAATCAAGCGGATGATCGATGGGGTGCAAGTGGCGGGCGGCACCTGTATGAGCTGCGGCATGCTCAGCGGTTATGCCGAAGTAAAGAAATTCTTTCAACAGCAGCACGTAAATCGGGTACTATTGCTCACCGATGGTTTGGCCAATGAAGGCATCAGCTTGCCCCGTCAGTTGGATTCCATTGCCAATGAAAGGGCCAACAAAGACCGTATTACGCTATCCACTTTTGGTGTGGGTGCCGATTTTGACGAGAAAATGCTCACCGACTTGGCCGAGTATGGTATTGGTAATTATTATTTTATCGACAAACCCGAAAACGTTCCACCTATTTTCAACAAAGAGTTAAAGGGTCTGCTGGAAGTGGTGGCGCAAGATGCTAGCATTACACTGGAATTGCCTGCTGGCGTGAGTTTGGTAAAAGTATTTGGTTATAAGTATGAGCAAAAAGGTAATATCATCACTGTTCCGTTTAGGGATATTTTTTCAGAAGAAATGAAATCGGTGCTGGTAGAAGTAAAACTTACCGTACCCGCTGTGGCTCCACTTAGCTTTACCTCTACATTTGCTTATAACGATGCGGTAAAGAATCAAAAAGGTTTGCGGTTGCCCTCAACAGTAACCTTGCAACCCACCGCTGATTATGCCGTAGTGGACAAAAATTATGATGATTACGTGTTGCAGCAAGTGACCATCTTCAAATCGAACGATTTGCTGGAAGCCGCCATGGATAGGGCAGATAAGGGTGATTTTAGGGGTGCGGATAGTATTGTTACTTACAATGCATTTTACTTAAACTCGCAAGGCGCAAAAGTGAAAATGGCTACCAAGGCATTTTCGACCCAAGCAACCCTTAATACCAATTACAAAGCTAAATTGACGGAGGCCAAAAATATGGATGCGCAAAGTTTTAAGCTTTATCAAAAAACCAATCGCAGCGAAAATTACAAGGGTAAAAAGAAAAAATCATAAGGTTCCCTCTATCCCTTGCTTAGGGCTTAAGTCCTAAGCAAGGAATAGAGGCTCTGCTTTTGCTACAGCATCTACATTGAGTACCCCAAACAAATGCGGGAACAACTCGTTTACAGAAGGTGCCAGTTCGTATTTGAGTTCTGCCAACAATTTATCTTCATCCACATGTAGCAGCACTAGGTTTTGTTGTCCTTGGTAATACCTTTCCAGTACACCGGCCACCTGTTCCTGCTTGCTCAAATGGATAAAACCTTCCGTAAGCAAGGAAGGGGCTTGGTAAAAGCCGTCGGCCAAAGCTTGCTGCCAGGCAGCCTGTGTAGTAACGTGGTATATCATGTATCAATATGATTGGCTAAAAAAAGTAATTCCTCCATCTTATAACGATTGCGGTCATTGTCAAAGCATTTGGCCAATTCTTCCAGTAAAATTTGGATGATACGTATATTGTTCAACTGCCGATAATAAGAAGGGGTAGGCGGCACCGAAATCCGTTTGAAATAATTTTCAATATCCTTGTGCGAATACGCTTGCCCATTTATGGCATCAACAAAGAACAATATTTTTTCAGAAGGATGCTGCATCGGGTTCAGCAGTTCGTATTGCGGATCGTAATAGGCCAGCAAAAATTGCTTGGGGATATTTACAGCCCTTACCGGTACATCCAGCAATTCGCAAAGCACCAGATACACTATGCCATTACTGATAGCGTTGCCCTTTTTGTTTTCCAGCACCTTGTTGATCAAGAAATCATCCGGTTGGGTATATTCCACTTCCGGTATACCTTCCTGCTTATAGTAGTTGTAAAAAATCCCTGAAATGATATTGGCTTGCTCCAAGGGCGTAAGGTAAGTGCTCAGCTCCAGCCAAATATTACGGCGCAATTTCTCAATCTCTTGCAGTGGCTGTTGTTCCTTCATCTCTGGGTAATGGTAGCGTGCCACCAGCAAAGCACCCTGCAGCAAGTCGGCACCACCGTTTTTCCAGTTGGTAAAATCATCCTTGAGGTCATTAAAGTGCAGTTTGTGTATAATCTGTTCAATCCGTTCTTGGATGCTTTCATTCAGGGTGATTTCCCATAATTGTTCCAAATTGGGGATGATGGGCTTGCCAAACGACAAAATTTTACCGCTCACCACCGAGTACACATCCTCGTCGGGGTCGTCGATCAAATGCAGCAATGCCGATATTTCCTTTGTTTCGTTCAATGTTCCTATGCTTTAAAAAATACAATATCGGATAGGGTATTGGAATAATAAAATAGTAATTATCCACAGATGTGGTTAAAGGGTGGATTGGTTGATTAGTTGATAGGTTGATTAGTTGAATGGGCGAAGTGTTAAATACAGGCGGCTTATCTTTATGGCCTTTATATTAATTTAATTACATGCGTACAATATTATTGTTAATTGCTTCCAATGTGTTTATGACTTTTGCTTGGTATGGCCACCTCAAGCATGCAGGTGTGCCCTTGTGGAAGGCCATTTTGGCAAGTTGGGGCATTGCCTTTTTCGAGTATTGCCTCATGGTGCCCGCCAATCGCTTGGGCTATACCAATGGCATGAGCGGCTTTCAGCTAAAGATTGTGCAAGAAGTAATTACGCTGTTGGTTTTTACCCTTTTTGCCATTTGGTACCTCAAAGAACCCTTTCATTGGCGCTATTTGGTAAGCTTTGCCTTTGTGCTAGCTGCCGTTGCTTTCGCTTTTTGGAAGCCATAAACCATCTTTTTTCCTGTTCGGTCAGCCTTTTTACGGCTTCGGTTAGTTTGATGTTGGAACGGCAAACACTGGTACTAATTTAGCAGTACCAAGGCAGTAACATTTTATTCATCAAAAAAACCAATTACAATGAAAAGGGTAAAAAAGATAATGGCCGCCGCAGGGGTATTGATGCTGGTGGCATTGCTGGTGGTGGCTTGCCAGAAAGAACAAACGGTGGGCGAGGATGTGCCACCCGGTATGAAAAAACTGAATGTGTTTTTAACAGACGATCCCAGTTTGGTATTCGATTCTATTTTTATTGATATACGTATGTTGGAAGTAAAAGTAGAACGTACAAATGGTACTGAATTTTGGGATACCCTGCCCATCCGTGTTGGGGTGTATAATATCCTGAAGTTCCGCAACGGGGTAGATACCCTGCTCACCGCGGCCTATATACCCAACGGTGAGGTGAAAAAAATACGCCTCACATTGGGCACACAAAATTCGGTGATGAAGAACGGCACCAGTTTTCCGCTTAGCCTGCACAACAGCAATCGGCAGATAATCATCGACATACCGGATGTGGACCATATCGACCCCAATACCTTTGCCATTTGGATTGATTTTGACGGGCATGGCTCCATCATCCGCTTGCATAACAATGTATTTGAACTCAGGCCCCGCATACACTCCTTCAGCAATAGCCATGGCGGCCGCATTGAAGGTGAAATTAAGCCCCGGGCTGCATTACCAGCCATTGTAAAAGTAATTGCTGGTACCGATACCTTGCTGGCGGTAACGGATAACGACGATGGCGATTTTAAAATCAGGGGCATTCGTTCCAGTTCGGTTAAAATGATAGTGATACCCTCCAATGGTTATAGGGATTCGGTGATCGGCAATATCCAACTTAGTCCGGGTAGGGATACCAAGTTGGGCGATATTGTGGTACATCAATGATAATGAATTGATCAGTTGGTTTGGAAAGGGCCCCGTTTGATGCGGGGCTTCTTTTTTTTGCATTACTTTTGCATAAAAATTTAATTATGCGTAGCAATAACAAAGTAATCCGCTTTATGATGGTGTTGGTTATGGTAATAGCGGCCATAACGGGCCAGGCCCAAAACAGCAGGGATAGTTTGATGAAATTGGTAACCAAGGATGTTTGTGACGAACTGAGTGCCAAAAACCTGACGGGCAAAAACATGGATGAAGTGCAAATGGAGATGGGCTTGGCTTTTATGCCGGCACTGATGAAGCACAAAGATGCCTTGGAAAAGGAACTGGGCGGCAATGTTACCGATAAATCCAGTATGGAAAAGTTGGGCCAAGAGATTGGGATGCTATTGGTTACGGAATGCCCGGCCTTTTTGAAAATCATGAGCGGTATGGACCCCGGTGCGATGGATAAACCTACTAAAGTACCTGTAACCATTGGCGGGAGTGCTACTATAAAAGGCACTTTGCTTAAGGTGCTGCCCGGCGAACTGACCCATCTTTTGGTAAAGGATAACAAGGGTAAAACAGTAAAAATTTGGTGGATGGATTATTTCGATGGCTCTGATGATATGGCCGACAATCCACAAAAAATGATCAACAAAAAAGTAACGGTTGATTATACTGAAAAGGAAGTGTACAATGTTGCATTGAAGCAATACATCAAAATTAAAGTAGCGACGGGGATTAGTTTTTAATAATGAATAGCGAATAATGAATAATGAATAGTGAATAGAGTGTCTTTTCACTATTCATTATTCACTTTTAACTATTAACTAACACCATCCACCACCGCTTCCTTATAAATCTTCTGCACCAACCCTTGCAGCACTTTGCCGGGACCCATTTCTGTAAAATGGGTAGCGCCGTCGGCCACCATGGCCTGTACGCATTGGGTCCAGCGTACGGCGCCGGTCAACTGTTCAATCAAATTATTTTTTATTGCCGTGGCATCGGTTACCGCTTTGGCTACCACGTTTTGGTACACGGGGCAAATAGGGGTATTGAACGGTGTGGCTTCAATGGCCGCAGCCAACTCTTCCCTTGCGGGCAGCATCAGTGGTGAGTGAAAGGCCCCGCCCACGGGCAAAACCATCGCCCTTTTGGCACCCGCCGCTTTTAGCCTTTCGCAAGCTATGTTGATACCAGCTACCGAGCCACTGATCACCAATTGACCGGGACAATTGTAATTGGCCGGAACAACCACTTCGCCCGTTTCGGCCTGAACGGCAGCGCATATTTCCTCTACTTTTGCATCGTCCAACGCCAGTACCGCTGCCATGGTAGAAGGGACGAGTTCGCAAGCTTTTTGCATGGCCGCCGCCCGCAACGCCACCAACCGCAGGGCATCTTCAAACGAAAGGGCCTCGTTGGCCACCAATGCCGAAAACTCGCCCAAAGAATGACCAGCTACCATGTCCGGTTGGTCGTGGCCAGACGCCTTGTAGGCAATTACCGAATGCAAAAAAACAGCCGGTTGGGTTACATTGGTCTGCTTCAAATCTTCCACCGAGCCGGTAAACATGGTATGGGCAATATCAAAGCCCAAAATTTCATTGGCTTTTTCAAATAGCTCAATGGCCAAGGGGCTGCTCTCGTACAATAGCTTACCCATGCCACTGAACTGCGATCCTTGTCCAGGGAAAATATATGCGTGGCTGCTCATCGTCAATCGTTTTATCGTGTAAAATGAATGGTAGCTACTACCGTGGGGGCAAAGTAAATACTTTTGGCAATACGAACCAATATCGTTGGCCGTGAGTCGTTGACCGTTGGCCGAAGGGAGTTGACGGTTGACAGTAGACAGTTGACTGGGAAGGGGCAAGCTGCTAGGCCGTTGGTCGGAGACCAGACGGAGGCAATACCGTTGACCGTTGTTCGAAAGTAGTTGACGTTTGTCCTGATGCTGCGGTCCGGATGACTGCGCCAACAGATGACAGGAAGAACCTGTAAGTAAAAGTTGACAGAAAAAACCCGTAACAAAATCAACTCGCAACCAAGCCAACTCGTAACCAAATCAACCAATCAACCAATCAACCCTAATGCAACCTCGCACTAATAAGCTTTACAAATTCGCTACGGGTTTCGTTCTTTTCAAACTCACCCCAAAACGCAGAGGTAGTGGTAACGGAGTTTTGTTTTTGCACCCCCCGCATCATCATGCACAGGTGATTGGCTTCAATTACTACGGCCACACCCAAGGGGTTCAATGTTTCTTTGATGGAATTGAGTATTTGCGATGTGAGGCGTTCTTGCACTTGCAGGCGGCGGCTATATACATCCACCACACGGGCAATTTTGCTCAGCCCGGTAATCCATCCATTGGGGATATAGGCTACGTGGGCCTTGCCGTAAAATGGTAGCATGTGGTGCTCGCACATACTGTACAGCTCTATATCTTTTACAATAACCATTTCGCTCACCTCTTCATGAAACTTGGCCGAATTGAGGATGGCGTTGGCATCTTGCCCATAACCCTGTGTTAAAAACTGCATGGCTTTAGCCACCCGTTCGGGGGTTTTCAGCAACCCTTCCCTTTCGGGGTCTTCGCCCAACAGCGCTATGGTTTCTTTATAATGACTGGTTAATCCTTCCGTAACGTCCGCATCAAATTGATCTGTTTTTTTATATGCCATTTTATTTGGATTGTCTAATAATTATGCTGGGTATTCCACAAAATTGCGCGGCGTTTCGTATAGCCTTATCTGTAATTGTAAATGCGATGGTATTTGGGCCCGTAAAATATCGTGTATCACAATGGCGATATTCTCGGCCGAGGGGTTGAGGGTTTTAAATTCAACCGTATCCAAGTTGAGGTTCTTGTGGTCGAACCGTTCAATAATTTGTTCGTTGATGATATCGCTCAGCAGCTTTAGGTCCATCACATAACCTGTTTCTGGATTTGGTTCGCCCACCAGTTTTACAATCAGTTCGTAATTGTGTCCATGGTAGTGCGGGTTATTGCATTTACCAAAAACCTGTTGGTTGGTGGCCTCGTCCCATGCGGGGTTATGCAGGCGATGTGCTGCGTTAAATTGTTCCTTTCTGTAAACGGCTACTTGTTGGCCCATAATATTGGTTTAAACCCCATTGCCAGTTGCCCGGTATTGTATGCATGTGGGTCGTGTTATGTTTCCGCCGTAACAGAAGTTTGCTGTTCAGGCTGATAACAGTGATGATAATAACAAATTAAAGATACGAATTGTTCAGGGTTTCAGTTGTATAAATGTGCATGCACGGCAAATTGAGGATAAACGGTTACTCCTCGCCAAAATACTCCACAAATATATTAGGGGTTTCGTACATCTTAAGTGCATGCAGTTGCGCCGACGCTGGCAGATGCGTTTTTAGTTGGCCCCAAATGCCGATGATGAGGTTTTCGATAGAGCAAAGCTTGTCCCGCATAAAGTCCACATCCATGTTGAGGTTTTTATGGTCCAGCTTTTCTATTACATGTTCCTTAATAACACCACTGAGTTTTTTAGCATCAAACACAAAGCCCGTATCAGGGTCGGGGTGACCCTTTACCGTTACGTATAGCTCAAAATTATGCCCATGCCAGTTTTCGTTGGCACATTTGCCAAAAACGGCATCATTTTGCTCCGGCGTCCAATGGGGGTTGTACAGCTTATGCGCTGCGTTAAAATGTTCTATGCGGGTAATATATACCATGCTGCTGCCTCAGATTTTTTGCAAAGGTAGGCCGGATAGGGCAAATTACTGCGCTAAAATGGCAAGAGAATACGAAATTTGCCGCATGAATGTACTATTGGTGGCAGCCACAGAGTTGGAATTGCAGCCGGTTATTGCCACGTTGCAAGCAAAGCACTTTAGCCGAAATGGGCATGAAATCCATTTTTTGCCAACCGGCGTGGGGCAGGCGGTAACCGCTTTTGCCCTTGCGGAATATTTGGCGCAATTTAACCAACGATTTGGCGCGGTGGTACAAGCCGGTATCGGCGGCGTGTTCAACGGAATGTACCCCTTGGGCACCGTGGTACAGGTGGAAAGGGATTGCTTTGGCGATTTGGGCATGGAAGAAAAGGGAAGGTTTACCACCCTTTTCCAAGCAGGTTTTGCCAAGGCCAACGAAAAACCCTTTACCGATGGCTGGCTGGTAAATGAATCGGCTTTGCTGGATAAGTTGCCCCTGCCCAAGGTAAAAGCGGTAACGGTAAACAAAGTGAGCGATAGCCCCCTGCAGCGGCAGCAATTGTTGGATTGTTTCGGCCCCGCCGTGGAAAGTATGGAAGGTGCGCCTTTTCATTATGCCTGCTTGAAAAACAACATGCGCTTTGTGCAACTGCGGGCCATCAGCAATGCGGTGGGCGAAAGGGACAAGGGAAAGTGGGATATAAAAGGTGCTGTGGACAATCTAAGTACGGCGGTGCTACAATTGATAGACAATCTTTAATGGAACAGGATGCAAATGGATAAACAAATACTCAGTTTGGGCTTTTCGCCTTGCCCCAATGATACTTTTATTTTTGATGCGCTGGTCAATGGTAAAATTGATACTGGCAATCTTGGCTTTGATGTGGTGCTGGATGATGTGCAAACGCTTAACGAATGGGCTTTGGCGGGCAAGCTGCACATTACCAAGCTCAGTTATGGGGTATTGCCACTGGTGCTGCAACAGTACCGGGTACTGAATAGTGGTAGTGCGCTGGGCAGGGGCGTGGGGCCGCTGCTCATCAGTAAGGAGGCGGGTAGGGCTTTTGATGCTGCAAAGGATACAGTGGCCATACCGGGCGAGCATACCACAGCCAATCTGTTGTTTTCCTTGGCCTATCCAAACACGGTAAAAAAAATATACATGCGGTACGACCAGATAGAGCAGGCTGTACTAACAGGGCAAGTAGCTGCTGGGGTAATTATACACGAAAACCGCTTTACTTACCGGGCCAAGGGGCTGCATTTGGTAACGGAGTTGGGCAATTACTGGGAGCAGCAAACCGGGCACCCCATCCCGTTGGGCGGTATTGTGATACAAAAAGATATACCCTTATCCATACAGCAACAGGTAGATGGCTTGATTGCGCAATCTATTGTGTACGCATTTGACCATTATCCGCAACTGAGCGATTATGTACGGGCCCATGCCCAAGAAATGGAAGAAGCGGTTATGCGCCAGCATATTGATTTGTATGTAAATGATTTTTCCCACCACTTGGGGCCAGCAGGGCGGGCAGCGGTATTGCGGCTGATGGCGGTACAAGGGGCAACGGAGATGCCGGACATTTTTGTGCCGGAGATTAATTGATAGGGTCGTTAACCTGTTTAGCCGTTTACTACTTAAGTAATGGGCAAAAAAAAGGGCGGAGGTGGAAACCTTTGCCCGTTTTTAATCCGTACCCTATGAAAACTGATACAAAGATAATATAGCCGAAGCCCATTTTCCAAATAAAAAAGGTTAAAAATTTGTTAAAATATGTGGGGCCGTATTGGTACTGTACTGTTATTTTAATCCAGCCCCTCCCACAATAAGAAAGCCCAAAAGGGTTTGGTACCGCCACAGAGCCATTTCGTTCCTTTTTGAGGGCATTTGGTGAATAATTTTTGGTACTGTTTCGGCGCAATCGCAAATTTGTACTGTTATTACCGGCAATGCACAGGAGCGGTATCAGTAAATGGGGGAGCGGATGCTCAACAGTACAAAGCAAACTGCCAAGCCAAGGTTGGCAATAGATTAATCGGGCAGTTCAATAATCCAATCATTTTTTTAGGTAAAACATTTGTTATGGGTCAAGTACCAACAGGGCTTAGTCCGCCGATAGGGGCAATTGCCGCCGCATGTCCTTCATTGTATAGCGTCCGTTTTTAATGAACGTATCCTGAAAACGTATGTATCCACCGTATCCAATCATTGGCGTAGATACATTTACCGGGGGGTGCATCACTTAGGCAGTGGTGCATCCAATAGGTCCTCATTTTTATTGATGGGGCAGCCGTTGCCCTCACTGAATAACAATACCCATCCTCAAGTTATTTTGTTTATACGAGTGCGCTACGGGGCGGGTTTCCACCCGCTTTATGCTTCTTTTAGTTTTATTAAAGACCGGCTGGGGCTTTTGCCCTGGCTTTTTTAGTGAATGGAGAATAATGGATTATTGATAATGCCATGCCTTCGGCTTGGTGGCGCAAGGCGCCAGATAATTGATAGTGGATAGTGAGAAGTTAATAATGAATAATGCATAATTAATAATGAGTGTTGAGCGGGGCATGGTTCGAACTTGGCGGGTGCAAGTCACCGCCTCGGCATTCCGTTCGGTGAGACACCGACTAGGGTATTAAAAGATGCCCACTAAGGCTACTGGCTGAACGAGCGTAACCATTGCGTAATAGACCTGATTAAATTACAATCCAACCCAGCTACGATGGCGTAGGCCTTAAACCGGATGTGGAAATTGGTGATGATGTGGCTGATTGGGTAGGTTTTGTTAAAAAGTATTATGAGGGGCGCCGCTAGGGTAGATGGTCCATAGTCCATGGTCGATGGTCCATCGACGGCGATAGCTACAGCTAAACCTTTTCCCCCTTTACCTCCTCCCACAAATGGCGTATCAAACCATCTGCCAAACCAATTTTAGGTACATATATTTCATTGGCACCGGCCCAGCGCATTACATTGGTGTATATCTGTAGGGCGGGTACAATTACATCGGCCCTGTCTTGCCGTAGGCTGTACAGGCGCATACGATCATCCAAGGATACACTGCCCAACTCTTTGTAATAATCCTTTAGCAATTCCAGCCCCAAGGGCTTGCCATCCTTGCGCTTGCTCATGCTAAATATTTTGTTGATATTGCCACCGCTACCAATGGCTATCACCGTTTTTTGGCCCTTGGTAACCACTCTTAATGTTTCTTTCATGTGGTTCCACATGGCATCGGTAACCATATCTTTTAACAGGCGGATGGTGCCTATATTAAAGGATTGCTTAAACACCAAAATGCCATTGCTAAAAAAGGAAAGCTCGGTGCTGCCACCACCCACATCAATGTACAGATAACTGTTGCTTTTGTCCATGTTTTCGGCCACATGGTTTTCGTACACCAAATTGGCCTCTTTATCGCCACTGATTACTTCAATATCGATATTGGTTTCCAGTTTTACCTTGCGTATAATATCGGGGGCGTTGCGGGCATCCCGCATGGCACTGGTGGCGCAGGCCAACAGGTGTTTGGCCTCATACGCATTGAGCAAATGCCGGTAGGCCTTCATGGTTTGTAATATCATGCCTATTTTGGGCTTGGAAATCATCCCGTTCTCAAATACGTCAAATCCCAAGCGCAGGGGCACCCTTACCAAGTTCAGTTTTGAAAAAACCGCACTGCCATCGGCAGCTTCCGTTACATCGGTAATGAGTAACCTGGCAGCATTACTGCCTATGTCGATAGCAGATAGTATCATATTGGCTAACAAAATTCGCCTAATTAGACTAAAAGCCCACGATAGTGGTTACGATGTGGATAATTTGCGGTACAAGTAGTTCCAAGTATCTACCTGCGAGCGTACTTTCTTTTGATTGCGGGGGTTTACGTACTGGTTTTTTAGCTCATTGTCCAAAATCCTGGCCTTGATATTGTCGCCCTGCTGAATGGCGAGTATCTCCTTTAGTTCCTGCTGTATCCCTTTTTCAAAAATGGGACAGGCGGCTTCTACCCGATGGTCGATATTCCGCACCATCCAGTCTGCCGAAGAAATAAATACTTTTTCCTTGCCCCCATTGTGGAAAATCATGATACGGGCATGTTCCAAATACTCGTCCACAATGCTGATGGCATCTACATCTTTGAACTTTTTTTGCTCTGCCATCATACAAAAAATGCCCCGTACAATCAAGGTGAGCTTTACCCCGGCACGGGCAGCCAAGTATAGTTTATCAATCAAAGCCTCATCGCTAAGCGAGTTGAGTTTGAGCGTAATGGCCGCTGGTTTTTTGGCCAGGGCAGCCCTGGTTTCCGCATCAATCAGCATACCCAGTTGGCGCCGCATGTTTACCGGGCTTACCAGCAAGGTTTTACAGGCTTTGAGCAAGGGCAGGCGGGTTTTGGGCTGCTCCAAGTAGTTGAAGATGCGGTTCACATCCGCCATAATGGCCCTATCTGCCGTAAGCAGGCAATGGTCGCCATACACTTTGGCTGTTTGCTCGTTGAGGTTGCCCGTGCTTACAAAACCATAATGGGTAGTGGTATTGTTCACCCGTTTTTTTATCAAGCACAGCTTGGCATGTATCTTCATATTGGGCACACCCAATAATACTTTTACGCCGGCATCTTCCAGCTCGGTTTTCCATTCCAAATTTGCCTCCTCGTCAAACCGGGCCCTTAGCTCCAACACCGCTGTAACGGTTTTGCCATTGCGCACGGCATTGGTTAAGGCATTGATGATTTTTGACCTTGGGGCCAGACGGTAACAGGTTATTTTAATGGCTTGCACAGCCGGGTCAATGGCCGCTTCCCGCAATAGGTCGATCACACTGTCAAAAGCATGGTAAGGAAAACTGAGCAGCACATCCCGTTGCAATACCACACTGGTAACGCTGTTTACATTTTTGAGCAAGGGATGCAAAAACGGCTTTTTTCGCAGTCTTTTTTGGGCAAATACCCCCTCGGGGAAGTTCATGAAATCCTTGAAATTGTGGATGCGACCGCCGGAAATGAGGTTGTCGGTTTTGTACAGCCCCAAGCGTTTAACCAAGTAAGCCAACAGGGTAGGGTCAATATCACGGTCGTACACAAAACGTACGGGCTTGCCGCTTTTGCGCCGTTTTATCCCCTTTTCTATTTTTTGTATCAAACTGGTAGCAACATCGTTGTCGATATCAATTTCCGCATCACGGGTTACTTTAATGATGTGCGATGAAAAAACATCGTACCCAAAAAAGGAAAAGATGGCGGGCAAGCAGAAACGGATCACATCTTCCAATAGTATGAGATTGTGCTCGCCCTGTTTGCTGGGCAATAATACAAAGCGGGAAAGCCTACGGGCAGGTATCGAAACCAAGGCGAAGCGCTTGGGCACGCTTTTATCTTTTTTAGAAAGCGTACAGGCGAGGTAAATAGACTTGTCGTTGAGGTCGGGAAAAGCATGGATGCTCTCGATCATCAGCGGCACAATATTGCTCCGCACTTCTTCATTGAAAAAGTTGAGCACAAAGCGTTGTTGCTCCTTGTTCAACTGCTTTTCCGTGAGCAAAAAAACCTTTTCTTTTTTAAGGTCACGGATAATGGTATTCCACACCCTGTCGAAGGTTTTTTGCTGCTCCACTACGATTTCCTGTATCTCCTCCAAAATGGCGGGGGCTGAGCTTTCCAGGTGCATTTTGGCCTTATGCCCCAGGCTTATCATCCGCTTGAGCGTGGCAACCCGTACCCTAAAAAACTCATCTAGGTTATTGCTAAAAATGCCCAAAAACTTGATGCGCTCCCGCAGCGGAACCGTTTCGTCGGCCGCTTCCTGCAGCACCCGTTCGTTAAAAGAAAGCCAACTGATATCCCTGGCAATGATTTTTTTCTGCTTCATGTACATAATCCAACCGGAAAACTAATATAAACTGGGCAGTGCCCATGTTAATTTTTTGTTAAGGTACGGCAAAATGTAAAAAGTGGCATATGGGTCGCCCGTTTACGTGTATTCCAAATTTTCGCTTTTGTCCCAATTTGAAGTTGCCTTATGATCCGTGGACGGTGTCGCACCGACCGCAACAAAAGACCAGGCGGCGGCGAATGGTTAACCCTTCGCATACCCCTGTCTGGTCTTTGACCAACAGGTAGGGGATTCGCTCATCAGGTTATGGCAGCAGTTTACGGCCGACCCGCTCGGGGAATTTGAAATACATCCAACAAAACACGAGATAGACACAGAAAGTTTTATTTTTGTAAGAATCAACTAGCATTGCTCATGACAAAAGATACAAAAATCAATACCCTTAACATTGGTTTGATGCTGATAAGCTGCGTGGCGGCTTTTATTATGCCCTTTGAGGTTTTTCTGTTTGCCTACGCAGTAATGGGCCCCTTGCATTACCTAACGGAAATAAGTTGGTTGCACGATAGGAAGTATTTCACTAAAGGCAAGTATGATTATATCGTACTTTGGGTGATTGGTGTGTTAATCCTGTTGGAAAGCTTGGCTTACCGCAACGGTTGGGACTTCCCTTTTGACAGTGCTTTTGGCAACAAAATCATCTTTTTGGCATTAACAGGGTCTTTATTAATGGTATTCGTAAAAAATGTGGCAATAAAAATTGGCGGCCTATTATTTGTGCTATTGGTGGCTAATGCTATTTTTCAACCTGATAAGCGGGATGGGTTTGCTTTTTTTATTGGGGCTTTGCTGCCTACGTTGGTGCATGTATACGTTTTTACTGGCTTCTTTATACTGTACGGTGCTTTAAAAAGCCGCAGTAAAAGTGGCCTGTTTTCGGTTGTAGTGTTTATTCTTTGCCCCGTGTTGTTGTATTTTTTATTTCAGGATAAGACTTTCTTTACCGTGAGCCAATATGGTAAAGATTCCTATCAAGCGGGTGGGGAGGGTTTCTTCAATACCAATCTTTCTTTTTTAACGGAAATGTTCAATGTGCAGTTCCCGCAGTTGAAAGATGCCAATGGTAATCTGTTGTACTATGAAGGGTCCGATAAACCCGCTTTAGACTTTTCCAATGCCAGCAATGTGGTGTTTAACTCACAAGCTGGTATATTATTGATGCGTTTTATTGCGTTTGCTTATACCTACCATTATTTAAACTGGTTTAGCAAAACAGAAATCATTCGTTGGCACAAAGTACCCAAAGCTAGGTTCATAGCGGTAATTCTGCTGTGGGTAGTGTCGTTGGTTTTATATGCGTTCAACTATGGGCTAGGCCTGCGTTGGTTATATTTCTTGAGTTTCTGCCATGTTTTACTGGAGTTTCCGCTTAATATGGTTTCTATTACAGGTATATTCAAAGAAGTTGGTACGATCTCCCGGACAGGCTTTACGCCCAAACCGGCCTAATGGAAGAATGACGAATTTGGAATGAAGAATGACGAATTGGGGTGTATTCACATTCAACATTCGTCATTCTTAATTCATCATTCGTTATTCGTTATTCATCATTCGTCACTCGTCATTCCCCTCATTCGCTCAATAATCCCTGTAGTAGAAAACC